>CAZGEC010000011.1:0-101228 GCA_964524645.1 uncultured Fibrobacteraceae bacterium | reverse complement strand
TGGGGCGTGGAGTACGTGCTGCTGGGCGGCGACACCGACGTCATCCCGGCCCGCTATGCGCGCAGCACCTACTATCCCCCTGGTGAAACCACGGACATCCCTGCGGATCTCTACTTCTCCTGCCTGGACGGCAACTGGAACGCCGACGGCGACGACATCTTCGGCGAGCCCTACCTGAACGTCTCCAGCCCCGGCGACGACTGCGACTTCGCCGACGAGGTGTACGTGGGACGCGCGACGGTGAGCACGGCCGCCGCGGCCACGGCTTTCGTGAACAAGACCATCACCTACGAGGACACCGAGGGCGGCAGCGGCTGGCCCAATCGCTTCCTCTTCGCCGCGGAAGTGCTCTTCCCGTCCACCTGGCAACCCGGTGATCCTTTCGACCTGATCACCACGGACGGCGCCGATTACGCCGAAGCGCTCTACGAGGACTACGTGCTGGACTGCACGAACATGGAAGCGGTGCGCATGTATCAGTCCTACGCCAAGACCGACACCCTCGGCCAGCCTGTCTATCCGGGTGCGGTGCCGCTGACCCGGCAGGCCCTGATCGACTCGCTCAACACCGGACACTTCGGGATCTTCAACCAGACCGGGCACGGCTTCTACTTCAACATGTCGGTGGGCGACGGCAACTTCATGGCTGCCGACGCCGCGGCTCTGACCAACGGCGACCACCTCTTCATGCTCTACGCGCTGAACTGCGCCTCGGCGGCCTTCGACCAGGCCTGTCTGATGGAGAGCTTCCTGCAGAATCCCCACGGGGGTTCGGTGGTCTCGATCGGCGCTTCCCGGGCCGCCTTTCCCACGAACTCGAACACCTACCAGCGCGCCTTCTTCCAGCAGCTGCTCTGCACGGACGAGCAGCACGTGGGGCCGCTTCTGGTGCTCAGCCGCTTGCCGCGCATCGATTTCACGATTTTCAACACGCTGGACCGCTGGACCACGCTCAACTACGTTCTGCTCGGGGACCCGTCCCTGCCCATCTGGACAGGCACTCCGGCGACGACCGCCATCACGGCACCGGCCAGCATGACGGCCGGAGCCCAGATCGTATCGGTTCACGTGGAGGCCGCTAGCACGCCGGTGACCGGTGCCCGGGTTTGTCTCCGGAAAGCGGGGGACGACTACGCCTACGGCAGCACCGACGCGGCCGGCGATGTTCTCCTGCCCTTCACCCCCACGAGTTCCGGCAGCGCGGTCCTGACCGTGACCGGCCCCGACCTCGCCCTCCACCAGCAGTCCATCCCGGTGTCGACGGCCGGTCCGTACATCGCCCTGGACAGCATCACCCTTGTGGACGACGGCACGGACGGCAGCAGCGGCAACGGCAACGGCCTGCCCGAGGCCGGCGAGACCGTGGCCCTCTGGCTCCAGGTGCACGACACCGGCAGCGGCGGCGCCACCAGTTGCACGGCCACGCTCACCACGGCGACCGCCGGCATGACGATCCTGGACGCGACGGCCGACCTGGGCAGCGTGCCCTCGGGCGGGACCAAGTCCGCCAGCGATCCCTTCCTGATCCAGATCTCCCCGTCCGTGAACGACGGCACCTACGCCGATTGCGCCGTGGTGGTCACCGACGGCGTCGGGATCTACGCGAGCGAGTGGTCCCTCGTGGTTCTCGCCCCCGAACTCGAACCCATCCGGCTGGCCTGGTCCGATTGGCAGTACGGCAACGGCGATGGCGTCCAGCAGAGCGGGGAGCGCATCGCCGTCAACGTGACGCTCAAGAACTTCGGCGCCGGTCTGGCCGACCAGGTGACCGGCATCCTGCGCACGAGCGATCCCTCGGTGACCGTCTACGACTCGGTGGCGACGTACACCGACGTGGACCTGCTCGGCACGGCCGATGGCGCGGCCCAGCTCTCGTTTTCCGAGGCCAACGTGGGCGTGGACAGCTGGTGCTGGATCCTCTTCACCGACAACTACGGGCGGACCTTCCGCCACGACTTCCACCTGCGGCCGCCCGCCACACCCGAGGACCTGATGGGGGACAGCTCGCTCGGACCCGATGTGATCGGCCTGCACTGGACGCCGGTCGCGGGCTCCGTGCGGGGGTACAACATCTACCGTTCCCCCGCGGCCATCGGTCCCTTCCAGCGGGTGAACGCGGACATCGTCGAGGACATCTCCTACTATCGCGACGAGGGTCTCGCGCACCTCACGCAGTACTACTACCGGGTCAGCACACTGGATGTCTCGCTGGTGGAGAGCCCGCCATCGCAGATGATCGCCAAGAGCACCGCTCCGCCGGAGCTGAACAACTTCCCCCTGCCCGTCGGCCTCGAGACCAACTGCCACACCGCGGTGGGGGACGTGAACGGCGACGGCGTGCTGGACGTGGTTCTCGGGGCTGAGGAGATCTACGTCTGGAACGCTTACGGTGAGGAACTTTTCGACGGTGACAACAACGCGCAGACCCACGGACCGATCACCGGCCTGACCTCCGACCTGTCACCATCCGGCGTGGCGCTGGCGCCCCTGGACGGCGAACCCGGCCTGGAGATCGTGGCCTGCGAGCGGGAGTGGAACGTCGGCGACCAGAACGCGGTGCACGTCTTCCGCTGGGACGGGACCGAGCTGCCGGGCTGGCCGAAGCTGCTGCGCACGGTCGGCAACGGCTGGGCCTGGGCGACGCCGGCCGTCGGCGACGTGGACGGCGACGGGGAGCCGGAGATCGTCGTCAACACCCTGGACAGCCGCACCTGGGTTTGGCACGTGGACGGCACGGAGCTGCGGGACGGCGACAGCGATCCGGCGACCGATGGGGTGTTCATCAACCGCGGCTTCAACCAGGAGTGGGGGGTCAGCTCGCCGGCCCTGTTCGACCTGGACGGCGACGGAGCCAAGGAGATCATCTTCGGCACCAACTACGGCAATGATGCGGTGAACTACCTGGTGGCCTACCGCTACGACGGATCCTCGCCGCCGGGCTTCCCCCTCGACGTGGGCACCGGGGGGACCATCACCTGCAGCCCGACGGTGGCGGACCTGAACGGCGACGGCATCTACGAGATCATCTTCGTGGCCTTCAACGACAAGCTGCACGTCGTCGAGCAGGACGGAACGCCGTACAGCGGCTTCCCCATCACCTTCGCCTGCAACACGGACGCCATGTGTCCCTCGCCGGCGGTGGGCAACTTCGACGCCGACGACGACCTGGAGATCGTGGCTGTGGCCACCAACACTGGTGTCTCGGCCGAGCTCTACATCCTGGACACCGACATCCCCGGGGGCACCTCGGGACAGGCCCTGCCGGGCTGGCCGCAGGTGCTGCCGGGCAGTTCGGAGGGGAGCCCGGTGGTGGGGGACATCGACGGGGACGGCGTGCTCGACGTCGTCCACAACATCGGCGGCGGCTCCACCGAGAGTCCCAACAACCTGTACGCCTTCACGGCGATGGGCAGCCCGATCGACGGCTTCCCCATCTCCCTGACGGCGCCGCAACGGTCGACGCCGACCATCACCGACCTGGATCTGGACGGGAACGTGAACATCATCCATGTGGGCTGGGACAAGCTGATCCACGTGTGGGACATGCCGTTCGCCTACCATCCGGCGCTCGGCACCTGGAAGACCTTCCGCGGCGGCAACCTGCGCGACGGTGTGCATCGCTCCGAAACCCTCGTGGCGGCCCCGGAGCCGGTGCCGCCGGCCCAGCGGTTCACTATGCTGCCGCCCTACCCGAACCCGTTCAACCCGCTGACGAACGTGAAGCTGTACGTGCCGGGCTCGGCGGGCAGCCTGCAGCCGCTGCAGGTGCAGGTCTACGACCTGCAGGGCCGGCTGGTGAGCACGTTGCACGACGGTCCGGTGGCGGCGGGCTGGCAGACCTTCGCCTGGGACGGGCGCGACCGGGCCGGCCGCCAGGCCTCCAGCGGTCTTTACTTCCTGCGGGCCCGCAGCCGCGAGCATCTCGAGGTGCGCAAGATGTCCCTCATCAAGTGATCTAGCGGCCTCGATTCACAGGCGAACCAACCAGGAACAGCGGGTCACCGACCCGCTGTTCTGCTTTGGTTGTGCCGCGGAGAATGTGTCTCGGACCTGGAGAGGGTTATTATTTGATCTTTTAATTCTAACCCATCAGGCTTCATGCGGCGTTTCCCGCACTCCGCGGGTCAAACACAATTTCCGCGGCACAACCAAAGAGATTAAGGGCGATCAGTTCAACGTCGCGGCGCGCACGGCCGCGAAGAAATCCGCGAGCCTGGCCGGATCCAGCCGTCCGGCGGTCCGCACCCCGGTGCAGACGTCCACGGCGAAGGGGCCCACCGTTTTGATGGCCTCCCCCACGTTCTCCGGCCGCAGCCCTCCCGCCAGGAAGATCGGCACCGGCACGGCCTCGCGGATGCGCCGGCTCAGCTCCCAGTCGTGGGTGCGGCCGGTGCCGCCCAGCTCCTTGACCCGGGCATCCGGCCGCCCGCTGTCCAGCAGAATCGCATCCACCTGCGGGGCCGCGGCTCGGGCCTCCGCCAGCGCTTCCGGACCCGTCACGTGCACCACCTGGACCAGCGCGATGCCGGGCAGCCGGCCGCGCAGCTCGTCCCACGCCCCGGCCGGCAGTCGATCGCAGAGCTGCAGGGTGTTGACGCGGCAGCGCCGCTGCTGAGCCACGATGCCCTCCACGTCCCGGCGACTGGTCAGCAGGAAGGATCCCACGCCGGGCGGCACCACCGCGGCAATGCCCGCGATCTGCCGCTCCTCGATCACCCCCGGCCCGCTCGGCATGTCCGAGACGAGCCCCACCGCGGCCGCGCCCGACCGCACCGCCATCCCCGCCTCCCCACGATCGGCGATGCAGCAGATCTTGACCCTCACCCGTTCACAGTGCTCCACCTTCGCCTCCTTCGGGCCATCCTGAACCCCTCGGGATTCAAGCGCAAGCCCCTGGCGGCCGATCAGGAGAGGAGGGCTCGGAGGGGAATGGTGCCGATGCCGGCCCGGATTCACGAGGGCAAGGAGGCATCTCATGTGGAAGCGGAATAAGGGAGTTCGGGGGTATTTTGCGGTCCTGGCCGTGCTCATGGCGGCGGCGGCCGTGCTGGGGGTCGGATGCAGCGATACCGGGGGGCCGCATGATGGAGCGCCGGCGGACACGAGCAGGGCCCTGCTGGCCGATCACGACGCCCTGGGGGCCTTTCCGGCGATCCCGGCCGCCGTGCTGGAGCAGGTCCGGGCGGACTTTTCCATCTACTACGGGCATACCTCGCACGGCAGCCAGATCGTGACCGGGATGCAGATGCTGGTCGCCGAGGACCCGGACTACGAGCTGCCCGCCATCCACGAGGTGAGCGACGATCTGGGGCTGCAGGGCGACACCTCCTGGGCCGGCGTCACGCGCACCTTCCTGAACGCCCACCCCGGGGCCTACAACGTGGTCGTCTGGTCCTGGTGCGGCGGTTGCTCGGACAACACCGAGGCCGGCATCCAGGCCTATCTGGACGCCATGAACGGGCTCGAACGGGACTTTCCCGACGTCGCCTTCGTTTACATGACGGGTCATCTGGACGGAACGGGCGAGGACGGCAACCTCTTCGCGCGCAACAACCAGATCCGCGCCTGGTGCGCGGCCCACGGCAAGATCCTCTTCGATTTCGCGGACATTGAAACCTGGGATCCCGCCGGGGCGTATCACCCCGACGCCAGCGACGCCTGCGAGTGGTGCACGACCTGGTGCCAGGGCCACCCGTGCCCGACCTGCGGCTCCTGCGCCCACTCGCACTGCTTCAATTGCTATTTGAAGGGGAAGGCGTTCTGGTGGATGATGGCGAGGATGGCCGGGTGGGGAAACCAGGCCGGTGGGCGCGGCGCCGCCGGCCACCGCGACGAACCCCGCTAGCAGCCCCGCCCACAATGCGCCCGCGGACGTCTCCCTGACGGGGGCGTCCCTCCCAGCGAGGAGAGGATGATCATGAGAACCGCTCCGTCCGTGCTGCGCACGGCCGCCTGGCTGGCCGCCGTGCTGCTCGTCCTGCCCCTGGCGGTGCAGGCCGAGAAGATCAAGATCCAGAGCCTCGACGAGCTGCCCGTCCACACCTACGCGGTGAAGGGCAGCGTCTCGGACCTCCTGAAGTCCGATGCGGACTTCCAGGCCTTCGCCGCCCAGCTCCAGGCGGACGTCGAGGGGGACCTGGCGAAATACGAGATCCCCGACAAGGCCACCCTGCAGCGGATGTACAGCACCCTGGTCGCCCTGCACCTGCTGAAGGGCGACTACGGCCCCGTGCCGGAGCTGATCGAGAAGGTGAAGGCGCTGGAGGACAAGGAGGCCAACCGGCTGACCACCGGCCTGCTGGCCCGCTCGCTGATCGCCGCCCGCCAGGCCGCCGACCCGGCGCAGGACCCGGAGGCCTACCGGGCGGCCTTCCGGGCCAAGCTGAACGAGCTGGCGGGGGCCCTGCCCTGGGACATCGTGCAGGACCAGATCCAGGCCTCGAAGGGCCGCGCCGAGATCTTCAGCGAGAACCTGATCATGGGCATGGTGCAGGCCCAGCTCGATCCGGTGGTCGCCAAGTCCGGCGAGCTGAGCGGCGACCTGGCCGCGCAGGTGGCCAGCCTCAAGCTTGCCATCGCCGTGATGCTCCCGGTCAAGGCCGAGCAGATCGCCGTCTACCAGGGCCTCATCGACGCCCACAAGGTGGAGAAGGAGGACATCTGGCCGGCCCGGGAGGTGACGCTCGACGCCTCGCGCAAGCTGCAGCCGATGATCGTCGGCATCTGGGACTCGGGCGTGGACACGCAGGTCTACGGGAAGACCATGTGGACCAACGTCAAGGAGACTGCCGACGGCAAGGACGACGACGGCAACGGCTTCGTGGACGACATCCATGGCATCGCCTTCGACGTCCAGGGCAATCCCTCGACCGACCTGCTGCATCCCAAGGACGACGTCGGCGACAAGGTGTGGGACGGGATGCAGTACATGAAGGGCCTGACCGACCTGCAAGCCAGCATCGACAGCCCCGAGGCCTCGGAGCTGAAGGCTCACATGGCGAGCCTCGATCCCGCGGCGGTCAACGAGTTCCTGACCATCATCGGCTTCACCGGGCTGTTCGCCCACGGAACACACGTAGCCGGCATCGCCACCGCAGGCAATCCCTTCGCGAAGGTGCTCTGCGCGCGCATCAGCTTCGACTACCACCCGGTCCCCCTGCCGGTCACCAAGGAGATGGCCGAGCGCCACGCCGCCTCGTACGCGAAGACGACCCGCTACTTCCACGACGCGGGGGTGCGGGTGGTCAACATGAGCTGGGGCTGGAGCTACGAGGAAGTCCTGTCCTCCCTCGAGGCCAACGGCGTCGGGAAGACCGCCGAGGACAGGGCCGACCTGGCCCGCGAGATCATCGGGATCCTCAGCAAGGGCCTGAAGTCCGCCATGGCGGCCACGCCGGACATCCTCTACGTGGCGGCGGCCGGCAACGAAAACAGCGACGTCGAGTTCAACGTGGTCATCCCGTCCTCCTTCGAGCTGCCCAACCTGCTCGTGGTGGGCGCCGTCGACCAGGCCGGCCGGCGCACCAGCTTCACCAGCACCGGCAAGAACGTGGTGGTGTACGCCAACGGCTTCGAGGTCGAGAGTTACGTGCCGGGCGGCAAGCGCATGGCCATGTCCGGCACCAGCATGGCCAGTCCCAACGCCTGCAATCTGGCGGCCAAGCTGATCGCCATCGACCCCTCCCTCACCCCGGAGCGCACCATCACCCTGATCGAGAAGGGCGCCGACACGCTGGAGGGGCAGGAGGACCTGAAGCTCATGAACCCGCAGCAGTCGGTGAAGCTGCTCGAGGGCAAGGCGATGTAGGGCTGCCGGGAGGCCGGAACTCGGTCTGCTCCCGGTGGAATGGAGGAACGGGCGGCTTCACGGCCGCCCGTTTTCCATCGGCGGCCGGCGGTAAGGACAGGCGCCGCCTGCCCCACAGGCGCCGCCTGCCCCGTTGCTCCCCCGGGTCGGCTGGGGTACACTCGCCGGGAAAATCGACGATTCGGGCCGCGGGCTGGATTCGGCCCCGGGCGCCACGACCAGGATCGACGCAGATCCGAGCCCGTGCACGAGGAGGAAGAGCGATGGCACTCGACTGGCTGCCGAGGGACGACCAGACCAAGAATCACCTGCTGTTCGGCGAGGAGCACTGGGGCACCGAGCCGCCCTGCACGCGGTACGAGAAGAAGCCGGTTGTGGATCCGGCGGGCAGAATGGTCGACGGGCTGTACACCGCCTGGATCACCCTGAACAATCCCGCGCAGTACAACTCCTACACCACGGAGATGGTCAAGGGCGTGATCGCCGGCTTCCAGGCCGCCTCCCTGGACCGCAGCGTCGTGGCCGCGGTCTTCACCGCCGCCGGCGACCGGGCCTTCTGCACCGGAGGCAACACCAAGGAATACGCCGAGTACTACAGCGGGCGGCCCAACGAGTACGGCGAGTACATGGACCTGTTCAACGGCATGGTCGACGCCATCCTGATGTGCAAGAAGCCCACGATCTGCCGCGTGAACGGCATGCGGGTGGCCGGCGGTCAGGAGATCGGCATGGCCTGCGACCTCACGCTCGCCTCCGATCTGGCCCTGTTCGGACAGGCGGGGCCTCGCCACGGCTCCGCTCCCGACGGCGGCTCGACCGATTTTCTGCCCTGGATGCTTTCGATCGAGGACGCGGTCTGGAACTGCATCTCGTGCGAGCTGTGGAGCGCTTACAAGATGAAGCTGAAGGGGCTGATCACCAAGGCGGTCCCCGTGCTGAAGATCGACGGCGAGTTCGTGCGCAACCCGCTCGTGATCACCGATCGCTTCGTCGCGGACGGCGAGATCGTCTACGGCGAGATGCTGACCGGCGAGGCGGGCAAGCAGGCCAAGGCGCTGCTCAAGAGCGGAACCACGGACCTCGGCCAGCTGGACCGCGAAGTCGCCGCGATCACCTGGAAGCTGACCAACCTGTTCCCCGGCTGCGTGATCAAGTCCATCGACGGCATCCGGGCCAAGAAGAAGTTCTTCTGGGACCAGGCGAAGCTGCCCAACCGGCACTGGCTCGCCGCCAACATGCTCAACGAGGCCTTCCTCGGCTTCAACGCCTTCAACACGAAGAAGCTCACCGGCCAGGACACGATCGACTTCGTGCGCTACCGGCAGCTCATCGCCGAGGGCCGGCCGATGGACGCCGCCGCCTTCGCCGAGGTCCTGGGCCGGCCGCAGAAGGACTGAAGGAGGCGCGCGAGGTGGCCGGGAAGAACGCCGTGATCCGCGCGCTGATCCTGCGCAACCGCAGCTACCGGCGCTTTCGCGCCGACGTGGCGGTCGGCCGGGAGACCCTCCGCGGGCTGGTCGACCTGGCGCGGCAATCCGCCTCCGCGCGGAACCTGCAGCCGCTCAAGTACGTGCTGGTGTGCGAGCCGGAGCGGACGGCCGCCGTCTTCCCGCTGCTGGCCTGGGCCGGGTACCTCGCGGACTGGCCCGGTCCGGCGCCGGCCGAGCGGCCAGCGGCCTACATCGTCGTGCTGGGCGACACGCGGATCGGCACATCCTTCGGCTACGACGCCGGCATCGCGGTCCAGAGCATCCTGCTGGGGGCGGTCGCCGAGGGCCTGGGCGGGTGCATCCTCGCCTCGGTCCGGCGCGAGGAGCTGCGGGCGCTCCTGGCGATCCCGTCCCACTGCGAGATCCTGCTCGTGGTGGCCGTCGGCAAGCCCGCCGAGGCGGTGCAGCTCGAGACGATGGCGCCCGGCGGCAACATCGCCTACTGGCGGGACCCCGCCGGCGTGCACCACGTGCCCAAGCGGTCGCTGGACGAGATCATCCTGGGCTAGCCGCGATGCTCAACGGCGGTCAGCCCGGAAGAGACCGGCGGGCTCACGGTACCAGCACGGCCCTCTTCAGCAGCTTGCCCGCATGCGCCGCCTCCAGGACCTCGTTGATTTCCGCCAGCGGGTGCCTCTCCACGAAGGGCTTCACCTGGAGCCGGCCCGCGGCGATCCACTGCAGCACCTCGGGATAGAGCGTGGGATCGCAGCCCCAGTTGCCGGCCATCGTCGCATCGAAGGCCATCAGGTTGCTGGGCCGCATCTCGAGCTTGTCCAGGGTGAAGCCGACCACGGCGAGGTACGAGCCGAAGCCGAGCAGGGCCGTGGCCGTCTCCTGGCCGGCGCGCGTGCCGGAGGTCTCGAAGATCTTCCAGAGGTACTTCGGCGCCCCGATGCGCCTGGCCTCCTCCTTGACGCGTCCCTTGATGTCCTTCACCGACAGGCCGGAGACATCGATCGCCGCCGCCGCCCCGTGGGCACCGGCCTGCTCCAGCTTGCGGGCGTCCACGTCCAGGGCGAGGACCTTGGCCCCCGTCGCGGCGGCCACCTGGACGCCATGGATGCCGATTCCGCCGGCGCCGATGCAGATCGCGAGATCGTCCGGGCCGAGACCCGAGTTCCTGACCGCCTGGAAGGGCGTCGTGATGGCGTCGGCCACGACGGAGAGCTCCCACAGTTCGTGCCCGGCGAGCACGTCCTCTCCCACGGGGCAGAGGTAACGGGCCGGCACGGTCACGTGCGTGGCGAAGCCGCCGTGGCGGTCGTTGCCCGGCATGACCTGGCTGCGGCAGATCCGGCGGTGCCCCGCCCGGCAGAGCTCGCACTCGCCGCAGGGCAGGACGGCCGGAACCAGCACCGGCTTGCCCCGCAGCGAGCCGTCGACCCCCTCGCCCACCTCGACGACGGTTCCGCTGATCTCGTGCCCCAGGGCCAGGGGAGGCTCGCAGCGGGTCGGCACCCCCAGGTAGAGAAAGGAGATGTCGGTGTGGCAGACACCGCAACCGGCCACCTCGATCGTGGCCTCGCCGGGCGGCGGTGGCGGCAAGGGGAGGGTCCGCTCCTGGCAGGGCTGCCCCTTTCCCGTCATCACCCAGGCCTTGAAGGTCCGATCCTGCGCCATGATCCCCGCCCCTTTCGTCGGTTGGCTCCTGGCCGTGGCCGCCCGCGACGGTCCCGCGGCGCCGCGGCGGAGGCCCTCACCTGGCTCTCTTCGCGCCGAGGTCCGCGGCCTGATGCGCCTTGATGGCCGCGCCCAGGGCGCCCGCCTGGATCGGCTCCGGCACGACTTCGGCCTTCATTCCCGTCAGCTGGCAGATGGCCTTGATGACCCCCGGGAAGTACTCGGCGACGCCGCCGCTGACCTTCAGGGGCTCCCGGAAGCCCCCGATCTCGATGACCCGCTCCGCGACGGAGTGAAGGCAGCCGAGCGCAACGGCCTCGCGGCTGTAGCCTTCCCGCAGCCGGTCGAGGACGTCCGAGCCGGCGAAGACCGAGCAGTAGCTGCCGATCGCCGCGGGATCCTCCACCCGCGCCGCCAGCTCCTGCAGCTGCGTCGGATGGACGTCGAGATGCCGCGACGCGAACATCAGGAAGGTGCCCAGACCCACCGCGCACCGGCGCAGCGTGTGGATCTCCTCCGGACGGCCGTCGGCGCCCACGTGTATGACCTTCGGCTCGCGGCCGCCGAGGTCGATGACGGCCAGCGGACCGCCCGCGCTCCGGAACGCCCCGAGCGCGTGGCAGGTCGTCTCACCGGCCGTGAGCGAGGCGTTCGTGACGCATTCCATACCGAACCCCGTGGCGCAGATTCCGGCGAGTTCGCTTTCCTGGATCTGCGCCTCGTCCAGCGCGGCATTCAGCGATTCCCGCACGATGTCCTGGAAGTAGCCGCCGGTCGGCACGACGGAGCGGCCGATGACGGTCCGCCCGTCCGCCAGGATGACCGTCTTGACGCACTCGGTGCCCACGTCGACACCGGCACAGATCCGCTCAGGCTGAGCCATGAGCCCTCCCGTCCTCGTATTGCGCCGGGCCGTCGGATTCCGGGCCGACCGCAGGCACCGCCTCCTGCATCTCCATGAAATCCCGGAGCTTGCGGGCGATCCGGTCCATGGAGAACAGGCGCAGGTCGTGGGTGTCGGCCTCCAGCACGATGGCTTGCAGACCGGTCAGGCGGCGCAGCCGGACTTCGAGACCGTAGCGCACATTGCTGTGCTCGGGTGAGGTCCGCCCCTCGTGATAGACGACGCCGTCCACCCCGTAGTCGCGGAACTTGTTGATCAGGTAGGCTTCCTTGAAGTCGTCGGAACGGTTGTGGAAGATGCTCGTGTAGGCCCGGGCCATGCTCTCCACTGGGTTCTTCGGGTCCAGCCCTTCCAGGGCGAAGATGCCGCAGTAGGTGGAGGCGACGATGGCGACGTGATTGTCGAAGAAGAGCTCGGCCAGGGGTCGCAGCGCGCACCAGATCGGCGGGCCTTCCCAATAGAAGCGATAGCGCTCGCCGGGCACGGCCGCGACCTGCTCCGCCACCCGGTCCTCGATC
This sequence comes from uncultured Fibrobacteraceae bacterium, assembly GCA_964524645.1. Classification (GTDB taxonomy): domain Bacteria; phylum Krumholzibacteriota; class Krumholzibacteriia; order LZORAL124-64-63; family LZORAL124-64-63; genus CAZGEC01. The sequence continues at coordinate 88,886 of CAZGEC010000011.1, read as the reverse complement.
TCCGCCTTCAGCAGCGAGTAGTACTCGACCGCCTCCGGCGTGCCCCGCATGAGCACCATGGGCGCGACGTGAATCAGGGTGTCGAAGAAGGTGAGGGGCGACGGCACGGTCCGGGCCAGCTCGAGGATCTCCTGCCAGAGCCAGGTGGCCTTGGACGACAGGTGAACCACCTCGGCCAGGCGGTCGACGTCGAGCTTCCGGCCGGTCAGCTTCGCCAGCTGGCCGGCCAGGCGCCACAGCTGCTGGGACGCGGCGGTCACGTCCACCTGGTCCAGCTCGCTCAGCGCCGCCGGCGGATGCAGGCCGTAGACGGGAGCGCCGAAGTACTTGCCGTAATAGTCGAACCAGCGGATGAAACGCTGCCCGTAGTTCGTGTTGTAGACCATCACGTCCGGCGCCGGCGGGCCGCTGATGCCGTAGACGGACACCAGCGGGCTGTCGCCGGTGAGCATCGCGCCGATGTCGCTGGCCATGGCCGAGCTCGCGAACTGCGAGAATCCCTCGCTCAGGGCGCGCGGTATGTAGCGGCCGGTCTGGCGGCTGGCCCCGATCAGCGCCGCGTGATTCTCCGGGAAGTAGGGCGTCATGCCCAGCGCCCGTACCAGCTCCACCGGCCCCATGCCGGAGACGTAGGCCACGCGGCGCTGCGGATCGTCGTTGGCCGCCTGCACGTCCTGGTAGTAGTCGCGCAGCAGCTCCTTCAGCCGGGGGGCGACCTTCAGGGCGACCCGCCCGTGCGGCATGCCGCCTTCCTCGGCCTTCGGTGTCGGCCGGAACTGCGCCCGGGCGGCCGGGCGCGCCGCGCGCTTCGCGGGAGCGGACGCCGCAGCCCGCAGCGTGTCGGAGATCTCCTGCTTGCGCAGGAACTTCTGCCGCTCGCGGGAATGGATGAAGCGCACCAGGCCCCAGTTGAGCGGAGCGGCCAGGCCCAGCCGTTCCGCCTCCTTGACCACGGCCCCGTTGATGGCGTCCACCTCGGTGCGCGTGGCGCGCACGAGGTCCTGCCACATGGAGGGACGGTTCTTGCCGAGGGCCTTCTGCGAGCCGATGACCGGCCGGTAGGGGTCCTCCTCGTCGACGATGGGCACGCCCCGCCCGCGCATGACGGCGATGATCTCGTAGCAGAGCTGCCGCATGAAGTCCTGCAGATCCTCGTCGTCCAGCAGCTCCCGGCAGGACAGGCCCGTGAGCGCCGACACCGGATTGACCACCGCGTTGTGGAGCAGCTTCTGCCAGATCACGTCGTCGATCTGCTCGACGACGTTGGTGGCCAGGCCGGCCTTGCCGAACACCTCGCCGACAGCCTCGATCTCGGGGGTGATCCTACCGTCCTTGGGCGCGATCTGGATCGGCTTGATGCCGGGGCGGTAGCGCAGGCGGTTGGGGCCGGTGTGCTGGATGCTGTGGTAGGTGATCCCGCAGAGGACCCGCTCGGGTCCGAGGATCTCCGCCATGACGTCGGTGTTGCCGATTCCATTCTGCATCGAGAGCACGTAGGTCTGCGGCCCGATGATCGGCTGCGCGTCGCGGACGGCGTCCGCCGTCTGGTAGCTCTTCACCGAGACGAAGACGAGGTCCGCCGGCGCGAGGCCCTCCAGCGAGGGAACGGCCCGCACGCGCACGCAGCGCTCGCCCTCGCTGCCCTGCGAGATGTAGAGGCCGTCCTCGTTGAGCAGCTTCACGCGGGACTGGTTGATCTCCACGAGAACGACGTCCTCGCCGATCTCGGTCAGGTGTGCGCCGATGAGCCCACCGAGAGCGCCGGCACCGATCACGACAATCTTCATCCTCGCACCCCTCTTGCCCGCTGCTAACGGTTCCGCCAGGCGGGCCGCCGCTTCTCGTAGAAGGAGTTGATCCCCTCGACGGGATCCTCGGCCACCATCAGCTCCTCCAGGAAGGCCTCTTCCGCCCCGGCGAGCGCCTCGGCGAAGCGGCGTCCGCGCAGCTCCTTGAGCGTGCGGACGTTCAGCCGCATGACCAGCGGGCTGGCCCGCCGCAGGTCCTTCAGGACCGCGCCCAGCGCCTCCTCCAGCCCCTCCGACGGCACCACCTGCGAGACCAGGCCGCAAGCCTGCATCTCGGCGGCGCCGTAGGTCCGCCCCAGACAGGTGATCTCCATGGCCTTGGCCCGGCCGACCAGCGCGGGCAGCTCGGCCACGCCGACCGGCGCGAAGAATCCGAGACGGATCTCGGGCTGGCCGAAGGTGGCGCGCTCGCTGGCCAGCAGCACGTCCGCCATCTGCACCAGCTCGAAGCCGCCGCCGAGGGCCGCCCCGTCGACGGCCATCACCGTCGGCACGGCCAGCGCATCGAAGCGCCGGAACATGCGGCCGAAGGACGCGATCATCTCGCGGACCTGGTCCGGCCGGTGCTCGCCGACATCGGCCCCGGCGCAGAACGCCTTGCCCCGGGCCTGGATCGCCACCCCCTTGAGCGAGGTGTCGTCCGCCACCACGGCAAGGACGTCGCTGATCTCGTCCATCATGGCGCGGCTGAGGATGTTCACGGGCGGGCTGTCGAGCGTGATGAAGGCGATGTCGTCGGCGATCGCGAACTCGATGGTCCGTCGTTCAGCAGCCATCATGAATCCTCCCGGGCCCGCGCGCCGATCCCCGCAGGGATCCGCGCTTCAGGATGAGTCCGTCTTGACCCAGCTCGTGCCGGGCCGCTCGAGGCTGTAGTAGACCTTGATCTCCTCGATCTCCTCGAAGATCCGGGGAACCACCTGCACCGGCATGCCGATGGCGATGTCCCCCTCGGGAATCGTGTCCCCGAACCAGGCCAGCAGCCGGCCCCCCTCGGCGAGATCCACCACCCCCACGACGAAGGGCGCCAGGTCCTCGAAGCCGGCCGGGGCCGCGTCGATGCGGGTGAAGGTCACCACCTCGCCCGCGCCGGTCAGCTCCTGGAACGCGAACTCTCCGCTCAGGCACTGCGGGCAGTCCGCCCGCGGGGGAAACGACACGTACCCGCACTGCCGGCAGCGCGAGGCCATCAGCCGCCCGTCCTTCAGGTGTCGCGCGAAATCGGCGATCTTGGTATGGGGCGAGTAGCTGACCTTGCCGAACCATTCGAACACGATGCTCAATCCCTCCTGTAGACGTGCACGAAGCAGTACTGCCCGATGCCGCCCACGTTGTGGGTCAGACCGACGTCGGCCCCCGGCACCTGGCGCTCGCCGCACTCGCCGCGCAGCTGCTTGACGATCTCGTAGGTCATCGAGACGCCGGTGGCGCCGATGGGATGGCCCTTGGCCTTCAGCCCCCCGTCCACATTCACCGGGGTGGCGCCGCCGATGTACGACTGCCGCTCCGCGACGAAGGCGCCGCCCTCGCCCCGGCCACAGAACCCCAGGTCCTCGTAGGCCATGATCTCGGCGATGGTGAAGCAGTCGTGCACGTCGGCGACCTTGACGTCGCGGGGGGCGATGCCCGCCATCGCGTAGGCCTGCCGCGAGGCGTCGACCGCCGAAGGCAGGCCGGTCAGATCGGGTCGCCTCAGCACCGACATGCTGGCGGAGGCGCAGCCGAGACCGTCCAGCCACACGGTCTTGTCCGTGATCTCGCGCGCCCGCGGCTCGGCGGCGAGGATGACGCAGGCGGCGCCGTCGGCGTTGGCGCAGCAATCGTAGACGCGCAGGGGCGAGGCGACCGGATCCGAGGCGAGCGCCTTCTCCAGCGTGACCTCCTTGCGAAAGAGCGCCTTCTCGTTGCGGGCGCCGTAATAGTGGTTCTTGATGGCCACCTGGGCGAGCTGCTCGTCGGTGGTGCCGAACTCGTGCCGGTGCCGCTGGGCGAACATGGCGTAGTAGCCCGGGAAGGTGGTGCCGAAGACCGATTCCCACTGCACGTCGCCCACCCGTCCCATCAGGGCGAGGATCTCGGCCGTCGTGAGCTCCGTCATCTTCTGGCAGCCGATCACCGCCACCACCTCGTGCATCCCGCTGCGGATCGCCATCCAGGCCGTGCGGATGGCCGCCGAGCCGGAGGCGCAGGCCACCTCGGTCAGCCAGGTGGGTCGCGGGTTCAGGTTCAGGTACTCCTGCACGACCCCGCCGACCGAGCGCTGCTTGTGATACTCGGGAACCGCCCCGATCACCGAAGCCTGGATCTCCGCGGGGTCGAGCTTCGCATCCTGCACGGCCTCCCGGTACGCCTCGAAGGCCAGCTCCTGCACCGAGGCGTCGCTCCGCCGGCCGAATACGCCATGCCCGATCCCAACGACTCCGACTCGTGTCATGCCGATCAGCTCCTAGATGTACTGGCCCCCGTCGACCTTGACCACGACGCCGGTGACGTGGCGGGCGAGGTCCGAGCAGAGAAAGGCAACCACGTGCGCCACGTCCTCCGTCGTCGCGATGCGCCCGAGGGCGGTTTCCTTGACGGCGGCGTTGAGGAACTCCGGCGGGATGGTCTCGGCCATCTCGGTCATGACCATGCCGGGGGCGACCGCGTTGACGTTCACGTTGAACTTGCCCAGCTCCTTGGCCAGCGCCTTCGTCAGGGCGATGTTGCCGGCCTTGGAGGCGGAGTAGTTGCACTGGGCGAACTTGCCGCGCAGGCCGTTGATCGAGGAGATGTTGACGATCTTGCCCGATCGCTGCTCCTTGAAGATCCCGGCCGCGGCCCGGTTGTAGTTGAAGTAGCCCTTGAGATTCGTGTCGATGACCGTGTCCCACTGCTTTTCCGACATCTTCCAGAGCACCCCGTCCCAGGTGATGCCGGCGTTGCAGACCAGGATGTCCAGCCCCCCCAGGGACTCGAGCACCGCGGCGACGGTGGTATCCGTCTGTGCGAAGTCCGCCACGTCCGCCTGGAGCGCCAGGGCCCGCCGGCCCGCCTCCTCCACCCGACCGGCGACCGCCTTGGCCTCGGCGGCCCGGCTCCGGTAAGTGAAGGCCACGTCGCAGCCCAGACGGGCCAGCTCTACGGTCACGGCCGCCCCGATCCCGCGGCTGCCTCCGGTCACCAGGGCCCTCTTGTCCGCAAGGCCCAGATCCATGGCTGTCCTTTCGTTGTCGCGCGGGGCCCGCCGTCCGCCCGCCGGGCCTCACGCGCCCGGCGTTCGCTCTCCCTGCAGACCGCGCATGACCAGCGCCATCATCTCCTCGCCCAGCTTCTCGACCGGCGCGTCGCGCTCGGGGTCGAACCACATGAGGATCCAGTTGAGCATCCCGAAGATGAAGAGCGTGTCGTGGCGGACGAGCCGTTCACCGGCGGCGTCCGTCTCGTCGACTCCCAGAATGTCGCTCACCACCCCGGCCAGGCACCGGAAGTAGCGCCGCCGCAGCTTCTCGATCTCGCGGTACCGCTCGCCCTGCAGCGATTGCAGCTCGAAGGTGCAGACCTTCAGCTCGTTGGCGTGACGGGTGAAGTAAGCCAGGTGGTTGCGGATCAACGCCTGCAGCTTCGCCGCCGGTTCGGTGTCCTCCTGCAGCGCCCGTTCCTGCTCGGTCAGCAGCGCCGAGAACGTGCGGTACTGGATCTGGTAGAGCAGATCCTCCTTGTTTTCCAGATAGTAGTACATGCCGGCCAGGCTGAAACCCGTCTCGCGGGCCACGTTGCGGATGGAGGTCTGGGCATAGCCCTGCTCCGCCATCAGCTCCGCGGCGGCCGCGAGCAGGCGCTCGAGCTTCTGCTCCGAGCGTCCGCCTCCGGCGGCATCGTTGTCGTTGCCGGCGGGCAGCTTCGCCGTCCCCTCGCGCGCGCTCATGTCGTCGATCCCCGCCCGGTCGGTCCGCCGCCCCGCTCCCGGCGCGCCTTCAGGCCCCGCAGGATCGATTCCGCCGTGATCGGCAGCTCGGTCGCGCGCACGCCGCACGCGTCGTAGATGGCGTTGGCGATGGCGCCCAGGATGGGCGGCAGGCAGCCCTCGCCGATCTCCTTGGCGCCGAAGGGACCGTGCGGTTCGTAGCTGTCCACGGCCCGGGAATGGATGGCCGGCGTATCGCAGATGGTCGGGATCAGGTAGCCGTGCAGGTCCGGGTTCAGCAGGACCCCGCGGCGGTCGTGGCGCACGTCCTCGAGCAGGGTCTCGCCCAGGCCCATGATGATGCCGCCCTCCACCTGGCCATGGAAGGTCACCGGGTTGATCACCGTGCCGGCGTCGCTGAAGTCGTGGAAGCGCTCGACGGTGACATAGCCGGTCTGCAGGTCGACCGCAACCTCGCAGACGGAGGTCGCGAAGCTGTAGGCGGGCGAGGTGCCCACCGTGGCTCCCTTGTACGTCCCACCCAGCCCCGGCGGCGGCTGGTAGTAGCCGGTCCCCACCACCGGTCCGGAGCGGGAGAAGGCCAGGCGCGCCACCTCGTCCCAGCCCATCCCCAGCTGCGGATGCTCCGCGATGAAGATCCGGCCGTCGCGGGCGGTCAAACCGTGCGGATCGCAGCCGAGCTGCCGGGCAGCGATCTTCAGGAGCTGCGACTTGACCTCGGCCGCCGCCATCTTCACGGCGTTGCCGGCCATAAGGGTCACACGGCTCGCGTAGGAGCCCAGGTCGATGGGGGCCAGCACGGAATCGCACTCGGCCAGCCAGACCCGCTCATAGGGGATGCCCAGCTCCTCCGCCGCGATCTGCGGCAGCACCGTGTCGCAGCCCTGACCGATCTCGGCCGTGGCGATGAAGAGGGAGACCGCGAGGCCGTCCTCGTGGACGCGGATGACCGCGTTCGAGTGCGGGAAATCGGACCGGTAGATGGGATAGCCCGCGCCCGAGACGAACCCGCCGCAGCCAACGCCGATGCCCTTGCCCGGCGCGAGCCGGCCCCGCTTCTCGGTCCATCCGCTCTCGCGGCGGGCCCTCTCCAGGGTGGCCTTGAACTCGCAGGAGGAGACGTCCAGGTCGTTGATGGTCCGCGTGTTGGGCTCCATCGCGTTGCGCAGGCGGATCTCGATGGGATCAAGGCCCAGGTCCTCGGCCAGCATGTCCAGCAGGGACTCCATCGCGAACCGCGGCTGCGGCACTCCGTGCCCCCGCATCGCCCCGCTGGCCGGCAGGTTGGTGTAGATCCGGTACCCGTCGTACTTGTAGTTGGGGATCTTGTAGAGGGTGGGCAGCATGGAGCCGGCGTAGTAGGCGGTGATGACGCCGAACGAGGTGTAGGCGCCGCCGTCCAGCAGGATGCGCGACTGCACGGCGGTCAGGGTGCCGTCCTTCTTCACCCCGACCTTCATGTCGATGTACTGCTTGTGACGGCCCCGGAAGTGGTAGAACATCTCCTGCCGCGAGTACTTCATCATCACCGGACGGCCGGTCATCCGCGCGAGGATGACCGCGCAGAACTCCAGGGGCGTCGTCTCGCACTTGGCCCCGAAGCCGCCGCCGACCGGCGGCCGGATCATGCGGATGCTTCCCATGGGCAGCTCGAAGACGCGGGCCAGCATGTGCTGCATGTAGTGGGGCGTCTGCGCGGACGACCAGACCGTCAGGCGCCCACCGTGGTGCTCCCAGCGCGCGATTGCCGCATGGGGCTCGAGCGGGGCCTGGTAGGAGCGGTTGCCGACGAACCGCTGCTCGCGGATGCAGTCGGCCTCGGCGAAGCCCCGTGCCACGTCCCCGAAGTGCCACTCCACCTTGGTGTTGACGTTCCGTGCGAAGCGGGGATGCTCGGGATGGACGAGCGGCGCATCCGGCTGCATGGCCTCTTCCGGATCGAAGACCGCCGGGAGCTCCTCGTACTCCACCTCGATCAGCTGCAGGGCGCGCTCGGCCGTCTCCTCGTCCACCGCCGCCACGGCGGCCACCTCGTCGCCGACGTAGCGCACCCGCTCCTTGGCGAGGATCTGCTCGTCGTAGCGGGCGGGGCTGACCCCATACCACGTGTCCGGCACGTCCCGCCCCGTGATCACGGCCAGCACTCCGGGCAGCTCGCGCGCGCGGGCAGTGTCGATCCGCCTGATGATCCCGTGCGCCACCCGGCTGCCCAGGATCTTGCCGTGGAGCATGTCCGGCAGCCTGATGTCGCCCGTGTACCTGGCGCGGCCGGTCACCTTGTCCGGCGCGTCGTAGCGGGTCACGCCGTGACCGACGACTTGGAGATCCCGCTGCTGGTCCTGCTCGTCGTCCGGCCGCGGCCGCGCATCGAGGGCCTGGTCCGCGGCCGAGCGCCAGTTCTGGATGGCCTGCTCGATGCGGGGATAGGTGCCGCAGCGACAGAGGTTTCCGCTCAGCGCGGCATGTATCTCCTCGCGCGACGGATTTGGATTGCGCTCCAGGAGCGCCCGGGCCGCCATCAGCTGGCCGGGCGTGCAGTAGCCGCACTGCAGTGCGCCGTATTTGATGAAGGCCTTCTGCAGGGGATGCAGCTCGGCTCCGCTGGCCAGCCCCTCGATGGTCGTGATCTCGGCGCCCGCCGCGTCGACGGCCAGGATCAGGCACGAGTTCACCGCGCGGCCGTCCAGCAGCACCGTGCAGGCGCCGCAGTCCCCGGACTCGCAGCCGCACTTCGTGCCGGTGAGCCCCAGCTCGTCCCGGATGGCGTGCAGCAAGGTCGTGTTGGGCTTGACCGCCAGGTCGTGCTCGCGTCCGTTGACCTTCAGGCTGACCAGGATCCGTCCGCTCACGTCCGCTCCCCCCGGGCCCGCGCGGTCGCCGTTTCCAGGGCGCGAACGGTCAGGATCTCGACCAGCTCGCGGCGGTACGCCTCGCTGCCCCGGATGTCGGTGATGGGCTGCGCCTCGGCGGCCGCCGCCCTGCCCGCCCGGGCGAAGAGCCCGGCCGCGGGCGGCTCGTCCGCCAGGATGCCCGTGCAGGCGCGGGCGATCAGCGGCACGGGGGCGACGGCGCCCAGCACCACCCGGGCCGCGCCTATCCTCTCGCCGTCGAGCCGGATCAGGGCCGCGACGGCGGCGACGGCCACGGCCATGCCGCCCCGCAGCGAGAATCGCTGGTAGCTCGCTCCCGTGGCGGCCGGCAGCGGCGGCAGGTGGATCTCCACCAGCACCTCGCCCGGCTGCAGCACCGTCAGGCGCGGACCGACGAAGAATTCCTCGGCCGGCAGGATGCGCTCGCCCTCGCCGCCGGCCAGCCGCAGGCGGGCGCCGGCGGCCAGGCAGAGCGGCGGCGTGTCCGCACAGGAGACCGCGCGGCAGAAGTTGCCGCCGATGGTCGCCTGGTTGCGGATCTGGGCCCCCCCCATGGTCAGGATCGCCTCGCCCAGGGCGGGAAACCGGCGGGCGACGGCCGAAGACTCCGCGACCTCGGCCAGGCTCGCCATCGCCCCGATGTGCAGCCCGTCATCCTCGTCCCGGATTCCGCGCAGCTCGGGGACGTCCCGCAGCGAGACCAGGTGCTCCGCGGCATCGCGCTTGCTCTTCAGGTCGACCAGCAGCTCGGTGCCGCCGGCCAGGAAGCGGACTCCCGCACCCAGCCGTCCGGCCAGCCGGCAGGCTTCGGCCAGCGTGGCGGGCCGGTGATAGCTTAAATCGGCGATTTCCATGGCAGATCCGCGCTGGCAGGGGTTGTCGGGGCGCACGTCCTGGACCGGTTCGGAACTAACGTTCGATAGGATACCACCAGACACCGCACTGTCAATCGCAATCGGCAATGGCCTGTCAGAACGGGCATTCCCGGCGGCGGGCCACGCGGATCGAAGCACCACCCGGCACCTTCCGGCAGCGGAGCTGGGGATCAAAGCCCCTGGACGAGCTCCGCCCAGCGCCGCGTGTACTCCGGCCGGTCGACGTCCCAGAGCGTGCCGACGACGATCTTGCGGCTGGCCGCCCTGTCCTCCGGGGAGAGCTGGAGCAGATCGCGGCGCGAGATCGTGTGCTCCTTGTACCAGCGCCACACGGCCTCGGAATCACCCAGGCGGTTCTCCTTGCCGTAGCCGGTGGGGCAGGGCATCAGCAGCTCCACGAAGGCGAAGCCCGGCTTCCGCAGGGCCGCGGCGATGGCCTCGATGGTCTCGTAAGGGTAGCCCACCGTCCAGCGCGCGACGAAGGGGGCGCCGGCGCCGATGGCCAGGCGGCAGAGGTCGAAGGGTTGCTCGACGTTGCCGTAGGGGGACGTGGTCGTCAACCCCCGCTCCGGCGTCGTCGGCGAGACCTGGCCGCCGGTCATGCCGTAGTTGTAGTTGTTGACGCAGATTACCGTCAAGTCGACGTTGCGGCGGGCGGCGTGGATGAAGTGGTTGCCGCCGATGCCGGCCATGTCGCCGTCGCCGGTAAACACGACGACGTGCAGGTCCGGTTCGGCGAGCTTCACCCCGGTGGCGAAGGCGATCGCCCGGCCGTGGGTGGTGTGGAGCCCGTCCGCCTCGATGTAGCCCGGCAGCCGGGAGGAGCACCCGATGCCGGAGCAGAATACGCACCGGTCGATGTCCAGACCGACCCCGTCCACGGCCCGCAGGGTGTAGTTCAGGACGTTGCCGATGCCGCAGCCCGTGCAGAAGATGGACGGCCACATCTCGTCGCGGATGTACTTGTCGCGGATGTGCCTGGCCTGGTTGAACACGCGATCCTCTCTTCCGCCGCGAGCGGCTAGCTCGCGGCCCTGACCGGTTCGCCGCCCTCGCGCACGGCGCGCACGATCTCGAGCGGTGTGATGATCTCGCCCCCGATCTTGGCGACCCGTTCGATCCGCGCGGCGCCGTCGACCGCCTCGCGCACTACGTGGCAGATCTGCCCGAGGTTCAGCTCCGGCACGATGATCCGCGCCAGCGGCGCGGCGAAGGCCTGCACCACGGCCTCGGGGAAGGGAAACACGGTGACCAGCCGCAGGTGGCTGATCTTCAGGCCGTCCCGGCGCAGCCGCTTGACCGCGCCGGCGGCCGACCGGGCCGAGATGCCGTAGGAGATCAGGCCCGCCTCGGCGCCCTCCTGCAGATCCTGCTCCACGTCGGTCAGCGCGGGCGTAGCGTCGGCGATCTTCTCGCAGAGGCGGCGGACGAGCCGGGTGTGCGCGTTCGCGCTGCTGGTGGCCGGCAACCCGCGCTCGTCGTGGGTCAAGCCGGTCACGTAGGTGTGGAAGCCCGTGCCGAACCCGGCCATCTCCGGGATCTTGCCGCGCGTCGCCTGGAAGGGCACGAAGGCCCCGGGCGGGGTGGAGGGCCCGGAGCGCCGGCGGATCTCCACCTCGTCCGCGGCGGGCAGGACGATCTTCTCGCGCATGTGACCCACCTCGCCGTCGGTCATGACCAAGACGGGCGTGCGGTACTCCTCGGCGAGGTTGAAGGCCTTGCGCGTCAGGTCGACGCATTCCTGCACCGAGGCCGGAGCCAACGCGATGATCTCGTGGTCGCCGTGCGTCCCCCAGCGGGCCTGCAGCATGTCCCCCTGGGCCGGCTCCGTCGGCTGTCCGGTCGAGGGGCCGGAACGCTGCACGTCGATGATCACGCAGGGGGTCTCGCTCATGCAGGCGTAGCCGATGTTCTCCTGCATGAGGGAGAAACCGGGACCGCTGGTGGCGGTCATGGCCCGGCGACCGGTCCAGGAGGCGCCGATGACCGCCGAGATCGACGCGATCTCGTCCTCCATCTGGGTGCAGATCCCGCCGACCCGCGGCAGCAGGCGGGACAGCGCCTCGGCGATCTCCGTGGCCGGCGTGATCGGGTAGCCGGCGAAGAAGGTGCAGCCGCCCAGCAAGGCGCCGTAGGCGCAGGCCACGTCGCCCTGCGTGAACTGCTCGCGCGGGCCGAGGATGCCGCTGATCTTCTCGTAATCGAAACCTGCCGTCATGACCTGGCTCTTTCCGGCGCCGCCCGGCGCCCCTGCCGGACCCCTACGACCGCGCGCCGGCCGCGAACAGCTCGCGGCCGGCCAGGACCGCCCGGCGGTTCAGATCCTCCGTCCCCGCGGGCACGTTGCGCAGGACGGCCTCCGTCAGCACCTCGGGCGGGAAGAGGTCCAGCAGCGCGCCGACGTAGCCCAGCATCACGATGTTGCCGACGATCTTGCGTCCGAGCTTCTCGGCCGTCCTGGCGAACGGCACGGCCCGGGCGCCGCCGGCCTCGACGAGATCCTGTTCCACGATCACGATCCCGCCCTCGGCCAATCCCCGGCCGAACTTGTCGAAGCCCGGCTGGGAGAGGGCCACCAGCACGTCCGCCGCCTGGACCCGGGGATAGTCCACCGGCTCGGACGAGATGATGATCTCCGAGCGCGCCGCGCCACCCCGCGCCTCCGGACCGTAGGACTGGGTCTGGACGGCCCAGTAGCCGGCCCGGATCGCCGCCTCGCCCAGCACGACGCCCGCCAGGACGATCCCCTGTCCACCGAAGCCGCAGATCCTGATCTCCTTCTGCATCCTCGTCCCCCGTCGTGGTCCGCCCGCCGCCGTCAACCGGTCCCCCCGACCGCCGCCGCCCCCAGGCGCAGGCCCTCGGTGAAGGCGGCGAGGTTCTTCTCCTCGGTGCCGGGCGGCACGTTCTCGCCGATAATCCTCGCCAGGGACTCGCGCGAGACGATCCGCGCGATCTCGTTCGCGAAGCCGATCATGATCATGTTCGCCATGATCTTGCGTCCGAAGGTCTTGTAGGCGATGTCCGTCACGCCCGCGCCGTGGCTGCGGACGTCCGGCTGCGCCTGGATCTGCACCATGTCCGACTCGTAGAAGAGCCAGCCCCCGCGGCACAGGGCCGGGCTGTAGCGATCGTAGGACTGCTGCGAGAGCGTCACCAGGACGTCCAGCTCGTCACAGACGAGATCGTGGATCTCGCCCTCTTCGATCCTCACGTCGCTCTTCGTCAACCCGCCCCGGGAGGCGCTGCCATAGGACTGGGTGTGGATCGCATTCTTGCCGTCCAGCAGGGCGGCCTTGCCGAAGATGAACCCGCAGAGCACCACGCCCTGCCCCCCGAATCCCGCGAAGCGGAGCCTCATCGGTCCTCGACCCCCTCGCCGGCCGCCTCCGGCGCCGCGTCCGGAGCCAGCTCGGCGCCCAGCGCCTCCCGGCGCTCGCGGTTGAGCTCGCGCAGCCCCGCGCCGAACTCCCGCCGGTCCCGCTCGACGAGCTTGCCGACGACGATCCTGCCCTCCAACTCGTCCTCGGACATCCCGCGGGCCGCCTCGACGTGGATCGCGACATCGCGGAAGTACTCCAGGATGCGCACCGGATCACTCATGTTGGTCATCTTGCCGTAGCTGACCGGGCACTGGCTGACGATCTCGATGAAGCTGAAACCTTTCTTGGCGATGGCGTGCTGCATCGACTCCATGAGCTGGAAGGGATGGTAGGTGGTCCAGCGGGCGACGTAGTTGCCGCCCGCCGCGGCGACGACGTCCGCGATCCGGAACGGGTGCTCGACGTTGCGGTAGGGCGTCGTCGTGGTGCGCACGCCGAAGGGCGTGGTCGGCGACACCTGGCCGCCCGTCATCCCGTAGATGAAGTTGTTCACCAAGAAGACCGCGAGGTCGATGTTGCGGCGCGCGGCGTGGATCAGGTGGTTGCCTCCGATGCCGGCTAGGTCGCCGTCGCCGGCGATCACGATCACCTTCAGATCCGGCCGCATGATCTTGACGCCGTTGGCGAAGGCCACGGCCCGGCCGTGCGTGGTGTGCAGCGTGTCGCAGAGGAAGTACGGGCTCGGAATCCACGACGAGCAGCCGATGCCGGTCACGCAGACCATCTGTCGGGGATCGAGGCCCATCTCGTCTACGGCGTGGGTGAAAGCGTTCAGGACCGTGCCTCCCCCACACCCCACGCAGAAGGTGGTCGGCAGGATCGCCCGCCGCAGGTAAGGCAGGAGGCGGTGCTGGGCGGGCCCGGTGTCGACGCCGGCGGTCAGGTCGGCGTCGAGGAGCCCCGCCAGGGGATCCCGGGTGCCGTACTCCGGGTCCGGCGGCGGCCGGTCCGCCGGCGCGACGGCGGCCGCCCAGGCGTCGAAGTACTCGGGATCGTTGAGCTCGCGCAGGCTCATCGGCCGCCTTCCTGGATGGCGGCGAGGATCTCGCTCGACGAGTGGATCACGCCGCCGATCTTGCCGAGCGGAACGACCTCGCATGTGACGAAACGCTCGACCTCGCGTGCGAGCTGCCCCAGGTTCATCTCCGGGACGATCAGCCGACGCAGGCTGCGGCAGGCCGCCCCGATCTGACGATGCGGGAAGGGCCAGATGGTCACCGGCCGAATGAAGGTCACCCGCCGGCCAGCCGCGCGCGCTCGCAGCACCGCACCCTTGGCCGGCCGCGCCGTCGCGCCGTAAGCCAGGACTCCGATCTCGGCCCCCTCCTGGGCGTCCAGGTCCACGCGGGCCACGCGATCGCGCGCCGTCTCGATCTTGGCGACCAGCCGCCGCACCAGCCGGTCGTGTACGGCCTGGGTCTGCACGTCCCGCATGCCGTCCTCCTTGTGCGTCGATCCGGTGACGTGCACGTAGCCGCCGTGCCCGAACTCGAGCATCGGCGGCACCGTCTGGCCGCCGAAGACCGTCTCGCCCGGGGCGGCCTGCCGTCGCGGCGTGAGCGTGACCGTGTCGGGATCAGGGAAGACGACCTGCTCGCGCAGGTGGCCGATCTCGCCGTCCATCAGGAAGATCACCGGCGTACGGTACTCCTCCGCCAGGTTGAAGCAGTCGATCATGAGGTCGGCGCACTCCTGGGCCGAGGAGGGGGCCAGCGCGATGATCTCGTGATCGCCGTGCGTGCCCCAGCGCGCCTGCATCACGTCGCCCTGCGCCGGCAGCGTCGCCTGACCGGTCGAGGGGCCGGAGCGCTGCACGTCGACGATCACGCAGGGCGTCTCGGTCATGCAGGCATAGCCGATGTTCTCCTGCATCAGCGAGAAGCCCGGGCCGCTCGTGGCCGTCATGGCCCTGGCGCCCGCCCAGGCGGCGCCGATCACCGCGGAGATCGAGGCCAGCTCGTCCTCGAACTGGACGTAGTAGCCGTCCGTGTTCGGCAGCTCCCGCGCCATGACCTCGGCGATCTCGGACGCGGGGGTGATGGGATAGCCGCCGAAGAAGCTGCAGCCGGCGTAGATGGCGCCCAGGGCCGCGGCCTCGTCCCCCTGGATGAAGTGCTTCCGGCCGGCCAGCCGGGCCAGGTAGCGCGTTCTCAACCCGGCGCTGTCGCGGGACTGGATCACCGCCGCCCGCCTTTCCTACTCGTGCTTGATGAAGATAGCGAACTCCGGACACAGCAGCTCGCACAACCGGCAGCCGTGGCAGGCCTCTTCCCGTTTGACCAGAGGGACGTAGTAGCCCAGCCGGTTGATGGCGGTCGACTCCTCCAACACGTGCGTCGGGCAGAACACCGTGCAGATCCGGCACCCCTTGCAGAGGTCCTCGTCGATGTGGATCATGTCGCGATCACCTCTCGCCGGGCGGTTCCGCGGCGGTCTGCCGCGCGAGGCTGACAACTGATTGTCAATTCGCATCTTGTCGTCATCATAGCATCCCGCTCAGGGCCTGTCCATCGGCCGGCGGTCCAGCAGCGCCACGAGGCCGAAGGTCACCAGGCTGACCAGCCAGGTGAAATAAATAGGATGAGGGAGCACGCGCCAGGACGCAGGCGCGATCAGCCAGGCCGCCAGGGCGACCATCGTGGCGGCGAGGGTCCAGCTGGCCGACGAGCGGCGGCAGGCGGCGGGCCAGAAGATCGTCATGAGGACCACCAGCGTGTACGCCGTCGAGAGGGTCAGGCCGACGAGCAGCATCTTCAGGATGCCGCTGACCGTCAGCGCCAGCAGGAACGTCACCCCGCTGAGCACGAGCACCGTCAACCGGCAGAGCAGCTGATCCCGGGCGGGGCTCAGCTCGGGCACGAAAAAGCGCTTGACGATGTCGGTCGAGACCAGGGTGGCGCTGCCGATCAGCAGCGCCGAGGCCGTGCTCACGTCCGCGGCCCACAGCCCGGCCAGGATGATCCCGGCCGCCAGGGAGGGCAGCCCGAGCACCACCCTCGGCAGCGCCTCGGTCGGCACGATGCCGGGATGGAGCACCGCGGCCGCCATGCCGATGATCGCGCTGATGAAGCCCACCGGCGCGATGAGCAGTGCACCCAGCAGGTAGGCCCGGGACGCCGCGCGCTCGTCCCGGGCGGCGAATCCGATCTGGATCACCGCCTGCGTCGAGTGCACCTGGGTGATCATCACGATGAACCAGGCCGCGATCAGGCCCGGACCGATCGCCAGCAGATCGAAGCCGGGATGGCCGGCGGGGATCTGGGCGGCAAAATCCCTCCAGCCGCCGAGGTGGCTCACGGTCAGGACGGCCCCGAGCGTGACCCCGACGTAGATCACGATCACGTTGATGACGTTGGTCAGGCCGGCCGCCCAGAAGCCGCCGATCAGCGTGATGCCCACGAAGACCACGGCGGTGATCGCCATGCCGGCGCGAAAGGAGAACAGGCCCGGCAGCAGCGACGAGAGGATGGCGCCGCCGGCCACGTACTGCAGGGACGTGATCACCACCTGGATGACGAGCTGGCCGATGACGCCCAGCACGCGCCCGGTGGTGCTGTAGCAGCGCTCGAACAGCTCCGGCAGGGTCGTGATCTCCAGGCGCCGGTAGCGGCGCGCCGCGGCCAGGCCCATCACCAGGGCGCCCGCGGCCCAGGCGGCGTTGTACCAGCCGGCCGAGATCCCCGCCGTGTAGGCCCGCTCGGCCACGCCGATGGTCGAGGCCCCGCCGATGGCCAGCCCCGCCAGGAGCGCCGCCGCCACGCCGGCAGGCAGGCCGCGCCCCGCCAGCAGGTAGCCCACGATCCCGCCGCCGCCGCGGACGGTCAGCCGCCGGGCCCACGCGGTGGCCCCGAAGAGGGCCACCACGTAGACGACGATCACGGCGAGGGGGATCCAGTGCGTCACGCTGCGCTCACCTCGAGACGGCCCGGGCCGCGGAACCGCCGGCCGCTCACTCGACCTTCAGGCGCACGTCCACGACGGCCGGGGCGGTGCCCGCGGGATGGACGAACACGGGATTGAGGTCCAGCTCCGTGATGCGCGGGAAATCGGCCGCCAGGCGCGAGACCCGCAGCAGGAGATCCTCGACCGCGCCGAGATCGACCCCGGCCTCGCCCCGGATCCCCGCGAGCAGCGCGTGGCCCTTGATACCCCGCATCATTGCCCGGGCCTCCGGGCCGCTCAGGGGCGCGAGGCCGACGATCACGTCCTTCATCACCTCGACGAAGATGCCGCCCAGGCCGAACATCACCAGGCTACCCAGGCCCGCGGCCGCCTTGGCGCCGATGATGATCTCGCGGCCGGCTGGCTTCTGCTCCATGAGCAGGTAGCCGGCCTTCTGCCGCGCGAACCGGCGGCTCATCGCCGCGAACGCCGTGTCGAGTGCGGCCTTGTCGTCGATGTCCAGGACCACGCCGCCGGCATCGGACTTGTGGACCACGTCGGCGCTCTCGACCTTGAGCACGCAGGGGAAGCCCACGGTCGCCGCCGCCGCGGCCAGGTCGCCGCGACCTGTGACGGCCGCCAGCTTCGGCACGGGCAGGCCGTAGGCCTGCAGGACGGCGAAGGCCTCGGCCTGGGGCAGGTAGGCATTCGTGCCCTCGTAGGCCGCCAGGATGCGGGCGGCCACGGACCGGTCCACCTTCAGGGCGGGCGGCTCGGCGACCTCGCGCCGCCGCAGCTCGCCGTAATCGGCCATGGCGCCCAGGGCACGGGCCCCGTCCTCGGCGAACTCGTAGACGGGCAGGCCCGCCTCCCGCAGCTTGTCGATCAGCACGTACCACTCGGAGTAGGTCTCGACCACCACGGCGACCGGCTTGCGGGACTGATCGGTCGCCTCCTTGATCCGCGCCGCGATAGCGTTGATGTCCGTGAACGGCGCGGTCACGAAGAACACCAGCACCATGTCCACGCCGTCCTCCTTCAGGAGCGTGTCCACGGCCGCGTAGTAGTGATCGGCGTTGGCGGTGGCGACGACGTCGACCGGATTGCCCAGGCTCGCCTCCGCGTAGAGGCTCTCCTGCAGGCGCGCGCGGCCCGCCTCCGACCAGGAGGCGAGGGTCAGGCCCCGGTCCACGGCCTCGTCGACGGCCTGGATTCCGGGCCCGCCGGTGTTGGTGATGATGCCGATGCGGCGGCCGGGAGGCGGCTCCTGGGTGGCGAAGGCAATGGCGGCCTTGATCATCCGGTGGGTGTCGGTGAACTGCAGCACGCCGGCCTTGCGGAACATGGCCGTGGCCATGGCCGCCTGATCCACCAACAGGCCGGTGTGCGACGAGACCGCGACGGAGCCCTCGCGCGTGCGCCCAGCCTTGATGGCCAGGATCGGCTTGTGCGGCGTGATCCGGCTGGCGACCTCGAGGAACCGGACCGGGTCCTTGAAGCTCTCGATCTGCATCATGATGGCCCGGGTCCCCTCGTCCTGGCCGTAGTACTCGAGGATCTCGGGCATGGTCAGGTCCGCCTCGTTGCCGTAGGAGCAGTACATCCGGTGCCCCAACCCCACGTTGTGCAGGTGGAGCTTGAGCATCTCGCCCATCCCGCCCCCCTGGGCGATGATCGAGACGTTGCCCGGCTTCATCGGGACGAAGGTGAAGTTGGCGTAGACCGAGACCTCCGGATCGGCGTTCTGGATGCCCTGGCTGTTGGGGCCGAAGATGCGCATCCCGTGGGCGTGGGCCAGCTCGACCATCTCGCGCTCGCGCCGGATACCCTCCTCGCCCACCTCCTTGAAGCCGGCCGTGTGCACGATGCAGAACTTGACACCCTTTTTGCCGCACTCCTCGAGCACGCCCGGCACCAGCTTGTAGTTGACCGAGATGTTGACCAGGTCGATCTCGTCCGGCACGTCGAGCACCGACTTGAAGCAGCGGAAGCTGCGGATGCTCCGGTCCTTGGGATTGATGGGATAGATCGGTCCCTTGAATCCGTACGTGGCCAGGTTCTTGATGACGATGTGACCGATGGAGAAGGGATTGTTGGAGGCACCGATGACGGCCACCGACCTGGGTCTGAAGAGTCCATCCAGCATCTGTCTCTCCGTTTCCCGCTCGAGCAGGGCCCCCGCGGGCCCGCTCCGTCCCTACGTGCGTGCCGCCTGCCGGCCGGCGACCAGCGCCGCGCCCAGGGCGCCGGTGAACTGGGGATGCGGCGGAACGGCCACGTCCCGGCCGAGCTGCGCCGCCAGGATCTCCGCGACCACCGGATTGTGGGCCACCACGCCGCCGGTCAGCACGACGTCGCCGTCCAGGGGCGCCATCTCCATCACCCTGGTGACCACGGACAGGAAGGCCCCCCGCACGATCCGCTCCACGGGTACCCCGGCCCGCAGGTGGGCCAGGATCTCCGTCTTGGCGAACACGGTGCAGAAGCTGCTGAGCTGGACGGCGTCGCTGGTCCGGCGCGCCAGGCCGTCCATGGCCCCAATCTCCAGGTCCAGGCGCAGCGCGATCTCCTCGAGAAAGGCCCCCGTGCCGGCAGCGCACTTGCGGTTCATCTTGAAATCGGCGCGCTGGCCGCTCGCGTCCAGGCGGATCACCTTGTTGTCCTGGCCGCCGATGTCGATGATGGCGATGGCCCGCTGGAAGTGCTGGTAGCAGCCGACGCCGTGACAGTGGATCTCGGTCAGGGCCGCCTCGGCGAAGGGGACGTTGCCCCGCCCGTAGCCGGTAGCGACGGTGCGCGCGACATCGCCCGGGGCGACGCCGGCCGCGGCCAGCCCCTCGGCGAGACAGGCCCGCGCCGTGGTCGCGTAATCGACGCCGGAGGGACGGACCACCCGGGCCACCGGCTCCCCGCCACCATCCAGCAGCACGAGCTTGGTCGCCGACGCTCCCACGTCCACGCCGCAGAAGAAACCCGTTCCCGGATCGAGCGTTCGTTCGGGCTGCGCTCCGGGCTCCACCGCATCCTCTCCTTCGCAGCCGTTCAGCGCGCCTCTCGCAGCTGCTCCACCAGGGCCTCGAACTGGGTTCTGGCCTGTTCCTCGGAATAGAGGCGTAGATCGTTCAGGTCACCGTTGATGACCACGTGGGGGACGCCGAGCCGGAGATCGAGACGTTCCGGCATGCCGTACCGGTTGTTGGAGTTGTTGGGGCACGTCTTGGCGTCGTGGTAGATGATGCCGTCGATGTCGTAGTCACGGACCATGTCGGCCAGGTACTGCTCCTTGAACTTCTCCGAGCGGACGATGAACAGCTCGGTGTAGGCCCGCGTCATGCCCTCGAACGGATCGCTGGCGCCCATGGCCTCGAAGATCCAGCTGTTGCAGTAGGTGGAGGCCACCACGCAGGCCTGCAGGCCGGCGAACAGCTCGGCGTGGCTGCGCAGCTTGCCCCAGACCGGCATGCCTTCCCAGTAGAACCGGTACCTCTCGTCCGGCACGGCCCCCTCGCCGGCGGCGATGCGCTCCTCCAGCTCGGCGATCAGCAGCTCGTAGTACCGCTCGGCCCGCTCGTCGCCACGCAGCACGACGGCGGGTCCCATGTGGATCGTGCCGTCGAAGAAGGTGATGGGCGACGGCTTGTGCTCGGCCAGGCGCAGCACCTTCTTCCAGAGCTGGGTGCAGCGGTACGAGGAGGCGACGACCTCCTTCAGGCGGTCCAGGTCGAACTTCCGGCCCGCGATCTCGGCGAGGTCCGGCAGCAGGGCCCTGTGCTGCTGGATCAACCCGTCCAGGTGCCGGGCCGCGATGTCGCCGATACCGCGCATGGTGTCGATGCCGAGGCAGGGCACCCCGAACTCCCGCTCGTAGAAGCCGAACCAGTCCTTGACGTCGCGGCACTGGTTCGTGTTGTAGACCAGGACGTCCGGCCTGGGCACGCCCTCCAGGCCGAAGGCGTCGGTCAGGGGAGTGCGCTTGCGCAGGTAGGAGCCGACATCGCTGGTCAGGTAGGAGCAGATGTCCGGCGAGTAGCCGACGGCGTTGGCGGCCGGGATCAGCTCGGGCGCCAGTCGCGAGGAACCGAGCATGGCCCCGTGGTTCTCGGGAAAGTAGACCCGGAAGCCGAAGGAGCGGAGCAGCTCCGCCGGCCCGACGCTCGTGCACCAAGCCACCTTGGCGCTGCCGGTACGCGCGGCCTCGTCCAGCTCCAGGAAGTAGTCGGCCATGAGCTTCTTCATCGCTCCGGCGGCCTTGATCTTCTTGATGCCCGGCTTCTTCTCAGCGGACATGGTGTACTCCTCGGGTCAAACGGCGGGCGCATCCTCGCGTACAGCGAGCCGCACCGCGACGGGCCGGGATCGCCCGAGCACGGGTTCTCCCCAAGTAGAGCCAAGTATACCAGCGGAGTCAAGAGGGAGCGTCCGCCCTCGCGCGTCCTTTCCCGCAGCGAGCCAATTCCATATGGTTCCCCCCGGCGAATTGTGCGACAATACGAGCCCGCCGGGGCGAGGGCCCGACCTCAGTTCCCTCCAGTATGGCCAAGGAGGCAGACGATGATTGTGGGCGTGATTGGTTCTGGCTCGATCGGACCCGACCTGGCGTACGGTTTCATCTCGGCCCTCGCCAGGACAGGCGGCGGCAAGGTCTTCCTCATGGACATCAAGCAGGAGGCGCTCGCGGCCGGCATGGAGCGCATCCGGGGCTACGTCCAGAAGGGGCTGAGCCGCGGGAAGCTCAGCCCGAAGGTCGCCAGGATCGCGACCGAGGGCATCGTCCCGACCACCGACCTGAGCGACCTGGCAGCCTGCGAGTACGTGATCGAGGCAGCCACCGAGGACCTGAAGATCAAGCAGGCGATCCTGAAGGACGTCGAGGCCGTGGTCCGGCCCGACTGCCTGGTCGGCTTCGCCACCTCCGGCATTCCTCGCGCCCAGATCGTCGCGGGCGTGCAGCACCCCGAGCGCTGCTTCGTCAACCACCCGTTCTTCCCCGCCTGGCGCTCGCCCCCGATGGAGGTCGTGCTCTCGGGCCACGAGGTCTACGAGCAACGCATGCTGGCGACGCTCAAGAAGCTGGGCAAGGTGCCCATCATCACCGCCGACGCGCCCTGCTTCGCCGCCGACGACGTCTTCTGCAACTACTGCGCGGAGGCGGCGCGCATGCGCGAAGAGGACCTCGCGAGCTGCGCCCAGGTCGACCAGATCGTCAACGACGCCGTCGGCGGCGGCGGGCCCTTCAACGTCATGGACCTGACCCGCGGCAACCTGCTGAACGTGCACTGCCTGGAGCTGATGCGCGACGCGCCGACCGGCGGCGCCTGGTTCCAGCCGCCCGCGATCTTCACCGAGCAGGGGCTCAAGCCCTGGCACGACCGGAAGGCGCCCGGCGATCCCGCGCACGACGAGGCGCTGGGCCGGCAGGTCCTCGACCGCATCCTGGCCGTGTTGCTGGGACGCACCTTCTTCGTCGTCGACCGCGGCATCTGCGCGCCCCGCGAGTTCAACTGGCTGTCGCGCAACGCGCTGGGCTTCGGCAAGGGCCTGCTCGACCTGGCCGAGGACCTGGGCATGGACCGGGTGCACGAGATCTGCACGCGCTACGCCGAGAGCCATCCGGGCTTCGAGATCACCCGCAGCATCCGCGAGCGGAAGCTGCCCGAGTTCTACCGAAACGTCTCGGTCGAGTCGGCCGACGGGATCGCCGTGGTCACCCTCTTCCGGCCCGAGGTGATGAACGCCCTGAACGAGAGGACGCTCGAGGAGCTGAAGACCGCGTTCGCCCGGCTGGCCAACGACCCCGAGGTCCAGGGCATCGTGCTGACCAGCTTCGGCGGCTCGCTGGCCGGCGCGGACATCATGGAGCTGGCGGCCCTCGATACACCCGCCGCGGCCGAGGCCAAGTGCTTCCACGGCCAGGCCATCCTGGCCGCGATCGCGGACCTGCCCAAGCCGGTCGTCGCCGCGGTGGACGGACCGGTCCTCGGCGGCGGCTGCGAGCTGTCGATGGCCTGCCACGCGCGGGTGGTCGGGCCGCGCCTGATGCTTGGGCAGCCCGAGGTCAACCTGGGCATCACGCCCGGCTACGGCGGCACGCAGCGCCTGCCACGCCTGATCGGCTTCGAGAAGGGTGTCAGCCTGCTACGCACCGGCAACCCCATCGGCGCGAAGCAGGCCTGCGCGTGGGGCTGGGCCCACGGCGAGCCCGCCGACGACGTCGTGGCCGCCGCCAAGGAACTCCTCCGCATGCACCTGGCGGGGAAGATCAAGCTCGCTCCGGTCGACCCGGCGCCGATCCAGGTCCCGGCGGCGTTCCCCGCCGTCGAGATCGGCCACCACAGCCTGGCCGTCGACGCCATCCTGGTCGACATCGTCCGCCGCGGTCTGGCCAGTCCTCTCGCCGAGGGCCTGAAGATCGAGGCCGCCGGCTTCGCCCGGTGCAAGGAGACGATCGACTACGGCATCGGCATGACCAATTTCATCGTGAACGGGCCCCGGGTTCCCGCGGTCTTCATGCACGAGTGAGGGGAGAGACGATCATGGGCAAGAGCGCCTCCATCGTGATCCTGGACGGAGCCCGGCGCACGCCGCGGGCGGACATCCTGATCAACAACAAGGAGCCCGGTCTTTTCTCGCGCTTCTCGACCACGCAGCTGGGGGGCCTGGCGATCAAGGCCACGCTCGCGAACACCGGCGTCGACAAGGCCCTGATCGGTCACGTGGTGATGGGCATGGCGAGCCACAGCCACCGGGATTCCATTTACGCGGCGCAGGGCATGCGCTGGCGCGGCGGTCTCGGCGACGACGTCCCCGCCCTGACCGTGGCCAGGATCTGCGGCAGCGGCGCCGAGGCGGTGGCCGTCGGCGCGGAGATGATGCTGGCCGGGGTGCGCCACGACCAGCAGCGACCCTTCAGCGTGGTCGGCGGCGCCGAGAGCATGCAGTACCCGTTCATCCTCTACAACTGGCGGGGCCGCAAGGTCGGCGACGCGGTCCAGAAGTACGGCCCCATCGACGCCGCGCAGCTGCCGCCGGGCTCGTACCTGCAGGATTCGCTGCTGATGGGCCTGTACGATCCGGGCGCGGGAATGGCCATGGCCAACACGGCCGAGGAGCTGGGCCGGCGCTACGGGATCACGCGCGAGGAGGCGGACCGGTTCGGCTACCGCTCCCAGGTCAACGCCAGGACCGCGCGCGACAGCGGCTGGTTCACGGAGGAGATCGAGCCGGTGGCGGTGCAGCTGGACGGCGCGCGGGAGCCGCAGCTGGTCCAGCACGACACCCACATCTTCGACGACATCTCCCTGGCCAAGATGGCCCGCCTGCGCCCCGCCTTCGAGCCGGGCGGCGTGATCACCGCCGGCAACGCCAGCGCCGTCGTGGACGGGGCGGCGGCCATGATGATCGCCAGGGAGAGCGACGCCGCGCAGCACAACGTGCGGCCCCTGGCGCGCCTGGCCGGCATGGGCGTGGCCGCCTGCGATCCCCGCATCATGGGCTGGGGCCCGGTCCCGGCGACCCGGGCGGCGCTCGCCAGCGCGGGGATCCGGGGCGCGGAGATCGACCACGTGGAACTCAACGAGGCCTTCGCCCCGCAGGCGCTCGCCTGCATCCGCGACTTCGCGGAGATGGGCATCGATCCCGAGAAGGTCAACCCGCAGGGCAGCGCCATCGCCCTGGGGCATCCGCTCGGGGCCACCGGCGCGGTCCTGACCCTGACCTGTGCCTACGCGCTGCGCCGCACCGGCAAGCGGTACGGCCTGGTGACGATGTGCATCGGCGGCGGTCAGGGAATCGCCCTGGTCCTGGAGTCACAGCAGTGAGCGTCGTGACGGCGCCCCGGAGCGTATCGCGGCGGACGACCTGGCCGCGGAAGAGAGTGTCATGAAAACGAGGTTCTTCTGCCCGCACTGCCGCTCGGTGCTCAATCCGGGTACGCGGATCATCCTGGCCGTCCGCCTGGGGGAGATGCGGGGCCTGATCCTGCTCAGTCCCCAGCCAGGCAACTACCACTACGTCTGCGACGAGTCGTTCCGCTCGCGCATGCGCATCGGGGACGAGGTCGAGTTCTCGTGTCCGATCTGCAGGGCGGACCTGGCGTCGTCGGTGTCCGAGAAGCTCGTCGAGATCGTCATCAAGACCCCCGATCAGAAGACCAAGATTGCGCGCTTCAGCCGCGTCTGCGGCGAGCACGCCACCTTCGTCTGCAACGGGCAGAAGGTCGAGGACTACGGGGAGCACAAGTCGCTCTTCGCGAACCTCGACTTCACAGATTTCGACTGGAAGTGGTGAGCCGGCCGTGCTCGAGAGGCTGTTTCACCTGTCCGCCCAGGGCACGAACGGCCGCACCGAGATCCGGGGCGGCCTGGTGACCTTCGCCACGCTCAGCTACGTCATCTTCGTCAATCCGGCCATCCTCTGCACCATCAACCGCACCGGCATGGACTTCGACGCGGTCATGGTGGCCACCTGCCTGTCCGCCGCCCTGGCGACCTTCATCATGGGGCTGTACGCGAACTACCCGGTGGCCCAGGCTCCCCTGATGGGCGAGAACGCCTTCTTCGCCGGCACCGTCATCGTGAGCATGGGGATCCCCTGGCAGGCGGCACTGGGCGCGGTCTTCGTGTCGGGGATCCTGTTCCTGCTGCTGACCTTCGCCAGGATACGCGAGGCCATCCTGGACGCCGTGCCCGACTCGCTCAAGTACGCCATCGCGGCCGGCATCGGCCTGTTCATCGCCTTCATGGGCCTGCAGCAGGCCGGCGTGATCGTGCGCGATCCGGTGACCATGGTGGCCATGGGCCGCCTGCACGCCCCCTACACGCTGCTGGCCCTGGGCGGGCTGGTCCTGATCGGGACCCTGATGATCCGCCGGGTCAAGGGGGCCATCCTCTGGGGCATGCTGGCGATCACGCTCGTGGCGCTGTTCACGGGCCTGATCGAGCCCGACCTGAGCCGCGGCTTCCTGGGCGCCGTCGTGAGCCGGCCGCCGTCCCTGGCCCCGACCTTCCTGAAACTGGACGTCCGCGCCGCGCTCTCGCTGAGCATGCTGCCGGTCATCGTGGTCTTCCTCTTCATGCTGGTCTTCGACACGGTCGGCACGCTGATCGGCGTGGCCCAGCCGGCCGGGCTGCTCAGGGACGGCAAGCTGCCCCGCGCCGAGCGGGCCCTGCTCTCGGACGCCGTCGCCACGACCGCCGGCGCGCTGCTCGGCACCTCCACCGTCTCGAGCTACATCGAGAGCGCGACCGGCATCTCGGCGGGAGCCCGCACCGGCCTCTCCAACGTGGTGGTGGGTCTGCTCTTCCTGCTGGCCCTCTTCTTCGCCCCCGTGGTGCGCCTCGTCGGGGGCGGCATCATGGTCGACGACGCGGTCTACAACCCGATCACCGCCCCGGCCCTGATCCTGGTCGGCAGCCTGATGCTGGCCAACGTCTCCCGCATCCGCTGGGAGGACCACGCCGAGGGGATTCCCGCCTTCCTCACCATCATCGGCATCCCCCTGACCTACAACGTGGCGTACGGCCTCGCCCTCGGCTTCATCTCCTATCCCCTGCTGAAGCTCCTGGGCGGCCGCGGCCGCGAGGTGAGCGGCGTCGTCTACGTCATCGCCCTCATCCTGGCCCTCGGCCTGGTGTTCAAGGAGATCTACTTCGCGAGCTAGTCCTTCAGCTCCGCGCCATTCTCGATCAGCAGCTCGCGTAGCACCGAGCGATGGCAGTGCGACTCGTTCTCGCAGTAGCAGCCGACGGAGAAGTTGCACTGGTGGGACAGGGCCGCCAGGAGTTCGAGCGCGTGGCGGCTGTCGGGCCGCGCCATCTCGGACCGGTACTTCCGGGTGAAGGCCGCCCACTGGGCGGGCGTGCGGGCCTTCTGAGCGATCTTCATGGTCTCGAGGCTCGGGGCCAGGTTGGGAAACCACACGTCGTACCAGTTCCGCGCGGCGAACTCGCTCTTGGGCACCCCGCGCGGCGGACGCCGCACCGTCCCGATGCGCGTCCCCTCGCCCTTCACTCGCGGACTACCCAGCCTGACCACGCGCACGGCCATGATTCCCTCCTAACGTATCGACTGTCCTGTCAGGGAACGGCTTGTACTCTATCATGGAGGCGGTCGGCGAAGGAAGCCGCTCCGTTCGAATTCGACAGCGGCGCCCCGATCCTCGCCCTCAGGACGAGTTGAAGGCAAATGGCGGGCGATGATAGGATCCGGCCCGGGCGGCCGCAGGGCGGAGCGGCCACGAGGTCATTCCGGCGATCCGCCACTGGGAGGGATCATGGGCCGCTGGCTCATCGTGGCGGGGCTGATCATCCTCGGTCTGGGGATCATCGTTCAGTTCGCCCCCTGGCTGATCAGCTGGTTCGGCCGGCTGCCGGGAGACATCCGCATCGAGTCCGGGCGCACCAGGATCTTCATCCCCATCACCTCGATGATCCTGGTGAGCGTGATCCTCACCCTGGTGGTGAACCTGTTCAGACGGTGAGGTCCGACCCAGGTAAACAGGTGGGTCCCCGAACCAGCGCCCGAAGACGCGGATCTTGGGTGCTGCGATCTCCATATGGTGAGCTCATGCTCCTGCTATGCTCCCAGGATCTCATACAGCCCTTCTACGACCTGTGCTATCTCCTCCGGTGTGGCCCGAGCCAGGCGCTTGCCGACGCGCTCGACGGCCAGGGTCCGAATCTGGCTGATCTTGATCCAAGAACGCTTCGGTAGGCCACGTGCGCTCAACTCGAGTGTCAACGGGAAGCCCGCTCGCGGTTGCTGACTCGTCAATGCAACTGCGATCACCGTACCCGAACGCTCGTTGAAGACATCGTGACTCAGGATGAGGACCGGACGCTGCCCGGCTTGTTCATGCCCCCGTGTGGGATTGAGGTCGGCCCAGCGGATATCTCCCCTCAGTATGCGGGCCATCGTGAGAGATCCTCCGACATTCCCTCTTCTGCAAGCGCCTTCTCGAACGCGGGATCCAACTTTGCGCACTCCTGAGCAAGGCGGCTCCGTTCGAGACGCTCGAGCTTCTCCTCGATTGCGCTCTGGATTGCCCGACTGCGATTCGGGAAAACTTCGCGTCGGACGAGCTGATCCAGGCGGCGGAGAGTGTCCTCTTCCAGAGAGACGGCAACCTTGGCTCTTGCCATGACCCACCTCCTGGTATGACAATATATCATACCGCCACCGGCGTCAAGACCCCAATCGGGATCGGCAGCTGGAGGCCTCACCGCGGGCGTTGGCCCCTGTGCGCGGGGCAGCGTAACGCAGGCCGGATGGTCCTCCGATGCTCGCCACTGGGCCCAGCACTTGCTACGGTCGGCGAGCGATCCTGCCTCGATCCGGCGGGGGACGACTCGCAACGAGCCGTTGACGGTCGCGGCGGCCTCGCAGCCGCTAGGGGAAGAGGATGCACGATGATCCACGGGTTCTCGCGGAAGTACCTGATCTGGCACCTGCCCATCATCATCTGCGCGGTCTACCTCGTCGTTTATGCCCTCGACCTCTCACCGGTCGAGCCGGGGACGGGGAGCCATGCGGGCGGCTGGGGGCGCCTGACGAATCTCGTCAACTTCATGATGCTGGCCCTCGCGCAGATCCTCGTCTGGCTGTACCTGTCCGGACAGCGGTGGGGAAAGCGGCGGACATTTGCGGGTAGTGCCGCCGTCATCGTCTTGCTGGTGAGCGGCCGCATCCTGGGCCGCCAGATCGGCCTGCGTGGGACGCACCGGGAGGTGGTCCTCACCTCCCCCGCTCTCTACGAGCCTCTGTCCAAGAACTTCGTGTTCGTCCTCGCCCCGGACGAGCACTGGCTCGTCTATGCACGGAGGACGTCCCCCGCAAATGAAGACCTCGAGGAGACCACGGAGATCGTCGTGCGGGACCTGATCGGCGGCACCGAGCGGGTCGTCGATCTGGACTCCGCGTCCGGCGAGCGATCGAGCGGGCTGGCCAAGAGCATCACATGGACGTTCAACGAGGCTCACTGGCTCGACGGGAAAGTGCGCTTCCGACTCGGATCCGGCGGCTGGATCGAGATCGAGCTGGACACGGGCCGGTCACGTCAGCTGGGGGCAAGGGAGGTGACCCCCGTCCGACCGCCCGCGGGCGAGGTACAGGCCCTTGCGGCCAAGAGGCTCAGCGAGGCCGAGGGGCGGGAGCGGCATACCACGCAGGTGGCCGTGGCCTGGGACGGCAAGACCTTCGGCAGGTACGTCTACCTGATCCAGAACTTCGATAACAGGTGGCACGAGATCGGTACGATCCGCCGGTACGCGTCGGACGGGCGCTGGCGGTGCTTGACCGTGCGGCGGGAGCTGTTCGCCGACTGGAGCCTGTACGATCCCGTCGTCTCGCCGGACGAGCGCTTCATCGCCTGCATGGGCATTCGGGATCTGCACACGAACCTGCTCCTGCAGCTCATGATTCCCATCCTGGGCTTCTCTCCGCTCTGGCGCGAGTACCTCCTTGTGCACGACACGCAGACCCACCGGGACTACGAGCTCGGCGAGGTGGATGGTCTTTCGTCCGTCCAGTGGAGCGGCGACGGTCGTTGTCTCTACTATGTCGATCGCTCTGGAGGCGAAGTGTGGCGGATCAACGCGGTCCGCTTCGCTTGCCAACCGTCGCCACCCGACACTAGCCGCACCCCCTGGCATCCCCCGGGCTGGCGCGACCCGGACTCCGGACCATATCGGGGCTGGAGCCACGGCGCGGTCGCGGGCGTGTCCTTCCGCTATCCCGGTAAGCTGCTGACGTCTCTGGCCTCGCATCAGGCCCTGAAGCTGGAGCACACCGTGGCCCTCCCCCAGCGGGATCCTCGCACCGGGGGAGAGGAGCAGACCCGGCTCACCGACTTCCAGCTGACCATCCGCGTCGTGGAGAAGAACATCCGGGAACTGGTGTCCCTCGATGGTTGCCGGATGAGGATGGTCCCCGGCCAGGGGTACAGCGTGTTGACCGGGAGCGTGCACATCGTGGAGAAGGAGCCGGACTGCGCCGTGGAGCGCTGGTACCATGCGCTGAAGGGCGACAGGACCCTGATCATCTCGCGGGCGCTTCCCCGGGTGCCGGCGGTGGACCATCCACAGCGGCAGGCCGAGCGGGCCCTCGTCGCCCGGAGCGCCGCTGACTGGGAGCAGGTCTTCCAGCAGATCGTGTCCTCCATCGAGGACCTCGACTAGCTTGGTTAGGCCTCGCCTCTCCCGCAGAGCCGGTGCAGCGGAGTGAGGTCGACCCGGATGGCTCGGCCGAACACGTCGTCGTGGCTGGCAATCACGCCTACCTCGCCTGTCAGCTGGTCGACCTCCAGGTCATCAAGATCGCCAAGTCGCAGCGCGCGGGGCCGCGAGGCCCCCGGTCCGCTCAGTCCTTGCCCCAGCGCCACCTGGGCGGCTCGCCCTTGGCCCAGCAGACGGCGAGCAGTCCGAGCGTGAGGATAGCCACGTACCCGAGGCGCAACCCGCGCCCCTGATCCGGCGGAATGACGAGTTCACCGATCGTGACCAAGGCGATGTAGACTGCCAGGACCACCCAGCCCTGCCACTTCGCTGGCAGACCCCAGCCCCAGCCGTAGCGCTTGGCCGGGAACCAGTACCTCGGCTCGCTCGCCATCAGGGCACCTCCGGATGCGGATATTGCGCCCGCGGGCATTTCGGTACAAGCCCGCGGATCACGGCGTACTCCGGCTGCGAGGTCGCCGGGTCGTGCCTAACTTAGAGCTTTCAGCAGGGCCGGTAGTCAAACATATAATGGGGGCGCCCGCCGTCGGGGACCGGCCAGGGCGCCGAGCAAAAGGCGTGAGAGGGCCTCGTCGGCGCCGGCGGGTGCCGGGCCGGTGTTCGGTTGCAAACGCGGGAGGACGGAGGTCGCATGGCGGAATCGAAGGTCGTCACCGCGCGCACGATCAGCCCGATCATGTTCGGCTTGCTGTCCGTGGTGATCGGCATCGTGGCCGGACTGGGAGCCGTCGTGTTCCGGGGCATGATCGCCGTCTTTCACAACCTGCTGTTCCTGCAGAAGTTCTCGTTCACCTACGACGCCAACGTCCACACGCCGGTCAGCCCCCTGGGCCCGTGGGTGATAGCCATACCCGTCGTCGGTGCGGTCGGCGTGGCCTTTCTGGTCAAGAACTTCGCCCCGGAGGCGAAGGGGCACGGCGTGCCGGAGGTCATGGATGCCAGCTACTACGACAAGGGCATCATCCGACCCATCGTGGCCGTCATCAAGTCCGTGGCCTCGGCGCTCTCCATCGGCAGCGGCGGCTCGATCGGACGTGAAGGCCCGATCATCCAGATCGGCGCCTCGTTCGGCTCGACTCTCGGACAGTGGCTGCGATTGTCCGTCTGGCAGCGCATCGCGATGATCGCAGCGGGAGCGGGCGGCGGCATCGCGGCCACGTTCAACACGCCGCTCGGCGGCATCCTCTTCGCGGTCGAGATCATGCTGCAGGAGCTGAGCGTGCGCACGATCGTGCCGGTCATCATCTCCACGGTGACCGCCACCTACATCGGGCGGCTCGTGTTCGGAGACCACCCGTCGTTCATCATTCCCCATTTCGAGGCCTTCAGCGCTCACACCACGAACCCGCCGATGTTCCTGGCCTACGTCGTGCTGGGCATCCTGCTCGGTCTGGTGTCGGCGCTGTTCATCAGGTCGATCTACGCCTTCGAGGACTTCTTCGAGGAGAAGGTCCCGGGCAACTACTACAGCCGCCACATGTCCGGGATGCTGATCGTCGGTATCATGATGTATCTCATGATGACGTTCTTCGGGCACTACTACATCGAGGGCGTGGGCTATGCCACGGTGCAGGACGTCCTGACCAGCCGGCTGACCCTGATGGGATTGCTCCTCCTGCTGTTCGTGCTGAAGCTGCTCTCGACGTCCCTGACCCTGGGTTCCGGGGCTTCGGGCGGGATTTTCTCGCCGTCGCTCTTCATGGGGGCGACGCTCGGTGGAGCCTACGGCATCGGGCTCGGCTGGATATTCCCCAGCCTGGCGGACCATGCCCCGGCCTTCGCCGTCGCCGGGATGGCCGGCGTCGTCGGCGGGGCCACCGGGGCAGCCATCGCCGCGGTCATCATGATCTTCGAGATGACCTCGGATTACCAGGTCGCGATACCGATGGCGATCACGGTCGCCGTGGCCTACCTGGTCCGCAAGCTGATCATGACGGAGTCGATCTACACGCTGAAGCTGGTGCGTCGCGGCCACTACATGCCCGATGCACTCCAGAGCAATTACATCTACCTGAAGAGAGCCCGCGATCTCATGCAGAAGCGCTTCTCCGCTGTCGCCGCCACGCAGACCGTCGAGGGGTGCGGCCCGGCCGCGAGCAGCGAACACGGGATCGATCGGTTCCTGGTGTCCAACCAGCACGGCATCATCGGCACGGTCACGCCGGTCGCGGTCCTCGACGCGCTGCGCCGGGGCAGATCCGGGGACAGGATGGGGGACCTGGCCCGGCAAGATCACGTGATCGTCGCCGAGGCGAAGAAGTTCTACGAGGTGATCGACGCCATGAAGGCGACAGGCGCCAGCGTCGCCCTGGTGGCCGCCCACGACGATTCGGCCAGGGCCGAGGAGGTGGTGGGCATCATCACCAAGGAGCACATGGCCGATGCGATAGCCGGCGCCCTCGAGTATTACTCGGACTGAACCGGCCGCTGACGAACTCAGGTCAGCGGAAGCTGCACCTCCGGGCTCACCACCAGCGGGGGCACATGTTTCGCCGGTCCGAGCTGCTTCGGCGCCTTCCTGGCCATAGCGGACACCTGCGTTGCGTCATCGTGGTGCCATGACTATGGTGTTCAGACTATTCCGGGCACTGGGGGAGGGATCGGGCCCCCGGGGCGCCATCCCCGCGACAGCAGATCATGCATACGGGCCAGCGACTGCTTTCCCTGGGTTATGCACGTTGCGGATCGAGAATGCTGTCCATGAACGACGGTCAGGCAATCCGGTCCAGAAGTCCGGACCGATGCAAGATCGAGAGGGATGGGCATCATCATAAACGGACAAGCCAAGGCCCGGCTGATTCTATCAGACGGCGCGGTATACGAAGGGCTCTCCCTGGGCAGCACGGGGACGACCATCGGGGAGGTGGTGTTCAACACCGCCATGATGGGGTATCAGGAGATCCTGACGGATCCCTCCTATCATTATCAGATCATCACCATGACGTATCCCCAAATAGGAAACTACGGTGTCAATCCGCGCGATTTCGAATCGCGGCGGATCTACGCGGCTGGCCTTGTCATTCGCGAGTACAGTCCGATCGTCAGCAACTGGCAGGCCTGTCAGCCTCTCGACGCCTATCTAAAGCACCAGGACATCGTGGGTATCAGCGACCTCGATACACGAGCCCTCACCCGCCGCCTGCGGGACCACGGGGCACAAATGGGAATGATCACGACCTCGGACCTCGCAACGGACGCCGCGCTGTCCCACCTGCGGGACAGCCCGACGCTGGTCGGCCGGGATATCGTTCAGGAAGTGACGGCCGCCGAGCCTTTCGACTGGCCCCTCGACCCCGCCGCCTCCAGGACTCAGGAGCTTACCTTCCGGGTGGCGGTCTTGGACTTCGGCATCAAGCGCTCCATTCTGAAGACCCTTCAGCGATTGGGGTGCCGGCTGCGGGTCTTCCCCGCCCATACGCCGGCTGCGCAGATCCTCGCCTGGTCTCCGGACGGCGTCTTTCTCTCCAACGGGCCGGGAGACCCGGAACCGGTCGAGAAGGCCGTGGCGTGCGTCCGCCAATTGCTCGGCAAGAAGCCCATATTCGGCATCTGCCTGGGCATCCAGATCCTGGGACTGGCCCTGGGCGGCAAGACCAGCAAGCTGAAATTCGGGCATCATGGCGCGAACCACCCGGTCAAGTACCTCCCCACAGGCGCCGTGGAGATCACGAGTCAGAACCATGGCTTCGTGGTCGACATCGACAGTCTGCCGCGGGACGACATCCAGATCACCCACATCAACCTGAATGACAACACCCTCGCGGGATTCAGACATGACTCGCTGCGGGCCTTCGCGGTTCAGTATCACCCGGAGTCGGCCCCCGGTCCCCATGACAGTCATTATCTTTTCAAGCAATTCATCGCGGATATGACATAACCGCCATGCCAAAGCGGATCGATATCAAGAAGATTCTGGTCATCGGCTCCGGCCCGATCGTCATCGGTCAGGCCTGCGAGTTCGACTACTCGGGGACCCAGGCCTGCAAGGCCCTCAGGGAAGAAGGATTCGAGGTCGTCCTGGTCAACAGCAATCCCGCCACCATCATGACCGATCCCGAGTTCTCGGACAGGACCTACATCGAACCGCTCCATGCCGAGGCCATCACGAGAATCATCGAACGAGAGCGCCCGGATGTGCTGCTACCGACCCTCGGTGGTCAGACAAGCCTGAACCTGGCCGTGGAGCTGGCCGAAACGGGGGTTCTGGAACAATACAACGTGGAGCTGATCGGTGCGCAGCTCGAGACCATCCGGGTGGCCGAAGACCGGAAGCTCTTCCGCGACGCCATGAAGGAGATCGGGATGAACGTGCCCGCAGGCGGCTGCGTGCACACTCTCGAGGAAGGCAAGGAGCTGGTCGCGCGCATCGGATTCCCTTTCATCATCCGGCCCGCCTATACCCTGGGTGGTATCGGCGGCAGCGTGGTCTACAACCGGGAGGAGCTCGCTCAGGCCATTCAATGGGGCCTCTCGTCCAGTCCCGTCTCCGAGGTGTTGATCGAGCAGTCCGTGCTCGGCTGGAAGGAATACGAGCTGGAGATCATGCGCGACAACGCCGACAACTTCGTGGTGGTTTGCTCCATCGAGAATCTGGATCCCATGGGGATTCATACCGGCGACAGCGTGACGGTTGCTCCGGCTCAGACGCTCACGGATACCGAGTACCAGGCCCTGCGCGACGCGGCGAAGAAGATCGTCCGGCGCGTCGGCGTCGAAACCGGTGGCGCCAACATCCAGTTCGCGGTCAATCCGCAAGACGGCGAAATGGTCGTCATCGAGATGAATCCGCGGGTCTCCCGGAGCTCCGCCCTGGCGTCCAAGGCCACGGGCTTTCCCATCGCCAGGATCGCCGCCAAGCTCGCCACGGGCTACCGGCTCGACGAAATCACCAACGACATCACGCGGAAGACCCCGGCGTGCTTCGAGCCGTCCATCGATTACGTGGTGGTCAAGATACCACGGTGGGACTTCGAGAAGTTCCCTGGGAATGACCGGCGCTTGACGTCCCAAATGAAGTCCGTAGGGGAAGCCATGGGGATCGGCCGGACCTTCAAGGAGGCTCTCAACAAGACGCTGCGCAGCCTGGAAAACGGTTGGTCCGGATTCCACGCCCTGGGGAATCCGGACTACGACCAGATGACTCGCGAGGCCCTGATCGATGATCTTCGCTCCGGCACCCCGGATCGATTGCTCAAGCTATGGCGGGCGTTCACCATGGGGCTGACCCCCTCTGAGCTTTCCGACATCACCAAGATCGATATCTGGTTCCTGACGAACCTCCATCAGATCTTCGAGTTCGAGCAGCATTTCGCAGCAGCAGCCAAGACCTCGGAGGCAATCGATCCTGGGCTTCTCCGGCAGGCGAAGCGTCTCGGATTCTCGGACAGGCACCTGGGGATGCTGGCTGGCAAGTCCGAACTCGACATTCGGGCCGTTCGAATAGCAGCTGGTGTCGTTCCCTCCTACAAGATAGTCGATACGTGCGCCGCGGAGTTCGATTCGTTCACGCCATACTACTATTCAACTTACGACCAGGAGAACGAGTCGATTCCATCCAGCAAGAGGAAGGTGATCATCCTGGGTGGCGGTCCCAATCGCATCGGCCAGGGTATCGAGTTCGACTACTGCTGCGTGCACGGCGTTCTGGCGCTCAAATCCCTCGGGATCGAGGCCATCATGGTCAACTGCAATCCCGAGACGGTCAGCACCGACTACGATGTGGCCGACAAGCTCTACTTCGAGCCGCTCACCTACGAGGATGTCCTGAACATCATCGAGCTCGAGAGGCCCGAAGGGGTCATCGTTCAGTTCGGCGGACAGACCCCCTTGAAGCTCGCCTTAGCGCTGGAAAAAGCCGGCGTTCCGATCTGGGGCACCTCCCCCGATTCCATCGACCTGGCCGAGGACCGGAATCGTTTCGGCGCGCTCCTGCGCACCCTGGGCATTCCCCACCCGCAATACGGCACCGCCCGTTCGGTGACCGAAGCGCTCGAAGTGGGAAGAAACATCGGGTTTCCCCTCGTCGTGAGGCCCTCCTACGTGCTCGGTGGCCGCGCCATGGAAATCGTCTACGACGAATCGTCCCTGGAGCGCTACATGACCCACGCGGTCACGGCTTCCCAGGAGCACCCGGTGCTTCTCGATCGCTTCCTCGAGGACGCCTTCGAGTTCGACGTGGATGCCATCTGTGACGGCGATCACACGGAAATCTGCGGGATGATGCAGCATATCGAGGAGGCCGGCATCCACTCCGGTGACAGCATGGCCGTCATGCCGCCCTACCTGCTTTCCATGAGCCAGCACGAGGACTTGAAGGAGTACACGAGACTCCTGGCGCAGGCTCTTCATGTCAAGGGACTCCTCAACATACAGTACGCCATCATCTACGATACCATTCATGTGCTCGAGGTGAATCCGCGGGCGTCGAGGACGGTTCCCTTCGTGAGCAAGGTGACGGGGGTGCCCTTCGCGAAACTGGCCGTCCAGGTGATGGCCGGAAGGGCCCTCGGTGACATCGGTTACACCTATCAGGACAAGCTCCCCTACGTGGCGGTGAAGGAATCGGTGTTTCCGTTCGACCGCTTCGAGAAGGCGGATATCTTCCTACGCCCGGAAATGAGATCCACCGGCGAGGTCATGGGCATCAGCAACAGCTTCGGCGCCTCGGTCTTCAAGGCCTTCCAGGCCACCAACATCAGCATCCCCGAGTCCGGAACGGCCTTCATCAGCGTCAATGCCAGCGATCGAAACCGCATGCTTCCCATTGCCCAGGGTCTTCATAGGCTCGGCTGGAAGCTCGTGGCCACCGCTGGCAACACGGAGTTCCTTTCCACGCGGGGCCTGCCCGTGCGCTCGGTCCTGAAGGTCACCGAGGGCCGGCCCAACATCGTGGATGAAATCAAGAACGGGAGCATCGATCTCATCATCAACACCCCCCTGGGACAGCGCTCGCGAGCCGACGAGTACACCATCGGCTGGGCGGCCATCAAGAATCGAGTGGCGTTCATCACCACTCTCTCGGCCGCGGAGGCCATTCTGCGCGGGCTGAAGATGTGCCGGCAGAATCCATTGGAATATCATTGCTTGCAGGAATATTACAATCGCGTTTGACGGTGGTGCTGAAGGGGTTTCCCGGCACCGTCCATGGCTCGGCGGGCATCCTCCAATTGCGGAGACTGGGTCGCAATCAACTGCTGAAGCTCAACGCAGTGGAAGCCATGGCCGTGCAGGCCCGGTCGTTCACGGACCGATGAGGATCGGCTTCTCGACCTCGCGGACCAGCTTCTGGGTCAGGCTGCCCAGCTTGAAGTCGAACAGACCCTTCTTGGTGTGCGCACCGACGACTACCAGCGTGGCCCTGTCGAGACCGTGGTCGCGAATCCCCTCGAAGATCTCGGTGGCGATCCACTGCCTCTTCACGTTGCCGATGGCGTGGGCACGCAGGTAGGCCTCGGCCCTGGAGAGCAGGCTGTCAGCCTTCTCCTTGTCGGGATCGGACATGAGCAGCGTCACCTCCGCCGCGCCGGAGAAGCCGAGCTGCACGAACCGTTGCAGCGCCCGCGCGGCGGGGAAGCTGCCGTCGAAGGCCACCAGGATGCGGGAGTGGTCGGCCACGATGTCGGTCGCGGGGAACTCCGGCGGCACCGCCAGGACCGGCGTGACGGTGTGGTCCAGGATCTTGTCCACCGGTTCGCCTTCTTGCTTGTCCTTCTCCGTCTCGAAGTGGAAGTGCGTGCGGAGGCCCGTGATCACCAGGTCGTAGAACATCGACTCGTAGAGGATGCGGGCGGCGGGGCTGCCCTGGCCCTCGGCCTCGTGATGCGGGATCCCGGCTTCCTCGCAGATGGCCGCGAAGTCCTGTAGCAGGGCACGGATCCGCTCGTGGGCTTCCTGCTCCTTGTGCTCCTCGAGCCGCTCCGCGTAGTAGACACCGCCCAGCGGAACCGGTCCCACGGCCTTCTCGATGCCCGGGATGTCCAGGACGGCCAGGCCGCCGAGCTCGGCCCCGGTCCGCTCGGCCACGGCGCAGCCGATCCTCACGGCCGTCTTGGTGTAGGGGGACGGATCCAGCGGCACGAGGATACGCTTGATCACGGTCGTGCTCCTCTCCCCCGGTGGG
This sequence comes from uncultured Fibrobacteraceae bacterium, assembly GCA_964524645.1. GTDB lineage: Bacteria > Krumholzibacteriota > Krumholzibacteriia > LZORAL124-64-63 > LZORAL124-64-63 > CAZGEC01. The sequence continues at coordinate 50,813 of CAZGEC010000011.1, read as the reverse complement.
GCCGGATCCGCTTCATTTGCCGCGCAATCTCGCCAGAGCCTTCTCGGCGGCGGGAATGACATCGCTCTCGGCCCCCACGTGCCCGAGGGCCAGCAGGCAGTCCTCCACGATCTCCTGCAGATCCGGATCCTCCACGTGCTGGAGGATGCGGCGGGCGCTCTGGCACAGCTCATAGGAATCGCCGTGCTCGATCAGGGCCCTCAGCAAAGGCTCGATGGCCGGACGTCCGATGGCGATCAGGGCGTCGGCCGCCACCCAGCGCACGTCCTGCTCCTCGTCGCGCAGGGCATTGGTCAGACCCGTGACCGCGGCCGGGGGCTGCATCTGCTCCAGCGCCTTCGCAGCCTCCCAGCGAACATGGAAGGTCTCGTGCTGCAGCAGCTCCACCAGCGGCGCCACCACTTCGTCACCCCGCTCGACCAGGGCCTCGCGCGCCCGCATCCGGACCGCCGCGCGAGTGTCGGCCAGGGCCTCGAGCAACGAGGGAATGTCGTCTCCTAGCGGCGGAGGTTCGTTTTGCTGCCCGTCGGGCCTGGATGGTGTGGATCTCGGCATGTCGAACCTCCTCGTCACGGCCGGGGCCGCGGTCGAACCCCGCCGGCGGTCCTGGTCAGTCCCTCGCCCGGGCGGATCCCGCCGCCGGACATTTCATCATCGCCAACAGGCCGGGCTTCTGCCCATCGAGCATCGGGCAAGGCCGCGGCTTGATGCGATCTCCAGGGAAACCATAGCATCGGCCACCCCCAGACCGCCAGTGCCCGGATCCGGCCGATGCCTGCAAGGACCTCTACACGGGAAGCCGCCGCCCGCGGACACCGGCGTAGTCGCCGCGCTTGCGGCGGCTCTGCTTCAACCGGCGACAGGCGACCCCGAAGACGATCTGCAGGGCCAGATAGAGATTCTCGTCGTCTCCGTTCCGGCCGGTGCTGTGCTCGACGACGATGGGCTGTCCCGGCGTGGAGATCACCAGGCCCACCTCGTAGGAGTGCCGCTCGGGATGCCCGTGGCTCAGGCGATCCACCACGACCCGGCAATGCGTGATCCGCGCCCCGAAGCGGCTCAGCTTGCCTGCCAGCTTCCCGATCAGGTCCTTGACCGGCTCCGCACCGGAAGCATGACGGAAGGTCATCTCCAGGGGGAAGGGCAGGTCCGGCGGCGCGGAAGGGGTGGATCGAGCCCTTTCGGCGGCCAAACGGAACGTGGGGGGATCCAGCTGCTTGATCCGGCCCAGCAGTTCCGACATGTCGAACGGCTTGGAAAGCAGGGCCGCGGCCCCCAGTCTCCGCGCGCGCTCCTGCGCCTCCTCGTCGGCGAAAGCCGAGATGAGGATGATGGGCGGAACCTCCTCGAACTCCCGCGCGCTCTCCAGAACCTGGAACCCGGTGAAGCCCGGCATGCGGATGTCGGTGATGATGAGGTCGACGGGCTGGGGAATCTTGACGGGATCCAGGAAGCCCAGCTTGCGCATCAAAGACAGCCCGTCCTTGCATTCGACCACGTCGTAACCGGCCTGGTGCAGGGACCAGGCCACCAGAAGCCGCATTTCCGGGTCGTCCTCGGCCAGCACGATCCGCAGCGCCCGTTCGCGGATCGCGGTCCGCTCGTCGAGAGATGGTTGCGCGTCCTGCAACGCCGTACTCTGCTTCATGATGAGTCCTTTCCCGAAGCCGCTTCGCTTCGCCAGAGCATGTGCCGACTCAGGAGATCCAGGGCACGATCTCGCGAACCTTGGTCAGCAGATCCTCCAGATCGAACGGCTTGTCGAAGACGGCCTTGGCCCCGAGTCTTTCCGCTTCCTCATGGGTCCTGGAATCGCCGAAGGCCGTGATCAGGATGATCGGGGGAAACTCGGGAGAGTCCTCCGCACCCCTGAGCACTTCCATGCCCGTCACCCCCGGCATGCGGATATCCGAGATGACGAGGTCCACCGGTTGCTCATCCTGGGAGTGCAGCAGACAGGCTCCCAGCAAGCTAAGAAGCCCCCAGCCATCCGGGACCTCGGTAACGTCGTAACCAGCCCGCTTCAGCGTCTGGGCTAGCATGTCGCGCATGTCCGCATGGTCCTCCGCCACCAGGATGTGCGGCGGCGTCCCACGTGGACGGAATACCCGCGTCCACGCCACGTCGTGCTGCAGCGTCGGCTCGTAGCCGACTCCGTTTCCTCTCTCCTCCATGATGCTCACCGGCGAGCCGCCGGCCGTCTTGCGCTCCTTCGTGCCCCGGCGCGGTCGCACCGCAGCCGCTCGCCCCCTCTGCCCTGGTTGGCCGGTCTTGGGGCTTCCCTTCTGGATCATCGTCTTCCTTCCTTTCCGGCACCTCTGTTGTGCCAGCAGCCCCCGGAGGCCGAGAAGCCGCTTCCCATGCCGCTACGTCTCCCGCCCATTGGCGAGTTCGGGTGCCGAGTTCAACGTGAGCTAGGGCAGGTTTCGTGCCACATATAACTCCAAGTAATATAAGCAATTCACAGATATGGTGTTGGGGCAAAGTGCCCCATTGCGGCATTGTGACCCACCCTGGGGTGGGCCCGAGAGGCGGGATCGCAGGCGGAAAGAAGGGCCCCGGACGTCGGTCAGTCGCCCTGGAGGCCGTAGCTGCGCAGCTTGCGGTAGAGGGTCTTGCGATCGCAGCCGAGGGTCCGGGCCGCGATGGAGCGGTTGCCCCCGACCACCTTCAGCACGTGCAAGATGTAGCGGCGCTCGACCTCCGCCAGGGGCAGCAGATCGGCCGGATCGTCCCCGGTCCGGGGAAGGCTGGTGGCCTTGTGAAGCTGGATCTTCTCCGGCAGATCCTCGACGACCACCCTGTCGTGCTGTGCCAGCGCCACGGCCCGTTCCATCGCGTTGCGCAGCTCGCGCACGTTTCCGGGCCAGGAGTAGTCCAGCAGGCGGCGCGCCGCCCCGTCGGACAGGCCGGATATCTGCTTCGCGAAGCGCTCCGCGAACTGTGCGAGGAAGTGCTGGGCCAGCAGGAGCATGTCGGTCCCCCGTGTCCTGAGCGGCGGCACCCGCAGCTGGATCACGTTGAGCCGGTAGTAGAGATCGCTGCGAAAGCGGCCGCTGGCCACGTCCTCCTCAAGATCGCGGTTGGTCGCGGCGACGATGCGTACGTCGAACTCGATCTCGGTCGAGCCGCCGACCGGACGCAGGCGCCGTTCCTCCAGGGCCCGCAGCAGCTTGGGTTGCAGGACCGTGGACATCTCGCCGATCTCGTCGAGAAAGAGCGTTCCGCCCTCCGCCTCCTGCAGGAGACCCTTCCGGTCCGTCTTGGCATCGGTGAAGGCTCCGCGCCGGTAGCCGAAGAGCTCGCTCTCCAGCAAGGTGTCCGGCAGAGCGGCGCAGTTCAGGGCCACAAACGGCTTCTGCTGCCGGGAGCTGCGCTGGTGGAGCACGTGGGCTACCAGCTCCTTGCCCGTCCCGCTCTCGCCGACGATCAGTACGGAGGCGTCGGTGCCCGCGATGCGGGCGATGCGCTGCTTCATCTCCTGCATGGGCGGGCTCTCGCCGATCAGCTGGCCGCCGCCGATGTCCTGCCCCCCCCACTGCCTGAGGACCCTGATCTGCTCCTGCAGGGCGCGGTGCTTGAGGGCCCGCTCCAGGACGATCACGAGCAGGTCCATGTCCACCGGCTTCTCCACGAAGTCGTAGGCCCCCGCCCGGATGGCCGCGACGGCCGTGTCCAGGCTCCCGAAGGCCGTCAGGACGATGACCGGAACGTCCGGCCGGTTGCTGGCGATGTACCGGCAGAGTTCGGCCCCGCTCATGCCCGGCATGTTCAGGTCGGTCAGCACGAGGTCGAAATCTCCGTCCTGCAGCTTGCGCAGGGCCTCGTCGGCGGCGACGGCCCAGGCCGTGGCATAGCCCCGCCGCTGCAGGTCGCTGTCCAGCATCTCGCACATGTCGCGATCGTCGTCGACGATCAGGACGCGTCCGCTCATTCCCCGACCTCCAGCGGCAGGAACACGGAGAAGCAGGTGCCCTTCCCGAGCTGGCTCTGCACCTCGATCCAGCCGCCGTGCTCCTCGACGATTCTCTTGACGATGGCCAGACCGAGCCCCGTCCCCCGCCCCGTCCGCTTGGTGGTGAAGAACGGCTCGAAGATGAGTTCCCGGCTGTCGTCCGGAATTCCGGGACCTTCGTCTTCGACGCGCAGGACGGCGACCTGCAGCTCCTGACCGGCGACCTGAGCGGGATTGCGCCGGACCTCCAGGGCCAGGCTCAGCTGGACCTTGCCGCCGCCGGACATGGCCTGGATCGCATTGACGACCAGGTTGATCACCACCTGTTCCAGCTGGGAGCGGTCGACCGGCACGGCCGGCAGCTCGTTCTCCGGGGCCAGCTCGAGTGTCACGCCCTTCTCGCGGGCCTCGGGTTCGAGGGTCTCCAGCGTGTGCGCGACCAGCCGCCGGATCCGCTCGGGCCGCCGCTGGCTCCGGCGATGGCGGGCGAAGTCGAGCAGCTGGCGGATGATCTTGGTCATGCGATCGGCCTGCTCGCGGATGATCCGCGCGCTGGCGACGATCTCCTGGTGTTCCAGGCTCTCGTCCGCGATCATCTTCGCCCTTCCCGCCACCACGTTCAACGGGGTTCCCATCTCGTGAGCGATGCCGGACGAGAGCCGGCCGAGCATGACCAGCCGCTCGGCATGGCGGAGTTCATCGAGGGCGGCGAGCTTGGCCTCGCTCTCGGCCCGCAAGGCGTCGCGCGCCGCGGCGAGCTGGGCGCACATCTCGTTCACCGCCCCGGCCAGCCGCGAGAGCTCGTCCCGCCCGGGCAGCACCAGATCCCCCGTGAAATCGCCCGCGCCGATCCGGCGCGTCTTCTCCACCAGCAGCTCGAGCGGACGCCCCACCATGCGCACCCCGATGATCCAGACCATGAGAGAACCCAGCAGGGCGATGAGTCCCCCCAGCGCGAAGGAGCGGATGATCGTCGTGTGATTGAAGGCCGTGAGCCCGGCGAGGGATTCGCGCATCTCCAGGGCGCCGCGGCCCGGATGGCCGGGTGCCAGCGGCACGTAGGTGAACCGGTAGCCTCCGCCGGCCATCCGCGCCCGCTTGAAGGAGGCTTCGCGCCCCAGGCGGACGGCCGCGAGATCCGCCTTGGGAATCTGCGGTTCCTGGGCGCCATCGGTGGCGCCCTCCAGGGACACCCAGCTCACCTGGATGCTGCTGTCCCCCTCGTTGAGTTCCTTGAGCAGCGCGAGCACACCCTGCTCGCCCTCGCTGCTCATGGTGCGGATGACCAGCTCCCGCAGCGTGCGCCCCAGGTGCAGGGCATCCTGCCGCATGTCCGTATCGTAGAGCCTGACCTCGCGCTGGACCAGGAAGAGGCTATCCACCGCCAGCAGCACGATGACGGCGAGACACATCATGGCGATGATCTTGAGCGTGAGGCGCATGGACGGTCCTTTCGCCGGCCACGTCGAACCCGCGGCGCGGGCCGGCGGTTCCCCGTCCCTCGCGCCGCCGGCGGCCGTTCCGGCGCTGACATGATACAATCACCTGCGGGATCTGTCCCGGCGGGCAGCCGGTTCCGGCGGCGAGGACGGGGGTCTAGTAGTGCAGCCGGACGTACAGGGCGACGGTATCCCCCTGGACCGTGAACAGGGCCTCGCGATGATGCGGCTTGCCCTTGCGCACGTGGTCGTTGGAGACGCCGGCGCCCTCCTTGGGCCGGGGATAGGGGAACCAGCGCATGTCGAACTTGCCGTTCTCGTTCTTGTCGTGGATGACCTGCAGCGCGTACTCGCCCGGCGGAATCGCATCAAAGGAGACGTGGACCGTCTCGGCGTCCGCGGGGTGCGTCCGCACGCGGAAGGCCTGCTCGAGTTCGAGCCAGGAATCCTCGTCGGCGTAGAGGGCCACGATGAGGTTCCCGCCATCCTTCATCCGCACCGGGGCGATGGTGACGTCGAGGCGCGAAGTTTCCTGAGCGGCTGCCGACAGGGCAGAGAGCGCTACGGGGACCGTGATTGCGAGCAGCACACAGCCGAGGCAAAGCCTCCTGGGCATGGCTCTCCCTTTCTTCAGGTGGTGAACTCTTGGAAAAGGGAAGCGTCGTGCTGGCGGCCGCAGTGCGGGCAGCGGATGCGGCTGACCGTCAGGCCCGGTGGTAGCTTGAGCACGGCGCCGCATTCGCAGGCCAGGCGCTTGTACTGGTGCTGGCGGTAGAAGAAGTCATCCACAGCTCGGGCCCGGCCCTTGACGGTTCCGTGCTCGGCGCTGGCGGCCGCCATCCCTGCCGCGGCGGCCACGGCTGCGGCGCCGGCCATTCCCGCAGCCATGCCCGGCAGAGGGCCCTTGACGGCGTCCAGTCCCGGCAGACCCTTCCCCTTGGCGACCGCGGCGGCCTTGGCGGCCTGGCGCTCCTCGTACTCCTTCTGCAGGTTGCGCGCCGACCTGGGGAGCACGCCCTTGCCACCGTGCGTCTTGCGGAAAGCCGCCTCGTAATCGGCGAATGAGCCACCGGCCATGCCACGCAGGATCCGCACGCGCTCGCTGATGGGGGGATGGGTGGAGGTGGCGTCAGCGGCCATGGCTCCGCTCCGCTGCAAGGGATTGACGATGTACATGGGCGCGGTGACCCGGTTGGCCTTGCTCAGCTTGACCGGCGCGGCGGCCAGCTTCTCCAGGGCCGAAGCCAGGCCCTCGGGATAGCGAGTGTACATGGCGGAGGAGGCGTCCGCCAGGTACTCCCGCTTGCGGGAGATGGCGAAGTAGATGAGCTGGGCGATGATCGGCGCGAGGATCATCAGGACGATCGCCACGAGCATGATGATGGCCTGGCTCTGGCCGTTGCCACCGCCGCTGCGGCGCGATCGACGACCGCCGGAGAACCAGAAGGAGCGCAAGCCCACCTCGGCCAGCAGGGCGATCGAGCCCACCAGCACCCCGGCGTAGAGCATCAGCAAGATGTCGCGATTGCGGATGTGGCCGAGCTCGTGGGCGACCACGCCCTGCAGCTCGTCGCGGCTGAGGATGCGCAGCAGGCCGCTGGTGACCGCCACCGAGGCGGTTTCAGGGCTGCGGCCGGTGGCGAAGGCGTTGGGCGACTCGTCGTCGATGATGTACACCTTGGGCATCCTGCCCAGCCCCGAGGCGATGGACATCTCCTCCACGACGTTCCACAGCACCGGCAGGTCGTCCTTCTGGATCTGCTTGGCACCCGATAGGGCCAGGAACACATGATCGCCGCTGTAGTAGGCGATCAGGGTCATCACCAGCCAGATCACGCCGGCGATGCCCAGGCCGATGATCCCGTGGCCGGGCGACTGCGCCTCGGCAATGAACCAGCCGAGGGCGAACAGCACGCCCGCCATGAAGAAGACCAGGAAGGCCGATTTCTGCTTGTTGGCGCGGATCTGCTCGAACATCGCCCCGCCCCGCCGGAGGTGGAAAGCCGTGCGCCGCGGCGGGCACCCGGCGTCCGCCGCCCGCCGCATCGCCTGCTACTTGCCGAAGCTGACCTTGGGCGCCTCGCGCTGGGCCTCGTCCTTCAGCTCGAAGAACTCGCTGGCGCGGAAGTTGAACATGCCAGCCACGATGTTGCTGGGGAACATCTGGATCTTGTTGTTGAAGTTCATCACGGTGTCGTTGTAGAACTGCCGCGCGAACCCGATCTTGTTCTCCGTGCTGGTCAGTTCCTCCTGCAGGGCCAGGAAGTTCTGGTTCGCCTTCAGATCGGGATAGGCCTCCGACACGGCGAACAGCCGGCCCAGGGCCGCCGTCAGACCCGACTCGGCCTCGGCTCGCTCGCCCACGGTGTGGGCGCCGGCGGCCGCGGCACGGGCCTGGGTGACGGCCTCGAGCGTCTCGCGCTCGTGATGCATGTAGCCCTTGACCGTCTCCATCAGGTTCGGGATCAGGTCGAAGCGGCGCTTGAGCTGCACGTCGATCTGCGCCCAGGCATCCCTCACCTGGTTGCGCAGCCCCACCAGGCCGTTGTACATGCCCACCATCCACAGCACGATCAGCACGATGAGGCCCAGAAAGATTAGAAAGAAGATCATTCCGTCTCTCCCTCCGCCGGTTCCGACCCTTCCTGCTCCTGGAACATCCTGCCCATGAATACCAGCGCCCGACCGGAAAGGCCGGCGCCGGTCTCGCGGATCTCCTGGGCCAGCTGGCCCACCTCGCTGTCGTCGAACCAGAGCCCGTCCCCCTGGGGACAGGCATCGATCAGCACGCCGTGCTCCGGGCCCAGCAGGACCTTGCGCATCTTCCTGCCGCAGGCCGGGCACTTGCGCCGCTCCTCGTCGGTCTGCGCATCGGGCAAGGCCGCGATCTGCTCGGGCTGCAGCCCGTAGTCTTCCGTCTCGCTGTCGGCGAACAGCAATGCCAGCTCCCCGCGGTCGAACCAGGTCCCCTCGCAGCGGACGCAGTGATCCAGCTCGATCTTGTCGTACTCCACGACGAGCATGGGGATCTTGCACTTGGGACAATCCATGAACGAACCTCTCCAGCCGCGTCCTCGCTCGGGCCGCAGCTAGGTCCCGTAGCGCCACCGAGCGCTTCCCGGAATCCGGCGGCGGCAAGTTGCCACGCATTATAGGGTAGCTCCGCCGCGGATCAAGCACCATCGCCGCTCTCGCCATTCTGCTCCAGCTCAGCGGCGAAAAGGCTTACCCGGCAGCCCATGCTTTATTCGCAGGCGCCAGGAAGCTCCCTCCTCCGATGCCGGATCGGGGGTTGACCCGCGGCCCGCACGTGCCATAGTCGAGACATGAAATGGAAGATCGCGCGCAGCGAGCGCCTGACCCATGTCGTTCTCGACTACGCGCTCATCGTGTTCGGTGCGAGCCTGAACGCCGCCGCCATCGACCTGTTCCTGGTTCCCAATCACATCGTGGCGGGCGGCGTGACCGGCCTTTCCATCATCCTCCATCTCACCGTCGGCACGCGCGTGGGCCTGATGATCCTGGCCTTCAACGTGCCCATCCTCTACCTCGGCTGGAAGCACATGGGAGGCTTCGGCTTCTTCCTGCGCACGGCCGTCGGCGTGGCCACTTTGGGTCTGGCCACCGACCTGCTGGCCCCGCTGATGCCGGTGCTGACCCAGGACCGCCTGCTGACCGTCTTCTACGGCGGCATCATGTGCGGCACCGGCCTGGCCCTGGTCTTCCGCGGGCGCGGCACCACCGGCGGCGCCGACGTGCTGGGGCGGCTGGCCCATCGCCTGTGGGGTTTCGACATCGGGCGCTCGATGCTGGCCGTCAACGTGCTGGTCTACGGACTGGCGGCCGTCGTCTTCGGTCCCGAGCCGGCCATGCTGGCCCTGCTGCTCTCGTTCGTCATGACCAAGACGCTGGACACCGTGCTGCATGGCCTCGCGGCCATGCGCTCGGCCTTGATCATTTGTCAGGATCCCGAGCGGGTGAAGGACTCGATCCTGGCCAATCTGCACCGGGGTGTCACGCTGCTGGAGGGGCGCGGCGGCTACACGGGCGAGCAGCGGACGGTGCTCTACGTGGTGGTGGCGCGCTCCGAGGCCCAGCGCCTGAAGCACCGCGTCCTGGAAGTCGACCCCAACGCCTTCGTGGCCATCTACTCGCCCCAGGAGGTCATGGGTGGATTCCCCCAGGGGCCGCAGAGCTGAGCCGCCGGCCCGTCGGGAGCCGGCGGTGCTCGCGCGCCCCAGAAGGGCTAGAAGCGGAATCCGCAGCCCAGCGTGAACTTGCCGGCGGCCCCCGACTCCGCGATGGGGGTGACGGTCCGGACCGTGCCGCCGCCGGGCAGTTCGACCTCGGCCTTGCTCTCCTCCCAGTTGATGAACTCGGCCCGCACCTGGAAGTGCAGCAGGAAGCTGCGGGTCACCAGGTAGTAGAGTCCGGCTCCGAAGACCGCGCCGGGTCCGGTGGTCTCGTAGCGGTAGCCGCCCCTGTCGGCCTTCATGCTGAAGCCGCCGAGGCCGCCCACCAGGTACGGTCGCAGCGGCTGGCCGGCCCGGAAGAGGTGCAGGGCCTCGACGGTCCCTCCGTCCAGGCGGAAGTCCACGTCCGGGTCGGTGGCCTCGTGCCGCGCGTCGCTCAGGTAGAGCCGGAGCTGGAAGGTCCGCGTCAGCATCCAGCCGAAGTGCAGGGCGGCGCCGGCGCCGACCTCGTCCACGTAGACGGCGTCGACCGGCGAGGATGGCTGGGGATCGTCGGCCCCGATGTGGCTGCTCAGGAAGTCCAGGCCGAGGTAGAAGCGCGGTTCGGCCTGGGCGAGCGGCGTGGCCGGCCGGTAGATCCCGGGCTGCGCCGCGGCCGGGGCGGCGAGCGCGGCCAGGATGACGAGAGCCAGGATCCCGGATGTGCGAAACAAAGTTGCGGTCCTCATGGTCCACCTCCCGTGAGGGTTCACTGCCTGGGCGGAGTGATCCCGTAGCTCTGGATCTTCTTGTGCAGGTTGGTCCGGTCGATGCCGAGCAGGCGCGCGGCCTGGCTGACGTTGCCGCCGGCCGCGCTCAGGCAGGCCTCGATGCAGGCCGCCTCGAAGCGCCGGCGCGCCTCCACCAGGCCGCCGAGGGCGAGGATCTCGGCGGGCGCCAGGGGCGCGACGCCGCCGTCCGGAGCCGTCGCGCCCGCGGGCCGCGTCGCCGCGGCGCCGGCCGGCGGGCCCAGCACGCCGGCGGCGCGCAGCTCGTCCAGCCCAATGATCTCGCCGCGGGACATGATCGCCAGGCGCTCGACCACGTTGTGCAGCTCGCGGACGTTGCCCGGCCAGGGCAGCTCCTGCAGGGCCGCCAGCGCATCCGGGCCGAAGCGGCGCGGCGGCAGGTTGTTCTCGCAGCGGTAGCGCTCGAGAAAGTGCTCGGCCAGCAGCGCGATGTCCTCGCGCCTGGCCCGCAGGGGCGGCACCGCCAGCGGGACCACCGCCAGGCGGAAGAACAGGTCCTCGCGGAAGCGGCCCGCGGCCACCTCGTCCGGCAGGTTCTTGTTGGTGGCGGCCAGCACGCGCACGTCCACGCGGATGGCCCCGCTGCCGCCGACCTTCTCGATCTCTCCCTCCTGCAGCACGCGCAGCACCTTGGCCTGGGCGCGCAGGCTCATGTCGCCCACCTCGTCCAGGAGGAGCGTGCCGCCGTCGGCCTGCAGGAACTTGCCGTCGCGGGACTCGGTGGCCCCGGTGTAGCTCCCCTTGACGGCACCGAACAGCTCGCTCTCGATCAGCTCCTCGGGAATGGCGGCGCAGTTCACCTTGACGAAGGGGCCGTCCCTGCGCTCGCTGGCGGCGTGGATGGCGCGGGCCACCAGCTCCTTGCCCGTCCCGCTCTCGCCGGTGATGAGGATGCGGGCCGGACTCGGGCCGGCCCGGCGGATCTGCTCGCGGATCTCCTCCAGCAGGGGCGAGGCGCCCACCATGACGTGGCGTCCGGCCTCGCTGGCGCGCAGCCGGCGCACCTCGCGGTCCAGGTGCCCCAGCCGCAGGGCGTTGCGCACCGCCGTCACCAGACGCTCCCGCGAGCAGGGCTTCTCCAGGAAGTCGCACGCTCCCTCGCGGGTGGCCTCGACCGCCGTGGCGATCGTGCCGTGGCCGCTGATCATGACGACGAGCTGGCCGGGATCGCGCTGCTTGATCGCGCGCAGGATGTCCAGGCCGTCCCGGCCGGGCAGCTGCACGTCGAGCACGACCAGCTCGGCGCCCTCGCGGGCCAGCAGCTCGAGCCCCGCCTCGCCGCTGGCCGCGTCGCTCACCGCGAAGCCCTCGGCGCGCAGCACCATGCCGAAGGTGCGGCGGATGTTCTTCTCGTCGTCGATCACGAGGATCCGGTCACTCATGGCTCTCCTCCGCGGGCACGGGATCCGGTCCGCCGGCCGGCAAGCGCAGGGTGAAGGTGGTGCCCGCGCCCGGTTCGCTCGTGACCTCGAGGGCGCCGCCGTGGCCGGCGACGATCCCCTCGACGATGGCCAGGCCGAGGCCCATCCCTTCCTTCTTGGTGCTGAACTCGGGCTCGAAGATGCGGGCCCGGTCCTCCAGGGCGATGCCCGCGCCCTCGTCGTGCACCGCGAGCACGATCTCCGCTTCCTGGATGTGCGCGGTCAGCGTCACCCGCTCGGGCCCTCCGGCCACCGCGCAGGCGGCCAGGCCGTTGTCGATCAGGTTGATCAGAGCGCGCCGCAGCTCTCCCGCATCGAAGCGGACCGCGGCGGGGAGGGCCGGCGGCTCGACCTGCAGGCGCTCGCCGTAGAGCTTCGCCAACTCGACCAGCAGCGCACCCAGGTCGCCCGGCACGAGCCGGGGCTGCGGCAGGCGCGCGAACTCGGAGAACTCGCGCACCAGGTTGCGCAGCCCCTCCACCTCCTCGCGCACGATCTCCTCGCACTCCTCCAGCAAGCGTCGGTGCCCGGCGTCGTCGCCGCGGTAGCCCTCGCGGGCCGACTGCACGGCCAGCAGGATGGGGGTCAGGGGGTTCTTGATCTCGTGCGCCAGGGTGCGCGCCATGTCGCGCCAGGCGGCGACCTTGGCCAGCCGCGCCAGCTCGCGCCGCTGGGCCGCCAGGCGCTCGACCATGGCATTGAAGGCCGCCACCAGGTCCCCCACCTCGCCGTGGGCCCGGACCGCGACCCTCGTCTCGAGATCGCCCGCCGCCACCTGGCGCGTACCAGCGGCCAGGGCCTCCAGCGGTCGGGCGAGCCGCCGCGCCAGCAGGGCGCCGACGAGCCCGGCCACGCCCAGCAGCAGGCCGTAGATCAGCAGGAAGGGCCCCACGTAGCTGCGCAGCACCCGGCCGCGGTCGCGCTCCAGCAGGCTCAGCAGGGCAATCCCCTCGGTCAGGGCCTGGGCGTGACCGGCCAGCTCCGCCGGCAGGGCCTGCGCCAGCACCCGCACCTGCCCGTCGGGCCCAAGGATCGCCGCCGCCAGGTGACCGCCGACGCGCTCGGGGCCAGCCAGCACCGTCCCCGGATCGGCGCCCGGATGTGCGCTGCGGGCCTCTTCGCCCCAGCGCGCCAGCCGGGCCAGCGCGCGGGCCGCCTCCGCGTCGCCCGGCGCCGGCAGCGGGGCACCGCCCTCGGCACTCAGCAGCAGCACCCCGGCCGTCACCTCGCCGCCGGCGATGCGCGGCAGCCAGCGATCGCTGGCGACGGCGGCGAAGCGAGCCCGCTGCTCCTGCAGGCGGGCGCGGGCCTCCGCGAGCCCGCCCTCCAGCGCGCGCTCGAGCGCGGCGTCGCGGGCGGGATTGAAGCTCCGCTCCAGCAGGCTGCGCACCACCAGGGAGAGCGGCACGGCCGGCAGGATGGCCACGCAGAGGCAGGCGGCGATCAGACGGGTTCTAAGGCGTTGCATCTTCCAGCTCCTCCGGCCGGAACCAGGCCGAGCCGGCCTCGCTCTGGACTCGCGGCCGCTCGTGCTCGCCGCGATAGAAGAGGCGAATCAACCGGCCCAGGCTGATCGACACCTCCTGGCTGCCCCCGCTCTCGGCCACGGAACCTTCGCCGTCGCCGACGATGAGGTCGGCCACGCGCTCCCTTTCCTCCGGCGCCACGGGATGCAGCAGGAACCCCACCCGCACCTCGAAGCGCTCGCCGGCCTGCAGCGACGAGAGGGGCGCCACCGGCAGGTCGCGCAGCCGGGCGAGGTACGCCTGCAGGGCCTCCAGGTCGGGGAAGCGACGACGGCGGCCTCCTTCCTCCACGGCGAAGACCTCCTCCCAGAGGTCGAAGGCCAGCTGGAAGGAGATATGGTTGCCCGCGCACACCCGCTGCTCGCCGTCGAGCAGGTCGAGAAACAGCTCCACCGACGAGACCAGGCCGCTCTGCATGGAGAGGGACAGCTTCTCCCCGGGCAGCCCGACGGTCCGCACCTCGCAGACCAGCAGGTCGCCCCGGCGGGCCGGCATGACGCCGACGATTCGCGGCGGCTCCTGGCCCGCGGCAGCGCACTCGCGTGGCGGACTGCAGGCGAGCGCGACCAGGCCGGCGGCCACGAGCGCGCCGCATCGCGACCGCCTGCTCCATGCGCGGCGCATCAAAACGTCCACCCGATGGAGGCGTAGGCATGGAAGGAGTCGTGCACGGGGCTGTCCGTCAGGGGGACGCCGAAGTCGAGCCCCAGCCAGCCGATCCAGGCCACGCGCAGGCGCAGACCCCAGCCGGCCCCCAGCGCGACATCGCGCCAGACCGGACGCATGTCGCGGCCGCTGTCCCCGGCATCGACGAACAGCACGCCGGCCAGGCGGGGCGCGGCAGGGCGGCCGATCAGTGGCGCCCGGAACTCGCAGGAGGCGCTCCAGAGCCAGGTGTCGCCTCCGGGGGCGGAGAGCGACTGGCTCGGGAAACCCCGCACGGTGTAGAGGCCGCCGAGGTAGAGACGGTCGTAGAAGGCCGCCGCCTCGCCGACCAGGCCGCCGCGCAGGCGCACGGCCAGGCCGCCGCCCAGCCAGGCCCGGTAGGCGCGCAGGTCGAGGCTCAGGGCCCCGAAGCTCTCGTCACCCTGCAGGTAGGCCTCGCCGCGCAGGCGGCCCCACAGACCGGAGGCGGGAGAACCGGCGATCCACGCGGAGCCACGCGAGTCGAGCACGAGATCCAGGTGGGCCACGCTGCGGTCGCGGCGGCCCACCCCTCGCGCCACGTCCGCCGGCAGCTCGGCGAAGGGCAGCTCGTCTCCCCGCTCCAGGCCGTGCACCTCGTCGTCCACGTGCACGGTGGCCGTGGAGTCGGCCTCGACCCGTTCCCAGCGCACGCCGATCTCGGTCGACCACCGGCGCGCGAAGCGGCGACCTACGTACACCTCCGTGCCGCCGGACTCCACGTGCTGCCGGTACTCCGTGTCCCGGAAGAACCAGATGCGATCCGTTCCCACGATGCCGGTCCGGAAGCCCCAGTAGCTGCGGCCATCGCCCAGCCGGGGCTCGGCGAAGCTCAGCTCGAGGCCGGTGCGCCGGTAGCCGATCTCCAGCCGCAGGTCCAGGCGCTCGCCGCGCCCCAGCTGGTTGTCGAAGGCAAGCTGGGCGGGGACCAGGTACCAGCCGTCCAGATCCGTGTTGCCCGTGCCGAGCCGGAAGTCGACCCCCTGCTCCTGCACCTCCAGCACCACGATCAGGCGGCCCCGCGCGCTGCCCGGCCGCGTGTAGAAGTCCACGCTCTCGAACAGCCCGCTGCGGCGCAGCTCGTCAACCGCCGCGAGGATCGTCTGCTGATCCACGGGTTCGCCCGGCCGCAGGGGAAAGTAGAGAGCCACGGTGGCGTCGCTGGTGCGGGTGGCGCCGGCGACCTCGACGCGCTCGAGCACGAGTTCCGGCACCTGCGCTCCCGCGTGGGCCGCCCCGCAGAGGAGGACCAGCAGACCCGCCAGCCAGACGATGGGAGATCGTGGCCCGGCGCGAAGCCGCCCGGGCTGTGGGCATGCTGGAGGTCGGGCCTGGGTCGCCGCTTTGGTGGTCATGCTCTCTCTCCCGCTGGTGTTCCGCCCCGGGAGTTGCAACGCCCGTACCGCGGACCGACCGGTGGGCCGCCCGCCCCGTACCTCGTTCAATCCGTTGCTGATCAAGAAGTTGTGATGGCGAACGGGGGAGCGCGGCCGGCATCGCGCTTCACGTTTGTAGCCGATGGTGTGAATTATCGCAACAGCTTTGAGCAGATGTGGTCGAAGCGCGACGTTTCAGGCGACGCCATCCAGGCGCCACAGACCCGCTCTGCGGGCGGCAGCGGCGGCGGCGGCCAGCTCCGTCAGGCTGGGCCGGCGAGCGATGTCAGCGTAGCGGATCGTGCCGTCGCGCAGGACGCGCCCCACCCGGTAGGCCGGACGGTACTGCCCCATGACGTTCACGAAGGTGTCCGGGGAGATCTCCCCGGCGAGCCAGTTCAGGATCGACTCCGTCTCGTCGAGATGGCCCGGCAGCACCAGGTGGCGGACCAGCAGGCCCCGCCGGGCCAGGCCGTCGGCGCCGCATCTGAGGTCCCCGACCTGCCGGTGCATCTCCCGGATGGCCTGCCGGGCCCGCTCCGGATAGTCGCGCGCCTTGGCCAGCCGCCGCGCCGTCTCCGCCTTCCAGAACTTGAAGTCCGGCATGTAGACGTCGACGAGGCCATCCAGCAGCCGCAGCGAGCCGAGCGCATCGTAGCCGCTGGTGTTGTAGACGATGGGCAGGGAGAGCCCGCGCATCGCCGCCTCGTTCACCGCCAGCACAACCTGGGGCACGACGTGCTCGGGAGTGACCAGGTTGATGTTGTGGCAGCCCCACTCCTGCAAGCGCAGCATAAGCCCGGCCAGCTCCTCGGCGTCCAGCAGCTCCCCGTCGGGCTGTTGCGACAGCTCGTGGTTCTGGCAGAAGACGCAGTGCAGGTTGCAGAGGCTGAAGAAGATGGTGCCCGAGCCGCGGCGGCCGCTGAGCACGGCCTCCTCGCCGTGATGGGGAAAGGCGCTCGCCACCAGCGCCCGCACTCCGCTGCGGCAGACCCCGACCCGGCCGGCGGCGCGGTCGATCCCGCAGTCGCGCGGGCAGGCCCGGCACTCCTGCAGCTCGCGCCGGGCGGCCTCGGCCCTCCTCGCCAGCTCGCCGCTGGCCAGCAGGTCCCGGTAGGCAGGCTGGAAATCCTCGACGAGGAAGCGATCGGGTCGCCGGCCGGCCGGCCCTTTCTCCTTCATGGTCGCGTGGCCTCGAGCAGGTGGCGGCGCCTGGCCGCCGGGAAGTGCTCGAGGGCGTAGCGCACGGTCGTGCGGGCCATCAGCGGGCCGTTCTGCAAGAGGAAGCGCTCCAGCCGCGCCCGGTCGGTCCGGCCACACTCGCGCAGCAGCCAGCCGACGGCCTTGTGCAGCAGGTCCTCCTCGTCCGGCAGGAGCTGCCGGGCGATGCGGTAGGCGGCGGCGAGGTGCCGGCCCTGCCGGGCGTGCTTGACGAAGGCCACGGCCGCGGCGCGGCGCACCCAGACGCTCGGCGAGGCGGTCCAGTCCTCAACCTCGGGGATCAGCGCGGGATGCGTGTCCAGGAGCGGGCCCAGGATCTCCAGCGCCAGCAGGTCCACCGTGGCCCAGTTCCCGCAGTGCCAGGACAGCCAGCCCTTGAGCCTGGGCAGCAGCGAGACCGGCAGCTCGTCCAGCCAGCCGGCGAGCACGAGCAGGCCGACGGCCTTGGCCTCCAGCTCCGGCACCTGGATCAGCGCATCGGTCAGGGCCACGATCTGGCCGCTGTTCCAGCCGGATCGCAACCTCCGGATCCAATCGCGGGCGACCCGGCGCTGCTCCGGGGCGGGGATCCCGTGCAACGGCACCGGTGTCTTGAAGAAGCGCTGGGAGGATCCCGCCCGCCGGTGATCGGCCCGGCGGGCAAGCTGTTCGCGGATCTCCGCGGCCACGGCCGCCGGATCGGGGAGCGGCTGCCTCTCGGTGCGCATGCGACCTTCCCCCTTCGGCCGGGACGCGCGTTCCCGCGGCAGGCGATCTGCCGCATGTCCCTTCCATTATAGCGCCAGGCTGCGTGGAAGGACAGCGGCCGCGGCGAACGGCCGTCGATGGGCGCGCCTCAGCTCTCCCCGGAATCGCCGGGCAGCACGGGTTCCTCTCGCGGCGCCGATCGCAGGAGCGGGTCCAGCAGCTGGCTGTGCTCCACGCCGTGCATGACGAGGTCCGCCACCGTCTTGAGGGCCAGGAACAGCAGGAGGACCGCGGGGCCGCCGGCCACCTCCGCGCCCAGGATGATGGTCAGATGCATGGGGATGATGCGGGCGTAGGGAAAGAACATGAGCTTGCCGATGTTGCGCTTCTGCCGGCGGTCGCCCTCCAGGTTGTGCTGGAAGGAGAAGAGGTGATTCACGAAGAAGACGCCGATGCAGATCAGGACCGGCATCCGATCCGGGCTCACGAGCGCATGTTGCTTCAGCATGAAGACCAGGTAGCCCAGATGAAACATACCGTAGTGGAAAAGGAAGAAGAACGCCGTGAAGATCTGCGTGCCCCGCGTCGGCGCCGCCGGCCGGTCGTTGATCTTGAAGTTCTCGGTGGAGAACTCCTTCAGCGACAGGATGCGGGCGAAGTTGAACCAGCCGATGATGCAACTCTGGCCCCAGTAGATCCACATCAGCGGGGCCAGGTCCCAGCGCTCCCAGAGAGCCAGGCCGATGGTGATCAGGTTGGCAGCGAGCAGGCTCCAGGCGGATGGATCGCGGCTGCTCGTCGGAGCATCGATCAGCTGGCGAACGTTCGGCATCACGGGCATGGCCCCCCCTCCAGGTGCACCCAGCCTAGCACGGAACGGGTTCGCTGCGAAGACCTCCGCGGCGCGCGGGGGATGACCGGCGAACCTCTTGACAGCATTGCCACTTGGATCTAGCATGTCCAAGATTCTTAGCTAAGACTAAATCAGAATTTATCGAGGGCTAAATGAGTAGCGAAGCCATCGAGGACTACCTCAAGACGATCTACGAGCTGCAGAGCGAGGACGGCAAGGTCAGCACCAGCGTGCTGGCAACCCGTCTGGGACTGGCTCCCCCTTCGGTGACAGGCATGCTCAAGAAGCTCGCGGCCCAGGGTTTCGTGCACCACCGGCCGTACCAGCGGACCGCCCTCACCGAGGCGGGCCGCCGGCGCGCCCTGGACGTCATCCGCCGCCACCGGCTGGCCGAGACCTTCCTGGCCCAGATGCTCCAGCTACCCCTGGACGCGGTCCACGCCGAGGCCCACAAGTGGGAGCACGTGCTCTCGACGCAGGTCGTCGAGCGGCTGGACGCCCTGCTGGGCCATCCCACGGTGGATCCGCACGGCACACCGATCCCCACCCGCGACGGCAAGATCGTCCTCTACCGGCGCACCCCCCTGGTGGAGCTGGCGGCCGGACAGTCGGCGGTGGTCGCCGAGGTCAGCGATCACGACGCACTCCTGCTCCGTTACCTGGACCAGCTGGGACTGCTGCCCAAGGCGCGCGTCATGGTTCTGGCCCGCGAGCCCTTCGACGGGCCCATAAGCCTGCAGGTCGGCGAGCAGGAGCACGTGGTGGGCAGCGAGGTCGCGCGGCAGGTTTTCGTGCGCGACGTCCAGAGCGGGCTCGCCGATTCCCCGGACGGCGGGGGCATATCCTGAAACATGCGGCTGCCCGCGCAGGCGGACGGAGGTGGGAACGCCGACCGGCCGGCGGCCGTTCTTGCAGGAGACCCGCCCGGAGCCGTCGCGGAGCTTCGATCCTGGTACCGAGCCCGGGAGGCGGGTAGACTGCAGACATCCTGCGTGGTCCATCGCGGTGGACCGGAATTCACCGACCGGCTGGAGCCCGAAGTGGTCATCCCGCTCTCGAAAGCCCGAGCTTCGCGCCTGAGCGGCCTCGCCGCGCTGGCCCTGCTGCTGCTCGTGCCGGCCTGCGGAGGCCAGCGCCCGGAGCGTCCCCTGCCGACCGGCAACGGCGAGCGACCCGATCTCATCCTGCTGTCCATCGACACCCTGCGCGCCGATCACCTGGGCTGCTACGGCTACGAGCGTGACACCTCCCCCTTCCTGGACAGCCTGGCCGGGCGGGGCACCTGGTTCACGCAGGCCTGGGCCCCCACGCCCTGGACGCTGCCGTCGCATGCCACGCTGCTGAGCGGCCTGCTGCCGCTGCATCACGGGGCCGAGGAGGAGCAGCACGCCATCACCACCGCGGCACCCATGATCGCCGAGGCCCTGGCGGCCGCCGGCTACGGCACCTGCGGCGTGGTGACCTCGATCTTCGTCTCCGCGCGCTACGGATTCGCGCGCGGCTTCCAGCACTTCCACGACTTCGGCGTCGCGACGGGAGACAGCGCCGAGATCGGTACACCCGATGCCGACGACGTCTTCGCGCACGCCCTGCAGTGGGCCGCGGAGCAACCGGATGGCCGGCCGCTCTTCCTCTTCCTGCACGTCTACGACGTGCACTACCCCTACGACGCTCCTCCACCCTGGAACGAGCGCTTCAACCGGCCCGCCCGCCCGGAGGAGCTGCACTACGAGAACTACTACTTCTACCTGCAACATCCCCTGACCGCGGAGCAGCTGGCCCAGCAGATGGGGCAGTACGACGAGGAGATCGCCTACGTGGACGATGCGCTGCGCCGATTCTACCGCACCTGGACGGCATCGCGCCGCAACACCGTGCTGCTGGTGACCGCCGATCACGGGGAGGAGTTCGGCGAGCGGGGCAGCTGGGGGCACGCGCACACCCTCACCCCGGAGCAGCTCCACGTGCCCTGGCTCGTGACCGGTGCGGGCGTGCGCCGGCAGCGCATCGACCAGCGGGTCGGCCTGGAGGACATGGCCCCCACCCTGGCGGGGCTGGCCGCCCTTCCCGGCGATGTCCGCGCGCGCTTCGCCACCGACGGCGTGGACCGCAGCGACCAGATCCGGCGGGGCGCTCCGGCTGGCGAGGACCGGGTGGCGGCCCGCTTCGCGTCGACCTGCCGCCGCCATACTCTCGAGCATCGCTGGCACGAGCCGCCCTACGACCTGATCTTCGACCTGCCGCACCTCGAGTACCACCTTTACGATTTGTCGGCCGACCCGCAGGCCCGGCGGGACGTCCTGCAGGATCACCTGGCACGGGCTCGCGAGCTGAACGACGACATGTACGCCTGGCTGGGGCAGCCCTGGGAGGCCGTGGCCGCCGGAACCGTGCAGAGCGACGGCCTGTTCGTGGTGGACGGCCAGCGACAGAACCAGGAGATGGCGGTCACGGCGGGCCGGCGCTTCGCCCTCTTCCCGCCCGACGCGCGCCTGACCTGGCGCGGTCCGGACGGTGCCGAGAGCGGGCCCTGGCAGGCTCTCGGCGGCGAGCTGCCGTCGCCGGACGACCCGGCCCTGCGCTGGCACGGACCGTTGCTGGAGAGCGAAACCCGGGCGCCCGACGAGCTGCAGCAGCAGCGCCTGCGATCGCTCGGCTACTAGCCGGTCGCTTGCGCGCGGCCGTCGCCGGTTCCCGCGAAGGATGAGATGCGCACCCTCGTCGCCATCGCCATGCTGTTCGTCCTCGCCCCCTGGATTCGTTCCTGGGTGGCGGGTGAGGAGCTGAGGACCGAGACCTGGCCCGGCGGCAGCGTCCGGGTCGAGAAGGCCTATCGCCTCGACGCCTCCGGCCGGCGCGTGGCGCACGGGCGCTACGCGGCCTGGTACCGGAGCGGCGCTCCCCAGGTGGAGGGACGTTACGCGCACGGCCACCGGGATGGATTGTGGCGCTGGTGGTACGAGGACGGTCGCAAGCTGGGCGAGTGCGACTACGAGGGGGGAGCTGGGATCTACCGGGGCTGGCGTCCCGACGGCGGGATCTACCTGCGCGGGCGCTACGAGGACGACCAGCGGGTCGGGGTCTGGATCGAGTTCTACCCCTCCGGGCGCAAGCACCTGCAGGGAAGCTACAAGAACGGCCGGCAGGAGGGCATCTGGACCGCCTGGACCGACAGCGACCCGCAGCATGCCGCGCAGTCGGAATGGCACGACGGGGAGCAGGTCCGATGAGCCCCCCGGCCGCAGCTCCCCTCGCCGTTCACCTGGGCCAGTGGCTGCTCTGGGCCCTGGTGATGCTCGCTCCGCTCCCGCTGGCCCGCGCTCTCGTGCAACCCGGGCGCGGCGCGCTCGCCGGTGCTCCGGCGGCGGTGGGCTGGCTGGCCCTGCTGATCGTCTGGACCGTGCTGCAGACCGCCCTGGCCTTGCTGCTGGGCTTGCTGGGCTTGTTGCAGCTGGGCGGCCTGCTGGGCGGCGAGGTCACGCTGCTCGCTCTCGGGGCGGCCTGGCTGCGCTGGGGGCACGGGCCCGACCGGGCCGCGCGGCGCGAGCAGTTGCTGGAGCAGGATCGGCGCCCGGCGGCGGGACCGCCGGCGCCGGCCGCGGCCGCCCTGGGTATGCTCCTGGGCATCCTGGGTCTGGCCGCCCTCTGGAACCTGCTGCGCGCTCCGACCGCCAATTTCGACTCCCTCGTCTACCACCTGCCCGCCATGGTGAGCTGGGTCCAGGACGGTCACCTGCTCTGGCACGGCGGCGGCACCTACCCCATGAACTGGGAGCTGCTGGGGACCTTCTTCGTCCTGCCCCTGCGCGAGGATCTGCTGGTGGCCCTGCCCAACCTGCTGGCCTGGCTGCAGCTGGGTCTGGCCGTACTGCTGCTGGCCGAGCGGCTGGGCGCCTCGCGCGTGCAGGCGCTGGCCGCGGCGGCGCTGTTGCTGGCCGTGCCGAGCGTGGCGGGCCGGCTCGACGCCATCCAGCCGGACCTCGCCCTGGCCGCGACCTTCGCCAGCGGTCTGCTGTTCGCCCATCGCTACGCCGCCCGGGCCGGCGGCACCGATCTGCTCCTCTTCCTGGCCTGCCTGGCCCTGCTCGCCGGCCTGAAGCTATCCGGCCCGGTCTACGCCCTGCTGCTGGTGATCGCCCTGCCGCTGCTGCGCGCCTTCCACCTGGCGGATCAGGGTCGCTCCTGGCGCGCATGGTGGCGGGCTCCGGACCTCCCCCGCGGCCGCCTGCTCGCGAGCCTGCCCGCCCTCCTGCTGGTGGCCGGCACCTGGTACGGGCGCAACTGGGCGCTGACGGGCAATCCCACGGGCATCCTCGACGTCGAGCTGGGCGGGAAGGCCCTGCTGTCCGGACCGGTGACGCGGGAGTACCTGAGCCGCACCAGCCTGGCGGCGCTCTTCCATCCCACCGCGGCCGCCGACTGGCAGGTCCTGTGGCAAGTCGGGCGGCAGTGGCTGGGGCTGTCGTTCGCGATCCTGCTGCTGCTGGCGCTGGTCGCTCTCGTGGTTGTGATCTTCCGGCGCCGCGGGCTGGCGCGCCGGGAAGGCCTGCTGCTGTGCGGGCTACTGGCCGTGACCGCATTCCTCTACTGGACGTCGCCCTACGGAGGCGACAACGGGGAGCACGGCTGGCGCCTGACCCCCTGGATCCAGGTGGGGCTGCGCTACGGCTTCCCGGCCCTGGCCCTGCTGGCGGTGGCCGGCGCCCTCGGCCTGCGCGCGCTGCGCCTGGACGGGCAGCGGGCAATCCTGCTGCCTGTGGCGGCCGCACTGCCGACCGTCCTGTTCGTCCTGCAGCCGCCGATCTGGCCGTACTGCGGCGCCGTCCTGCTGGCCCTGGCCGGGGCGGTCTCCTGGCTGCGGCTGGTGGTGCCCTGGCCGCGCGCCACCCGCGTCCGGGCGGCCGCCGCGCTCGCGCTCGTGATCTTCGGCGCGACCTGGCTGGCGCGCGGTGAGCGCGAGGCCAGCCGCCTGGCGCGCTACGGCGAGACCTACCGGGTCCTGGAGGAGAAGGTCGACCCCCACGCCGTGGTGGGCACCGTCAACCTGGTGAAGATCTACCCCTTTGCCGGACGGCACTGGACGCGCCCCGTGCGGCCGATATCGCCCATACCAGAGGATCCCGTCAGCTGGCTGGCCGAGCTGCGCCGCCAGGACGTGTCGGTGCTGGCCCTGGGGCAGGGCGAGCCGTCCCCGCAGGAGGCCCCCGCCGTGGCACGCGTCCGTCGCTGGCTGGCCGCCCAGGACTCACCCTTCCAGCCCCTGGCGGCTTCCGACGAGGCCGGCAGCGGGCCTGCTCTCTATCTCCTTCGGCGCTGACCGCCCCGTAACCCTTCGCATCCTCCCGCGTATGTTACCCCGGCAGAGGTCGACCTCGGACATTCGAGAGGGAGGTGCCAGCGTGCCCATCCTGCATCGCCTTCCGCGCACGGCGCCCGTGGCGGCGGCCGTGCTCCTGTTGCTGGCCTCCACGGCCGGCGCCGGTTCGCTCGACATCCCGGTCTCCGGCCGCGGGATCAGCTTCGGCAACTCGCGCAATTTCCAGGGTCTGCGGTTCAACTTCCAGGACCGGCACGTGGACCTCGTCCAGGGCCTCAACATCTCGGTCTGGCCCTCCCGGCACAACCGGTATGCACGCTACACCGGGGCCCATGTGGCCCTGGTGGGCTTCGAGTCCGAGCGCACGGAGGGCCTGGCGGTGGGGCTCATCGGTGCCGGAGTCGGCGACCTGCAAGGCGTGGCCATCGGCGGTCTCGGGCTTGGCGGGGACGACATGTCCGGCCTGATGATCGGCGGGCTGGGACTGGGCGGCAACGACCTCACCGGCGTCGGCATCGGCGGCCTGGGCTGCGGCGGGAATGATTTCTCAGGTCTCTTCATCGGCGGCCTCGGCCTGGGCGGCAACAACTTCACCGGCATCGGCATCGGCGGCCTCGGTTGCGGCGGGAACGACTTCTCCGGCATCTTCATCGGCGGGCTGGGTCTGGGCGGTGACGACTTCACCGGCATCGGCCTCGGCGGCCTCGGCTGCGGCGGGAACGACTTCTCCGGTATCTTCGCCGGCGGCCTTGGCGTGGGCGGCGACAACATGCAGGGGCTGTTCGTCGGCGGGGTCGGGATCGGGGCCGAGTCGATCGCGGGGGTGAGCATCGGCGGGATCGGCATCGTCGCCGACCAGCTGGAGGGTATGCACCTGGCCGGGGCGTACCTGCGCACCTGGCAGCTGCAAGGTGTCTGCACCGGCGCCTACACGCGCATCAAGGACCGGGTGGAGGGGCTGACCATCGGCATCTTCAACTGGACCCCCGAGCTGCACGGGGTGCAGATCGGGCTGCTGAACTATGCGGGAAACAATCCGCGCGGCCTGAAGTGGCTGCCCGGCATCAACCTGCACTTCGATTGACGCGCCATCCGCGCTGATTACCTTTGGGCGTGGCTCACCGCCGCCTGGCCTCGCGTCGGGCGGCAGATCCGTTCCTCGACCCGGGAGCGCGCATGGCAGCCCCTGCGGCCTCGATCCGCGACGATGTCGTGCTGCGCCTGAGCCGCTTCGGCGTGGCCGCCGGAGGGCGCCGGCTGCTGGAGGGAATCGACCTCGAGCTTCGCCAGGGCGAGCTGCTGGCCCTGCGCGGGCCCTCCGGCTGTGGCAAGACGACGCTCCTGCGGGCTGTGGCCGGCCTGATCGATCCCGCTGCCGGCGGGGTGCAGCTGGCCGGCGTCTGTCCCGCGGAGCTGCGCTGGCCCTGCTACCGCCGGCGCAACGTCCTGGTGGACCAGCAGCCGGTCCTCTTTCCCGGCACCGTGCGCGAGAACCTGGCGCGTCCCTTCCGCTACCACACCGCCACCGGGTCCTTCGAACCCGCGCGCGCGGCGGCGCTGCTGGCGACGCTGCGTCTCGGCGCCGACCGGTTCGAGCAGGAGGCGCGCGAGCTCTCCCAGGGCGAGCAGCAGCGGGTTTGCCTGGTGCGGGCGCTGCTGCTCGAGCCGGCCGCCCTCCTGCTGGACGAACCCACCAGCGCCCTGGACGAAGAGGCCGAGGCCGCGGTCGAGGAGCTGATCGCCGCAACAGCTCGCAAGCGCGGCCTCGCCGCGCTGATCGTCACGCACGACTCCCTTCAGGCCGAGCGCTGGTGCCACCGCAGCTACGATCTGCGAGACCATCTGGTGAACGGCGGAGCTGCGGGCCTCGGGAGGGCGGGATCATGACGCCGGGAGCGATCAGGCTCGACGCTCTCGACCTGACGGTGGCGGGCGGCCTGGTGCTGATGGCGGGCCTGGTAAGCCTGGCCCTGCGTCTGGGCCTGGAGAAGCGGCTGGCCCTGGCCTCGGTGCGGACCGTCGTGCAGCTGCTGCTGGTGGGCTACGTCTTGAAGTACGTGTTCGGGCTGGCGACCCTGACCGCCGTGGGCGGCATGGCGGCCGTGATGATCGTGGCGGCCAGCCGCGCGGCCGTGCAGCGCTCCAGCCGCACCTTCGGCGGGGCGACCCTGCACGCCTTCCTGACCCTGGCCATCGTGGGGCTGGTCACCACCACGGCCGTCACCACGCTGGTGATCGCAGTGGAGCCCTGGTACCAGCCGCGCTACTTCATACCCCTGCTGGGCATGGTCCTGGGCAACGGCCTGACCGGGATCTCGCTCGCCATGGACACCCTGCTGGATTCCCTGGCCGAGCGGCGCGCCGAGGTCGAGATGGAGCTGGCCCACGGCGCCAGCCGCTGGGAGGCTGCGTTGCCGCCGCTGCGCGACGCCGTGCGCCGCGGCATGATCCCCATCATCAACTCGATGATGGTGGTGGGCGTGGTCTCCCTGCCGGGCATGATGACCGGCCAGATCCTGGCCGGCGCCTCGCCGCTCGAGGCGGTCAAGTACCAGGTCGTGATCATGTTCATGCTGGCCGGCGCGACTTCCCTCGGCTGCATCGGCATGGCCCTGCTGATCTACCGGCGCCTCTTCAACGATCGCCACCAGCTGCGCGCCGACCTGATCCGCCGCCGGGCAGCGTGAGCGGCCTGCCTGGCTCCCGCGGCGCAAGCCGCGCCGCCCGAGCCGCATGGTTGACTTGAGCGGATCCAGCCGTTAAATGGAAAGAGGCCTCCGGCGCGCCCGCGCTGGCCTGTAACCCTGTGCCGTCTTCCCGGGAGGCTCCTCTTGCAACTGACCTTCCATGGTGCCGCCGGCACCGTCACCGGTTCACGCACCCTGCTGAGCGTGAAGAAGCAGAACCTCCTGGTGGACTGCGGGCTTTTCCAGGGACTGAAGAAGCTGCGGCAGATGAACTGGGACCCGCCGGCCTTTCCGCCGGACCGCGTGCGGAACATCCTGCTGACCCACGCCCACATCGACCACTCCGGTTTTTTGCCGCGCCTGCTGAACCGCGGCTTCCAGGGGCGCGTGCACTGCACGCGGGCCACGGCCGAGCTGCTCGATCTGCTGCTGCGCGATGCGGCCAAGATCCAGGAAGAGGACGCGGAGTACGCCAATCGCAAGGGCTACAGCAAGCACCGGCCGGCGCTGCCGCTTTTCGACTCGCAGGACGCCGAGAAGACGCTCGAACGCGTCCGCCCCCTGCGCTTCGGCGACTGGCTCGACCTGAAGGGTGGCCTGCGGGCGCGCTGGCACCTGCAGGGTCACATCCTGGGTGCCGCCAACATCGAGGTGCGCGTTGCGCACGACGGGCGCGAGCGGACTCTCCTGTTCAGCGGGGACGTGGGCCGCTACGACGTGCCGCTGCATCGCGACCCGGATCCGCGGCCGGACTGCGACCTGCTGGTGCTGGAGTCCACCTACGGCGACCGTCGCCACGACCAGCGGCCCGTGGCCGAGCAGATCCGCGAGCCGTTCTCGCGCGCCCTGTCCCGGGGCGGCGTGGTGCTGATCCCCGCCTTCGCGGTGGGCCGGGCCCAGCTGGTCACCCTGATCCTGCGGGAGCTGATGGACTCCGGCCAGCTGCCCGAGGTCCCCATCCACATGGACAGCCCCATGGCCATCGACGCGACCCGCATCTACTCGAAGCACCTGCAGGACTGCAACCTGGACGAGGACCTGGAGGGGCGCAGCCGCCTCTTCCCCCGCAAGGTGCAGTTCCACCGCACGGTGGCCGAGTCGAAGGCGCTCAACGATCTGCCGGGGCCGCGGGTGATCATCTCGGCCAGCGGCATGCTCACCGGCGGCCGGGTGGTCCACCACCTGAGCGTGCGGCTTCCCGATCCCAAGAACCTGATCCTGCTCGCCGGCTACCAGGCCGCCGGCACGCGCGGGCGTGCCCTGCTGGAAGGGGCCAAGTCGCTCAAGATGCACGGACGGCACGTGCCGGTGCGGGCCGAGTTCCAGCAGATCCATGGCCTTTCCAGCCACGCGGACTGCGACGAGCTGATGCGCTGGCTGCGCTCGGCGCCCAGCCTGCCGCACGTCATCCTGATCAACCACGGCGAGCCCGCGGCCTCGACCGCGCTCCGGGAGCGCATCACCGGCGAGACCGGAGTGCGCTGCCTGATCCCGCAGCTGGGCGAGAGCCTGGACGTCGAGGAGCTGCTCGGCGCTTGATCCGCCGCCCACCCGTCACCTCGCGCGTTGTACGCGCAGGGATTTTTCCGTAGAATCGTACATCGAGACTCTCATCGGCCCCGCGACAGTCCGACGCTCATGGCGGATCGCATCGTACAGCCCGGCTTCGCCGGCGGGCGACCGCCGCCCGCCGCGGAGCCCGACCGCCTGCCCCGCTGGCCCGCGCGCCTGCAGGAGCTGTGCGCGCGACTGCCGCCCCCGGGGATCTGTGCCCCGCCCGACGCCCTCCGCGGCGAGATCTGGCTCCTGCTCCACTCCGCCCTCTCCGGCTACCTGCACCGGCACGCGATCCACCTCGGAGCGGTTCCCGCCGAGGATCTCGAGGATCTGGCCGCAGAAAAGTCGTTGGATTTGCTGCGCCGCTGCGAACAGGGGACTTGGAGCCTGGAAGGACGGGAGCCGGGCGAGATCGCTGTCTACCTGTCCCGGGCGGCCCGCAACGGCCTGCTGGACCTGCGGCGTCGCGGGCACCGGCGCTTCACGGCCGGGCCGACAGACGAGGAAGAAGCCCCATGGGATCGATCTGTAGCGCAGAATCCGGGACCGGGTGCCGATGCTCCGGATACCGGCGTGGAGAGGCGCGAGTTCGCGCGGGCGCTGCGCACCTGCGCCGAGCGCCTGAATGCCCGCGACCGGCGCATCTGGTTCTTCCGGACCTTCTACGAGATGTCGAGCAAGGAGATCGCCGCCCACCCCGAAGTAGGTCTGAAGGCCGGCCACGTGGACGTCCTGCTCCAGCGCTGCCGGCAGGCCATCCGGACTTGCCTGGCCGGGCACGGCTATGCTCCCGGCGACATGCCGCGCGGGGTGTTCGGCGCGCTCTGGCGGGCATTCCACGCGGGCGGGCGGGAGGCGGACGGGAGAGACGGTCATGACGACTGATGCAAGATGCAAGCGCGAAGATGGCGTTCCGGGGTTTCACCTGGACGAGGATCTCTGCCTGGATCTGCTGCACGGCCTCCTGGATGCGGACGCCCGGGAGCGTGCCCTGGACCACCTGGCCGCCTGTCCCGCCTGCGACCGGCTCTTCCAGCTGCGGGCCGCGGCCCGCGAGCGCCTGCGCGCGCGGCCCGTGCCCGACGCGGCCGCGCTGCCCGGCACGGCCGCGGCCATGCCTCGCGGCTGGCGGGTCGTCATCGGCAGGCCCGTGATACAACGGCTCGCGACCGGCCTGGTGGCCGCCTCGGTGGCCCTGCTCCTGCTGATCGGACCTGGCGTGCGGCGCGCTCCCCTGGTACAACCGCTCCCCTGGCTGCCGGAAATCGGGCACAGCATCCAGGCGCGCTCGTCCCTGGCCGGAGCGGCCAGCGTGGAGCTGTCCGCCGGGCTCGACGCCTATGCGGCCCACGACGCGGGCGGCGCCGTCCGCCTGCTGCGCCGCGCCCAGGCCAGCGGCTCGCTCGAGACGGTGCGCAAGATCTACCTGGGGAGCGCCCTGGCCCTGGAGGGCCGGTACGAGGAGAGCGTGGAGGTGCTGCGCGATACCGCCACGCCCGACCTGCCGGATCCCTGGGGGAGCGAGGTGCGCTGGACCCTGTTCGTGGCCCTGCGCTCGGCCGGGTACACGGCCGACGCCGATTCCCTGTGGCGGGTACTGCGCGGGGAGCCCGGCGAGGTCGGCGAGCGCGCCCGCCGGCTGGCTCCTTACTGAGGTCACCGACATGCCCGATCGCGAACCACAGGCTCGCACTCTCCGCAGCCGCCAGCCAGGCGGCAGCGGGTTGCTCCCGCTCCTGCTCCTCGGAGCGAGCGCGCTGCTGTCCCCGGTGGCGGGGCGTGGCGAGGGGTCACCCGCGCCGGCCGCCGTCCCGCCCGAGGCCGCGGCCCTGGCCGACAGCGTCGACGGCCTCTATGCCGGGGACGAGTACGCGGAGGGGCTGCAGCTGGCCCGGTGCTGGTACGACCTCGTGCGGGCGAGCCTGGGAGACTCCAGCGTGCAGACGGCGGCGGCCCAGCACGCGCGGGGGATCGGGCTGCTCGGCCTGGGCCGGCTGGAGGCGGCCGGCGGCGCGCTCGACTCGGCGCTCGCGGTGCGGCGGGAGCTGCTGGGCGAGGAAGACCCGGCGGTGGCGCAGAGCCTGCATGGGCTGGCCCGCCTCTGCTGGCGCCGCGGCGACGTTCCCGCGGCCGAATCGCACATGCATCGCGCCCTCGCCATCGCCCTGAGCACGCTGGGCAAGCAGCACCTGGATACGGCCCAGTACATGTACGGGCTGGGCGTCACCCTCATGCAGCAGGGAGACTACGCGGCGGCCGAGCCCTTCCTGCGCAGGGCCCTGGCCATCCACCGCGCGCTCCTGCCTCCCGGGCACTCCAGGGTGGCCAACAACCTCGACGGCCTGGCTGTGCTGCTCAAGCGCCGGGGCGACGACGGGGCCGCCGAGCCCCTCTATCGCGAGGCGCTGGCCATCCACAGCCAGCGGCGGCCGCTCCCGCACAAGGACGTGGCCCGCTGCCTGAGCAACCTGGCGGGCGTGCTCTGCGACATGCGCCGCTACGACGAGGCCGAACCGCTGCTCCGCGAGGCCCTGGCCATGGGGCAGAGGCTGGCCGCTGCCGGGCAAGACAGCATGGAGGTGGCGCACACCCTTCACAACCTGGCCCTGGTGGTGCAGCGCGACGACCGGCCGGCCGAGGCCGAGGGGCTCATCCGCGAGGCGCTGGCCATGACCGAGCGGCTCGAGGGTCGGGACGGGCTGTTCCACGCCAACCTGCAGCACAACCTGGCCCAGGATCTGGTCGAGCAGCAGCGTCTGACCGAGGCCTCGTTGCTGTTCCCGGAGGTGCTCGCGACGTACCGCCGGCTGCTGGGCGAGGAGCATCCCCACGTGGCCTGGGCCCTGACCGACGACGGCTTCTGCCACCTGGCCCTGGGCGAGGTCGCCGAGGCGGAGCGGCACCTGGAACGGGCGGCCGCCATCTTCGAGACGGCCCGCCTGCGAGCGGGCGGCGGCACGGCCCGCGCCACGTTCCAGACCTCGCCCTACGATCTGCTGGCCGCGGCCAGGCTCGTCGCCGGTCACGAGGAGCAGGCCTGGCCGGCGGCGGAGCGGGCTCTCGGCCGAGCCCTGGTCGATCTGCTCTTCAGCGCGGGCCGGCGGCAGCTCAGCGAGGCGGAGGCCGCCCGCGAGGACGAGCTGCGCTGGCGTCTCGGCCGGCTCGAGGGCCAGGTCGAGACCCTGCAGGCGGCGGCCGCTCGCGACACGACACGAGCGACTGCGGCGCGGCTGACCGCGGCCCGCAACGAGCTGCTGAGCGTCGAGGCCGAGTGGAGCACGCTGCAGCACGCGCTCGCCACGCGCTATCCGGTCAGCGAGGGCCGGGCCCTGCCCCTGGCCGAGGTCCAGGCCACCCTGGCGCCCGCCGAGGCCATCCTCGGCTGGCTTCACGTCGAGATCGCGCCGGAAGATCACGCCACCTGGGGCTACGTGGTGCGAGATGAAGGACCGGTCACCTGGCGGCGGCTCGACGCGCCGGAGGATCCCGCCGACGGCGAGGCCCGCACCGACAGGGCGCAGGCCTTCCGCGACGCGCTGGACCAGGCCGCGGCCTGGCCGTTCCGCGTCACCGACACGCAGCGCATCACCGCGGCGGCCAGGGAGCTGTACGACGACTGGATCGCTCCCTTGGCCCCGCAGCTGGCCGGCGTCCGGAGCCTGCGGGTCGTGGCGACCGGTCCCCTGATCGGCATTCCCGTCGAGATCCTGGTGGACACCACCGGGAACTACCTGGGCGAGACCATGGCGGTTTCCTACACGCCCTCGGCGACCATCCATGCCTGGCTGGCCCGATCCCCGGGGCACGAGCGGGTCACCTACCGGACGGCCCTGCTGCTGGGCGATCCGCCCACTACGGACGCCTACCTGGCCGCCATGGAACGGGAGGAGAGTGAATCCGAAACCGCGGAACCCGCCCCCCTCACGTCCGGTCCTCAGCTTGCGGCGCAGCAGCTGCGGGATGCCCTCGCCGGCGACGATGAGGCCCT
Source organism: uncultured Fibrobacteraceae bacterium (assembly GCA_964524645.1). Classification (GTDB taxonomy): domain Bacteria; phylum Krumholzibacteriota; class Krumholzibacteriia; order LZORAL124-64-63; family LZORAL124-64-63; genus CAZGEC01. The sequence continues at coordinate 19,121 of CAZGEC010000011.1, read as the reverse complement.
GGCGGCCCTGCCGCGCCTCCGCTGGACCCGGGAGGAGATCACCAGGCTGGTCCCGCTCTTCCCGACGGCCAGGGTCCTGCTCGGCCCCGACGCCTCGGAGCAGGAGCTGGCCGCGCTGGCTGCCAGCGGTGACCTCTCCCGCTTCGACGTGATCCACCTGGCCGCCCACGCGCTGGTGGATGAGGAGGCACCCGCGCGCTCGGCGCTGGTGCTGGCGCGGACGGGATTGAGCGACCCGGTCGAGGCTGCTCTGGCCGGCCGGCCCATCCACGACGGCCTGTTCTCCGTCAAGGAGATCGCCCGGAACTGCCGCCTGCACGCCGAGCTGGTGACCCTCAGCGGCTGCCAGACCGGCCTCGGTCGCGAGGCGGGCGGGGAGGGCTACCTGGGGCTCGCCCACGCCTTCCTGCAGGCGGGGGCGCGCAGCCTGCTGGTCAGCCTCTGGCGGGTGGAGGACGAGGCTACCTGCCTGCTGATGGACCGCTTCTACCGCGACCTCCTCGGCCGGGAGGACGGCCTGCCGCCCCTGAGCAAGGTCGACGCCCTGCGCGAGGCCAAGTCCTGGTTGCGCTGCTGGACCGACGAGACCGGCGCGCAGCCCTACCGTCACCCGGCCTACTGGTCGGGCTTCATCCTGATCGGATCGCCGCGCTGAGATCCCGCCAGGCAGGAAACAAACTCCACGCAGCGCCATCATCGCACATCCAGGCCGCTGCCAATCGGCAGCCCCCGTTCCGCGCGCCATGTGCTATATTTACGGGCGGCAAGCCCGCACCCAGGACCACATCCCCAGGAGCCGATCCATGTCCCGCTCGCCCTCCCCCCGTTCTGCCTTTGTCGCACGCGGCCTCGCAGCCGGCGGCCTGCTGCTCGCCCTGTTGCTGCTCGGGCCGCTCGCCGCCACCGCCCAGATCGCCATCGGCGACACCCTGACCATCATCCAGCGGCCGCTGCAGAACCTGCCTGCCCTGGTGACGCCCGGCGGCACGCTGCCGATCGACTGCGCCGCGGACCCCGCCACGACCGGCTGGACCGCGACCCTGCGGCACGGCTCCGTCACGGTGCCCCTCGCCGTCACGGACGCCACCTACGACGCCGGCACGCTCTGGTGGCACCTTGCGGCCACGGTGCCCGGCGTGCCCCTCTACGAGCTGTACGACCTGGAGGTGGCGGCCGACGGCGGCATCCTGGACACCACCCGCCACGCCGTGCGCGTCCTGCCGGACTTCCGGGACAGCTGGTACTTCGTCCACATCACCGACACGCACCTGCCCACGACGCTCTACTACTACGAGAACGGGGCGGACACCGACAGCACCTCCATGGAGGATCTGCGGGCCGTCATCGAGGACATCAACCTCATCAATCCCGAGTTCGTGCTCCTGACCGGCGACCTGATCCACGAGGGGGAGCTGGAGGACTACCTGGGCAAGCGCTACTTCACGCGCGCACAGCATCTGCTGAGCGAGCTGACGGTGCCCTTCTTCCTGGTCTCGGGCAACCACGACATCGGCGGCTGGGACAGCACCCCGCCGCCCGACGGCACCGCGCGCTTCAACTGGTGGAAGTTCTTCGGCTGGCCGCGGCTGGACGATCCGCCGCCGGGCGCGCCCTGGCGCACGCAGAACTACAGCTTCGACTACGGGCCGATCCACTTCACCGGGCTCGAGGCCTACAACAACTACGACAATTACCTGTCCTGGTACTACGGGAGCGACAGCTTCACCGCCGCCCAGCTGCAGTGGCTCGACGACGATCTGGCTGCCACGAGCGCGCCCACCAAGGTCCTCTTCTATCACTGCGATTTCTCCTACCAGATCGACCTGGACGCCCTCGGCGTCGACATGGCCCTCTGGGGCCACATCCACTCGGACAGCGGCAGCCTCAGCCATCAGCCCTACGACCTGGCCACCAACAACGTCTGCGACGGGGACCGGGCCTTCCGCCTGATCCGGGTCAGCGGCAGCACGCTCACGCCGCGGCCCACGCTTGCGGCGGGCGCGACGGGATCCGTCCTGCGCGTGACGTACACCCCGGCCAACGACGGCACCAACGAGACGGTCACGGCCCAGGTCGTCAACGGCCACGCCGAGCGCTTCCAGGACGGCCTGTTGCGCGTGCTGATGCCGCACGCCGCCGGCTACCGGGTCACCGGCGGCACCCTGGAGCAAGTGGACGCGAGCGGGTCCGCAACGGTCTGCTACGTGGGCGTGGACGTACCCGCCGCCTCCAGCCGCACCGTGACGGTCGAGGTGGATCTGACCGACGTGCCGCCGGGCAACCCGGTTCCCGCCGGCGTGCAGCTCGCGCCCGCGCGTCCCAATCCCTTCAATCCGCTTACGGAGTTGCGCTACGAGCTGGCCAGGTCCGCCGCCGTCCGCCTGGCGATCTTCGACCTGCAGGGACGCGAGGTGGCGGTGCTGGTGCAAGGGACCCGCGACGAAGGCGCTCACACCGTCCGCTGGGACGGCCGCGACGACCGCGGCCAGGACGTCCCCTCGGGTATCTACCTGGCCCGCCTGGAAGCCCTCGGTCAGGTGCGCGTCCAGAAGCTGGTCCTGGCCCGTTGACGACCGCTGCTAGAAGCTCAGGCCGCCGATGACGGACAGCGAGCGCTGTTTCACCGTGAAGCCGTCGACGACCTGCAGGTCGACCAGGCCGAAGCCATAGAGGACATCGAGGCTGAAGCCGACATCGTCGCCGGGCCAGTCCAGTCCGACCCCCACCGATAGGGAAGCCGTGACGTCACGGGCCCAGGCATCCGGGGCCAGCAGCTCATCCGGGGGATCCGGAATGCCCATCTCCAGGTCCGTGTAAACCTTGTGGCTGTGCACCTTGAAGGCCAGCCCGGGTCCGGCCAGCAGGCTGATCCGGGCGCGACCCGGTTCCATGGCCTCCAGGCGGAGCAGGAGCGGGACTTCGAGGTAGTCCAGCTTGTAGCGAGCCACGCCCGTGCCCAGAGCAGGGTCGTAGGGGCGGAGGCGGAACACCACGTCGTAGCGACCGCCACGCTGCGCGATGAGCGCCCCGCTCTGCAGTTCCAATCCCGGCGTGAGGGGAAAGCGCAGGCCGAAGCCGGCGATGATGCCGGCCCTCGTGCGCGAATCGCCTTGAGGTGCATCGGAGCTGGAAAGGCGCGCGACGCTCAGGCCCACCTGCACGCTCTTGGTGATGCGGTCGCTCGCCAGGGCGCCGCCGGCCGTCGCGAGCTGACCGAGCAGGAGAATGCAGGCAGGGATGGCCAGCCAGGCGATCCGCCGCGTAGCCCGGCAGACTGGGAACCCGGTGCGTCGCGGTGCGTGCGTCCTGGCGGGAATGCAAGGCATCTCGCCCCTCCGTCCCGAGGCCAGGCATGCGGATTCGGAGTCACGGCGGGCTCTTTTTCCAGCGGGGCGAGATCCCGGTCATTCTACGCGTTCGAGAGACGAGTATCAACGATGCGCTTCCGCTGAGGTGCGGCCGCTCCACTCGGACTCCAGGATCCCGAAAATCATGTCGTCAACCCACTCGCCCTTGAACCACAGGCTCTCGCGCAAATGGGCTTCTTGCCGCATCCCCACGCGCTCGAGCACGGTAATGCAGGGTGCGTTCCGCGGATCCACCGAGGCGAAGACGCGGTGCTTCCGGATGGGGCCCAGCAGGAAGCTGATAATGCCGGAAACGGCCTCGGTCGCGTACCCCTGACCCTGGTGGGCCGGCGCGACGGTGAAACCGATTTCGACCTGGCGGGGATCTTCGGCCATGAAATGCGTTCCGAGGTCGCCGATGAGCGGACCTGACTCTGCAAGGCGCATGGCGAACTGGAACCAGGTTCCCGGCGTGTCGAAGACGTTCGGCTGCAGGCCCGCGATGAATCTCTCCACGTCTTCGAGAGTGGCGGGCTCGAACGGCTGATACCGGCAGACCGCCGGATCGGCGCGATATCCGAACACCGCAAGCGCATCGCTGGCCATCAGCGGCGAGAGCTTCAAGCGCCGAGTGAGAATCTCGGGATCCAGCATGGACCGTCCCCTTCTTGTCGATCCAGCATCGCGGAATCGGTCATTGCGTTTCCGCAGGCTTCAGAAAGAGGATCCTGTACATGACACCAGCGTCGATGGAGATGTCCCCGAAACTGAAGGAAACCGGAAAACCGAGGACTCGATCGAAGCCGGCGGTTCGAAATCTGTAATCCGCTCTCTCGATGCTGTCGAACAGTTCTTCCACTGTATGGAAGGTGAGCGGCTTCCCGTTGATCACGGGTTCCATCGGGATCCCATCCCCCCGGACATCCGCGACGAACGCGACCTGACCGTCTATGACGTGCACGGTGGCCCGAAGTTGCCGAGGATGGCAATAGCATGAACTCTCTATGCGATACGTGTAAGTCGTGATCCGCTGGCTGGCCCAGAGCGCGCGGGCGGCAGCCAGCCGTTTTTCGAGGCTGCCGACGCGGACTGGGTTCCCCTCCTCGACCATGGGCTGTCTCTCGACGCAGCTCGACGAGGCGAGGAGGACGAGCATGACCAGAAACATGCTCCAGCCGCACAGCAGGGATTCGTGCTTAGAGCTCCACTGCATGGCACCACCTCCGCGGGAAAACGGCCCAAAGTCGCAGCACGGCCCTCCGGCCACGGCCGGCATGTCCAATTCCTCATCAGGAGGAAGCGTCCATAGGCTGCAGCTTCCGAAGCCGAACCACGAGGCCTCCCGATGCCCCAAGAATGCGCATCGCGAAGGCTGCGCACGCGATCGCCTTGAATGGTTCGTTGCATCACGCCGGAAGCTGCCCGTTGCGGCCTGAGTCCTGGCCGGGAGCCCCACCGGAACCTGGGGCGGCAGGGATGGGGTGATCCCATCCATGTCACAGGGTACCCTGCCCGGGCCCGCTTTTCAATCCTCTTGATCGAGCCGGCTCCGGACGCCGTGGAGAGCACGGTTCTGGTCAGGCTGCGCGGTTGATTCAGGTCGATGCCAGGTGAATGGGTCAGCCGCCGTGCCGCAGCCGGTAGCAGCGCGGATCGGCCTGGCGGAGGAAGGGGGGGAGAGCCGCCGGATCCAGCGGGTCAATCGCCACGATCTGCCATCCCCTGAAGGCGTTCTCGAGGTCGAGCGGACTCGCTCCCCGGGGCAACGGCCCTCGCCGTGCGGACTTCCAGGTAAGTTCGAGCAGGGTGGCGCCGGGCGAGCCAGACCGCCCAGTATCCGGAGCCGCAGCCGAGATCGAGGACAGGTCCGAACGGCGGCTCCCGGCCAGACTCCTCCCGCTCCAGCAAGGAGGCGATCACGTGACCATGTGTCGCGGAGGCATCTTCCCTGGGAGTGATGCCGAACCCGTAAGTAGCCTGATAGAAGAGACTCATGAACGGTACCCGCGATCAGGAGCCGAGACCCCACGATCCGCCGTGCCGCCCATTGCGGTGAGGCGTGCATGCGGGCCCGTGACGGACAGCAGGAATTAAACAGGATAAATAAACTCATTTATAGGCGCCAGGCGCTCATGCATCGGACGGATCCCAAGATGTGTGGCTCGATGTCCCTGAACCGCGTACCACATCTGTGGCGAGCCTGCCGAGGCGGGCCCATATTGAAATGGATGAGCAAACGAACGGCCATTCCGGAGGGCATCGAGGCCCTGGTCCTCGATCTGGACGGCGTCGTGACAGACACTGCCAGGCTGCACACCAGTGCGTGGCAGCGCATGTTCGACGATTTCTTGGCCGCGAGAGCGGCGCGCGCCGAGAGCAGCGGCAATGCCGGCCACAGCGGCGAGGACCTCCGCCCCTTCGATCCGGACGTGGACTACCCCGAGCATCTCGACGGATTGCCCCGCTACGACGGCGTGGCGAACTTCCTGCGCGCGCGCGGCATCGAGCTGGAGCGCGGCACCCCGGACGATTCCCCCGAGCGCGAGACGGTCTGCGGCCTGGGCAACCGCAAGAACGCGATCTACCGCGGACTGCTGCGCCAGGAGGGGGCCGAGCCCTTTCCCGGCACGGTCCGCCTGCTGCGCCACGCCCGCGAACGCGGCCTGCGTACGGCGGTCTACTCGAGCAGCCGCAACTGCCGGCGGGTCCTGGCCGCAGCCGGGGTGTCCGAGCTGTTCGATGCGGTGATCAGCGGCCGCGACGCCGACGAGATGGGCCTGGAGGGCAAGCCGGCGCCGGACACCCTGCTCGAGGCGGTGCGAAGGCTGGAAGTGCCGCCGTCCAGGGCCGCGGTGCTCGAGGACGCGGCGGCAGGCGTCGAGGCGGCCCGCCGCGGGCATTTCGGATTCGTCGTCGGCATCGACCGTGCCGGCGTGGCGCAGGAGCTGCGGGATGCGGGCGCCGACCTGGTCGTCGGCGATCCCGGCGAGCTGGACGCCGGCCTGACCGGTGCGGCGGAGGAAGACTCATGAGCGAGTCGGAGCATCGCACGCTGGCCGAGCTGCCCTCGGCGCTGAGCCACCTCGAGCAGGCCCTCGCGCCGCTGCGGGGCCGGCAGCCAGTCGTCTTCTTGGATTTCGACGGCACCCTCTCGCCCATCGTCCAGCGCCCGGAGGACGCCCGGCTCCTGCCGGGTATGCAGGAAATCCTGGAGAACCTGGCCCGCGTCGCCAGGGTGGCGGTGGTCAGCGGTCGCGATGCGGCCGACGTGCGCGAGCGCGTCGGCCTGCCCGAGATCGCCTGCGCCGGCAGCCACGGCTTCGAGGTGCTCGGGCCGGGCGACCGCCGGCACGTCCACGAGGGGGCCGAGGCATACCTCGAGCCCCTGGACCGGGCCGAAAGCGAGCTGCAGGAGGCGCTGAAGGGCATCGACGGATGCCAGGTCGAGCGCAAGCGTTTCGCCCTGGCGGTCCACTACCGGCGGGTGGCCGGGAACCAGGTCGCGGCGGTCGAGGACGCGGTCGTCGCGGTCGCCGGCCGCCACGCACAGCTGCGGCGGACCGGCGGCAAGAAGATCCACGAGCTGCGGCCGGATCTGGATTGGGACAAGGGCCGGGCCGTCCGCTGGCTGCTGCGGGACCTGGTGCCGGACCGGGACGCCGTGCCGATCTACCTCGGCGACGACGTCACGGACGAGGACGCCTTCGCCGCCCTGGAAGATCAGGGGGTGACGGTCGCGGTCGGACGCGAGCGACGCCCCACGCGCGCCCGCTGGGGCCTGGCGGACCCGGCCGAGGTGGCCCGGTTCCTGGAGGCGCTGACGGCCCGAACCGCCGACGGCGGGGAGGAGGGATGAGAAAGGCATGGACTCCTGGAAGCTCGTCTACGAGGGATACGATCCCGAGCAGGAGCGGCTCAGGGAGGCTCTCTGCACGCTGGGCAACGGACGCTTCGCCACCCGCGGCGCCGCGCCGGAAACGAGGGCCGACGCACATCACTATCCCGGCACCTACCTGGGCGGGCTCTACGACCGCCTGACCAGCGAGGTCGCCGGCGAGCAGGTCACCAACGAGTCCCTGGTCAACCTCCCTTCCTGGCTGCCTCTGACCTTCCGGCCCGATGACGGCGACTGGTTCCACGTGGACGCCGTCGAGCTGCTGGAGTATCGGCAGGAGCTGGACCTGCGCCTGGGGATCCTGCGGCGCGACCTGCGTTGCCGCGATGCGGCCGGTCGCACGACCCGGATCGTGCAACGGCGCCTGGTGCACATGGGCGAGCCCCAGCTGGCCGCCCTGGAGATGGAGATCACGCCCGAGGACTGGGAGGGCCGGCTCACGATCCGTTCGGCGCTCGAGGGGCGCGTGATCAACGCCGGCGTCGATCGCTACGGGTCGTTGCGGGGCGATCACCTGGTGCCCCTGCAGACCGGCCGCCTGACCGGCGACACGATCTACCTGAAGGTGCGGACCAAGCAGTCGGACGTGCGCGTGGCCCTGGCCGCCCGCACCCGCGTCCACGGCCGGGGCAAGAGCGCGGACCTGGCGCTGGACCGGCGCACGCAGGAGGAGGACGCCTACGTCGGCCAGGAGATCGACCTGGAGCTGGCCCGCGGCCGGACCGTCGTGGTGGAGAAGGTCGTCTCGCTGCACAGCTCGCGCGAGCCGGCGATCACGGAGTGCGGTCACGAGGCGCGCCGCGACCTGGAATGGGCCGGGAGCTTCGCGGAGCTGCTCGAGAGCCACGCCGTCATCTGGGACCAGCTCTGGCAGCGTTTTCACCTGCACACCGATGGCGAGGGCCGCATCGAGCAGATCCTGAACCTCCACACCTTCCACCTGCTGCAGACGGTCAACCACAACAGCATCGGCCTGGACATGGGCGTGCCCGCCCGCGGCTGGCATGGGGAAGCCTATCGCGGCCACATCTTCTGGGACGAGCTGTTCATCTTCCCTTTCCTGAACCTGCGATTGCCGGAGCTGACGCGCTCGCTGTTGATGTATCGCTATCGCCGCCTGCCGGAAGCGCGACGCAACGCCCGATTGGCCGGCTACGCCGGGGCCCTCTTCCCCTGGCAGAGCGGCAGCAACGGTCGCGAGGAGAGCCAGCGGGTCCACCTGAATCCGCGCTCGGGCAACTGGCTCCCGGATCCCACCCGCCTGCAGCGCCACATCGACGCCGCCATCGCCTACAACGTCTGGCAGCACTACCAGGCGACGGGCGACCTGGAGTTCATGTCGGCCTACGGCGCCGAGATGATCCTGGAGATCGCGCGCTTCTGGGCCAGCCTCGCCACCTGGAACGAGGAGCTGGAGCGCTACGAGATCCTGGGCGTCATGGGGCCGGACGAGTACCACACGTCCTACGGAGACCGGGAGCACCCGGGACTGGACAACAACGCCTACACCAACGTCATGGCCGTGTGGGTGCTGCAGCGGGCGGGCCAGGTCCTCGACCTGCTGCCGGAGCGGCGGCGCGCCGAGCTGCGGGAGCGGCTGCAGCTGGGCGACGAGGAGCTGGCACTCTGGGAGCGCATCAGCCGCCGCATGCGGATCTGCTTCCACGGCGACGGCGTCATCAGCCAGTTCGAGGGCTACGAGCGGCTGGCCGAGTTCGACTGGGAAGGCTACCGCCGGAAGTACGGCAACATCCAGCGCCTCGATCGCATCCTGGAGGCGGAGGACGATTCGCCGAACCACTACAAGGCCAGCAAGCAGGCCGACGTCCTGATGCTCTTCTACCTGCTGTCGGCCGAGGAGCTGCGCGGCATCTTCGAGCGTCTCGGCTACGAGCTCGACGGCGAGGCCGTCCGCCGCAATGTCGACTACTACCTGGATCGCACGAGCCACGGCTCGACGCTCAGCGGCGTCGTCCACAGCTGGGTCCTGGCCCGCAGCGAGCGGACGCGCTCGTGGGAGTTCTTCGAGCAGGCCCTGATGAGCGACGTCACGGACATCCAGGGCGGCACCACGCCGGAGGGAATCCACCTGGGCGCCATGGCCGGCACCGTCGACCTCGTGCAGCGCTGCTTTCCCGGGATCGAACTGCGCGAGGACGTGCTCTGGTTCAACCCGGTCCTCCCCGCAGGACTGCACAGCCTCAAGTTCACGATCCACTACCGGCAGGCCCGCGAGATCGGCATCGAGATCACGCACGACAGGCTGCGCCTGAAGGCCATGCCCTCGGGCCACCTGCCCATCTCGGTCAACATCGCCGGGCGGGAGCACCGCCTGGAGCCGGGGCAGGAGCAGACCTTCTCCCTGGAGCGGCAGGCCTAGATCGCCGCTCGGAGCTTCCGCCGGCCATTTCCGGCCCATATTAAGGGATTCCCCGATGGTGAGCGCCGGTCCTCTTCATTAGGCATGTGCCTGCTCAGGCGTGAGAGAGGATCCCAGCCCGAATCCGACCATTCCCCCGGGACGCAGGCCCGCTGGCAAGCCGGGCATTGAAGGACGACGAGCCGCGAACGAGGGGGCACCGACCATGACACGAGATCTGAGCGGACGGAACGGCATCATCACCGGCGCCGGCCGCGGCATCGGCCGCCGCATCGCCGAGCGGTGCGCCGCGGACGGCATGCGCGTGGCGCTCGTCGCGCGCACCGAGTCGGAGCTCACGGAAACCGCCCGGGAGATCGAGGCGGCCGGCGGCACGGCCATGGTTTGCCCCGCGGATGTCACCGACCTGGCCACCCTGCGGCGGATCGTCAGCAAGGCCCTCAGGGCCTGGGAGCGCATAGACCTGCTGGTGAACAACGCGGGCGTGCTGAAGAGCATCGGACCGCTCTGGGAGACCGATCCCGTGGAGTGGCGGGCCGATCTCGAGGTGAACGTCTTCGGGGTCTATGCCGGCTGTCGCGCCGTGGTGCCCGCCATGATGGCTGCCGGCGGCGGCCGCATCGTCAACATGGCTGGCGGCGGTACCCATGGACCGTTCCCGTACGTCTCGGCCTACGCGGCAAGCAAGGCAGCCGTGATGCGCCTGACCGAGAATCTCGCCTTCGAGCTGGATCGCGCCGACGCGAACGTCAAGGTCTTCGGCCTGACGCCCGGCTTCATTCCCACCGGCATGACCAGGCAGTTCGCCGCCACGGACCGCGGGCGGCGCTGGATGGACTTCATGATCCGGCGCATGGAGGCGGGGGACCACACCACGCCGGACCATGCCGCGGCCATCGTCGCCGCGATCGCCCGCGGCGAGCTGGACGCCTACCACGGCCGCTACCTCAGCGCTCCCGACGATGCGCCGCGCCTGGCGGAGCTGCCCGCGGAGGGGGCCAGGCTGGGCGACACCGATCGGCGCCGCCTCCGCATCATGGGCTACGAGAGCCTGCACGACGTCGCGAACGGGTCTGGGTGATCCCGATCGAGCAGACCGGCGATCTCCGCGTTGTCGGGAGGGGGGTTCCACGCCTGGCGGCCGCGCGCGGTGGCAGTTCCCCGCAAGCTCGCTTAGCGTTTGGTCCCTCGGCTGGCACACCGGCGGCCGGTCCTCAGCCTGGGCAGAGGTGGCCGCCAGCTCCTGGCCGAACCGGAGGGAGAACATGAGAAACACGAGCGTCACGATCGCCACGCTGGGCCTGCTGCTGACCGCGACGTCCGGCGCCTGGGCTCGGGCCGCCGGAGCGGAGAACGGGGAGCTGCACCCGATCCAGCTTTCCCTGTTCGCGCCGGTCCAGCTCCAGCCGGAGGAGAGCTCCATCTCCGCCCTCCGTCTGACCCTCCTCTACAGCGTGAACGAGGACGTCACCGGCCTGGACTTCGGCCTTATCTGCCTGACGCGCGGCAACGCGGTGGGCGTGCAGGGCGACTTCCTCAGCCTCGTGCAGGGGGACTTCACTGGCTGGCAGGTGTCCGAGTTCAGCGTCACCCGGGGTCACCTGGAAGGCGCCCAGACGGGCATGTTCACCAAGACCGGCAGCGGCCGCGGCATGCAGATCGGGGTCCTGAACGTCGCGGACGAATTCAACGGCCTGCAGCTGGGCCTCGTCAACTACACGCGCACGACGCAGGGCCTGCAGATCGGCCTGATCAACATCATCACCACGAACAAGCTGCCGGTGCTGCCGATCGTGAACTGGACGTTCTAGGTGGGAGCGGCACCAGGGGGCCTCAGGGCTGGCGGCCTGGCGCAAGCTCCGGACAGACCGTTGACGGCCGTTCGATTCTGCCGGAAAAGCGCCTTCAAGGTGTGCCCCAGGATTGCAATTCCGGACGGATGGGTTTGGACAGATCCGGAGTTCGGCGTAGTCTACTGGATCGGCTGGCCAGGGAGTATGACGACGTGACCCTTCTTGTGCCCTGCCTCCACGTAGCGGTGAGCCTCGGCGATCTGGTCCAGTGAATAGCGTCTGTCGATCACGGTTCTCAGCTTCCCGGCCTCGATGAGCCCCTTGAGATAGGACAGATCCTCGAGGCTCCCGCCGGCCACGCCGCCAATGACTTTCACGGTGCCCGTGGTCGAAATCCATGTCGCCTTGATAGCATCCCCGAGCATGGCCAGCAGTCGTCCGGATCCACCGACCCGCACGTAGAAACCGCCGCGCTTGAGAGATCCCAGGCTGCGCGCGAAGCCGCTCTTGCCGACCGTGTCGAGGACGACGTCATACACCCGGCCGGCTCTCGAGAAATCCTCCCGCGTGTAGTCGACCACCTCGTCGGCCCCGAGAGACTTAACCAGTTCCAGATTGGCGGTGCTGCACACCGCCGTGACGCTAGCCCCGAGGTGCTTGGCCAGCTGAACCGCGAAGACCCCGACGCTCCCGGATGCCCCGTAGATGAGCACCTTCTGTCCGGCATGGATCTTCGCCTTCCGCAGGAAATGCAACGCCGACGTCCCGCCAAACAGGACCGCCGCCGCTTCCTCGAAGGCCATGTTCACCGGTTTGAGCGCCAGGAGGGCATCTTCGGGCAGGCACGCGTACTCGGCATGCGCGCCGAACCTGAATCCGGGAGATCCGAACACCTCGTCGCCCTCCCCGAACCGGGTCACGGCCTTGCCCACCGACTCGACGATTCCAGCGAACTCGATCCCGAGTATCTGGACCTTCCTGGGCCTCCACAGGCCGTTCATGAATCTTGCGAGGAATGGATCGGCCTTCCTCATCCTCCAGTCCGCCGCGGAAACCGTCGCCGCAAGGATGCGAACGAGGACCTCGTTGTCCGCGGGAAACGGCCTGGCGACGTCCCTGATTTCGAGAACATCCGGGGGACCGTATCTGGTATAGACGGCGGCTTTCATGCGCGGACGAAAGTCTGCGGCTCCCAGCACCTCAGGACCCGATGCATCGACGGTCGTTCGACTCATCATTTTCCCCGTGCTTCCGCCGCAGAGCCCAATCTGGTGTACACCATATTGGATGCACAGTAGATCGCCAGGATGAGATTCACCTCCATTTCCCATTCTCGCGACCGGGATAGTCTGCTACGAAGATCTGCGTGGCAGTATCACGGTCTGACTGAACCGGTACCGACATGCAACCCCCTGGATCGCAGCGATTCAGCGCACCAGCAGGACCTTGTGCGCCGCGCTGTCCTTGCCGGCGTGCACCCGGATCAGGTAGGCGCCCGAGGCGGCCTCCCAGCCCGCGTCCGTGCGTCCGTCCCAGCGCAGGACGTGGCGGCCGGCCTCGCGCGGTCCCGCGGCCAGGTCGGCGACATGGCGACCGGCGAGGTCGATGACCTCCGCCCGGACCGTCGCCGGACGGGCCAGCAGGAACGCCACCGAGAGGCGGGGGTTGGCCGGGTTGGGCCAGGCATCCTCGATGCGCACGAGCCCGGCCGTGGGCACGGTCTGTGGATCAGGAACCGCCACCAGGTCGGCGCAAGCCTGCCGGGTCAGCCACACCTTCTGGGGGCAGCTGTTGACGAGCAGGAGCCGGTCGCCATCCGCCTCGACCTGGCGGGCGGCGGGCGCCTCGATCCAGCCCTGGAAGCTCAGATCGGTCTCGCCGCTCACGCCCACCACCGCCCAGCCGGCTCCCTCGACGGCCGCGTAGAGCTGCGTCCCCAGCTCGAGATCCTGGATCCGGCCGCCGAGGTTCAGCTCGGTCAGCAGGGTCAGATCGACGCCGCCGGTGACCTCGTAGATCAGCAGCTCGCCCGCGCTACCGCCGACGGCGAGCCGGGTGCCCTTGCAGGCGACGGCCCGCGGCGTGCAAGAAAGCGCCGTCCTTCCCACCTGCGTCAACGAGCCGTCGGGTGCCACCTGGACGATCCCCAAGGCGCTGTCGGTCACCACGTAGACGTGGTTCCCCCAGGCGGAGAGGTCGGCCACCCCGCCGAGGCTCAGCTGCCCGGCGACCATCGGGGAGGCTGGATCGCTCAGATCCCAGGAGGACAGGCTGGAGACCTGTGCACCCACCAGGTACCCCAGGGCCACGTCCGTGGCGTGCACCCAACCGCCCGGGATGGTGCCCGCCTGAATCACGTCGCCGCCGGCCAGCGAGAAGACGAGGCCGTCGGCGCAGAGCAGATCCTCGCCCGCGAAGACCAGGTGCTGGAAGGGCCCGCAGTAATCGCAGCCCCACATGCTCTGCGGCTCGGGCTCGCTCCCGCCGCCGAGCTGGTAGAGCGATAGTATCGAATAGGTCACGTCGCCGGGGGAACAGCCGCCCTCGTGGTGCTGAGCTACGGCGAGGCGGTCGCCCGCAAGCGCGGCGCATCGTCCTGAAACCCAGCTGCGGGGATAGACCGGTTCCAGGGGATCGGAAAGCTCGGGGTCCAGCATGGGGGCTGCGAAGATCGCCAGGCCGGCCCCGCCGCAGGCAACCATGATACAATCATCCGACCAGACCACCCCATGCGGCTGACCGGGCAAGGGCAGGTCGAAGAGCGGCGGATCGTCATGGGCGGAGGCGCAGGACTGCACCAACAGGTGGGAGTGATCGTAGCTGCAGTCGGGACAAGAACTCTGAACGCCCGATTCGCGGGCGGCGGCTACAATCAGGTCGCCGACGCGAGCCGCGGCCAGAGCCTCGCGCCCCTGCACGCCGGGCGGCGGCGCGGGCATCGGCGCATGAGGATCGGTGCAATCGAACGCGCTCAGGTAGGTGTAAGTGTAGGTGGTTCCGGTGTCCCAGTCGTACCAGGAATCCTCATGGACCACGAAGATGCCGCCGGGGCCGGCGCTCACGTCGAAGTAGCGGTCGCTCCAGCCGAATCCCGTGCCGTCGGTGGCGTAGTAGCCCAACGGGACGGGCCCGTCGGGATCGGCGAGGTCGACCACGTGGAAGGCGCCGAAATCGTGGTCGAGATGACCGATGCCCGCCACGTAGGCCCGACCCTCGAACACGGCCAATCCCCGGTTGCCATCCGCCAGGGGCAGCTGCAGGCCGGCCACCGGAACCAGGGGGACCGTCACATCGACGACCTGCAATCCGCCGGAGGCCAGCACAAGGTAGGCCGTCTCGCCGGCCACGCAGACGTCGATGGCCGCCGCCGCTCCAGCCACCGGCCCCACCGGCACCGGTGCGAGGGGATCCGCGAGGTCGCAGACCTGTAGCTGCCCCGCGCCGTCGATGGCGTACAGCGCTCCGCTTCCGATCGCCAGCGAACGCCCTCCGCCAGCGAGCCCGACCGTGGCGGCGACGTGCGGCGCCGTCGGGTCGGTCCAGTCCACGACGGCGAAACCGACCCCGCCGATCAGCACGTACGCCGTATGCGCGAGAACGGCGATCCCGGCGGCATCGCCCGCAGCGAGCGGCAGCACCGACAGCGGCTGCGGCTGCTCGCCGTAGTCGATGCAGGTCGGCTCCTGGGCGGCAACGGCCGCGGCCAGGCAGCATCCAAGCACCAGAATCCAGCATGAACTCCTCTTGACGAAATTGCCAGCATGCACGGCCGCGACCCCCGGCTGAGTCCGCAATCTCGGAAAAGCGTTGAAATTATATCACAAAACATTATTTCATGACGATGGCATTTGCCGGCGCCTCGCCATGCAGCGACGAGGCCAGGATGGAAGGCTGCAGGCGGTTCAATGACCTGAACGCTATCTTCTGCGGAAAGAAACTTCGATCGCCCCGTACCGTATCAGATCGCCAGGCTGCAACGGGAACCCAGCCTCCGGGGGTAGCAAGTGGAGAACTTACCGACGCCTCCGCAACAGCAGAGCCTGAGACGAGTCGTCTGGTGGCGCGTCCTGCGCAACGGCTTCCTGCTCTACGTCTTCGGTGTGACGGTCCTCGTCCTGAGCCAGAATCCCAACATCTTCCCTGCCGTGCTCATGCTCGGCAGCTTCCTGGTGCCGGCCACCTACGTCGCGTTCTTCTACGAGCACCGGCATCTGAGCCGGCTGACCCTGGCCGCACCCGCCCTGAGCTTCTTCTACGGGGGCGCGCTGGGGGTCTTCTCCGCGGCATTGCTGGAGCCGATCTTCATCACCCGGCTCGACTTCTTCACCGCCTTCCAGGCCGGACTCATCGAGGAGCTGGCCAAGATCCTCGGCGTCCTGGTCATCGCCCGGCGCAGGCGCCACGACTCGATGCTGGACGGGCTGATCCTGGGAGCGGCGGCCGGCATGGGCTTTGCCGCGCTCGAGAGCACGGGCTACGCCTTCACCGCCTTTCTGCGCAGCGGCGGCAGCTTGACGGCCACCGTCGGCGTGACCATGCTGCGCGGGCTCCTGTCTCCGCTGGGACACGGCACCTGGACCGCCATCCTGGCGAGCGTCCTGTTCCGCGAGAGTTCCCCGGGGCAATACCACATCAACAGCCAGGTCATCGGCGCCTATCTCACCGTCTCGATCCTGCACGGGCTCTGGGATGGCCTGCCGAGTCTCATCAGTGCTTTCCTCGGCTCCGGCCTCGACATCCTCGTGGGGCAGTCGCTGGTGGCGACCACAGGCCTGTTCATCCTCTGGCGCCGCTGGCAAGAGGCCAAGCAGCTCCAGGAGGCCCGCTTCGCCCCTGAAGGCGGATCGCAATGAAGGGGCGCCGAATCCCACCCCTGAATCCCGGGTGCGCAGCGGGCTGAGGAATCCTTGCCGGCACCTCTGGAGGTCGAGCGGTCGCTCTGTTCCTCACCGCAGCACGGTGATCTTCCGCGTCAGCAGCTCCCGCACGCCGGGCCCGTGCACTCGCAGCCGGGCCAGGTACTGGCCGCTCGCCAGGGGCTCGCCGCGCTCGTTGTGGCAGTGCCAGGTGATGGTCTTGAGGCCGGGCTCGGTCTCCTCGCGGTAGACCGTGTACACGCGGCGGCCCCGCAGGTCGAAGATGTCCAGCGACACGGCCGCCCGCCGCGGCACCGCGAACTCGAACGTCGCCGTCCCATACATCGGATTGGGCGACGGCGGCGCGAAGCTGACCCGCGTCACGGCGCTAGCCGGCTCGCCGTCCGGCTCGTCCGCCGGCACGGCCGACAACAGATTCTCGGGGCAGTCCGAGCATCCCGTGCGCTGGGGATCGTGCCCGTACATCGGCCAGGTCCGGTAGTCGTCCGTCTCGCTGTTGTTGATGTCGATCACCAGGAGCTGCGTGTCCGAGACGAATACGACCTCCACCGCGCCGTCCTGGTCGAGATCGCCCATGGCCGGGCTGACCTGGACGTAGCCGCCCGCGTTCACGGGCCAGCCCTCGCACAGGACACCGAGGTTGCTCCAGGACCAGCATTTCTTGTCGCGCGCGCCGACAACCACGTCGGCCGAGGTTCCATCCACCCGGCCAATGATCGGCGCACCCCAGAGCCACCAGCTCGTTCCGGTGTGGACCGGGTAACCGGTGACCTCCGCCCCGGTGTACTGGAGCATGTGGACGGTATAATTCTGGCAGCCGAAGGCAATCTCGGGCTGCATGGTGTTATAGCACTGAGCGATGGCCGCGCTCGTCAAGTCGTAGGTCGTGCCCGTGTCGAAGGGGAAGCCGGCCACCGGTGAGCCGTTATGGTCGAGCACGTGCAGAATGCCTTCCAGGGTGGGAACGATGATTTCCAGGTCGCCGTCCAGGTCCAGATCGCCCAGGGTCGGCGCATCGGACACCCCTTCCCCGATGTCGACGGAGAAGTCCGCGCTCGGCGTGCGCATCTCCACGGCGAAGACGCGGGCGCCCAGCCCGCCCACGGCCTCGGCGATCCCGTCGTCGTCGATGTCGCCGATGGCAGCCGGTGAGTTGAAGGTGGCGGGTTCGGAGAAAGACCAGTAGTACGACCCCGGCGGCGAGGTCCCCAGGTGGCTGCGGAAGAACAGTCGGTTGCCGCCGCAGGCAACGATCGTGCGCAGGAAGGAACCGCCCAGGGCGCCGATCGAAACGTACACGGGATCCGTGACCCCGGGGAGCGTGATGGGCCAGCCCGGCAGGATCGCGCCGCCGGGATCGTAGGCGTAGATCCGGCCGTCGGTCGTGCCCACGACCAGGGTCGGCACGCCGTCGCCGTCGAGATCGCCGATGGCCACCGGCCCATCCGAGAGCGTCGCGGGGACCGTCACCGGCCAGCCCGGCGGCGAGCTGCCGTCGTGGTTGATCACCTGGATCTGGTTGAGCCCGTCGGCGTAGGCGATCTCGAGGTCGCCGTCGCCGTCCACGTCGACCACGGCGGGCGCCGAGCGCGGCGCGGCCCAGATCCCGAGGGGGAAGCCCGGCTCGAAGTTCGGGAACCCAGGATCGCTCCGCCAGGCGGCGTCGAAGTAGGCCTGGAAGCTGCCGCTGCCGTTGCCGGTGACCACCCAGGCCACCGCCGGGCGGTTGTCCTCGGTCGGGCTCAGGGCGATGTCGGGACGGAATTCATAAGCATTGCCGTAGCCCACGTCGTTGAAATCCTGATGATCCGACCAGTTAGTCAGATCGCTCGAGCTGGCCGTCCAGATCGAGGGCCAGCCCTGGAACAGCCCCATCACATACCAGGTCCCGGAGGCCGGATCCTCGATGATCTCGCCCGGACGGGTGTGCCCGAGATCGATGGAGACCGTGGCTCCCCAGCTGACGCCCGTGTCGGTGGAGATACGCAGGATGGTGTCGTAGTGGTACCAGGTGGAACCGTAAGTCATTCGCACGTAGGAGAGCACGACATCGTTCGAGGCGTGGCCGCCCCCGATGCTCGGGCGGATATCCCAGTAGTTGTCGCTGGTCGGGGTCATGGTGACCCAGTTGTCCCAGCTCGCAGCGCCCCCGCTGGCGTAGTTCGAGGCCCGCCGGTAGCGCACCGAGGCGTCGAAGGACCCGTCCTCGGACTGGAAGTCCCAGCAGGCGTGCAGATGGCCGCCATAGCTGTAGCAGATGTCGGGATTGCCGTAATTGCGGCCGGGCACGGCGAGGGTCGCCAGCATGTAAGGGGTTTCGAACGAGGCGCCCTGGTCGATGCTGCGGGCGAACCAGATGTCCTGCCCGGTCGCCCCGCTTACTTCAGCGCCCTCGGCGATGACGTAGAGGTAGAAGTCGCTGTAGCTGTAGACGTCGGTATCGAAACGCGGATCCGTGAAGTCGATGCCGGAATTCTCCATCACGATCGTCCCGGGGCCCCAGCTGGCCGAGCTCCCGCCCAGGGGCGAGCTGACCAGGAAGATCTTGGAACGATGCGTGGGGCCCGAGCCCGCGAAGACGACGAAGCATCCGGAGACGTCCCCTTCGATGATCCTCAGGTGCGGCTCCTGGTAGAAGAAGTAGTCGCCGCCGCCGATCGTCCCCCAGAGCTCCCAGGTCTGCCCGTTGTCCGTGGACCGGTAGACTTCGATGAAGATGGTGACGTCGGGATGCTCCCGCGTTATGGCCAGGTAGATGTCTCCGTTGGCAGCGATGTCCATCGAGAGATCCCGGATCTGGTTGCTATCCAGGACGAGCAGGTCGTCGCC
>CAZGEC010000010.1:0-130131 GCA_964524645.1 uncultured Fibrobacteraceae bacterium | reverse complement strand
AGAGCGCAGACAACGCGGCTCTGACCCCCCGGACACATTCTCGATGGCACAACCTTTGAAATGGTCAAGGCCGTAGCGGCCGATCGGCGACGGCCGCACGGCGGGGCCGCGTCCCCGCCGTCCAGCCCGGCATTGTGCCGCCCTCGCGTCTCGTCTACATTGGTCCTGCGCCGCGGCCACCCCCCATGGGCGGGAACCGCCGGCAGGGTACCATCGTTTAGTGCCAACGGGCTGTTTCCGGCGGCTTGGTCGCCCGGATCGCGGCCCCTTCACACCGCAGGGGGAGAGTCGCCTTGGATGCTGCAGCCAGGATCGACGGGATGCGCGAGGCCTCGGCGGCCATGCGCCGCGAGATCGCCAAGGAGATCATTGGGCAGGATCAAGTGGTCGAGGAGATGCTCATCGCCCTCTTCGCGGGCGGGCACGTCCTGCTGGAGGGGGTGCCGGGTCTCGCCAAGACCCTGCTGATCAGCACCCTGTCGCGGGTCATGGACCTCAGCTTTTCGCGCGTCCAGTTCACGCCGGATCTCATGCCCTCGGACATCACCGGCTCGGAGATCCTGGAGGAGGACCCGGTCAGCCGGCAGCGCTCCTTCCGTTTCCTGCGGGGCCCCGTCTTCGCCAACGTGGTGCTGGCCGACGAGATCAACCGCACGCCGCCCAAGACCCAGGCCGCCTTGCTGCAGGCCATGCAGGAGAAGCAGGTCACCGCCGGCGGGCAGACCCACGCCCTGCAGGCTCCCTTCTTCGTGCTGGCGACCCAGAACCCCATCGAGCAGGAAGGCACCTACCCGCTGCCCGAGGCCCAGCTCGATCGCTTCATGTTCAACGTGCTCATCTCCTACCCCGGCTACGAGGAGGAGGTCGACATTGTCGAGACTACCACGGGCCACCGCGAGGGGACGCCGGACAAGGTCATGAACCGGGCGGAGGTGCTGGACTTCCAGAGCCTGGTGGAGTCGGTGCCCGTGGCGGAGAACGTCACCCGCTACGCGGTGCGCCTGGCGCGGGCCACGCGCGCCGGCACCGACGAGGCCGTCGAGCCCGCCCGCGAGTACCTGGCCTGGGGCGCCGGCCCGCGGGCCGCGCAGTACCTGGTCCGTGGCGCCAAGACCCGCGCCCTGCTGGCCGGCCGTCCCACGCCCGATCTCGAGGACGTGCGGCGCCTGGTGCATCCGGTCCTGCGCCACCGCCTGGTGACCAATTTCCACGCCGAGGCGGAGGAGGTCGGCAAGGACCGCATCATCGACCTGATCCTGGCCGAGGTCTCCGCGTGAGCCAGCAGTTGATCAGTCCGGCCCTGGCCGGCCGGTTGCGCGGCCTGGACCTGGTGGCGCGGCTGGTGGTGGAGGGCTTTCTGACCGGCCTGCACAAGAGCCCCTACCACGGCTTCTCCGCCGAGTTCGCCGAGTACCGGCAGTACATGCCCGGCGAGCCCATCACGCATCTGGACTGGCGGGTGTACGCCAAGACCGATCGACACTACCTGCGGGTGTTCGCCGAGGAGACCAACCTGCGGGCCATGCTGCTGCTGGACTGCTCGGCGAGCATGAGCTTCACGGGCGATCCGGCCCGGCCGGCCAAGCGGGAGTACGCCAAGCTGCTGGCCGCGGCCCTCGCCTACCTGCTGCTGCGGCAGAACGACGCCGTGGGCCTGGTCACCTTCGACGAGCAGCCCCTCGGTTTCCTGCGGGCCCGCTCGGTGCGCCGCCAGCTCTTCCAGGTGCTGAAGCACCTGGAGCGCCTGCCGGAAGGCGGCGGCACCCGGCTGGGGCCGGTCCTGCACCGGGTGGCCGAGCGGATCCACCGGCGCGGCCTGGTGCTGCTCTTCTCGGACCTGATGGACGATCCGGCGGAAGTGATGACCGGGCTGAAGCACTTCCGGCACCGCGGGCACGAGGTGATCGTCTTCCAGATCCTGGACCCGCGCGAGGTGGATCTGGGCTTCCGGCGCGAGACCGAGTTCGTGGGGCTCGAGGAGCCCGACCGGCGCATCCGCACCGAGCCGGCCCACCTGGCCGCCGCCTACCGGGAGCGCTTCGCGGCCTGGCAGGCTCAGCTGCAGCGGGAGTGCCGCCGGCAGCTCGTGGACCTGGTGCCCGTCACCACCGAGACGCCACTGGACACGGCCCTCTACGCCTACCTGCAGAAGCGCCGGCGCCTGTACTGAGCGCCCGCGGCCCGCTGCCCGAGGACGGACGATGCACCTGACCTTCGCCAATCCGAGCCTGCTGCTGGGCGCGCTGGCCGCCGTGGTGCCGATCCTCATCCACTTCCTGAGCCGGCGGCGGGTGGTGCGAGTGGCCTTCAGCGACCTGCGGTTTCTGGAGGCGGTGCAGGCCAAGCAGGCCCGCAGCCTCGACCTGCGCCGGCTGCTCCTGCTGCTGCTGCGGGTGCTGGCCATCCTCTGCGTGGTGGCGGCGGTGGCGCGGCCGCGGATCTCGGGACTGGCGGCGGCGCCCGTCGGAGCCCGCTCGGTGCTCTTCGTGATCGACGCCAGCGCCAGCATGCAGACCCAGCACAAGGACGGGACGCGCTTCGCCGCGGCCCTGCGCTCCTGCGCCGAGATGGCCGGGAGCCTGCCCGAGGGCAGCGAGATCCAGGTGCTGCTGGCCGGGGCGGCCCCGGAGCCGCTCTTCGCCTCCTGGCTGCCGGCCGCCGGCCCGGTGAGCGAGGCGCTGGCCGCGGCCACCCCCACGGACGGCCCCTGCGACCTGCCGGCGGCCCTGCGCGCGGCGGCGGACTGGCTGGTGACGGCGCGCAACTCCCCCCTCGAGGTGGTCCTGCTCTCCGATCTGCAGCAGGCGACCTCCGGCCGGCCGCAGCTGGAGGAGGCGGTGCACCGCCTGACGGCCGCCGGCCCGGCGCAACTGCTCGTCAGCCAGGTGGGCGAGGAGGTGATCAACGGCGGCGTGCGGGCGGTCCGGAGCCCGCTGCGCGCCGTGCGTCCCGGGGAGAGCCTGAACCTGCAGGCCGAGGTGCGGCTGGAGTCCCGCGAGCAAGCCTTCCTGCTCGAGCTGGACGGACGCCGGGTGGCCGAAGCCGTGGCCACCGGCGCTCCCGGATCCATCGCCGTCGTCGATTTCGGCGTCACCGCGCCGGCGGCAGGCCGCCATCGCGGGCAGGTGAGCAAGGCCAGCGACCGCCTGCCGGTGGACGACGTGCGGCCCTTCGTGCTGGATGTCCGCCGGCGGATCGGCGTGCTCCTCGTGCACGGAGCCGACCGTGGAGCCGCCGGAAGGGGCGGCTGGCGCTACCTGGCCGAGGCGCTGGCCCCCTCCGGGGGCGAGGGTCGGGATCTCTTCGACGTGCGTTCGCTGAGCAGCGAGAGGCTCGTGGGCGGCGACCTGGCCGAGGCCGACGTGGTCTGCTTCGTGGACCCGGACCCGCTGGGCCGGCAGCTGCTGGGCGACTTGCTGGGCTGGCTGGCCGAAGGGGGCAACGCGGTCTTCTTCCTGGGCGATCCCACGCTGCAGAGCTATCTCGAGCAGACGCTGCTGCCCGCGCTCGGTCTGCCCGGTCGGGCGGAGTACCGGGCCCGCCCGGCGGAGGGGCGCGAGAACGTGCGCTTGCTGGCCCGCGAGCATCCCGTCTTCCGCGGCCTCGACGACGAGGCCCTGGCCACTCTGGCCGACGTGGGCTGGCAGCGCTACTTCGCGCTCGAGGAGGGCAGCGCCCGGGTCCTGCTGGCCTTCACCGGCGAGTCGCCGGCGCTGCTGGAGGGCCGCTACGGGGGCGGAGCCTTCCTGCTCCTGCCCTTCCACCTGCAGCTGGCGGCCGGCAACCTGCCCGTGAGCCCCATGTTCCTGCCCCTTGTGCAGCGTCTGGTGGCCTATCTGGCCCAGCGGTCCGGGGGCGAGGAGACGGTGGTCGTGGGCCAGCGGCCGCAGGTCCGGCTGCACGGCAGCCAGGCCGAGCCGGGCGCCCTGGCGGACCTGGCCACGCTCGTCGTGCAGGGACCGGAGGAGGGGCAGGTCACCGCCGCCGAGCTGTCCTGGCAGCGGGACGTCCCGATCCTGCGCGGTCCGGCCACGCGCCGCCGCGGCTTCTACACCTTCGTGGCCGGGGCCGACACCGTGGGCCTGGTGGCGGCGGTGCCGCCGGCCGGCGAGGGGGATCCCCGGCTCGAGACCTCGGCCGCGCTGCGCGGTCTGCTAGCCGGGGCCGGCCTGACGCAGAGCGCCGACCTGGGAGGGGTGGCGGCCGCCGATTTCGGCCGCGCCGTCCGGGGACGCGACGTGAGCGGCTGGCTGTTCGCCGCCGCCGTCCTGCTGCTGGCCCTGGAACTGTTCGTGGGGCGTGGCGTTGCACGATCGTCGGTCCCTGCTTGATCTTGCCGGGCCATGCTCTTACGTTAGCACACGACCCTATCGGTCCCCTTTCCGGGGACTTTCCCGGTTCGCGGTCGGCCTGCCACGAGGGTGCAGGGCGGGCGCGCGGCTGTCTGCATTGAGCCGACAGGAGGCTTCCCGCCCATGTGGCAGTACTCGGACAAGGTTTACGAGCACTTCCTGAATCCCCGCAACGTGGGGCAGGTGGAGAGTCCCGACGGCGTCGGCGAGGTGGGCTCCATGGCCTGCGGGGATGCCTTGCGGCTGAGCTTCAAGCTCGATGCGGAGGGTCGCATCAGCGAGGCCAAGTTCCAGACCTTCGGCTGCGGCAGCGCCATCGCGTCGTCCTCCATCCTGACCGAGATGGTCATCGGCAAGACCCTGGAGGAGGCGGCGCGCATCACCAATGAGGACATCGCCCGCGAGCTGGGCGGCCTGCCGCGCCAGAAGATGCACTGCTCGGTCATGGGTCGCGAGGCGCTGGAGGCGGCCATGATCGATTACTACAAGCGCCAGGGGAAGAGCGTGCCCTGCGATCTGCTGACCCAGGGCGTCATGGTCTGCCACTGCTTCCAGGTGACGCGCGACACCATCCGCCAGGCCATCCGGGAGAACCGCCTCGAAACCGTCGAGGACATCACCGACTACACGAAGGCCGGGGGCGGCTGTCAGGACTGCCATCCAGAGCTGCAGGAGATCCTGCGCGAGATGTGGCAGAAGATCCGTCTGGAGGAGGCGGGTGAGAACCTGCCCCAGGGCGCGCAGGAGTTCCCGCCCCGCCAGGAGGATCCGGCGAAGCGCCGGTGGCTGGAGAAGGTCCAGGAGGTCCTGCGGGAGGAGATCGCGCCGGCCCTGCGCCGCGACGGCGGTGACATCGAGCTGGTCCGCTTCCACGACAACCGCATCTTCGTGCGCCTGACCGGGGCCTGCGCCGCCTGCCGCGCCTCCGAGGCCACCATCAAGGACTGGGTGGAGAGCCAGCTACGCGAGCATATCAGCGAGGATCTGGAAGTCATCGAGGTGAAGATGTGATGAACCGCAAGCGCAACGGCGGCTTCGATCTCCTGGAGGGTCTGCCCCCCACACCGGAGCACGGCGTCTACCTGGACAACAACGCGACGACGCGCGTGGCGCCGGAGGTCATCGAGACCATGATGCCCTTCGTGCGCGACTTCTACGGCAATCCGTCGAGCATGCACAGCTGGGGCGCCGAGGCCGGCCGCGGGCTGAACCAGGCGCGCGAGACCCTGGCCGACGTGCTGGGGGCCTCCTCGCCCAACGAGATCGTGTTCACCGGCGGCGGCTCGGAGAGCGACAATCTGGCCATCGTCGGCACGCTGCACGCCTACCCGGAGAAGCGGCACATCGTCACCACCCAGGTGGAGCACCCGGCCGTGCTCGGGCTCTGCCGGGAGCTGGAGAGCCGCCACGGCTACGCGGTCACCTACCTGGGAGTGGACCGGGAGGGGCTACTGGATCCGGAGGAGCTGCGCGCCGCGCTGCGGCCGGACACGGCCGTCGTCAGCATCATGGCGGCCAACAACGAGACCGGCGTCATCTTCCCGACCGAAGAGATCGGCCGTATCGTCAAGGAGGCCGGCGTCGTCTACCACGTCGACGCCGTGCAGGCGGTGGGCAAGCTGCCGCTGGACATGGGAGCGTCGACCGTTGACCTGCTGTCGCTCTCCGGCCACAAGCTGCACGCCGCCAAGGGGGTCGGGGCGCTCTTCGTGCGCAAGGGGACCAAGCTGCGGCCGCTCATCGTGGGCGGCCACCAGGAGCGCGGGCGGCGCGCCGGCACCGAGAACGTGCCGGCCGTGGTGGGGCTGGGCGTGGCCGCGGAGCTGGCCCGGCAGAACATGGCCGAGGAGACCGGCCGCGTCCGCGAGCTGCGCGACCGGCTGGAGCAGAGGATCCTGTCCGCGATCCCCGACTGCCGGCGCAACGGTCACCGCGAGCAGCGGCTGCCCAACACCTGCAACGTGAGCTTCGAGTACATCGAGGGCGAGGGCATCCTGCTGTTGATGGATCGAGCCCGCATCGCGGCCTCCAGCGGATCGGCCTGCACCTCGGGCAGCCTGGAGCCGTCCCATGTGCTGAAGGCCATGGGCATCCCTTTCACCTCCGCTCATGGCTCGATCCGCTTCTCGCTGAGCCGTTACAACACGCAAGAGGAGATCGACTACGTGGCGGCGGTCATGCCGCGCATCGTCGCGCGGTTGCGCGCCATCACGCCGTTCAGCGCGGAGCGCGCCACGTTCTGATCCACCGTCGCGCCCGGCCGTCGCGCCCGGCCGCCGGACGGCGGCCGGCCACCAGCGCCGCGGCCGACCGCCCGTCCCGAGGAGAGATGACCGCCGAGGTGCTCACCAGGGGCCCGGAGGGCCTGCTGGACAACCTGCTGGCGAGCGAGGTCCTGGCCGAGGGCGTCGCGCGGCTGGAGTCTGCCCTGGCCGCGGACCCGGCGCAGGGCGGCGGCGTGCTGAGCGGGCTGCGCGGCGCCGCCGGATCTCTGCTCCTGGCCGCCTGGTTCCGCCGCGTGCAGCGGCCGGCCCTGCTGATCGCGCCCGATCGCGAGACCGCCCAGCAGCTCGCCGACGACCTCGAAACCTGGCTCGGACCCGGACCGGTGGTCTACCTGCCGCAGCAGGAAGTCCTCGTCTTCGATCGCAAGTCCCCCGATCCCGCGCTGACCGGCGCCTTCCTGTACGGTCTGGATCTCCTCGCCGCTCGCGGGCCCCACCTGGCCGTCACTTCCCTCTACGGGGCGCGGCAGCGGGTGATTCCGCCGCAGCGGCTGGCCGCGGCCGTGCTGGAGGTGGCGGTGGGCCAGCGCTGGGACCGCGACGAGCTGTGCCGGCGGCTCGCGCACCGGGGCTACCGGCCCGCCGGCATGGTGGCCCGTCCGGGCGACTACGCCCGCCGCGGCGGCCTGCTGGACGTCTTCGCCCCCGGCGATGCGGCCCTGCGCATCGAGTTCTTCGACGACGAGGTGGTCTCGCTGCGCGCCTTCGACGTGGAGACGCAGCGCAGCAGCGACCGTCTCTCCCGGGTGCGCATCGTGCCGGTCAGCCACCTCGTCCTGGACGACGAGACGCTGCTGAACGGCCTGACCTGGCTCGAGGAGGCCCTGGCCCGCGACAGGCTCGATCAGGACGAGCACGACGACCTGGCGGCCCGCTTCGAGGAGCGGCTGCCGGGCGAGGGGCTGGAGACCTATCTGCCCTGCTTCGAGCCGACGGTCCTGCTGACGGATCACCTGCCGGCCGACGCCCCCGTCGTCTGGCTGGAGCCGGTGCGGCTGGGCGTGCAGAGCGAGCTGCTGGACGACGAGCTGCCGCGCCTGCGCGAGAACCGGCTGCAGCGCGATCCGCTGCTGCCGTCCACCGAGGCGCTGGTCGCCGGGCGCGCGGAGCTGGTCGCCACGGGACGGCCGCAGCTGCTGCTGGCGGGTTCCTGGATCCCGGGCGACACCAGCGGCTACTGGCTGGGGCCCCGGGCACCCGCCCAGGTCGCCTTCGGAACGGCGCGGCCGGACTTGCGGGGCGGGGACGTCCGCCGCCTGCGGCGGGAGCTGGACGGCTGGGAGGCCGCCGGCGACCGGGTGCTCCTGCTCTGCGACAACGCGGGCCAGGCGCGGCGCCTGGCCGAACTGCTGGCGGAGTCGGACGGCGGCCCGCCGGCCAGCCAGCCCGCCGTCGGCCCCGTGAGCGGGGGCTTCCACTGGCCCGAGTTCCACCTGCACTGCATTACCGATCACGAGCTGTTCGAGCGTTACCGGCGTCCCGCCCGCATGCGCCACCGGAACGCCGGGGTGCTCAAGGACCAGCGCTCGCTCCGGCCGGGCGAGTTCGTCGTGCACCTGGAGTACGGGATCGGGCTCTACCGCGGCCTGCGGCAGATCACGGTCGAGGGCACCGAGCGCGAGTGCCTGCTCATCGAGTACGCCGAGGGGGGGAAGGTCTACGTCCCGGTCGAGAAGATCGACCAGGTGGAGCGCTACAGCTCCGATCGCGAGGCGCGGCCCGTACTCGATCGGCTGGGCACCGCCACCTGGCAGCGGGTCACCAAGCGCGCGCGCAAGGCGATCCGCGCCATGGCGGCCGAGCTCATCGAGCTCTACGCAGCCCGCCAGGCCCTGCCGGGCCATGCCTTTCCACCGGACTCCTCCCTGCAGCGGGAGCTGGAGGACTCCTTCATCTACGAGGAAACGCCCGACCAGCTGGCCTGCATCAGCGAGATCAAGCACGACATGGAGCTGCCGCGTCCCATGGACCGGCTCGTCTGCGGCGACGTGGGGTATGGCAAGACGGAGGTGGCCATGCGGGCCGCCTTCAAGGTGGTCAGCAGCGGCAAGCAGGTGGCCGTGCTCTGCCCGACGACCCTGCTGGCCAGCCAGCACGGCGAGACCTTCGCCGAGCGCTTCCGCGACTTCCCGGTGCGGGTGGCCACCCTCAGCCGCTTCCGCAGCCCCCGGGAGCAGCGGGAGATCGTGCGCCGCACCGCGGCCGGAGAGCTGGACATCCTGATCGGGACGCATCGCCTGCTCTCCCGCGACGTGAAGTTCGCGGACCTGGGTCTGCTGATCGTGGACGAGGAGCACCGCTTCGGCGTCCGGCACAAGGAACGTATCAAGGAGCTGCGGCGCCTGGTGGACGTGCTCACGCTGAGTGCCACCCCCATCCCGCGCACCCTCTACATGGCGCTGATGGGGGCGCGGGACATGTCCCTGATCAACACGCCGCCGCGCGATCGCCTGCCGATCCACACCGAGCTGTGCACCTTCGATCCGGCGCTGCTGACCGAGGCCGTCCTGCGCGAGCTGCACCGGGGAGGCCAGGTCTTCTTCGTGCACAACCGCGTCGAGACCATCGAGAGCACGGCCCAGCTGATCCGGGAGCTGCTCCCGCACGTGCGCATCGCGGTGGCCCACGGCCAGATGCGCGAGGCGGAGCTGGAAGGGATCATGAGCGAATTCCTGGCCCACCGGTACGACATGCTGGTGTCCACGGCCATCATCGAGTCCGGCCTGGACATGCCGCGGGTCAACACCATCATCATCGACCGCGCCGATCGCTTCGGCCTGGCTCAGCTCTACCAGCTGCGCGGGCGGGTCGGCCGCTCGAGCCATCGGGCCTTCGCCTACCTGATGACGCCGCCCGGGGAGCGCCTCACGCTCGAGGCCCGGCGGCGCCTGGCGGCCCTGGAGGAGTTCCAGGCCCTGGGTTCCGGCTATCATATCGCCATGCGGGATCTGGAGATCCGCGGGGCCGGCAATCTGCTGGGGGAGGAGCAGCACGGCCACATGGAGGCCATCGGCTTCGACCTGTACTGCCGGCTGCTGGAGGAGACCGTGGCGGAACTTCAGGGAGGCGGGGGGGTTCCTCCGCTCGACGTGAAGGTGGACCTGCAGCTGCCCGCGTACCTGCCCGACGATTACGTGGGCGATGCCGAGCAGAAGATGGATCTCTACCGCCGACTGGCGCGGCTGCGCGAGCCGGCGGCATGCGAGCGGCTGCGCGAGGAGCTGCGGGATCGCTACGGGGTCTTGCCGGCCCCGGTGGAGAATCTGGTGACGGTGCACGAGATCCGCCTGCTCGCCGGGCGCAACGGCGTCGAGGAGATCCGGGCCGGCCGCAAGGGGCTGGATTTCTTTTTCGCTGGCGCCCGCGAACCGTCGCCGCCTATAATCCGGGGTTTGATGGCCGCCGGCCCGCGGGGCCTGGCGTTCAAGGCCATCGACCAGTTCATCATGAGCATCCCCGCCACCCGGGATCAGTTCCCGGCCGCGGCCCTGGCTGCGGTCGGGCTGCTGGAGCGTCTGCGCAGAGCCGAGGCCGCCTGAGCGCGCACGGGGGACGGGCGGGGAACCACCGTCGAGGAGCTGTCATGTCCGCATGCCGTCAAGATTCGCCGATCGCGCGCCGGTGGGGAACCGCCCGCGGCGCCGGAGCTCTCCTGCTGTTGCTGGGTCTGGCCGGCCTGCTGCTGTCGGCCGGCGGCTGCGGCGGCAAGGGGGGCGACGAGAACCTGGTGCTCGCCACCGTCGGGGACACCCCCATCACCAAGGGCTACTACGAGGCGCGGCTCGCCAAGTTGGATGCCTCGGAGCTGCCGCACGACGAGAACGGCTACCCGCTGGACACCTCCACGGAGGAGGGCAAGCTGGCCTTCCTGGACGTCATCATCAACAAGGAGCTGATGGCGGCCAAGGCCCGGCAGATGGGCTACGACAAGGAGGATCAGGTCGCGGGGGCCCAGAAGGCCATGATGGAGTACCAAGCCGGCACTGCGCTGCACAAGGACCTCATCGAGGGGCCCGCGAATTCGGTCTCCGAGGAGGAGCTGCAGGAGTACTACAAGAATCTGGGTGAGGTGCGGAAGTGCAGCTTCCTGATCACCAACTTCTACGACGATGCCATGAAGGCGCGCCAGGAGGTCATCGACGGGCGGCTCTGGGACGACGTGGCCGACGAGTACCACGATGGCGCCAAGAGCCCCTCCGGCACCTACCAGATCTCGCTCCAGTGGGGCCGCTACGACGACTCCTTCGAGAACGCCATCTTCAGCCTCAAGGAAGGCGAGATCAGCATGCCGGTCGAGACCGTCTACGGCTGGTGGCTGCTGCGGCTGGACGGGACCGAGCAGGTCGAGAAGCCGCCGCTGGAGGAGATCAAGGATCGCGTGCTCACGAGCATCCGCATGCGCAAGATCAACCTCTCCCGCAAGAAGTTCATGGAGGAAAGCCGGGCCAAGCACGACGTCAAGGTGGACGAGGACGCCCTCTGGATCGTTTACCAGGGCCTGCCCGAGGGCGAGGTCATGCTGGATCCCGTCACCAAGGAACCCACGCCCCGCGATCAGCTGAAGCCCCTGAACATCGCCACCACCGACATGGACAAGTTCATGTACCAGGCGCGGCTGGACGGCAAGCTCCAGGTCTCCACCATCGGGGACTACAAGCTGGCCTTCGATGCGATGAACGTCTTCCAGCGGCCCAAGCGCACCGACATGCTGGGGGGGCTGCGCTCGAAGATCTACGAGGCCATCGACCGCCAGCTCATCGTGCAGGAGGCCAAGGAGCGCGGCTACATGGACAAGCCGGCCGTGCGCGACGAGGTGAACGGCAAGGTCGAGGAGATGATGGTCACCAAGCTCTTCAACGACGTGGTCTCCTTCGACAAGCAGGTCACGCCCGCGCAGGTCTCCGCCTACTACGACGAGCATTCGGCGGATTTCGTCGTGCCCGAGGCCCGCAAGGGCCACGTGCTCTACTGCGCCGACGAGGCCGCGGGCCAGGCGGCGGCCGCCGCGGCGCGCGACGGCGCCGGCTGGGACGACCTGCTGGGCCAGTACGACAGCAACCGCGCCAACCTGGACCGCAAGGGTGAGACCGACCTGTACCGGGCGAACGCCAGCGATCCCGTGAAGGATGCCCTGTTCTCCCTGAGCAACGAGGGCGACGTCAGCGATCCCTTCGCGGTGAACGAGCAGTGGGTGGTGGCGCGCCTGGACGAGATCCAGCCGGCCCACCAGCAATCGCTCCAGGATGCCACCGAGCAGATCGGTCAGATCATCCGCGCCCGGCGGCAGGACGAGTCCTTGAAGAAGCTGCTGGCCGAATGGCGCGGCGAGTTCGACGTGGTGATCCACAAGGATCGCCTGGCGAAGCTGCGCTCCTGGGAAGACCTGTCCGGGACCAGCGTGCAGTAGCACCCGGCCGGCCAGCGTCCGCGGCCGCTGCGCGCCGGGGCCCGCCCGGCGCGCAGCGGCCCGGAGCAAGGAGAAGCCTGTGCCCGCGTCCAGCACCCGAGGGAAATCGTTCCGCAACGTCCTGGTGGCCGTGGCCGTTCTGTGCCTCGGCGGCGCCGTGGCCGGCCGCGCCCAGTCCACCGATCAGCCGCCCATCCCGCCTGCCACCCAGTCCGCCGTCCAGCCCACCACGCAGCCCGCCGCCCAGCCCACTGGCCAGCCCACGGCCCAGCCCGCTGGCGAACCCGCCGTCCAGCCGGCCGGCTCCGAGCCCCAGCTGGTCGATCGGATCGTCGCGATCGTGGACGAGGAGATGATCCTGCAGAGCGATCTGGACCGGGAGATGGAGCTCTACCGCCTGGAGCGGGAGTACAACGGCGAGGAGGTGACCGCCAGCGAGCCGGAGATCCGCGCAGAGACGCTCCAGCGGCTGGTCGAGAGCAAGCTGATCATCGCCGCCGCCAAGCAGGCCGACATCCACGTCGAGCCGGAACGGATCCAGGAGGAGGTCGACCAGAAGGTCCAGCAGCTGGTCGACCACTTCGGCTCGCAGGCGCGGCTGGAGCAGGAGCTGCGGGCGAGCGGCATGTCCATGGAGGATTACCGGGCCCGCCTGAACACTCAGCTGACGGATCAGCAGTACCTGCGGGCCGTCGTGGCCCGCTTCATCCGCCCCAACATCGAGATCCTGGAGAACGAGATCCGGGACTACTACGAGGCGCATCTCGACGAGATGCCGTCGACCGCCGACAGCCTGACGCTCGGCGATGTCCTGATCCCCGTGCAGCCCTCGCTGGCGGCGCGCCAGGCCGTGCAGCGGAAGGTGCAGGCGGCCATGCAGGCCCTGGACGAGGGGACTCCCTTCGCCGAGGTGGCCCGGACCCTTTCCCAGGGACCCAACGCCAAGCGCGGCGGCAGCATCGGCGTCGTGCGGAAGGGCGACCTGTTCGACGCGAATCTCGAGCAGGAGGCCTTCTCTCTCCGCGCCGGCGAGGTGAGCCCGCCGGTGGTCACGCAGCGCGGGGTGCACATCCTGCGGGTCGACGCCGTGGAGCCGGACAGCTCCCGCGCTCTGAGCCAGATCTTCTTCCCCCTCCAGGTCAAGCAGGAGGACGTGGACGCGGCCCGCGCCCAGGCCGACCAGGCCTACGCAAGGCTGCAGGCCGGCGAGCCCTTCTCCCTGGTGGCGGCGGAGGTCAGCGGCGACCCGACATCGGCCCGCAACGGGGGCCTGCTGGGCACCTTCGCCCTGCAGGATCTGTCGCCCCAGTTCCAGGAGGTCCTGCGCGACCGCCAGGCCGGCCAGCTGACCGAGCCTCTCCTGACCCCGGCAGGTTTTTACATCTTCCTGGTCAAGGAGCGGACGAACGGCCGCCGCCTGGCCTACGACGAGGTGAAGGACAACCTGCGCCGGCTCCTGGAGGCGGACAAGATGGAGGCGGCCCTGACCAAGTACGTGGCGGGGCTGCGCCAGCGTTTCTACGTGGATCTCAAGACCTGACAGGGGATTCCGAGCAGGCAACCCGGCCCGAACCCCCGGCTTCCTCTCCCGCCCACCGTCCTGACACCCGGCGGCCTTCCCCCACCCGGTCGGCACCGCGGCCAGTCTTCCCCGGCACGATATGTGCATGGCCGGCGGGCACCGTTCCCGCGGTCCGGTGCACGAAGCTGCACGAGGCCGCGGCATGCCGGCACGACCGGCTCGGCAGAAACCGGCCCAGGCGGGGCGCATCTTGAAGTTCGACCAGAAGATCTACAAGGGTCCGCTCGATCCGCGGACCATCATCGGCTTCTACCACGTCGATCTCACCTACGGCGAGACCTTCGCGCTGCGTGACGTGAGCTTCAGCGTGGCCAACGGCGAGTTCCTCTGCATCACTGGCCCGAGCGGCGCCGGCAAGAGCAGCATCCTGCGCCTGATCGCCATGGACGCCTTTCCCAGCAAGGGGCAGGTGATCGTGCGCGGGATGGTGTCGACGCGGATGAACCGGCGGCGGGTTCCCCGCCTGCGCCGCGAGATCGGCTACGTGTTCCAGGACTTCCGCCTGCTGGAGGACCGCAGCGTCTACGACAACGTGGCCTTCGCGCAACTGGTGGTGGGCGTACCCAGCGCCGAGATCAAGCGCAACGTCATGCGCGTGCTGACCCACGTGGGGCTCTGGGACATGCGGCACCGCCGGCCCCGAGCCCTCTCCGGCGGCGAGCAGCAAAGAGTGGCCATCGCCCGGGCCATGGTCAACAGCCCCAAGATCCTGCTGGCCGACGAGCCCACCGGCAACCTGGATCCGGTGGTGGCCCAGGAGGTCATCGATCTGCTGTTCCAGATCAACGACGGCGGGACCTGCGTGATCTTCTCGACCCACGATCACGAGATCGTCAAGACTTTCGGCCAGCGGGTCATGGTGATCGATCACGGCCGCCTAGTCTCGGACGAGGAGCGCCGCGTGGACCGCCGCGCCCGCCGCCTGGAGGAGAAGATGTACCGGCCGCAGGGCCTGGGGGATCTGCGCGCGCGGGTCGCGGCGGACAGGGTCGCCTCGGAGGTGCCGCGTGCTTAGACGGGCGCAGCTGGGGTACCTGGCGCGGGAGGCCGTCTCCGGCTTCCACCGCCGCAAGCTGACCACCGGCGTGACCGTGCTCATCATGGGCTCGGCCCTGTTGGTGCTGGCGCTGTTCACCATGGTGACCATCAACCTGGGGGCCCTCCTGGACAACGCCCGCCGCGGCATCGACCTGCGGGCCTTCCTGCTGGAGGGGCTGGACACCGAGGGGCAGGCCGAGCTGCAGGCCCGCCTGCTGGCCATTCCCGGCGTGCAGACCGTGGTCTACATCTCCCGGCAGCAGGCCCTGCAGGAGCTCCGCCAGGAGCTGGGGGACGACGGCGACCTGCTGGCCACCCTGGAGCAGAACCCCCTGCCGGCCTCCTTCCACGTCACCCTGGCGGCGGCGGCGCGCACCGCCGAGCGTGTCCGGCAGATCCGGGACGAGATCGCCGGCTGGCCCGAGTTCACGGACATCGTCTTCAGCCAGGGCTGGGTCGAGGTGCTCGAGCGCTGGACCTCCCTGTTCCGCCTGGCCAGCCTACTGGTGGGCCTGGTGGTGTTTGTCGCCGCCGTCTTCGTCATCTCCAACACGGTCAAGCTGACCGTGGCCTCCTCGGAACGGGTCATCGAGATCATGAAGCTGGTGGGAGCCACCAACACCTTCATCCGCACGCCCTTCCTCTGCGAGGGGATGCTGGAGGGGTTGCTGGGCGGCGTCGTCGCCATGGCGGTCCTCGGGGGGACCTACGCCCTGCTGCGGCCCCAGATCGGGGGGCTGGTCTTCTTCTCCTCCGTGCAGATCTTCGGCTTCATCTGCTTCTGCGTGGTGCTGGGTCTGCTGGGCAGCTGGGCGGCCATGCGGAAGTACCTCCAGCTGTAGGAGCGAACCATGAGGATCGCGGCGCGCGGATGGCTGCTCGCGGCCGGCAGTGCGGCCTGGCTGATCGCCGTCCTGAGCTGCGGTCCGGCCCGGGCGCAGGGGCTGGACAGCCAGATCGAGAACAGCTCGCGCGAGCTGGCCGAGCTGCGGGCCCAGATCGCCGAACGCAGGCAGGAGCTGGCGACCCTCCAGGGCGAGGAGCACGACGAGGCCGCCAAGCTGGATCACCTGGTCCAGGAGATGGCGCTGCTCAAGAACCTGCTGGCCGGGCTGGACGAACGCGAGGCGATGCTGCAGAGCCGCAGCGAGGAGCTGCAGGCGCGGCTCACCGAGCACCAGGAGCGCTTCGCCCGGCGGCAGGACACCCTGGTCCGCCACCTGCGGGCCATCTACATGCGCGGGCCGCAGCGGAACCTGGAAATGATCCTCAACGCCGGCAGCTTCTCAGACCTGGTCGCGCGCCTCCGCTTCACCACCCTGGCGGCCCGCCTCGAGAGCGGCTTCATGGCCGAGACGCGCGAGGAGGGCCAGCTCATCCAGGACGAGCAGCGGGAGCTGCAGGCCTCCCTGGCGGGCATCTGGGAAGCGCGCGAGGAGGCCAGCCAGGAGCGCAGACGTCTGGAGGAGCTGGACACCGAACGCCGGGCCGTCCTGGCCTCGCTGAAGCGGGAGCGGGCGACGGCCGAGTCGCGGCTGGCCGAGCTGCAGGCCAACGAGCAGCGGCTGGTCCAGGTGCTGGGCGAGCTCGAGGCCCGCGCCCGTCCGGCCCCGCCGCCGGAGGCTGCGGATGCGCCTTTCGCCCGCCTGGCCGGGAACCTGGCCTGGCCGGTCAGCGGCCGGGTGGTTCAGGAGTTCGGACAGAGCGTCCATCCCGTCTTCAAGACGGTCACGGTGCACAACGGGATCTCCATCGCCGCGGCCCGAGGCACCCCGGTCTACGCCGTGGCGGCCGGGATCGTGGAATTCGCCGATTATTTGCCCGGTTTCGGTGAATGCGTTATCCTTGACCACGGAAACGGGTATTACTCCCTCTATGCGCAGCTGGATCGCGTCCACGCGACCAAGGGCGCCCGGGTGGCCAGCGGCGAGGTGCTGGCCGAGGTGGGCCAGGATCCGGAGAAGGGAGAATCCCAGCTCTATTTCGAGATCCGGCACGGCAAGACCCCGCTGGACCCGGCGGACTGGTTGCAGCCGCGCCGTTGACGGGCCCAGGCTGCGCCCCCTGCAGTCTGCATAGAGGAGCATCCCTTGCCGGACATGGGCTTCCCGGGCCGTCGGTCCATCCTGAGGCGTTTCCTGGGCATCCTGGACTCAGGTTCCTTGGGGCCGGCCTATCTCTTCGTCGGTCCGGAAGGTTCGGGCAAGGAGGCCACGGCGCTGGAGATCGCCCGGCTGGTCGACTGCCCGCGGAAGCCGGCCTGCTCCGCCCCGCGCTTCTGCGAGAGCTGCCTGAAGATGATCTCCTTCCAGCATCCGGATCTCTGCTGGCTGGGGCCCGCCCCGGCCACGGTCAGCGAGGCGGCCGTGGTGGAGCTGCTGAGCGCCAAGCGCGAGAACTGCTTCCACCAGTCGCCCTTCGCCGCCTCGTCGCGCCTGACCATCGGCAATCCGGGCGATCCCGGTCCCCTGACCATCCGCGCCCTCCTGCGGTTCCTGCGCCATGCGCCCTTCCAGGGGCGCTACAAGGTGGCCGTGATCACCGACGGCCATCGCCTGACGGACGAGGCGGCCAACGCTATCCTGAAGACCCTCGAGGAGCCGCCGCCCGCCTCGCTCACCTTCCTGCTGGCGCCGCATCGCGCCGGGATCCTGCCCACGATTCTGAGCCGCTGCCAGCAGGTGCGCTTCGATCCCTACACCGAGGACGAGCTGGCGGAGCTGCTGGCCGACTACCGCGGCGTTCCGCCGCGGACCGCGGCCGGCGTGGCGCGGGCCGCCGACGGCAACGCGCGCAAGGCCATGGCGCTGCTGGAGCCCCAGGCGATGGCCCTGCAGACCTGGGCCGGCGAGCTGCTGGAGTGGATCCACGCCCGTCGCGCCGGGGCGGCCCATCTCTCCGCCGAGGCCATCCATCTGGGGCGCATCCCCGCGGATATGATGCCCCCGGAGAGCGATCCGCTGCCCGAGGCGCGGGATCTGGCCGCTCGGCGCGAGCGCGCCATCCAGCTATGCGAAATGCTCGCCCTGTACTACAGTGAGCTGCTGAGCTGCCGCGAGCGGGGAGAGGCGTGGAAGCCGCGGCTGCCGCAGGCGGCCGGGAAGATCCGGCCCCTGGCGGAGAAACGGACCTCGCCGACCCTGCTGCGCGACATCGCGCGCATCGAGGCGGCCAAGGAAGAGATCGACCGGAACCTGAACATCGGCCTGACCATGGCCTCCCTTTTCCAGGGTTTGATAGATCATGCGGTACGGGACCAGGAAGAACTCGCGGCCCGAGCCTAGCCGCGGTCGGCGTGGGCGCGGCCGTCCGGCGGACGACGCGCGGGACGACAGCATCCCCACCGGAGAAGAGCTGGTCCTCGTGCGCTTCAAGGGACATCGCAAGGCCTATTACCACAACCGGCAGGGTGTGCCGGTGCGCGTCGGGGACTACTGCCTGGTGGAGGCGGACCGGGGGCGGGACCTCGGGCGCGTCTGCTACATCGGGCCCGGCAAGCCGCGCTGGTGGCGGGAGGCGCGCCGCCAGGGCGTGATCGGGCTGGCGGAGCCGAACGATCTGGCCCGGCTGCACGACAACCGGGGCGACGAGTGGGAGTTCTACGACATCTGCCGGGAGAAGGTGCAGGACCGCGGCCTGAAGATGGAGCTGGTCACCGTCGAGCGCCAGTGGGATCACAACAAAATCACCTTCTTCTTCACGGCCGACAAGCGGGTGGATTTCCGCGAGCTGGTGCGGGATCTGGCCTCCATCTTCCGCACCCGCATCGAGCTGCGGCAGATCGGCGTGCGGGACGAGGCGCGCCTGAAGGGCGGGGTCGGCATCTGCGGGCGCGAGTTCTGCTGCAGCACCTTCCTGCACGATTTCATCCCCGTGACCCTCAAGATGGCCAAGGACCAGCAGCTGCCCCTCAATCCCAACAAGCTCTCGGGTCTGTGCGGCCGCCTCCGCTGCTGCCTCACCTACGAGCATCCCAGCTACGTCGCCGTCATCTCCCGGCTGCCCAGGGTCGGGGCCACGGTGCAGCTGGACGGAAAGGAAGGCAAGGTCCGCAAGCTGGACCTGGTGCGCGAGATCGTGACGGTCCACCTGCCGGAGACGGATCAGGTCGTCAACGTGCCGCCCGATCAGCTGCAATGGGACCGCAATCAGGACCTGCCCTCGCCGCGACGGCGTCCGCCGCGGCGACGAAGCTCCCAGCGACAGAACTGAGCCGACAGCCGCGCACACCGGGGGGAGCGGAGTGCTGTTCGACACCCACCTGCACCTGAACCGCCGCGAGTTCGCCGGCGAGGTTCCCGACGTGCTGGCGCGCGCCGCCGCCGCCGGGGTGACGCGCTTCCTGAACGTCGGCTACGACCTCGAGAGCAGCGAGGCCTCGCTGGCCCTCGCCGCCGGGGATCCGCGCATCTGGGCGGCCGTCGGCATCCATCCCCACGACGCACGGCTGCTCGCCGATCCGGACGGGCGGCTCACGGCGGCGGGCCGCGCGCACCTCGAACGGCTGGCGGAGCTGGCCCGCCACGCGCGGGTGGTGGCCCTGGGCGAGATCGGCCTCGATTTCTTTCGCGACCTCTCGCCGCGACCGGCCCAGCGCACGGCCCTGACCGTGCAGCTCGAGCTGGCCGATCGTCTGGAGCTGCCGGTGATCTTCCACATCCGCGATGCCTACGCCGAGACGGTGGCCCTGGTGGAGAGCATGGGCGTGCCCCGGCGCGGAGCCGTCCTGCACGCCTTCGCCGGCGACGCCGCGACGGTGGCCTGGGCCCGGGAGCGCGGGCTGCGCCTGGGCATCGGCGGCCCCGTGACCTACAAGAACAGCCGGTTGCCGGAGCTGCTCGCGGCCTGCCAGCCGGAGGACCTGTTGCTGGAGACCGACGCCCCCTGGCTGCCACCGGTTCCCCACCGCGGCCGGCGCAACGAGCCGGCCTATCTCGCGCTGGTCGCCGCCCGGCTGGCCGGGATCTACGGGTTGTCCTTCGCGGAGCTGGCCCGCCGGACCTCGCGCAGCGCCGAGCAGCTGTTCGGATTGCCGGCCAGCGCAGGTGCGGCTTGACAGGCGAAGGTTGGTGGCGTAAGCTCATGCACGACTTGCCACTGCAGCCCCTGCCTGGATCCTGCCCGGAGGGCGGAGTCGATCTCATTTCGTTAACGCGATCCGACCAGCAGAGCATGGACATCGATACGTGCGGCGCAGCCGTGCCCGGCGCCGGCGATCCCCGTGGACGGGGCCGGCGCCGCTCCGGGCCGGGAGGGGGCGGCGGTGGAGCGTAGCCAGCGGGAGCTGCTGCGGGACCACGGCATCCGCCCCGTCAAGCGGCGCGGCCAGAACTTCCTGCTGGACGGCAACCTGGCGCGCTGGATCGCCGCGGCGGTGCGCGAGCTGGGAAACGCAGTGCTCGAGCTGGGAGCCGGCGCCGGGGCCCTGACCGCACCCCTCCTGGAGGAGGGTGCCTGGGTCACGGCCGTGGAGGTGGATCGCAAGCTCTGCGCGCTGCTGCAGGAGGAGCTGGGCGACCGTGAGGGCTTCCGGCTGGTCCAGGGAGACCTGACGCAGCTGGCGCTGGAAGATCTGCTGGCCGGGGTCCGCAGGCGGTCGGGAGCGCTCCCGGTGGTGGCGGGCAACCTGCCCTACGTGCTGACCAGCCGCGTGCTGTTCGGGCTGGCCGATGCGCGGAACGAGCTGGCCGGTGCCGTGCTCATGATCCAGCGGGAGGTGGCCCAGCGGTTGACGGCCCGCCCGGGCGGTCGCGATTATGGCGTGCTGTCCGCCGTTCTGGGTTCGCTCTTTGCTATCGAGATGATCCGGAGGGTGCCGGCCGAGGTGTTCTGGCCCCGTCCGGACGTGGAATCGGCGGTGGTGCGGCTGCGGCCCGGCCCCCCCTGGTCCGCTGCGGAGTACGGCGCCTATCGCGAGACCGTCAAGGTGCTCTTCGGGCAGCGGCGCAAGCAGCTGGGGAGCATCCTGAGGTCGGTCTGGGGCCGGTCGGAGGCGGCCGGCCTGGCCGGTCTCGACACGGTCCGGCGCCCGGAGCAACTGTCACCAGAGGAGTTACGGCGATTGTCTGCGGTTCTGGCCAGAGGGGAAAAGCACTGATGCAGGGCTGGTTCCGCCCCGGGCTCCCGGGCGCCGCGGCGCTCATCCTGCTGGCGTGCAGCGGTCTCGGCACCGGCCCGGCCGCACAGGCGGGCGGCGCCGGGACAGCGGCAGCAGAAAGCGTGACGAGTCCGGTCGCCGCCGCTGCCGACAGCCTGCGCGGTGATCATCCGCTGTCCACCACCGGGGACGCTCCGACCGCCCCGCCGGACAGCCTGGAGGCGGGGCTCCCGGACAGCCTGGAAGCGGTGCTGCCGGACAGCCTGACGGCGGTCCTGGACAGCCTCGGAGCAACGATGCCGGACAGCCTGGCGGGAGTCCGGCCAGCTGCGGGCCAGAGCAGTCTGGCCGCGGCCATGGCCGCCCTGCAAGCTGGACAGGGTGACCAGCTGCCGCCCGTCGGGGGCCAGCCGACCATCGTCTCCTGGAAGCGGGAGCCCACGGCCGGTCTGCGGGCCCAGCTGCGCAAGGTGGAGTACTACGGCAACATCGACAGCGACATCACGCTCGCCAAGCAGGCGAAGTTCTCGCAGTCGCTGGCGTACTCCAACGAGGAGTATCGCAAGCAGAACAAGACCGTGGATCGTCGCGACGCCTCCATGATCTACAGCGCCGGCCAGATGCTGCCCGTCAGCGGCCAGCTGCGCATGAACTGGAACTGGAGCGAGGACCGCACGGTCAACACGGCGGGCAACGTGAACCTGATCAAGCGCGACTTCAAGCAAGCGGCCCTGAGCCTGAGCAAGGACCAGCTCCATACCGGACCGGTGAGCCACGGGGTCTTCCTGAGCGGTTCGGTGGATGACAACAAGGGCGAGAACCAGCACCAGCGCAGCGACTACACCGAGGCCAACCTGGCGGGGGCCTTCCGCAGCAAGTACCAGCCGCTGACGGGGGTGGCCCTGGCGACCTCCCTCTTCGAGCAGCGCAGCGACGGGGAGCGCGCCCTCGGCGCGGCCACCAGCCCGTCCTCGGCCGATCAGGACACGGTGGCGGGGGGGCTCTACTACCGCAAGGGTGCCTGGGCGGGAGCGTTCACCGCCAAGCAGGCCAGCTTCAACCGGCGCTACCTGGACTGGCGCCGGAACACCAACGGCATCATCGAC
This sequence comes from uncultured Fibrobacteraceae bacterium, assembly GCA_964524645.1. Lineage (GTDB taxonomy): Bacteria > Krumholzibacteriota > Krumholzibacteriia > LZORAL124-64-63 > LZORAL124-64-63 > CAZGEC01. Next base: position 108,264 of record CAZGEC010000010.1, on the reverse strand, counting down.
ACCCTGGCGGCCAACATCCCGCCCGGACAGTCCAAGGTGGTGGAGGAGCTGGAAGAGAAGGACGCCGTCAGCCTGCAGTGGAGCAACCAGCTGCGCTGGGGCCGCCTGGGCCTGACCTCCCTGCTGGCGCGGGACACCGAGGACCAGGCCTACCGCTACAGCGGGGTGGGGCGCAAGGAGCGCTACGACGACCGCATGCAGCTGGATTTCTCCTTCCGCTACAGCCGGGAGGACTCGCTGAAGGTGGGCTACAAGTACGAGTACAAGTGGGACGATCAGACGTTCCGGGGACAGAGCGCTCCGCGCGGCCGGCAGATCCAGGAGAAGCGCAGCCTGGACATGTCCTTGCTCCAGGGCGTGTTTCCCCACTCGGACCTGACCGTCAACTGGGGGGTGTCCCTGACCCAGGACACGGCCGAGCGGGGCTTCAACGACAACGATCGCGATTACCTGGAGACCGGCGCCTCGGCCAAGCTCGCCAGCCTCTGGCCGGGCACTTTCCAGACCAACATGCTGTTCTCCTACCGGCACGTCGAGGATACCTCGCTGCGGGCCTCGCGCTCGGCCAACAACAACTACCGGGACACCTACGAGATCGTCCCCGGGTATTCCTGGCCCCTGGCCGCGTGGCTGGACCTGCGGCAGGACTTTCGCATCTCGATCCAGTTCACCGACTACGTGTACTCGGAGCTGCCCTCGGTCAGCCGGGACGACGACTACAACAAGCGCGGCAACCTGAACACCAAGGTGACGCTGCGTCCCAGCAGGAGGCTGGAGCTGACCGTGAGCCACGACTACAGCGCCAAGTTCAACGCCACCCGCACGAGCACCGACGCCACGGGCAACAACTACTACCGCCGCGATCAGGAGCAGCGCATCTCGACCATCGACTTCGAGCTGAGCTACGAGGCCTCCGACTGGCTCAAGCTGGAGGCGGCCAGCTACCGGACCAAGGACCTGAAGGACGTCTTCGGCGTCACCGTGCGCAGCACCGACACCCGCAGCGGCGAGGTCTGGCTGGGCGGCGTGATCAACAAGTCCTGGGGGCGGGCCAAGGAGCGGGTGCTGGCCGCGGCGGTCCGGCGCTACGAGGCCTTCGGACCGAACGTGCAGGCATCGAACGCCCGCTACTGGGACGCCGACGCGTCCTTCACCTGGAAGTTCTGAGGCGGGGAGCGAGACGATGAAGCGAGTGAGCAAGTGCAGGATCGCGGGACTGCTGCTGGGGGCGCTGCTCCTGCCGGCCGCCGGCGGCTGCCTCTTCGAGCCGCGGGAAGCGGCCCCGCCGGAGACCGGCGAGGCCATCGACTATCTGGCCCAGGTCCAGGTGTCCTTCACGCTGGCCAACCTGCAGACCGCCATCAACGCCAACCATGTGCCCGGCTACCAGAACGCCATCAGCCGGGATTTCGTCTACGTCCCGAACAGCCAGGTGGTCAGCGACTACCCCAGCGTGGACTGGGGCGCCTGGGACTACGATCAGGAGATGGCCTTCATCAACGCCCTCTTCACCAGCGGCTCCACCTTCGAGGCGAAGCTAAGGGACCAGGACATTCGTGTCGAAGAACCATCGGGGGACCAGGGGGAGTGGGAGATCATCTACGCCCTCACGGAGAAGGGGATCGACGGCAGCGAGATCAAGTTCCGCGGGCGCGCCTTCGTCTTCTTCGAGCAGATCGACAGCTTCTGGTACATCAGCCGCTGGGAAGACGTAGAGGGGGCCGCGGATCCGCAGAGCGGAGCCACGCTTCCGACCTGGGGAGGTTTGCGCGGGGCCTTTGCTAGCAACTGATGCCGAGATGTGGTACCATTATGAACCGGTGTCGAGGGGTGCCCGCCGGGCCGCCGGCCCGCCGCCCCCGCCCCAGAGTGGAGGTCGACCATGCGCGCGAAAGCCCTGATGTTCCTGCTGCCGGGCGTGCTGCTGCTGATGCTGGCGCCGCTGGCGGGATGCATATTCTCTCCCGAACCCGACCCCGACCCTGTCAAGCCGCCGCCGCCGCCCGCGTACGAGTTTCCGGACACCCCGGACAAGGTGATCAAGAACCTGCGCGAAGCCTACGTGAAGATGGACATCGACGGTTACCGGAACGTCGTGCACAGGAACTACATCTTCAAGTTCCAGCAGAAGGACATCGACGACCTAAACCTGCCGTCGGACCATCTCACCCGGGAGGAGGACCTGGAATCCACCCGGAAGCTGTTCTCCGGCCAGCCCGCGGGTGACGCCCCGGCGGTGAGCGGGATCACCTGGAGCCTGCTGGTGGGGATCGGCATCTGGGAAACCTCGTACAATCCCGAGTTTCCCAATTCGCAGCGCCGCTTGTACAACTTCGAGATCAACATCACCCGCCCCGGTGACACCACGATCATCGTCACCGGCCAGCAGGAGTTCTACGTGGCGTCCCGGGACTCGGTGGTCGACGGGTCGCCCACGCCGTACTGGGAGCTGCTGGGCCAGGTCGACCTCTCGGATACGGGCCCAGGCAAGGACGGGGCGCTGTAGAGGCGGGGTCCGGCTTGACCGGCAGGGATCGTGAACGCAGGAGCCCGCCCGGGCTCCTGCCTCCATGTGGACGGCAGTGACGAGGGAGCGGATCTGCCATGACCTCCTCCTCCGGATCCCGGCGTTCACGCCGTCGCGGCCGCAGCCCCGGCGCACGGCCCGGCTGGCGCTGGCTGCTGGGGGCCGGCTTCCTGCTGGTGGTCGGTGGGCTGGGCCTGCTTGCCTGGGCGCGCACGCCGCCGGGCCAGGCCGCCCTGCTGCGCCTGGGCAGCGACCGCATGTTCGAGCCCGTGCAGGCCGCCATCGAGACGGCCCTGCGCGGGGCGCTGCCCGGCTACGCGCGCGCTGATCGACCTCCCGCTGCGGATCATCACGCGGCAGACGAGACGGGCTTCGACTGGCGGCTGCCCGCGGTGGGACCAGGCGCGGCGATCCGCTGCCGTCTGGTCGCGGTGCCCGCGGCCGTCACCTTCTGGGAAGTGCAGCGACGGTTGGCGCGGAGCCTGCGGGCGGCGGGCGGGCGCGTCCTCTGGGGCGAGCGGATGCCCTCGACGGCGCCGCTCGGCCGCGCCGGCGCGGGCGACGAGGCGCGGGATCTGCTGCGCCTGGACGTCGGGGTGCCGGGGCGGCCGACCCACACGCTCCTGCTCTACAAGGAGGGCACGCGGCCGCCCGCCGTGCACTGGGGCGACGTGGCCGCCGGCTCGGCCTGGTCCACCCTGCGGTCCCAGGACGGCCGGCCCACCCTGGCGCTGGTCATCGACGACTGGGGTTACTTCGAGAACGATGCGGCCCGCGGCCTGCTGGACCTGGAGGTGTCCCTGACCCTGGCCGTCCTGCCCGGCATGCCCTACTCGCGGCGCTTCGCCCTGGAAGCGACCGAGCTGGCGCTGCCGGGGGCCGGTCCTGCGCCCGGGCCGGAGGGCGTCGCCTCGCTGCGGTTCGGCCAGACCGCGCTGCGGCGCGAGCGGCTGGCCGGCGGCTGTCCGGTGGAGGTCCGGCTCGGCAGGCCGGACGGCGGCCTCCCCGCGCGGCGGCACGAGGTCATCCTGCACCTGCCCATGGAACCCGAGGGCTATCCCGAGGTGAATCCCGGTCCCGGCGCGATCCTGGTGGGCATGAGCGAGAGCGAGGTGGCCGACGCCCTGCACCGCGCTCTGGCGGCGCTGCCCACCGTCACCGGCGTCAGCAACCACATGGGCAGCCGCGCCACGGCGGACCACGCCACCATGGCGCGGGTCATGCACGTGCTGGTCCGCGAGGGCCTGTTCTTCCTGGACAGCCTGACCACGCCACGCTCGGTGGCCGCCGACGAGGCGCGGCGCGCCGGGGTGCCGGTCCTGGCCAACCGTATCTTCCTCGACCAGCCCCGGCCCGATACCGACGACATCCGCAAGAACCTGGCGATTCTGGTGCGGGTGGCCCAGAAGACCGGCTTCGCGGTGGGCATCGGCCACCCCTATGCCGAGACCCTCGATGTCCTGCGCGCCGAGCTGCCGCGCCTGCAACGGGAAGGGGTGCGCTTCGTGACCCTCTCGGAGCTGCTGGCCTTGCAAGCGGCGGCCGATCCCCGCGCCGGGACCTGAGCGCGCAGCCCGACCGGAACTCTGCACCGGCTGCGGGAATTGTATCGCTGCCGGCTGGCGGGAGCCGCGCTGGCAGCCGGCCCACGGGAGGCCATCAGGGCGGGCGGCCGTCGCCGCGTGCGGCACGAGCCACGCGATCCGCAGGCATCCCGGGGCGAGGCATCTTGAAGCGAGACAGCGAGATGAGGCGCCGGGGCCGCCCGGCTTCCAAAATTGGCATTGACAGTGCCCGTGTATTATAATGGAGTCCCGTACTCGCGGCGGACCGAGTACCATCCGTCCGCCTTGGCCTGGCCGCGCGGTCGCTTACCACGTCAAGGCGTGTTTTTTTATGTTCGCTAAGGCTCGTCCCACGCCATCGGTGCCCGGCCTCGCAGCCCGGACCGGACGGGTCTTGGGGGAGAGACAATGAAGCGTTCGATGCAGATTCGTATCGGGCTCGTGGCCGTGGTGCTGCTGCTCTCCATCTGGGCCCTGATCCCGACCTTCCAGGCCGCCTCCATCTCGAGCCAGGATCGCGCCCTGGCCAGGAGCGACTCCGCCCTCTTCGATCCCCAGCTGAGGGCTCTGAGAGAGAAGATCGACCGGGTCGACGCGCGCGCGATCCGCCGCGGCCTCGATCTGCAGGGCGGCATGTACATGGTGCTCGAGGTCGATCAGAAGGGGATGAGCCCCGAGCAGGCCCGAGACGCCCTGCAGCGGGTGCGCGAGATCATCACCAACCGCATCGACCAGTTCGGCGTCAGCGAACCGGTCATCCAGACGCAGGGCACCAGCCGCATCGTCGTCCAGCTGCCGGGCCTGCAGGACGCCGAGCGCGCGCGCAACCTGATCGGACGCACCGCCCAGCTCGAGTTCCTGCTCGTGCGGCCCAGCGAGGACTACGAGAGCGTGCTCAACAAGCTGGACACGGCCTTCAAGCAGGCGGCCGAGGCGGGGAAGGCCGCCGCCGACAGCGCCGGCGATGCTGCGGCCGGCGGGGCCGAGAGCGCCCAGGCCGCCGCGGACACCGCCGCCGGAGCCGCCGCCGACACGGCCGCGTCGCCCTTCGGCGAGCTGCCGCCCCTGCCCCAGTCCGCGGCCGAGGGCGAGGAGGAGGACAGCTTCGTCCGCGATCACCCCTTCACCTCGTACTGCTACTACGATCCGCAGCTGATGCACACCTACGGCACGCCCCTGCTGGTGGAGGAGGAGAACGTTCCCAAGATCGAGGCGCTGCTGCGGGATCCCGAGGCCAAGGTGATCCCCCGCAACATGCAGTTCCAGATGGGCTCGGAGGCGATCGGCCTGCGCTCCGGGCTGACGGCCCGCCCGCTCTACCTGCTCAACGCCCAGCCGAGCGTGACCGGCGAGCAGCTCAGCGCGGCCCGCATCTCGCCGGACAACGACCGGCCCGGTTCCTGGGAGGTCAACTTCCGCCTCGATCGCAAGGGCGCGCGCCAGTTCTCCAAGGTCAGCGGCGAGAACATCGGGCGCTACCTGGCCATCTCCCTGGACAGCAAGGTGGACTGCGCGCCGGTGCTGCGCACCAAGATCCCCAACGGCCAGGGGACCATCACCGGCAACTACACCAACCAGGAAGCCAGCGACCTGGCCCTGCTGCTGCGCGCCGGCGCCCTGCCCACCGACGTGCACATCGAGATGGAGCGCACCGTGGGTCCGAGCCTCGGGCGTGATTCGATCCGGGCCGGCGTCAGCGCCGCCCTCTACGGCGCGCTGCTGGTGGTGCTGTTCATCATCATCTACTACCGGGCGACGGGGCTGATCGCCGTGGCGGCTCTGCTGAGCAACATCCTGATCCTGCTGGCGGTGCTGGCGCAGTTCGGGCTGGTGCTCACCCTGCCCGGCATCGGCGGCATCATCCTGACGGTGGGCATGGCCGTCGACGCCAACGTGCTGATCAACGAGCGGATCCGCGAGGAGCTGCGCAAGAACAAGACCGTGCGAGCCGCGGTGGAGGCTGGCTACTCCAACGCCACGCGCACGATCGTGGATGCCAACGTGACCACGCTCATCGCGGGCGTGATCCTGCTCTGGTTCGGGACCGGTCCCATCAAGGGCTTCGCGGTCACGCTGAGCATCGGTATCCTCACCAGCATGTTCACGGCGCTGGTCATGACCCGCGTCATCATGGAGCTGCTGACCCGCAACCGGACGACGGGCGGGCTCAGCATCTAGGAGCGGAGATCGCCCGCGGCCCGCCGCCGGAGCGCCGGCAGGGCGGGCGGCCGGGCCGGAATACCCGGGAAAGGTCGGGCTGGACGATGCAGTTCTTCCGCGACACCAAGGTCAATTTCGTGGGCGTCATGCGCCCCGCCTTCATCTTCTCCATGCTGCTGATCCTGATCGGCGTGGTCTCGCTGATCGCGCACGGCGGCCCGCACCTGAGCATCGACTTCACGGGCGGCACCATCATGCAGCTGCGCTTCACCCCGCGGCCCACGACGGGCGAGGTGCGCGACGCCCTGGAGGCGTCAGGCTTCAACACCGCGCAGGTCCAAGCGTTCGGGGAGAAGGACTTCCTGATCACCCTGCCCGTGATCCAGGAGGAGGGCAGCGAGTACGCCGCCGACGCCATGTCCACGGCGCTGCGGGAGCACCTGAGCGCCACCAACATCGAGGTCGAGCGCGTCGAGACCGTCGGGCCCAAGATCGGCAACGAGCTGCGCACGGCGGCCGTGAACTCCATCGTGGCGGCCCTGGTGCTGATCGTGCTCTACATCACGGTGCGCTTCGTCTTCCGCTACGGCGTCGCCGCCATCCTGGCCCTGGTGCACGACGTCACCATCACGCTCGGGGTCTTCTCCCTGCTCAACTTGGAGATATCGCTGCAGGTCATCGCCGCCTTCCTGACCATCATCGGCTACTCGCTGAACGACACGATCGTGGTGTTCGACCGCATCCGCGAGAACATGCGGCTGCGCCGGCGGGAATCCTATCGTGACGTGATCAACCGCTCCATCAACGAGACCCTGAGCCGCACGGTGCTCACCTCGGGGACCACCGTCTTCGTGACGGCGTGCCTGTTCTTCCTGGGCGGGCCGGTGATCCACGACTTCGCCTTCGCGCTGACCTTCGGGGTGGTCATCGGGACCTACTCCTCCATCTTTATCGCCAGCCCGATCCTGGTCTGGTGGACCGAGCACCGCATCATGGATCGGAAGCGCGCCCAGCCCAGCATGTGAGCCGGACCGGCCGGACCTGTCCTCGACCGGGGCCGCGCTGCCCCTTTTCGGGCACTGGCCCGGAGGGCGTCCTTCCCTGGAACGCCTCCTTGCTGTACAATCGGCCCGAGAGGTGGACGCCTCGCGCTGGCACGAAGCTTGCGGTAGTGGCTTTTCCGCACCCCCGCAGGACCGTGCTCAGGAGGAGGACGACTTGGTGCACCCGAGGGCATCCCACAGCCTGCGCCCGCGGCCGGCCGCCTGGTTGCTGGCCGGCCTGCTCGCGATCCTGGCGCTGTCGCTGCTCGGGACAGCGGAAAGCCCGCTCGCCCGCCCCCAGCGGGCACCGGAGCCCGCGGACAGCGCGGCTCTGAGAGCCGCGGCGGCCGAGTCCTCGGGGACCGAGGCCGCCGGGAAGCAGCAGCTGATCAGGGCCCGGGCCGTCTTCGAGACCGTGGCCATCGCCTGGGAGGCGGCGGACCACGCCACCCTCGCGGAGCTGGTGGCCCCGGAGGGCGTGCGCATCGCCGTCATGCCGCGGCCGGAGCGGGAGAACCAGTACAGTCCCAGCCAGGCGTTCTACTTCTTCAAGAATCTCTTCCGGTCCACGCGCACCGACACTTTCTCGTTCCGGCGCATCCAGCAGGAGGCCGAGGGGGGGGTGGTGCACGCGGTGGCCGACTGGAGCTACCGGCGTGCCGGGGCGGACGTCCTGGTCCAGGACCGTCTCTTCTTCACGCTGACGGAGGGCCGGTCGGGCTGGGGACTGTCCGAGATCCGGGCCGTCCGCTAGCTCTCCGGAAACGGAGGTCCGGAGCCGATGACGCGGCTGCGTACGCGGCTGGTGCGGGGGATGACCGCCTTCTGCCTCCTGGTGCAGGGGGCGGCTTTCTTGTGGGCGGGGCGCTGGACCGAGGCGCCGCGCTTGCCATCGTCGCTCCCGGTGGCTCTGCCGGGTCTGCTGCTGGTGGTGCTGGCGGGGCTCTGGTGGCGCGCCCGGCGCGGCCACCGTACGGCGCCGGCGCTGCTGCTCGTCGGCCAGCTCGGCCTGCTGCTGGTGGCCGGCCTCAGCCGGCAGAACGCCGGCATCGATGCCGCGCGCTGGACCGCGGAGCAACGCCCCCTGCTGAGCGCCATGGCCGAGACGTCGGAGGCGCGCTGTCGCCGCCTGACCGCGGACCTCGACTCCCTGGCCGCCGTGGCCGGCGAGCAGACCGATCCCGATCCGTTCGGCCGTCTGGCGAAGCTCGCCCGCATGTGGCGCCGGCGCTTCGCCGGCATCGGGCCGCCCGTGGGTCTGGCCCTCTGGCGGGACGACGGGCGGCTGGCCTGGACCGCCGAGCTGGTGCCCCTGCCCGCGCCCCGCTGGCAGGCTGCGGGCGTCGTGGAGCAACGCCTGCTCACCCCGGTGCGCGACCGGTGGCTCTGGCGGCTCTTCCAGACGCTGGATTTGGGCGATGGACAGCCGGCGGTGCTGGAGCTGCAGCTGTCCGTGGCCGCGGCGGTGGGCACGGAGACCAGCGAGGGCGGCCTCGTTCCGGGGGCCGCCGCCGCTCCACAGCTCCGCTTCGACGTCGTTCCCGTACCGGGCTTGCGGCAGGAGCGCTGGTGGGGTGATGCGGAGCTGGGCCTGGAGCTGACCCGCGACCTGGATCTGGACGACACCACCCCGGACGGCGAGCAGGCCAGGATCCAGATCACCGTGCAGAGCCCCCCCTTGCGCCTGCATCAGCATCAGGACGCGGCCCGCTTCTTCCTGCTCTTCATGGCGTTCTGGGGCCTGTCCGTCGTGGCCTGGGGAACGACCACCGCCGGCAGCCTCGGACTGCTGGGCGGTCTGTGGGCCACGCGGCTCCTGATGCTGGGCGTGGACGTCTTTCGCTGGGTGCAGCCCGCCTGGCCCGGCCAGCGGCTGCCCGCGCTCCCCGGTGAGCTGGCCAGCCTCGTGGATCCCGCCTACTTCGCCACCCCGTTCGGCGGCGGCTGGCTGGCATCTGCGGCCGACGCCCTGCTGAGCGCGGCTCTGCTGGCCGCCACGGCCTGGTTGCTCATGCGCCGGCTCGCGGGGCCGGAGCCCGGGAACACCGAGTCGGCGGCCAGGCCGTCGCCGCGTCCCTGGCCGGCGCTGCTCTTCGGCCTGCTGTCCGGCCTGGTGCTGCTGCTCGAGCGGATCCTGGTCTGGGAAACCGTGGCCAACGCGAACGCGCACCTGATCGGCACGCACGTGCCGCTCGGCTCGCTCTCCTTCTGGGTGCTCCACCTGGTACTGCTGCTGGTCTCCGGCTCGCTGGCGGTGCTGCTGGCGGCCCTGGCGGTGCGCTGGCGGCGCTGGTCACCCGGGTGGCCGGCGGCGGCCTGCGTGCTGATCGGTGCCTTGGTCCCGGCGCTGGTCGCCTCGGGCCTGACCCCCGTCGTCCGCGTGGTGCTGGTCCTGGCCACCCTCCTGCTCTGGGGGAGCGCGCCGCTGCTGAGGTCCCGGGCGTTTCCCCTGCACCGGCTGGCCTTGGTGCCGCCGCTCCTGGTCACCGTGCTCTGGAACTACACGGCCCTGAACGAGGCCTACGCTCGCACGGAGCAGGCCTGGCTCGAGCACAAGGCCGAGCAGGTGGTGGTTTCCCAGGCGGACTGGGTTCGCTTCCTGATGGCGGACGTGCTGGCCGAGATGGCGACGTCGGAGCCGGCGCCGGCCAAACCTCCGGCCCCCGAGGCCGCCGAGCTGTGGCGCAACCGCGCGGCCTACGACCTGTGGTGGAACTCGGCCGTGCACGACCTGGGTCTGCCCTGCCTGGTGGAGATCCTGGACGGCGACGGCTTCAGCGAGAGCCTCTTCGCCTCGGGCTTCTTCCGCGACTTCGGCTACGAGGTGCTCGACCGCTCGGAGTGGGAGGAGGTTGGGGCCGAGGGTCAGCCCGTCGCGGGAGATGGCGGGGTCGCGGTCCAGGCGGAAACACGCCGCTACCCGACCGGCGAGGAGTGGCTCCTGCGCGGCGAGATCTCGCGGCGGCTCACCGGGGGCTGGATCCGCCTGGAGCTGCCGGTCCGTTCCAAGCGGATCACCACGCTGATCGCCCGCCTGGTGGGTCTGCCGGCGGAGCCCGGGCGCGGCGGCTACCGTCCGCGGGCGGAGGTGGAGCGGCCCCTGCTGCTCGTGCGCGGCGATGTGGCCGGCTGGCTGGACGCCGGCCCGGGCAGCTTTCCGGATCCCGGCTCGGCCGCGGTGGTGCAGGCCCTCAAGGCGGGCGAACGGGAGTGGGGACTGGTGCGGGCTGGCGGCGCGAACTTCCTCTGCCTGTGGCGGGCCCTGCCTCCGGATGCGGCAGCCACGCCCGGCGAGGGCTTCCTGATCGGCCTGCAGCAGCCCAGCCCGCTGGAGGTCCTGCTGGACCTGTCGCGCCTGCTCCTGCTGGACCTGCTGCTGCTGGCCCCCCTCGGTCTCGTGCTGCTGCTGGTCCGGCTGCTGCTGCGGCGCCACTCCGTGTTCAACCTCGGTTTCCAGGAGCGCTTCCTGGCCGGCTACCTGGCGCTCGGGATGCTGCTGCTCCTGCTCGCGGGCACCTTCGTGGACCGCCTCAACCAGCGGCGCCTGGAGCGTGAGGCACGGGAGCAGACGCGCGACGGCCTGACGGCCGGCTGGGCTCAGCTCCAGGGCCTGCTGACGGAGCAGGCGCGCGCGCTGGCCGAGAGCGACTACATCGCCGACCTGCTGGTGGGCCGCCTGGCGGGACAGCGACCGCTCGGACCCTTCAGCGCCCGCCAGGCGATGGTCTTCGCCGGAGACGGCACCCTGCTCCTGGACGAGACCCTCAGTGATCTGGACGATGCGGAGGCATCCCTGCTGCTGGCCACCGGGCGCGCCGCACCCCTGGTGATCATGGACGACGGCGGTGAGCTCTACCTGGGCATCGTCATCCCGATCGACCTGTCCGGGGTGCTCGAGGCGGCGGGCGGCTCCGGCGAGGGAGGGACGGACGGCGCCACCGCCGGGCGCCACCCCGAGCGGGAGCAGGACGGCTTCTTCTTCTACCGTCAGCTGGTGGACGGCGACCTGCTGGTGGGACTGGCCGACATCGTCCAGGGCGAGGTGACCCTGCGCTACGGGGGAGAGGCGGTGCTGACCAGCCATCCCGAGCGGGTCTTCTCGGGATTGACGCCCCTGGTGACGCCGCCGGGCATGGTGGAACCTCTCCTGGAGCGTCCCTTCAATCCCTTCCTCTGGTCGGCGCCGGGCACCCGGCTCTCCTTCACCGGCTGCGTGGGGCTGCCGGCCCTGGTGCTGGGCGAGGCGCGACCGCTGCGACGGGGCGACACGCCGGCGGTCCTGGCCGCCACCTTCCCGGCCCGCGAGCTGGAGTTCGCGACACAGCGCGAGCAGACCGTGCTCTTCCTGGCCGGCCTGGCGAGCCTCATCCTGCTGACGGCGGCCCTGCTCGCCCTGGTGCTGACCTGGAACATCTTCGGCCCGGTCCGCATGCTGGTGACGGCCACGCGGCGCCTGGCGGCCGGCGACTTCGCCGCGCCCTTGCCGGAACCGGGCCGCGACGAGGTCGGCACGCTGGCGGCCGCCTTCGGCGGCATGCGCGACGACCTGCAAAGGACCCAGGCCGCCCTCGCCGAGCGCGAGCGCTTCCTCTCCACCGTGCTCAGCCGGGTGTCGGTGGGCGTCGCGGTCTTCGCCGCGGACGACGCGGTCGTGGCCCTCAATCCGGCCGGCGAGGAGATCCTGGCGTCCTACGGCGAGGGAGAGCCGACCGCCGTCGGGGAGCGCGCCCGGAGCCTGCTGGACGGTCTGCGCAGCCTGATCGGGCCCGCCGCCCAGGGTGAGGCCGAGCTGCACAGCGCTGACGGACGGCGCACCCTGCGCGGCCGGCTCGCCCCCTTGCTGTTGCCCGACGGCCGGCGCGACACCATGATCGTCTTCGAGGACGTCACCGAGTTCCTGGCGAACAAGCGGCTCGCCCTCAACGCCGAGCTGGCGCGGCAGGTCGCCCACGAGATCAAGAATCCCCTGACCCCCATCCAGCTCAGCGTGCAGCTGCTGCGCCAGGCCTACGAGGACCGCTCCCCCGAACTGGACCGCATCGTCCAGGATACGGTGCGGCAGGTGCTGGAGCAGGTGACCCTGCTGCGCTCCATAGCCTCGGAGTTCAGCCTCCTCGGCCGGCCGGGAGACCTGATCTGCACTGAGCTGGACCTGGCGGCCCTCGTGCGGAGGGTGGTGGCCAGCTACCAGGCGGCAGGTCCCGGCCAACCGGAGGTGGGGCCACGGGTGGCGGTGGCCCCGGAGCCGATTCCGCACGTTCTCGGCCACGCCGAATCGCTGGTCAAGGTGCTGGGAAACCTGATGGAGAACTCCCTGGACGCCTGCGGCGGCCCCGCGCGGCTGCAGCTGCGTATCGGCTGGCAAGTGGACGCCGGAACCGTTACACTGCTCTGGGAGGATAACGGTCCTGGTTTGCCGGCAGACGTGGCCGAACGCCTGTTCGATCCGTACTTTTCCACCAAGAGCCGGGGAACCGGTCTGGGGCTGGCCATCTGCCGCAACCTGCTGGACAAGATGGGCGGCACCATCACGCTGGCCAACCGCGAGGATGGTGGCGGCACGGTGGCCCGGGTCACGCTGCCCCGGGCCGATACCGCCGCCGCGGCCCCGCCGCGGCAAGAGGATTGAGATGAGACAGTCCGTTTTCCGCCTGCATTTCGCATCACCCGCCGCCTGGGCCGTGGTGCTCCTGCTCGGCCTCGGCGTCGGAGTGGCCGCCGCGGCCTTCGCCCGTCCCGTGGCGGCGGACGACGAGGGCCGGCTGCGCATCGCCCGCCTCCAGTACGGGGGCGGCGGCGACTGGTACTGCGATCCCAGCTCCCTGCCCAACTGGCTCGAGTACTTCGAGGCCCGCACCGGCATCCCCACGGCCGCCAGCGAGGCGGTCGTCACGCTGGACAGCGAGGATCTGTACCGCTACCCCTTCCTGTACTGCTCGGGGCACGGGCGGATCGCCCTCCGCGAGCCGGAGCTGGCGGAGCTGCGGCGCTACCTGGAGGCCGGCGGCTTCCTGTACGCCGACGACAACTACGGGATGGACACCTCCTTCCGCGAGATGGTGGCGCGCCTCTATCCCGAGGAGAAGCTGGTTCCCCTGGGGAGCGACCATCCCATCTATCATTGCTTCTACGACCTGCCGGGCCTGCCGAAGATCCACGTGCACGACGGGGAACCGGCCCAGGGCTTCGGGGTTATCAGGAACGGCCGGCTGGTCGTCTACTACTCCTACTCCAGCGACATCGGCGACGGGCTGGAGGATCCGGCCGTGCACGGTGATCCCCCGGCCCTGCGCGAAGCAGCCGCCCAGATGGCGGTGAACATCCTGACGTACGCGCTGACCCGTCCCTGACGGTGCACCCGCAGCGAGGATCACGCCATGTCGGACTCCGATGCCCGCCGGGAATTCCAGCGCACCTTGAGCCGACGCCTGGCGGCGGCCCGCGGGCGGGTGGTACTCCACGGCCTGCTGGCCTGGGGAGCCCTGGCCGCGGCCGTCACGCTGCTGGCGGCCTGGATCCTGGGCGGTGCGCAGGCTCCGGCCGTGGGGCTCAAGGTGGGGCTGGCGGCGAGCTGCCTGGCCCTGCTCGCGGCGGCGCTCCAAGCCTGCGTCGTGCGCCCCGTGCGGCGCCTGCGCAGCCGCGAGGAACTCTGCCGCCAGCTGGAGCACGACGGCGACTTCGCCAACGCCCTGGTGGCCGCCGAGGAGGCCTGCCGCCGGCGGGACCGCTGGGATCGTCCCGACGAGGTCACGCGCGAGCTGGTCCGCCGGCTCTTCGCGCGCGTGAGCGAGCTGGCCGCGCGGCTGTCTCTCGGGCGCCTGCTCCCCTTGCCCTGGGCCGTGCGCAGCCTGCTGGGCATCCTGGCGATGGGCCTGGTGCTGGCCGCCGGGATCCGCCTCGCGCCGGAGCGACTGCACGAGGGCTACGCCCGCCTCCTCGCGCCCTGGCGTCCGGAGAACCTCGCGGCCACCGTGGGGCTCTATCCTGACGAGGGACCGGGCACGCTGGTGGCCGGCCAGGACGCCGTCCTCGCCGCCCTGGACTTCGGCGCCGCCGAATCGCCCGTCGTCTGCGAGGTGCGCAGCGGCACCAGCCTGTGGCAGAGCTTGGGCTGCGTGCCGGACAGCCTGTCCACCGTCCGCACCTTCCGCCGCTGGTTGGCCCGCCTTCCCGCCGTCGATGAGTCTTTCGTCTACCGCTTCCAGCGGGGCGGCCTGGCCACGCCGGAACGCCAGGTGACGGTGGTTCACCCGCCTCTCCTGACCGAGCTGACCGGTCGCCTCGAGCCGCCAGCCTACACCGGTCTGGCGGCGCAGGAGCTGAGCAGCGTGCCGGCCCTGCTGGAGGTGCTCTCTGGCAGCCGGCTGACCTGGCTGGGCCGGGTCAATCATCCGGTGGAGTGGGCGGCCCTGGTCACGGCCGATAGCGACACGCTCGCACTGGCGCACGAGGGCGGGCGGGTGCGCGGCAGCCTCCTGGTCGAGGGACCCTTCACCTATGCCCTCCACCTGCGCGATGCGAACGGCCTGACCGGCGTCTCACAGCTCGAGTACCGGGTCGAGGTGCTGGAGGACATGCCGCCCCTGGTTCATCTGGAGCGGCCGGGTGACGATGGGCTGCTGCCGGTTTCCGGCCGGCTTTCGCTGGGGGTGGAGGCGGCCGACGACTTCGGGCTGGCCCGACTGGACCTGCTCTGCCGGCGGGACGAGGCCGAGGGCGACGGATCTGCCGGCCGCGCGAGCGCAAGCCCGAGTGACACCCCGCGCGACCCGGCGAGCGATGCCGCCGCCGACAGCGCCGCCTTCACGAACGACGGCTGGTATCGCGCGACGCTCTGGCGTCCCGATCCGGCGGGAAGCGCGTCCGGTCCGGTGACGCTCGCGACCCCCTTCGGCGAGCTGACCGCGCGCCTGACCCCAGGCGACAGCAGCGGCTCCCGCCTGCGCCTGGCGAGCGGGCTGGAGGTCAACGCCGATGCGCTCGAGCTCTTCCCCGGCGACGTGCTGTCGCTGCGCGTGGACGCTCTCGACAACCGGGAGCCGGGACCGGCGGGCGTGGGGCGCTCGCGCGTCCTGCGCCTGACCCTGCCGTCCGCCGCCGAGATCCTGGTGAGCCAGGCCACGGAGGAGCGGAGCAACCTGGACGACATGGCCGAGCTGCGGCGGCGCAGCGCGCTGCTGGGCGAGGATCTGGCCCGCCTGGACCGCGAGCTGCAGAAGAACCCGCTGCCCGACTGGTCCCGCCAGCAGGAGATGGAGCAGGCCATCGACCGCCAGAACGAGCTGCAGGCGGAGCTGCAGCGTCTGGCCCAGACCCTGCAGGCCGATCTGGGCTCGCTGATCGAGAACCACCTGACGTCGGCCGAGCTGGCCGCCAGGATGGATCAGATCGCGGCGCTGCTCGAGGCCGTGCGCAACGCGCGCCTGGATGATCTGCTCGCGCGCCTGCGCGAGGCCGTGGCCAAGCTCTCGGCGGCGGAGATCCGCCAGGCCATGGAGGACGTGGCCGCCCAGCAGCAGGATTTCCTGAACCGGCTGGATCGCGCCCTCGCCATGCTCAAGGAGCTGGGCCGGGAGCAGGAACTGGAAGGTCTGACCAGCCTGCTCGCCCAGATGATCCGCCAGCAGCAGGACCTGCTGGAGGCCAGCCGGCGTCAGGACGAGGCGCAGGACCAGGCCCAGGAAGAGACGCCGCAGGAGCCGTCCGACCGGCAGGACGCCGGGCAGGAAGCCCAGCCCCAGGGAAAGGACGAGGCGGCGCAGCAGGATCGGCAGCAGGCCGGCGAGCAGGACCAGGCCGGCGCCGAGGACGCTCGGACCGGCGAGGCGCAGGACGAGGCCCAGCTGGCCGAGCGCCAGGAAGCCCTGGCCCAGGAGCTGCAGCGCCTGGAGGAACGGCTGCGCCAGCAGCTCGCCGAGCTGCAGGAGGAGCAGGCCGCCGGCCAGGACAGCCCCTCCGCCGAGGAGCTGAAGAAGTCCCTCCAGCAGGCCCTGCAGGAGCTGGCCCGGCGCCAGCCGGGCCAGAACATGCAGCGGGCCGGCCAGCATCTCCAGCAGCAGCAGTCCGACCAGGCGATCGAGCCGCAGGAGCAGGCCCTGCGCGACCTGGCGGCTCTCTACCACGTGCTGCTGGCCAGCCAGGAGGCCATGCAGATGGCCCTCATGCAGCACCAGGTCGCCTCGCTGCGCGGGCTGGCCGCCGACCTGCTGCTCCTCTCGGAACGCCAGGAGGAGATCGCCGACAAGATCCCCTCGAACCTGCGCGACGTGCGCACCGACGATCTGGCACGGCAGCAGTTCCGGGTGCTCAAGGGAAGCCGCGCGCTGCGCGATCACCTGCAGGCCACGCCGGGAGCCGATCCCATGGAGATGATCCGGCTGCTGCAGAAGCTGGACGACCTGATCGGCCGGCTCGACGTGTCGGTGCGCAACCTGCAGGCCGGCCGCGGGGCGGTGGCCCAGGAGAATTCCCGCGAGAGCCTCGGCGCCATGAACGAGATCGTGATCGGGCTGCTCACCCAGGCGCAGCGCTCCTGCCAGGGGGGCGCCTGCCCCCGGCCCTCCATGGGCCAGCAGCTCAAGCAGATGGCCAAGGACCAGGCCGGCCTGAACGGCCTCACCGAGCAGCTGCGCCAGCAGCTCGCCCGGGGCCAGCTGAGCGAGCAGCTACGGTCCCAGATGGAGCGCCTGCAGAGTGACCAGTCCGGCCTCGCCCGCCAGGTCGAGGATCTGGCGCGGGAGGAGCGGGTCCGGCCGGACGGCGAGCGGCTCCTCGGCAACATGGATCACCTGGCCGACGAGATGGAGCACGTGGCCCGCGACCTGGCCGACGGCCTGGTGACCGACGAAACGCTGGAGCGACAAGAGCGGATCCTCGGCCGGCTGCTGGACGCCCACAACGCCGCCCGCGAGCGGGATTTCAGCCCGCGGCGGGAGAGCCGCAGCGCTGACCGCGTCTTCGCCCGCCAGCAGGGGGAGGACGCCAACGCCACGCCCACCGAGGAAGATCCCTTCCAGCTGCGCTACCAGCCGGTCGAGAAGGCGCCGCTGGAGTATCGCGAGCTGGTGCGTCGCTACTTCCGCGCCATCGAGCAGCTGCACCGGGCCGATCCGCATGGCACGGGCGCGGAGGGTCTGCCGTGAGCGCGCGCCGCTGGTTCGTCCTGTCGCTCCTGCTCCTGGCGGTTCCCGCGGTCCGGCCTGGCCCCGCGCCGGCGCAGGTGCGCCGGGAAACCCTGCCCACGCCGCTCCGCTCAAGCCTGCAGCGGCAGCAGCGGCTGGCCGAGGTGGACCGCCTGCTGATGCTGCAGAACGTGAGTCAGGCGCGGAGCCTGCTGAGCCAGCTGGAGGCGGAGAACTACCCGCGCGAAGAGCTGCTGCCCTTGTGGATCAGGCTCGCCCAGATCACCGGGGATCCCGCGAAGGCGGTGCTGCTCAGCCACGAGGCTCTGCAAAGCCAGCCGCGCAATCCGCGGCTGTTGCGCTCCTGGGCCGAGTCCGCCCTCGAAAGCGGCGATCCCGCCGGCGCCCGCGCCGCCGTGGACAGCCTGATCGCCGTGAGTCCCGATCGCCAGAACGCCTTCCTCGCCGGCGCGGACATCCTGTTGAACCACGGCCGGCCCGCCATGGCCCTGGCCCTCTGCGACTCGGGGCGCGGCGTGTTGGGCCTGCCCCGGTTCCTGGCCCGCCCCCGCGCCGCCTGCCTCCTGGCGCTCGAGCGCTACGACGAGGGAACGGACGAGCTGGTCAGCGAACTCCGGCATAACGAGCTGAACCTGCCCCTGCTGCGCACGGAGCTGCTGGACCGGGTCGCCGACAAGAAGGCCGCGAAGGCGGTGATCGAGCGGCTGGAGAAGCGGGCGGGGGAGCCGGAGTCCTCGCCGGGGGAGCGACTCCTGGCCGCGAACCTCGAGCTGCTGTGGGGGCGGCGCGCCCGCGCCGAGGAACTGGTGAGCCCTTTGCTGGCCGAGCGCCGCGGCAGCCACGCCCTGCTGCAGACGCTCACCACGCTGGCCTCCGAGGCTCCTCTGGTGAGCGATCCGACCCAGCGCCAGGCGCTGACCGATTTCCTGCTGGCCAACCTGCGCAAGCTGGCCACGTCCGAGATCCTGGAGAGCCCCCTGCGGCCCCGCGTGCTGGAGCTGCTCGCCCAGGTCTGCGAGGAGGCGCTCGACGCCGGTTACCTGGACGTGGAGCCGGAGGTGGCGGTCCGGCGGCTGGAGGAGGTGCTGCAGCTGGTGCGGGAGGGCTACCCCGGATCCCGCCACCTGTACTCGGCGCAGATCCGTCTGGCCCGCTTCACACGCGACGTCCTGGGCCGTCCCGACGAGGCGGCGGCGCGCCTGGAGTGGCTGCTGACGGATCTGGATCTGCCGCTGGAAGGGATCGCCCTGGCGCGACTGACCCTCGGCGAGTGCTACCTGGCGGCGGGCGACACCCTACGCGGGCGCATCGTGCTGACGCGCCTGGGGCACGACCAGGCCTTCCGCGACGCCGCCGGCAACGCACACTTCCACCTGGCCCGGCTCGACCTGGCGGAGGGGCACTGGGAGACGGCCCGCGACCGCTTCGCCACCGTGGCCATGGACAATCCCCGCGCCGATTACGCCAACGACGCCCTCGACCTGGGGCTGGCCATCGCCGAGGAGCTGGACAATCCCACCGGCGGACCCGCCCTGCTGGCCCTCTATGCCCGCAGCGTGCAGTTCGCACTGACCGCGCAGCCCGATTCGCAGCGGACGGCGCTGGAGCGCTACGTGACGGAGGCGGCGGCCCAGGTGGACCTGCAGCAGCCGCAGTACCTGCTCGAGCGGGCGCGCTACGAGCTGGCCAAGCTGCTCTGGCAGGACGGGCACGACGACGAGGCCCTGGTCCAGTGCGACCGCATCGTGCTCGATCACCCGGACGGGCGCTACCCGGCCGAGGCCCTGGTGCTGGCCGGCCGCATCCACGAGGAGCGGAACGAATGGGAAGAGGCACGAGACGCCTACGAGCGCCTGCTGCTGCAGTACCCGGATCACCTGTTTGCGGACGACGTGCGCGATCGACTGAAGGCGTTGCCATGAGAGTCCCCCGGCACCTCCTGCGAGCCGGCCTCCCGGGTCTGCTCGCGACCCTGCTCCTGGCGGCGCCGGCGGTCGCCCAGTACCTGCTGGTGCCGATGGATCTGAGCCAGACCAACCACCTGCGGGCCTACGGTCAGGCCTATCACACCCTGCAGGCGGGTGAGAAGGTGAGCTGGCTGCTGAACTACCGCGGCGGCAGCTTCCTGATGCGCGACAGCGAGCGGGCCCGGCTCGACGCCCGGCTGCTGGACGTGCGCTTCGAGGAGATCGGCGAGAGCGACCTGGCGGCCATCCACCAGACCATCGCCCAGGAGAACATGGAGGAGGTGCTGCTGGAGAAGCCGCCGCGCATCGCCGTCTACAGCCCGTCCTATGCCCAGCCGTGGGACGATGCGGTGACTCTGGCCCTGACCTACGCCGAGATTTCCTACGACGTGGTCTTCGATCCGGAGGTGCTGTCGGGCCGGCTGCAGGAATACGACTGGCTGCACCTGCACCACGAGGACTTCACCGGCCAGTACGGCAAGTTCTACGGCGTCTTCCACCTGGAGCCGTGGTACATCCAGCAGAAGCAGTACAACGAGGAGCTGGCCAAGGCGCTCGGCTTCGACACCGTCTGGCAGCTCAAGCAGGCGGTGGCGGCGACCATCCTGCAGTACGTGGAACAGGGCGGCTTCCTGTTCGCCATGTGCTCGGCCACCGACACCATCGACATCGCCCTGGCCTACCTCGGGGTGGACATCGTGCCTTCGCCCTTCGACGGGGACGGGCTGGACGCCGACCGCGAATCCCGGCGCGACGACGCTCGCACCTTCGCCTTCGAGGGCTTCACGCTGGTGACCAACCCGCTGATCTACGAGTTCTCCAACATCGACACCAGCGACTACGCCCAGCTGCGCGGCCCGGTGGGCGATTACTTCACCCTCTTCTCGTTCGCGGCCAAGTACGATCCGGTGCCGACCATGCTGACCCAGTGCCACGTCAACGTGGTGAACGGCTTTCTGGGGCAGACCACGGGTTTCCACCAGCGGTTCCTCAAGAAGCACGTCATCGTGCTGGCCCAGGTGGAGGGGACCGACGAGGTGAAGTATCTGCACGGCCACCGCGGCCTGGGCACCTTCACCTTCCTCGGCGGGCACGACCCGGAGGACTACCAGCATCGGGTCGGGGATCCACCCACCGATCTCGATCTCTACCCGACTTCCCCGGGTTATCGCCTGATCCTCAACAACGTCCTGTTCCCGGCCGCCCGCAAGAAGCCGCAGAAGACCTGACGCCCGGGCGTCCGCGCCATGGCGCCGCGCGAGCACTTCGTCTATGCTGGGGAGGCGCTCAGGCGGTCGTGACGCCGCCAGCGCAGGCTTCAGCTCGACGGAGGTGACGGAGACCGGTCTCGATTCACCCGGCCTCGTGTGATCATGGAATTTCCCATTTGCAAGAAGTGCAACGAGGGGGTTCTGCTGCCGCTCTCGGACTACGGGCGGGAGGGGGCGTCCATCCTGTACAAGGCGTGGGTTTGCCACAATCCCAGCTGTGGATTCAACATCAGGATCGACAACGGCGAGATCAGCATCGGCAAGAGCCTCCCGAACTCCACCAAGTAGCCGCCGGCCGCCCCGCGCCTCACCTGCCTCGGGCCAGGTGCGTGCAGGCGAAGGCCAGCAACAGCAGCGAGCCGACCACCAGCAGCACGTCGAACTCGTTCACGCCGCTGGCGCTCGTCGCGAGATCCCGGTTCTCCAGGAGGAGAGCGAAGGAGAGGCCGTTGTACACGGCGTGCGTCAGCACGCCGGGCGTCAGCGAGCCGGTCATCTCGTAGATGTAGGCGAGCAGCAAGCCCAGCGCCACCAGGCCGAAGAGGTACCACGGTTCCCCGTGGAGCAGGCCGAAAGCGAGAGCCGACAGCACCGCCGCCGCGGAGGTGCCCCAGACCCGCCGGGCCAGCCGGTAGAGCAGGCCGCGGAAGAGCAGCTCCTCAGCCACCGGCCCCGCCACCATCACCGCAAACAGCGCCAGGGCGATGTCCGATCCCCGCTGGGGCATGTGCTGCGCGAAGAGTTGGACCCAGCTCTCGGGGACCGGATGGATTTGCACCGATAGCTGGGCCAGCAGGGAGGCCGGCAGGAGGCTGCCCACCGCCGCCAGGGCGGCCCAGCCCAGCACCGACCAGGGGACCCCGCCCAGGTCGAACTCGCTGGCCAGGCTTCCGCCGCGGGCTCGCGCCAGCAGGAAGCAGGGCAGCAGCACCGCCACGAGACTGCCCGCGGCCACGGACGAGAAGAGACGATTCGTCAGCTGGAAGAACAGGCCCTGTAGCGTGAAGTCCGCGAACATCAGCAGGACGGTCCACAGCAGCAAGCGCCGGTTGCTCCAGGTTTCCCAGATGCCGCGCGGGCCGGGCGGCGGCGTGCCGGGCGGCGGCGAAGCTTGGTCCGGAGCGGGCGGCAGGGGCATCGACGTCGTCCTTCCAGGGTCGGGCGGCCAGGCGCCTCTTCCTGTAACAGAGGCTGCCCGGGCTGTCCAGCGCCGATTCGCGGGATGCAGGCGGCGGCGAGCCCGCGGCCGGGCCCCTTGGCAGTCCACTCCCGACAGCTTAATATGCCTCCGAGCCGGACGCCTGTGATCCGGTGCCACCCCCGGGAGAGGAACGACATGGATACCCGCACGGGTGAGCGCGCCATCGAGGCCGTCATCTTCGACCTCGACAACACCCTGACCGATTTCATGCGCGCCAAGGACAACGCGATCCTGGCGGCCGTCGACGCCATGATCGACGCCGGCCTGCGCCTGGACCCGGAGGAGGGGCACCGGCGCATCTTCGAGATCTACCGGGACAAGGGCATCGAGTACCAGCGCATCTTCAACGTGTTCCTGCAGGAGCAACTCGGCGAGGTGGACGATCGCATGCTGGCGGCGGCGGTGGTGGCCTACCGGCGGGCCCGCGACGGCACCCTCGTGCTCTATCCCCACGCCATGCTGACCCTGAACCAGCTGCTCAAGGACGGTTACAAGCTGGCCGTGGTCAGCGACGCCCCGCGCTTCGAGGCCTGGATCCGGCTCTGCTCCCTGCGGCTGCAGCACATGTTCGACCTGGTGCTCACGTTCGACGACACCGGTCAGCGCAAGCCCAGCCCGCAGCCCTTCGTCATGGCCCTGCAGCGCCTGGGCGTGAGCGCGGAGCGGGCGGTCATGGTGGGCGACTGGCCGGAGCGGGACATCGTCGGGGCCGGCGCCGCGGGACTGCACACTGTCTACGCGCGCTATGGCGACACCTACAACTCGGAGGACCGGGCCGTGCGGGGGCCCTCGGGCGCGGAGTTCGAGATCGACGATCTCTTGCAGCTGCTGGACGTGCTGGAGGTGCTGAACGGTACTCGCGAGGAGGGGGACGCATGAGGATCGTGACCGCGCGGCAGATGGCGGCCATCGACCGCGAGACCATCGACGGCGGCGTGCCGGGAATCGAGCTGATGGAAAGGGCCGGCCGCGAGATCGTCCGCCGCCTGCTGGACGTCTTCGGCGAGCTGGCGCCGCCGGCGCGCGTGGCCGTCTGTTGCGGCAAGGGGAACAACGGCGGGGACGGGCTGGTCATGGCTCGCTTGCTGCACGGCCTCGGCTTCGAGGTGGCGGTCCTGCTGCTGGATCTGCCCGAGGACATTTCGCCGCACGCTCGCGAGAACCTGGAACGCCTGCCCCGGGCGATCGAGCAGGCCACGGCGCCCCAGGAGAGGTGGGCCGAGCGCTGGCTCGAGATCTGTGCGGGGGCGGAGCTGGCCGTGGATGCGGTCTTCGGAACGGGCATCCGACCGCCCGTGCGCGGCGCCTACGTGAATCTCTTCCGGGCCTTCCAGGAGCTGCCCTGCTCCATCCTCAGCGTGGACATCCCCTCCGGCGTCTGCGGCGATACCGGGCGCGTGGATCCCGTGGCGGTGCGGGCCGACGCCACCATCACCGTCGGTCTGCCCAAGCTGGGTCTCCTGCTGCCGCCGGGGCGGGATCACGCGGGCGAGCTGTCGGTCGTCGACATCGGTTTCGCGGACGAGGTCATCGCCCGGCACGCACCGGACCGTCACTGGCTGCCGGACGCCGACTACGCCCGGCTGCTGCCCCGGCGTTCCAGCGACGTGCACAAGTACCGCTGCGGGACCATGCTCATCGTGGCGGGTTCGCGCTCCTTCGGCGGTGCGGCCGTCCTGACCGGCCTGGGCGGGCTGCGCTCGGGCACCGGCCTGGTCACGGTGGCCGTGCCCGAACCGCTGGAGATCCCCACCCGCTGCAGCCTGCCCGAAGCCCTGGTGGCGGCGCTGCCGGCCACCGACGCGGGGACCTTCGCCCCCCTCGCTCCGGACCGCCTGGCGGGCCTGCTGGAGCGCAAGCACGCCGTGGCCTGCGGGCCGGGACTGGGAGCCGATCCCGTCACCGACCGCTGGATCGTCGACTGGCTGCGCGGCCTGGAGCTGCCCCTGGTCCTGGATGCGGACGGGCTCTCGGCCTTCGGCCGCCTGAGCGTGGTGCCACGCTTCGCCGCCGAACAGGTGGTGCTGACCCCGCACGCCGGCGAGCTGTCCCGCCTCTGCGGCCTGAAGCCCGCCGAGGTCGAGAAGCAGCGGCTGGAGCTGACCTGCGAGCTGGCCGCACGCTGGGGTGTGACCCTGCTGCTGAAAGGCTCGCCGACCACCATCGCCGATCCCGGCGGGGCCCTGGTGGTCAACGCCGCGGGCAACGACGCCCTGGCCCACGGGGGAACGGGCGACGTGCTGACCGGCCTGATCGGCGGCCTGCTGGCCCAGGGGCTCCCGGCGCGGGATGCCGCGGTCCTGGGTGCCTTCCTGCACGGCAAGGCGGGCGAGATCTGCTCGCTCACGGGCTCACGGCGCAGCGTGCTGGCCCACGAGGTGGCCGGCGCGCTGGGCGAGGCCTACGCCGATCTCGAGGATCTGCTGGGTCCCGGCAGGAGCGGAGAGAGGCCGCCGGCGTGAGGATCCTCGGCATCGAAACCTCCTGCGACGATACCAGCGTGGCTCTCTGGGACAGCGAGCGGGGCGTCGTCGAGAACCTCGTCTCCTCCCAGGTGGACCTCCACGACCGCTTCGGCGGCGTCGTGCCCGAACTGGCCTCGCGGGCCCACCTGGTGAACCTGCTCCCCCTGGTGGACATCCTGCTGACCCGCCAGGAGCTGGCCCTGCGCGATCTGGACGGCGTGGCGGTCACCGCCGGACCGGGCCTGATCGGGGCGCTGCTGGTGGGGCTCTCCACGGGCAAGGCCCTCAGCTTCGCCGCCGGCTTGCCGCTGGTGGGGATCCATCACCTCGAGGGACACATCCTGGCCAACGCGCTCACGGCCGCGCTGGTGCTGCCCGCGGCGGTCCTGGTGGTTTCCGGCGGGCACACCGAGGTGGTGTTCATGGAGCGGGTGGGCCGCTACGAGCGTCTGGGCGCCACCCTGGATGATGCGGCCGGCGAGGCCTACGACAAGACGGCCCAGCTGCTCGGCCTGCCCTATCCCGGCGGACCGGAGATCGACCGGCTGGCCCGCCAGGGGCGGCCCGGGCGCTTCCACTTCCCCCGGCCCCTGCTGACCGATCCCCGCTGCGTCTTCAGCTTCAGCGGCCTGAAGACGGCCGTGCGGACCGTCGTGGTGGATCTGCCGCGCCCGCTGGAGCATCAGGTGCTGGCGGATCTGGCCCACGCCCTGCAGGAGGCGGTGACGGACGTGCTGGTCGCCCGGCTCTTCCAGGCGGCCGCTGCCCGCCGGGTTCGGGCCGTCTACCTGGCGGGGGGGGTGGCCGCCAATTCCCGGCTGCGGGAGCGCACCGCCGCGGAGGCGCAAAGGCATGGCCTGCATCACGTTCCCCCGGATCCGGCCTACTGCACGGACAACGCGGCGATGATCGCCTACGCCGGCTGGTGCCATCTGGCGGCTGGCCACCGGAACGACCTCACCCTGGACAGCTTCGCCCGCGGGGTCATCACCTCCTGGTGCTGAGCCGTCCCGGCCGCCCCCCAGCAGCCCCGCGGCCTCCTCATCCCTCCCTGAAATCCCGTAAGTGGCACGCAAATTGCCAGTTGCTGCGGACCAAGGTCTGTCGAGAGGGCCCTGCCGCTCATTTTGCAACGACACCGGACGGGTGCGCATGCCTGAGGATGCAAAGATACTCGTCGTGGACGACGAGCCCCATATCCGCAGGATCCTGCAATTCTTGCTGGAGCAGGAAGGTTTCTCCGTCGTGATGGCCGCCGACGGAGAGGAGGCGCTGGCGAAGCTGCCCGAGGTCCGGCCGGACCTGGTCCTGCTGGACGTCATGATGCCCAAGCTGGACGGCTTCAGCGTCCTCGAGCAGATCCGCGACAATCTCGAGACCCGGAGCCTGCCGGTCATCATGCTGACCGCCAAGGGCGAGAGCTCGGAGAAGGTGCGCGGGCTCAAGGGGGGCGCCAACGACTACTTGACCAAGCCGTTCAACCACGAGGAACTCCTGCTCCGCATGCACAACATGCTGTCGGCGAGCCAGGCCCAGCGCGATGCCAATCCCCTGACCGGCCTGCCGGGGAACCGCGCCATCGAGCGGGAGTGCCAGCAGCACGTGGAAGCTGGAACCCCCTTCAGCTTCATGTACGTCGACATCGACCGCTTCAAGAGCTTTAACGATTACTACGGCTACTCGCGCGGCGATCAGGCCATTTCCTACCTGGCCCAGGTCCTGCGCCAGTGCTGCCGTCAGGCCGGCCTCCCCTCCGACTTCATCGGACACGTCGGCGGCGACGACTTCGTCGTCATCACCGAGTCGTCCGAGGCCGAGAAGCTGGCCCACTTGATCATCGAGAGCTTCGACCGCGGCGTGCACACCCTGCACGACCCGGAGGACTTCCAGCGCGGGTTCTTGCCCATGAAGACCCGGGCGGGGGACGAGGAGGAGGTCCCTCTCATCACGCTCACGGTGGCCCTGGTCCTGAACGCCGAGGGGCGGTTCATGCACATCGCCGAGCTGAGCGACACCTCCGCCGAGCTGAAGCGCTACGGCAAGACGAAGATGGGCAGCGTGGTGGTCATGGAGCGCCGCTCGCCCCAGGGTGAGGGAGCACCGGAGCTGATCGCCAGCGGGCCCGACGTGGAAGCGGAGACCTGAGCCCCCTCGCCGGCGGACCCGCCGCCGGCCGGCGGCGGGCTCCCCCGGCCGGGGGGCTTGGCATGCCGCATCGCCGCGAGAGGTTGAGTGTGAGCTGGACCGGCGTGGCCCTGGCCGCAACGATGCATCCCGGCGGAGTGCGGAGCTCCGGCCTCGAGCCGGTTCTGGCCGCGTCCGGTGACTTTCTGGCCGGCTTCCTGCTGGCCGGGCTGGTCGGGCTCGCCGGCGTGCTGGTGGCCGCCTGGCGCCGGCGCCGGCGCCGGCAGGCGGGATCCGCGGCACGGTCCGCCACGGGGAGCCCCGGCCCGGAGCTGACGACGCTCCTGGCCGAGAACGCCGCCCTGTCCCGCCTCAACCACATGCAGGCGGAGTTCGTGGCCGTGGCCAGCCACGAGCTCAAGACGCCGCTCACCTCGATCTGCGCCTACACCGAGGTCCTGCTGCAGCATGCGGGCGAGAGCCGCTTCGCGCACTCCGCGGAGTTCCTCGGCGTCATCAAGGACGAGGCGGAGCGCCTGCTGCGCATGGTCAACCGCATCCTCGACTTCTCGCGCCTCGAGTTCGGCCAGCGGCCGCTGGTTTTCCGCCCGGTGGCTCTGGGCCCCCTGGTGCGGCAGACCGTGCGTGCCCTGCAGCCGCTCGCCGAGAGCAAGGGGCTGCGCCTGGACGACGAGTACTCCAGCGATCTGCCGCCGGTGGACGTGGATCCGGATCTGATCAAGCAGGCCCTCATCAACCTGGCCAACAACGCCATCAAGTTCACGCCCGCCGGGGGGGCCGTGCAGGTGAGCGTGCGGGAGCAGGCGGCGACGCTGCAGGTCAGCGTGCGTGACGACGGCCCCGGCATCCCCCGCCGCGAGCTGCGGCGGATCTTCCGCCAGTTCTACCGGCTGGGCGGCCGCGACGGGGCCGTCGAGGGGGTCGGGCTCGGGCTGACGATCGTCAAGAACATCGTCAACCTGCACCAGGGACGCGTGGAGGTCCACAGCCGGGAGGGGGAAGGGACCACCTTCAGCTTCCACCTGCCGAAGGTGATGGTTCTGGCGCCGGTCACGACCGCGCTGCTCGGCGAGCGCGGCGAGCTGCCACCCCTGCAGCAGGTCCTCTGCCTCTGCGTGCGCATGGCCGCGGAGCTGCTGGGCGCCCGGGCCGTGGCGTTGCTGCTGCCCGGCCCCGCGGGGGAGGACCTGGTGATCCCGGCCGCGCTCGGCTTCCCCGAGGAGTGGCTCGCGGACGCGCGCCTGCGGCGCGACAGCGGCCTGGTCGGCCGTGCCCTGGCCAGCGGCGAACCGGTCGCCCTGGTCACGGCCGAGGCCGACGATCCCCTGGCCTTGGCTGGCGGTCCCGCGTCGCCCTTCTCGGTGGCCGCGACGCCCCTGCGCTGCGGCTCGCAGGTCCTCGGGGTGCTGGCCGTGGCGCGCAAGCTGGGCGACGAGCCGTTCGACGCCGACGATCTGCGCTTTCTGGGCACCGTGGGCGAGAAGGTCAGCGCCGCGCTGCACCTGGCGGCGCGTCCGGATCTGGCGCCGCGCGATCTGGAACGTATCGTGGACGCTCTGCAGAGCCTGGCCCTGCTGCGCCAGAGCGCCATT
Source organism: uncultured Fibrobacteraceae bacterium (assembly GCA_964524645.1). Lineage (GTDB taxonomy): Bacteria > Krumholzibacteriota > Krumholzibacteriia > LZORAL124-64-63 > LZORAL124-64-63 > CAZGEC01. The sequence goes on along the minus strand of CAZGEC010000010.1, from coordinate 80,186 downwards.
CCGACGTCCAATCCCCTGGCGCTGCGCCTCCTGGCGCGCACCTGCGAGAAGCTGGGCCTCGAGCGCCCCGAGGTCAGACGGCTGCAGTTCGTCGCCGCGGTCCACGACGCCGGCATGGTGCGGCTGAACGAGGACATCCTGCTCAAGGCGGAGACCCTGAGCCCCGACGAGCGGGGAGAGGTGGACCGCCATCCGGAGGAGGGAGCCGATCTGCTCGCCCTGCTGCTGCCGCGCCCGGAGATGGGCGAGATCATCCTCTCCCATCACGAGCGGATGGACGGCGGCGGCTATCCCGCCGGTCGCCGGGGCGTCGAGATCCCCCTGGGCTCGCGCATCCTGGCCGTGGTGGACGCCTTCTGCGCGATGACCGTCAGCCGGCCCTACCGCGAGGGACGTCCGGCGGAGGCGGCGGCGGCCGAGATGCGGACGCACGCCGGCACGCAGTTCGACGAGCGGGTCCTGGCGACCTTCCTGGAGGTCCTGCAGGAGGAGGGCATGCTCGCCGAGCCTGCTGCCGACCGGGACCACAGCAGACCCGTGGCCGCTCCGGAGGGGACGCGCCGCTAGCAAGGAGCATCGATGCGCAGCCCGAGGATCCTGATCGTCGATGACGAGGCCCCGCTCACCGCTCTGCTGGTCCACACCTTCGAGAACGAGGGCTACCAGGTGTCCACGGCGCGCGATGGGATCGACTGCATGAACAAGGTCGCCAGCTTCCGCCCCGACGTGATCGTCATGGACATCATGATGCCGAAGCTGGACGGCGTGGACACCACGCGGCTCATCCGCCGCAACCGCAGCTATGCCGACACATTGATCGTCGCCCTCTCGGCCCGGTCCGATCCGACCACCCGCCAGCAGATGGAGGAGGCGGGTGCCAACTGCTTCATGCGCAAGCCGTTCGCCATCGCCAAGCTGGTCGCGCGGGTCCAGGAGCTGCTCCAGGCGCGGACCCGGCGGGATTGAGGAAAGGGGAGCTTCGCCGATCATGCTCTTGCTCGTCCAGCCCACCGCCCTGGAGGCCCTGCTGACGGCGGCCGTCGGTGCGCCGAGCTCGTCGCTCCCGCACGCCTTCGCCGTGCTGGGCCTGGCGCTCGTGCTGACCTGGTGCGCCAGGTTGAGCCGGAGGCAGACGGGCCGGACGATCTACGGCAAGCTCGTCCTGCTGGCCCTCGCGCAGGCCGGACTGGCCGGATTGCAGCTCCTGGCCGAAGCCGGAGGCCTGCAGGGCGGGATCGTGGCGGCGGGGCAGTCGCTGCTCGAACTCAGCCTGCTCGCCCTCTTCCTCGTCGGTGCGCGGCGCCTGCAGCAGCTGCGCCTGCTCGGTGCTTCGCGCCTGCTGCTGCTGACCGGGGCGGCGCTGGCCGCCGTCTTCTGCGGGCTGGTGGGCCCGCGCACGGAGCAGTCCCTGCTGGGGGCCTCCTGGCTGGCGGTCGGCGGCCACGCTCTCTTCCTGCTGCTCTTCGCCGCGAGCCTCTGCCGCGGCCTGGTGAACGAGCTGCGGCGGGAGTGCAACGCCGCCGCCGAGAAGGTCCGCGAGCTGACCGCGGCCGGCCGGCAGCTGGAGGAGCGGGCGGCGGAGACGGGGCGCGCCGCCACCGAGAATGCGCGGCTGTACAGCGAGCAGAAGGGGGAGGCGGTCCAGCTCCGGCAGCGCGCGCGAACTCTCGAGCGCATCCTGGCCGTGTCCGCGCGGATCAACGCCACGCGGACCATGAGCGAGCTGCTCGAGCAGGTGGTCGAGGCGGTGCGGGAGATCCTCGGTTTCCGCATGGTGCTGCTGCGTCTCTACTCGCCCTCGACCCAGGCCTTCGAGGCGCGGGCCTTCGCCGGCATCCCGGAGGACGGCAAGGCTTACCTGGCCGGCATCCAGGTCGCCCTGAGCGATTACCAGAAGATGACCCAGCCGCGCTTCCAGGTCTCGAACAGCTACTTCCTCAGCCACGAGGACGAGGGGGCCGCCGAGGTCACCGAGGGGGCCTACGTGCCCGACCTGGGCCCCCGCTCGGCCGGGGAGTGGCACGAGGACGACGCCCTGATCATCCCGCTGATCTCGCCCACCGGCGAGACGAAGGGCTACCTGAGCGTGGACGATCCCGCGGACCGCCGCATTCCCACGCTGGCCACGATCCGCCAGCTCGAGTTCCTCGCGCGGCAGGCGGCCACCGCCATCGAGTCGGCCGAGGTGTACGATCGGCTGGCCAAGAACAACAGCGAGCTGGCGCAGGCCTCCGAGATGCTCAACAGCCTCGCCGAGATGAAGAGCAACTTCATCGCCAACGTGAGCCACGAGCTGCGCACGCCCCTCACCTCGATCACCGCCTATGCCGAGATCCTGCAGCAGGGCAGCGACGGCATGCCCGACGAAGTGCGCCGCGAGTTCCTGCGCGTCATCCACAAGGAGAGCGAGAAGCTGAGCGGGATCGTCGACGACATCCTCGATCTCTCCCGCATGGAGGGGGGACCGACCCGGGTCGAGCGGGGCGAGACCGATCTGGCGGCCCTGGTGCGCCGCCTCGAGGAGACCGCGCGCGGCCGGGCGGGGGAGCAGGGGATCACGCTGCGGGTCGAGGCGCCCGCGGAGGTCCGCCTGGAGGCCGACGGCGTGCTGCTGCAGCAGCTGGTGGATCATCTGCTGAGCAACGCTCTCAAGTTCACGACCGGGGGCGGCACGGTCCGCCTCCTCCTGGAGGACGGAGGAGCCCGCGTGCGCCTGGTGGTGGAGGACACGGGCATCGGCATTCCCGAGGAGAAGATGCGGTATATCTTCGACCGGTTCTACCAGGCGGACGGCTCCTCGACCCGCGAGCACGGCGGCCAGGGCATCGGCCTGGCGCTCTGCCGCGACATCGTGGACTACCACGAGGGGCGCATCTGGGCCGAGAATGTGCCCACCGGAGGCGCCCGTTTCCAGGTCGTGCTGCCGCGGCGCGGCCGCGTGATCCAGCGGCTCAGCGCCGGCGTCCGCGCCTCGTTGCGCGGCGATCCCGCCGAGTTCCTGGAGCAGCTGGTGCGCTGGATCGCCACCACCATGGAAGTGGAGATGGTTTCGCTGATGGCACCGGCCGAGGACGGCGAGCACCTGGAGATCCTCGCGGCCACCGGGCTGACCGAGAGCGTCGTGCAGAGCACGCGGGTGCGCAAGAACGCGGGCATCGTGGGCAAGGTCTGGGCCAGCGGCCGGACGCTGCACGTGGACGACATCACCACCGACCCGCGGCTGGGCAAGCGGCAGAACGATCCGCGTTACTACACGCCGTCGCTGCTGTGCGTGCCGATCCTGGAGGGCCTGGAGGTGACCGGGGTCATCAGCGTCAACAACCGCCGCGACCGGCGGCCGCTGGACGACGAGGATCGACTGCTGCTCGAGGCCCTGGCCCAGCGGGTCGGCTTCCTGCTGCAGCAGTACCGGGCCCAGCTGGTGAGCGGCCGCCGCTTCGCCTCGCTCCAGGAGAGCCTGCGCTCCACCATGACCATGCTGCGGCACCGCCACGACGAGATCACCGCCCTCTGCCAGCGGGCCTGCCTGGCCACGGCCCGGCGCCTGAAGCTGCCCCCGCCGGAGTTGGAGCACCTGGCCTTCGCGCTGCAGTACTACGACGTCGGCCTGGTGCGGGTGCCCGACCAGTTGCTGCGCAAGGCGACCGAGCTGACCGCCGAGGAGCGGCAGGAGATCCGGACCCACGTCCCGGCGGGGCTGGAGATCCTCGGCGAGCTGCAGGTCTCTCCGAAGGTGCGCCAGATCGTCCTGCACCATCACGAGCGGTTCGATGCCGGGGGATACCCCGACGGCCTGGAGGGTGAGGCCATCCCCATCGGGGCCCGGCTGCTGGCCCTGGCCGACAGCCTGAACGCCATGCTGCAGGGTCGGCCCTACCGGCCGCGCCGGGACTTCGCCACGGCGGCCGCCGAGATTCGCGAGCTGGCCGGGAAGCAGTTCTGTCCCCGCCTGGCGGAGATGTTCCTGGGCGAGGCCAGCGCCCTGGCCGGGGAATTCGACGCCCTGCAGGCGCAGGCGGCCCGCCGCGAGAACGCCGTTCTGCCCGCCCCGCACCCGCTCGTACCGGAATGCAACGTCGCCGCCGGCGACGAAGCGACACCGGCGGAGGAGCGGGTGCCCGATGCGCCGGAGCCGGCGCCGGAGGAGCCGGCCTTCGCCCTCCTGGACTCAAGGCCACCGGAGCCGCGCCGATAAGGGAACCGCGGCGGCGCGCGCCGCTCGCTGCGCCATGGAAGGAGCCGGCTTGCAGACGATCCTCATCTGCGACGACGAGCAGAACATCCGCAACGTCCTGGACTTCACCCTCGAGGCCGAGGGCTATCTCGTGATCCTGGCGGCGGACGGCCGCCAGGCCTTCGAGCTGGCCCTGAGCGATACGCCCGACCTGATCATCCTGGACGTGATGATGCCCGGGAGCGACGGCTTCGAGACCTGCCGGCGTCTGAAGAGCGATCCCCGGACCTCGTCCATCCCCGTGATCCTGCTGACCGCCCGCAACAACCCCGAGGACCGCGAGCGCGGGCGCGAGGTGCAGGCCGACGACTTCATGACCAAGCCGTTCAGCCCGCAGCGCGTGGTGGAGCTGGTCCAATCCCGCCTCGGCGTGCCCAAGGGCTGATCTGCGGCGATTTCCGCCATCTCGACTCCCATGGCCGCGGCCGGCGCCGGGCGGCGTGTTGTGTGCCGCCCGGCGGCGCGCTAAACTTCTCCTCCTCGAGCCAGACGGAGAGGAAGCGAGCCGTGCTGCAGGAAGAACCGCGGGAGTCGGCGGCGCTGCGCGTGGAGGTCGCGCTGCCGGTTCCCTTGCCCCAGAGCTTCACCTACCGGTGGTCGCCCCGGGACGGCGCGTCGCCCCGGCCCGGCGACCTGGTCGGGGTGCCGTTCGGCCGCCGGCGCGAGGTGATCGGCCTGGTCACGGAGGTGGGCCCGCTGGCGGCGGGCGCCCGTACCGCCGGCGGGCGCGCGCTGCGCGACGTGCGCCGCCTGTTGCCCCCGGCCTACCGGCTGGAGCCGGATCGCCTGCACCTGGCCCGCTGGCTGGCCGACTACTACGCCCTGCCGCTGGGGGAGGTGGTGCCGCTGTTCCACCCGCCCGCTCCCGGCACGCGGCCGCGCCGCCCCCGCCGCGAGGAAACGGCCTACCCGCTCTCCGATCCCGAGGACATCGCGCTGACCCCTTCCCAGGCGGAGGCGGTGAAGGCGGCCCTCGAGCACCTGGCGGCCCGGCACTATGCGGCGCTGCTCGTGCACGGCGTGACCGGCAGCGGCAAGACCGAGATCTACCTGCGCGTCATCGCCGAGGCCCTGCGCCTGGGCCGCAGCGCCATCTACCTGCTGCCCGAGATCGCGCTCACGCCCCAGACCCTCTCGCGCATCACCGCCCGCTTCGGCGAGCGGGCCGCGGCCATCCACAGCGGGCTGTCCGCCGGCGAACGCTGTCGCGTACACGAGGCCGCCGCCGCGGGCGAGGTGCAGGTGGTCGTCGGGCCGCGGTCGGCCCTCTTCGCGCCGGTGCGCGAGCTCGGCGTGGTGGTCGTGGACGAGGAGCACGAAACCTCCTACAAGCAGGAGGAGAAGCCTCGCTACCACGCCCGCCATGCGGCCCTGGTGCGGGCTCGCGAGGCGCAGGCCGTGGTGCTGCTGGGCTCGGCGACCCCGGATCTCGAGTCCTACCGCAACACGCAGACCGGGCGCTTCCAGCTGCAGATCCTGCACGAGCGGCCGCTGGGCGAGCTGCCCGAGGCGGAGCTGATCGACATGCGGGGCCAGGATGCGCCCGAGGGCTTCTCGCCGCTGCTCCTGGAGGCCGTGGACGCGACGCTGGCGGCCGACCAGCAGGTGATCCTCTACTACAACCGGCGCGGCTTCGCGCGGGTCCTGCAGTGCCGCGACTGCGGCGAGGCCCTGCTCTGCCCCCGCTGCGACATCGGGCTGACCTATCACCTGCGCCCGCGACGGCTGCTCTGCCACTACTGCAGCTACACGCGGGCGGTGCCGGTGGCCTGCCCCGCCTGCGGCGGCCGGGAGTTCCTGCCCGCGGGCGGCGGGACCGAGAAGATCGAGGTGGCCCTGGCCGCGAGCTTTCCGGGAGTGCGGACCCTGCGGCTCGACCATGACACCACCCGTCGCCGCGGCAGCCACGGGCGCATCCTGGCCGCCTTCGCGACGGGCCAGGCGCGCATCCTCGTGGGCACGCAGATGGTGACCAAGGGGCATCACTTCCCCCGCGTGGGCCTGGTGGGGGTGCTGGCGGCGGACGACGGCCTGACCCTGCCCGATTTCCGGGCCGCCGAGCGGGCCTTTCAGCTCCTGACCCAGGTGGCCGGGCGCACCGGTCGCACCCGGCCTGGGCGGGTCCTCTTCCAGACCTGGCGACCCGAGGATCCGGTGATCCAGGCCGCCGCGACCGGCGACTACGGGGCCTTTGTGCAGCAGGAGCTGCTTGCCCGCGAGGTCTTCGGCTATCCTCCCTTCCGGCGGCTGCTGCGCGTGGCGCTGAGCGGCCGGCGGCAGACCGCCACCGAGGCCGCCGCCGCCAGCCTGGCCGCCGTCCTCCGCGAGGGGCTGGCCGCCAGCAGAGTGGAGGTGCTGGGCCCCGCTCCGGCCGTCTTTCCCCGCCTGCAGGACCGCTACCGCCACCAGATCCTGCTCAAGGGGCGTCTGTCCAGCGGCACCAAGCGCTGGCTGGCCGACTGCGCCCGGGCCCTCAAGGAGCGGGAGAGCGGGCTGGAGGTGGTCCTGGACGTGGACCCCCTGGGGCTGTTCTGAAAGGGGCCGAGCGGGGGTAGATATCGAAACCGCATGCTGGCACAGCATTTGTTAAGTTTGCCCCCGACGGGCAGGTATGCTAACTTCAGCGGGGAAAATGCAATCCTCCAGGGGGGATCGCTCGATCCGGCATTGCGACTTGCGTCCAGCAGCCGAAAGCGGAAAGGATCGTCATGCTCTCGTATCCCACCCCAGCAGTCCCAGGCGCACGCCGAGGCCGTCACGCCGCGCTCGCGGGCCAGCTTGTCCTCCTGTTCCTCGCGGCGATAGTCCAGCTCTGGCCGCAGGCGGCGGCGGCCGAGGTGCCGGTGCCGGCCAACCTGGCCGAGGCCCGGGCCCTGGTCGCGGAGAACGGCTGGAGCTTCGAGGTCGACGACACCTTCGTGCGCAGCCGGACCCCCGCGGAGCTGGAGAACCTGTTCGGCTACGTCCCGCCGGACGACTGGGAGCGGATCTTCGCGGAGCACCTGCGCTCCTACTCGCAGGCCAAGGACGAGCTGCCCACCTACTGGAACTGGGCCAACATGGGCGGCACCACGCCGGTCAAGGACCAGGGCAGCTGCGGTTCCTGCTGGGCCTTCGCGGCGATGGGCGAGGTCGAGTCGCACATCAAGATCCAGTACGGCATCGAGCTGGACCTCTCCGAGCAGCAGATCATCTCCTGCAATCCCTACGGCTCGGGCTGCGACGGCGGCTGGGCCGGCGCCGCCTACTACGTCTGCAACAGCTACGGCGCCATCCACCAGCACTGCATGCGCTACCAGGCCTCCGACTACGTGCCTTGCACGCAGGATCAGCACATTCCCTACGGTTTCGTCGGCAGCTGGCATTCCGTGGCCAACAACGTCCTGCAAATCAAGACGGCCTTGCTGGACGGCCCGGTCTGCTCGGCCATCGACGGATCCGGTGACTTCGAGTACTACAGCGGCGACTGCTACGACGCCCCCGGCGGCTCACACACCAACCACCTCATCGAGATCGTGGGCTGGGACGACCGTCTCTGCGCCGGCGCCGGTGCCTGGATCATCAAGAACAGCTGGGGTACCACCTGGGGGATGAACGGTTACGGCTACGTCAAGTATGGAGCGGCCCTGATCGGCTCCGGCGTCACGCAGGCGGACTACATTCCGCCCCCGGCGACCATCCAGCTGACCGCCCCCTCCGGCTCCCAGCAGCTCATGGGCGAGGGCCAGGCCGACATCACCTGGAACACCAGCGGGGCCGCGGTCCCGTACGTGGACATCCTCTTCAGCCACGATGACTGGTGCTTCGAGACGGTGGTCGCGCGCAACGTGCCCAACACCGGCGTCTACGTCTGGGACGTTCCCAACACCGCCACCACCAGCGGACACCTCGTGGTCCACCCCAGCACGGGCACGCGGGACGGCTTCGGCTTCAGCGCCCAGGATCTGACGATCATCGGTCACAAGGTCCGCTACGTCTCGGCCGCCGGCGGCAATACCCCGCCCTACGAGTCCCCGGCGACGGCGGCCCACAGCATCACCGATGCGGTGGCGGCCTGCACCGGCCTCGATTCGATCATGGTGGCGGAGGGGGAGTACTTCGAAACCTCCTCCATCTCCTCGACGATCCGCCTCTATGGCGGCTGGAGTGCGGACTTCAACGAGCGCGATCCCGCAGCTCACCCGACCGGACTGCGCGGCACCACCAGCGCCCTGCGCTTCTTCAGCGGCGCCGGCGACTACGCCGGCGTCGACGGCTTCGTCTTCCACGACTGCCTGGGCGGTCTCTACAGCGAACCCTCGAGCGGCCATCACGGCGGGGCCATCTACAGCCTGAACGCCTCGCCGTTCGTCCGCAACTGCGTCTTCGAGAACTGCCGCGCCGCATCCGGCGGGAACTTCGGGCTGGGCGGGGCCATCCTGGTCAGCGGCGGCCATCCCGTGATCGAGGACTGCCGTTTCGAGGGCAACATGGCCACCAGCGGCGGGGCGGTGGCGCTCGTCGGCGGCGCCGTCGCCACCCTGAGCGGGAACCTCTTCCAGGGCAACGCCTGCAGCGACAGCCTGCAGAACGACAAGCACGGCGCGGCGCTCTACGCGAGCGGCGGGCAGGTGAGCCTGGAGGGCGATCGCTTCGAGAACAACGGCGGTTGCTACACCGGCGGCGGCATCTACACCGCGGGTGCGGCCTTGACCGCGACCGACGTGGTGCTCCAGGGCAACCGCTCGCGCAACGACGGCGCCGGCCTCTACGCCAACACCGGTGAGCTGGACCTGCAGGGCGTTGTGCTCGCCGGCAACCAGGCCCTCGGCAACGGCGGCGGCCTGGCGGCCAGCGGCGTGGCCTTCACGCTGCGCAACGGCCGCATCGCCGGCAACACCAGCTCCCTCATGGGCGGCGGTCTCTTCGTGATCAGCGCCGCGGGAGGTTGTCTGGAGAACTGCCTGCTGGACGGCAACAGCGCCGGCTCCACCGGCGGCGGCGCCTTCCTGAACGCCAGCGGCTCCTTCGCGCTGCGCAACAACGTGGTCAGCGACAATACGGCCGGAGGCCTGACCTGCTTCGGCGCCGAACTGACCCTGGATTACAACGACGTCTGGAACAACACCGGCGGCGACTACGACGGCGGTACCGTGCCGGGACCGCACGACATCAGCGCCGATCCCCGCTACGTGGACGCTCCGGGCGGCGACTACGGCCTGGCCCTGCACTCGCCCTGCCTGGATGCCGGGGACCCGGATCCGACCTGCGCCGATCCCGACGGCTCGCCGGCCGACATCGGCCTCTGCGGCGGACCCGCGGGCGCGACCGAGGCGCCGGCCGCGGTGGCCGGAGCCACCATCACCGATCTGGGCGGCGGGCATTACCGACTCGACTGGACCGCCAACAGCGAGCCGGACGTCGAGACCTACGTCATCTACCGGGACACGGCCGCGGTGTTCGCTCCCGATCCCGGCAAGTCGATCGCCAGCGTGGCCCATCCCATCACGACCTGGGAGGACACGCCCCCCTACGCGTGCTACTACCTGGTCGTCGCGGTGGACGGCGGCGGTCACGTGGGCGGCTACTCGGCGCGCCTGCAGACCGCGGACATGACGGCGGTCCCGACGGCGGACCTCCCCCGAGCCTATGCGGTGACCCGGGTGGTGCCCAATCCCTTCAACCCGAGCACGACCATCCACTACGCGGCGCCGCGCGACGGCCAGCTCAATCTGAACGTCTACGACCTGCGCGGCCGATTGGTCCGCCGGCTGGTCGAAGGTTCCGTCCCGGCCGGCCAGCACCAGGCCGTCTGGGACGGCCGCGACGAGCGCGGGCTCGGTGTGGCGACCGGCGTCTACCTGGTCCGCCTGCGCGCCGGCGAACAGGTGTCCACGCTCAAGATCATGCTCGCCAAGTAGAGGGCGAGCAGGGGCGATTCCGGGCGGCGGGCCGGCCCCACGGGCCTGCCCGCCGTCTTCATCGATGGAACTGCCAGGAAATCTTGAAGATAGTGCCTCATTTCCTTCCGGCTTTTTTTTGGATTCGCCCCCCCCATGAATTACTTTAAAGCCTTGGAGGACCGGGCCAGGCCGGCTCGGTCCCCAGCGGTATGACCCAAAGGAGAAAGTTCATGGCAGGTCAGATGGTCGAGATCCGCTGGCATGCCCGGGGAGGCCAAGGCGCCAAGACGGCCGCCATCTTTCTGGCCGAAGCCGTGCTGGACAAGGGCATGTACGGCCAGGGTTTCCCGGAGTACGGCCCCGAGCGACGGGGCGCTCCCATGCGCGGATACACCCGCATCGCCGAGCAGCCCATCCGGCGCCATTGCAGCATCGAGAAGCCTAACGTGGTGATCGTGCTCGATCCCACCCTGCTCGATTCGCCGGCCGCAGGCGTGGCGGCGGGTGCCGATCGCGACACCATCTTCCTGGTCAACACCAGCGAGAAGCCCTCCGCCATCCGCGAGCGTTTGCACGTCGAGGGGGCCAGGATCTACACCGTGGACGCCACGCAGATCGCCCTGGATTGCTTCGGCAAGTCCATTCCGAACATGCCGATGATCGGTGCTCTGCTGGGTGTCGTGGAGCTGATGAGCATCGACGAACTGAAGGCCTGCCTGAGCGAGCGCTTCAAGACGAAGTTCTCGCAGGCGGTCATCGACGGCAACCTGGCCGCGGTCACGCGGGCCCATGGGGAGATGGTGTCCGAATGAGTCTCAAGAGCGCAAGCGAGCTGCCGGAGGCCGGGATCATCCCCGAAGCCGGCAATGCCCAGGAATACAATACCGGCGACTGGCGCACCTTCGTGCCCAAGTTCGTCGAGGAGAACTGCATCCACTGCATGTTCTGCTGGATCTGGTGTCCGGACAGCGCCATCATCGTGGACACCAGCGGCGACAAGCCCCTCATGGTGGGCATCGACTTCGAGCATTGCAAGGGGTGCGGCATCTGCGCCCACGAGTGTCCGCCCGCCAAGAAGGGCAAGTCGGCGCTGGTGATGATCCGCGACGAGAAGTGAGCCGCGGCGGAAAAGGGAGAGGAACATGGAACAGAAGCTGATGGCGTTGACTGGCAACGAGGCGGTCGCCTACGCCTTCAAACAAGCGCACCCGCACGTGGCCTCGGCGTTTCCCATCACGCCGCAGACCGAAATGATGCACAAGTTCGCCGAGTTCGTGGCCAACGGCGAGATGGACACGGAGATGATCCTGGTCGAGAGCGAGCACTCGGCCATGTCCGCGGCGGTGGGAGCCGCCGCGGCCGGTGCCCGGGTCATCACCGCGACCAGCTCGGCCGGCTTCGCGCTGATGTGGGAGATTCTCTACGTCGCCGCCTCGCTGCGGTTGCCGATCTGCATGGCCGTGGTCAACCGGGCCCTGTCCGGCAACATCAACATCCACAACGACCACAGCGACACCATGGGCGGCCGCGACACGGGCTGGATCCAGCTCTACGCGGAGAACGCCCAGGAGGCCTACGACAACGCGCTGATGTCCTTCCGCATCGCCGAGCACCCCGAGGTGCGGCTGCCGGTGATGGTCAACTACGACGGCTTCATCATCAGCCACACCGCCGACGCGCTGCACATGCTCGAGGACGACGACGCCTACCGCTTCATCGGTCCCAGCAAGCCGACCTACGCGCTGCTGGACGTGGAGCATCCCATCACCGTGGGGCCGCTCGACCTGACCGACTACTACTTCGAGCACAAGGTCAGCGAGATCCAGGCCCACCAGCGCGCCTTCAAAATCGTGCAGGCGGTGAGCGAGGAGTTCGGCCAGCTCACCGGTCGCAAGTACGAGTTCTTCGAGCGCTACCGGCTGGACGATGCCGAGCTGGCCCTGGTCGTCCTCGGCTCCACCGCCGGCACCGCCAAGGACGTCATCGATCAGTACCGCGACCGGGGGGTCAAGGTGGGGCTGCTCAAGGTGCGGCTCTTCCGGCCCTTCCCGGCGGCCGAGATCGCAGCGGCCCTCGGCGGCAAGAAGGTCGTCGGGGTCCTCGACAAGTCGGCCTCCTTCGGGGGCTGGGGCGGCCCGGTCTTCACGGAGATCCGCTCCGCTCTCTACCAGTCCACCAACGGCCGCCCGCCGGTCCACAACTGGATCTACGGACTGGGGGGCCGCGATACCGATCTCCACCAGATCGCCCAGGTGATCGAGGAACTGCAGGGGGCCGTCGCCGGCCGCGCGCTCGACCCGGTCAACCTGCTGGGCGTTCGGCTCTAGAAAAGGAAGCCAAGATGGCTGTCAACCTGAAGCAGCTCGTGCAGCATCCGGACCTCCTGACCGGCGGGCACCGTGCCTGCGCCGGCTGTACGGGGGCGAACATCCTGCGCCAGGTCATGCTGACGGCGGGGCCCGACACCGTCATCGGCGCCGCCACCGGCTGCATGGAGGTCGTCACCACGATCTATCCGTACACGGCCTGGAAGATCCCCTACATCCACAGCGCCTTCGAGAACGCGGCGGCCACCATCAGCGGGGTCGAGACCGCGTTCCGGGCCCTGAAGAAGCGCGGCGACCTGCCGGTCGCCCGCGAGCGGATCAACTTCATCGCCGTGGGCGGCGACGGGGGAACCTACGACATCGGCCTGCAGTCGCTCTCCGGCGCAATGGAGCGCGGGCACAACATGCTGTACGTCTGCTACGACAACGAGGCGTACATGAACACCGGCATCCAGCGGTCCAGTGCCACGCCCATGGGCGCCCACACTTCGACCGCGCCGGCCGGCACGGTCAAGCAGGGCAAGGAGCAGCACCGCAAGGACCTGACCAAGATCATGGTCGCCCACAACATCCCCTACGTGGCCCAGACCACCCCCTACCACTGGCGCGACCTGGCCACCAAGGTGGAGAAGGCCCTGGCGGTCGACGGCCCCGCCTTCCTGAACGTCTTGATGCCCTGCACCGTGGGCTGGCACTTCGATCCGGCCATCGGCATGCAGGTCGCCAAGGAGGCGGTCGAGACCAACTTCTGGCCGCTCTTCGAGGTGGAGAAGGGGCAGTACAAGATCAACCACAAGCCCAAGGAGAAGATGCCCCTGGCCGACTGGCTGAAGCAGCAGGGCCGCTTCAAGCACCTCTTCAAGCCCGGCAACGAACACATCCTGGAGGAGCTGCAGGCCTGGGTCGACGCCGAGTGGCAGAAGCTGCTCAAGCTGGCGGGCGAGGAGGCCTGATCCAGCTCACCTGCGATTATGTCCGGTGAGTGACAACCGCCCCGCGGCTCCGTGCCGCGGGGCGGTCGTGCACCAAGCGCGCCACGACGTGCAGCAGCAGGAACGCCGCGGCCGTCAGGCGAACGGCCTTCGCCACTCCCGGCTCTCCTTGTCGAACTCGCCTAGACTGCATGGTTCACGCTTCCGGCGTCGCGAGGCGGTCGCGTCCGGAGAGCCAGCGCGTCCGCACGACGATCGCCTCCATCGCTCTTATGCCCACCGCGAACAGCAGGCCGGCTCCCATCGCCGGCGCCATCATCATCAGCGGCAATCCGATGAACGCCCCGGCTGCATTCTCGCCGCCGGTCACGCTCAGCTTGCCGATGAAGTGGAGTCCGACACCGTAGCAGACCGCGTAGGCCAGGCCGAGCTGTACGCCCAGGAGCAGTGCACGCAGCGGCCGGCGCAGCAGCACGCCGCCGAGCGCACCGGCCGCTCCCGCGAACAGCATGCCGCCCGCCACGATCTCGTCGTGGATGACTCCGCTGACCTGCAGGAGGCTGGACACGGCCGCCAGAACAACGGTGGCGCCGAAGGCGAGCGCGCGGCGCCGGCGGGTGATGTCGGGGGGTGGGGGAAGCGGATCCGCGACCGCCGGCTTCCCTTCGCTGGTCCTCCGCTCCACGGCCGCCCCGAGCAGGACGGCGAGGACCACGACCGCGGCGAACAGGCCCAGCGCCATGCCGGCCACCAGGAAGCGCCCCAGCGATTCCACACTCTCCACGAGCGACTGCTGGAACAGCAGCCTCCAGGCGAAGTACGTGACGAAGTAGCTCGCGAGCCCGCTCAGCGCCCAGACGATGACGCTGCCGCGGCCCGTGCGGGCGGTTATCGCGAACCAGACCACCACCATCGCCCCGATCAAGTACGTCAGCATGGCTAGGTGCCTCCCTCCACCGGAGATGGAGGGACCATACCACCGCCGTCTATATACGACCCAGAGGATATCGTTTCAAATGGCAGCGCCGCCCCGGAGGTGGTACAAAGAGATGCGTCACGCCACGGTGGTGGAGTGCGTCCATGGAGCTGATAGACACCCATTGCCAGCTCTTCCGGAATCCCCTGGCGCGGGACGTGGAGGGTGTGCGGGCGCGGGCCGGCGAGGCCGGCGTCCGCGAGGTGGTGGTGCCCGCCCACGACCGGGTGTCCTGGGATGCGATCCGCGAGCTCGGTCGCCTCGAGGGTGTTCACCCCGCCCTGGGCTTGCACCCGGCGGCCGCCGGCCAGGTGGCGATCAAGGCGGATCCGACCAGCCGGCAGCCCCCGTTGATCCTGCGGGGACGTCGGGGCCCTCCCGGTCAGCGGACCCCCTCGAGGCGGCAGATGATCGCGAGCCCTCGCCCCTGGGTGAGTTTCGGGACCGCCTCGCCACCGGGCTGCAGAAGTGCCGGGCCGTCGCGGTCGGTACGATCGGCCTCGACTTCGCCTACGAGCGGCCGGCGCCCGCCGCCCAGCTCGCCGTCCTGCGGCTGCAGCTCCAGCTGGCGGTGGATCTCGACCTGCCGGTGATCCTCCAGTACCGCTACGGCTGGGAAATGCTGGTGGCGGCCATCCAGCCCTTCGCCGGGCGGATCAGGGGCGTCATGCACGACTGCACGCGCCCGCCGGAGCTGGCCAGCCCCTTCCTGAGATGCGGGTTCTTCGTCGGTATCGGCGGCGCCGTCGCCCGGCCCCAGGCCAAGGGGGCGCGTAGCAGCGCCGAGGTCCTGCCCCTCGACCGGATTCTCCTCGAGACCGATGCTCCGCTGACCGGCCTGGATGGAGTCGACCCCGCGCACACCGAGCCTCGCCACCTCGGCACCGTGGCCCGGGCCGTGGCCGTGATCCGCGACACCCCCGTCGAGCAGGTCGCCCAGGCCACCACCGCCAACGCCCGCGAGTTCTTCAGAATCTGAGTCGTTGCCGGCGAATGGAATCGAATCGGCGGGTGATACAAGATTACGGCATCATCGAGCCGGCTGGATCGAAACGTATCCACTGTACCTCTGGATGCAGTCTTCCAGCACTGCGGCCTCCCGTTCCAGCAGCTTCTGATATCGTGGATCCGCATGCAGGTTCTCATAGAGGGGGCCGTTCAAGAGGTCGTAATAGAAGCAGTATGGCCACGCAGTTGTCCCGCGGATTTCCGTGTCGAGCGCGGCGAACGCCTCGTCGTTCATACCGAGCAGGGCATAGACCTCGGAATTCCTATAGAGAGCGAGAGCCTCTTCTTTTTTGCCCCGCGCGGCCAGCAGCAGGGCTTTGACGTAGGACAGCCCCCCGTAGTCCGGTCTGGTCCGCTCGATCTCGCCGATGAGTGCTTCGACTCGGTCGAGAGACTTCATCCTGATCTCGAGCGCAATGTAGCGGGCTGGAAAGATCAGCACGATCGGGGCGAGTTCAAAGTACTTCTCGAAGTCCCGGGCCGCCTCATCGTATCGCCCCAGGTTCATGGCGCAGACAGCCAGCTTGTATGGCGTCCAGAGATAGTAGGGGTCAAGTGCGGCGGCTCTCGCGAGCAACTCCGTAGCCTGTTCGTAGAGGCCATGGTAGAAAAGGCACACGCCGGCCAGAAAAACGACTTCGCCAATATTCGCGTTCAGTTCCAGTGCCCGGTGGAGATACCGGAACGCCCCATCATAGTCCTTGCGATACTCGTAGCAAACAAACCCCATGGTCGCGTTCGCGATGGCCGACTGCGGATCGAGCTCCAGGGACTTGGCCGCCGCCGCCTGCATCCGCCTGGCGTCTTCCGGATCGCTCGTAACCTGGTAGTGGTGCTCGTAGGCCCATGCGAGGCCGAAGTAGGCGAGTGCATACTGGGGATCGATCTCGATCGCCCGCTCGAACATCGCCACGCCCGCAGCGAAATCCTTTTCCTCGAAGGTCAGGACGTACTTGGTCTTGATGAAGTGCATGCCCTTCATGTAGTACTCGTACGCCTCGAGATCGCGCGGTCGCTCCGCTACCGGTGCCGGGCCGTCCGCGGGCGAAAAGCGCAAGGCCAGCGCCTGGGCGATGGCTTGCGATATCCGGTCCTGCACATCGAACACGCTCTCGATGTGCTCGTCAAAGATGTCCGACCACAGGTGGAAGCCCGTCTCGGCGCTGATCAGCTGAGCGCTCAGGCGGAGGCGATCCCCCTCGCGCTGGACCGTTCCCTCGACGATGTTCGCCACGCCGAGTTCCGCTCCGATGTCCTTGATGTCGCGCTCGGTGTCCCGAAACCGCATCACCGACGTGGTCGCGATGACCTTGAGGACCGGGATCAGCGCCAGGCGCGAGTTGAGCGCGTCCGTCATGCCATCGCAGAAGTACTGCTGATCCCGGGCTGGGCTCAGATCCCGGAAAGGCAGGACGGCCAGGGAGTTGTGCCAGGACCCGGCACCCGACAGCTCCGCCTCGGCTTTCCCCTCTGTGCCGCCCCGAGGCCGCTCGTCACCAGCGGTCCGGGCGGGCCGTGCGCCCCGCTCACCCAGGAACTGCCAGGCCATCACGAGCAAGGCCAGCGTGGCCAGGGAAACGATGCCCACGATGGCGCCGCGTCGGCGCCGACCGCCTGGCTGCTGCACCGGCGGCTGCCGGCGGCTGGTCGCGGTCGAGCACTGCTGCAGGCGGCGCAGGTCGACGAGGAGCTCGTCGACGTGCTGGAAGCGCAGGCCCGGATCCTTGGCCAGACACTTGTCGACGATCCGCTCCAGCTCGACCGGAATACCGGTCCTGCGAGAGGTCAACGGCTCGTGAGCATCGTTGAGGATGGCGTAGAAGACCGCCTGCTCCTGCCGGCCGCCGAAGGGTGTCGACCCGCTGAGCATCTCGTAGAGCACGACCCCGAGCGCCCAGATGTCCGAGCGGCGATCGGCCACTTCACCGCTCGCCTGCTCGGGCGACATGTAGGCGACCGTTCCCAGGGTTGCTCCGGTCCTGGTCAAGCGCGTGCGCTCGCGCGAGACGGCCAGCCCGAAATCCAGGATCTTCGGCACGCCCCTGGGCGTGATCATGATGTTCGACGGCTTGATGTCCCGGTGGACAATTCCCTTCTCGTGCGCCTCTTGCAGGCCGGCCGCTATCTGCAGTCCGAGTTCCAGAGCCTCGTCCAGCTTCAGTGGACCGGCCGCGATCCTGTCCTTCAAACTTCGACCCTCGACGCACTCCATCGCGATGAAGAGCTGGCCCTCAACCTCGTCGATCTCGTAGATCGTGCCGATGTTCGGGTGCGACAGCGCCGCAGCGGCCTGGGCCTCGTGCTCGAAGCGGGCCTTGGCTTCCGGTTCCCGGGTCAGTTCCGGCGGCAGGAACTTGAGGGCGATGGTGCGCTTGAGCTTCAAGTCCTCGGCCTTGTAGACGACACCCATGCCACCCTCGCCCAGTTTCTCGAGGACCCGGTAATGGGAGATGGTCTTCCCGATCATGTGCCCTCACCCGGCGTCAAAGGATCATATCGAGAACGTTAACGTGGCGACATTAGTAGCATATCTCATGAAGGCCAAGCCGGGCAAGAGCGAGCAGAGGCCCCGGCGGAAGCAGTCCGGCCCGAGTCCCGGCCCGGATTGCATTGATCGTGATGAGTCCATTCGGTACAATCATGAGGCCTTACCGTTCCGAACCTCTCGAGTTCGTCGCAGGAGGTGCCGTCATGAAGCGCCAGCCATGGACGCGTAGGGGGATCCTGCTATTGACCATTCCCGCCGTGCTGCTCCTGACAGCGGCAACCTCGCCGGCCCAATGCCCGGACTTCCTTCTCGGCACGTGGGAGTGGGAGTACAGCGTGGGAGGCATCGCCGGCTGGACCTTGACCCCGGAATCGGTCGGCTACACGGTCCAGCTGGAGTTTCTCGCCCTGGGGACAATGCTCTACTACGAGGACCAGGTCCTACAGCAGATCTACAGCTACGAGATCGCCTGCAGCAGTCCCGTGACCGGTCTGGTGACTTACATCTCTCCGTCTCGGCCTGCCGCGTTCGCCTACACCGAGGTTCTGCCGGACGGGTTGCGGCTGCACCTGGACGATCAATGCATCGACTGCTTCAACAGCCGGTACATCCAGCGCGCGCCCGTTCCCGCGGCGAATACGAGCTGGGGAACGATCAAGTCCCTGTACGGTGGTTGACCGGATCCGTCGGTCCCGGATCGTGACGCACGGGTTCCCGTCGGTCGCCTTGCCCCGTGGACTCGCCGCATGATGCGCTGCCGTGCGACTCTCGCTCCCGCGCCGCTGTGATTTGGCTGGCTCATTTCGGTCGGGCAAGCCTAACATCGCGGCATGAACGTGGCGCTGGTCCTTGTTCCGAGCTTCGTGGTCACGGGCCTCATGCTGGTCCTGCTCGTCGCGGAGCGGATCCGGCGAGCCGGGGCGGGGTGGCTCTTCGCTTCGCGGCAGCGGCCATGGTGGCTGCCGGGGATGATCCTGGCCCTGTACAGCATCGTCACGCTCGGCGGTGGCGAGTGGCGCTTGGGTGGCTTCCTCCTCGTCGGGCTCTACTTCGGCGTGCCGACGCTCCTGATCCAGCGCGGCCCACCGCAATCCCCCAAGTTCACTGCCCTCGATGCGATCCTCGTGCTGCTCATCTGGCTGCCGCAGGAGGCCGGGATCTTCGTGGTCCCGTGGGCCAGCATCGGCGCCGTTCCCTGGCCCCTGGCCGTCTTCGTGACGGTCGCGTACATGCTCGTCGTCCTGACGGGCTGGCGGGGACTGGACCTTGCCTGTCCCGGCGGACTGCGGTGGCGGGATCTCGGGGCCGTCGGC
Organism: uncultured Fibrobacteraceae bacterium; assembly: GCA_964524645.1. Classification (GTDB taxonomy): domain Bacteria; phylum Krumholzibacteriota; class Krumholzibacteriia; order LZORAL124-64-63; family LZORAL124-64-63; genus CAZGEC01. The sequence continues at coordinate 61,026 of CAZGEC010000010.1, read as the reverse complement.
CTGGCGTATCTGGTCCTCTTCGCCGCCATCCTGCCCCTGGGCATCCTGGTGAGGTTCGTCGTGCCGGGGCTCAACGCCGAGCTGGTCGGCAATCCGGGCCAGCTCGTCCTCATGCTCCTGGGCATCTTCTTCGCCGTCGCCGTTCCCGAGGAGATCCTCTTCCGCGGCTGGATCCAGAACCTGCTGCTGACGCGTCTGAAGGTCCTGCCGGGGGTGCTGGTGACAGCCGTCATCTTCGGGCTGTCGCACCTGGACAACGTCGTCGTGAACTCGGCGCGCACCTTCGCGATGCCCGACTGGTGGTACGCGCTGTTCGCCACGATCGCGGGTATCTTGTACGGCACGATCTACCAGAAGCGGCGGTCGCTCTTCGCCGCGGCCCTGCTGCATATGCTCGTCGATTTCACGTGGCTCCTGTGCTTCGCGGGCTAGGTGTGTCATGAACCGTCGGGGCATCCTGGGAGAGATCGCGCTGGTGTACCTTCTGATCCTGTTCCAGATCTGGATCGTGGGCGCGACCCTCTCGTTCTTCGTGATCCTGCCCCTGGCGGTGGTCCTGGTCAGCTGGGTGCGGCGTGGCGAGACCTGGCGGAGTCTGGGCCTGGCGCGCCTGACCTTGCAGGGATTCGCGAGCCTCTGGCGCCTGCTGGCCGCGGCGATCGTCGTCGTCTTGGCTGTCGCCGCCTTCGCGAATCCCGGCTTCTTCCGGAGCGGGCTGTCGCCTCTCGGCGTGGCCTTCCGGTTCGCCTCCTACCTCGTTCCCGCATTCCTCCAGCAGATCATCCTGAACGGCTACTTCGTGAATCGGATTCATGCGCTGACGCCCAGCCGGAACTCGACGATCGTGATCATCGGCGTCCTCTTCTGCAGCGTGCACCTGCCCAATCCCGTCCTCTTGCCGCTCACCCTCTTCGGCGGCATGCTCAGCGCGTACTTCTTCCTCCGGAGCACGAACGTCTATCCGCTCGCCGTCGCCCACGCGGCCCTGGCCGCGGTGGCCTTCTGTGCCCTGCCGCAATCCTGGCACCACGGCTTCCGTGTGGGCCTGCAATACTACCTCTACACGCCGATCCCCGGCGCCCCCTGCCTCCCGGAGTTCCTCAAGCTGCTGGGCTTGTGAAGCCACGGGCTCCGAGAAAGGACCTAGGCATCCGCACCGGCCAGGCCCTGCCCCCCTATCTGCCGCCATGAGTTGTGATTGCGGGGGCAGGCTTGAGTTTCTTCTTTCGCGGTCGTAGGATGAGAGTCTCTCTCATGAGTCCGGTTCAGCTGCGGCGTGCGCAGATGTCCGGTCGGTCCCAGGTTCCGGAATCTCGTAGGCTTGACTCTTGCGCCCGCATCCAACCTGTTGGTGCTCGATCTTAGCAACGGAGGATTGGCATGAGTGGTGCTGGCAAGGAGCTGCGGCAGCGTTGCCGGGTGCTGGGGATAGGCATCTTCTGCGCAATGTTCCTGGGCGCGGAGTGTGCGTGGGCTCTGGCACGGGGATCCGTCGTGGGCTGGGGCGACCAGGTCGTCGTGGAGCAGTCCGCGATCGACAGCCTCGTGGCGATTGCCGGAGGGGATTACCACAATCTCGGTCTGAAGGCCGACGGGAAGATCGTGGCCTGGGGCTTCAACGAGTATGGCCAGTGCAACGTGCCGGCGCCGAACCGGGATTTCGTGGGGATGGCCGCGGGTCTTGCTCACAGCCTGGGCCTGAGATCCGACGGGAGCATCGTGGCCTGGGGAAGGAACGCGAGCGGCCAGTGCGACGTGCCCGCACCGAACGCTGATTTCGTGGGCGTCGACGGCGGCAGCGTCCACAGCCTGGGCCTGAAGTCCGACGGCTCGCTCGTGGCCTGGGGAAGCAATGGCTACGGTCAGTGCGACATCCCGGCCCCGAATGCCGACTTCGAGGCGGTCGCCGCGGGCAGCTTCCACAACCTGGGCTTGAAGTCCGACGGGACGGTCGTGACCTGGGGACTCGACAACTACGGCCAGTGCGACGTGCCGGCCCCGAATGCCGACTTCGTGGCGATCGCCGCGGGCGGGGACCACAGCCTGGGCCTGAAGTCCGACGGGACGATCGTGGCCTGGGGTCTCAATAGCTACGGCCAGTGCGAACTCCCGGCTCCGAATGGCGACTTCGTGATGGTCGCGGGAGGCAACTTCCACAGCCTGGGCCTGAAGTCCGACGGCTCGATCGTGGCCTGGGGACAGGACGGCTCCGGCCAGTGCGACGTCCCGGCCCCCAATGCCGACTTCTTGGCGGCTGCCGGAGGTTTCTACCACAGCCTGGGTCTGAAGACCGACGGGACGATCGCGGCCTGGGGAAGCAACGAGGCCAGCCAGTGCAACGTCCCCGCTCCGAACGAGCGCATCACGTCGGTCCAGGGGGGCGGTCATCACAACCTGGGTCTGAAATCCGATGGGACGATCGTGGCGTGGGGTGCCGATTTTGCCGGCCAGTGCGACGTTCCCGCGCCGAACGCGAACTTCGTGGCGGTCGCGGCGGGTGAGGCCTTCAGCCTGGGTCTCAAACCCAAGGGGACCATCGTGGCCTGGGGGGACAACGATGATGGCCAGTGCGACGTTCCGGTCCCGAACACGGGCTTCGCGAAGATATCCTGCGGGGGCGCACACAGCCTGGGCCTGAAGTCCGACGGCTCGATCGCGGCCTGGGGTGCCGACTTCGCCGGCCAGTGCGACGTTCCGGTCCCAAACACGGGCTTCGTGAGCATCGCCGGAGGCGGCTCGCACAGCCTCGGTCTGAAGTACGACGGTTCGATCGTCGCCTGGGGATTCGACAGCTCGGGTCAGTGCGACGTCCCCGCGCCGAACGCCGACTTCGCGGCCATCGCTGCAGGCTATCGCCACAGCCTCGGTCTGAAGTCCGACGGGACGATCGTGGCCTGGGGGAGCGACAGCTATGGCCAGTGCGACGTCCCCACGCCGAACGAGGGCTTCGTGGCGATTGCCGGCGGTGGCTATCACAGCCTCGGTCTCAAGTCAGACGGGACGATCGTGGCCTGGGGGGACAACCGGTATGGCCAGTGCCACGTCCCCGCGCCGAACGGGGATTTCCTGGCGGTCGGCGCGGGCAGCTATCACAGCCTGGGCCTGAAAATGGCCTCGCCGACCCCCGTCTTCCTGCAGACCTTCTCCGCCGAGGCAAAGCGTGGGGCCAACGCGATCTCCTGGCAAGCGGTCGGGATGCAGCCGGGCTGGGAGTTTCGCCTCGAGGCCCGGCAGGCCGGCCTGATCCGCGAGGTGGAGTTCACGGCGGACGGTCCCGACCGGTTCCGTGCTCTGGACCTCGATATTGGTTGCCAGGGGACCGACTGCAAAATCACCTACGCGCTTTACTTGCGTGTTCTCAAGGGATCCTGGGATCTGCTGGACGAGCGGGAGGTCGAGGGTGGAATACCGTCCATAGCTCGACCTTTGCTGTCGGTCCAGCCCAATCCCTTCAATGCCTCGGTGCAGGTGCTGCTGGATCTGCCGGAGGCGGATCATGCGCGTGTGAGCGTGTACGACCTGCAAGGCCGGCTGGTGGCCGTGCTGCACGATGGGCGGACGGCCGCCGGACGGAGCAACTTTCTCTGGCAGGGGAAAGACCGGCAAGGGCGCCGGGTGCCCGCGGGCAGCTATCTGGTGCGGCTCGAATCCGGGCGCTGGCGGGACAGCTGCAAGATCATGCTGGTGCCGTAAGGATCTGGCGGCGGCGCCCGTCATACCTGGCATCGCACCTACCCGTGATGCCTGCCTGCTTGCGCTTGAGCTTCCTTCCCGGCGATGGTAAGATCTAGCTCTCGCCCAGAAGTCTCTGTGGATCCCAGCATGCATGGACGCCGAGCCGATCCTGTGGACAGGTATCCGGCCTTTTCGGCTGCCGTGCTCTGGCGTGGACCTCCCGGTGATCGCAGCGACTGAAGGAGGATTCCCATGGTTGATGTTGGTAAAAGGAACAAGCGGCCGCGCCGGGCGCTCATGGCCGTACTCGTCTGCTCTGTGATCCTGGGCGTGCCGCGGGCATGGGCACTGGTCCAGGGGTCCATAGTGGGATGGGGAATCAGCGTCATCGTGGAGCAGTCAGAGCTTGATAGCCTCGTGGCCGTCGCAGCAGGCGGTGATCACAGCCTTGGCCTCAAGTCTGACGGTACGATCGTGACCTGGGGATACAACAAGTATTGCCAATGCAACGTCCCTGCGCCGAACTGGCACTTCGTCGCCGTCGCGGGGGGCTATGAACACAGCCTGGGTCTGAAATCCGATGGTACGATCGTGGCCTGGGGACGGAACAACCATGGCCAATGCGACGTGCCCTCACCGAACGGAAGCTTCGTGGCAATCGACGCGGGTGACTGTCACAGTTTGGGTCTCAAGTCCGACGGGGCCATCGAGGCCTGGGGAGACAACTACTATGGTCAGTGCGTCGTCCCGCAGCCGAACACCGATTTCGTGGCGATCGCCGCTGGCTACTCTCACAACCTAGGCCTGAAGTTTGACGGGACGATCGTGGCTTGGGGGTGGGACAACAAAGGCCAGTGCGACACCCCCGAGCCCAACGCGGGTTTCGTCGCGATCGCTGCGGGCGGTTATCACAGTCTGGCTCTCAAGGCCGATGGAACGGTAGTGACATGGGGCTGGAACGGCAATGGCCAGTGTGACGTCCCGGAACCCAACGCCGACTTCGTGGCGATCGCTGGGGGCCTGTGGCACAGCCTGGGTGTGAGGTCCGATGGGACGATCGTGGCCTGGGGATACCACTACTCTGGCCAGTGCGACATCCCGGCCGCAAACGAGGGCTTCGTGGCGGTGGCCGCGGGTTCCGTACACAGCCTGGGCCTCAAGTCCAGCGGTGCGATCACGGGCTGGGGAGGGAACGACGTTGCCCAATGCAACGGCCCGGCACCGAACGAAGGCTTCCTGGCGTTTGCCATGGGCCAGTGGCATGGCCTGGGCCTCAAGTCCGACGGGAGGGTCGTGACGTGGGGGAACAACGAACATGGCCAGTGCGATGTCCCCGAGCCGAATGCCGACTTCGTGGCTGTCGCCGCAGGCCTGACCCACAGCCTCGGCATCAAGTCCGATGGGACCATGGTGGCCTGGGGAGATAATCGCTCTGGACAGTGCGACATTCCCGAGCCCGACGCGCGCTACGAGGCCGTCGCTGCCGGCGATAATCACAGCCTGGGCCTGAAATCGGACGGAACGGTCTTGGCTTGGGGAGACAACGAAAACGGCCAGTGCGATGTCCCAGTGCCGAACGAAGATTTCGTGTGTATTGCAGCGGGCTGTGATCACAGCCTGGCCATCAAGTCCGGCGGGATGATCGTGGCCTGGGGCCAGAACAGCTCCGGTCAGTGTGACATCCCCGCGCCCAACGATGATTTCGTGGCAGCCGCCGGGGGCTATCAGCACAGTCTCGGCCTCAAGTCCAACGGGACGATTGTCGGCTGGGGATGGAATTACCTTGGCCAGTGCAATGTCCCCGCACCGAACGAGGGTTTTGTCGCCGTGGCCGCTGGCTATAATCACAGCCTGGGCCTCAAGTGCGACGGCTCCATCGTGGCCTGGGGCGAGAACTCCTACGGTGAGTGCAACATTCCGGCGCCGAATCAGGACTTTTTCGCCATCGCGGCCCGCGGATCGAGAAGCCTGGGCCTGAAAGTCCCCCTGCCCGTTCCCGCTTTTCTGCAGGCCTTCCTCGCCCGGCCGCTCGGCGAGGCCATCGAGGTCACGTGGCAGGCCGTCGGCATGCAGCCGGGCTGGGAGTTCCACCTCGAGGCCCGGCAGGGCAGCCTGGTCCGCGCGGTGGAGTTCGCGGCGGACGGCCCCGACCGCTACCGTGCCCTGGACCGCGACTTCCGCTGCCAGGATGCGGAATGCAAGGTCACCTACGCGCTCTATCTGCGAGTTCAGGGAGGACCCTGGGAGTTGTTGGATGAGCGGGAAGTCTCCGGTCAGACGCCAGCCACCATGAGTCCTCTGCTGTCGGTCCAGCCCAACCCGTTCAATGCCTCGGTGCAGGTTTTGCTGGACCTGCCGAGGGCGGATGATGCACGGGTGACCGTTTACGACCTGCGGGGCCGGCTGGTGGCCGTGCTGCACGATGGACCGACGGTTGCGGGGCCGAGCACGTTCACCTGGTGGGGACGGGATCAGCGGGGGCGGTCAGTGCCGGCCGGCTCCTACCTGGTGCGGCTCGAAGCCGGGCGCTGGCGGGACAGCTGCAAGATCATGCTGGTGCCTTGAGAGCCGTGCAGGTGCTGGTGAAGGTGTGCCAATCCCGCGATAGTTCCCGCTAGCGCTTCTTGCGGAAATCCGGTTCGGGGATGTCGAGGTCGAGGTCGCGGAGGCGGGACCAGGCCGCGGTGTAGAAGTTGCGGCTGGGGACGCGGTTGTAGCCGAGGCGGAAGTCGTCCAGCTTGCCGCCGTCCAGGAAGCGGGCGTGGTGCAGCAGGGTGGGGAGGCGGGCGCCATCCTCGGTCTGGATGAAGCGGCGGTGGCTGGAGCTGAGGATGACCGGTGGAAAGTTGAGCTTGGCGGCGAAGCGGATCAGGTCGAAGATCTCCTCGCCGGTGGCCAGCGGGCGGCCGTGCCGCTCCTGGTGCCACGCCTGCAGCTCCTGGGCGAGGGCGGCATCGCTGCCGCCGGGCGTGAACTCCCAGAGGAACTTGTCGTAGGTGTCGAGGGCGTCCATGACGAAGCCGCCCAGCAGGGCGGCGAAGCCGTAGCGGGCTCCCAGGTAGATGAGAGCGAGGTCGTCCGAGACCCCGTCGCACAGCCGGCGCCGGAAGAAGGCCTGGTCGTATATTGGGTAGCGCCAGGGGCCCGGACCCCGGCTCGTGTCCACGATGACGCCCAGACGCTGCAGCCTGTGCAGGTCCTCGTCGCTGAACTCGACCCGGCCGGGATCGACGATGCCGACCGCCGCCAGCTTCGCGGGATCGACGATCAGAATCTCACCGCCGCCGATCTCCAGGGGATCGCCGCCGAAGGTGAGTCGGTGGTGGGCCATGGTCATCTGCCGCTGGTGCCAGTCGTCCATGTGGCCGGCCAGCACCATGCCCTTCAGGAACGGTCCGGCCGGCACGCTGCGGCCACGCAGCAGCTCCACCCCCAGCAGAGGCCGGCCGTCGTGCTCCAGGAGCAGCTCCGGCTCCTCGCGCCGGTCGCGCACCCAGCTGACCACCTGGTCCACCAGCAGGCCGCGCGCCTGGCGCACCCGGTCGTGGCGCAGGTCGGGGTCGAGCTTCTCCAGGGCCGTGAGCACCCGGTCGAAGGTGGCGTCCGCGAAGACCAGGGGGCGGCCGCCCTCGTCCACGAACCAGCCGTGGCCGTTCACCGCGCGGCCCAGCACCGACTGGGGGAGCAGGATGCGCAGCACGTCCGCCGGGGCCGCGAAGACCTGGGTCAGCAGGTACTCGTAGTCCTGGATCGCCAGGCGGTCGAACAGGTCGCGGTTGCGCCGGACGGAGAGGACCCTGGGCTCGCCGCGCTCACCCTCCGGGCGCTGGTCGAAGGAGGCGTCGGAGCGGCCGCGGGCCTGCTTCAGCAGGGCCTGGACCCGCCGCCAGGGATCCGGCCGGCGGGGATGGGAACCGCGCCGGCGGCGGCCCGCACTGTTGCGTCCACGCGCCCCGGCCTTTTGCCGGCGGCCGCCTCCCGGGCGCGGCTTGTGTCGGCCGCGTGCCATGCTTCTATGGACTCCTGTTCAAGGCCGCGCTCGGGCTGCTGGCCATGGGTGGGGATGAGGACATGAGGTGCTCCTCGGGGAATCGGGCGGGAAGCGAGTCCTGGCCGGCCGACGACGAGATCCAAAGATAGGCCGCGCATGCGGTCGATGCACGGATTCTCCGGCGCGGCGGGCCGCGGCGGCCGGGCTCTGGACTTCCCGGGCTGGCGCGGTTATCGTCTCGGATCATGAAGATCGCCTTCATCGGCACCCACGGCGTCGGCAAGACGACGCTCTGCTTCGAGCTGGCGGCGGCGCTCAAGCGCCTCGACCTGAGCGTGGACCTGGTCAAGGAGGTGGCGCGGAGCTGTCCGCTGCCCATCAACCAGCAGACCACGATCCAGGCCCAGTCCTGGATCCTGCACAGCCAGGTCGCCAAGGAGATCGAGCTGAACAGCCGCTTCGACGCCATCGTCTGCGACCGGGCCGTGGTGGACAACTACGCCTACCTGGTCCACGCCGCCGGTCCCCGGCCCGAGCTGGAGGATTTCATCGCCAGCTGGATGAAAACCTACACCCTGCTGGTCAAGGTTCCCATCGTGGCCCCGCCCACCTTCGATGGAACCCGCGACACCTCGGTGACGTTTCAACAGGAGATCGACCGGCTCATCGACAAACTGCTGGACCGCTTCCGCCTGGAGCGCTTGCGGCTGCCGGCGAACGACCGGAGCGTCTGGATATCGACCGTCCTGCGCCAGCTCTCCCTGCCGAGTCGGCCCCCCCAGCTGGACCTGTTCCCGCGGGGGGCCTGATTCACCGGAGCGATCCCCGAACATGGTCAGAGGCCTCGGCCGCCGACGCGGGCGCCGGGCCGAGGACCGTGCCGGCAAGCGGAGATCCTGCACGGGATTGGGGGTCCCGTGGACCGGGGGAGAGGAGGCTCCGCTGGTCCGATCCTTGCATCACGATGGACGACCATGGGCTCCAGACTTGCGAACCGTACGAAAATGGACGACATTGCCGCACCGTGTTCCCCACACGGCCCGGCAGAACGGGCCTTTTGACAGCGGAGAATTGCAACGTGCAGCAAACACCCCTGCGCCTGATGACCTTCAATCTCCTGACCAGCACCAAGCTTCGCCGGACGCATCCCTGGCGGCTGCGCAAGTACGGTGTTGCGCGCATCTTCCGCAAGTACCAGCCCGACGTGGTCGGCACCCAGGAGGCCAACCTGCACCAGCTCCTGGAGCTGAGCGAACTCCTGCCGGACTACGAGTTCCTGGGGGTGGGCAACCTTTCGGGCACCGCCCTGGCCGACTCGGTCCACAACTGGTACTGCGCCGTCTTCTACCGCCGCGACACGGTCCGGCCCGCCGAGGAGGAGGGCGACGCCTACTGGCTCTCGCCCACCCCCGAGGTGCCCGGCTCCCAGTTCCAGCTGGGGACGCGGCCGCGGCTGGCGACCTGGTACACCTTCGAGCACATCCCGACGCGGCGCGACTTCGTGTTCGGGACCACGCACCTGGAGGCGATCAGCGGCCGGCACCGCCAGAAGAGCGCCGATCTGCTCGGCGGCTACATCGCCGACAAGGTGCGGAGCATGGGCGAGGAGACGCCGCTCTTCTTGACCGGCGACTTCAATGCCGTGGCCAGCTCGCCGGAGATCCGGCGCCTGCACAGCAGAGTGGCCGGCGACGGCGTCTCGCTCTTCGATGCCTGGAAGGAGGCCGGCTCGGCCGACCCGCTGGCCGGCGCGACATTCCGCGGGCTCGGCCGCTGGGGACAGTTCAGCCAGCTGCTCATGGGGCCGCGTCGCATCGACTACATCTTCTTCCGGCCACAGCTGCAGGTGCTCAAGGCCAGGAAGATTCACTTCGACGGGATCGTGAGCAGCAAACATGCTCTGCCGTCGGACCATTTCCCCGTGCTGGCGGACTTCCTGCTGGATGGCCGCTCAGCCGCCTGATCCACCCTCTGGCCCGTTCTCGCCGGCGACCGCCAGCGGGAACGGACCGGAAACGGGTGGCGCTCCCCCGGGAGTCCCGCCTCGCGCGACCGGTCTGCCGGCGCGGCCCGTTGCTTCAAGTTCCGTGCTCCCAAAGAGTCCTCGGTTCCGTCGCGAGGCTGCTTGCACTGGCCCGCGGCGATGTTAAGATGTGGTAAGGAAAGCCCGTGCGCCGGGCCGAGTCGCTCCTCATAACGAAGGAGGACCACTACATGGAGAGCCCGAAGATCAAGACCGAAAGCCTCCTGCCCGCCGAGATCACCTCCCTTCCCAAAGTCGAAATCCCCGTCGCCGGCATCACCGGTTACTGCCTCAGCAATCACGAGAAGCAGATCGTCTTCTTCGAGATCGAGGAGGGAGTTTCGGTGCCCGACCATTCCCACTGCGCCCAGAGCGGGACGGTGGTGTCGGGCGAGATGACCCTGGACGTGGAGGGACAGACGAACCTCTACCAGCCCGGAGATGTCTACCGTATTCCGCAGGGTGCGCGGCATCGCGCCAGCTTCAGCAAGCGCACCTTCGTCATCGATCTCTTCGACGCGCCGGATCGCTATCCGGTGGCCAGCTGAACCTCGCCGGACCGCCGGCCCGGCTGCGGCCGGGCCGGCGGTTCCTCACGACTTCGGACCCAGCTCCACTTCGAAGTGCCCTGCGGGTGTGAGATAGCGCCCCGCCGTCTTGCATACCTCGTCCGGCGTGCAGGCCCCCACCTGCTCCAGCAGCTCGTCGGTGTGGTTGACCCCGCGCCCGTAGAGCACGTCGATGGCGCAGCGGGCCATGCGCGCCACGTTGGCCTGGGTGGAGATCAGCAGGTTGCCCACCAGCTTGGCGCGCGCGCGCTCGAACTCCGCGGCGGGGATCGGGGTCTCGGCCAGATCCAGCAGCTGGGCGAGCAACACGCTGCGAGCCTCGTCCACCGTGTCCGGCTCGGTCAGGACGTAGGCGGCCAGCATCCCCTGGCCGAAGCCGGAGGTCGTCAGCAAGCCGGTGTTGTAGCAGAGGGAGCGGCGGTTGCGCAGGGCCTCGAAGAGCCGGCCGCTCTGGCCGTTCAGCAGCTCCTGCAGGAGCAGCAGGGCCGGCCGGTCGGTCTCCGGATCGGGCGGACCCGGCCAGGCCGCGAACAGCACGCTCTGGTTCATCTGCCGCGCCAGGCGCCGCCGCTGCACACCGTCGGGAGGGGAGATCGGAGCCAGGTGCGGCCGGGGCGGCGCGGGACCGGAGGGCAGCCCGGCCAGTGTCTCCTCCAGGCGCGGCAGCAGGCGGTCGGGATCCACGTCCCCCGAGATCACCAGCAGCAGGTTCTGCGGGACCCAGGTGCGCCGGTGATGCTGCACCAGCTGGTCGCGCTGGAGGCGAACCAGCGATTTCTCGGTGCCCAGGACCGGCCGCCCGTAGGGGTGATCGCCGTAGATCAGCGCCCGCAGCTCGCGGCCGGCGCACTGGAAGGTGTCGTCGGCCATCGCCTGCAGCTGCTCCAGGGCCAGCCGCCGCTCGCGCTCCAGTTCCGCGGCGGGGAAGGAGGGCCGGCAGGCCAGATCGCCGAAGCGCTCCAGCAGCGGCGGCAGCTTGGCGACGAGTGCCGTGAGCGAGAGCGCGGAGTGATCCCGGTCGGCCCGGGAGGAGAGAGAGCCTCCGAGGGCCTCGATGGCCGCGTGCAGGACGGCGGCCTCCTCCCGCTGCGTGCCCTTGGCTTGGACGTGCTGGGTCAGGGTCGCCAGGCCCGCCTCCTCGCTGCTCTCCAGGCAGCTCCCCCCGCGGGCGTAGAGCCCCATGGCCACGGTGGGACGGGCCCGGTCCACCCGCAGATAGACCGGCAGGCCGCCGGCCAGCCGGGCCTCCTGGAAGAGAGCGGCTTGCACCGGTCGCGGAGGGATCGGTCCCGTCGCCGCGGCGGCCACCGCGGCGTCGGCCCGCGCTCCGGCGGCGGGGGGCGGCGGTCCAGCGGGCAGGATCTCGCCCAGCAGGGATTCCAGGTCGGAGCCGGTGGCCGGCAGCCCGAGGGCGACGGGATCGGCGGCCTGCGGCAAGTAGAGCTGCACCGAGAGGTTGTCCTGCCGGAAGATCCGCGCCGCCAGGTCGCGCACCTCCTCCGCCGTCACCCCGGCCACGCGCGCGGGGTAGCTGAAGGCGCCTTCCAGGTCGCCCATCAGGTCGAAGTGGCCCAGGTTGGACGACTGTCCCTGGACGGTCTCGGTTCCGAACTGGAAGGAGCGCTCCACCCGGAGCTTCGCCTTGGCCAGCTCCGCCTCCTCGACGGGCACGGCCGCCAGCTCGGCCAGGACGCCGGCCGCGGCCAAGAGCGCTTCCCGCAGCTGTTCCGGCGTGGACTCGAGATCCACCAGGACGACGCCCTCCCGTGGACCGGTCTCGTTCAGCAGGGAGATGTCGCTCACCAGCTGCCGCTCCTCCTGGACCACCTGGTAGAGGCGGCTGCTGCGGCCGTCGGAGAGCAGGCGCTGGATCACGCTCAGAGCGGGCCGCTCGGGCGCCCGCTCGCCCGGACCGTGGAAGATGAGCTTCGCGTAGGCCTTCTGCAGATCGCCCTGCTCCAGGCGGCAGCGCGGGGCGGTTTGGACCGGCTCGACCGGCGGCTCGGGCAGGGGGGCCTCGCGGCTGCCGTCAGCGGCGCCGAAGCCGCGGCCGAGGATCTCCAGGGTCTCGTCGACGTCCACGTCGCCCACCACCACCACCGTCACGTTGTCCGGACGGTAGGCCCGGCGCCAGAAGCGCACGATCTCCTCGCGCGGCGTGGCGAGCAGCTCCTCGTCCCGGCCACCGATGGGATGGCGGTAGGGGCTCTGCCGGAAGGCCAGCTCCATGCCCCAGCGCCAGGTGATGCCGAAGCCGTAGGGGATGTCGTCGTACATGTGGTTCTCGTGGACCAGGACCTTGCGCTCGGCGTCGAGGGCCTCCGGGGCGAAGCCGGCGTGGAAGAGGGCATCGGCCAGGATGTCGGCGGCCCGGTCCAGGTTCTCGGCCGGCACGAGGATGTGATAGCTGGTGGTTTCGTAGCCGGTGCCGGCGTTGGTGCTGCCCCCGGCGGCGGCCACCTCCCGCGCGAAGTCGCCCTCGGCGCGCCGGGCGGTCCCCTTGAACAGCATGTGCTCGATCCCGTGCGCCCAGCCCCGCAGGCCCTCGGGTTCCCAGTTGGATCCGGCGCGCACCCAGGCCTGACAAATCGCCACGGGGGTGCGGTGATCCTCCTGCACGATCACCTTGAGACCGTTGGGGAAGTGGGCGACGACCGCCCCGTGGCAGAGTTCGCGGTTCAGGAGGTCCTGGGATCGACTGCTGGATTCGGGGCCCATCTCGCCTCGCTTCGTTGCGCCCGTTGGTGTGGAGTGGCGACGTACCGCCCGTCGGGCAGGATACGTGCAAGCCGCAGGTTTGGCGACTCCTGTTCGCCGGCGGCGCTCAATTGATTGACTCCGCCGCCCTGTTTTGACAGTTTTGCGCTGCAGCCGGAACGCCGCTCGCGGGCGAACCCGCCCGTCCGAGCGCTGTCCTCGCTCCGCAGGAGATCGGCACCATGGCCTGGCGCACGCAGCGACACGGCCCGGCGCAGGGCCTCCGCCCCGTCGACCGCGTCATCCAGCACCTCTCCCTGGACGAGACCACCCTGATGGTCCTCGTGGCGGTGCTGGTGGGGGTCGTCGGCGGCTACGGCGCCATTCTCTTCCGCTGGATGGTGCAGTTCTTCCAGGCCTTCGCCATCGGGCGCGGCGAGGACGTCGTGCGGTTGCTGGCGGACGTGCCGTGGTGGAAGCGGATCCTGCTGCCGGTGGCTGGCGGGCTGATCGTCGGTCCCATGATCCACTACCTGGCCCGCGAGGCCCGGGGACACGGCGTGCCCGAGGTGATCGACGCGGTGGTCTTCAAGCAGGGCGTGATCCGGCCCATCGTGGCCGCGGTGAAGATCACGGCCAGCGCCATCACGATCGCCTTCGGCGGCTCGGTGGGCCGCGAGGGTCCGATCGTGCAGATCGGCGCCGGCATGGCCAGCGCCCTGGGTCAGTGGCTGCACTTCTCGCCGCAGCGCCTGCGGACGATGATCGGCTGCGGGGCGGCCGCCGGCATCGCCGCCACCTTCAACGCGCCGATCGCGGGCGCCTTCTTCGCCCTCGAGATCATCCTGCGCGACTTCGCCATCGTGACCTTCAGCCCCATCATCGTCAGCAGCGTCATCGCCACCGTGGTCAGCCGCCACTACCTGGGCAACACGCCGGCCTTCCCGGTGCCGGGCTTCAGCATCGAGTCCTGGCTGGAGCTGCCGTTCTACCTGCTGCTGGGACTGGTGGCCGGCCTGCTGGCCATGGTCTACGTGCGGTCCCTCTACGCCGTCGAGGATCGCTTCGATCGCTTGCACTTCCCCGCGCCGCTGAAGCCCATCCTGGGGGCCGTGCCGCTGGGGCTGCTGCTCATCTGGTTTCCACAGCTCTACGGGATCGGTTACTCGTCCATGGTGCACGCCCTGGACGGCGGCATGGTCTGGAACCTGATGGCCCTGCTCGTGGTGGGGAAGCTGATCGCCGTCTCGCTGACCCTCGGCTCCGGCTTCTCGGGCGGCATCTTCGCGCCCGCCCTCTTCCTGGGCGGGATGCTGGGCGGCGCCTACGGCGCCCTGATGGCCCAGCTCTTCCCGGCCAACATCGGGGCCATCGGGGCCTACGCCATGGTGGGGATGGCCGCCATGGTGGCCGCGTCCACGGGCGGGCCGCTCATGGCCATCCTGATCCTCTTCGAGATGACCGGCGAGTACCGCATCATCCTGCCCCTGATGCTGGCCTGCATCACGGCCACCCTGGTCTACCGCGGGGGGATGCGGGACAGCATCTTCACCTTGAAGTTCACGCGCCGCGGCCAGAAGCTGGTCTTCGGGCGCGAGAGCGCCATCCTGCAGAGTTTCCACGTCCGGGACGTGATGGAGGCCAACCCGGCAACGATTCAGTTCGCTTACAGTTACGACAAGATTCTCAAGCTGTTTCTCACCAATCCCGACCCGCACTACTACGTGGTGCAGCCGGATCGACGCCTGGCCGGACGCATCACCATCAACGACGTCAAGGAGATCCTGCACGCGGAGAGCCTGGGGCAGGTCATCATCGCCGGCGACATCTGCGTGCCGGTCGAGAGGATGGTCTACCAGCAGGACAATCTGGAGAAGTGCCTGCTGCTGTTCGGTGAGGAGGACACGGTCGACCTGCCGGTCCTCGAGTCGCCGGAGCGTCCCGTGCTCGTGGGCATCATCACCCGCAAGGCCGTCTTCGAGGTCTACAATCGCGAGGTCCTGCACAAGGAGGACGTCGGCATCAAGCTGGTGTACGGCGAGTCCCGCCTGCACGACTGCGTGGACCTGCCGTCGACCTACCGGGTGCAGCTGCTCACGCCGCCCCATTCGTACATCGGTCACACCCTGCGCGAGCTGCAGCTGCGACAGCGCCTGGGCGTGGCGGTGCTGGCGGTCAAGAAGCGGGAGCTGCTGGGGTCGCGCCACAACGAGCTGCCGGATCCCGACGTCCCGCTGCGCGCCAGCGATCAGCTCATCGTCGTCGCCAACGTGGACGACCTCGCCCGGTTGATGATCGAGGTGGAGAACGACGGTTTCGTGCCGCCGCTACCGGTCAGCTGAGCGGCCGCGCGGTCGGCCGCGCGGGGAGACGGCGCCCGCGAGGGGCGCCAGGAGGGCAGGCCGTTGCGCGAGGACGCCGCGATCATCAGCGTGGACCTGGAGGAGTGGTTCCACGGCCACAACTACCTGGAGCGGGTGCCGCCGGAGCAGTGGGCCGCCCAGAAGCCGCGCGTCGAGGCCAACACGGAGCGCTGCCTGGAGCTGCTGGCCCGGCACGGCGTGCGGGCCACGTTCTTCGTGCTCGGCTGGACCGCGGCGCGGCACCCCGAGCTGGTGGCGCGCATCGCGGCGGCCGGACACGAGATCGGCTGTCACAGCTTCGCGCACCCGATCCTCTTCAACCTGAAGGACGCGGAGTTCGAGGCCGATCTGCAGCGGGCCCGCGACGCCCTGGCCGCCGCGGGCGTGCCCGAGGTCGCCGGCTACCGGGCGCCCAGCTTCACCCTGACCCGACCGGTGCATCACTTCCTGGAGCTGCTGCGCGCGAACGGATTCCGCTACAGCAGCTCGCTCTTCGCCGTCCGCCATCCCCGCTACGGGCAGCCGGCCGCGCCGCGCCACCCCTTCCGCCTGGCGGGCGAGGGCCCTCCCTTCGTGGAGGTGCCCATGACCACCGCCCGGCTGGCGGGGATCAACCTGCCCTTCTCCGGAGGTGGCTACCTCCGGCTGGCGCCGCTCCCACTCTTCCGCGCCTTGCGGAAGCTCGCCGGCCGGCAGGGGGTACCCCTGATCGTCTACCTGCACCCCTGGGAGCTGGACGACTTCCGGCCGGAAGCCGGCCAGTCGCTCCTCGGTCGCCTGCGCAGCCAGGGGGGACAGGGCACCATGCCCGGCAAGCTCGCGGCCATCCTGGCCGAGGGTTCCTTCGTGACCATGGGGGAGTACGTGGCCGACCGCCTGGCCCGGCAGGACCTGCCCTGCCGCAGCCTGCCGCTCTACTGAGCGGTTGTGGCGGGCCGGAAAAGCGGAGGGGCGCAGCCCTCGAGCTGCGCCCCCTCGCTCACCTTTGGCAATCTGGCAATGGCCTGACCTGTTGCACTCTTGCCTTGGCGATGTATTCTACGCGGGAAGAGACCAGGAAGTTTCCGTTTTTCGCACCCGACCGAGAGGGATGGCATGGCCCGCGCCGATCTGGCCGTCGCCGTTCTCTGGCACATGCACCAGCCGGACTACGTGGACTCGCTCACGGGCCGGGCCGCCATGCCGTGGGTGCGGCTCCACGCGCTGCTCAGCTACTACGACATGGTGCGGATCGCCGAGGAGGTGCCCGAGGCCCGGGCGGTCTTCAACTTGGTGCCGATCCTGATCCGCCAGCTGACCGCCTACGTGGACGGCCGGGTGGGGGACGACTTCCTGGACCTGGCCCGGCCCGCTCCGGGTGAGCTGAGCGGCGAGCAGCGGGCGCGCTTGCTGCGTCATTTCTTCGCCTTCAACCGCGGGCGGCGCTTCCGCGAGCTGCCGCGGCTGGCGGAGCTGTGGGAGAAGCGGGCTCCCCTGGGCGAGAATCCCGACGCGCAGGCCGCGGCGCGCTTCGACGATCAGGAGCTGCGCGACCTGCAGGTGGGCTTCCACCTGGCCTGGTCGGGCCGCAGCCTGCGCGAGCACGAACTGGTGGCGGCCCTCCTGCGGAAGGGGCGCGGCTTCACGGAGAGCGAGAAAACGGACCTGCTCGCGCTGCAGCAGGAGTTCCTGGGGCAGGTGCTGCCGCGCTACCGGCAGGCGGCGGCGAGCGGCGTCGTGGAGCTCTCCTGCACGCCCTACGCGCATCCCATCCTGCCCCTGCTCTGCGACACGCAGTCCGCCCGCGAGGCGCGGCCCGAGCTGCCGCTGCCGGAGCACCGTTTCCACCGGCCGGGAGACGCCTGGTATCACGTGCAGGCCGCGCTGGACGCCATGGAGGCGCAGTTCGGGCGGCGTCCGGCCGGTATGTGGCCGGCCGAGGGCTCGCTGAGCGAGGAGGCCGTCCGGGTGTTCGCCGCCGCGGGGGTCCGCTGGCTGGGCTGCGACCAGGACGTGCTGGCCGCCTCCGTGCCGCTGGACGACGCGCCGCCGGGAGGGCACTTCCGGCCCTGGCGCTGGGGCGGGGACGCGGCGCCGGTCCTCT
Source organism: uncultured Fibrobacteraceae bacterium (assembly GCA_964524645.1). Taxonomy (GTDB): domain Bacteria; phylum Krumholzibacteriota; class Krumholzibacteriia; order LZORAL124-64-63; family LZORAL124-64-63; genus CAZGEC01. The sequence continues at coordinate 43,625 of CAZGEC010000010.1, read as the reverse complement.
TCTTCCGCGACAAGGGCCTCTCGGACCGCATCGGCTTCGTCTACCAGACCTGGCCGGCCGAGAAGGCCGCAGCGGATTTCGTCGGGCACCTCCAGCGGATTCGCGCCCTCCTGCCGGAAGGACGTTTCCTGGTGCCGATCATGCTGGACGGCGAGAATCCCTGGGAGGGCTATGCCGAGGGCGGTGTGCCCTTCCTGCAGGAGTTCTACCGCCAGGTGGCGGCCGCCGAGGGCTTGCGCTGGGAGACCCCATCCAGCTGGCTGGCGGGAGGCGGCCAGGAATCGGTGGCGCACCTGCCGCGGCTGGTGGCCGGATCCTGGATCAACCACGACTTCACCACCTGGATCGGCCATCCCGAGAAGAACGCGGGCTGGGAGCGGTTGCAGCGCGTGCGGAGCTGGCTGCAGAAGCGGTTGACCGCCGGGAATGCGCTCTGCAAGGTGGAGCTGGCGCCGGGCGGCAAGACCGTGTCCGCGCCTGATCCCGCCCGGCTGGGACCGGATCGCGACGATCCCCTGGCACGAGCCTGGCAGGCGCTGACGTCGGCCGAGGGCAGCGACTGGTTCTGGTGGTACGGAGACGACCACTTCAGCGATTTCGCCCAGGAGTTCGACGCGCTCTTCCGCGGCCACCTGAGCGCCGTCTATCGTCACCTCGGGAGCGAGCCCGACTCCCTGCTGCAGGTCTCGCTGCGCCGGCCCGACCAGCTGCGCATCCGGAAGCCGCGCTTCCCGCTGGAGGTGACCCTGGACGGGCGGGTGACCAGCTACTTCGAGTGGCTGGACGCGGGGCGCTGCGAGGCCGGCGGCGGAGGGGCCATGCATCGCACCGAGACGCCCCTGGCCATGCTCCACTACGGCGGCAGCCCGCTGCACTTGCTGCTGAGGCTGGATCCCGCGCCAGAGCACGGCCTCGCCGAGCTGGCGGGCGCCGAACTCACGGTGCGCCGTCTGGACGGCGAGGAGGCGCAGGTGAGCCTGGTCTTTCCCGCCACCATGGGACGCAAGGGGTCGCTGACCAGCGTGCCCACGGGGGCCGCCGCCGGCTTCTACGCCGAGGTGATCGAGGTGGCGATCCCCTGGTCCCGCCTCGGCCTCGCCCCGGGCGACGACTGCAACTTCTTCGTGGCCCTGTCCCGCCAGGGGCAGACCGAGCTGGTGATCCCGTCCGCGGGCTCCCTCGGCCTGAGGGTGCCCGTGGGGCCCGAGGACGCCGAGGACTGGATCGTCTAGCGACGCGGCCGGACGGGATCCGGCCGCTGGAGGTGTCCTTGCGACTCGTCTTCGGGGTGCACAACCACCAGCCCGTGGGCAACTTCGACCACGTCATCGCCGAGGTCTTCACGCTGGCCTACCAGCCCTTCCTCGAACAGCTGGAGGCCCACCGGCACGTCCGCCTCTGCATGCACCACACGGGACCGCTCTGGGAGTGGATCGGCCGGCACCGGCCCGAGTACCTGTCGCGGCTGGCCGCGCTGGTGCAGGCCGATCGCGTGGAGATCCTGGGCGGCGCCTTCTACGAGTCCATCCTGCCCGTGATCCCCGAGGCGGACCGCCAGGGGCAGATCGAGCTGATGAGCGAGACGGTGCGCGAGCGCTTCGGGCGCGAGGTGCGGGGCATGTGGCTGGCCGAGCGGGTCTGGGAGCCGCAGCTGGTGAGCTCCCTCGCCGCGGCCGGCATCGCGTACGTCCTGCTGGACGACTATCACTTCGTGCAGGCGGGGATCGATCCCGACGACCTGACTCATGGTCCCCTGCTCACCGACGAGCTGGGAGCCACCGTGGCTCTCTTCCCGATTTCGGAGAAGCTGCGCTATCTGATCCCCTTCCGGGAGCCGGAGGAGACGGTGGCGCTCTGCCGCGAGCTCCACGAGCGCGATCCGGGGGGCGTCCTGGTCATGGTGGACGACGGCGAGAAGTTCGGCTCCTGGCCCGACACCCACGACTGGGTCTACAAGCGGGGTTGGCTGGAGCGCTTCTTTACGGCCCTGGCGCGGGAGAGCGACTGGCTGGAGCTGGCCACGCCGAGCGAGGTCCTCGCCGACCGTCCGCCGCGCCGCCGGGTCTACCTGCCGCCCGGCAGCTACTTCGAGATGACGGAGTGGGCGCTGCCGGTGCCGGCTGCCGAGCGCTTCACGGACCTGGTCGAGGAGGCCCGCGGCGAGCAGCGCTGGGACAGCCTGCGGCCCTTCCTGCGCGGCGGCTTCTGGCGCCAGTTCCTGCAGCGCTACAGCGAGAGCGCCCGCATGTACCACCGGAGCCTGCTGCTGCACGCGGACATCGCCGCCGCGGGGCAGCCGGAGGACTCGCGCGCCGCGGCGCGGCGGGAGCTGTGGCAGGCCCAGTGCAACGACGCCTACTGGCACGGCATCTTCGGCGGGCTCTACCTGCCGCACATGCGGCAGGCGATCTGGGAGCACCTGATCCGCGGCACGGCGGCCCTCGTCGGCGTGCCGCCGCGCGGACGCGTGCAGGCGGTGTCCGTCAACGGCGACGCCACCTGGGATCTGCGCCTGGGAGACCACCGGCTCGACCTGTTCCTGGCTCCGGCCCGGGGCGGCTCGCTCGTCGGCCTGGAGGACCGGGGAGCGTGCTGGAACCTGCAGAACACGCTGACCCGCCGGCGGGAGGCCTACCATCGCAAGATCGAGAATGAGGCGCCGGAGTCCGCCGCCGCAGGTGGTGACGAACACGAGTCCATCCACGACCGGCCGTCGGCGGTGACGGACGAGCTGCGGCGCGCCCTCGCCGTCGATTCCTGCGAGCGCGCCAGCCTGCTCGATCGCCTGCTGCACGAGGATGCGGAGTTCGTGGAGACGCTGAACGACATGCCGGCGGCCGACGGCGGCGACTTCGCGGGATCGGCGTACGAGCTGGTCGTCCCGGATCGCTCCCTGCTGCGCGCCGGGGGCGGCCTGCGCGGGTGGATCGACGAGGGCGGGCCGCGGATCGTCTGCGCCAGGTCGGGCCGCTACCGGGGACGCGACGGGCGCCGTGCGCCCCTCCGCCTGTGCAAGGAGGTCGTCCTGGAGCCCGGGCTGGGCTCCTTCCGGGTGGCCTGGATGCTGCGCAACGAGGGGAAGACGGCGACCCGGCTGCGCTTCGCCTCGGAGTGGAACCTGGCCCTGCTGCAGGGGCAGACGTATCTTGCAACCGGTGACGGGGAGTCCCCCCTGGCGCCGGGCCGTCTGCCGCGGCGGCCGGAGCTGGGCCTGCGCGTGGGGTACTTCGACGCCCATCTGCGCTGGCTCTTCGGGGAGCCGGCCGAGGTCTGGGTGCACGAGATCCGGACCGTGTCGCAGGCCGAGAGCGGCTTCGAGCTGAAGTACCAGGGGCACATGATCCTCTTCGTCTGGACCGTCTCTCTCGATCCGGGTGCGGAATTCCCGCTGAGCCTGACCTTCACCCTCCGGCGGTGAAGAGGGCGGCGTGGTGAGGTGCAGGTATGTCCGAGCTTCGTTTCGACCTGATCCAGGGCCGCTGGGTCATCATCGCCACCGACCGCAGCCGCCGTCCGCACGACCTGCGGAGCGTGTCCCAGTCCGTCACCGAACCCTCCTTCTGTCCCTTCTGCCCGGGGCAGGAGCGGCGCACCCCGCCGGAGATCCTGGCGATCGGCCGGCCCCCGAACGGTGCACCCAACGGTCCGGGCTGGCAGATCCGCGTGATCCCCAACAAGTATCCCGCGCTCAGCGTGGAGGGGGATCTCGAGCGCCGGGGTGTGGGGCTGTTCGATCGGATGCGCGGGGTGGGGGCCCACGAGGTGGTCATCGAGACCCCCGAGCACGAGGCCGATCTGGGCACGCTGCCGGACGAGCACCTGGTGCGGCTGCTCCGCGTCTTCCGCGACCGTCTGGCCGACCTCTACCGGGACCGGCGGCTCAAGTACGTGCTGATCTTCAAGAACCAGGGCGCGGTGGCGGGAGCCACCCTGGCGCATCCCCACAGCCAGATCATCGCCACGCCCATCATCCCGCGTATCGTGGCCCAGGAGCTCAACCAGGCGCGCCAGCACTTCGAGGCGAAGGAGCGCTGCCTCTTCTGCGACGTCCTGAACGAGGAGCTGGAGCGTGACGAGCGCATCGTCCTGGAGAATCCGCACTTCGTGGTCCTGGCCCCCTACGCCAGCCGGTTCCCCTTCGAGCTGATGATCCTGCCCCGCCGGCACGCCGCCGCCATGACTGCAATCACGGACGAGGAGCTGGCGGCGCTGGCCGGCTGCCTGGGGGAGGCCGCGCGCCGGCTCCACCGGGTGCTGGCCGATCCGCCCTACAACCTGGTGTTCCACACGGCGCCCAACACCGAGGCGTTCCTGACCAAGCCGGGAGCCTGGCAGACGCTGCCCCACGACTACCACTGGCACCTGGAGATCCTGCCCCGGCTGACCCAGGTCGCCGGTTTCGAGACGGGCACGGACTTCTACATCAACCCGACCGCACCCGAGGAGGCGACGCGCTTCCTGCGAGAGGTGGAGGGCGCCGGCTGAAGGGGATCGGGGCGGCGCCGCGCCGGCCGCGCACGCCATCGGACCGCTCCCCTGCCGGTCCGCACGAGGAGGCATCCGTTGCGCATCCTGATGGTGACCGCCGAGCTGGCGCCCCTGGCCAAGGTGGGAGGGCTGGCGGACGTGGCCGCCTCCCTGAGCGCGGCGCTGGCCGCCCGGGGACACGACGTGCGGGTGGTCCTGCCGCTCTACGGCGACGTCGAGACGAAGGCGCTCGGCGTGCGGCCGGTCAGCGGAGCGCCCGCCTTCACGGCGCGCGTGGGACAGACCGTGCGCGCCGGCCGCCTGCACGAGGCCGCCGGGCTCGCGACGGGCTACCGGGTCTACCTGGTGGAGAACGACGCCCTCTTCGGCCGGCTGGGGATCTACACCGGACCGGACGGTCTGCCCTTTGCCGACGGTCTCGCGCGCACCGTGCTGCACTGCCAGGCCGCCCTGACCCTGCCCACGCTGCTGAACTGGACGCCCGGCGTGCTGCACTGCCACGACGCCGAGGCCGCCCTGGCCGCGGTCTACCACAAGCACTGGTACCGGACGGTGCCGGGCATGCAGCAGGCCGGCTCCCTGCTGACGATTCACAACCTGGCCTACCAGGAGCTGCATCCCCGGCGGACCATGGAGCTGGTGGGCCTGCCCCCGGAGTGGGCGCAGTACCCGGGGATCTTCGAGTACCACGACCAGATCAACCTGCTGAAGGCGGGCATCCTGGAGGCCGGACTCGTCAACACGGTCAGCCCCACCTACGCCCGCGAGGTGCTGGTGGATCCGGACCTCGGCTGCGGGCTGAGCGGCGTGCTGGGCGAGCGGGATGGGGACTTCTGCGGGATCCTCAACGGCGCCGACCTGGAGACCTGGGATCCGGCCCGGGATCCCGACCTGCCCACCGTCTACGACGCCGCCGATCCGACGGGGAAGGCGCGCTGCCGCACGGAGCTGGCGCGCGAGCTGGGCCTGTCCCCGGCGGACGGCCCGCTGGCCGGCATGGTGGGACGGCTGGTGGAACAGAAGGGTCTGGAGGTGCTGCTGCCCGCGCTGGACTCCCTGATCGCGGAGGGCTGGAGCCTGGCCGTTCTCGGCACCGGACAGGAGACGTACGAACGGGCCCTGGCCGCGGCCGCCGCCCGGCACCCCGGCCGCGTGGCCTTTGCCGGCCGCTTCGACGACGGGCTCGCTCATCGCATCATGGCCGGCAGCGACGTCTACCTGATGCCGTCGCGCTACGAGCCCTGCGGACTGACCCAGATGTACGCCATGCGCTACGGGACGGTCCCCGTCGTGCACCGCACCGGCGGCCTGGCGGACACCGTGCGGGACGCCGCCAAGGCGCAGGGGAACGGCTTCGTCTTCGAGAGCTTCACGCCCGGGGCGCTCAGGGTGGCCATGGCGCGAGCCCGGGACGCGTTCCGCGACGGCGAGGCCTGGGGTCGTCTCGTCAGGCGCGGCATGAACGCCGACTTCAGCTGGGACCGCTCGGCCGCCGCCTACGAGGAACTCTACAGGCGGTTGGCCGCGAGCCGGAAGGGTCAGCCATGAACGAGCCCAAAACCGCACGGGACTGGGGTGATCTGCTGCAGTGCGCCCTGGCGGTCAGCAGCGAGCCCATCCTGGTGCTGGACGAGGAGACCCGCATCCTGGCGGCCAGCCTGGGAGCGGCCGAACTGCTGGGCCGGCCCCGCGAGCAGCTGAAGGGCCTGGCCGTCTCGCAGCTCATCTTCCCCCCGCCCGACATCGCCAGCTTCCGGCTGCCCATCCAGCAGCACAACGGGCGGCCCCTGGAGCTGGAGCTGCAGCATGTCGGGGGCGGCCTGATCCCGGTCGAGGCGCACTGCGACATCTTCGACGACCCGGCGGGACGCCACTGCATCCTGGTCATCCACGACCTCCGGCAGGGCGAGCTGACCGAGCAGGAGCGCGCGGCGCGTCTGGCCAAGCTCTCCCTGCTCAACCAGCTCAGCGAGGCCCTGCACGGTGCCCAGCTCACCCTGGATCAGATCCTCGAGGCGGTCCTGATCTGCGTGACGGCGGGGCAGGGCCTGCGCTTCAACCGGGCGTTTCTCCTGCTGCTGGACGAGCAGGCCCAGGAGCTGCGGGGCGAGATCGCCATCGGGCCCTCCAACCGCGAGGAAGCCGCGCGCATCTGGAGCAACCTGGCGGACATGCCGATCGACATCCACGAGATGGTGACGCAGTACGACGTGTCCCTCAAGCAGACCGACGTGGTGGTGAACGAGATCGTCCGCAGCATGCGTGTCTCGCTGGAGGACGAGCGTCACATCCTGGTGCGGGCCATGCGCGAGCGGCAGCCCTTCCGAGTGGCCCCCGAGGACTTCGACCTGCCCGGCGCCGAGCAGCTGCGCACCTGGCTCAAGTCCTCGGCCTTCGCGGTGGCCCCCCTGACGACGCGCCGGGGTCCGGTGGGGGTCCTGGTGGCCGACAACGCCATTTCCGGCCGCGAGATCACGTCGCTGGACCTGGAGTTCCTGCAGCTCTTCGCCAACAAATCGGCCAACGCCATCGAGAACAGCCGGCTCTATCACGAGCTGGAGCGGCGGCTGCTGGATCTGCGCCGAGCCACCGAGCGGCAGAAGCGGGACCAGGAACTGCTGCTGCGCATGGAGCGCCTCTCGGTGATGGGCGAGACCTCCGCCATCGTGGCCCACGAGCTGCGCAATCCCCTGGTGGCCATCGGCGGCTTCGCCCGCACGCTCCAGCGCAACCTGCCCGAGGACGATCCCAACAAGCAGTACGCCGCCATCATCACCGACGAGGTGGGACGGCTGGAACGGATCATCCACGATCTGCTCGATTTCATCCGCCCCCAGAAGCTGCTGCGCAAGTCGGTGCGGCTGGACGAGCTGGTGAGCGAGACCGTGCAGCGCTACACCGCCGAGCTGGGCGCGCGGAAGATCACCCTGCGGCAGGACCTGCAGGCCGGTGCCGTCAGCGTCAACGTCAATCCCGGCGAGATCCGGCAGGTCCTGCAGAACCTGCTCATGAACGGCATCCAGGCCATGGTGAATCCCGGGACGCTGGAGGTGCGCACGCGCGTCCTGGAGGGCGGCGTGCAGGTGGAGGTCCTGGACGAGGGTCCGGGCGTGCCGTCCGACCTGGTGGAGAAGGTCTTCATGCCCTTCTTCACGACCAAGGCCTCCGGCTCGGGGCTGGGACTGACCATCTGCGCCCAGATCCTCAAGGCCCACGGCGGCACGCTCAGCGTCACCAACCGGCCGGAAGGAGGGGCCGCCTTCCGCTTCATCCTGCCGCAGACGAAGGCGTCGGGCGGCGGTGAATGAAGGCGGTCAGTTTCGGGTAGCCGCTGCCGGACGCTTCTGCTATGTTGTCGCAAGGAGCCGGGGGATCGCCTTCGGCGATGGGCGCGGACAAGGAGGTTAAGAGGTGAAAAAAGTCCTGATAGTGGACGACGAGCCCCACCTGCGCCTGCTCTACGAAACGGAACTGCGGCGTGCGGGCTACGAGACGATGACGGCGGCGAACGCCGAGCAAGGTCTCGAGTACGTCGAGACCATGCATCCGGACCTGGTCATCCTCGACATCAGAATGGCGGGCATGGACGGTGTTGAGGCGCTGCAGCGCATCCTGGATCGCGACAACACGATTCCGGTCATCCTCAACACGGCCTACTCCAGCTACCGCGAGAACTTCATGACGTGGGCAGCGGACGCCTACATCACGAAGTCCTCCGATGTCAGCGAGCTGGTCCAGACAACGCGTGAATTGCTGTCCAGCAGACCGGTGCGGGCCTGACCCTCGTCGACGGCGGCAGGGAGGCGGCTCCGGACGGGGAGACGCTGACGCTTGAGCACGCTCCAGCCCTTCAAGAAGACCCTGACTCTCATTCTCGCGGGCGGCCAGGGCGAACGGCTCTATCCACTGACGAAAGATCGCTCCAAGCCGGCCGTGCCTTTCGGCGGCGTCTACCGCATCATCGACTTCACCCTCTCCAACTGCATCAACTCCGGCCTGAAGCGAATCTTCGTCTTCACGCAGTACAAGTCCTACTCGCTGGATAAGCACCTGCAGCGGGGCTGGAACGTCTTCAACTACGAGGCCGGCGAGTTCCTCTACCGCATTCCCCCGCAGCACCGCGTGGGGGTGAAGTGGTACGAGGGCACGGCCGACGCGGTCTACCACAACATCTACCTGCTGGAGAAGAACAAGCCGGACTACGTGCTCGTCCTCTCCGGCGACCACGTGTACAAGATGGACTACGGCGAGCTGCTGGCGTTCCACCTCGGGCACGATGCGCCGCTGACCCTCGGCGCCGCGGTGGTCCCCCGGGACGGGGCCCATCACTTCGGCATCGTCCACGTGGACGAGAGGTGGCGCGTGGTGGACTTCGTGGAGAAGCCGTCCGACCCACCCACCATACCGGGAGACCCGGATCACTGCCTGGTCAACATGGGGGTCTACCTGTTCGACACTCCCGACCTGGTGCGGGTGGTCTGCCAGGACACGCGCAACACAGCCTCGCATCACGACTTCGGCAAGGATGTCATTCCCGGCCTGGTGGCGGAGGGCAAGGTGCACGCTTTCCCCTTCCGGGATCGCGACGGCCGCCCCGCCTACTGGCGGGACATCGGCACCCTGGACAGCTACTACCAGGCCTCCATGGATCTGGTGGCCCGTCAGCCCCAGCTCGATCTCTATGACCGGGATTGGCCGTTCCGCGCCTGGCAGCCGCCCCTGCCGCCCGCCAAGAGTGTGCACGGATTCACCGCCGACCGCAGTCTGCCCGGGATGGTGACCAATAGCATCATCGGCGGCGGCACCATCGTCTCCGGCGCCCGCGTGGAGCGATCCATCTTGGGGCGGGGCGTCCGCGTGAATTCCTACTGCCGCGTGACCGAATCCATTATCATGGATGACGTCAACGTCGGCCGCTACGCTGAGCTGCACCGGGTCATCGTCGACAAGAACGTGGTCATCCCGGAGGGTATGATCATCGGGCGCGACCCGGACAAGGACCGCAAGCTGTTCCGCGTCACCGACGACGGCATCGTGGCCGTGCCCAAGGGCATGCAACTGGAGTAACGAGCGCCCCCCGGGCGCGGGAGCACCATGAGCCAGGACGAACACGGCAAGAAGAGCAAGAAGAGCCGGAAGGACCAGCCGAGCAAGAAGGGCCGGCCGGATCTCGCGGGCGAGCGAGCGCCGCGCGTCGCCGGGACCGAGGAACGGAGCGAGACGGCCTGGCCCCCTCTCTCGGATCTGGAGGAGGAGGTCAGCCTCATCTGTCTGCGTTACTTCCGTGGCGACTGGGATCTGTACCTCGATTACCTCTGCGGCCCGCGCGTCTCGGGGCCGCAGCGCCGGCGGGAGATGCCCGTCGTTGAGAAGCTGAAGATCCGCGACCGGCAGACCGAGTACCTGACCGCCATGCTGGAGGACGAGGTCGTGGCCGCCGCCGAGCGCTTCGACTTCGAGAACCTGTTCCGGCTCTGGGAGCTGGTGCTCGCTCTCGACCCCTCGGCGGATCCCTTCCAGAAGGCCAACGGCTCCCCGGCGGAGCAGGATTTCGCCGCCGACGAGCCGCCGCCCTCGCTGCACTAGCGACCCTGCGTCGCCGCCGGATCCCTTGTCGGCACCCTGGCGGACCCTGTATACTCGTGCCCGAACTCGTGACCTGCCCGGGGGGAGGATCGCCGTGACGACGCGGCGACTCGTGACGCAGTTCCTTGCCTGCGCTCTGCTGCTGCCGGCACTACCCGCCAGCGCCGCCGCGGGCCGACTCCGCACCGCAGACGTGCTGGGGATCTACACCACGCGGTACGGCACCGGCCCCGTTCACCTCGACATCGCCGGCGGCTCCGTCACCGTCTTCCTGGTGGCCACGCATTTGAGCATGCCCTGGGGGCTGAACGGCTGGGAGTGCCACCTGCTGGGCGACTGGGAGGCCATTCCCGAGATCTACTATGGCGGGGGGACGCTGATGGGTCAGGCCATCAACATCTCAACGTTTCCCGACTTCGCGGTGGGGCTGAACCAGCCGCTCTTTCCGGACGCGGAGGGTTCCGCCTGCCTGGCCTCCTTCAACTTCATCTTCTTCGGCCCGGAGATCATGGAGCTCTTCCTCGCACCCGCCCTGCAGCCCTCGCTGCCGGGGCTGATGTGCTACGCGGCGACGGGCGACCCGGGCATGCTGATCCCCTTCCACTGGTCCTCGGGCGACCCCTCCGTGCCGGTCTTCGGCTTCAACATCGGCCCACCCGTCCCGGCGGGCACGGCCTGCAGTTGGGGCGCGATCAAGGCCCTGTACGGCACGGCGCGCTGAGCCGGGGGCTCAGAGGCGGTAGAGATCGGGCCGGCGGTCGCGCCAGAGATGATTCCGCGGGGTGATCTGCTTGTCGGTCCGGGCCGGGTCGATGTCGGCCACGGCCACGCCGGGATGCTCCCCGTCGCAGCCGGCCAGGCGCTCGCCCTCGGGGCTGATCACCTGGCTGCGGCCGATGAAGACCAGCGGCATGGCGGTCCGCTGCTCGCGGCCGACGCGGTCGGCGGTGACGGCGTAGACCCGGTTCTCGATGCAGCGTACGGGCATCGACCGGGGACAGTGGGGCAGGACCAGGTTGGCGGGATGCGCCAGCAGGACGGCCCCCGCCAGGGCCAGGGTGCGGGCCGCCTCGGGGAAGATCCAGTCGAAGCAGATCAGCATTCCCACGCCGATCCCGCAGGCCTCGTGCACGGCGAAGCCCAGGTCGCCGGGAGCGAAGATCTCCTTCTCGTCCCAGAACAAGTGCACCTTGCGGTAGCGCTCCCAGGAGCCGTCCGGACGGGCGAGCAGAGCGCTGTTGTAGAGACGCTCGCCGTTCCGCTCGCAGAGGCCCGCCACCAGGGTGGTACCGCTGTCCGCGGCCCGCTCACGCAGCGCCGTGCAAGCCGGGCCGTCGGGAAGAGTCTCGGCCAGCTGGAAGGCCTCGTCGCGCGAGCGGAACTGGTAGCCGGTGGAGAACAGCTCGGGCAGGACAGCGAGGTCGCAGGCCGCGGGCACGGCGGCCAGGGCCGCGGCGACGTTCGCCGCGACCTCGCCGAAGGCGGGGGAAGTCTGCACGGCGGCGACGGTCAGACGGCTCATGGGTGTCTCCTCGTAGGGGGGATGCTGCCGGAACCGGCGGCGCACAGGCGGGCCAGCCTGCCGGCCGCCCAGGCGCCCAGGATCATGCCCGCCCAGGCCAGGATAACCTCGGTCGCGTTGCCGGGCCAGGGGCTGAGCCAGCCCACGGCGAGCTGCAGGACCAGGATCAGGGCGGCGGCGGCCAGGGCCAGCGACCAGCGGCGGCGGCCGGCGCGCACGCCCAGGCGCAGCGCGGCGCCGAGGGGCAGGAAGCGCACGAGGCGGGCCGACCACTCCCCCAGGGCCACGGCCGTCGGCACCTGTCCCGCCTCCCGGAAGGGCATCCACGTGAACTGCAGGCCGCCGGCCGGCAGGCGCTGACCCGTGAGCAGCAGGCGCAGGACGGTGGGGCCCAGCGGGCTCACCGTGTCCGCCACCAGGTAGATGCCGTAGCCGGCGCCGAAGAGCAGCCCGAGCGTGCGATGGCTCAGTCCCGCCCGCCGCCCCTGGCGCCAGAGCACCGCGCCCCCGGCGGCGCCCAGCCAGCCCACCAGGACGTCCCGCAAGGCCAGCGCCCGGGAGTAGACGATGAGCTTGCCCAGCTCGGCGGCCACGGCCAGCACCGCGGCCCAGGCCAGCACCCGGAGCGCGGAGCGGGGTCGTCGCTCCCACACATAGGCCGCGGCGGCGCCCCAGAAGGCGAACAGCCAGGCGGCCTTGACCAGGGCCAGGGCGGCCGAGAGGCCCGTCCCCGGGGGCAGGGGGGGCAGGAGGCGCCAGTCCAGCGTTCTGAGGTGCTGGACGAGCACGTCCCGCCGGATGCAGAGGTCGAGGGGGAGCAGCGCCCCCACCAGGATGGCCGCCGTCAGGGCGAGCAGCACCAGGGGCGCGGGATCCTCGCACAGCTGGCGGCGAGCCCGGTCGAGAACCCGGTCCCAGAGGCGTCGCCCCCAGAGGCCGGCCAGCAGCACTCCCAGCAAGGTACCGACCGTGTTGGTGAAGAGGTCCGTGGTCTGGGTGAAGCGATAGGGCGAGAAGAGCTGCAGCGTCTCCACCACGCAGCTGAGCCCGCAGCCCAGACCGGTCAGGGCGAACCAGCGCGCGCGTCCGCTCCGCCGGGCGACGGGCGCGAGAGCCAGGAAGAAGCCCAGGGGTCCGAAGAGCAGCACGTTGCCCAGCAGGTCCGCGCGTCCCGAGCGGATACCGTACGGACCGTAGAAGAGGACGAAGGTGGCTCGCTCGAGGCCCTCGGCGAGCTGCTCCCTGGTGAAGGAGAAGGAGAAGGGCAGCAGGGTTTCGTAGACGATGAAGAGGGCGGCCAGCACCAGCCCCCAGATGGCCAGTTCCGTGTGGTGCGCGGGAACGGGCCAGGGCACACCGGAATGCCGCGGCTGGGGGCTCATCGTCCGCTCCCCGGCAGCAAGGCCTGCAGGCCGTCCAGCATTCGCTCGCGCGAGAACTCGCGCACGACCAGCTCGCGTCCGCGGCGACCCAGGCGAGCGGCCAGCGCTGGGTCGCGCAGCAGGCAACCGAGCGCCGCCGCCAGCGCCACGGCATCGCCGCCGGGCACCAGGAGGCCCGTCTCGCCGTCCCGGACCAGCTCGGGCAGGGAGCTGGCCCGCGCGGCCACCACCGGCAGCCCGCAGGCCGCGGCCTCGGCGGCCGCCAGGCCGAAGCCCTCGGCCCGGGACGGCAGCACCAGCAGGGAGAGGCCGGCCAGGAAGCGCTCGGGCTGCTCGACGAAGCCCAGCAGCTCCACCTGCCGGGGCCGGCGCAGTCCGGCTCGCCAGCGCGCCAGCTCGGCGGCCAGGGGCCCTTCCCCCGCCAGCTGCAGTCGCGGCGGAGCGGCCCAGTCTTCCTCCTCGAGAAGCTCCCAGGCGGCCTGCAACTCGGCGAGCCCCTTGCGCGGGATGAGCCGGCCCAGGAAGCCCACGGTGGGCTGCCGCGGGGGCCCGGGCCCCTGCCGGAACCGCTCCGTGTCGATCCCCTTGTAGAGCAGGTGGACCCGCCGCGGGTCCAGCCAGGGCGCGCCCGCCAGGGTCGAGGCCAGGGTGGCCCGGCTGTTGACGACCACGCCGCTGGCGATTCGGTTGTAGTACCAGCGATAGTAGAGCTTGTTCTTGAGCGGGAAGTCGCTCTCCCGCAGGGCCAGCACGGTGCCGATCCCGGCCCAGCGGGCGGCCACCCCGGCGGCCTTGAGATCCTTGGTCAGGTTGCAGATCACCGCGCCCGCATCCTGCCGCCGGAACCAGCGGCGCAATTCGAGGAGGGTCCAGGGGGCTCCGTCGAAGCGGATGGGCACGGCGGCGGCCGGCAATCCGGCCGCCCGGGCTCGCGCCAGCAGGGGCGTGCCGGGCTGGGCCACGAGGCTCACCGCGTGCCCCCGCTGGCGCAGGCCGCGGGCGGCGTCCAGCATCCAGACCTCGGCGCCACCCAGCACGCGCATGGAGTTGACGAAGCAGACACGGGCAAGAGCCTGCGAACATGGAGGATCGCCGCCCCGCGTGCCGCGGGGCGGCAACCAGGGTTCACTGTCCGTTTTCTTCCCGTTCCGGGAGCATTTCGCGTTGCCCCGCTGATACATGGGTATTATCTATAACCCACTCTTGATAGCTGAGAAAGGGAGATCGGTCATAAACGCTGGCCGGACCCCTTTTTCCTTATGCCTCGCGTCCACCGTGCGGAGGTTCCCGTTGGCAAGCGATGATCTGGTCATCCGAATCAGCGGCGAGGGCGGCGAGGGCGTCATCTCCTGCGGCGAGATCCTCGCGAAGGCCGTCGTGCGGGGCGGGCTCAACATCCACGCCTTCCGCACCTTCCCGGCCGAGATCCGCGGCGGGCTGGCGACCTTCCAGCTCCGCGCCGGCAGCGGTCCGACGCTTTCACTGAAGCAGCGGATCGACTACCTGCTCGCCTTCAACCAGCAGTCCTACGACACCTGGGTCGACCGCATCAAGCCGGAGGGGGCGCTCCTGTACGACCCCAAGCTGTGCCAGCCCGACGATCGCCTGGGCGGCGGCCGCAATTTCGAGGTTCCGCTCGACCAGCTCTCCCAGGATGCCACCGGCGGCACGCGCGCCAAGAACATGGTCGCCGTGGGCGCCACCCTGGGGCTCTTCAACGTGCCCCTGGAGTACGGCAAGGACCAGATCGCCGAGTTCTTCGGGCGCAAGGGCAAGGAGATCGTCGGCGTCAACCAGCAGGCCGTCGAGGCGGGCTTCGTCTACGCCAAGGAGCATCTGCGGGCCTGCCATCACGAGTTCGAGCGGCACCCCGAGCGCGACCAGATCACGGTGACGGGGAACGAGGCGGTCGCGCTGGGCGCCCTCGCCGCCGGTGTCGAGTACGTGGCCGGCTACCCGATCACCCCGGCCACGCCGATCTTCGAGTTCCTCTGCAAGGAGCTGCCCAAGTTCGGCGGCACGGCCATCCAGCTGGAGGACGAGATCGCCTCGCTGGCCAACGGCATCGGCGCCTCCTACGTGGGCAAGCGGGTCCTGACCGCCACGTCGGGACCGGGCCTGTCGCTGATGAGCGAGACCCTCAACCTGGCCGCCATGGCCGAGTGCCCGCTGGTGATCATCAACGTCATGCGCGGTGGGCCGTCCACGGGCCTGCCCACCAAGACCGAGCAGTCGGACCTCAAGTTCGCCATCTACGGCACCAGCGGGGAGAGCCCGCGCTGCATCATGGCGCCGCTGTCCATCTACGACTGCTTCTGGCAGATCCCGCGGGCCTTCCGCATCGCGGAACGCTACCAGATGCCGGTGATCGTGCTGACCGACCAGGCCATGGCCTACAGCAGCATGAACATCGATACGCCGGCGCTCGAGAGCATCCAGCACTTCCGCCGGCTGCGTCCGGGTCAGGACGCCGTGCGGGCGAACTTCAAGCGGTACGCCATCACCGAGACCGGCGTCTCGCCCATGCCCTTCCCCGGCGAGGACGACCTGCCCTACATCGGGACCGGCCTGGAGCACGACGAGACCGGCGCTCCCAACTACACGCCGGCCAACCATCGCGCCATGACGGCCAAGCGCTTCCAGAAGCTCCGGACCCTGGGCGTGCACATCACCCAGCAGCCCATGGAGGAAGTGGAGCCCGAGGGCGCCGAGGTCGGCGTCATCGGCTGGGGCAGCACCTACGGCGCCATCACCGAGGCCATCCGCATGCTCGACGAGAAGGACGGCGTGAAGATCGCCCACCTGCACCCGCGCGTGATCTCGCCGCAGAACGAGTGGCGCACGCGCCGCTTCCTCGGACCTCTGCGCAAGATCATCGTGCCGGAGGAGAACTACACCGGGCAGTACGCCCACTTCCTCAAGGGCAAGTTCGGCATCCACCCCATCGAGGTGCACAAGATCGACGGGATCCCCTTCACCTCTGAGGAGATCTACGAGGCGATCAAGGAGGAGCTGTGATGAGCGTCGAGCAGCTGACCATCGCCAGCTACAAGTCGAGCCTCAAGCCGATCTGGTGCGCGGGGTGCGGCGACTACGGCGCCATCAACCCCTTCTACCAGGCGCTGCTGGCCTGCCAGATCCAGCCCAAGGACACCGTGATCGTTTCGGGAATTGGTTGCTCCGGCCGCTTTCCCTACTTCTGCGACACCTACGGATTCCACGGGGTGCACGGGCGCGCCCTGCCCACGGCCAGCGGCATGAAGACGGCCAACCCGCGGCTGAACATCTTCGCGGTGGGCGGCGACGGCGACGGTCTGGGCATCGGCGGCGGGCACATTCCCCACGTGGCGCGCAAGAACGTGGACATCGTCTACCTGCTCCTGGACAACTCGATCTACGGGCTGACCAAGGGGCAGTCCTCGCCCACCTCGCCGCTGCCCATGCTCTCCAAGACGGCCCCTTACGGCTTCCTCGAGGAGCCGCTCAATCCGCTGGCGATGTACCTCGGCTACAACGTCTCCTTCATCGCGCGTGGCTTCTCCGGCAAGCCCAAGCAGCTCAAGGAGCTGTTCATCCAGGCCATCCGGCACCGGGGCTTTGCCATCGTGCACGTGATGTCGCCCTGTGTGACCATGAACCAGCACGTGACCTTCGAGAGCCTCAAGCAGCTCTACGCGGAGCTGCCCGAGGACCACGATCCCGCCAGCCGGGGCATGGCCTTCGAACGGGCCCTGGACACGAGCCGGCTCTGGACGGGCCTGTTCTACAAGGAGGAGCGGCCCACGCTCCACGATCGCCTGGTCGATCTGAACGAGCGGGCGGGCCGGTACGAGAACTTCAAGGAGCTGCTGGCCAGGTTCAAGTAGCGTCCGCCGGGACGGTCCGCTGCGCCCCGGATTCCCCCAGCTGTCGATCGGGCCGGGACCCCTGGTGCCGGCCCGATGTACGTCCGGCGGCCAGTCCGGCGGCCGGACCCTTGACCGGCGGTCCGCAACGGAGCATCCTGTGCGGATACGGACCGGCCGCCGGCCGGCGGCCCCGGTCGCCTGGAACGAAGGAGCCCCGGACTTGTTCACGCGCAAGCGCACTCGCCTGGATCCCCGCCTCCCCTGGCTGGCGGACCTGCGCCTCTTGCTGGCGCCCATGTCGGGCGTCAGCGACCGGGCCTTCCGCAACCTCTGCCGAGCCCACGGCATGCAGCTGGGCTTCTGCGAGTTCGCTTCCGCGGCGGGTCTGCGGCAGGGCAATGCGGCCACCTGGAAGCTGGTGGACACGGAGGACGAGGCGGGGCCGGTCGGGGTCCAGATCTTCGGGGACGAGCCGGCGAGCATGGCTGCCGCCGCGCGGCTGCTGGAGAGCCGGCGCTGCGAGGTCCTCGACATCAACCTGGGCTGTCCGGCCAGGAAGGTGGTGCGCCGATGCGGCGGCAGCGCCTTGCTGGCGGACCTGCCCCGGCTGGCATCCGTGGTACAGGCGGTGGTGGCCGCCTGCCCCGTGCCCGTCTCGGCCAAGATCCGCAGCGGCTGGGACGGCGCCAGCGTCAACTACCTGGAAGTGGGACTCCTGCTCCAGGAGCTGGGCTGCGTCTGGGTCACGCTGCACGCGCGGACCCGCCGGCAGAAGTACCGGGGAAGGGCCGACTGGGACCACATCGCACGGCTGGTGGCCCGCCTGGATATCCCGGTGGTCGGCAACGGCGACGTCCGCGACGGTGCCAGCTACGCCGAGCTGGTGCGCCACACCGGCTGTCACGCGGTGATGGTGGGGCGTGGCGCGGTGGGCCGCCCCTGGCTCTTCGCCGAGCTGGCGGCACTGGAGAGTGGCCGGCCCTGGGCGGAGCCGTCCCGTGCCGCGATCTGCCGGACCATGCTGGGCCACGTCCTGGAGGTGAGGCGGCGCAGCGGCGAGAAGGCCGGCTGGCTGACCACGCGCAAGCACCTGGCCCGCGGCCTGCGGGGCTGGCCGGGAGCGGCGCTGCTGCGCCGGCGGCTCTTCGCCGCCGGGACCACCGACGAGATGATCGCCCTGCTGCTCGCCGAGGCCGGCAGCGAGGGCGGTAGCGAGGTCGGGCACCAGGCGCGGATTCCGGACCAGGACCCAGGCGCGACGCAGGAGGTGCCGGCCATCTGGTCCCTGGAGGAAGCAGGATGAGTGCTGCACAGCTGGCAAGACGCGGGCGCGCTGCGGCGGGCTTCGTAGCGGTCGCCCTGATCCTCGGGCTCGGCCCGGGGGGCTGCAGCAAGCGGGTTCTCGAGACGCCGTCCGGCGTGGACGCCCGCGGCCCTCGCACCATCGTGCACCAGGTCGGTCCCGGCGAGACCCTGGCCCTCATCGCGGACGACTACTACGGGGATCCCGGACGAGCCGACCAGATCGCCGCGGACAACGGCGTCCAGGATCCGGAGCAGCTGGCCATCGGCTCCTCGCTCGTCCTCCGCTTCAGCAAGTCCGAATGGGAGGTGGCGCGCCGGCGGGCGGCCGCCATGAAGCCCTACAACCGCGGCGTGGACTTCCTGGAGGAGGAGCGGCTCGCCGCCGCCGAGGACGAGTTCCGCGACGCCCTGGCCATCGCCCCGGATTTCCTCAACGCCCGCTACAACCTGGCCCTGGTGCAGATGCAGCGGGGCCGGCTCGACGAGGCGGAGGCGATCCTGGCCGAGCTGGTGTCCACCCGGCCGCAGGACCGCGACTTCCTCTTCGCGCACGGCCACGTCCTCTTTCTGCAGACGCGCCTGGAAGAGGCCGTGGCCGAGCTGCAGCGGCTGCTGGCCCTCGATCCCCGGCACCGGCGGGGGGCCTACGCCCTGGCCCGCGCCCTGCAGGCGAGCGAGCGCACGGCCGAGGCGATCGCGGCCTGGCAGGCCTACCTCCAGCTCGACGACACCTCGGCCTGGGCCGAGGAGGCCCGCCGCAACCTGCGGCAGCTCCAGGGTGAGTGAGCAGGACGGCATCCTGCTCGAACTGCGGCACTGGTCCCTGGTCCGCGAAACGGCGGACGGCCCCCTTCCTCTCCTGCGCGAACTCGACCTGAAGCTGCACCGCGGCGAGTTGCTCGGTCTGCTGGGGGGCAACGGGTCGGGCAAGACCTCCCTGCTGCGCTGGCTGGCCGGGGAGGACTCCCCACTGCGGTCCGTGGCCGCCCTGGTCTTCCAGGATCCCGACGAGCAGCTCGTGACGGCGCGGGTCGCCGAGGAGCTGACCCTCGGCCGTCCGCATCTGGCGCCGCAGCCGCTGCTGGAGGAATTCGGGCTGGCCGGCCTGGCGGATCGCGATCCGCGCCTGCTCTCGGCGGGGGAGAAGCAGCGCCTGGTGCTGGCGGTGGCCCTCGCGGGAGAGCCGCAGGTGCTGCTCTGCGACGAGCCCACCAGCCTGCAGGACCGCGCCCAGTCCGCCTGGCTGCTGGACCGCCTGCAGGCCTGGCGGCGGGCGACGGGCGGGACCCTCGTCCTCGCCACCCAGCGGCGCGCCGAGGCGGAGCTGTGCGACCGGCTGCTGGTGCTGCAGGACGGGCGCGCCGCGGCCTGCGGCGAGCCTTCCCGCATCCTGGATCTCCCGGCGGCCCGGGAGCTGCTCGCGCCGCTGGCGCCGGCGCCCGGCGCGCGCGCGGCGAGGCCGCCGGCAGCCCCGGATCCGGGGGCGGTCCCGGTGGCCGAGTGGCGCGACGTCGGCCGGAGCTTCGCGACCGGGGGCGGAATCCGGGACGTGAACCTGGTGCTGCAGGCCGGCGCTCGCCTGGGGATCACCGGTCGCAACGGGTGCGGCAAGAGCCTGCTGCTGGCCATGGCGGCGGGGCTGCTGGCACCGACCGCGGGACGCTGCCACCTGGACGGGCGCCCGCTCTGCAGCCGGGACGTGCCGGACCTGGATCACCGGGTCGCCCTGCTGGCCCCGCAGTTTCCGGAGTACTTCTTCACCCGCACGGCGGTGGGCGCCGAGATCGCCCTCGATCCGGCCCTGAAGGGAAGGGCCGCCGAGGTGCTGGCCGCGGCCGGGCTGCCCGCTTCCTGGACCGGCCGCAACCCGCACGACCTGAGCAGCGGCGAGCGCCGCCGGCTGGCCGTGGCCCTGACCGTCCTGGCGGGGCGCCGGCTGCTGCTGCTCGACGAGCCGACGGCGGGACTGGACCTGGCGGGGCGCCGGCGCCTGCTGGCGCTGCTGCGGTGCATCCCGCAAGCGGCCGCCCTCGTGGTGGCCTCGCACGATGCGGAATTCCTGACGGCCTGTGGTTGTTCAACTTACGAGCTGGGCCCGAACGGTCTGATCCGGAGGGCAACCAGCGGCGGGGAAGGGCCCCTTGCTCCGGCCGAACCGCTGGATTAGTATTCGCCCCGGACAACCCGATCTTCCTGGTTCCTTTTAATGAGGTCCGGCGAGACCCAAAGGGGGAGGAAGCCGCACAGGCACGGCAGGCATGGGCAAGGCGACCATGCCTTTTTTTTGCCGGCCGGCGGCACGACCGAAGGAGCAGCATGAGCTTCGTCCCGAAAGCCGCCATCATGAACACCGACGAGATGAACCGGGCGCTGCGGCGCATGGCGCACGAGATCATCGAGGCCAACAAGGGCACCGAGAATCTCGTCCTGCTGGGCATCCAGCGCCGGGGAGTGACCCTGGCGCGCAAGATCGCCGAGAACATCGCCCAGGTGGAGGGGACCGACGTCCCGCAGGGCGCCCTGGACATCACCTTCTACCGCGACGATCTCTCGACCCTCGGCCCGACCCCGCGGGTGACCCCCACCGAGGTCCCTTTCGACGTCACGGGCAAGATCGTCATCCTGGTGGACGACGTGCTCTACACCGGGCGTACCGTGCGGGCCGCCCTGGACGAGATCATGGACTGGGGCCGGCCGCAGGCCATCCGCCTGGCCGTGCTCATCGATCGCGGACATCGCGAGCTGCCCATCCGCCCCGACTTTGTGGGCAAGAACGTGCCGACGTCCCAGAAGGAGATCATCAAGGTGAAGGTAAAGGACTTCGACGACTGCGAGGAGGTCGTCGTGGGGGAGGTGGTGGATTGATGGTCCTGAAGCTGAAGGACCTGCTCGGCCTCGAGGAGCTTTCGGCCGCGGAGATCCTCGCCATTCTCGACATGGCGGCGCGCTTCCGCGGGGTCTTCGATCGCCCCGTGCGCAAGGTGCCCATCATGCGCGGACGCACGGTGGTCAACCTCTTCCACGAACCCAGCACCCGGACGCGCATCAGCTTCGAGCTGGCCGAGAAGCGCCTGTCCGCGGACATCATCAACTTCAGCGCCACGACCAGCAGCTTCCAGAAGGGCGAGACGCTGCGCGATACGGCCGAGAACCTGCAGGCCATGAAGATCGACATGCTGATCGTGCGCCATGCTTCGCCGGGATCGGCCCGCTATCTGGCCAAGGTCCTGCAGTGCTCCGTCATCAATGCCGGCGACGGCGCCCACGAGCATCCGACTCAGGGCCTGCTGGACCTGATGACCATGCGCCAACGGCTGGGCGATCTGCGCGGCCGCAAGGTCACCATCATCGGCGACATCACCCACAGCCGGGTGGCGCGCTCCAACATCTGGGGCCTGACCAAGCTGGGTGCCCAGGTCACGGTCTGCGGACCCCCGACCATGATGCCGTCCGGCATCGAGCGCATGAGCGTCCGGGTGGAGTACGACCTGCTGCGCGCCGTGGCCGGCGCCGACGTGCTGAACGTGCTGCGCATCCAACTGGAGCGGCACAGCAGCCAGGCCTTCCCCAGCAATCGCGAGTATCACAAGATGTTCGGCGTCACCGAGGACGTGGTGCGCACGCTCAAGCCCGAGTGCTTCATCATGCATCCGGGTCCCATGAATCGCGACGTGGAGATCAGCGCCACCGTGGCCGACGGCCCGCGCCAGGTGATCCTGGACCAGGTGGCCAACGGTGTGGCCGTCCGCATGGCCGTGATCTACCTGCTGTCCGGCGGCGATCCGGGCGCCCTGGGCGGCGAGACCGTGGAATCCGGAACCCGCCTGGCGCACGAGGGTTGAGAGACGAGGCGGCCGCCGGCCGCCCGAGGAAGAGGTCGCGCATGGACTGGAGCTGGGACCGCATTCCCCCCGAGTACCTGGTCGTCGACGTCCGCCTGTGCCGGCAGGGCAAGCTGGCCAGGCGCCGGGGCTTCCTGCACGTGAAGGACGGCCGCCTCGAGGCGCTCGACAGCGGCTTGCCGCAGATCGAGGGCCTCCCGGTGCTGGATGCGGGAGGTCTGGTGTGCGCCCCCGGTCTCGTGGACCTGCACGTGCACTTCCGGGAGCCGGGACAGGAGGAGAAGGAGACGGTCGCCACCGGCAGCCGGGCCGCCGCCGCCGGGGGTTACACGGCGGTGGTGACCATGCCCAACACCGAACCGGCGGTGGATAATCCCGGCCTGGTGCGCTACATCATCGATCGCGGCGAGGAAGCGGGGCTCTGCCGGGTCTTCCCGACCGGCGCCGTCAGCGTCGGCAGGAAGGGCGAGGCGATAGCGGAGTTCGGCGCCATGGTCGAGGCCGGCGCGGTGGGGTTCACGGACGACGGCGAGCCCGTGGCCCACGGCGGTCTCATGGCCAATGCGCTCAAGTACGCCCGCATGCTCGGCGTGCCGATCATCAGCCACGCCGAGGACAGGAGCCTGGCCGGCCGCGGTTGCATGCACGGGGGCTACTGGTCCACCCGCCTGGGGTTGACCGGCATCCCGCGGGCCGCCGAGGACGCCGCGGTGTTCCGCGATGTGGAACTGGCCCGGGCCACGGGCGGCCACCTGCACGTGGCGCACGTCTCGACGCGCGGTGCGGTGGACATCGTCCGTCGCGCCAAGGCCGCGGGAGTGCACGTCACCGCCGAGGCCACGCCGCACCACTTCTCCCAGGATCACGCGCGCTGCCGGGACTACTCGCCCCTGTTCAAGATGAACCCGCCCCTGCGGGAGGCGGAGGACGTGGCCGCCGTCGCCGAGGGCCTGGCCGACGGGACCCTCGACTGCATCGCCACGGATCACGCGCCGCATACCCAGACCGAGAAGGAGCTGCAGTTCGATCAGGCCCCCTTCGGCGTCATCGGCCTGGAAACGGCCCTCGCGGCGGGCATCACCTACCTGGTCCGCGACGGCCGGCTGGACCTGGGACAGCTCGTCCGGTGCCTTTCCGAGCGGCCGGCGGAGGTCCTGAACCTGCCGGGCGGCAGGCTGGAGGAGGGGGGCGATGCGGATTTCCTCCTCTTCGATCCGGAGGAGACCTGGGTGGTGACCCCCGAGCGTTTCCAGTCCAAGAGCCGCAACTCGTCCTTCGCGGGGGAGACGCTGACGGGCAGGGTCAAGGCCACCTTCCTGCGGGGGCGTTTGACCTGGCGGGATGCGGACCCTAGCGTGAGAGGGCAGGCCGAGCCGGTGGGCGCCCGCCGGCCCCGGTCCGAGAGGAGACGCTCATGAATGCCCCGGGCCGACGATCCGGGCATCCGGACCCGCGGGAATCCGCCCGGCGCCGCCGGGGAGCGCTGGTCGTGGTGTTCCTGCTGGGGGCGAGCCTGCTGTCCGCCGGCTGCGCCAAGTACAACACCTACTACAATGCGAGCCGGTTCTTCCGCCAGGCGGAGCAGGAGCGCGAGGACCGGATCAAGGCTGGCCAGGATCCCTCCGAGGTGAGCAGCAGCCAGAAGAAGAACTACGACGACGCCATCAAGAAATGCCAGAAGGTGCTGGACGAGTACCAGGGATCGGGACTGACCGACGACGCCCTCTTCATGATGGCCAAGTCCTACCACCGCATACAGTCCTACCGCATGTCGATCCGCAAGTTCGATCTCCTGTTCGCCAACTTCCCCGCCACGGAGTACCTGGAGGAGGCGCTCTTCCTGCAGGCGCTCAACCACATGTTCATCGGCGACGTCGCCGGCTCCAACGAGCTGCTCGAGCGCCTGAACAAGTCCTTCCCCAAAAGCCGCTTCCAGGCCGAGGCCCTGCGCAGCAGCGGCGAGAACAGCTTCACGCTCGAGGACTGGCCAGGGGCGGCCAAGGCCTTTCGCGAGTACCTGGCGCGCTTTCCGAGCAGCGAGGACGCCGATCGCATCACCTACCAGCTGGCCCAGTGTTTGTGGGAGCTCAAGGAGTTCGGCGAGGCCGAGACCTTGCTGCAGGATCTGGCGGCGCGCGTGGAGGGCAAGGAGCTGGGCTTCCGGGCCCGCCTGCTGCGGGCCCGCTGCCTCTACAGCCTGGGCCGGCACGAGGAGACGGCCGCCCTGGTCGACCGCCTGCGTTCCGAGGCCGGGACCTTTGCCGCGGACGGCGAGGTGACGCTGGTCGAGGCCGAGAACCTGCACGTGGAGGGTCGCGACGAGGAGGCCGCGCCCCTGCTGGAGAACATGCCCCAGGACTGGCTGACCCGCGACGTCACGCCCCGGGTCGACGATCTGCTGGGCTGGATCTACTTCCGGCGCTGGGATCTGGACGAGGCCCGCCAGCGTTTCCAGAATGCGGTGCGCGGAGCCACGCTGCTCGATGATCCCGATGCCACCCGTCAGCTGCTGCGCATGCTGCAGGACTATCTCGCGGCCGAGCAGAGCCTGGGCGACGCCAAGCCGGAACGCGTGCCCGGGTTGAAGCTGCTGCAGGCGAACGCGCTGCTCTTCGGCATGGAACGTCCCCGGCTGGCCCTCGAGAAGTACCTGGAGATCGCCGGCCTGGCGTCGTCCGACAGCGCCATGGTCGCGCGCGCCCTCTACGGCGCCTACGTCGTCTACGCAGAGCACCTGTCCCTGCCCGACTCGGCCCGGATCATGGCCGACCGCCTGGAAACCGCATACCCCGCGAGTCCGCAGGCCTTCCAGCTGCGGACCGGTGGGAGTGCCGACCTGCTGAGCTACCTCCTGGATCTCCAGGAGCAGGAGCGCGCGCTGGCCCGCGCCGGCGGCGAGACGACGGACGCGCCGGACTCGACGCTCGTTCCGCAGCAGGCTACGGGCGAAGCGGGTGAATCACCGCCCGCGGCCGGTGGCGAGCCGCCGCCCGCCGGACCGGCAGCGGAGATTCCGCCGGTCTCGCCCGCCGCGGCCGCCCCCGTTCGCGCGGCTTCGGACGATTCGGTGGCGGTGCCCGCGCCCGCTCCGGCGCAGGCCGGTCCCGACACCAGCGGCGGGGAGGGGGACTCGTGAGCGAGGGGACGCCTGCCGGCCGCCGCTGGCTGACCGGCATCGTCGTCGCCAACGCCCCTGTCTCCCACGGTATGCGCGTGATCGAGCTGGAGCTGCCCGAGCCCGTGGCATTCCTGCCCGGCCAGTTCGCCATGCTCAACCTCGTCGGCCGGGAAGCCCTGACCTTCGGCCGGCCCTTCTCCATCCTGGCCGCCGAGGGTGAGCGCGTGCGCTTCCTCTACCGGATCGTCGGCCGTGGCACCGCCCTGCTGGCCACGTCGGGGCCGGGCCTGCGCCTCAGCTTCTTCGGCCCCCTGGGCGTGCCCTTTCCCCCGCCGCCCGCGGATCGCCCCGTGCTGCTGCTGGCCGGAGGCGTGGGACTGCCACCCCTGCAGATCTGGTGGGAGCGCCACGGTCGGTCGCGGGACCGCGCTTTCTTCGGCGGCCGGGACGGCGCCGACGTGCCGTGGTCCCTGATCCCGGAGGCCTGGGAGGTGAGCGTGGAAAAGAAGGACGGCCTTCCCGCGGGACGTGAGGCTTTCAGCGGCCTGGTCACGGAGCTCTGCCGGGTCCGGCTGGCGGCCGGCCCGAGCGGGCCCTACGTCCTCTACGCCTGCGGCCCCATGCCGATGCTGCGGGACGCGGCCGCGCTGGCGAGCGAGCAGGGCTGGCCCTGCCTGGTCTCGGTCGAGGAGCACATGGGCTGCGGCTACGGTGTCTGCCGCGGCTGCGCCGTGCCGATGGCCGGGGGCGGGCACGGCCTCGCCTGCCAGGACGGACCGGTGCTCGACGCCGCGCGCGTGGACTGGGAGCGCTTCGATCGGTCCGGAGGTGCGACGTGAAGATGCCGCCCTGGTGGTCCGGCGATGTCGGGGTTCCCTTCCGTCTCGGGCCGCGGCTACTGCCCGGCCGCGTCTGGACCGCCTCCGGGTGCTTCGGGTACGGGCTGAGCGGGCACGACATCTCGTCCCCGGAATTCGGCAGCCCTTTCGCCGGCCTCGGCGTGGTGGTCACCAAGACCCTCACGCCATCGCCGCGCCCGGGCAATCCCATGCCACGGCTGGTGGAGCTGCCCTGCGGCGCCCTCAACTCGATCGGCCTGGAGAACGTCGGGCTCGCGGCTTTCCTGGACGAGACCTTGCCCCGGCTCCAGGAGCTGCGCGTACCCATCGTGGTGAGCCTGGCAGCCACGCGTCCCGCGGAGTTCGGCGCGATGGCGCGCGAGCTGCAGGAAACGGCCTGCAACCTGGAGAACTGGCACGGCGTGGAGCTGAACCTGAGCTGTCCGAACGTGGCCGAGGGCGGGATCGACTTCGGACGCGATCCCGACACGGTGCGGGCCTGCGTGGAGGCGGCCCGGCCCCATCTGCCCGACCGGGCCCTGCTGGCCAAGCTCACCCCCAACGTGGCGCGCATCGCGCCCCTCGCCGCGGCCGCGCGCGATGGCGGCGCCGACGGGGTGACCGCCATCAACACGGTGGTGGGGCTCGACGTGGATCTGCGCACGGGCCGGCCCGTCCTGCCGCGCCGCTGCGGCGGCTACTCGGGCTCCGCGATCCTGCCGATCGCCCTCGCCAAGGTGGACGAGATCGTGCGCGAGGTGGGGCTGCCCGTGGTGGGCGTGGGGGGCATCGCCACCGCGGCCGACGCCCTCAAGTTCTTCGCCCTGGGGGTGGTGGCCGTCCAGGTCGGCACGGCCCAGATGAGCGATCCCTTCGCCGCGGCGCGTCTGGCCGCCGCCCTGCCCCCGCGCTAGCCGCTGCTCCGGCGGCCCCCTCCGGGATCAGTCCAGGTCGGTCTCGGGCAGGTCGTCGTCCAGGTCGTCTGCCAGGCTGGCCTCGAGCTCGCTGTCCAGCTCGGCGGCCAGGTCCTTCTTCAACTCGGCATCCAGCTCGGCCTCGTCCTCGTCGGGCAGGCCGTCGGGGAAATCGGCCTCGAGCAGGTCGATGACGGCGTCCTCGCTCAGCAGGAGCTTCTCCGCCACCTCGGCGGCCAGCACGGCGGCGCTGGCGACGGGACCCTCCTGCACGACGCGATGTCCGCGGCCGTGGATCGAGCCGATGGCTCCCTCGATGATCACCCGCTGGCGCTCGACCTGGGCCAGCACGCTCACGGGCAGATCCTGATCGCTGGTGAAGCGCTGCATGAAGGCGTGCTCGGCCTCCATCTCGGTGGCCGTGGCCTCGGAGTGGATGGAGCGCAGCAGGTCGCAGGCCTCGCGATCGTTCTCGCGGGCCAGGATGACCAGGATGCCCTGGCCGGCGCTGGGCAGCATGACCTCCGGATAGAAGATCTCCGTGACGATGCCCTGGATGCCGAGATGCTCCGCCACGGCGGCGGGCAGCACCAGGCCATCCACTTCGCAGCGCCGGAGCAGCAGCTCCAGGGCGGCGTCGACCCCGCCCGGCAGGAGCCGGACGGCCAGGCGGGGAAAGAGCGCCTGCAGCTGCACGCGGGTGCGCAGGTTCAGCACACCCACGACGGCTCCGTCGGCCAGCTCGTCGGCGATCAGACCCTGCCGGTTCAACAGCGCATCGAAGGGCGTGTTGCGCTCGGGGACCGCAGCCACGATCAGGCCCTCGCGCAGCGGCAGCACGAGATCCATGGCCCGCTGGACCACCAGCCGGAACTCACCGGCCAGGAGCTGCTCCTCCAGGAACTCCACGTCCGCCGCGGTGGCGGCCAGATAGGGTTCCGGCGTCGGCGGCTGCTCGGCGCCCGGCCTGGGGACGATGGTGACCTGACAGGTCAAGCGGTTGTGCTGGCTCTGCAACCGGTCGATGATCACCTGGGTCTGGGACTTGGCGAGAGAAGTGCCTAAGGTGCCGAAGCTCAGGGGCGTCTTCACGGGCCATCACCTCTCGAACCGGCCTGGTGGTTTACCGGGTCACGGTCCGCTGGAGGAACTCACGAGCCAGGACGGCGATTCGTTCGGCCTCGGCCAGCGGCAGGGCCGGGTAGATGGGAAGGGTCAGCACCTCCGCGCCGGCCCGTTCGGCCATGGCCAGCGAACCGCTCACCCGGCAGCACTCCGCCAGGGGATGATGATGCAGAGGCGGGTCGTAGTAAACACCCGTTTCTATCCCGTGCTCGGCCAGATGCGCGCGCAGCTGGTCGCGATCGGGCGTACGCACCCAGTACTGGTGGTGCGTGACGCGGCTTCCGGAGCGGGCGCCGGGCATGCTGAGCCGGTGAGCGGCCGGGATGTGCGCGTTGTAGATCTCGGCCACGCGATCCCGGTCGCGCTGCTCGTCCTGGAAGCGGGAGAGACGGATGCGGATGACCAGCGCCTGGATCTCGTCCAGACGATAGTTGAAGCCCGGGAGGATCCGACCGTTCAGGCGGATCGGGTCGTGGCCTCGGATCTGCCGCAGTAGCGCGGCATCCTGCCCGTCGCGACAGAAGATCATCCCGCCGTCGCCGATCCCGGGCAGGTTCTTGGTCGGGTAGAAGCTCAGCGAGCTCATCCGCCCGAAGGAACCGCAGGGCCGTCCGGCGTAGAGGGTCCCGAAGGCCTGGGCCATGTCCACGATGACGTCGATGCCGTGCCGGTCCGCGAGGCGGCAGATGGGTTCCATGTCGCAGGGAGCGCCGAAGATGTGCACCGGCAGGATGGCCCGCGTCTTCTCGCTGAGCGCGGCCTCGAGCTTCTCGGGATCAAGGTTCAGGTCCCCGGGTCGGATGTCCACCAGGACCGGCGTGGCCCCAAGGCGCACGACCGCCTCCAGGGTGGCCACGAAGGTGTAGGGCGTCGTCACGACCTCGGTCCCGGGACCGACCCCGGCCACCGCCAGGGCCATGTACAGGGCCGAGGAGCCGCTGGAGACGCCCACGGCGTCGTGAACGGCGCAGACCTCGGCCATCTCCTTCTCCAGCAGGCGCACTTCCTCGCCCAGGATGTACTGCCCCGAGAGCAGGAAGCGCTCGAACGCGGCCACGATCTCGTCCTTGCAGGGGAGCATGGGCGTGACCAGATCGTAGCGCCGGATCTTGCGACGGAGATCGGAAGTCATCGTGTCCTTTCCACGGACCGGCTCAGAAGTCCCTCTGGGCCCAGTCGTAGGGGATGTCGTTGTCGTGCGGATCGACCCGGAACTCGTCCGGGTCGTCGTACACGTAGGTGTGCGTGGGCGTGTTGATGATCAGGGCTGTCTCGGTGCCGACGCCCTTCATGCCGTGGAGCACTCCGGGAGGAATGACCAGCAGGATGTTGTTCCGCTCGCCCATGAAGAACTCGTTCACCTCGCCCCGCGTGGGAGAGGCCTCGCGGCGGTCGTAGAGCACGACCTTGGCCATGCCCTTGACGCAGACGAAGTGATCGGTCTGCAGCTCGTGGTAGTGCCAGCCCTTGACCACCCCGGGGTAGACGGCGGTCAGGTAGCTCTGACCGAACTGCCGGAAGAACGGATCGTCCGCCCGCATCATCTCCATCAGGTACCCGCGCTCGTCGGGAATGACCTTCAGCGGCTTGACCAGGACGCCCTCGATCATCTCTCTGTTCCCTCCCGCCCGCTCCGGACCGGTCGGCCGAAGCTGTCGTAGGCAAAACCGCTCTGCGACACGTGCTCCCGGCTGTAGACATTGCGGCAGTCCAGGAAGTTGCGGGCGTGCATGATCTTGGCCAGATGCACGAAGTCGAGCTGGCGGAACTCGTTCCACTCCGTCACCAGGACACAGAGATCGGTGCCCTCGGCGGCCTCGTAGGCGCTCCGGCAGTACCGCAGGTCCGGGAACTGCCGACGGAAGTTGTCCATGGCCACGGGATCGTAGACGCGCAGCGCGGCGCCCTCCTCCTGCAACAGGCGGGCCAGCGGAATGCTGGCCGCCGAGCGGATGTCGTCGGTGTTGGGCTTGAAGGCGACCCCGAGCAGAGCCACCGTCTTGCCGGCGAGATCCGCCACCATTTCCCTGGCCTTGGCGAGGGCGCGGCGCGGCAACTCGGCGTTGACGTCGATGGCCGCCTGCACGATGCGCATGGAGACCTGGCGGCTGCGGCCGATGTGCACGATGGCGCTCGTGTCCTTGGGCAGGCACGACCCCCCGAAACCCAGGCCGGCGTGCAGGAACTTCGGACCGATGCGCTTGTCCAGGCCCATCGCCTTGGCGATGGTCTTGACATCGGCGCCCACCCGCTCCGAGAGGTCCGCCAGCTCGTTGATGTAGGAGATCTTGACCGCCAGGAAGGCGTTCGCCGCGTACTTGATCAGCTCGGCCGTCTCGATGCCGCACTCCACCATGGGGGTGTCCAGCAGGTAGAGCGGGCGGTAGATCTCGCGCATGAGCTCGCGGGCCCGGTCGCTCTCGACGCCCACCACCACCCGGTCCGGGCGCATGAAGTCCTCGATGCTCGAGCCCTCCCGCAGGAACTCCGGATTGCTGGCCATGTCGAAGGGCACGGCCTTCGGCTGGGCTTCGCGGATCACCTCGGCCAGGCGATGGGCGGTGCCCACGGGCACGGTGCTCTTGGTGACGATCAGCCGGTACTCGGTCAGCAGGGCACCGATCTCGCGGCCCACCTGCAGGACGTAGCTGAGGTCGGCCTCGCCCGTGTCCGACATGGGGGTCTGCACGGCGATGAAGATGACGTCCGCGGTGGCGAGACCCTCGGCCAGGGAGGAGGTGAAGTGGAGGCGGCCCGCGTCGCTGTTCTTGAGCACGAGCGTGTCCAGCCCCGGCTCGTAGAAGGGTATCCGGCCCTTGCGCAGATCCTGGATGCGCTCCTCCAGGATGTCCACGCACCACACCTCGTGGCCGAAGTCGGCGAAGCAGGCCCCGCTGACCAGTCCCACGTAGCCGGTGCCCACCATGCAGATCCGGATCATGCCATCTCCTTCCGGGTCCAGTTCAGAAGCTCGCACAGCGTCGCCTGGAGGGGAAGTTCGGGGCGCCATCCAGTACGTGCCCGCAGCTTCGTGCCGTCCCCGACGAGGTAGGGAATGTCGACCGGCCGGCAGCGCTCGGGATCGACGGTGATTTCGAGCGGACAGCGTGCTTCCTGGAGCAGTATCTCCAGTCCGTCGCGGATCGTCAACGCCCGGCCGGAACAGACATTGTAAACCTGTCCCGGCTCGCCGCGGGCCGCCAGCAGCCGGTAGGCGCGAACCACGTCCCGCACGTCCAGGTAGTCCCGCACGGGGCTGAGATCGCCCACGCGCAGGATCGGCGGCTGTTCCCCGCGTTCCGCGGCCACGATCTGCCGGGCGAAGGAGGGGAACACGAAGCGGCTGTCGTGCCCCGGCCCGGTGTGGCTGAAGGCCCGGGCCACCACGACCGGCAGCCCGCTGGAGCGATGGTACTGCTGGCAGAGCAGGGTCTGGGCCGCCTTGCTGACCCCGTAGGGCGACACCGGAGCCAGGGGGCTGCGCTCGCTGAAGGGTGCCCGGCGCTCCCCCGCGGCACCGTACTCCTCGCCCGAACCGACGGCGAGCAACGTCGGCCGCCCGGCCGGCGGCAGGGCGCGCACCGCCTCCAGCAGGTGCAGCGTGCCGATCAGGTTGGAGGCGAAGGTGTCCAGGGGGTCGCCGAAGGAGCGGCCCGCCGAGCTCTGGGCGGCCAGGTGATAGATCGCTCCCGGCCGCAGGCGCGCGAGGAGCTCGGCCACCGCGCCGGGGATCTCCAGGGCGCAGGGATAGAAGGTCCAGGCCCGGCCCGGCCCGCCGGAGTCCCCGACCTCGTAGACCGCGCCGCCGCCGCGGTCCGGCGCGTCCTCGCGGCGGGTGAAGGGGCCGCAGCGCGGCGGAGTTTCCTCCCCCGCGGACAGCCGTCCGCAACCGACCACCGGGAGGCCGTCGGCCAGCAGGTCGCCGACCAGCCAGCGGCCGGCGAATCCCAGCGCGCCGGTGACCAGGATGGGTGGGCCGGAGCTCATGACGCGGCTTCCGGTCCGGCCAGGCGCTCCCGCCAGTAGTCCAGCAGATCGCCGAGGGTCTGCCGGAAGGGGATCTGCGGCTCCCAGCCGGTATCGGCCCGGAACTTGGCGGCCGAGCCGCGCAGCGTCGGCACATCGGAGGGCCGCAGGCGGGCCGGATCCTGCTGGATCTCCACGTCGACGCCGGCCAGCTGGATCAGCTCGTCCAGGATGTCGCCGATCCGTCGATCCACGCCGGTGCAGAGGTTGTAGACCTCGGCGCGGCGTCCCTTCTGCAGGGCCAGCAGGTAGCCGCGGACGATGTCGCGCACGTCCGAGAAGTCACGCGTGGCCTCGAGGTTGCCGACCTGCAGGAGCGGGGGGCGCAGCCCCTTCTCGATCTCCACGATCTGCTTGGCGAAGTTGGAGCAGACGAAGACGTCGCCGCGGCGGGGGCCGGTGTGGTTGAAGCCCCGGGTCCGGACCACGTCCAGCCGGGGATAGCTCTGGCAGTACTGGAAGGCCAGCAGGTCCTGCGTGACCTTGCTGACCGCATAGGGGCTGAGCGGCCGCAGGGCGTTCTCCTCGGTGATGGGCACCTCCCCGGGACGCACCAGGCCGTACTCCTCGCTGCTGCCGGCCACCTGGATCCGGCAAGGTCGCCCGGCGGCCAGCACGGCCTCGAAGAGGTTGATCTGGCCCCGCACGTTCGTGGTCAGCGTGGCGTCGGGCCCCTTCCAGCTCGCCGGCACGAAGGACTGCGCCGCCAGGTGGAAGATGAGATCCGGCTTGATGTCCGCCACGAGCTCCACCATCGCCCGGGAATCGGTCACGTCGCCTTCCACCAGGGTGACGCGGTTCAGGATGTGCGACACGTTCTCCAGGCGGCTGCGCCAGCGGTGCAGCCCGTAGATGGTGTAGCCGCCCTCGGCCAGCAGGTGATCCGCCAGGTGGGAACCCACGAAGCCCGTGAATCCGGTGATGAATACCCTCTTCATCCACGACTCCTTTGCCCCGCGGGCGTCCGCTCGACCTCGCGCCGCACGGCCCGGTCCGCTCAGGCGTTCATCAGCCGGAGCCACTCCTGGTAGATGCAGCGATCCATGACCACCTCGAGGCCCGCAGCGCGGGCGCGGAGGGCGGCCTCCTCGTGGACGACCCCCTCCTGCAGCCAGAGGGTCTTGGCGCCGACGGCGATGGCCTCGTCTGCGATGGCCGGAACCGCCTCGCTGCGGCGAAAGACGTCCACCACGTCGATGGGCCCCGGCACCTCGGCCAGGCTGGCGAAGACCGGCCGGCCCAGGGCCTCTTTCAGCGCGGGGTTGACGCCGAAGACCTCGAAGCCATGGCTGATGAGGAACTTGGCGATACCGTGGCTGGCGCGGTCTTCCTTGTTGGAGATCCCCACCACGGCGATCCGCTTCATCCCGCCGAGGATCTGCCGGATCCGCGCATCGTCCGGGTTCTGGAAGCCGTTTCCCTGCTTGCTCATGGCTCGGTCCTCCGGATCGTTCGCTCTGGGTCCGTTCTTGCATGGGCCGGACAGGATCCGGCCCTGTGTGTTTCGTCCCTGCCCTCCACCGCCGGGCGCGGACGGGCTGAAAACGCGCGAGCCGGGACGTGATCCGGCCGGGCCGGCGACACGGGGCGGCCGCCAGACCGGTGGCCGCTGGCAGGGACTGGGGCCGAGGAAGGGGAAAAACCTTCCCGATCCGCCCGCGGAAAGGCCCCCAGAATGTACTTGCCTCACCTGGCGCTGTCCAGTCAATCCCCCCGGGGGACGCCGGCCCGGCGGGGGTAGGCCCCGCGAGGTCGCTCCCGGCGGGGGCGGCCCCGGCAGGGACGGCTCAGGCAGGAGGGGGCCGGCAAGCTCCGGCCGCCTGCCCGCGAGAGGAGGCAGCGTGTCCGTCGAGAGCACCACCCAGCCGGATGCCGGCGATTCGCCGCCCCTGCGGATCGTCACCGTCAACTCGCACCAGCCGTACCTGCACCTGCTGGCGGGCTTGCGTCATGCCTTCACGGTGGTGGATCACGGACTCCGCGGTTTTGGCTGCCGGTGGCAGGAGAGCGTGCGGCCCCGGCCGCCCCACTTCGCGACGGTCGGCCTGACCGACGCCAGCCTGCGAGCCCGCGAGCGGCCCTTCGACGTGGGCCTCGCGCACAACGTGACCGACTTGCTGGTCCTCAAGGAACTCTGCCCGCGGCTGGTCCTGCTGGTGCACGGCACCCTGGAGGGCCGGGTGGCCAACGAGCGGAGCCAGGTCTCGCCGGCGGCCTTCCTGGCGACCACCCGGCGCTACCTGGAGCTCGTGCCGGCCCAGGCGGTCTACATCTCGCCCCTCAAGGCACGCAGCTGGCGGGGCCTGCCGGGGCAGGTCATCCCGCACGGACTGCCCGCCGATCAGTACCAGGGCTGGAACGGGGAGCTGCCGGCGGTCCTGCGGGTGGCCAACATGCAACGGGCTCGCGATGTCCTGCTGGGGCACGCGCTGCAGCAGGAGGTGCTGCGGGGCCTGCCCAGCCGTCTGGTGGGCTGGAATCCGGACGTGCCGGGGGCCGCCCCGGCCCGGGACTGGGAGGATCTGAAGAGCTGCTACCGGCGCCACCGCTGCTTCCTGATCAGTAACCAGGCGCCGCTGGAGGACGGCTTCAACCTGGCCCTGCTGGAGGCCATGGCCACGGGAATGCCGGTCGTCTCGACGCCGCATCCCACCTCCCCGGTGCGCCATGGTGAGAACGGCCTGGTGGGGGAGACCCGCGCCGAGCTGCGGGACCACCTGACCCGCCTGCTCCAGGACAGGGACCTGGCCCGGGAGCTGGGCGCGCGGGCCCGCGCCACCGTGCTGGAGGAATTCCCCTACTCCGCGTTCCTGGCGGCCTGGGACCGCCTGCTGCGCCAGGTCGCGGCCGAGAAGACACCCGCTGGCGAGATGAGGGCTTCGGCGGCGGTGGAGAAGGCGGCCGATCCCCCCCGCCCGCAACTGAAGCTGCTGCGCGGTGGCGCTCCCGTTCCCGTCGCGGGCCCCACTCGGCCGCGGCCCGACCTGCGGCCGGTTCCCGATCCGGCCTGATCCCCTTCCGGGGGCATCCAGCCGCCATGGCTGTGCCGCGGAGACTGTGTCCGCTCCGTCCGACCTGGGAAATGTCGCATGATATTTGACGTAATAGAACCCATAGGTCAAATATCTGCCTCCAGCGAGGTCGAAACACAATCTCCGCGGCACAACCAAAGGCTTGGGTGGCGCCGCCGCATGACGTATTCTACGCCGGACATCGCCCCCGAACCGATCCTCGAGCCCTCAGCGGGAAAGGGAAACCCATGAGCCCCGTTCTCATGAGCGCGCTGCTCTTCCTGGCCCTCGCCATGTTCATCAACACCATCGCCGATCGTTACTGGCTGCTGCGGGCCGGCGAGCCGGAACGCCGCTGGGATCGCCTGGCGGCGCGGCTCAAGTCCTTGTTCGTCATCGGCTTCGGCCAGCAACGCATGGTCTGGGAGCGAGGCGCCGGCTGGATGCACGTGGGCATCTTCGCCGGTTTCCTGGTGGTCTCGCTGCGCAGCATCACGCTCATGGGGCGGGGCTTCGACCTCGGCTTCCAGCTGCCATTCCTGCACGGGGGGCTGGGCCACGCCTATGCGGCGCTCAAGGACACCTTCGCGGTGATCGTCCTGGCGGCCGTCCTCTACGGACTCTGGCGGCGCCTGGTCACGCATCCGTCGCGGCTGAAGTTCTCCCTGGAGGGCGTGCTGATCCTGATCTGGATCGGGGCCCTCATGGCCAGCGATCTGCTCGGCGATGCCGCCCTCTTCGCCCGGGTTCCCGGCAGCCCGGAGCGGGGTTCGGCCTACGTCTCGACGGCGCTGAGCGGGATCTTCGCCGGCGTCGATCCGTCCGTGCAGAAGACCTGGTGGCAGGTCATGTTCTGGTGTCACGTGACCCTCATCCTGGCTTTCCTCAACTACCTGCCCTTCGGCAAGCACTTCCACGTGCTGACCGCCCTGCCGTCCACCTTCCTGCGCCGCCTGACGCCGTCGGCCGCCGCCGACCGCATGGAGTTCGAGGGCAAGGAGAGCTTCGGTGTGGGGCATCTCGAGGACTTCAGCTGGCGGCGCATGCTGGACATGTACAGCTGCACCGAGTGCGGCCGCTGCAACGTTCATTGCCCGACCTACACCACCGGCAAGCCGCTGCATCCGCGGGAGCTCATCTGCGACGAGCGCGATCATCTCTACGCTTACGCTGGCGCCTACCAGGAGATCGGCAAGCTCAAAGCGCGCGGCCACCCGGAAGAGGCTGCAGAGTTCGCGGGCAAGCTGGAGCGTCCCTCGCTGATCGGGGACGTGAAT
This sequence comes from uncultured Fibrobacteraceae bacterium, assembly GCA_964524645.1. Lineage (GTDB taxonomy): Bacteria > Krumholzibacteriota > Krumholzibacteriia > LZORAL124-64-63 > LZORAL124-64-63 > CAZGEC01. The sequence continues at coordinate 7,342 of CAZGEC010000010.1, read as the reverse complement.
TCCGAGGACACCATCTGGGCCTGCACCACCTGCGGCTACTGCCAGATCCACTGCCCCGTGGTCATCGAGCACATCCCGCACATCCTCGATCAGCGCCGCTACCAGACCATGACCCTGGCCAAGGTGCCGTCCGAGCTGCAGAATGCCCTCCAGGGCCTGGAAAACAACTCCAATCCCTGGAACCAGGGGGCCGCCGCTCGCGAGGACTGGATCGGCGACCTCCCGGTGCCTCTCTTGCGGGAGAAGGGGAGCGCCGAGTACCTGTTCTTCGTGGGCTGCGCCGGAGCCTACGACGAGCGTAACAAGCAGGTGGTGCGCACCCTCTGCAAGCTCTTCGACCGGGCCGGCCTGGACTATGCGATCCTGGGCACCGAGGAGGGCTGCTGCGGCGATCCCACCCGGCGCGTCGGACACGAGTACCTGTTCCAGATGCAGGCCGAGCGCAACGTCCAGACCTTCCAGAAGTACGAGGTGCGCAAGGTGGTAACCGCCTGCCCGCACGGCTTCAACGTCATCAAGAACGAGTATCCGCAGTTCGGCCTGGAGGGGGTCGAGGTGGTCCACCATTCCGAGCTCCTGCAGGAGCTGCTGGCCCAGGGGCGCCTGCCGTTGCAGGACGGCGCCGAGGGCACGGTGACCTTCCACGACAGCTGCTACCTCGGCCGTCACAACAACGTCTACGATGCGCCCCGCCAGGTGCTGGCCGCCGTCCGGGGACTGCACCAGCTGGAGATGGTGCGCCACCGGCGCGAAGGTTTCTGCTGCGGCGCCGGCGGCGGACGCATGTTCATGGAGGAGCACCTGGGCACCCGCATCAACCACAATCGGATCGCCGAGGTGGCGGACACGGGTGCGGCCAGGGTGGCGACGGCCTGTCCCTTCTGCTTGACTATGCTGGGGGATGCGATCAAGGAGACCGACCGCAGCGAGGAGCTGTCCGCCCTCGACATCGCCGAGGTGATCGCCGAGCGGCTCGCCCCCTGACCCGGTGCGGACGCGGCGGCTCCGGCGGCGCGGGGAGATCGAGAGTATGTCCGCCACCACCAGCGGGATCCTGCCTTTTGCCGTGAAGGACTGTGCGCTCATAGCCCTCGCCACGGGCCGGCGCGCCCAAAACCTGCGCGAGCTGCGCGACGCCCTGGAGGCGGTGCAGCCGAGCAGCCTCTACCACCACTTCTGGGGCGGGCTCCTGCGACCGCGCTTCGACGAGCCCGAGTTCAACAACGACTTCGCGGCCTGGGCGCGACACGCCCTCCATGACTGGGTGCTGGCGGAACGACTGGCCGTGATCGATCCCACGGAATTTCAGGAGCTGGAGGGCCTGCGGCGGGAGCTGGTCGAGGTCATCGAGGAGCGGCTGGACGAGCGCGAGCTGATTCCCTGGTCCAAGCCGGACCAGCAGTTCCATTTCCTCGATTCGCTGATCGTGGTCTTCGACACCCACCGGCGGGTGGAGCACCCCCGCGAGCTGGTCGAGGCCCTGGCGGGTATGACCCGCAGCTCCGTGTTCTACCACTTCATCGACGCCCGCCGCCGCCGGCCGGACGGCATCGACGACTTCCGCGGCTGGCTGCGCGAGCAGGGCGACGGCTACCCGGAGCTGTGCGAGCAGCTGGCCACCATGGATCCCTTCTTCTCGAGCCTCGCCGAGACCCGTCAGCGCCTGCTGGAACTTATCGAGGACCACTTCGGAGGTCCCCGGCTATGACCATCAGCCTCGACCGCTACGCCGAGGTCGCCGGCGAGGACGTGATCGAGCACCTGCGCCAGCTGGCCGCTCCCCTGCGCGGGCGCAGGGTGGTCCACGTCAACTCGACGCGCAAGGGCGGGGGCGTGGCCGAGATCCTGGACAAGCTCGTGCCCTTCATGAACGAGCTGGGGCTGGACGCGAGCTGGGAGATCATCAGCGGGGACGAGTCCTTCTACGAGCTGACCAAGCGCTTCCACAACGGTTTGCAGGGCAACATGGTGGAGCTGTCGCCGGCGTTGTTACAGGTCTACGAGGAGACGAACGCCCGCAACGCGGAGGCACTGCGCGATACGTTGCAGGAAGCCGACGTGGTCTTCGTGCACGATCCGCAGCCGGCCCTGCTGCTGCGCCAGGTTCCGGAACGACAGGGCAAGTGGGTCTGGCGCTGTCACATCGACGTCAGCCGCCCCTTCCGGCCGGTCTGGAAGTACTTGCGCGAGCACGTCTCGGCCTACGACGCCAGCGTCTTCTCGCTTGCCGATTTCGCGCAGCGCCTGCCGCATCCCCAGTACCTGATCTCGCCCAGCATCGATCCGCTGAGCGAGAAGAACATCCCCTTGCCCGCCGATGAGGTGGCGGGCGTGCGCGAGCAGTTCGGCCTGGACCCCGATCGCGAGCTGATCCTGCAGGTCTCGCGCTTCGACCGCTTCAAGGATCCGGTGGGGGTCATCCACGCTTACCGGCTCGCGCGGCGCTCCATCCCGACGTTGCAGCTCGTGCTGGCGGGCGGCGAGGCCACCGACGATCCCGAGGGCGCCGCCGTGCTCGAGGAGGTGCGCCAGGCCGCGGCCGAGGATCGCGACATCAAGATCCTCCTGCTGCCGGCCGATGCCCATCGCACCATCAACGCGCTGCAGCGGTCCGCCGATCTGGTACTGCAGAAGTCCGTGCGCGAGGGTTTCGGCCTGACCGTGACCGAAGCGATGTGGAAGGGCAAGCCGGTCATCGGCGGCAACACCGGCGGCATCCGCCTGCAGATCGTCAACCACCATACGGGCTTTTTGGTCGACAGTCCGGAAGGGGCGGCCCTGCGGATCCGCTACCTGCTCTCCCATCGCCACAAGCTGGAGGAGATGGGGGAGAAGGCCCAGGCCTTCGTTCACGACAACTTCCTGCTGACCCGGCACCTGGTCGAGTACCTGACGCTGATCCACGGCGTGGCCAGCCCCGAGGACAATCGCATCGAGCTGGGTTGATAGGTCGCACCGGGTGGCGGGCGGCGGCCGCCGGCGGCTGGATGTTCGCGCAATCGATGGAGACGAACATGGCGGGAACCGACAAGCGGCTCATCATCGTCTCCAACCGCTTGCCGGTGGTGATCCACCGCAGCGACGTCGGTGACTGGGAAATCCGCCCCGGCGCCGGAGGTCTCGTGACCGCCATGGCCCCGGTGCTGCGCGACCGCGGCGGTCTCTGGATCGGCTGGCCGGGCACCGTGACGGAAGACGATGTGGATCTGGATCCACTGCTGAGGTCGGCCACGCGCGACAGCGGCTACGAGCTGAGCCCGGTGGTGCTGACCATGGAGCAGAAGCTGAACTACTACCGCGGCTTCGCCAACGAGATCATTTGGCCGCTGTTTCACGATCTGCAATCCCGCTGCCGTTTCGAGCCGGCGTACTACTACACCTACCGGGCCGTGAATCACCTCTTCGCCGAGAAGATCGTCCACCACGCCGGACCGGACGACTTCGTCTGGATCCACGACTACCACCTGATGAGCGTGGCCATGGAGCTGCGGGCGATGCGCCAGGCCAACCGCCTGGCCTTCTTCCTGCACATCCCCTTCCCGCCGCTGGACATCTTTCTGAAGCTCCCCTGGCGCTATCAGGTCCTCCGCGACCTCCTGGCGCACGATCTGCTGGGTTTTCAGACCCAGCGCGACCGCCGCAACTTCGTACAGTGCGTGCGGGCCCTGATCAAGGACGCGCGGGTCGGCTCCAAGGGACTGCGCACCACGGTCCACCTGGAGGGACGCGATATCCACGCCGGCGTCTTCCCGATCGGCATCGACTTCGACCAGTTCGCCCGGGACGCGGCCTCGCAGGAGGTCTCGGAGGAGGCCTGGTACCTCCACGAGCACGAGCCGGATCGCAAGATCTACCTCGGCGTGGATCGCCTGGACTACACCAAGGGCATCCCCGAGAAGCTGCGGGCCTTTCGCGACGCCCTGCGCCGCTTCCCCCAGCTGCACGAGCGCATCGTGCTCTTCCAGCTGGTGGTGCCGAGCCGCTGGGAGATCCCGGAGTACGCCGACCTCAAGACGGAGATCGAGCGGCTGGTCGGCAAGATCAACGGGGAGTTCAGCCGCGCCGGTTGGGCGCCAGTGCAGTATTTTTTCCGCAGCCTCGAGCGCCGGGAGCTGCTGGCTCTCTACCGCACCGCCGAGGTCCTGCTGACCACGCCCTGGAAGGACGGCATGAACCTGGTGGCCAAGGAGTACTGCGCCTGCAACGTGGACGAGAGCGGCGTGGTGATCCTGAGCGAGTTCGCGGGCGCGCTGGCCCAGATGCACCGCTCCAGCCTCCAGGTCAATCCGCACGACATCGAGGGGATGGCCGAGGCCATCTTCCAGGCCTACGCGATGACCCTCGAGGAGCGGCGCGAGCGCATGCGCCGGCTGCGCCAGTCCATCCGCCGCCAGAACGTGTTCTGGTGGGTCGACAGCTTCCTGGAGGCGGCCATCGAGCGGCGGCTGGACAGCTTCCCGCACGTCGAGGAGTACGTGCCGCGACCCGACCTGCCGTGAAGCCGGGACCGGGCGGTTGATAATTTAGATTATTCCGGTATTGTATGTCCTGCCGGCGGGCGGCAGTGCATCCGCCCAGGGATTCGCGCAGAGCGAAGGAGACGACATGAGCGGTCACGATCCCGTGCACGCGACCGAGCGGCTGGAGCGGATCTGGAAGCGGGGAAAGGAGTTCCTCGGCAGCGAGCTGCCCATCATGTGCGGCGCCATGACCTGGATCAGCGATCCCCAGCTGGTCTCGCTCATGTCCAACCTGGGCGCCTTCGGCAGCCTCGCCGCGGGCAACATGCCGCCGGAGCAGTGGGCCTCCTACCTGGACGAAACCCGGCGGCTGACCGACCGGCCCTTCGCCGGCAACGTCATCACCATCGCGCCCAATTACCTGCCCCACCTGGAGATCCTCTGCGAGAAGAAGGTGAGCCACATCATCTTCGCCGGTTCCATCCCGCGGCAGTCCGAGGTGCGGATGGCCAAGGAGAGCGGAGCCAAGGTGCTCTGCTTTGCCAGCACCGACACCATCGCGCAGCGCATGATCGACTACGGCGCCGACGCGCTCATCCTCGAGGGCAGCGAGGCCGGCGGACACATCGGGCACGTCTCGACGGTGGTGCTGCTGCAGGAGATCCTCTTCCAGTTTCAAGACAGGCTGCCCATCTTCGTGGCCGGCGGTCTGGCCGACGGGCGCATGATCGGACATCTCTGCCTGATGGGCGCGGCCGGCGTCCAGATGGGCACGCGCTTCGTCATGGCCGAGGAATGCGCGGCCCACCCCCGCTTCAAGGAGGTGTTCATCCGCGCCCGCGCGCGGGAGGCCATCGCCACCCCGCAGTACAGCAGCAAGCTGCCCGTGGTCTCGGTGCGGGCCCTCTACAACAAGGCCATGGACGATTTCGGCCACCTGCAGCTCGACCTGCTGCAGAAGCTCGAGCGCGGCGAGATGTCCCGTCCCGACGCCCAGTACCAGGTGGAGAAGTTCTGGGTCGGCTCCCTGCGCGAGGCCGCGGTGGAGGGCAACACGGACCGCGGCTCGCTCATGGCCGGCCAGTCCGTCGGGCTGGTCAAGCAGGTGCAGCCGCTGCGGGAGATCCTGGAGCAGCTGGTCCGCGAGGCGGACGAGGCGGTCGCGGCGGCCGAGGAACGCCTGCTGGGACGCCGGGCCACGGCCCGGCCCTCTTCCGGAGCTTGACGGCGAGAGCGAGCCGGGCCCCCTCGTGCGCGGCCTCAGCGCGCCGACGTCGCGCCGCTGGGGAGTTCGGCCAGCCGCCGCCGCGCCTCGGCGCAGCCGGGATCGGCGGCCAGGGCCCTCTCGAAGTGCGGGCGGGCCAGGTCCGGGCGGCCGGCCGCCGCGTAGAGGATGCCCAGGTTGAGCGGGGGATCGGGGTGGCCGGGCAGCAGCCGCTGCGCCCGCTCCAGTGCGGCCCGGGCCTCCTCGCCGCGCCGGCTCAACAGATGCCAGGCTCCCAGGCTGTTCCAGAACAGCCCCTGGGCCGGGGCCAGCTCCAGGGCGCGCTGCAGATCCGGCCCCGCCTCGCTCGGGCGATTGCGCTTGAGGGCGATCAGTCCGCGGGTGTGCAGGGCCTCGGCCAACTGTTCGCCGGTCACCCGCGGGGCCTCGATGACCCGCGCCAGCTGGCGGGCGGCGGCTTCCCACCGCTCCAGCTCGCAGAGCAGCAGGCCGGCCTTCAGGGCCAGCCCCGGATCGCCGGGCGCCAGCGCCACGGCCACCTCCAGGGCGGCCAGGGCCTCCTGGCGGCGGCCCAGGTTCTGCTGGCAATCCGCCAGCTCGGACCAGGCCCCGGGATCGCGCGGCTGCTGCGCCGTCTTGCGCCGAGCCAGACGCAGGTAGCGGCGGAGCTTCTCCGGAGCGGGCTGCAGCGTCCCAAAGTGGTGGACCGGCACCTCCAGCGGTTCCACCCGGCCGCCGGCCCGCTGCAGGCTCGGCTCCACCAGCTCGTGCAGGCAACCCTCGAAACGCACCTCGCTGCGGTTGGGAAACACGCGCACCTTGCGGGTGATCACGTATCCGGGCGCGGGCGGGCCGCCGGGCAGGGCGTGGGGATCGTCCGCGGGCACGGGGAGCCAGCCGCGCCGGCCGGCGGACCGGACCTGGTAGTTGCGGGTCGGCAGCTCCGCGCCCACGCAGCGGCCGCGGCGGTCGGCCGTTGCGACCCAGTCGCGCAGGGTGCGGCCGTCCCGGGGCGCCAGCGCCTCGTCGGCGTCCAGCACCAGGATCCAGCGCCCGCGGCAGGCGTCCAGGGCGGCGTTGCGCGCGGCGGCGAAGTCCTCCTCCCAGCGGCGGTGCAGCACGACGGCCCCGGCATCCGCCGCCACGGCGGGGCTGCCGTCGGTCGAGCCGGTGTCCACCACTACCATCTCTTCCACCCAGGGGGCCGCCGAGGCCAGGCAGCGCCGCAGATCCGGGCCGCCGTCCCGGACGATCATGGCCAGGGAGAGCAGAACTTGCCGGTCTGCCGGCGGCACGGGCTGCATCGCGCGACCTGCCCGGGGTTCGAGGACGGGAAATCCGGTGCCACGCGGCGCGGGAGGGGCGCCGGCGGGCCGATCCTCGGCGGTCCCTTGCAGGAGGCGTGCCGGAAGGGGCAGCGGGGCCGCCCGGCGGCCCCGCTCGTGGAAAGGGAGAGGCAGGAACGCTACTTGTGCAGCTCCTGGATCGCCTCGGTCAAGGGCGGCAGGATCTTGAACAGGTCGGCCACGATCCCGTAGTCGGCCACCTTGAAGATGGGCGCGTTGGCGTCCTTATTGATGGCCACGATGCACTTGGCGGAGCTCATGCCCGCCAGGTGCTGGATGGCGCCGCTGATGCCGCAGGCGATGTAGAGGTT
>CAZGEC010000009.1:7350-137452 GCA_964524645.1 uncultured Fibrobacteraceae bacterium | reverse complement strand
CCGGCCCGTGCTCGATCCGGCTCCCATCCGCCAGCAGCACCTCGAGCCTGTACTCTACCTGGCCCGGTGGCAGCGGCCCCTCATCGACCACCGACCAGCGTCCACTTTCCTCCGCTACTGGGCCCGCATAGATGACCGACCATGCTACGCCGTGCTGATGCCGCTGCAGCTCCACCCCCGCACACCGGCCCTCCAAGAGCCAGGACAGCTCCACGCCCTCCCCGAGCGCCCGCATGCGGAAGTCCCGGATCCCCAGCGCGGCGACAACAGGATCGGCCAGATTTTGGATAAACACGAATCGCCTGAAGTTGCGCTCATTGTAGGCAATGTCCACCATCCCGTCCCTGTCATAGTCCAGGAGCATGGGCGTTTGTCCCTGGATGTCCGGTGCGAAGAACAGCTCCGGAGCCGAGAAGCTCCCGCTGCCATCGTTACGTAAGACGAACAGGGAGTAGTCCCCTGTCACCAGTAGGTCCTCGTGCAGGTCATGGTCCACGTCTACGAAGTACACACCCGAGGCGTGTGTCCCTATGTCCGCAAGATCTTCGTATGCATACTCCACCATGCCCGCTCCGGGAAATGTGAGGTCACGCAGCAGATCGATGTTGCCATGGATGACACTTGGACCGCAGACAGCCACATCTACAGCCCCATTCTCGTCCACATCGCAGAAACTCAGGTTCCAGATGTCCCCGGGAAGAATGATCGATTCATGTCGGGAGAGATCTCCGGGGCTCAAGGGATCGTTCAGGTAGAAGGAGATGTCGGTCTCATCATACGAGTCATCATACTCCCACGCCACGATATCCAGATGCCCATCCATGTCGATATCACACGCGGCGATCTTCCCGTACAGATCGATTGGGAACAGACCCTGCCGCACGAAAGCGCCGTTACCCACGGCGCCTTCGCCAAGGCCGATGTAAAGAGCCAGCCAACGGTGATTGTTTTCAACGACATAGCTCGCGATATCCAAGATGCCGTCCTCATTGTAATCCCCGATCAGATTGTAACGGTCCAGAGATGGAGTGTTATATGCTGCCGGCAGAAAGCCCCACATACTACTCTGAGCGAAGTACACGGTGAAATCCTTGTCCACAAAATCCAGCAGACCATCCTTATTGATATCTCCTACGCATCTCAGCGTGATCTCTGGCAGGCGGAACTCCTCGACAAAGGTATCGCTGTTCCCCCACTCCTGGGCGGCGCGCAACAGAGAGACACCATCAACCGATATGTCATCTCCGGAAGGCGTGTAGTCTTTAACGTAAACGAGAAGATCCATCCTTCCGTCGCCATTATAGTCACACGGCCAATGGTCATAGACATAGAATCCCATTTCTTGCTCTCTGTTCTTTTCGAATCCAGTCCCCGTTCCGCGATGAACCTTGATATGGTTGGGATAGTAGGCCGCTGTCACAACATCGTCGATCCCGTCACCGTTCATGTCAACAACCTGAGGAGTGCTGACATTCCTACCCACGGGATACCGCTCCACGAAGTCCCACGCATAGGTCCCGGTAGCCCCATTCTCCCTCGCCAGGTACAGTCGCATTTCATAACCGAATAGCATGAGATCCTGAAGTCCATCGTCATTGATATCATCCACGGCTAGCGATTCCAACGAGTATCGATCCTCAAATCTAACGGGAGTGGTGTATGGGATGCCTCCTGGACCGGATCCCGCTTCAGCCAGGTATACGCATACGTTCGCCGGAAACAACCAGCTGGCGACAATCAGATCTTGATCCCCGTCTCCCTCGATGTCCTGGTGGAGCAAGTGGCGGAATTCACCATCCAGAGGTAGAGTCGCAGCCAATTGGAAGGGCGTGTCAACAGAGTCCTGGCCACGGAAGAACTTTATCAGGTAAATCTGGCTGTAGATATCCCACCACAGTGTGACAATATCATCCCAGCCATCCTCATCCATGTCGTAGACCAGTAGCTTGGCCGTGAAGTCCAAACCATCGATCACCTGCTTCAAGCTGTAAGTTGGATGACCGCCAGCAAGGCTGCCTTCGTAGAGAGCCACTCGGCCAAGATCGCCATCGTTGAGAGACAGAACCACATCGAGCACTCCGTCATGGTTGAAGTCCGTAGTGGCTATATCCACGGGATGATAGTTGCCAAGCGGCACACTGGCCGGAGCCAGAAATGCACCAGCACCATCATTGAGCACTGTGACAAATTGGTTCGTTTTAAGGCTAGCGCCCAGGATGTCGAGCCACGTGTCATTGTTCAGATCGACGGCCAGGAAGAGGTGCGCTCCACGGCTTCCCCTGATGTCCTCGTAGGGCTGGAAAAAGGGATTATCGCCACCCCCATTGGGTAGGCCCCTGAGCAGGCTGAAGTAGTCGTAGGTCGGCGTCACGCCCCAAAGGCCGATGTTGTCCGTAACAACGTCGTAGTTGCCGTCCTTGTCGAAGTCCGCCACGGCCAGGTGATCGCAGGCCCAGTACGGATTGGTGGGATAGGCCCGCAGCGTGTCGAATCGCAGTTGTGCGAGGCCCGTAGCGGCCTGGCCGATGATCAGGCCCAGGGACAGGAGCAACGCTACCCTGAGGCTTGCCGAGTTCATCGCGGTGACCTTCCTGCTTGGTCCTGCCCTTCCGAGATGCACGGAGCGCGATCGCTGCGGGCGCGGAACTGACAGCTCTCCTGCGGAACGGTGCGTTCGCCGCGGCAGGGGCCGGCGGTTCTCTGGGCGAGATACGGGGGGCGAGATGCGCGCGGAGGCCTTGGCGCCGAAAAAGCCTCTGTCTTCTCCCTTCAGCCTCCGGATTGAGTATACCGGATGGTCGGCGGGGCCGGCAAGGGTCGAGGCCGAGAAGCGCGGGCCCCGAACCTGAGTTCGGGGCCCGCGCGGGGTCAGGGTCGATGGCCGCGGACTACTTGACGAGCATCATCTTGCCCGTGGCGGTGTCCTTGCGCGTGACCAAGCGGTAGTAGTAGATGCCGCTGGCCGCACGCCGGCCGCTGTTGTCGGTGCCATCCCACTGCTTCAGGTAGACGGCCGCCGGCAGGTTCTCGTCCACCAGGGTCCGGACCAGGCGCCCGCTCACGTCGTAGACGAGCAGCTTCACGTGGCCGGCCTCGGGCAGGTCGAACCGGATGTTGGTCAGCGGGTTGAACGGGTTCGGCCAGTTCGGGTGCAGGGCGAAGCGGGTCGGGGCCGAGCCCGCGAAGGTGACCTCGACCTCCTCGCTGCGTGCGACCTCCTGGCCGCCCTGGACCAGGCCGTAGCTGTAGTACAGGACCGTGCCGGTGGTGATGCCGTAGCCCGGATCGACGTACTCGAACCGGCCGTCGTGGCCGGCCAGAGGCGTGGTCGTCAGGCGCACGGTCTCGCCGTCGGCGGTGCGACGGTAGACGTGGAAGCCGTCCACCGCGTCCATGTCGTACGGCCAGGAGAGGGCCACCCCGCCGGTGACCGTCGCCGCCTGGATCGCGCCCGCCGCCACGCCGATGACCGGCTCGGCGATGAACAGGTCCAGGCACCACTCGTCGAGGGTGCCGACGTCGGCGGCGGCGTTATCGCTCACGAAGAGCGTCCACTCGCCGAGCGGATCCTCGCCGTCGAAGTCGGCCATCGTGCCTGGCCCGTCGGGCTGGGTGTCGAGGTCGTAGACGGCGTGGATGTCCTCGGCCGAGCTGCCCGTCCGGTTGTGCAGGCGGACGGTCGTGCCCTGCGGCGAGGTGAGCTCGACGATGAGATCACCCTGGTAGGTGTGCGTGATGTCCACGCTGCAGTAGATGTCGCTGAGGATTCCGGTCTCGGTGACCAGGAGCGTCCGGCTGATGCCGGCCGGGTTGGCGTCCGGGATGGCCGTGCCCGCGGCGTCGCAGACGTTCAGCTCGCTGATCAGGCCGAGGCCGAAGTCGACGCCGGTCATCTGCTGGCCGGCGCCCAGGGTAACCACCTGCGGCGCGGCGCCGTAGCCCGGCTTGGTCGCGCTCACCGTGTAGGTGCCGGCGAAGAGACCGGCCAGCTCGTAGGTGCCCTCGGGACCGGTGACGTAGGTGGCGCCGCCGGGGTAGGCCGTCACGGTGACGCCGCTGTTGTCCGGCGCGTCGCTCACGTAGCAGGTCCCGGCGATGCTGGCGGTGCCCGGGTTCTCGCTGGCGAGCAGCCAGGTCATCGCGTTCTGCAGCAGGTTGGGCGCGCAGGAGGTCGCCAGCGCGCTGTAGTTGAAGGCGAAGAAGACGATCTGCCCGGCCTCGGGCGACGGCGTGTCATCGTAAACGATGATGCTGGCGTCGGTTGGCCAGGAGGTCCAGGAGCCGATCATCTGGGCGTCGGCGGTCGGCACCAGGGCGTCCTCGTCACCGTAGCCGACGTACGTCATCCCCATCGGGCTGGTCAGCACGTTCGGCACGCTCATGACCGGGTGGGTGGGCACCGCGATCGTGACGTCGCCGCTGCCGTCGTGGTGCCAGGTGGTGATGTGCAGCACCTGCGTCGCAAAGGTCGTGCCGTAGTGGTCGTAGCCGACCTCGCCGCCCTCCATCAGCAGGCGCCCGCCCGCCGCGACATAGCTCTGCAGAGCCGTCAGCATGGCGGGGTCGGTGATGGTCGTCGTGTTGTTGCCGCACGACCAGATGAGGCAGTCGTAGCCGAGCCAGCCGGCCGGATCGGTCGTGCCGACCGACTCCATCACCACGCTGTAGCCCATCGCTTCGAGGTCGCCGGCCATGTGGGCGGCCGTCTTGGCGTCCGGAGCGGTGTAGCCCGGGGCCAGCAGGATGTCGCCCTTGTCGGTGTACTTGGCCTGCTGCTCGCCGCCGGCCGCCGAGTCGTCGATGACGAGCAGGCTGCCGGACGTCGGCGAGAGGATCAGGTCGATGCCGGTGATGTCCTCGTCGTCGTGCAGGGTGACCGCGGCGGTGGCCGGCGTCCAGTGCAGCTTGCTGGCGCGGACGATGTAATCGCCCGCGAGCAGGCCGTCCAGGGTGTAGGCCCCGTCGGGACCGGTGATGACGAAGACGCCGCCCGGCTGGGCCTCGACCCGGATACCGGAGTGGTCGGTCTCACCCTTGAGCGTGGCGACGCCGGAGATGCTGCCGGGCGCGCCGAGCATCAGCTCGAGCCCGGTCAGGTGCTGGCCGTCGCTCAGGCTCACCTCGGTGGAATCGGTGCGGAAGCCCTCCTTGGAGGCCACGATCTGGTAGGTGCCGGCGAACAGGCCGGGCAGGCTGAAGGAGCCGTCGGCTCCGGTGATGGTGGAGCCGCCGTTGGGGATCGCCTCCACCCGGATGCCCGAGTGGTCCGTCTCGCCCTGCAGGGTGGCCGTGCCGGACACGCTGCAGTTGCCGAACTCCGGCGTGGTGAGCCAGGTGACCGCGTTCTGCAGCAGGGCCGGACGCGCCGCGGCGTCCATGGCGCTGTAGTTCCAGCAGAAGTACACGATCTGCCCGCCCTGCGGGGCCGGGTTCGTATCGTAGCAGATGATGCTGGCATCGCTCGGGTAGTCGGTCCAGGAGCCGACCATGACCGCGTCGGCGTTGGGCACCATGGCGTCCTGGTCCCCGTAGTCGCTGTAGGCGACGCTGATCGGGCCGGTGATGACGTTGGGCACGCTCATCACGTAGTGGGCCGGATCGGCCACCGTCACGCTGCCGCTCTGGTCGTGGTTCCAGTCGTTGCTGTGCAGCACGTAGGTGCCGAAGTCGCCGCTGTAGTGGGCGTAGCCGACCTCGCCGCCCTCGATCAGCAGGTGCCCGCCGCCCTGCGCGAACGCGATCAGGGCCTGCTGGAAGGCCGTCGGGAAGACGGCGGTGCTGCTGCCCGCCGAGACCATCACCAGGTCGTAGTTCTCCCAGGTGCCGGGATCGCTGCTGGAGGCGTTCTCGGGGGTTACGGTGTAGCCCAGGTCCTCGAGATCGGCCTGCATGTCGGCGGCCGCCTTGGCCTCGCCCAGCTCGTAGCCGGGAGCCAGGAAGGTGCCGTCGGCGGCGATCTTGTCGGGCGCGGTGGTCTGCTTGGCGGCGGCGTCGATGAGCAGCAGGTCGCCGATGGTCGGCTCGAGCACGAAGTGCTTCTCGACCACCGCTTCCTCGATCGTCAGATCGATCGTCACCGGGATGTAGTGCCAGGCCTTGACCGTGATGCGGTAGTCGAAGTACGGCAGGGCCGGCGTCGTGTAGGAGCCGTCGGCCGGATCGGTCGCGGTCTCGGCGTACAGCTCCATGGTGTCGCCGCGGTAGACCCGCACGGTCGCGGCCAGCGGATCGCCGGTGTCCAGCGCCGTCACGGTGCCGGTGACCACGCCGCTCGGGGCCGGCGTCAGGTCGATGTCGTGGACGTTGGCGCCGTAGTTCACGAAGAACGGCATCTCGTAGTGCAGATAGCCGAAGTAGTCCACCACGAGGGTGTAGGGGGCCACCAGGATGTCGTCGCCCACGTCGTAGGCGCCGCTCCCGTCGGTCACGGCCTGGAAGGCCAGGTTCATGCCGGCGTCGTAGCCCTCGACGGTCACGCCGGCCAGCGGACTGCCGCCGCTCGCGACGGTCCCGGTCAGGGTGCCGTAGGCCTCGATGATGTCGAAGTCCTCGCTGTAGAGATCGTAGCCGCTGACCGCGATGATGCCGTGCACCTGGCCCAGCGCCGTGGGCGTCAGCTCGAGGTTCGGATCAGCCGTGCTGAGCGACGTCCCGCCGGGCAGGAACGCCCAGAGGGTGAAGCCGGGCTCGCTGACGGTGGCGTGCAGCGTACCCGGCAGGTTCAGCGCGAAGGCATCGCTCAGGCCGATGTCCGTCGTCACGTAGAGGTCGGGGCTCGCCATGCTCATGGCATTCACCCCCACCTGCTCGGTGAAGAGCCGGTAGCTCTCCCCGATCTCCTGGCCGACGATGTTCAGGGTCGGACCGTAGGGGTAGTTGACGGTGATGACCGCCACGCCGTTGACGTCGGTGGGCACCGGCGTCGTTGCGTAGTCCAGGCCCTCGGCCCAGATGTTCACGTTCGGCTTGGGCGTGATGTTGTCCGACTCCAGGACGGTCACCGTGATGCCCGTGGTCACGTTGGCATCGATCACCATAGGATCGATGATCACCGTGGCCGGGACGATCACGTTCAGGTCCGTCACGTAGGGCTGGCGGTTCTGCGCCATGACCACCACGTGCAGGGGTACGCCCGGGGTCAGCGGGGTCTGCAGGAACTCGATGGTCAGGCTGCCCGAGGCACCCACCGTGCCGGCGCCGACCAGCACGCCGTCCTGGGTCAGGCCGACGTAGCTGTTCTGCGCGGCTCCGATGGTGATGTCCGGAGCGTTGGTGAAGACCGTTTCGGGGTGCGTCACCGGGTTGGCGGTCGGCACGCCCAAGTAGGCGGTCAGGCTGGGGTCGCCCAGCAAGTTGTAGATGTTCCAGTAGTACGTGATGCGGCTCGAGCCCGACTCCATCACCGCCAGGTTGCCGGCGAAGATGATCGCGTCGTTGGTCACGTACCAGAGGTGCTCCGCCTGGCCATGGTCGTGGAACAGGCCGTCGTAGGCGCCGAGGCCCGTGCCCTCGTACGTCGGGTTGGCGGTGACGGTGGCAACGTAACCCACGCCCCACCAGTAGTCCTCGTCCCAGTAGGTCGAGTTGCTGCCGCCGATGTAGCCGATCGCTCCCTTGTTCGGGGCGCGCAGCCAGGTCTCACCCATGCACTCGCCGATGTCGTAGCTGCTCGTGAGGCAGCAGTTGCCCACGGCCATGCAGTACTTGTCCACATTGGCCAGGCCGTTGATGTCGCTCTGGGTGAAGGTGGGATCGGACCAGGAGGTGGTGCTGCCGTGGGCCGTGTAGTTCACGTAGCCCACACCGTTGCTCACGTCCTGGATGATCTGGGCGTCGCTGCCGGCCGAGGCGGGATACAGGTAGGTGTGGCTGTACATCCCGTGGGCCTCGTTGAAGTAGTAGGTGGTCCCGTAGTTGATCTGCCCGTTGGCGTGCGTCGGCGCCCAGTAGCTGTCCGCGCCGGCGATCATGCAGACCTCGCCCAAGTAGCTGGGGTCCGGCATGGTGTACTGGTCGTACATCATCGTCTTGTCCAGCTGGGCCTGGAGCTGGCTGCTGTTGGTGGCCGAGAAGCGCCCGTAGTACATGTCGGGCACCAGGTCGGCGTCCACCGCGCAGTAGGGCCGGTCCGTCGCGTCGCCGCCCTCGAAGAAGGTCGGCACCTGCGCGACGTCGCCCACGAACAGCACGAAGCTGGGCGCGGGCAGCTCCGGCGTCCCGCTGCCGTACAGGCCGTGCAGGTACGCCTGGATGGAGGTGGTGGTGCTGCCGACCTCGGGCGAACCGACCACGCCCACGATCACGTGGAAGCCGCGCTCGGTCTTCCAGTCGATGAAGTCCTGCAGCTGCGCCTCGAACTCGGGCGCCGTGACGATGACCATGGTCACCACGTCCGCCACCCGGTCGGGATAGGCGTCCTGGAAGGCCCGGCTGTTGGCCACCCCCGCGTACAGGTTCTCGAAGAAGGGGCTGTAGGTCCGGGAGATCAGGTCGCTGGCGCCGGCCTTGCTGGCGCCGTCGAAGGTCACGCGGACCTCGATGGTCTCGGCGACCCGGATCTGGTTGCTGGCCGGGTAATACTCCACCGGTGAGATCTCGAGCCGGGCCAGGTCCATGGCGCGCAGGCGACCCTGCGCGACGACGCGGACCAGCTCCTGGGCCGCTTTGTCGACCTGGTAGGCGGCGCGGTCGTACACGAACGGCCAGGTCTCGGGATCCGCGTTCTTGGGCATGCTGGGCTGGGCCGGAAACAGCGGATTCGTGATGCCGTAGTCCGCCAGATCGATGGTGCGGCTGGAGATCACGTTCGCCTCGACCCGCGCGACAGCTCCGTAGGGAACCGCCAGGAGCCGGTTCATCATGGGCAGCTCGGGCGCGCCCTCGATCTTCGAGCTGTGGAAGCCCGGGATCAGCAGGCGGGTGAACGGCCCTTCCTTGGTCGTGACGTCGAAGGCGGTGAGCTCGCCGACGTCGACACGGAAGCTCAGCTCGTCGAGGCTCTGCGAGACGACCTCGAGCTGCGGGTTTCCACCTTGTAGAGGGATCTGCTGGACATTCGCCGCTGCGGTGCCGGCCGCCAAGGCCAGGCACACGACGGCCCCGAGGAGCAATCTCCAACGCATGCTGGATCCTTTCTGAGAAGTCCCCTCGTCAAGCTGAGGCGCGTGAGCCCATGAATCTCCACCGAGGATACCACCTGCCGCCGAATCGTTGAATTCAAAAAGTTAAAATCAAGGCGGGTACGGAGAAGTGGGTTTGGGCCATACGGATATAATTTGCCGGTACGGCCCAATTATCACGAAATTGGCACAAGCACGAACGGGTTCAGCTCCGAACCGTCACCACCCCCTCGGCAGCCTCAGGCGGGAGCACGCCCCAGCAGGGCCTCGAGGATCACCTGCAGCCCCAGCAGCAGCCCGAAGGTGCAGACGATGGCCGCACCGGTGGGCAGGTCCAGCGTGTAGCTGGCCGCGGCGCCCAGGATCACGGCGACCGTGCCCACGAGCAGGACGTAGGCGAGCTGGCGCTGCAGGCCGGCGAAGAGCCGCACCGCCATGACCGTCGGCACCACCAGCAGGGTGAAGACCAGCAGGACACCGGCGATCTGCACGCTGCTGGTCACCACCGTGCCGAGGACCATGTAGAAGAGGAAATCCCAGCGGCCCAGGGCCAGACCCCCGCGCCGGGCCTCCTCGGGATCCTCCGAGATGCGCAGCAGACGGCGATGGGCCCATCCCAGGAGCAGACCGAGACCTGCGTACAGCAGGGCCGTCTTGATCACCATGGGCCAGGTGACCCACAGGATGGCGCCGACCAGCAGGTGCCGAATCTCCTCGCCGCCATGGGGAACCTGGGTGAGGACCAGGATCATGCCGGCGCTGAAGACCACGTAGATGATCCCGATGTAGGCCTCCTGGGGCACGCGCGGCCGGCGCGCCCGGGTCAGCGAGATCAGCAAGGCCCCCAAGAAGGTGCTGCCCAGGCCCACGGCGTAGGCCCGATCCGTCCCGATCTCGGCGCCCAGCAGCATGGCGACGGCCACCCCGAAGGCGGCCACCTGGGCCAGCGCGATGTCCACGAAGATCACTCCCCGCTTGACCACGTGGGCACCGAGGTAGCCGTGCATCACCACCAGGATCAGGGTCGCGACGATCGGTGCCGCCATCATCTCCAGAAATGCTGCCACCGTGCCATCCCTTCCGGCCGGCGGCCCGCAGGGACCGCCGGCCTGTCTTGCGGCGACCGCCGCTCAGGGTGTGCTGAAAGCGGCCCCGAGCTGGCGGCAGATGATGTCGAACATCTGCAGGTAGTCCGTGGCCTCGTCGGTGGAGCCGACCGCGGCCGGCAGCACGAGCAGAGGCGATTGCATGCGCTCGGCAACCTGGCGGGCCACATCCAGGTGATCCCAGGGCGCCGCCAGGACCACCGTCCTGGTCCGGCTGCGCGCCGCGACGACGAGCTGCTCGACATGCTTGGGCGAGGGCGTGATGCCGGGCCGGTGCTCGATGGCGCCCAGGACATCCATGCCCAGCCAGTGCAACAGGTACTCCCATAGCTGGTGGTAGACGACGACGGACTGCCCGCGCGCCGGAGCGGCCAGCTCCTGCCAGGCGGCCGCCCGTTCGTCCAGCGTGGCGGCCAGCCGGGCGGCGTTGTCACGGTAGATCTGCGCGCCGTCGGGATCGAGCTCGGCGAGGCGCTCGGCGATCAGGCGGCCCACGTCCCGTCCGTTGCGCGGATCCAGCAGGTAGTGGGGATTGCCCAGGGGGTGGATGTCCCCCTGGGAGCGGTCCACCGGGCCGGTGGGCACCTCGAGGATCTCGGCCACGGCCTGCGAGCAGTCCAGCTCGCCGCGGCTGCCCGGCCGGATGCGCGGGTTGCGCGCCGCGTCGATGAGCAGGGGCAGCCAGCCCACCTCCAGCTCGAGGCCGTTGTACAGCAGCAGGTCGGCCTTGCGGAGCTGGCGCGAGAGCGACGGCTTGGCGGCCAGGTAGTGCGGATCCTGGTAGCCGGGGCAGAGCACCGCGACCTCCACCCGCTCGCCGCCCACCTGCGTGGCCAGCCAGCCCAGGTCCGTCAGGGTCGCCACCACCTTCAGCTCGGCGCGTGCCGATCCAGCCACGCCGAGCAGCATCACGGCCAGGCCCAGAGAGCGAAAAACGCGTCGCATGATCTTCCTCCTAGTAGAGGTGGGCCGGGTGGGACCCGATGGTGAAGTTCCACTGCACGAGAAAGTGCAGATCGTCTCCCGATTCGCTGTCGTAGTAGGCCACCTCGGCCCGCAGATCGCTGAACTCGCTCGGCACGAACGTGACGTCGAACTTGTACTCGTTCACCTTGCCGGTCAGCCCGTCGTCGAACTCCGGTGCCCCCGCGGCCAGCGGGAGATCCGGATCCGCCTGGCCGGTGGTGGCGCCGAGCCACCAGTTGCGCAGGACGCGGTACTGGGCCTCGGCGTACCAGCCCCAGGGACGGCCCGGACTGCCCTGGGGGCGGGGAAAGACCAGCTCCCCCTGCAGGGTCAGCGCCGGCCCCTGGGAGCGCCGCGGCGAAATCCATTTGTAGGTTAGATCCATGCCGTAGACGTCGAGATGGCCCGTGGACTCCCAGCTCGCGGCGGCGGGACCGCGCAGGAACGACCCGCCCAGCTCCAGGGTCGCGGCCGTGCTCAGGTCCCAGAGGTTGTTCCAGCGCCCGCCGAAGGCGAGGTCGCGGTTCTCGGCGTCGAAGATCTCCGCGTCGCCGTTCACGCCGTACGCGGCGAGGTTGCTGTACCAGGGCAGGGGCACGGTGGCATCCATCCGCGCTCCAGGCTCCGTCAGTCCGTGATCCCCCAGGAAGAGCTGGATGGCCACCGGCGCCTCGACGAAGGGGAACTGATGGGTGTGCAGCGGCACCTGCTTGCCGAACGGGAGGTAGAACTTGCCCAGCCGCAGGGCCAGGCCCGCCGGCAGGGAGCGGCCGTCGATGTAGGCCTCTTCCAGGTGCAGCTCGACGCCGCCGGGCTCGACGTGCTTCGCCTCCGCGTCCTCCTCGGCATGCGCCGGATGGATGGCCGCCACGAAGTTCGCCTTCCAGAACGGATCGACGATGGCCGTGAACTGGGCCTCGGCCTCCTGCAGGGCGACCCGGTTGTACTCGGGCAGGTCGCTGTCGCGCGACACCTGGCCCCAGAACAGCCCGTTGACGCTGATGGCCGGGTTGAGGAGGTTGGACACGCCGGTGGCCGTGCTGGACGCCGACTGGGCGGTCGCTGGCAGGTCCGGCAGCGCCGCCAGCACTATGGTGAGCAGAACGATGGACAGGAATCGCATCGCGATCTCCCCTCGTGAGTGTGATCGTAGGTCGCAGGAGATGCGGAACCCGCTGGGTTCCGCCGGCGGATCAGAGAGGGATCGGCGGATCGCGGGCGCGGGCGGTACGCGCCATCCAGTGTTCGGCGGGAGCGGGGACCGGCGGCACAGGGTAGCTCTGGAGCATCCAGGGGATCTGCGGGGGGGCCGCCTGCACCGCCGCGCCGTCCAGATTGTGGTGAGCGCAGAAAGGACAGTCCAGGGGATGGCCGCTGCGCTGGGCGGGGCAATCACCCGGCACGCTGTGATGCCAGGCATGGGCGATCGTGAAGGCCTGCATGGCCAGCAGGGCCAGCAGCATGATGGCCAGCGGCAAGGCGGGCGGCCGCCGAGGTCGGAGCAGCAAGCTCGGAACGTCCATGATCACACTAGAGTACTCTGGTATGGCCAGGGCGGCAACGACGATCCGTCGCTGGCCCTCCGTGGACCCGGAGATGCCGCCAACTCCCACCCGGGGACTGGAAGTTGACCGGCGGCCGGATCACGGGTTATCATTCCGCAGGCAAAGCTGAGGCTCCCACGTCTCGGCCAACTTCCGCGCGGCAGGTTATGCCATTGCCATCACGCTGGATATGTGGCCTCCTGGCCCTGGGCATCGGTTTCGGGATCACCTCCTGTGGCCGCAAGGCGCCGTTCTTCGCGCCGCAGCCCCAGGAGGGCGATCTGGCCGTCTCCTCCAGCCCGGCCGGAGCCAGCATCCTGCTCGACGGGACGCCGACCGGCCTGACGACCCCGGACACGCTCCGGGCCCTGGCGGGCGGGGAGCACGTGGTGCGCCTGTCCCTCTGGGGCTGGACGGTGGCGCCCGAGTCGCTGGTGGTCAGCGTGAGCGGCGGCAGCCTGGCCGAGGCCGACTTCAGCCTGGTCCCCGCGACGAGCGGTCCGCCCAAGATCGTCCTGCTCGAGGCCTTCTCCAACGTCGACTGCACGGGCTGCCCCGAGATGTCGGCGAACGTCGAGGCCTTGATGGAGAGTCCGGGGCACGGGACCGATCGCGTGCTGCTGATCAAGTACAGCACGGGCTCCCCCGCCATCAGCGATCCGCACTACCAGGCCAACATCGAGGACAACGAGGAGCGCCGGACCTACTACTTCCCGGGGACGGCCGCCATCACCATTCCGACCCTGCTGGCGGACGGTGCGCTGCTGGGAGATCTCGGCGTGCCGCCCGACCTCACCTCGCTGACCCCCCAGGTGGACGCCTTGCTGGCCGCCGATCCCGGCTTCGCCGTGGCGGTGGCGGCCGAGATCCACACCAGCGACGTGAGCGGGACGGTCAGCCTGACCGCCACGCGTCACGTGGACCTGAGCGGCTGCGCGCTGCGGGTGGCCCTGGTGGAGAACCCGATCGTGTACGGACGCCCGCCCGGCAGCCAGGACGAGACGGTCTTCCACTGGGTCATGCGCGACCTCGTCGTGGCCGCCGCAATCTTGAGCTCGCCGGAGGAGAGCACGCCACTCGCCTACCCCTTCACCCTCCAGCGCAACATCTCCTGGGTGGAGGCCAACCTCTACGTGGTGGCCTTCGTGCAACACGAGACGACGCGACAGATCCTGCAGGCGGGCTCCACGGCCACGGCCGGCAAGACCGGCGAGCGCCGCGTCCCGCAAACCGCCAAGCCGTTCTCGAACCCTCGATCCCCAACCGGAGGACAACGTCCATGAGAACCTTGCGCCCGCTCTTCCTGCTCCTGGTCGCCGGCCTGCTGGCCGCGACACCCGCCGCCGGCAGCCAACGCGTGGTCCTGTTCGAGACCTTCACGAACGTGTCATGCGGATACTGCCCCGCCAACAACTCGGCCGTGCACGACTTCGTGACTGCGTACAGCGATCAGATCATCCTCAGCCTCGAGTACCACGTGAACTGGCCCAGCGCCAGCGACCCGTTCTACCTGTACAACTCCGCCGATGTCAACGGTCGCCGGGCCTACTACGGCGTCAACGCCGTACCGACGAACGAGTGCGACGGCAGCGAGGCGCCGACCAGCAGCGTGCCAAGCATCAAGACCGCGGTCGGCAACGAGCTGCCCATACCGGCCCCGTTCGATCTGGACGTCAGCACCTCCGTGGTCGGCACCAGCATGACCGTCGATGTCACCGTAGAGGCCACGGACGCCGTGCCGGCCAGCGGCCTCGTCCTGCACATGGCCATCGTGGAGCCCGAGGTTTTCTATGCCACGCCTCCGGGCAGCAACGGCGAGCAGTACTTCTACTGCACGATGCGCGACATGCTGCCCTCCTACGCCGGACAGACCCTGACCATCAGCCAGGGGCAGACCCTGAACTTCTCCGAGGTCGGCACCATCAATCCCGCCTGGCGCCAGCCCTACGCCGTAGTCTGGGTGCAGGACAACGCGGACAAGAGCGTACTGCAGGCCGCCTCCTCCAAGATCAACGCCACGGATTACACCTTCTTCTACGGAGCCGAGCACACGGTCGACGTCGTGCCCATGGGCTTGCACAGCTTCGACTCGCAGCTGGAGAACCGGGGCCTGCAGAACGACAACTACGCGGTGCACGTGGACTGGGACCTGCCCAGCGGCTGGGGCGGCGGCGTCTGCGAGGGCGGCATCTGCCACGGGATCGGTGACGACGATTTCAGCGTCCGCCTGGACGCCGGTCTCACCACTCCGGTGGACGTGGACATCGAGCCCTTCGGCAGCGTGGGTCAGGGCGAGGTCACCGTCACCGTGACCAGCGGCGGCAATCCCGCCCTCTCCTGGGCCGAGACCTTCAAGGTCATCACCTACGGGGTGCCGATCCTCTGCGTCGACGACGACGGGGGCGCCAACTACCAGGCGTATTACTACCAGGCCCTCGATGCCGCCGGCTACCCTTACGGCACCTGGGACCGGGGCGCCGAGGGCAAGCTGGATCCCGCCTTCCTGGACCACTTCCATGCCGTGATCTGGGACGTGGGCCTGGGGTACCCGGTCTTCGTGCCCGATGACGTGACCGCCTTGAGCGCCTACCTGGACGGCGGCGGCAACCTGTTCATCAGCGGCCAGGACATCGGCTGGGACATCTTCGACAGCAGCGGCAGCAGCAACTTCCCGGCGGCCCAGAACTTCTACCACAATTACCTGGGGGCCACCTACGTCCTGGACGACACCAACTTGCTGACCATCAGCGGCATCGGCGGCGATCCCATCAGCGACGGGCTGGTCTTCAACATCTACGGCGGTTCGGGCGCCAACAACCAGAACTACCCCAGCGAGATCAACCCGTACGGCACCGGCGTGGCCTGCATGACCTATGCCGCCGGGCGTGAGGCGGCCGTCCACAACGACACCGGCGTCTTCAAGACGGTCTACTTCGCCTTCGGCTTCGAGGGCATCGCCGAGCAGACCGATCGCGACCTGATCATGGCGCGCATCCTGGACTGGTTCGACCTGGAGCTGGTCGGCGTGCCCGGCGGGGACGAGACGCCGGCGCTGGTCCTGCAGCCGCGCGCGACACCCAACCCGTTCAACCCGACGACCCACATCCAGTTCGCGGTGAGCGGAAGCAAGCCCGTGCCCGCCACGGTCGCCCTCTACGACCTGCGCGGGCGCCTCGTGCGCACGCTCTGGCACGGTCCGATCGCTCCGGGCGCGCAAAGCCTGACCTGGGACGGCCGCAGCGAGAGCGGTGCCCAGGCGGCCAGCGGCGTCTACCTGGCGCGCATCCGGATCGCCGATCAGGAGCAGAGCCTCAAGTTGACCCTGGCCAAGTAGCCCGGGGTCCCGCAATGTCGGCCCGTGCCCGTCCGGCTCCCCGCCGTGACGGGCCGGGCCCTGCCCACCTCGACGGGAGGATGATCTTGCGTGCCATGCCCGGCGTCGCCGCCGCACTTCTGCTGGCCCTGGCGCCCGTTCTTCTGCCCGCGCCCGTGGCGGCCGAGGGCCGCGCCGTGCCCGACTGGAGCCTGCCGTGCGCCGACGGATCCCGCGTGTCCTTCGACGAGGCCCTGGCCAAGGGACCGGTGCTGGTCTCCTTCTGGGCCACCTGGTGCCGTCCCTGCCTCAAGGAGCTGCCCCACCTGAACACGCTGGCCGCCGAGACGAAAGGCCGCCTGACGGTCCTGGCCGTCAACGTGGACAGCTCCAAGAGCGTCTCGAAGGTGCGCCCCTTCCTGAAGGCCAAGGGCTACGACCTGATTGTGCCCCTGGACACGGCCGGGGATCTGTCCCGGCTGCTCCAGGTGGGCGGCATGGTGCCCTTCCTCGTGATCTACGATCCGGATGGACAGGAGGTCTATCGCCACGTGGGCTACAAGGAAGGCGACGAGCTGGAGCTGCAGAAGGTGGTGGACGGGCTCCTGGCCACCGGCGGGGACGGCGACGAAGGATGAGCATCGCGCCTGCCCCGTGGCGAAGGTCCTCCCTCCGGCTGCCAGCCATGCTGGCGCCCTGGCTGCTGATGCTGGCCGGCGCGGTATCCGCCCAGAGCGATTTGGCCACGCGGGTCCTGGCCACCGATCAGTTCGAGTACTCCTACAGCAGCGAGACGGCGCGCGAGATCGTCGAGAACTGGCTCGACGTGAGCTACCTGACCGGCTCCTTCCGCACCGGACTGCTCCTGGACAGCCAGCAGCCGTCCGAGGAGGGCGGCCGCGAGAACACGATCCGGCACCGCTTCTTCGAGTTCGCCAGCGGTGATTTCCAGCTGCGGGCCGGGCACTTCTACGGCCTGTTCGGCCGGGGCCTGCTGTTCGCCGCCTACGAGGATCGCGTCATCCGCGTGGACACGGCCCTCGACGGGCTGCTGGTCGGCACGCGCACGGGCCGCCTGCAGGCCGCCGCCTTCACCGGCACCCCCTCAGCCCGGGAGCAGGACGTGCGCGGACTGGACGCGCAGCTGGATGCCGGCCGGGGCTGGTCCTGGGGCGGCACGGTCCTGACCTACCGTCCCGACGACATCGTGGCCGCCGACGGTTCCATCCACCGGGAGTGGGGCCTGGCCGGCCGGCTCTCCAAGTTCCTCTCCTTCGGCGACTGCTACCTGGAGTACGGCTGGAAGAAGGGCTGGGACGCCGACCCGGTCCCGGACGACAGGTTCCAGAACGGTCACGCCTTCTACGGCGCCGTGAACCTGTTCGCCGGCTCCCTGGCCCTGGCCCTCGAGGCCAAGAGCTACCGGCGCTTCGCCGTGCTGCGGCGCGCCGACGGGAAGACCCCCCTGAACCGGCCGCCCGTGGCGGTGCGCGAGCACATCTACACGCTGCTGAACCGCGCCCCGCACAACCTGGATCTCGACGACGAGCGGGGGGCCCAGGCCGAGCTGACCTGGGGCGCACCGGCCGGCTGGACCGTCCTGCTGAACGCGAGCCGCTCCGAGCGGCACGACGGCACCCGGACCTTCGAGGAGGCCTACGCCCACCTGGAAAAGGAGGATCTGGGACCGCTGGAGCTGCGCAGTGCCTTCGACTACATGGACAGCGAGGGGCTCCGCCAGACGGTGATCGCGGAGGTCGGCTGGCACCTGGACCCCGTGCACGTGCTGACCGTCACCGGGGAGCACCAGCACGTGCGGGTCGGGGGCGGCCCGGGCTTCGACCTCGGCGCCTACGACCAGCAGATCGTGGAGCTGGAGTTCGCCGCCGCCCCGCGCTGGTCCGTGGCCGGCATCCTCGAGCTGAACAACAAGTACCCCGAGCAGCGCGCTCCGGACGAGGAGGAAGGTCCCTTCCCCGCCGTGCAGCTGACCTACGGAACCATGCGCGGCACCCAGCTCAGCCTGTGGGCGGGCCAGCGCCAGGCCGGCCAGCTCTGCTCGGGCGGCGTCTGCAAGTTCGAGCCCGAGTTCGAGGGCGTGGAGCTGATGGGGATCGTGCGGTACTAGCGCCTCGCGCCCGCCGGCTCAGGACCCCGCCGCGGGAGTTTCCAGCTTCGTGAAGGCCTCGTTGAGCCGGGCCACCTGCTCCGCGTCGCGGCCCTCCATGTAGTAGCGCAGGACCGCGTCGGTGCCGGAGGCCCGCAGCTCGAACCATTGCCCCTCCATCTCGATCAGGGTGCCGTCCCCCGCGTGGAAAACCCGCTGGACGGGCGGCAGCTGGACCGTGCCGGGCAGCCGGTCGCGCAGCGCTCCCTCCACCTCCGCCGGCTCGCGTTTCTCCAGGCCAGCGAAGAAGTCGACGGCGGCCTGCTTGCGCCGGTTCCCCTCGGCCCGTGCCCGCTCGCGGGCCTCGCCCTGCAGGGACTCGTCGAACAGCGTCACGTCGCGCCGCTCGTAGAAGCGGTGCACGATGGCATGCTCCTCGAGCAGCTCCAGGTAGTGGGCCGCGAAGCTGCTCCCGGTCCGGTGCAGGCGGGCGGCCAGCGCCAGGGCCATGACGCCCACCTGGAACCCGTCCTTCTCCTTCGAGGCCAGCGAGGTGCGCCGGCGACGGTGGCTGATCACCGGCTCGGCGGGGCCGAAGGCGGCACCCCCGCTCTCCTCGGCCATGATGAGCAGGCGGGGCCGTGGGCCGAACTCCGTCCGCGTGCCCGTCGCGTCGGTGGCCGCGGTGACCTCCGCGCCTCCGGCCAGCTGCTCCTCCAGATCTCCCACCAGCTGGGCGAAGTGCTTGAAGCCCACCGGCACCTGGAAGAAGCCCAGGCGGGCGCCGCTGCGGGCGGCGAAGGAGCGGGCCAGCTCGCCGAGGCTGCGGCTGGTGGGCCAGGTCGCGGTCACCAGCCAGTCGTGGCGGTCCAGCTCCCCGGCCTCGTGCAGGGCGGCCAGGCGCGCCGCGGTGAGCAGAAAGTAGATCTGGTTGGGTTTGAAGAAGACCAGGCAGCGCTCGGCGTCCAGGGGATCGACCTCCAGCCCCGCCGCCTGCGCGGGCCCGGCCAGGGCGGCCGGAGCCGTGGTGATCATGTTGAAGCGATCGCCGTCCGGATCCCAGATGAAGAAGATGTCGGCCCGCTTCTCGCGCAGGATCGCCTGGGCCCCCACATGCTTGTAGACCTGCCACTTGCCGGGGTCGACGCCGTGGTTCACACCGTCGAGGATTCCGATCCCGTAGTAGTCGGAGCGCTCGTCCTGGTGAGTGAAGAGGATGGTCCGGTCCTCTCCCACCTGCACGTCCAGCGCTTCGAAGATGCGCCGGGCCGTGCCCGCCATGCTGCCGCCCTCGGTGCAGATGGCGGCGCGAAAACCGCCGGCCGCCGCGCGCGGGATCTCCGCGAGCAGACCGGCGGGGATCACCTGGCGCAGCGCGGTGACGTAGGCCGCGAGGGGATCGAAGTCGCGCCGGATGAGCGGATTGCTGGCCGCGGCGAGGGGAATCTCCAGGCCCCCGGACACCGCCTGGCCGGCCAGCTCGCGCACCCGCTCGGCGATGCGGCGTCCGGCCTCCGGCAGGAGCTGGCCGCCCGCGGCATCCATGGGCTTCCAGCCGCCCTTGAAGCTCTGGCTGTGGGAGGCGGTGAAGTTCTCGCCGCCGTCCAGCTCCTCGTAGAAGACTCCGAAGGAGGAGAACCAGATGGGCGTGGTCCGCTGACCCGCCGGTCGCAGGTGGACGCGCAGGCCGCCCGCCGCGTAGATGCGGGCCGCCAGATCGATGAACTCCTCGGTGTGCGGCCGCACCTCGCCGCCCACGTGCAGGGACTCCAGGCCCGCCTCGCGGGCCAGCTGCTGGCGGGCCGCCAGCATCACCGCCACGGTCACCGCGTTGAACGGCACCTCGAGATTGAACAGGTCCCGCGGATCCAGCAGATCGCGGTAGCCGGCGGTGCCCAGCGCGAAGGCGGCCGCCCAGTCGACCAGGCCGGCGCGGGCGGCCAGGTCGGGAGTGATGCGCAGCGTCTCGATGCGCTGGGCGAAGGGGGTGTAGGGGGTGGGGGGCTGCAGCATGCTCTCACTCCTCTGGCCGCGTCCGGCCGGCCTGCCGGCGCTGCCGGGCCCAGTTCAGGAACGGTTTCACTCTTGCCGGCGTCCAGCGCTCCACGATCCAGTGGCGCAGCCGCTCCGCTCCCTGGACGCGGGAATGCAGCATGCGCGAGCACTCGAAGGGGCGCACGGGGTAGATGGTGCAACGGCCGCGATCGTAGAAGACGCAGCGGCCGGGCTCGGCCAGCTCCTCCAGCCGCCAGATGCTGCCCGGCGCCATGTGATCGCGCAGCTTGTGCGGCATCACGCCGTGGCGCGATCGGCCGTCCGGCATCAGCGTGGTTCCCACGGCCAGGTAGCGGCGGAAGACCTCGCGCAGCGACAGGCCCAGGTGATCGGCCAGGGGCTCCAGCTGATCCGGCAGGAACCAGCCGGGAGAGTTGAGGCAGGCCTGCCGGCAGGCCGTGCAGTCGCAGCTGCTGGCGGGCCACTGCCCGGGTGATCGCGGCTGGCGGCGGCGGCCGCCGCCGGGTGCCGCGCGGCGGGGCGCCGATCCCTGCGGCGACGGACCGCGTCCGGCGGCGCGACCGGGCTTCTTGCCGGGCATGGGGCCTCCTCGTCCTGGTTCGGGCTGCGAAGCCGGTTCTCCGTCCAGGATCGACAGGAGCGGCCGCGGCGTCAAGGCCCGCTGCGGGCCTGCCGGGGATCGTTGAGCTGGCGCCTGCCCAAACGGCGCTGCGCGTGTTATCTTTGCCCGGCCCACCTTTCCCCCCGAACGGCAACCAGGAGGACCCCATGCTCCCGCGGTACCTGACCGGTTCGCTTCCGGCGCTCCTGCTGCTGTCGCTGGCCGCGGCGGCGGCGGCGGTGCCCGCGCCCCCGTCCGGCGAAGACCTGCGCCCGGTGATCGCGGCCGCCGGCACGGCGGCCGACTATCCCGACGCCGACGTGGTGGTGGTCTTCGACCGCACCGAAGTGGACGTCGAGGAATCGGGCCTCTCCCACGTCGTCCAGCACACGCTCACCAAGATCCTCACCGAGCGGGGCGCCCGCGACCAGGCCATGCAGCGCTTCGACTACGATCCCGCCTCCCAGGTCATCGAGGTCCGCCGCGTGGCGGTGCACCGGGCCGGCGGCACGGTCGAGAACGTAGACCTGGCGCGCCTGGTGGACGTGACCGCGCCGGCTCACGCCATCTACTGGGGCGCCCGCATGCTGGCCATCGACCTGCCGCGCCTGGAGGTGGGCGACGCGGTGGAGTTGGAGACCTATCGCAAGGGCTTCCAGATCGCTTACCTGGGCGACCAGCCGGGCAGCGGCGGCGGCGCCGCCGCAGCGGCGGACGAGAGCAAGTACATCCCCCCCATGGCGGGCCATTTCTACGACGTGGTCCTCTTCCAGGGCTCCGCGCCCCTGAAGGAGAAGACCTACACGCTGCATACTCCCCGCGACAAGCCGGTGCAGTACTCGGTCTACAACGCCGAGGTCTACGCCGCCGCCACCTTCGACGATACGCGGAACACCTACCGCTTCTGGCTGGCGGACCAGCCGGCGGCGGCGCGGGAGTGGCGCAGCCCCGGTCCGTCGGACTACGTGCCCAAGGTGGTGATGGCCACCGTGCAGGACTGGGGCGAGAAGTCGCGCTGGTTCTTCACCGTCAACGACAACCAGTTCGCGGCCACGCCCGAGATCCGGGCCAAGGTCGAGGAGATCACCCGCGGTCTGAAGGACGAGGACCGGATCATCTCGGCCATCAACCACTGGGTGGCCCAGGAGATCCGCTACTGCGGGCTCTCCATGGGCCAGGGCGAGGGTTACACCCTCCATCCCGGCGAGATGATCTTCAACGAGCGCAGCGGGGTCTGCAAGGACATCGCCGGCATGACCATCACCATGCTGCGGGCGGCGGGCTTCGAGGTCTATCCCGCCATGACCATGGCCGGGGCGCGGGTGGAGCGCATCCCCGCCGATCAGTTCAACCACTGTGTGGCCGCCCTGCGCCGTGCCGACGGCAGCTTCGAGATGCTCGATCCCACCTGGATCCCCTTCGCCATGGCGGACTGGTCCCGGGCCGAGGGCGAGCAGAACTACGTGATCGGCACGCCGGAGGGCCAGGACCTGACGGCGACCCGCCCCTTCAGCGCCGCGGAAAACCGGGCGCGCCTGACCGTGCGCGGCACCATCGACGCCGACGGCACCCTCGGCGGCGAGCTGACCCTGGTGGGCGAGGGCTACGCGGACACCCGGCTGCGCCGCAGCATCGGGTTCACCCCCAAGGCACGGCACACAGCGCAGCTGGAAGCTTGGCTGGCGGCCCTCGACCCGGCGGCCGAGCTGACCGGCGTGGAGCTGGGCGACCACCGCGACGTCTCGCGCCCCTTCTCCATCACCCTCCGCTTCCGGCTGCCCGGCTACGCGGCGGTGGGCTCGCGCACCCTCGTGTGGCAGCCCCTGGCGCCCCGGCTGCTCATGGCCGACTACGGCGGCGCCTTCCGCTTCGTCGCGAAGGATCTGCCGGACGCGCGGACCACCCCCGCCCTGATCTGGTACGCCCAGCAGGTGGACGTCGACGAGGAGATCCGCCTGCCGCAGGGCTTCACCGCCGTCGCTCCGCAGCGAAGCTGGACGGCGGGCGCCGCCGCCGACGTGGCCCGCTGCCGCTTCGACTGCGATCCCGGCAAGCGGAAGCTCGCGATCGCGGGATCCGTCACGGTAGATCACCGCACCATCGCGCCCGCGGAGTGGCCCGCCTTCGCCGCGGCCGTCGGCACGATCGAGGACTTCGGCGCCACGCGGCTCATGGCGCGCAGGAAGGGGGCGTGACCATGCGGAACCCGTTGCTCATCACCGGAATCGCCGCGCTGCTGCTGGCCGGGGCGGCCCTGGCCCAGATCCCCGATACGGCGGCCCTGATCGCCGGCGCCCCCGGCGAGGCGGAGTATCCCGGCGCCGACGCCATCGTGCTCTACGACAGCATGACCTACGACGTGGACGATGCGGGACGGCTAAGCCGCCGCGTCCACCGGCTGACCAAGCTGCTGACCGAGTGGGCCTGCCGTAACCTGAGCGACGTCAGGCCTTCGTGGGACGCCACGCGGCAGGAGCTGGTGATCCATGCGTGCCGCACCACCATGCGCAACGGCGAGGTCGTGGACACGCCGCCCTATGGCTTCAACGAGGTCACCCCGGACGGCGTGGCCCGCTGCCCGGACTTCCTCTCGCTACGCGAGACGGTCATCAGCCACGTGGCGGTCGAGCGGGGAGCCGTCGTCGAGCTGGACTACGAGGTGCGCGACCTCGAGCCGGGCCCGCTGCCGGCCGGAGGTCTCGAGTTCCTGCAGGGGGAATGGCCGATCCTGACCAGGGTAGTGCGGGTCTCCGCCCCCGGCGAGCTCAGCTACACCCAGCTCCATACCGATCTCGCGCCCGTGGTGACGCGCGAGGGCGCGCGGAGCAGCGTCACCTGGACGGCGCACGACGTGGAAGGCCTGCCCCTCGAGGGCAACACCGGCCACCGGGGGGACTACTTGCCCTGCGTGGCCTTCAGCACCCTGGGCGACTGGAGCGCGCTGGCCCGCCGCCTCACCGCGCTGAGCAGCTTCGGGGCCTGCGGCGCGGAACTGCAGGACTGGCTGGACCAGGAGGGCGACGCCTTCGCCGGCGTCGTGCCGGATCTCTCGGCGCGCGACACGGTGGAGCGCGTGGCGCATCTGCTCGGCGAGCGGCTGCGCACGGTCCAGGCATCCGGTCCCTGGGTCCGCGCCCCGCGTCCTCCGGACCAGGTCTTCGCCAGCAGCTACGGCACCCCGTGGGAGAAGGCCGTCCTCGCCCTGCACCTGCTGCGCGCCGCCGGGCTGCAGCCCGAGCTGGCCTTCTTCACGCGCTGGGAGACCCTGGCCGCGGAGGCGCCGACTCTGGCGAGCTTCTCCGACCTGCGCGTGGTCGTGCGCGTGGGCGACGAACAGTTCTGGCTCTCGCCCGACGGCGGCGTGCCGATCATCGGGCGCTGCGACCTGGCGGGGCGCACCGGCATGTTCCTGGAGGACACGCCCAAGGGCTATCGCAAGTACACCGTGCCGCGGCCGGAGAGCACCTGCGTCCTGGCCGTGGACGTACGCCCGGACGACGCGGGCGGCTTCAGCGCCGAGATCGACCTCGCCCTGACGTCCGCCTTCCGGCTGGCGGACCGGGACCGGGACGCTGTACAGATGGCGGAGGTGGTGACGGCGGCCGTGCTACCCGGTGCCGAGATCCGCACCACCCGTGTGCTCGACCTCGCGCCGCACGTGCTGCACCTGCGGCTGACGGCTCGTGCCGACAGCCTGGGCCGGGTGGTGGGCGAAGGTCTGCTTGTCACCCTGCCCGCGCCGCCCCACGACCTGCTGGACCTGCTGCCAGCGGCCTGCCGGCTGAGCGCGGGCCGACGGGCCACGCCCCTCTTTCCCGGCGGTCCGCTGCGCGAGGAGATCCGCTGGCGCTTGACCCTGCCCGCGGGGCTGGTCGTGGACCGGCCGGTCCCCGCGGCCGATCTCGAGGCCGATCTGGTCGGCTACCACCAGTCCTGCCGGCAGCAGGGCCAGGTGGTCGAGGTCCGGCGCAGCCTCGAGGTGAGCGAGGGCAGCGTGGCGCCCGCGGCCTGGCCCGCCTTCCGCGCCGTGCTGGCGGCGGCCGCCGCGCCGGCGGCCCGGGAGCTGGTGCTGCTGCCGGAATGAATCCGGCACGGGACGACAGGGGGGCCGGGCCGCCGGCCCGGGCCCCCGCCGTCGCGCAGCAATCCCCACCATTCTCATATGTTATTGTGTGCCAGGTGGTTGCCATTTCCACGCGATCATGTAGTATCTGACGATACCTGCATCCACCAACCACACCCTCCCCGCAGGAGGTGCAACATGTCCAAGCCCAAAGGCTGCGTGGAGCCGGCGGCGGGCCCGATCGGCGTGAAGCCGGAGGGCGACGCACAGGCTGCCACCACCGCCAAGGAGGTGCCCGCCATGACGGTCCAGGTCGGCAAACCAGCACCGGACTTCGAGGCCAGCGCGTACGTGAACGGCGACTTCGAGAACATCAAGCTCTCCGACTACAAGGGGCAGTGGGTGACGCTCTGCTTCTATCCCGGCGACTTCACCTTCGTCTGACCCACCGAGCTGGCGGCGGTCGCCGCCAATCATGCGGAACTCGAGAAGCTGGGCGTCAAGGTGCTCTCCATGAGCTGCGACAGCCGCTTCACGCACAAGATCTGGCAGGAGGAGGAACTCTCGAAGATGGTGGATGGGGGCGTGCCGTTTCCCATGCTGACCGACCCAGGCGGCCGCATCGGCCAGGTCTACGGCGTCTTCGACGAGGCGGGCGGCGTGGACGTGCGGGGACGCTTCCTGATCGACCCGGACGGCATCATCCAGGCCATGGAGGTGATGACGCCGCCGGTCGGGCGGAACTTCGCCGAGCTGGTACGGCAAGTCCAGGCCTTCCAGCTCGTGCGCAGGAGCAAGGGCGCCGAGGCGACGCCGGCCGGCTGGAAACCGGGCGAAGCGACGCTCAAGCCGGGTCCCGAGCTGGTCGGGAAGGTGTGGAAGGTCTGGAAACCGCGCATGGAGTAGAGCGCACGCAGCGCTCGTCGAGCTGAAGCAGGGCCCCGGACCACGCGCCGGGGCCCTTCGGTTTCACTCCGCGTCGCGCTCCAGCGCCGCCAGGTCGGCGGCCCGCAGGGGCCAGCCCTGCTCCCCGGCCAGCAATGTCGCCACCTCGTCCGCCGCACCGGCGCCCGCATCGCTCGGCGTCACGATCAGCTCTCCGGGCCCTGCGGGGTCCGCCGCGACCAGGAAGGCCTGACCCTCGGCGGCGGCGAAGCGTTCCCGGCGCACGAACAGGCGCGGCTTGGCGAGGAAGGGGGCCCCCTCCTCGGGGCAGAAGGTCTCGCAGTTGCCGCAGGCGTTGCAGAGCTCGGCCAGACACACGTACTGCCACCTGCGGTCCAGCCGCTCGGCCAGGGCCGGCGGCCGCGGCAGCCGCAGCATCGCGTCGTTGGGGCAGACGGTCACGCACAGATGGCAGCTGCAGCAGTCGAAGAGCTGCAGGCGCACCGGGAGCCGGCGTGCCGGAGCGTGCTGGGCCTCCCGCGCATAGAGCCGGCCGCCCGCCACGCTGCGCAGGCGCGCCGCGTAGGCGGCCACCGCGTCGCGCTGTCCGGCCGCCCGCGCCGCCGCCCGCGCCCGCTCGCGCCAGGCGGCGAGGTCGGCACACCCCGCCTCGCGCAGCTGCCGCTGCAGCTCGCGCAGCATGGGAGCCAGCCGGCCGTAGCCGCCGGGCTTGAGCAGGTCGCTGCAGACGGTCACCGGCGCCAGCCCGAGGGCGACCGTCCGGGCCAGGTTCTCCTTCTGCACCCCGGCCGAGAAGGCCACCGGCACGGACCCGTCCTCCCCTCCCAGGCGCAGGCGTCCGCCCAGGCGCACCTGCAAACGGTCCAGGAGCGCGACGGCCAGCACGTGCAGCGGCGGACCGGACAGGTACATGCGCTCGCCGGGCAGGCGCCCGCGGTGGTTCGCCACGACGAGGGTATTGGTGAGCTTGATGCCGAAGGTGCGCCCGCGGGCCCGGGCGAAGTCGTCCAGCTCCTCGATCAGGTCCGCGGCCCGGGCGAACACCAGGTCCTCGGCGAAGACGGCCGGCACGAGCTCGATCTCCCCGTAGCCGAGCTGCTCGTGCAGGCTGCCGCGGATCGCCTCCTCGCCCAGCAGGGTCGGGTTGAGCTTGACCGTGACGTCGAGATCGTGGGCCTCCATCAGGTGCCGCACGATGGCGGCGATCTCGTCCGGCGGGCAGCCGTGAAAGGTCGAGAGCGTGGCGCCGCGGATCAGGGGCGCGGGCAGCGGAACGTCGCGCAGGGCGGCGAACGGCTCCGGCACCTGCGCCCGCAGCGGCTCCAGCACCGGCCCGGGATCCCGCAGGGTCGCGATGAACCGCGTCAGGGCCGCGGAACGGATCCCCGCCAGGTCGTAGCCCACCGAGAGCTCCAGCAGGTGATCGCCGGGATCCCCCAGCACCTCGTGCAGCGGTTCCCAGCGCGCCAGGATGGCCAGCAGCAGGGCGGCCTTGACGTACTCGTGCAGCGACCGCTCCAGGCTCAGCTCCTGGCTCCACTCCACGTTGTAGCCGACGGTCTCCATGTCGATGCAGGGCCGCGGGATCTCCAGCTCGTCGAGCACCTGCACCGTCTTCAGCTCGAAGCTGCGCGCTCCCGCCAGCCAGCCCAGCACCAGGTTCTGCGCCAGCTGGGTGTGCGGCCCCGCCGCCGGACCCAAGGGGGTGGCCGGGCGACACCCGGCCAGCTCGAGGGAGAGGTCCACGTCCGGCTCGGGGCGGAAGAAACGGCTGGCCGGCAGGTCGAAGATCCGGCGGCGGGTTTCCCACTCGCGCACCACGCGCCCCAGCAGGAGGGGCAGCGGATACGGGCTCAACGCTGGCCGGGATCGATCCATGCAAGCTCCTGCGGAGAGCCCGGCAGTCGGGCTCAGCCACGCGACGGGAACAGCTCGGCCAGCTCGGCGAAGCTGTCGATCACCAGGTCCGGCCGTGCGGCGCGGATCAGCCCCGCCGGCGTCAGGCCGTAGGTCACGCCCACGGCGACGGCGCCGATGGCCCGCGCCCCCTGGATATCGTTGGGATGATCGCCGACGACCACCACCTCCGCGGGCGGCACGTCCAGCCCTTCGAGGCAGGCGCGCAGATGCGCCGGGTCCGGCTTCTGGCGCGGGACGTCGTCGCCGGCCACGATGCGGCGGAAGGCGTCGGCCACGTGCAGGCCCGCGAGGATCTGCAGGGCGTAGCGCCGCGGCTTGTTGGTGGCCACGTTCAGGGGAACGGCCCGGAAGCGCCTCAGGGTCGCCAGCACGCCGGGGAAGAGCGTTGTCCGGTCCAGGCAGTGCCTCCCGTAGTGACCGCGGAAGACGTCCACCCCCTCGGCGATGCGCTCCTCGTCGGCGGGGACGTCCCGGTCGGCCAGCAGGCGGGTCATGAGCATCCGCACCCCGTCGCCCACGTGGGAGATGATGGTGGCGTCCGGCAGCGGCGGCAGGTCGAAGTGGCCGCGCGCGAAGTTGGCCGCCGCGACGATGTCCGCAGCGGAGTCGATCAGCGTGCCGTCCAGGTCGAAGATGAAGGCCCCGGCGCGCCGTCCTTTGTACTTCTTCTGGCCCACGGGTTCCTCCTCGAGCGGTGCGGGCTTCCGATACTACGGCTCGCCGCAGCGGAAGGCAAGATGTGGCACGCTGCATGTGGCACGCTGCATGCAGCGGGGCGGCAGCTGCCGGGCGCTTTCACCTTGCGGCGACGAAAAGGCCTTCCCTATACTCGGCCGTACATCTCCCGGCAGCCTCCGGCCCCGTCCGGAGCGTGCAGAAAGCGAGCCTGCGTGCCTCCCTTGCTCCTCGGACTCATCATCTACTCGCTGCTGATCCTGGCGGTGGGCTTCGCCGCGGTGCGCCTCAACAAGACCCTCTCGGCCTACCTGCTTGCGGATCGCCAGCTCGGCCCCTGGGTGGCCGCCTTCAGCGAGCGGGCCAGCGGCGAGTCGGCCTGGCTGCTGATCGGATTGCCGGCCCTGGCCTTCGTGGCCGGCATGTCGGCCTTCTGGGTCGCCGTCGGCTGCGTGAGCGGCATCGCCTTCAGCTGGTTCGTGGTGGCTCACCGCCTAAGGGTGGAGACCGAGCGGCACGGGGCGCTCACCCTGGCCGATTACTTCGAGGCGCGTCACGACGACCGCAGCCACGTCCTGCGCGTCGTCTCCACGCTCATCACCCTCTTCTTCTTCACGTTCTACGTGGCCGCCCAGTTCCTGGCCGCCGGCAAGGTCCTGAACTTCTACCTGGGCGAGGATCTCGGCATCACCCAGCTCCACGGCATGCTGATCGGCGCCGTCCTGGTGATGTTCTACACCGCCGCCGGCGGGCTCTTCGCCGTGGCCTGGACCGACCTGATCCAGGGTATCATCATGCTGTTCACCCTCGCCGTCCTGCCGCTGGCCGTGCTCGTGGAGCTGGGCGGCTGGGGGGCCTTGCAGGCCAAGCTGGCCGCCGCCGGCGCGAGCTATCTGGCCTGGACGCCGCTCGGCAAGAGCATCTGGTCCGAGTCCGTCGGCGGCGCCATCGGCAGCCTGGCCATCGGTCTCGGCTACATGGGACAGCCGCACCTCGTGCTGCGGTTCATGGCCATCAGCTCACCCGCGGACGTGCGGCGCGGGCGGATCATCGCCATCACCTGGGCGGCGATCGCCTTCCTGGGCGCCGTGCTGATCGGTCTGGCCGGCCTGGCCTGGTACGGTTCCGACATCGTGGGTGCGGGCGGCCCGATCGCGGACAAGGAGCAGCTCATGCCCTTGCTGGCGCGGGACTTCATGCCGGTGTGGCTGGCGGTCATCATGATCTGCGGCGCCATCGCGGCCATGATGTCCACCGCCGACAGCCAGCTCCTGATGTCGTCCAGCGCGGTGAGCGAGGACATCTACCGCCGGCTGCTGCGGCCCCGGGCCAGCGAGAGGCGGCTGCTGGCCATCGGCCGCGGCGCCACCTTGATGGTGGGCATCGTGGCCTTCCTGCTCGCCTGGCAGATGAAGGCCTTCGTGTACTCCCTCGTGCTGTACGCCTGGGCCGGTCTGGGCGCCGCCTTCGGGCCCCCGCTGGTGATGTCCCTCTGGTGGCGGCGCACGAGCCGCGCCGGCGTACTGGCGGGTTTTGTCACGGGAACCATCGTCGTCGTGGTATGGTACTTCGTGCCCAGCCTGGGCAGCCGGGTGTACGAGATGATTCCCGGATTCTTCACCTCGCTGGCCGCCACCTGGCTGGGAAGCCTGCTGTGGCCGGCCCGCGAGGAGGGGGCGGTCCAGGGACGGGCCGCTTCCAGCGCAAGGAGGACCCCATCATGACCACCGCGGAGAAGGATCCCACACCCCGGCGGCGCAGCGGACGACCCCGTCGCCTGCAGCTATCCCGCATCTACCTGGTGCCCCTGGTCATCGTCCTGGCCGTCGCGGCCTTCATGTTCTGGCCCGCCTCGCGGAACGCCCCGGTGGGTGTCGGCGAGCAGCATTCCGTGGTGACCGCCGAAGCGCCGCCCGGCAGCCTGACCGCGGCGCCCCGCTCCGGGGACGTGACCATCGCCAAGGAGGTCCAGCAGCTCGTGCCCGAGCAGCCGGGCGGGAAGGAGCAGCAAGCCGCCGCCGGCGATGCGGACCGGACCGAGACGACGCCGGCCCGGCCGGCCCCCGTAAAGCCCGTGCCACGCGAGACCTCTCACGCGACAACGAGTCCGCCGGGGGGGTCCCCGCCGGTTCCGGCGACGCGCAGCGACACCCCGGCCGTCCAGCCTCAGGCCACCGGGCCCTGGCTTCTGCAGCTGGGAGCGTTCGGCCAGGAGGAGAACGCGGAGAAGATGCTGGTGCAGCTGCAGACCGCCGGCATCTCGGCCCTGCTGCGCGCCGGCAACCTGGCTGACGGCAGCCTCGTCTACCGGGTCTGCATCGGGTATTTCGCCACCCGCGATCAGGCCGTCCGCTACGGGCGCGAGAACGCGAAGGTGCTGGGAGGACAGGGAGTACCGGTCCACCGCTGAGGAGCGGCTCGCCATCGCGGCGGCCACACCCTGCCGAGGAGACGTCATGCCGAATGCCGCCATCGTCGGGACGGGCTTCTACGTCCCCGAGCGGGTCGTGACCAACCACGATCTCGCGCAGTGGATGGACACGTCCGACGCCTGGATCCGTGAACGATCCGGCATCCACGAGCGTCGCTGGGTCGAGGAGGGCACGAGCGGGGCCGAGCTGGCTCGCCGGGCCACCGTGATGGCGCTCGCCGACGCCGGCCTGGAAGCCGGGGCGCTCGATCTGATCATCTTCGGCACGCTCAATCCGGATTATACCTTCCCGGGCAATGGGGTCCTCCTGCAGCACGCCCTCGGCGTGGGCACCATCGGCGCCCTGGACGTCCGCAACCAGTGTACCGGCTTCATCTACGGGGTGGCGGCGGCCGACGGCTTCATCCAGAGCGGCGTCGCGCGGACCGTCCTGGTGGTGGGTTCGGAAATTCACTCCACCGGCCTAGACATCAGCACGCGGGGACGGGACCTGGCCGTGCTGTTCGGCGACGGCGCGGGGGCCATCATCCTGCAGGCCACCGACGAGCGGCGAGGCGTCATCGCCTCCTCCCTGCACAGTCAGGGGAAGTTCGCTCGCGAGCTGTGGGCCGAGCTGCCCTCGGCCCTGATCCAGGGGCGCTGGCACGATGAACAGCTGGCCGAGGGGCGCCAATTCCCCCGGATGAACGGTCCAATGGTCTTCAAGCACGCCACCCGGCGCTTCTGCGAGGCCGTCGAGGAGGTGCTGCAGGCAGGCGGCGTGACTATCGATGAGGTGGCCCTCGTGATCCCCCACCAGGCCAACCAGCGCATCACCGACATGGTGGCCCGCCGGCTGCGGCTCCCGGACGAGCGCGTCTACTCCAACATCCACCGCTACGGCAACACCACGGCGGCGTCGATTCCCATCGCCCTGGCCGAGGCCGTGCGCGAGGGCAAGCTGCAGAGGGGAGATCTGCTGGTCACGGTGGCCTTCGGCTCCGGATTCACCTGGGGCGCCAATCTCATCCGCTGGTAGCCGCCGGGCTAGTCCTCGATCACGCCGGCGGCCCCCAGGACATCCATGACGCACTTGACCCGGAAGCAGAGGGACATGATGCCCACGGCCAGTCGCTCGTTGTGCACGACGATGTCCTCGGGCACCTTGAGATCGGTGGGTGCGAAGTTCCAGATCCCCACGACGCCAGCCTCGATCAGCTGCTCGGCCGCGCTCTGGGCCACGGGTGCCGGCACGGTGAGGATGCCGATGCGGATCTTCTCACGCCGGCAGATCTCCTGGAGATCGTCCATGTCCATGATGGGGATGCCCCGGATCTCCAGGCCGATCAGCTTCGGATTGACGTCGAAGATGCCCCGCAGGGGGAAGCCTTCCAGATCCAGGTTGCGGTAGTTGGCGAGGGCCTGTCCCAGATGGCCGGCGCCGACGATCACCGTCGGTACGGGCTCGGCGACGCCGATGATCTCCGCCAGTGCGGGCACCAGCTCGTCCACCTGGTAGGGGCGCCCGGGCCGGCTGAATCCGCCGAAGTAGTGGAAATCGTGCCGCAGCTGGCTGGCCTTGATATTGAGAGTCTCGGCCAGTTGCCGGGAGGAGACCTCCTTGAGCCCCTGATGTTGCATGCGCTTCAATCTGCGCAGGTAGAGGGGCAAGCGCAGGATGGTCGCGTCCGGAACGTCACAACGCCTTCTGTTTCTCCGCAATGCCAGGGGCCTCCTGAGCGTGACTTGTTGTAGCATTAACAGGGAGCCAAGGCTACCCTAGCAGTTGTTACGATTTTGACAACACGAAAGTAGCGCCCCGGCGCGCTCCGTGTCAAGTCGCACGCAATCCCTTACCGTTCAAGGAGATCAGGCGGAACCACCGTCCCGATCTCCCCCGTCCGGGAAATCCCACCAAGCTGGTTGATCGTCCTGGGCGCGGAGGAACGCCCCGGCGCAGACAGGAGGCGGGGCGACCCCGTGGGGCCGCCCCGCCGTGGCGATCCGGAGCGGCGGCAGACCGCCGCGGCCTACTTCACCAGGGCCATCTTCTGGACCCTTCTCTGCTGCAGGGCGCGCGTCTCGCAGAAGTACACGCCGGAGGCCACGTCGTCGCCGTGGCCGTCCCTCCCGTCCCACTCCACGTGACCGGCTCCCTGGTCGACGACCTCGTCGATCAGGGTCCGCACCAGCTCCCCGCGCACGTTGTAGACGCGGATGCTCAGGTGGCCCCGCCGCGGCATGCTGTAGGCGATGCGCGTGACCGGGTTGAAGGGATTCGGGTAGCTGCTGACCTCGAGGGACCGCATGTCCGGCACGCCCACGAGAGGCGTTCCCGGATTGTAGCCCAGGTAGAGCATGACGTCCTCGAGCAAGCGCGTGCGCTCGGGGCTGTTGGGCGGCGACTTCTGCGTGGCGTAAGGCGTGCTGATGGCCATGAAGTCGTAGGGCAGGAAGAGGATCGTGTTGTTGTAGGTGGCATCGTAGTTCAGTACCGCTGCGGGGTAGCTGTAGGTCTTGGTCCCGGAGGGCTCCATGTACTGCGCCACTCCCACGGCGTTCCCGATGGGCAGGACCGCATCGAAGGTGTTCAGGATGGGACAGGCGGCGTTGGCCAGCCAGGCCGTCGCGAAGTTGAAGATCGGGTTGCCCTCCACCGGTGTCACCAGCGGATTGGCCTGTCCGTCGATCAGCGGCCTGACATCCTGCTGGACGAGGTCCACGGAGATCCAGGTGTTGAGGAAGGCCAGCGTGGCGGGGCCGGACTGATTCAAGTCGAAGGCCACGTCGTCACCCGTGATGAACATCTTCTTGTTGCCGTTGCGCAGCCAGCTGTCGAGAACCCCCACGTCGTTGCCGGGATCGTTCTCGAAATCGCCGTTGCTGATGGTGAAGGCCGCCAGGTCGCCGCTGGAATACATCATCGTCTCGTAGCCCAGCAGCTGCGTGGCGGTGGCCCGCCCGCCGAGGCCGTTCCCGACCCCGGACGAGGGCCCGTTGGTATGGTAGATGTCGAAGTCCACTCCCTCCACGAAGCCGAGCTGCGACAGGGAGTACATCCAGAACGGGAGACCGCCCCGGTTGCCGAAGTCGTTCCAGAAGAGCACCGGCACCTGGTCGAAGGCCGGCGTCTTGATCGTCGGCAGAGCCCGCACGACGAATGTGACGGGGAAGCGCAGGGGCGCGTAGCCCGCGTCGCCCGGGAAGAGGCTGAAACCGGTCGTGTCCCCCGGCAGGCGCGAGGTGGCCGTCACGCCCCCCACCTGATCGGTGGCGCGGATGTAGTAGTGGATGACGTCGCCCGGGAAGAAGAAGCCGGTATCGGGGAGGTCGAAGGCCCAGCGGTCGGCGATGCGCACGCCGGCCG
Organism: uncultured Fibrobacteraceae bacterium; assembly: GCA_964524645.1. GTDB lineage: Bacteria > Krumholzibacteriota > Krumholzibacteriia > LZORAL124-64-63 > LZORAL124-64-63 > CAZGEC01. Next base: position 103,339 of record CAZGEC010000009.1, on the reverse strand, counting down.
CATTGAAGACCGAGTCGCCGTCCACGCAGCCCACGTTCGGCAGCCCCGAGGTGCGGGCGCCGTCGAACAGCGGATTCGGTTTCAGGTGGTAGCAGATCTGGGGCTGGCCCACGAGCGCCGCCCCCGGCCGAACAGCGGTGATGTCGAAGATGATCGAGTCACCGGGCTGGTTTCTCATCTCCGCGGGGAGGGAGATGTTCTGCGCCATGTCGAACCGTACGTGGTTGGCTCCCAGGTTGTTGGGATCGAGCGCGCCGATCTCGGGGAAGTTGTCCTGGGCTATGTCGATCTCCCGGGTGGTGATGGCCGGACCCAGGTGCTCGTAGCCCAGCAGCGCCACGTTGTCGAAGAAGGGCGCCGGGGTGCCGTCGATTCCCTCGTAGCCCCAGATCCAGCCCAGCTCGTAAGCGCCCAGGGCCAGCTGCACGAGGCGACGACCGGGCACCAGCAGATCCGACACGTCCTCCACCTGCCGGAAGTAGTCCGGCCCGCCGTAGTAGACGAAGTTGCGATCCACCCAGCCCGACCAGCCGCCGCTGCCGGTGGGGTCGGTCGTGGACCTCACGTGCCACACGTAGAACATGCCCGGCGAGACGCTCTCGACCAGGGGCTCGTGCCGGTAGACATCGAAGGAGAAGACGGCCCCGCCGTAGCCGGTTTCCGGCCAGGTGACGTAGGGCGACCAGACCTCGTTGTGCAGGTGGAAATCCGGACCGGCCATTCCTCCCTCCGGATTCACGATGTAGCCGCTGGGGCCGTAGCACCAGCTGATGCAGGAGTAGCCGCCCGTGCCCGGCAGGATCAGGCCGTTGTCGATGAAGGCCCACTGCGGCGACCAGTCGCTGTTGCAGCCGTCGGCGTCCTCGAGGGCCGGCCAGGTCCAGGCGAACTGGCCCACGCCGACGGGATACTCCACCTGCCAGTTCACCCAGGACCCGGGCTCGAAGTCGTCGAACGCCCAGGGCGTCCCGTTGAAGGATACCGTGATGTTGTCCACCTGGGCCGCTCCGTCCGTGGGCCAGCTGCAGTCCTGATCGGACCAGCCGCTGTCGGACTCGAAATGCCAGCGCAGGTGCACCTGATCGTGGTTGCTCCCCACGTAGTCCAGCGGGCTGATCGAGAAGGACTCGTCCACGTCCACCGGGACGAAGACCCCGTCCTGCCGGTTGTCGCCGTTCCAGTACTGCACGACGTCCATGCCGGAGACGCGCTCGACCTCGAGGTAGAGGAAGTCGTAGCCCGGCTCGTCGTCGTAGTTCAGGCGCGCCTGGACCCGGACCGAGGTGGTCCCCAGGCTGTTCGGTACGATCCCGTACCAGTCCAGGTACTCGTTGTAGTCGTTGCCGTAACCGGGATTCTCCGGCTCGTTGACGCAGGGCAGAAAGTACTCGCCGCACCACATGGCGCGGTTGGGGGTGTGGCTCTCGTCCAGCAGCTCCGCGTTGAAGGTGGAGATGTGCCAGATGGGGTCGGTGCGCTGCGTGAGATCCACTCCGAACCAGCCCTCCGCCTCCGGGAAGGCCGGGTAGTCCTCGTTCTGGAAATTCCCGTCGGGACGACCAGGACCACCCAGCAGGTAGATCGTGTCGACCTCGGTCTTGGCCAGCCCCGGGGCCTCGCCGCTCAGCACCGATGAAGGGCCTTCCCCCAGCCTGTGCGGGATCAGATTCCGCGGGAGATCCCCAGCGGCGAAGCTCGCTCCGGCCAGGAGCAACAACAACGGGATGAGGTGCCACCGGATCGTCTTCATGCGCTTCCCCTATCGTTGTGCAGAGTGGTGACTGGAAGCCGCTCACGCCTAGAACGCAACACCGCCCTCTCCCGCACCGGGCGAAGGTGCGCTCGCGGGAGAGTCGGCGGATGCCGGGATTCCTGGTTGCCGCACCATTTTAGCACAGATCAGGGGGTGAGTAAATACCGTATCAGTAGATATTTTCCGGATTTATAATCCCCAAGCGGACTTACGGCCGGCGCCCGGGGCAGCGGCGTTCTTTCCTGGACGCCCCCTCGTGGAAAGGTATATTGAGTGGCCTGGAAAGCGGCCGGCGCGGTGGTCCCGCGGATCCCGCCCATTTTCGGTCCGAACCCTCTTTTTTTTGGCGTGAAATGAGCAGATCGCAGCACCACCCGCACGACCCCCGGCTCAACGAGCCCCCCCCGCTCTACGGAAGCCTCACCGAGACCGCCTACCGGGAGCTGGGCCTGCGGGTGGGCCTGGAGATCCACCAGCAGCTCCTGACCGAGCGCAAGCTGTTCTGTCGCTGCCCCGCCGGCCTCTACACCGCCGAGCACGACGCGGAGATCCTGAGGCACATGCGCCCCACGCTCTCCGAGATGGGCGAGTACGACGGCACGGCGCTGATGGAATTCAAGACACAGAAGCAGATCATCTACCTGCTCAAGAACGAGTCCGTGTGCACCTACGAGATGGACGACGCCCCGCCGTTCGAGCTGAACGCCCGGGCCCTGGACATCGCCGCGACCATCGCCCTGATGCTGGGCTGCAAGATCGTCGGGGAGATCCACATTACCCGGAAGCAGTACCTGGACGGCAGCATCCCCACCGGTTTCCAGCGTACGGCCATCGTGGGCGTGGACGGGGCTCTGCCGTTCCGCGGTCGCACCGTGCGCGTCCGGCAGCTGGCCGTGGAGGAGGATTCCTGCCGCGAGGTGAGCGACCGGCGCCACACCCGCACCTTTCGCACCGATCGCCTGGGCATGCCGCTGATCGAGATCGTGACCGATCCCGACATGCACACTCCCGCGGAAGCGGCGGCCGTGGGGCAGCTCCTGCGGCGGTTGACCCGGGCCAGCGGCCTGGTGCGCACCGGCGCCGGCGCGGCGAGGCAGGACGTGAACGTCAGCATCACCGGCGGCACCCGCATCGAGATCAAGGGCGTCCCCAGTCTGCGCGCCATCCCCCGGCTGGTGCACAGCGAGGCCATGCGCCAGCGTAGCCTGCTGGCCATCCGGGACCTGCTGTCCCAGCGTGGCGTCACCGTCGCCGGCATAGGGACGCGCAGCGTCGACGTGACGCCGATCGTGCGCAACACCGAATGTCGTTTCGTGCGCAAGGCGGTGGACAATGGCGCGGTGGCCCGCGCGGTGGCCTTGCCCGGCTTCGAGGGGCTCCTCGGCGCCCCTACCCAGCCGCGCACGACCTTCCTGCGGGAGTTCTCGGACCGCGTGCGGGTGATCGCCTGCCTGGACGAGCTGCCGAACCTCGCCTGTTCCACGCACGAGGCCGTCACGCTCAGCAGTAGCGAGTGGGACCGGGTGGGCAAGGCCTGCAGGGTGTCGCCCCTGACGCCGGTGCTGGTGGTCTGGGGACCGGCGCAGGACGTGGACACGGCCTGTCGCGAGATCGTCATCCGCGCCCAGGACGCCGTGCAGGGCATCCCCTCGGAGACCCGCCAGGCGCTGCCCGACGGGACCAACGGATTCGAGCGGATCCTGCCGGGTCCGGACCGCATGTATCCGGACACGGACGAACCGCCCATTCCCCTGGCAGACGCACGCCTGGACGTCATCGCCCGGGAAGTCCCGGAGACCCCCTGGGATCGCGTGGATCGTCTGCGCAAACTCGGCGTGGGCGGGGATCTGGCCGAGCGCCTGGCGCGGCACGCGGCCTATCCGCTCTTCCAGCTGCTTTGCCGGCGCCTGGACGGGAAGCACTTCGGCGTTCAGGACCTCGCCTCCCTGCTGCTGGACCGGCGCTGCGCCAGACCGGCTCTGCCCGGCGTGGACGACTCCTGGTGGGAGCGGGCGGTGGACCGCCTGGTGACGGGCGAGGTCGTGCCGGAGGGGGTCTGGTGCGGCGGCGAGATCCCGCCGGCGTCGCTGTCGCCGGCGAAGGCCCGCAGCCTCTGCCGGCGGCGCCTGGCCGCGCTGCCGTCCGGCGGCCCGCAGGACCGGGTGGCCAGGGTGGGCTGGATCATGGCCCACGTGATGGAGGAGCTGCGGGGCAAGGTGGCCGGACGCGTGGTCCGCACATGGGTCGAGGAGGCGCTGGCATGAGCGACGACTTCAAGGGCTACCGCGACCCCACGCTGTCCCTGCTGCGGAGTCACGACGCCCGGGTCTGGAGCCAGGTGATCCTGCACACCAGCCGGGGCGATTTCAGCGGACTCATCCTCCCCCGCTCCGAGACGGCGGATGCCGAGCACGTCGTGCTCAAGCTGGTGACCGGCTACAACATCGGCATTCACCACACCACGATCCAGGGCATCACCATCGAGGGACGCAAGGAGGCCCACTACCAGATCCCGGAAAAGGCGTTTCCCTACGACCCCGCCAAGCCGCGGGTCAAGCTGTTCGGCACCGGCGGCACCATCGCCAGCCGTCTGGACTATCGCACCGGCGCCGTGATCCCCGCCTTCAGCCCCGGCGAACTCTACGGATCCGTGCCCGAGCTGGCCGACATCTGCAACCTGGAAACCGAAAAGCTCTACGGAGTTTTCAGCGAGAACATGGGGCCCGAACAGTGGATCGGCACCGCCGAGGCCATTGCCCGGGAAATCGAGAGGGGTGTGGCCGGCATCGTGGTGGGCCACGGCACCGATACCATGCATCACACCGCCGCCGCCCTCTCCTTCATGCTGCAGGATCTGCCGGTGCCGGTGGTCATGGTGGGAAGCCAGCGCTCCAGCGACCGCCCCTCCAGCGACGCCGCCATCAACCTGATCAACGCCGCGCGGACGGCCGCCACCAGCGACATCGCCGAGGTCATGGTCTGCATGTTCGGTCCCACCAGCGACCAGTACGGCCTGCTGCACCGCGGCACCCGGGTCCGCAAGATGCACTCCAGCTACCGTTCGACCTTCCGCACCCTGAGCGACATTCCGCTCGGCAAGATCGACGCGAACGGGGTGACCCCGTTCCGGAAGGACTACAACCGCCGGCGCGAAGACAAGCGCGTCAGCCTCAACACCGCCTTCGACGACCGGGTCGCCATCGTCTACTACTACCCGGCCATGAAGCCGGACATCATCGACGCCCTGGTGGCGAACGGGTACCGGGGCATCGTGATCGCCGGCACCGGCCTCGGGCACGTCAACAAGCCGCTCTACCCCGCCCTGAGCCGGGCTCACGATGCGGGTGTCGCTTTGTTCATGACCGTCCAGACCCTGTGGGGATTCGTGCAGATGTACGTCTACGAGACGGGGCGCGAGATCATGGAGCTGGGTGTGGTGCCGGCCGCCAACATGCTGCCCGAGGTCGCCTACGTGAAGCTGGGCTGGGCCCTCGGCCAGACCGACGACCTCGCCGAGGTGGAGCGCATCATGCTCGCACCTGTCAACGGCGAGATCACCGAGCGAGAGCCGCATAACGGCTACCTGGTCTTTCAGGGCGGGATTCCCGAGGTGGACGAGTTCATTTCCCAGTACTGGAAATGATTGAATCACAATCGTTTGTCTATCTTCGGGGCGACTTCACCGAACACATATATCCGCAACAATGGCGATCATAAGGAAAACACATTGCCGAACTCCTCTTTTTGTTTTATCCTACGACAATCGCCGTTCAATGGTGCGGCGATTCTCTTGGGTGGAACCTTGAGGGAGGGGTTCTATGAAGCGTGAAATTCAGAAGACGAAGACGGAGAACAGGAAGATCTATGGTACGCCGGAGCTGAAGTGCACCAGGATCGAGCTGGGTGTTTACGGCAGCTACAACGACGACAACGGGTGCGGCGGTGGCGATGGCGGCGGGAGCGGCTGGTGGGGCTGGTGGGGTGGCCACGGAGGTCATCATTGACAGCAGCCGGCTTCGCTCGGCTGTTCTCTGAGTGAATCGAAGTCGTGGAGGAGGCCCGGCGGTCTCCTCCACGTTCTTTGCGAGCAGCGCTCGGCGCGTCCTCCAGCAAACGCTGCTTGCCTGGGCATTATTCATCTCGTAGGGTTGTACCCGGACATCGCGCCCGCTCGGCGCCCTGCCGGTCCTTTCGGTACGACTCCGCAGGCGCGACCCGAGATTGATCCCGACGACGACCTGCCACGGCGCCGCCAAAGCGTCCCGGGTATCCCCGGCCGACCCATCGGGCTGTCTCCGCGGTGGGCATGGAAAGATCCGCGGGTGGGGAGCGTGCCATGCAGCTGGGACAGGAAGGCGAGGGTGATGGCCGGAGACGAGCCGCTGGCGGCCAGAGCCACCAGGAGGTGGAGTCGGCGGCCGAACGGGCCCTGAGGGAGCGACCCAGCGTCAGCATCCGCCTGCGCATCGGCCTCGGCATCGGCATCTGCTTCCTCTTCACCGCCGGCGTCACGATCGCCTGGATGGTCTCGATCCAGGAGGTCGGCGCTTCCCAGCAGTTCCTCGAGCACGTCAACCGCTACGTTTTCGAGCTGGAGCAGGCGCGGCGCTTCGAGAAGAACTTCCTCCTGTACGCGACGAACCTGGACGACGCCCTCACCCACGTGGAGGCGGCCCATCGGCTGCTCCTCGATTCGCGGGACGGGGTGGTCGATCTCGTGGGCGCGGAGACGTTCGCCGAGATCGAGGACAACCTGCTGCGGTACAACCTGCTGCTGGAACGCCTGTCACGCACCAATGCCGCGCAGGAGGCAGCGCCGGCGGAAGATCCCCTGGTTCTGGAGCATGCCCTGAGGACGACGGGCGCCAAGGCCCTGGAGGACGCGAGCGCGCTGAGCAACCAGGAGCGGCTGCGGATGCACACGATGATCCACACCTCGAAGATCGTCGCGCTCGCGGGACTCATCATCGTGCTGCTGGTCCTGGCCTACATCGCGGCCGGCTTGGCGCGCCAGATCCTCTCCCCGCTCGGACGCTTCGTCGCCTACACGCAGCGGATCGCGCAGGGGGACTACTCGCCCATCCTCCCGGTGCGGCGCTTCAAGGACGAGTTCTCCGAGCTCGCCCTGGCGATCAACCGCATGCTCGAGCAGATCAAGGACCATCAGGCCCAGCTGACACGTTCCAGCCGCATGGCGGCCGTAGGGACCCTGACAGCCGGCATCGCGCACGAGCTGAACAACCCCCTGAACAACATCGGCATCACCACCGAGGCTATCCTGGAAGGGTACGACGATTACCCGAAGGACCAGAAGCTCAAGATGCTGAAGGACATCTCCAGCCAGGTCGAGCGCGCCAGCGCCACCGTGCGCAACCTCCTGGACTTCACCCGCGTGGACAAGCCGGTCTTCGTGCCCGTGGCTGCGGGCGAGGTGGCTCGGGAGTGCGCCCGCCTCGTGGCCAACGAGGCGCGCCTGGGCGGCGTGGAACTGCGGCTCGACATCCCGCCGGATCTGCCGCAGATCCCCGGCAATCCGCGCGACCTGCAGCAGGTGTTCCTGAATCTGCTGCTCAACGCGATCCAGGCGACACCGGAGGGCGGGACTATCACGGTGCGCGGCCTCAAGGTCGATCCCGACCTGATCCGCTTCGACGTCGCGGATACCGGCGTCGGCATCCCGGAGGAGAACCTGGGATCGATCTTCGATCCCTTCTTCACGACCAAGGAGACCGGCGTGGGAACGGGACTCGGGCTGTCGGTCGCCTTCGGCATCGTCCAGAAACACCACGGCAGGCTCGAGGTCGCCAGCCAGCCCGGCGTCGGCACGACCTTCTCCCTCTACCTCCCGCGCTCGCGGGGCTCGGACGGGGACGCAGCACCCCGGTAACCATCAGGAGAGCACAAGATGCCCATCTACCTGCCCATCGCGAGCAACTCCGTCAGCGCCCTCGGACTGGTGAGTCTCGGCGCGCTCGTGGGATTGATGTCGGGCCTCTTCGGCGTCGGCGGCGGTTTCCTCATGACGCCGCTGCTGATCATGATCGGCATACCACCGACCATCGCGGCCGCGTCGGATTCGAACCAGATCGTCGCCGCCTCCGCCTCCGGCAGCTACGCCCACTTCCGGGCCGGGAACGTCGACCTGAAGATCGGCATCCTGATGCTGCTGGGCGGTCTGGCCGGCGGGACGATCGGCGTGCAGATCATCAAGCTGCTGCGGGCCCTGGGCGAGGCGAACTTCGTGATCACGGTCGTCTACGTCCTGATGCTCGGCGGCGTCGGCTCCTACATGTTCTTCGAGAGCTTCGGCGCACTGCGCGGGCGCACCCGCGCTCCGGCCGGCACCAAGATGGGGCCGTCGGTGCAGCGTCGCCTGGCCGAGGCCCTGCCCCTGAAGATGAACTTCCCGCGGTCGGGCATCCGGATGTCGGTCCTGATGCCGCTGGGTCTCGGCGTGATCGTCGGACTGCTGGCCGCAATCATGGGCGTCGGCGGCGGCTTCATCATGGTGCCGGTCATGGTCTACCTGCTGCGGATGCCCATGCACGTGGTCGTCGGGACGAGCCTTTTTCAGATTCTCTTCACCTGCATCAACGTCACGATCCTGCAATCCACCATCAACCACACGGTCGACTTCATCCTCGCCCTCCTATTGCTGGCGGGGTCGGTCATCGGCGCGCAGATCGGAGTTCGCATCGGGCGTCGTCTGAAGGGCGATCAGCTGAAGATCCTCCTGTCCGTGGTGGTGCTGGTCGTCTGTGCCAAGATGCTGCTGGGCCTGCTCCTGCGCCCCGACGTGCTGGTGGCCTACCCGGGAGGGCATTGATGGCCGTGAGACGATGCACCGGGATGTTGCTCGCAGCCGTCGTGATCGCCGTGGCCGCCGCCGGGGCCGCAGCGTCGTTGCAGTTCGTGGAACCGGTCCCGTACGGCAAGGCCGTCCCGCGCGCCGGCGGCGGCGCGCCGACGTTCACCGTGGAGCCGCAGCAGGTCCCCATCGGCCTGTTCTACGGGGGGACCACGATCCGGGTGCAGGGGGATCTCCCCGCGGACCTTCCCTGCGCGGTGCTGCTCGAGGGGCCGCGCGAGCCGCTGACGTTGAAGCGGAAGGGAAAGGTCTGGGGACTGCTCTGGATGAACGTCGGCGAGGTCGAGTTCGCCGAGGTGCCGACGGTGTACCTGCTGCAGACCAGCGCTCCGTTGAGCAGCCTGGCGAGTGCCGGGCAACTGGCGGAGGCGGGGCTGGGCTATCCTGCGCTCGCCCGCCGGGCGGGAACTGACACGACGGCTTTCCGGGAGCTGATCCAGCTGAAGGAGAAGGAGGGGTTCTTCTCCGTCGCCGCCGGCGCGGTCTCGCTCGAGCCGGCGGAACAGGGAACCGCACGCCTTTCCTCCGCCATTCCGCTGCGGGCCCGCATACCGGCGGGCGAGTACACGGTCAGCCTGATCGGCTTCGACGGCGGCCACGTGAGGCGCCTGGCGCGGGCGGCGGTGAGCCTGGAGCAGGTGGGCCTCGTACAGGCGCTGCACTCCCTGGCGATGGAGCGGGGGCTGCTTTATGGGTGTACCGCGGTCATCATAGCCTTGCTGGCCGGTCTGGGCACCGGTCTGATCTTCGGCAAGGGCACCTCCAAGGGTCACTGAGGAATGTCGCCATGAACGGCCTGCGCAACCTGCTGCGTCGCAAGAAGAAGATCGATGCGATCGACGGGCTGAGTGCGCGGCTCGAGGTCTTCCGCGACCTGCTGAGCCAGAACAACCGCGTGCTGGAGCTGATCGGCGACGCCGGCGAGAAGCTCGGCGGCGACTACCTGTTCGACAGCCAGTACCTGCGCTGGCTCGACCGGGAGCTGGCGGCGGCGGTCCAGACGGTCGTGCAGGATCTGCGCCGGATCGCGCCCGGACGGCATGCGGATCTCCAGGAGGCCTACCAGCGGATCCGGTCCGCCGTGGGGGCGAGCCTCTCCGCACGACCGGTGGCGCCCGACGGCCCCCTGGTCCTGGACCTCCGGCGGGTGGGGACGGAACAGGCCGGCCGCGTGGGCGAGAAGATGGCGCGCCTGGGCGAGGTGGGATCCCGGCTCGGCGCCGCGATTCCCCGGGGTTTCGTCGTCACGGCGCACGCCTTCGCCCGGATCGTCGCCGACCCGGACGTGGCCGCCTTGATCGCGCGCGCGCCGGACGCGGATGCCGACCTGACGGAGATCTCCGCCGCCCTGAGGCAGGCCGTCGGGAGCCGCAAGCTGCCCTCCGGAGTGAAGAACGAGATCAAGCACGCCCTGGGCGGTTTCGGCCGCCAGGCGCGGTTTGCCGTGCGCAGCAGCGCTACGGGAGAGGACGGGGAGCTGAGCTTCGCCGGGATGCACACGAGCCTGATGAATGTCCCGCGCGGCGAGGTGCCGGAGGCCTACCTGCGCGTCGTGGCGAGCCTGTTCGACGAGCGCCCGCTGCGCTACCGGCGCCATCACCACGATCCCCTGCCGGGTGCCGCCATGGCCGTCGGCTGCATGCTTATGGTCCCGGCGGTCGCCGGCGGCGTCGCCTATTCGCTCGATCCGTCGGCGCCGCAGAAGGACGAGGTCCTCGTCAGCGCCGCCTGGGGCCTGGGCGGGACCGTCGTCGAGGGCACCGGCGCCAGCGATGCCTTCCGCGTCTCGCGGCAGCCGCCTCACGCGGTCCTGGACCGGCGCCTCGCCGTCAAGGAGACGATGCAGGTTCCGGACGGCCGCGGCGGCGTCCGCACGGTGGAGGTCCCCGCAGCCGAGCGGACGGCCGCCTGCGTGTCGGATCCGGTCCTGACCGAGCTGGCGGCGCTGGTCCTGACCATCGAGCGACACATGCGCTATCCGCAGGACGTCGAGTGGGCGGTGGACGAAGAGGGTCGCCTCTGGGTGCTGCAGGCGCGCCCCCTGCGCCTGAGCGCGCCGCCGCCGGTCCGCTCGCGGGACGTCCAGCGGGCGACGGCGGGGCATCGGGTCCTGATGCGGGATCGCGGCGACGTCGCCTGCCGGGGCATCGGCGCCGGCCGCGTGGTCCTGGCCGAACCGGGGATGTCGCTGGAGTCGTTCCGGCCGGGCAGCGTCCTGGTGGCCCGCTATCCCTCGCCGGGGCTCTCGGCGTTCGTCGCCATGGCGAGCGCGGTGGTGACGGACGCGGGCGCGCCCACGGGCCACCTGGCCACGATCGCCCGCGAGCACCGCGTGCCCGCGATCGTGAACGCGCAGGACGCGACGGCCCTGCTGCGGCCCGGCATGGAGGTGACGGTCGATGCGGAGGAGAACGCCGTGTACGCCGGCGTGGTGCGGGAGCTGATCCGCTACGGCCTCCTGCAGAGCGACGTGTACAGCGACACGCAGGAGTTCCGGACGCTGCGGTCGATGCTGGCCGGCATCGCGCCGCTCAACCTGCGGGAGCCGGGCACGCCGGGCTTCGCCCCGGGCGCCTGCCGGACATACCACGACATCATCCGCTTCGCTCACGAGACCGCTCTGACGGAGCTTTCCGATCTGAGCGGCCTGGACCTGGGCCGCCGCGACGAGCGGCTGCGCCGGCTGGACCTGGACATCCCGCTGGACCTCCTGCTCGTCGACGTGGGCGGCGGCCTCGCGCCGGGCGTCGGCGGTGGCGTGGTCCCTCCCGCGGGGCTCACGTGCGAGCCGCTGAGGCTGCTCCTGGACGGACTGACCGAGCCCGGCGTCTGGGCCACGGCTCCGGCGGACATGGATCTGGCCGGGTTCCTGGCGAGCGCCACCCGGTCGACCGCGCTGACGATGCCGGGGGCCGTCGCGGTGGAGCGCAACCTGGCGATCATCTCCGGCAACTATCTCAATCTCAGCCTGCGCCTCGGCTATCACTTCAACGTGATCGACTGCTATCTCGGGGAGGGCGAGGAGGACAGCTACCTCCTCTTTCGTTTCGTGGGGGGAGTGACGGAGCTGACCCGGCGCGAGCGGCGGGCGACGCTCCTGGGCGACATCCTCTCCCATTTCGATTTCGCGGTGGACCGCACGGGAGACCTGGTGGTGGCGCGATTGAACAACGCCTCACGCCCGGTCGTGGAGCAACGCCTCCGGATGGTGGGACGCCTGGTTGGCTTCACCCGCCAGCTGGACATCCAGCTGCGCGACGAGGAATCCGTCAGGCGGTTCACCGAGGAGTTCCTGCGGGGACACCAAGCACAGAAGGGGCAAGCCAGCGGATCGGAGGGTGGAATGACGGACGCGATTCAAGTCATGGTCCTGGACGACGAGCCGGCGGTCGGGGAACGGCTGAAGGACTTCCTGGAGAAGAAGGGGATGGTGGTGGAGGCCTTTCTGGACAGCCAGGCCGCCATCGAGCGGCTCGAGCACCAGCGCTTCGACGTCGTCGTCACGGATCTCAAGATGAAGGGACCGACGGGCCTGGACGTGCTCGTCTACGTCCGCGAGAAGACGCTGCCCACGCAGGTGATCATCATCACGGCGTACGGGACCTTCGAGGACGAACGGGGCGCGGAAGTCGTGGGGGCCTTCGATTTCATCCACAAGCCCTTCAAGCTCGCGGAGATCCACGAGCTCGTCAAGAAGGCGGCGAAGAAGGCGAGGCGCCAGGCCGGCTGATTCCCGCGCCGGAGGGAGAGAACATGGAATCCCCTTTCCGCATCCTCATTCTCGATGACGAGCGAATCGTCTGCGATCGTCTCAGGCCGCTGCTGGAGAAGCTCGGCTTCGAAGTCGAGACCTTCACCGACAGCGGCAAGGCCGTCGCCAGGCTCACGGAGCGGCGCTTCGACGTCCTGGTCACCGATCTGAAGATGCCGGGCATCGGGGGCCTCGACGTGTTGACGTTCGCCCGCGAGCACTGCGGCTCCACGAAGGTGATCGTGATCACCGGGTTCGCCACCACCGACACCGCCCGCGAGGCGCTGGACGGCGGGGCGGTGGAGTTCATCCCGAAGCCGTTCAAGATGAGCAAGCTGCGGGATCTCATCGTCCGCCTCGCCGAGGAGAAGCGGGGACACGCCGGCACGACCAGCGATGACGACTCGGGGACGGCGGTCCACGATTGACGCGGTCCGGGGCGGACGGCGTCGCGGCCGCGGAGCCCGGCGAACTGGGCGAACGCCCAACCAAGAAGGAACGGAGCGATGTCCATCATAACGATTTCCCGGGGCACCTTCAGCGGCGGCATGACAATCGCGGAATGCGTGGCCTCGCGCCTCGGCTATCAGTGCATCAGCCGCGAGGTCATGATCGACGCCGCGCAGAAGTACGGCGTGAGCCCGGAGGTGATGAACGAGGCGATCGTCAGGCCGCCCAGCTTCCTGCAGAGGCTGGGACGGCATCGCGACGCGTACGTCACCTTCTTCCGCGCGACTCTCTGTGAATGGTCGCTTCGCGACAACATCGTGTACCACGGACACGCCGGCCACTTCCTGCTGGCGGGCGTCCGCCACGTGCTGCACGCCCGCGTCGTGGCGCCGATCGAGTTCCGCGTCGAGGCCGCTATGAAGCGGATGTCCATGACCCAGTCGGATGCCATCGCCTACATCGAGCGGATCGACAAGGAGCGCGCGCGCTGGACCCAGTTCCTCTACGGCGTCTCGTGGGAGGATCCGCATTACTACGATATCGTGCTGAACCTCATGAGCATGTCCGTCGACACGGCCTGCGACGTCATCGCCCACATGGTCGGGTGTGCGGATTTCGCGACCACCCCCGAATCGCAGGCCGCAATGCAGGCGCTCTCCATCAAGAGCGGCGTGCTGGCCGCGCTGGCGGCCGATCCGCGCACCGCGGACGCCAACGTCGATCTGCTCGTCGACGACGGCGTCGTCACCCTCGAGGGCTGGGCGCGCCTGCAGGGCACGATCGACGCCATCCCCGAGGTCGCCGGCGGCGTCGCGGGCGTCGACCAGGTGGTCTGCCGGGTCGTGGTGCGCAGCGGCTTCCCCATCTGAGTCGCCCCGGGCCGGCCCGCCGAGCAAAGACCGGACCGGCGTCAGGGCGCGAAGAGCTGGATATCCTCCTCGAACAGCGGCCCCGTGACGGTGAAGGTGAGGTTCTGCGCCGATACGTATCGATGGGCGAGGGAATTGAGTTCCTCCGCCGAGAGGTCCAGGATCTGGTCCTGGTAGCGACCGGGATCTTCTCGCAGGCTCAGCAACCAGATCAGGTGCCAGAAGCGGCTCTCTGGATCCCGGAGGGTGCCGAACAGGTTCTTCATGCAACCCAGCTTGGCACGGCTGATCTCGTCGGCGCTGAATCCCTCGGCAGCAATCCCTTCCAGCTCCTCGATCAAAACGGCGAAAACGGCCGGCGCCTGGGAGGGGTGGCAGGTCGTGGCGATCTCGGGGACGACGCACCCCCCGCCTGGCTGTCCCATCGCTTGGATGTCATAGGTCATTCCCTCCTCGGCGCGTACGCGGGAACGGAGGCGGTTCTGCAGGGCCGCGTCGAGCATCGCCAGGGCCCCGCCCGAGAGGGGGGTTTCCTCCCCGCAGGACCTGGGTGTCAACGAGACCTCCAGGCGCACGTCCTCCCGCTCGAAGTTGGGGATTACCTTGCCGTGTCGTCCTGTCGCAGGTTGGGGAGCCGGTTCACCCGGCACCTCCTCGTACTCGCCGCGCCGGCCGAAGGTGGCCTCCAGTTCCGGGATCAGGACTTCGGGATCGAGGTCGCCGATGGCGACCAGAGAGGTCCGGCCCGTCTCGGTTACCTTGCGGTGCAGCTTCTGGATGTCGGAGTACCGGATCTTGCGGACCGTTTGCGGATCGGCATCATGCAGGCCCAGGATGGGGTGCTGTTCACCGAACAGGGAAGACCAGCGGAAGCACCAGGCCCGGACGGAAGCTCCCGCACGCCGGCGCGCGAAGAAGTCCTCCCCGCCGCGCACGATCTGCCGCCAGTAGCTCAGGTTGAAATCGTCGCTCTCCAGCCTCTTGTTGAGCTGAGCGCACAGCTCATCGATCTTGCTGGCCGGCCCGCGCGCCGTATAGACCAGCCGGAACGGCTGCAAGTCCAGGCTCACGTCGCAGGGCATCCTGACAACGCGCGGCCCGCGGTCATCGTCGGGCGGCGAGTGATACCCTTGATCGACGATCATATCGTAGAGGCGGCACAGGCCACGCTTCTTGCCGGCTCGCTCGTCCTTCAGACAGGGGAAAATCCGCAGGCCACCCAGCATGAGATCGGGCGCATCCGGCCAGGAAACGCAGTACACCGGGATGCCGTTGCTCAGCCGATGGTTGCTCTCCTCGCTCAGAACGGTCGTGCGGTAGGCCGCGAGGACCGGCTCGATGTCCCGGGCGGTCAGGCGCGCGAGCGGATCCGCGACCGGTGCCGCCAGCCGGGATCCCGTACGTTCCGGCAGCTCCACGCGCGCCATCCGGCCGGAATCGCGGCCATGGCAGACACCGACGACGGCCCGCTCCGGCACGATCCACCGCGAGAAGAATCCCAGGATGTCCTCTCGATCCAGCCCCAGCAGGAACTCGTGCAACATGTCGACGGTGACGGGCTCTCGGCCGCTGATGAGAGCACCCCCCAGGTCCCCGGCCAGGAGGCTGGCCTGCTTGCCGTGCCGTACCAGCCCGTCCAGCAGTTCCCGTCGAATCTCACCGAAGCCCTCCTCGTCTTGCAGAGTCTTCATGCTCCGCTGGATGCGCCTCCAGACGGCCCTCATGAGTTCCAGGCTGTCCCGCTCTGGATCGAAATCCGGGTAGATGTATCCGTACTCCTGATTCGGATCCGCCGGGGGACGCCAGTAGGTCGTGTAAGCATCGATGCTGACGAACGCCTCCTCCGGCAGAAGCTTCACGCTGGTGCGGCAGCCCGCCAGTTCCAGAAAATGCTCGAGAATCGAGACCATGAGCAGGTCTTCGTCCTCTTGCAGAGGGATGCGGAATCCGAGCATCAGGTGGCATCCCTCGTGATCGGAGCGGTCGATGATCGTCTGCGCGGACCTGCTAGGCGGGAGGTCGGGCATCTCCTGCGGGTTCGAGGCGGGCGGGAAGGGAACCGCCGCGAAGGCGTCTTTCACCGCGGCCAGGACGGTGGCCGGCTCGACGGGGCCGACGATCGCCAGAGCTGCGTTGGCGGGATGGAAGTGGGCGATCTGGAAACGCGCCACATCCTCGCGAGTGATCCGCTCGATACTTTCCCTGCTGCCACCGACCCTGCGCCCGTAGGGGTGATCGGGATAGGCCGCACAGAGAACCTCCTCGCGAAGCTCTTGCCCGGGGGATGAATGGCTGCGAAAGGCCAGCTCCTCGAGAACAACGTTCCTCTCCCGTGCGAACGAGGCGGCCGCCGGGGCGGCCCCGCGCATGCGGTCGGCTTCCAGCGCCAGGATTTCGGGCAGGAACTGCGGCAGGCAATCGGTCACGAAGCACATGGTGAACGAGGAAGTGAAGGCGTTTCCGTAAACTGCATAGAGTGTCTCCTGGCGCGCGAGGTCCCCGTCGGGATGCTGGGGGCTGCTTTCGCAGAGCAGATGCTCGGTGAGGTGCGCCAGACCGGCCAGGCTGTCCGGATCCCAGGCCGCTCCGGCATCGAAGTACATCTCGACACGAACCAGGGCAGCACCGGGCAGGGCCTGCACGATGACCCGCAGTCCATTGTCCAGGTTCAATCTCTCCGGCCGGGCCGGCAAGTCGGGGCGGGTCGTGTCGGCGACAACCGTGTCCATCACGGAATCGGCCGCTGAAGCGGCGCGCGAGGTGTCCCTGTCCGACGGCGCCGTGGAGGTTCCCATACCTGTTGCAGCGATCCAGAGGAGGAATATCAAGCATGTCCTGAACCCGCTCCACCGCGAGGTTCTCATCATCCATCCTCCTTATCGACATTTCATGGCATAGCGCAACCACCGCATGAATCGGGTCTCGTTGGAAAGCCACTCGTCATGGCAAATCCTGTTCTCAGCCGTCACCCGGTGGACCGGATTCCCCGGGATCCTGCTCCATGAGCTCGCGGACCGCGCGGCGCAGCCTGGTGTGCCGGTCGAAGGCGAGGCTGAAGTCGGACTCGCGGCGGCCGCCCTTGGCGCGGATCACCGTGACCAGCTCGCGCCTGTCGTCCCGGCTCCAGCGCCCGAGGTCCGGCAGGATGAGGACCAGGGGGCTCCAGCGGTCGAGGGCGAGGCGCTCGCCCGCCGTCCAGCCCTTCAGGTCCGTCAGGTCGAGGAGCCGCCGGGCCTCGCGCCGGCAAACCGCCACCGCGCGATGGCGCTGGGAGCCGAACCGGCGGGACAGGGAGTCCGTGACGTGCAGGCCCAGGTTGCCCAGGGGGAGCAGGCCGATGACGTCGTCACGCGGCCGTCCCCTGAAGTAGTAGACGTTCTCGGCGGCGAGCTTCTCCAGCGTCGCGCGCCGGGTGCGGTGCCGGGGATTCTTCCGGAGCCGCGCCAGCTCGCGTTCCATCAGGGCGAGCACCCCCGGATCGCGGGCGCGGAAGCCCAGCTTCTGGTAGAACCACCAGGCGCCGGACGCGAGACCCTCCTCGTTGCCCTCTCCGCCGAGCTGGTACGGGTAGATCGTGAAGGCGTCCGCCCGGAAGAGGTGGTGGAGGGTCGCCAACAAGCGGCCGTAGATGTGTCCCGCCTCGGCACCGCGGTAGGTGTCGAAGACGTTGAAGGCCACCTCCACCGAGCCGAAGAGAGCGCTGTTCAGCACGTAGCCCACCGGAACCCCGTTCTTGAGGGTCAGGAAGCCGTAGACCGCCTCGAGCATGAGGCGCCGCTCGGGGATCAGGCCGATGGCGGCGAACTGCAGGCCGCCGCCGCAGTCGATCAGGCGCACGTCGCGGGGATCTCCGAAGGCGAAGGCGTCGAGATCACGGCTGCGGGTGACCATGGCCTCGCGGGCCAGGTCGACGATCCGGCGACCCAGGCCCCTCCCGACGGGCTTGACCGAAAGGGGCGGAATCCTCAGCTCCTTCCGCAGATCGGGGCGCGCCAGGTTCAGTGGCCCGGTCTGGAAGACGACCGGCTGACTCGGCACCTTCGCCCGCGTGCGGGAGGGACCGCCGGGACCGGCCATCACCTTCAGCGGCAGGGCGAGGTGCTCGTAGAAGTACTCGCGGAAGTGGGTGTCCAGGGGCAGCGCCTCGATGCGCCGGACCAGGAACTCCGCGCCGGTCTCCCCGGGACCCGCCAGGCGCTCCACCCATTCGCGCGTCGTCAGCGCGCTCTCGTCCAGACCCGGGGTCTCGCAATAGAGGGCCAGCAGGTTCAGCACGCGCTCCAGCTTTTCCTGGTGGCGGAAGGCCGGCCAGTCCACTCGCAGACGCCCGGGCCAGCCGTGGGCCAGCCACTGTGCCATCTGCATGTAGAACTCGTAGCGGAGCTCGGTGCCGGCGACCCCCGAGTCGCGCAGGGCCGCACGGTGCCGATGCAGATCGGACCGCGTCGCGAAGCGGCGCAGCAGCCGCTCCACCAGGCGGAGCAGGCTCGGGTCGTCGGGATAGGCGTGCCAGAAGCAGAGCAGCTCGTGCAGGCGCAGCAGCTCGCCGGCCGAGCCGAGAGGCGTTCCTGCCAGACACCGCAGCAGCTCCCGCTTGCGCAGGGCGGGCTCCGGGCCGAAGCGCAGCCTCAGGTCCGCCAGCTCGGCCAGGGCCCGGGTCGGATCAGCACGCGGCATGGCGCCCCCGGCAGCTCGGGAAGGGTCGCGAACAACCATTCGCTCGTGCGTCCGACCATAGCACAGCCGACCCGCTCGGGCGAACCGGTTTACCTTCCTCGGCCGCACGAACGGGCGCCGTGCCGTGCGCCAACGGCTAGCGCCGGGCCGCCTTCAGGGCCGCCTCGTAGTCCGGCTCCTGCGTGGCCTCCGGCACCAGCTGGGTGTAGATGATCTTGCCCTGGCCGTCGACGATCACCACCGAGCGGGCCAACAGGCCGGCCAGCGGGCCGTCGGCGATGCGCACGCCGTAGGCCTTGCCGAACTCGCCGGAACGGAAGTCCGAGACCGAATCGACGTTCTCGATGCCCTCGGCGCCGCAGAATCGCTTGTGAGCGAACGGCAGATCCATCGAGACGCAGAGGACGGTCGTGTCCGTGAGCTTCGCCGCTTCCTCGTTGAAGCGGCGCACCGATGCCGCACAGACCTCGGTGTCCACGCTCAGGAAGACGTTCAGGATCACCTTGCGGCCTTCCAGCTCCTGCAGGCGGATCTCCGACATGTCGATCTTCGTGAGCTTGAAGCCGGGCGCCTTGCTGCCGACCTTCGGCAGCTCGCCCGCCGTGTGGAACGAATCGCCCTTGAACTTGAATTGTGCCATGTTCCTTCTCCTCGGCTGATGATCTCGGGGCAGCCCCGCGGGGGGGGGTCTGCCTGGTGCCGCCGATGATAAGCGCATTCCGTCTCCACGGCTTCTCTCGACCTCGGTGGATCGCGAGGGGAAAGCCTCAATCCACGTAACCCAGGGCGCGCAGGCGCTCGCGGCTGGCGGGATCGAGCGCGGCGGGTCGGGCGCGCGGGTCCGCCAGCACGGGGTGGTCGGGGGGAAAGAGCCGGTGCAGGCGGACGCGCAGGCCGCCCAGGATCTCCGGGCGCTCCGGCACCAGGTTGTGGAGCTCGCCCGGATCGGTGTCCAGGCGGTACAGCTCGTAGCGCTCGCCGCCGTCCCGGGCGAAAAGCAGCAGCTTCCAGGGCCACTCCACGAGCGCCTTGGCGTAGTCCTCCGGCGCCGCCCCCCACTCGGCCGCGAGGCAGCGCGGCTCGCCCGGCGAGCCGTCCAGCTGCTCCTGCAGCGGAACTCCGGAGCATCCCGGTGGAACCGGCTGGCCGATCGCGCGCAGCACGGTGGGCAGGACGTCCAGCGTGGAAACGGGCGTTCCCACCACCGTGCCGGCCCGGCGCCCGTCAGGCAGCTTGACGATCAGGGGAACTCGCAGCACCTCCTGGTACAGGTAGTGGTGGGTGAACCAGGTGTCGTGCTCGCCCAGGTGCTCCCCGTGATCGCTCACCAGGACGATCAGCAGGTCGTCGTAGATGTCCAGCTCGCGCAGGCGATCCAGGACCAAGCCGATGAAGGCATCGGCGAAGGTGACGCCCGCCGCGTAGGCCCGAACCGGATACGCGAGGTCGGTGATGCCCTCCAGCCAGGCGTAGTACTGGCGCCGGTTGCCCACGGCCCGGTTGTCGGCGGAGAGCAGCTTCTCGAGGATGGGCACGCCCGGCCGGCGCTCGTCCCCCGTGTAGTAGAGATGAGCGAAGGGCGGCGGCTGGCGGTATGGGCTGTGAACGTCGTAGTAGTGCATGAAGAGGTAGAAGGGCTCGTCGCGATGGGCCTCGGCAAAGGCCAGACCCTGGGAGGTGACGCGGCGGGCCTGCTCGTAGAGATCCTCCGCTGGCAGGGCCTGCTCGAATTCCTGCAGACCCTGGGTCATGCCGTAGCTCTCGTTGAGGAAGTGCACGGCGACGAAGCCGCCGGTCGCGTAGCCCGCGGCGGCCAGCAGCTCGGCCAGGGTGCTGTGCTCGTCGGCGAGGACCTCGTGTTCTCCTCCCACGGCGCCGTGCTGGTAGGGCAGCAGGCCGGTGAGGATCGAGGCGAAGGATGGCAGCGTCCAGCTGGTGGTCGCGAAGCACCTCTCGCAGCGGATCCCGTCCCGCGCCAGGGCATCCAGGTGCGGCGTCGCCAGCCACGTGCTGCCGGCGCAATGCAGGTGATCCCCGCGCAGGGTGTCGAGAGCCAGGATGAGCACGCTGGGATGTGCCGGCGCGCCGCCGGCCGGCGCCGACGCCGCCAGGGCCGCGAGCAGGAAGACGCCGAGCCGGATCCGGTAGCGCATCAGTTCACGTAGCCCAGGGCCCGCAGCCGTCGCCGTGTGGCCTCGTCCAGTTCCACCGGCCGTTCCCCGGCCGCCGCGACCAGCGGCTGCGCCGGATCGAACAGCTCCCAGAGCCGCTTCCGCAGGCGCCCCACCAGCTCGGGCCGCTCCCCGGCCAGATTCCGCGCCTCGGCGGGGTCGGCGGCCAGGTCGCAGAGAAAGTAGGTGGATCGGTTGCCGGACTGGATCAAAAGCAGCTTCCAGGGCCACTCCACCAGGGTCTTGCTGTACCGGCCGGGAAGAGTCCCCTGCTCGGCCACCAGCAGCGAGGCCGCGTCCTCCTGTCCTGCCAGCAGCCCGCGCAGGCTGCGACCGTCCAGCCCGTGCGGTACGGGCAGCTGCAGGATGTCGAGCACGGTCGGCAGGATGTCCAGGTTCGAGACCGGCACGTCCACCACCGAACCGGCCCGCTCGCCGCCCGGGAGCTTGAGGATCAGCGGCACGTGGACGCATTCCCAGTAGGGCAGGTAGTGGGCGAACCAGATGTCGTGCTCGCCCAGGTGCTCACCATGGTCGCTCAGCAGGACGACCAGCGTCCGGTCGTAGAGACCGAGCTCCTGCAGACAGGCCAGGACGCGCCCCAGCTCGGCGTCGACGAAGCTGACGGCCGCCGCGTACTGCCGGACGCCGAACTGCAGATCCGTGACGCCGGCCAGCCAGTCGTACATGCCGGGCTGCTTGGGGGTCTGGTTGGCCCCGGAGAGCAGGAAGGGGAGGATGGGCTCCCCGCCCGCCCGCTCGTCGCCGTCGTAGTACATGCGATCGTAGGGGGCCGGTGGGGTGTAGGGGGCGTGGACGTCGAAGTAGTGCAGGAACAGGAAGAACGGGGAATCCCGGTGCGCGGCCAGGTACGCGCAGCCGCGACGGGTGACCTCCACGGCCTGCGCGCCCCGCTCGGTCTTCTCCTCGATCACGCTCAGCTCCTGGAAGCCCTGTCCCAGGCCGAACTTGCGCCCCACGTAGGGGACGGTGACGCAGGCCGCGGTGCTGTAACCGGCCTCGGCCAGCAGCTCGGCCAGGGTCACCTGCTCCTCGGCCAGGCGTCGCCAGCGCCCGCCGATGGTCCCGTGCCGGTAGGGTAGCAGGCCGGTGAACACGGACGCGAAGGAGGGCAGGGTCCAGGGAGCCGCGGACATGGCCCGGCGGAACAGGACGCCGTCCCGGGCCAGGGCGTCGAGCTCGGGGGACTGCAGGGAGTCGGCGCCCAGGCAGTGCAGGTGGTCGCCGCGCAGGGTGTCGACGGCCAGGAACAGCACGCAGGGCCGGGGCTCCGCCATCTCCGGCGCCTGCGCGAGCGCCGCCGGCGCAAGGAACGCCAGGCTCAGCCAGAATGCCCGGAGCGGCCAGCGGATGATCTTCACCTCTCACCTCAGTGGACGATGGTGAACTTGCGCACGCTGCGCTGCCCGTGCACCTCCAGGGCCGCCCAGTAGATCCCCGCGGGAGCGCGGCGGCCGTCGTCGTCCCGACCGTCCCAGAAGAAGACGTTGCCCTCGGCGGCCGGCAGGTCCAGACGCCTCTCGGCCACGAGCCGGCCCCTCACGTCGTAGACCTTCACCGTGACCTGCGCCGCGCTGGCCAGGCGGTAGGAGAGGTTGACGGGCCCGAGCGGCGCCGGATTGGGGTAGATCCCCGTCAGCGTCGGACCGGACTGGGGCACCGTGGCCGGTTCCCAAAGCACCCAGTGCTCGGGGTCCAGCTCGACGCCGGTCACGGGCGCGGACATGGCGAAGACCTGCGTCACCTCGCGCCCGGTCAGGCGCAGCGCCAGCGTCGTGTCGCCCGGGGTCATGCTCACCAGCACCGGGTAGATGTTGTCGATGAGCACGGGCTGGGTCTGGTGGAGGGTGAGCGTCAGGCGCGTGCCGGCCCCCTGCGGCCCGTCGCCGATCTCGTGGGTGAGCGACAGGCGGGGCACGGCTTCGGTGTTCAGCCAGGGATCGAAGAAACCGTGCAGGTCCTCGCCGGCGTAGAGTTCGGCCAGCGCCTCGAACTCGGCGGTGGTGACGGTCCCGTAGAGGTGGGCCGGGTCCGTGGCCCAGCGGTTCAGCAGAGCGAAGAACAGGGCATCGCCCAGGCGTCCCCGCAGCATGTGCAGGATCCAGGCCCCCTTGTCGTAGATCACCCGGCCGGGAAAGACCGGGAAGGGATCGTAGACGGGTCCGTTCCCCACCCAGTCCTGCGAGCTGCGCCGGAAGTCCAGGTAGGCGAGGTACAGGCTGCGGCCGCCCCGGTGCTCGGCCCAGAGCGCCTCGCAGTAGGTGGCGAAGCCCTCGTTGAGCCAGATGTCCGCCCACGCGGCCGGCCCCACCGCATCCCCGAGCCACTGATGAGACAGCTCGTGGAGCATGATGTACTGGTAGTTCAGATCGCCGGTGAACATCCCGATGCTGTAGCTGGTGACCGTCTGATGCTCCATGGCCCCGCCCCAGAGGAACTCCGCGTGGCCGTACTTCTCGTCGGCGAAGGGGTAGGGTCCGAGAAGGCCCTCCAGGACGTTGATCATCTCGCAGAGCGGCACCAGGTCGGCCTCCGCCGCGGTCACTTCGGGCGGGAAGATCCAGTTGCGCAGGGGAATCGTCGCGCCGGTCGCCTGGCTCGCGCAGTCGTCCGCCAGCAGGACGTAGTCGCTGATGGCCACCGAGATCAGGTAGGAGGCGATGGGATGGGTCTCCTCCCAGTCCCAGGTGGTCCAGCCGGGCGCGGCGGGCGTCGACGCGCGCAGGATCCCGTTGGAAACGGCCACCACGCTGTCCGGGACGGTGATCCGCAGCCGCGAGAGAGCCTTGTCGTCGGGCCTGTCCTTGCAAGGCCACCAGTACTTGGCATAGGCGGGCTCGCTCAGGCTGGCGATGATGGGACCCTGCTCTTCCGGGGTGTGGCCGTATCCGGCGTGGTGGCGCTTGAAGGTCAGCCCGTAGTGGGTGCTCTGCGGCTCGGGATGGCCGCCGTAGAAGACCTCCAGCGAGTCGACCGTGTCGCGCGGCAGCCCCGCCCAGAGGATGACCGTGAGCGAGTCGCCGCCGTGCGTGTAGGGCACGGTGCCGCCGTGATAGCGGACCGAATCCACGCCCAGGGAGCCGGCCAGGTCCAGGACGATCCGGGCCAGCCCCTCCCGGCGGCTGGCGAAGATCATGCGCATCGATCCCTGGATGGTCTCGGCGACCGGATCGACGGTCAGATCGAGCCGGTAGTGCTGCACGTCGTAGCGATCGCTGGTGGCGGCCGCGTCCCCCTCGCCGCCGCCGGCGGCCTTGGCATTCTCGAAGTCCCGGCGGTTGGGGGCCTCCCAAAAGGCGGTCAGGGATGCGGATGGATCCAGGGGCGGGGGGCCGGCGGCGGCTGGTGCCACGGCGAGCAGCCAGGCCCACGGCAGGACGGTCCAGAGCCAGCGGCGCCCGAGATGCTGGTTTCTCTCCGGTGGCATGTCGATGCTGTCTCCTAACAGGCGAGAAGGGAACGGGACCGAACTCCATTGTAAGGTGTCGGCCACGGGAAGTCACGCCCCGGTGTTCCCGGGCCGGCGAAGGGCGCGGTGCAATGATGGCGCCTTTTCAGGTGGCGGTGACGGCCTGCATCAGGACCCTGGCTCCGGCCGGCACGGAGCTGGTGACCCAGGCACCGCCGCCGATCACGGCGCCGCGCCCGATCACGGTCTCGCCCCCCAGGATGGTGGCGTTGGCGTAGATGGTCACCTCGTCCTCGAGGGTGGGATGTCGCTTGCCGCCCTTGACCAGCGTTCCGTCCGGATTGCGCGGGAAGCTGAGGGCCCCGAGGGTCACGCCCTGGTAGAGCTTGACCCGCTCGCCGATCTCCGTGGTCTCGCCGATGACCACGCCGGTGCCGTGATCGATGAAGAAATAGGGCCCGATGCGGGCGCCCGGGTGGATGTCGACGCCCGTACGATGATGAGCCCACTCGGTCATGATGCGCGGCACGAGTGGCACGCCCAGGCGATGCAGGGGGTGCGCCAGGCGGTAGACCGCGATGGCGAAAGTGCCCGGGTAGCACAGAATGACCTCGTCCTGGCTGACGGCGGCCGGATCGCCCTCGTAGGCCGCCTGCACGTCGGTCTTCAGGATCTGGCGGATCTCCGGCAGCCGTTCCAGGTAGTCCATGGCGATCTGCTCGGCCACACGGGTGAAATCACCCTGGCGGGTGCCGTTCTCCTCGGGCACCCAGAGCACCGAGCACTGGCAGGGCTCGTTGTGACAGAAGTGGAGGGTCTTGTCCACGATGTCGGAGAGCTGCAGGAAGATGTCGTCCACGCGGGAGGCCACCAGCACCTCGAGGTTGGCCCGCGCGGGAACCTGCTTCCCGTAGTAACCGGGGAACACCACCGTCAGCAACTTCTGCAGCACCTCCACGATGGCGGGCTGCGAGGGCAACGTCTTGTCGCCGATCTTGTTGATGCCGCCGATCTGCTCGTAGGTCTCCACGACCTCGTGAGCCAGCGCGCGCAGCCGCGCCGGTCTGTCGTTCTTCTTCAAGTCCTTCACCTCCGACCCGCCGTGGCGGCCGTCTCGCCGCCACGGCGGCGGACTCAGCTCATGAACTCGCGATAAAGGTCCGAGGTCAGGTAGCGCTCGCCGAAGCTGGGGACGATGGTCACGAGCCGCTGGCCGGCCGAGGCGGGCCGCCGGGCCACCACCAGGGCGGCGTGGATGGCCGCTCCCGAGCTGATGCCGACGAAGAGCCCCTCCTCGCGCGCGAGTCGTCTGGCCATGGTCATCGCCTCGTCGCTGGTCACCCGGACCACCTCGTCGATCAAGCTCACGTCCAGCACCTCCGGCACGAAGCCCGCGCCGATCCCCTGGATCTTGTGGGGCCCGGGCTGGCCGCCCGAGAGGACCGGCGACTCGGCCGGCTCGACCGCCACCGCTCGGAACGCGGGATTCCGCTGCTTGAGCACCGAGGCCACGCCCGTGAGGGTGCCGCCGGTCCCGACTCCCGCCACCAGCACGTCGACCCGCCCCGCCGTGTCCCGCCAGATCTCCTCGGCCGTCGTCCGCCGATGCACCTCCGGATTGGCCGGATTGGCGAACTGCTGCGGCATGAAGGCCCCCGGCCGCGCGGCCAGCAGCTCCTCGGCGCGCGCCAGGGCGCCCTTCATGCCCTGCTCGGAGGGGGTGAGAACCAGCTCGCAGCCCAGGGCCCGCAGGATGGCCCGCCGCTCCCGGGACATGCTCTCGGGCATGGTCAGGGTCAGCCGGTAGCCCTTGGCCGCGGCCACGAAGGCCAGGCCGATGCCGGTGTTGCCCGAGGTGGGCTCGATGATCTCGCCGCCGGGCCGCAAGCGGCCGTCCCGCTCGGCGGCCTCGATCATGGCCAGGCCGATCCGGTCCTTCACGCTGGACATGGGGTTGTAGTACTCCAGCTTGAGGACCACGTCGGCGCCGGTATCGTTCAGCTTGGGCATGCGAACCAGGGGCGTTCCGCCGACCAGCTCCAGTACGCTATCATGAATGCGTTCCTCCGCGGAACGCGCCTTGTCAGCGCTCACGCTGTTCCTCCCGTCCAGGTCCCAGGTGAATGCGGGGACTTTGGAGGTAAGCTACTGCGGTTCCCGCGGCCCGGCCACCGCCGCGCGGCGGCCCCTCCGCCCATCCGATCCCTCAGGCGAGTACCTTGCCCAGCTCCGCCACCTGGGTTTTGCTACCCAGCACGATGAGCACGTCTCCCGCCTCGATGACGTGTCCGGGGCCCGGATTGAAGATCATGTCCGCGGTCCGCTTCTTGATACCGATGATGATCATGTCGTACTTCTGCCGGATACCCGAATCCTTGAGGGGCAAGGAGACGAGCGCGGAATTCTCCCCGACCGGGATCTCCTCGATCATCAGGTCCAGGCCGCTGCTCTGGGTCACCACCTCGACGAAGTCGTAGGCATGGGGCCGCAGCAGGGCCTGGACGATCCGCATGCCGCCGATCTGGTAGGGCGAGATGACCCGGCTGGCCCCGGCGCGGGCGATCTTCTTGGTGGCGTGGGAGTCGGAGGCCCGGGCCAGGATGTAGAGACGAGGATTGCTCAATCGCGTCTCCTCGCGGGCCGAGAGCACGATGTAGAGGTTGTCCACGTCCGACGAGACCACCGCCACCAGCCCCTTGGCCCGTGCAATTCCGGCCAGCGCGAGGGTCTCGTCCTGGGTGGCGTCGCCCTCCACCAAGAGGTAACCCTGCTCCCGCAGGTCCTCGGCGGCCTCGCCCCCCTGCTCCACCACGACGAAGGGAACCCCCTCGGCGCGCAGCTCCTGGCAGAGGATCCGGCCCATGCGACCGTAGCCGCAGATGATGTAATGGTCTCGCAGATTCTCTATCTCGCGCTGCATTCTGTGCCTCCCGAGCAGACGGCGGATCTGGCCCTCGATGAGCAGCTGGGCCCCGGCGCCCAGGGTGTAGGTCATCACGGACAATCCCGCGAGGATGAGGAAGATGACAAAGATGTAGCCGGGCTGGCTCGGGTTGTGGATCTCCCGGAAACCCACGGTGCTGATGGTGATCACCGTCATGTAAAGGGCTTCGAGGAAGGTATAGTGCTCCAGCGCCATGAAGCCGACCACGCCCACGACGAACACCGCCGCCAGCAGGGTCAACCCGCGCCCGATGTTGCGAAAACGGGATTCTGTCCGCACGAAGACACCTCGCTGGACGAGAATTCCGGCGAACGAGCGCTCCCGCTCAGCCGGCCGGACCAGGGTAAGGCCTTGCCAGCGGGACGGAAAGTGCCAAATTATGGGGATGTCGTGCCCGTGCCGGCCGGAACTCGCATCCCGGTCGCCGCGTTACAAGGTCCGCTTGGACCGCCACATACACCCCGCGTGAGAAGGACGGTAAGCCCATGTCGAGTCGCTCCGGCTGCTGCATTTGCAGCACGCACCGCAGATTCCGCCGCTCCTCCGCCGCGCTTTTCCTGCCGGCCCTGGGCCTGCTGCTGATCCTGGGCCGGGGCACCGCCGCCGCCCAGTCGGATACGGACAGGCCCGTGCTCGACGTGCAGCCAGCGGAGCTGGACCTGGGGACCATGCAGCAGAACCAGTCGGTGGACAGGCCGGTCACCATCCGCAACCTGGGGACCCAGCCCCTGCACATCGATGAGATCGCACCCGACTGCGGCTGCACCATCGCCAAGCTCGAGAATCAGGACCTGCCCCCCGGCGGCGAGACCCAGGTCAACATCAACTTCAACAGCCAGCACTTCCAGGGCGGGATCGAGAAGATCGTGCGCATCTATTCCAACGATCCGACCTATCCGATCTTCGAGCTGAAGCTCAAGGTCAACGTCCACGTGCCGATCATCGTCGAGCCGCGCAACCGGCAGCTCGGATTCGGCAAGGTCCGGCTGGGCCAGCCGGGCCTGGTGCGGGCCTGGTTCCAGGCCACGGACATTCCCAAGCTCGAACTCAAGCCCGAGCGTTACGATCAGGATCTCTTCGACATCGAGATCGTTCCGAATTACGAGGGGAATCCCCAGCGCTCGGTGATGATCGTCCGCACCCGTCCCGACGCGCCCGTGGGGGACCACCGGGAGTTCATCCGGCTCGGGACCAACGCTCCCGACATGCCCACGATCGACTTCGAGGCCTTCGTGGACTTCGTCCAGGAGCTGTACGTGGACAAGCCCAGCATCAGATTCGGCTACGCGATGAAGGGCGTGCCGCTCAAGCAGTCGATTCGGGTCCAGGCCACCTCGTCCGGCACCAAGTTCAAGATCACCGGCGCGGAGATCGACCTGCCCGACTTCACGACCAAGGTCGTCGAGGCGATTCCCAACCGGGAAACCAGGATCGACATCACCGGCATGCCGCTCCTGCCCAGCGATCCCCGTGCTCAGGAGGCCGCGGGCCGCATGCAGGGCACGCTGCGCATCTTCACCGACCTGCCCAGCCAGCCCGAGCTGCAGGTCAAGGTGCTCTACCTGCTGCGCATCTGAGCTGGAGGGAACGGTCCCATGACACCTGAGGCATCCGGGCACGGCGGCGTCACCATCTGGCGCGAGACCGGCATCCTGCTCCTGGTCGCCCTGCTGGCGGCGACGGCGGCCTGGGCCCTGCGTACGCCGCGCTGGCCCCTGCGCGCGCAGCCGGTGTTCTACCAGCAGGAGTGGGCGGCTCCGCTGGTCACGGCCGGCACGGCCCTGCGGCTCTTTCATGACGGACAGCATCACTTCGTGGACACGCGCCCGCTGGAGCTGCCGCAGGCGCCGCACATCCCCGGGGCCTTCTCCATCCGCCCCACCAGCTTCGCCGACGATCTGCTGGCTGCCTCGGATTTCATCTTCCCCGAGGACGCCATCGTGCTCTACGGCACGGGCAACCTGGCGCCGGTGTCCAGCGTGGCCGCTCGCTTCCAGGAGCGCGGCTACGCGCACGTCGTGATCATGGTGGGGGGGCTGGCGGCCTGGCGGACGGCCGGCGGCCCGGTGAGCGGGGAGGCCGCCCATGACTGAGCGCGGCGGACTGCGCGAACGCGGCTGGCTGGTCCTGCTGGGGCGCTTGCTGGTGGGCGCGATCTTCGTCTACGCCGCCATGGGCAAGATCGGCGACCCCGCCGGATTCGCCCGGGCGGTGCACAACTACCGGCTCCTGCCGCTGCCCCTGCTGCATCCCTTCGCCCTGCTGCTGCCCTGGGTCGAGCTGCTGACCGGCCTGGCCCTGATCCTGGGGCGTCTGAGCCGCGGCGCCGTGGTGCTGTGCCTGGGAATGACCATAATGTTCACCATCGCGGTCGGGTCGGCCCTGGCCCGCAACCTGGACATCTCCTGCGGCTGCTTCCACACCGATGGCGGCGCCTCGGTGGGCCTCAGCCTGCTGCTGCGCGACCTGGCCCTGCTGGCGGCCTGCGTCCTGCTGCTGCTCTGGCGGCGCTCCGGCGGCCTGGGCTGGGGCTTCCTGCAGCGCCGCTCCTGACCCGCCCGGGGCCGGCATTCTCGATTTGACATTCGTCCGGGCGTGGCGCTGATTTCCGGATCAGACAGCAGCCACCCCGACCGTCCGGGGATTCACGCAGCGAAGGAGCGAGGAAATGTCGACAACCGTCAATATCGAGAAGTGCGACGCCTGCGAGGATTGCATCGAGACCTGCCCCACCGAATCGATCAGCCTCGTGGACGGACACGCTCACATCGATCCCGAGGAGTGCATCGACTGCGAGGCCTGCATCGATGCCTGCCCCAACGGCGCCATCACGATGATCGCGGAGTAGCGCGCCCCCCGTCGATACGGCAAGAGGGCACCGCGCGCCGGGTGCCCTCCGCCTTTCACCCGCCGGCCGGCCGGCAATGCACGGGCGCTGCTAGGCATCCTCCACGAGGACGGCCGTCCCGTAAGCGAGCAGCTCGGCCGCATGTTCCATCACTTCCGACGTCATGAAGCGGACGCAGACCACGGCGTTGGCGCCGTTGGCCTCGGCCTGGGCCACCATGCGGTCCAGCGCCTGCTCGCGGCACTCGGCCAGCATCTTGGTGTAGTCGCTCACCTCGCCCCCGACCAGGTTCCGCAGGCCGGCCACGATGTCGTGACCCACGTGGCGGGCCCGCACCGTGTTCCCGCGCACCAGGCCCAGAACCTTCACGATCCGCTTGCCAGGAATCTCCGAGATGGTCGTCACCAGCATGGCCGTACCTCCAGCGCCGCCGCCCTCAGCGGACGACGTCGTCGTAGCGATCCCGCTTGCGCACGAAGATCCGCTCCCGGATCACGGACACGAGCAGGAGCAGGACGCCGCAGCAGAGCGCGTAGATGCCGAGCTTCATGAACCACGGCAGCTGCGCGTCCACCCACAGCGACTCCACGAAGCGGTAGAGGGCGTAGCCGCCCACGATCACCGCGCCCAGGGTCAGGGCGAACCAGGCCAGGCCGCGCTCGAGCCGGTTGTAGGCCTGGTTCCAGAACCGTTCCCATTCCTCCGGCGGGGCCTCCTTGAGCGTCATGGCGTCGGTGACCTCCTTCAGCCGGCGCAGGCGGGCCACCTCGGCCCGCGTCTCGGGATCGGCCGCCAGGCGCGCCTCGACGCGCGCCCGCTCGGCGGCCGGAAGCTCGCCGTCGACGTAGGCCGAGAGCAGCGGCGCCTCCCGCTCGGGGTCGAAGGGGCGATCGGGAGCGCGGGGCCCGTCCTGTCGGATGTCCTCGTTCACGAAGCTGCCTCCTCTTCCTCCCCCAGGGCCTTGCGGAGCTGCAGGCGCGCGCTATGGAGCCGGGACATCACGGTGCCGATGGGTATGTCCAGCAGCTCGGCGATCTCCCGGTACTTGAGCCCCTGGAAATGGTAGAGCAGGAAGACCTCCCGCTGCTCCAGGGGCAGCGCTTCCAGCCCCATCCACAGCCGCTCGCGCAGGTCGGCGGCCAGCGTCTCGGCCAGCGGCGAGAGCCGGCCGTCCGGCTGGCGCACCCAGTCCAGAGGCACGTCCCCGCGGTGGCGGTGCTCGTCGCGCCGCTGATTCAGCGCGCAGTTGCGCACAATGCGGTAGAGCCAGGGAAAGAACGGCTGGTCCCGCCGGAATCGTGGCAGAGCCCGCCAGATGCGCAGGAACGCCTTCTGGACGGCGTCCATGGCATCGTCGTGATTCCCCGTCAGCCCGAGGGCGACGGCGTAGGCCCGCTGCTGATATCGCTTCATGAGCATCCCGAAGCTCTCCTGGTCACCGGCCAGAAAGCGCGTGATGTCGGCCGCATCCTGCAGGATCGCCGCGCCGGCCGCCGGATCCCCTACCCCGATCCCGGGAGCGTTATTCGGGGGCGTCTTCTCAGACAAGGCGGCCCCCTTCCGGGTCGGCGGTCACAGCGACGGTCCCCTGGAAGGCCCGCAGCCGCTCGTGCCGCGTCGCCCACCAGAGAAGGCCCGCGAAGACCAGCAGCAGGCCGATGCAGGCCGCCAGCCAGGGAAAGACGGCGGCCAGACCACCCTGCCCCTGCCAGACCCCGACCAGCCGCACGGCGAGGGCCCCCACGCCGAAGGTCAGGATGAACTTCAGTCCGTAGCCGGTGCTGCGCAGCCGCGAGGGCGTCAGGACCGCTACGAGCGAGTTCTCGATGGGCTGCATGCCGAAGGCGAAGAAGGCGTAGGCGAAGGCGCAGGCGAGCAGCGGCAGGTTGGTCAGCCAGGCCAGGGCCAGGAGCAAGGGCAGCGAGAGACCGTGAAAGAGGCAGTAGAGGGGGCGCAGATCGTGGCGATCGGCCAGATGTCCACCCACCACCTGACCCCAGGCGCCGCTCAGGTAGGCCACGGAGGTCAGGGCGGTGGCGGCCACCGTCTTGGTCCCCACGGCGGGCCACCAGCGCAGCCGCTCCACCGCCGCCGCCAGGAAGTCGGCCTTCTGCTCGAAGTAGGCGGGCAGGATCAGCGTCTGGCCGCGGTAGGCGATGCCGCCGAGCATCATGGCCATGCAGAGCAGGGCGAAGTAGAACACGCGCCGACCCTGCGTGCGGCGGTCGGCCGGCACCGGGATATGCGGTTCCACCTCTCCCGAGATATCCAGGCAGAGGACCAGCACCCCGCCGATCAGGGCCGGCGCGGCCAGGACGAGATAGGCGGCGCGCCAGCCGAGAGCCACGGCCAGCAGCCCCGTCAGGAGGGGTGCCGCCACGACGCCCAGGTTGCCGCAGACCCCGTTGACGCCGAGGGCCCAGCCGCGCCGGGCCACCCCGCGGCTGATCAGGGCCATGCCGGCGGGATGGTAGATGCTGGCGAACAGTCCCAGGCCGGCCAGCGACCAGCGCAGGTGGCCCAGGCTCCCCGCCCGCGAGGCGGCCAGCGCGCAGGCCCCCATCCCCAGCAGGCAGATCGCCAGCATGCCGCGCGGGCGCCAGAGATCGGTGATGATGCCGCTCGGCAATGCTCCCAGCCCGTAGAGCAGGTACATCCAGAAGCTGATCGCCAGCACCTGGTCCAGGGGCAGGTCGAAGGCCGTGCGCAGGGCCAGGGCCAGCGAGGGAAAGACCAGCATGTAGAGATGGGCCTGGAAGTGCGCCACCCCGGTGACGAGCAGGATGTTGCGCTCGCGGGCCGTGACACGCTGCACGGGACGCTCCGGGGTCGCAGACGTCACGGGGCGGGATCCTCCTGCGATTCCCCGGCGGGAGGCCAGGTCGCTTCCGGCCGGCCCAGGACATGGTTGGCCCAGCGGGCGGCGACGAAGAGGTAATCGCTCAGGCGGTTCAGGTAGACGAGGATCCGGGCCGGCAGCGGCTGGCGGCGGGACAGACCCACGGCCTTCCGCTCGACGCGGCGGCAGACGGTCCGCGCCACGTGCAGGGCCGCCGCGTTCACGGAGCCGCTGGGCAGGATGAAGGACCGGAGCGGCGGCAGCTCGTCCTGCATCCCGTCGATCATCTTCTCCAGGGGCCCGGCGTCGAAGGGTAGCGGGCCACCGCTGTCCGCCAGCTCCCGGCAGCGCGGCGGGTCGGCCAGGATCGCGCCCATCGCGAAGAGATCGTTCTGCAGGGTGAGCAGGGCGGAGGCCAGCAGGGAGAGCTGCAGGCGCGACTCCTGCACGTTCCCTTCCCGCGCGTCCGCGGCAACCTCGCCGGCGCGGCTATCCCGCAGGAGCCGCTCCGCGCAGAGACCGAGATGGCTGTTCAGCTCGTCCAGCTCGCCGTAGAGATCGACCCGTTCGTCGGACTTGGCCGTGCGGGTCCCGTCGAACAGGGACGTCTCGCCCCGGTCCCCGGTACGCGTGTAGATCCTGGCCATGATCGCTCCCCGTGCTGGGTCCTGGCTCGCCGGATCATGGTAGCAGCTTCCCGGGCCGCTGGCATGGCCAGATTGCGCCGCCGCTCTAGCGCGCCAGGGTGAAGCGGCGAGCCGCCGCTCCCGGCCCCTCTCCCGCCCGAGCCTGGTAGACGCCCGAGGGCACGGGCCGGCCCCGGTCGTCCCGGCCGTCGAACACGTAGGTCCCCTGTCCTCCGGCATCCAGACTCACCAGGGCGGTGCGCAGGAGGCGGCCGCGCAGGTCGTAGATGCGCAGGGGTACGGCCGTACCGGCTGGTCCGCGCAGGCGCAGCTGCAGCAAGGGGTTGGCCGGATTGGGCCAGGGAGCTTCCAGCACCAGCCGGGCTTCCGGAGGCGGCGAGCCGCCGGGCGGCACCGCGGTGAGGGCCTCGTCGACCGGCAGCACGGCCCAGGCCGGCGGCAGACCCGTGAAGATGGGCGCGGCGGTCAGCTGAGCCCCGCTGTCGGCCGCGAAGACCCGCAGGCCGGCGTGGCCCGGCGTGCGGTCGCAGGCGTACACGTGGCTGGCCCCGTCGCAGGCGATGTCGACCGGTCCATAGGTCGCCGACTGGTATAGGACCTCCACACCGGGGATGTCGCGGACGTGGCGGCGGATCGAGGTCCGGAAGCTGGGATCGCTGACGACGACCCAGACGTCGCCCGTCCCCACGCGCTCGAAGTCCAGCAGGTCGCCTCCCAGCTCCGCCTCGTCGATCTCGAAGCCCAGGCTGGTCAGGCCGTCCAGGTCTACCACCTCGATCCCCCCGTCGAGCAGCCCGTACCAGCCCGTGCAGCCCACGCGCAGCTGCGTGCGATCCCGGCTCAGCTCGAGCTGCGGGTAGGGATCCTCGCCGCCCAGCGCGACCGGGTCGATCTCGGGCGTGGTCGGGACAGCATCCACCCACGCCTCGGCTGCCATGTCGAAGACGAGCAGACAGCCGCTGCCGGCCGGGGTGTACCAGCTGTTGCGATCCAGCCGCTGGCAGGTGACGAACAGCCGGTTGCCGACCGCCTGCATCCAGCCGGTCTCGGGGATCCCGTCCGCGTCGGCCCAGGGGGCCGTCGAGTAGCTGTCCAGCACGTGGCCGCCCTGCACGTCCACCTTCAGCAGCTCCGGCGTGTCGTAGCAGGAGACGAAGGCGATCCCGTCCTCGCGGAAGGCGATGTCGTAAGGGCCGCGGCCGGCGCCCAGGCTGAACTGCCGGATCGTCTGGTAGCCGGCGGCCGGATCGATGATCTGCAGGTTGCTGGCGTCGCCGCCGTTGACCACGTAGTAGAGGCCCGCATGCCAGCGTGCCCTGGCATCGTGGTGGATGTCCTCGAGGTCGATGGCGAGGGTCCAGGGACTCGCTCGCTGCACGGAACAGACATAGCCCACAGTGCTGTAGTCGCTGGTCAGCAGAACGAACTCGTCCCAGTCGGCCCGGGCCGCGACGGCCCCGAGCAGCAGCAGGGACAGCAGGGCGACGGATTGGAGGCGGTGCTTGCCCATGGGATCCGTCCTTTCGCGCGCTCAGCGCAGGTAGCAGGAGAAACGGTAGCTGCGCCCCGGCAGGGGATAGCCCTCCACGTCGTAGACCGCGTTGTCGGTGGTGTTGATCAGCTCGGCGGTCAGCGTCAGCAGCCGCCCGCCGCCTCGCCCCGGCAGGCTCCAGTTACGGGCCAGCTTGAGGTTGAGCAGGGTGCGGGGGGGCGCTCGTTCCTCGACCGCGTTGTAACGATCGCGGAAGTTGTGCCCCTCGAAGGTCAGCGCCAGGCCGGGCTGCCAGGCCCCCCAGTAGGCGTCCAGGGCGAGGCGGCCCTCCAGGGACGGCAGAAACGGCAGCTCCTTGCCGTGATAGGCGGGATCGGGGCCGTCGTCGCGGGCCCGCTGCCAGGTCAGGTTCAGGGTCGAGCGCAGCCTCCCGGGGAGTCGGCGGGCGCCTTCCAGCTCCACCCCGCTCGTCCGAACGGCCCCGAAGTTCCAGGCCTGGCTGGTGCGCTGGCTGTTCTGGATGAAGAGAATCGCGTCCGCGGTGCGCACCTGGAAGTAGACCAGCCGCAGGCGTGTGCCCTCCAGGGGATCACGCCACTGCAGGCCCGCATCCCAGGACTTTATGGTCTCGGGTCGCAGCTCGCGGTTGCCGTCGATCCCGCCGCGGTGCCCGAACAGCTCGACCCAGGTGGGCAGGCGCACGTTGCGCGCGGCGTGGGCGACCGCCTGCAGGCGGCCCGGCACCGCCTCCCACACCGCGCCGAGCGACGGGGTGACCGCCTGCACGACGTGCGGTTCGGCCAGGGGTTCCTCCTCGAGCCAGGGCATCCAGGGCGGGACGAGCGCGGGGAAGTTGTCCTCGGCGCGCGTCCAGCGCCAGCCCGGTGTGAGCACGAGCCGTGTGGCCGGAAGCTCCAGGTCCGCCTCCGCGAAGGCGGTCACGCTCGTGCGCGCCCGCAGCGGATCCGTCTCGCCGTTCAGCGATTCGCGGTACCACTGGCGCCGGCCGTCCAGCCCGGCCCGCAGCTGCAGCTCGGCTTCGCGCCCGTCGCGGCCGGACCACGGCAAGGCCAGCCGGGGCGCCAGCACTCCGCGCGCGTAGATCTCGCTGGACAGGCTGCGGACGGTGCCCGCGGGATCCCAGCCCACCTCCTGCAGGTCGTCGTGCAGCCTTTCCTCGCAGCTGCTGGCCATCAGGTCCAGACGCACCAGGCCGCTCGCCGTCTGGAGGCTCAGGTGACCGTCGCCGCGCTGCCGGCGGACCGCGGCATGGGGGCTCTCGTGACCCAGCGGTCCCGGCCGCCCGCCGTCGCGCCGTAGGTAACCCGCCCTGGCCTGCAAGCGCAGGCCGGCGGGATCCCAGTCCTCGGTCAGGAAGCCCCCGTACTCCGCGAACTGGGCGTTCCGTCGGGTTCGTTCCCGGTCGTCGCTCTCATCGTGCAGGGTCTGGTTGTGATCCAGGAAGGGATAGCGCAGGTCGCTGCGCCGCCCGTGCAGGGTCAGCTGGTGCCGCAGGCGACCGCCCGCGAGCAGCGCATCGTGGGAGATTCGGCCTCCCAGGTCGCCGAAGGAGCCTGTGAAGAGGCGCAGGGAGCTGCCCGCGGCCGCCTCGCGCGTCACCAGGTTGATGGCGCCCGCGCCCCCCGGCCCACCTGTCGCGGCCGGCACGAGCCCCCGGTAGATCTCCGCCCTGGCGAAGCGCTCCTGGGGCAGGTCGGCCAGGTCCACGGCGCCGTCCTGGGCATCGGCCAGGGGTACACCGTCCACCAGGATGGCCACCTGGGCGGCGGTCGAGCCCCGGATGGAGGGCAGCGCCTGAGCCCCCAGCCCGCCGTAGCGGCGGATCTGCAGGCCGGCCACCTGCTCCAGCAGCTCGGCCAGGTCCGCGCCGCCGGTCCCCTCCTCCAGGGGCACCACCGTGACCACCGCCGGCGCCACGGGAAAGCTCAGGGTCAGGGGGCGGGTCGCGCTGACGACGATGGTATCGGTCACGCCGCCGTCGAAGATCGGCTCCGGGGCGGCCCGGACGTCGCCGGCCGCAAGCCAGAGGCTGCCCGGCAGCAACCAGCAGGCGAGGGGAAGAGCTGCCCGCAGAAGACCGGCTCCGGAAGTCGAAACAGCGGTGGAGACCGCCATTGCCGCACCTCGCCCGCGAAGGTCGTGGCAATCGGGCCCGGGATCGGTCTCCTGGCTCGCGGGTCGTCCTACTCGCTGCGCCTTCCCGGTTCCGGCGGTGACGCCGGGTGACCAGTGGCTCTCCTGCAGCTTTCGTCACCGCTCACAGTGGCGGGGCCGCGCCGGATTCGCACCGGACTTCCGAGGGATCGGCCGGGCCGCCCACCCGGAGAGGGTGGGACTGTCAGCCGGACGAGCTTAGGCGGCGGGATAGTCCCTGTCAAGCAGCCGCTGCCAGATGCGCTCGTGGTCGGCGGGATCGGCGCTGGCCAGCAGCGACGCGTCCCCGTCGGCTTCCGGCGAGGCGGCGCGCTGCTGGATGAGGGCCGCGGGGCGAGCGGCGGTGAACTCGGCCTCCGTCCAGGCGCGATGGCGGTGCCAGAATCCCAGGTGCCAGAGCAGGAAGCGCCGGACCCGTCCCTGGCCCTTCTCGTCCTCCCCGAAGTACTCGCTGGCGTACTCGTAGTAGCGCCGCATGATCGTCCAGCGCGCCGGCACGTCCGGATCGAGGGGACGCCCCGCCTTGAGCTCGCGGAAGATCCAGGGCTTGATCAGGGCGCCGCGCGCCACCAGCACGGAGCTGATGGCGGTGCCCTCCAGGCAGCGCGAGAGATCCCAGGGCGTCAGGATGTCCCCGTTGCCGAGCACGGGGATCGGCACCGCCTTGGCCACCTCCGCGATGGCCGCCCAGTCCGCGCTGCGACGGTAACGCTGCTCGCGGGTGCGGCCGTGCACGGCGATGGCGTCGGCGCCGGCCTCGGCCACGCAGCGGGCCACGGTCACGGCGTTGATGGTCTGCTCCGACCAGCCCAGCCGGATCTTCACCGCGAGCGGCAGGTCCACCGCCTCCCGCACGGCCGCCACGATCTCCGCCAGCTTCCGCGGCCGCTTGAGCAGGGCAGAGCCGGCACCGCGCCTGACCACCAGATCGATGGGGCAGCCGAAGTTCAGATCGACGAAGCGGGCTCCCTGCGCGGCGGCGAGCCGGGCCGCCGCCGCCATGACCGCGGGGGACCGCCCGCAGAGCTGGATGCCGAAGGTCTCCTCGCTCGCGTGCCGACGCAGGAGCGGCCGCTCAGCGCGGCTGCCGCGCACCAGCTTGTCGGCCACGATCATCTCGCTGCAGGTCAGGTCGGCACCGTACTCGCGGCAGAGCCGGCGGTAGGGCAGGTTGCCTCCGGTGGCCATGGCCGCCAGCGCAATCACGCCGCGGAAGAAATCGCGGGCGGTGCGTCGGTCGCTGCTCAAGAGGTCTCCCCTCGCGCGAAACCGGCCGCCCCGCGGGAGGCGGCCGGCAGTGCGGAATCCCGGCAGGCGGCTAGCCGCCGTCCAGCATGGGGCTCTCGTCGAACCCGTTCCAGTCCTCGGGGCTGGACATGTACTCGTAGGTGTTGTGAATGAGCTGGTAGTGATTCTGCTCCTCGGAGGCGAGGTGCCGAAACAGGTCGCGCGCCCGGACCGAGTCCATCTTCGCGGCGGCCTCCGAGTACATCCGGTATCCGCGCCGCTCCACCTCCAGGGCCCCCTTGAGGATCTCCAGCTCCGCGGCCTCCGGCTGGTAGGGATCCGCGGCCTCCTCCAGCGCCTTCTCGAAGATCTGGCGCGCGGTCCGGTGCTCGTGATCCTCCTGGGTCAGCGAATCGATCTGGTTGGTCCGGAGCAGATCGGTCCGCAGCTTCACCAGGTGGGCCTTGTGGCCGGCCTCGTCCTTGGCCAGGGAGCGGAAGACGTTACGCTCCAGGGCCGAGGGCGCACCTTCGGAACGCTCGGTGAAGAAGCGCATGCCCTCCTCCTCGAACTCGATGGCCCGGTCCAAGATCTCCACACACAGCTTGACTTCGTCGCTCATGGCCTCCTCCCCCTGACGGCCGGCGCGGAACCCGCCATCGGGCAAAGACTTCGCTGCATTGCTTTCTCCCTCAATAGTAATGCCTGGATGACGTTTCGCCAGCGTGGTGGTGCTCGCGCATTGAAAAATGGGCGGGCCGGCCAGGAAGTTGTTGATTTCTTAACGTGCTCTTACTAGCATGGCGAAACTTCGAACATTGGCGGGTGGCCGCCCGCGGCGGCCCCCTGAATGATGACCCGGACCCGCGGAGGAGACGATATGGCAAAGCTGCAGGCGATCCTGGCCAAGAAAATCCCCGTATGGCGGGACGAGATCCGCGCCGTCATCAGCGAGAAGGGCAACAAGGTCCTGAGCGAGTGCACCGTGGCCCAGGCCTACGGCGGCATGCGCGGTGTCAAGTGCATGGTCTGCGACACCTCCGAGGTCCCTCCCGACCGCGGCCTGCTGGTCCGTGACATCCCGATCGGCGAGCTGACCGACAAGACTCCCGAGGACATCTTCTACCTGCTCTGCACCGGCGAGCTGCCGGACGCCAGCTCCCGGCGGGCGCTGCAGAAGGACTGGGCGGCGCGCGCCAAGGTGCCCGCCTACGTGTGGAAGGTCCTGGAGGGGATGCCGGCCACGTCGCATCCCATGTGCATGTTCAACACCGGCATCCTGGTCATGCAG
Organism: uncultured Fibrobacteraceae bacterium; assembly: GCA_964524645.1. Classification (GTDB taxonomy): domain Bacteria; phylum Krumholzibacteriota; class Krumholzibacteriia; order LZORAL124-64-63; family LZORAL124-64-63; genus CAZGEC01. Next base: position 63,907 of record CAZGEC010000009.1, on the reverse strand, counting down.
AAGGAATCCGAGTTCGTCAAGGCCTACAACAAGGGCATGCCGAAGACCGACTACTGGAAGCCCACCCTCGAGGATTCCCTGAACCTGCTGGCGAAGCTGCCGACCCTGGCCGCCGGCATCTATCGCCTGCGTTTCAAGAAGGGCAAGCGCATCGCCCCGAAGCCGGGGCTGGACTGGGCGAAGAACTACGCGCACATGCTCGGCATCAAGGATCCCAAGGGGGAGTTCGCCGACTGCATGCGCCTCTACCTGGTGCTGCACTGCGACCACGAGGGCGGCAACGTCTCCGCGCACGTCTGCCACACGGTGGGCTCGGCCCTCTCCGATCCCTACTACGCCGTCGCGGCCGGCCTCAACGGGCTGGCGGGCCCGCTGCACGGCCTGGCCAACCAGGAGTGCCTGAACTGGATCCTGGACCTGCGGAAGAAGTTCAAGGGTGAGCCGACCAACGAGCAGCTGGAGAAGTTCGCCTGGGACACCCTGAACAGCGGCAAGGTCATCCCCGGCTACGGCCACGCTGTGCTGCGCGTGACCGACCCGCGTTTCACGGCCTTCCGCGACTTCGGCATGAAGCACTTCCCCAAGGACCCGGTCATGAAGATGGTGGATCAGGTCTTCACTATCGTGCCGGAGGTCCTCAAGAAGCAGGGCAAGGCCAAGAATCCTTGGCCCAACGTGGACGCGGGCTCCGGCGCCCTGCTCCATCACTACGGGATGCGGGAGTTCTCCTACTACACGGTGCTCTTCTCGATCTCCCGGGCCATGGGCATGTGCTCCCAGCTGATCGTCAACCGGGCCATCGGCACACCCATCGAGCGGCCCAAGTCCGTGCCCACGAACTGGATAAAGAAGAACGTGCCGTAGAGCCCCCGCCACCGCTCGCGGGACAGGAGCCGGTTGCAAGACCGGCTCCTTTCTTTACGCTCCGGAAGATGTTAATATATTAGGCACAGCTAAATGGCAGGGCGTTCTCATTGCTCGACAAGGTGGTCCTCCCATGACATCCGTGCGCCCGTTGGACAGTCCCCGAATCCCTCGGCTGCGAACAGCCTGGCTGCTAGGCCTGTTCCCCTTGCTGCTGGCCGCGACCGCCATGGCCAGCGTCACCATCCACTGCCTCGACGTGGGGCAGGGCGACGCCACCCTGGTGATCTCGTCCAGCGGCCGGACCCTGCTCTTCGACGGCGGGGACAACGGCAAGGGGCTGGGCACCATCGTGCCCTACCTCGCCTCGCTCGGCATCGGGCCCGTGGACTACATGGTGGCCAGCCACTACCACGCCGACCACATCGGCGGGCTGGACGAGGTCTACCAGGCACGGGGTGTCAACGAGGCGGTCTACGATCGTGGCTGGAGCTACACCACCGCCACCTACAGCTCCTACGCGGCCACCGTCGCGCCCAAGCGGCACACGATCACGGACGGCCAGGTGATCGACCTCGGAGACGGTGTCACGGCCACCTGCTATGCGGTCAACGGGAACGGCGTGCTGTCTCCCCCATTCGACGACGAGGAGAACGACTACTGCGTCACCCTGCTCGTGGAATGCGGAGACTTCGACTTCGTGCAGGCGGGGGACCTGAGCGGCATCAACAACAGCACGTACCGCGACATCGAGAGCAGCGTGGGACCGGAACTCGGCGATCTCGAGGTCTACCAGGTGAACCACCACGGTTCCTACACCAGCAGCAACGCCAACTTCCTGAACGCGACCCGCCCCGAGGTCGCGATCATCTCGGTGGGCAACAACTCCTACGGCCACCCCCACCAGCAAACTCTCGACCGCCTGGTCGCCTACGGCGCCTACGTGTACCAGACCGAGCCCGGCTCGGGCGGGACCCTGCCGGCCGCGGACCTGACCGTGGTGAACGGCCACATCGTGATCAGCACCGACGGCTACGGTGAGTACACGGTCAACGGGGACGTCTGGAGCATGGACGAGCCGGATCTCAGCCCCGTGCCCGAGGCGCCGGCCTTCACGCTGCTGGGCAACCATCCGAACCCGTTCAATCCCGCCACCAGCATCACGTTCGCGACCGTGCGGTCGGGACCGGCGAGCCTGACCATCTACGACCTGACCGGCCGCCGCGTCTTCGACCGTGAGTTCGTGGCCGTGGCGGGCCTGCAGGCCCTCACCTGGCGCGGCACGACGACCGCCGGCGATCCGGTGCCCTCGGGCATCTACCTCTACCGTCTGGTGACCTGCGACGGGACCGGCAGCGGGCGCATGACCCTGGTGAAGTAGGCCCTGCCCGCGTCAGCACTCCGGAGGCAGCGCGGCCACCTGCGGATCGCCGTCCGCGGCCGGTGCCGGCGTCACGGCCGCCACGCCCGCCTCCCTCTCCTCGCGCGCCTTGCGGGCGGCGTCGACCGCCGACCAGGCGATCAGGTAGCCCAGCAGGATCTGCGACGGGTAGTGCATACGGTCGTTCAGGCGCGACCAGCCGCCCAGCAGGGAGGCGATGCGGGCCGGGATCCGCGCGAGCGATCCGCCCTGCCGCTGGGCCAGGGTGAGCCAGGGCACAGCGGCCATGAAGGCGTGGCCGGACGCCGACTTGTCATCGGCCAGCAGCCGCCAGCGCGGGCCCCGCGGCTGCGCTCCGGGCCGTGCGCCGCCCAGAACGCGCTGGGTGGTCCAGAGCAGGGGCAGTCCCACCAGCGTGGCCACGAAGGACTCGCGGCCCCAGCGGCTGAGAGGGCTGCTGCGCAGGGTGGCATCCAGGGCGGCCAGCAGGGCCCAGACCCCGAACCAGACCCGCTCGCCCCAGACCTTGCCCAGGGTGGCCAGGGCGTCGCTGATCCGGCCTCTCACCGCGCGGGCGTGCCAGCTCTCCACGGCCTCGTCGGCGCCGCTGTAGGCCAGGACACCGGCGGCCAGCACCCCCGCTCCCAGGCGCAGGAAGCTGCGGCGGCTGTAGCAGCGCCGCCAGGCGGGACGCGTCTCGCGCAGCAGACGCCGGGCCCGCCGGCGAGCTGCCATGCTGCGGCAGCACAGGACGATCGCGGGGATCAGCAGCAGGTATTCCCACACGGGGCCCCTCCGTTGCCCTCTCACGCCGGGCGGTGGACGGTCACGCCGGGGGCGGGATGCCCTCGCGCGACACGAGAGGAGTCTTGCGACCTTGCTCGTCCACGGCCACGTACACCAGCCGGGCCTCCGTGACCCGTTGCAGCTCCTTGGTGCCGAGCCGCTCCGCCTCCGCCTGCACGTGCACCGTCACGGAGGTGCGCCCGACCTTGATGATCGCGGCGTTGTAGACGACCAGGTCCCCCACGTAGACGGGATGCAGAAAGCTCATCTCGTGGATGAACTTGGTCACGAAGCGGTTCGTGTAGAAATCGCGGGCGCAGTGCGCGCCCGCCAGGTCGAGATGAGACATGATCACGCCGCCGAAGATGGAGCCGTACATGTTGGTATCCTTGGGCAGCAGCGAGATCTTCAGGTACTCCTTCATGGCGATCCCTTCGGCTGGTGACGGGCGGCGCTCAGCGCCCCTCGAGAAGGATGCCCACGTACTCGGCCAGAGCCGGCCCGGAGGTCAGGCCCGGAGAGTCGATCCCGATCAGGTTGATCAGACCCGCCAGGTCTCCCTCCTCCCTTCTCACGGCGAAGTCGACGAAGGCATGGGTGGCCAGCTTGGGCCGGATGCCCGCCATGGAGGGGGTCAGCTCCTCCTCCTGCAGGAAGGGCAGGAAGCGGACCGCCCCCGCATAGAAATGGTGCCGACGATCCGCATCGACCGCGTAGTCCTCGCGGCGTTCCGCCAGCGGTTCGAGATCCGGCCCGAGGCGCAGCTGACCGGCCAGGTCCAGGCAGACGTGGACGCCCAGGCTGGAACCGTCGGCCGGCGGCACGGGATAGACGAGATGCCGGATCATGCCCGCTCTGGCCGGGCTGACGGCGAAGTAGCTGCCCTTGACCCAGTGCTGGCGCAGCCCCAGCGCATCCACGTCCAGGCCCGCCAGCTCGGCCACCCGGTCGGCGTTCAGGCCGGCGGCGTTCACCACCCAGCGGCTCGCGTGCGACCAGCTTTCCCGGCGGCCGGCCGTCACGTCCACGCGCCAGCCATCACGATCCGGGGCGAGACCGGACGCCTCGGCCCCGGTCAGCACCTGGGCGCCCCGCTCGGCCGCCAGGGCGCCGTAGGCGCGCGCCGCCCCCTCGGCGTCGAGGATGCCGGTGCGGGGCGAGAAGAGGGCGGCCACGGCGCGCACGCGGGGTTCCAGGCCCGCCAGCTCGGCCGCACCGAGCAGCCGCAGATCCTCGACCCCGTTGGCCTGTCCCAGGGCCAGCAGCCGCTCCAGCTCCGGCTCCTCACCCGGCTCGACGGCCACGATGAGCTTGCCCGTCTCCTGATACTCCACGCCGGCCTCGGCGCAGAACTGTTGGAGCAGGCGGCGTCCGCGCACACAGAAGCGGGCCTTGAGAGTGCCCGTGGGATAGTACATGCCGCCGTGGGCCACCTCGCTGTTGCGCGCGGTGACCCCGCAGGCGAGGCGGGGTTCCTTCTCCAGCAGAACCGTCTGCAGGCCGCGGCGGGCGGATTCGGCGGCGACGGCGCAGCCCACCATGCCGCCCCCCACGATCGTCACGTCGACCTGGATCATCCGTCCGTGTCCCCGCCGGCGGGTGTGTCCTCCGCATCGAGGAAGGTCTTGAAATCCATCTGCTCGTAGCTGCCGCTGGCGATGTAGCGCAGGACCTGCAGGAACATCGGCGCGTCGACGTAGCCGGGCAGGTTCGTGATGCGCTGCCCGTCACTGGTCAGGAACCAGATCGTGGGCAGGCCCCGCACGTAGAACTCCGCGGCGATCTGCTGCTCCCGCTGCGTGTCCACCATCACCGGCACGAAATGCTCCTGCACGAAGGCGATCACGGCGGGATCGGTGTAGGTCTCCTTCTTCATCTTGCGGCAGTAGACGCACCAGTCGGCCGTGAAGTTGACCAGCAGGAGCTGACCCGACTCGAGAGCCCTCGCTCGCCCGTCTCGATAGGAGAGCCAACCGATGCCGTCCTCGGCCGCGGCGGCCCGGACGTCCCGGGCCGGGGCCGTCACCGCCAGGGCGAGGCAGGCCAAGACGAGAGAAACTCGGATCGGTGTGGGCAAGTCGTCTCCTTCCTATCGCCGCGGAGTCCGGGGATCGGCACGGGGCGCGGGCCGCCGTCGTTCACGGCCCGCCCCCGGGCGCGATTCCCGTGAAATCGGCCTCGCCGGTGTCGGCTCCGGTTTCGACGATCAGGCGTGCGGAACCGCTGACCTCCACGGTACCCGCGACGCGCGCTCCGGACTTGATAACAACGTACGTGGAATCCCGCAGCGAGGAACCGGGATTGACGGCGCGCAGCCCCATCTCCAGCACGCTGCCGCGGTCCACCTCCAGCCGGCCCCGGACGAGCTGCACCTGCCCGCCGACCCGCGCTCCACCGATCTTCACCAGACCGCTGGTCAGCCGCACGGGCCCGGTCACGACCGTGCCCCGGCCCAGCTCGATCGTCCCGCCGATCACGGTGACGGCCGGGACCTGAACGTCCTCCTGCAGGACCACGTTCCCGTGCTTGACCTGGACGGGCCCCTCGATCAGGGTGCGATCACCCACGTCGACGTTCCCGGCCTGGAGCGATACCCCACCCTCGACGATGCAGTCGCTGCCGATGTCCACGTTTCCCACCGCGAGCGTGATGTCACCCCGGTGCCTCTGCCCGTCCGCGATCTCGACGTCGCCCGCGCCGCAGCCGCCCATGCCGAGCAGGACGGCGACCAGCAGGGCGGCCCGCCACGGGACGGCTCGCCGCCGCCGGCGCCGGGTACGCCGTCTCGTCGTGTGCATGCGCTCCTCCTATCCCGCGCCCGCCTGCGGCGGCGGCCAGGGCCAGTCGGCTGGCGGCGGCGCCACCAGCAGGACCTTCTGGTCCCGCACCGGATGGACCACCTCCAGAGACTTCGCGTGCAAGGCTATCCGGCGATCCGCCGACCACCGTGGTCCGCCGTACTTCGTGTCGCCCAGGATCGGGTGACCCAGCAGGGCCAGCTGGACGCGGATCTGATGGCGTCGCCCCGTGAGGGGCTCCACCTCGAGCCAGGCCGCTCCGGGGGCTCGCTCGAGCGTCCGGTAGCGGAGCCGCGCCTGGCGGGCTCCCGGGAAGGCCTGCAGGGCGGCGCGGGTCCTGCCGCGCCCGTCCGCCTGCCCGGCCAGCCAGGCCTCCGCCTCGCCCTCCGGCGGTGCGGGGACGCCCGCCGCCACGGCCCAGTAGAGCTTGCGAACCGATCCTTCCCGGAACTGCTTCGCCAGGCGTCCGGCCGCCTTCGAGGTGCGCGCGAACAGCACGACGCCCGAAACCGGACGATCCAGGCGGTGGACTAGGCCCAGATAGACGCGACCCGGCTTGCCGTAACGCCGCCGGAGCCAGGCCTTGGCGATCTCCAGCAGCGTCTGATCGCCCGTGCGATCGCCCTGCACCAGCAGGCCCGCCGGCTTGACGACCCCCAGCAGATGGTTGTCCTCGTAGAGGACCTGCAGCTCGCTCGGCCTCATGCTGCCTGCAAGGTAGCACCGGCCGCCGGCCGGCGGGAAGGACAATCCGCGGCTGGTGCAAGCCGCTCCCGTGGGCTATACTACCATCTTGCGAATTCCCGCCCCGGCAGCCATCTAGTGCGAGGATCCCGATGCTCGTCCGTCGAAGGAGGCTCCCATGCTCAGGACCCGGTTTGCTGTCGCCCTGGCCACCCTGTTCATCGCAGGGGCGATCGTGACCCCCGGCTCGCTCGCCGCCGGATCCGGCGGCATCCTCTACCCGGAGACCGCGAAGGTCGACCAGGTGGACGACTACCACGGCACCAAGGTCGCCGATCCCTACCGCTGGCTGGAGGATGTGGATTCCGACCAGACCCGGGCCTGGGTCGCGGCCGAGAACACGCTGACCTTCGGCTTCCTGGAGGGAATCCCCGCCCGGGAGAAGATCAAGCAGCGCCTGACCGAGCTGTGGGACTACACGCGCTACAGCACGCCCTTCAAGAAGGCCGGCCACACCTTCTTCTTCAAGAACGACGGGCTGCAGCCCCAGGCCGTCCTCTACGTCCAGGACGGCGAAGGCGAGCCGCGCGTGCTCCTGGATCCCAACGGGCTGTCCGAGGACGGCACGGTCTCCCTGGGCGGACTCAGCGTGAGCGAGGACGGCGAACTCCTGGCCTGGGCCAAGAACGTCAGCGGTTCGGACTGGCAGACCTGGTACGTGCGCCGGGTGGACACCGGCTCGGATCTGCCGGACGAGGTAGAGTGGAGCAAGTTCTCCGGGGCCGCCTGGCTCCCGGACGCCTCGGGATTCTACTACAGCCGCTACGACGAGCCGCGGGAGGGCGACGCGCTGGAGGACGCCAACTACTACCAGAAGGTCTATCTGCACGAGGTGGGCGCGCCCCAGAGCGAGGACCGGCTCGTCTACGAGCGCCCCGATCACAAGGACTGGGGCTTCGGCGCCGGGGTCAGCGAGGACGGCCGCTACCTGATCCTGCACGTCTGGCAAGGAACTGCCACCGAGAACCGCATCTATTACAAGGACTTGCAGGATCCATCCGGCCGGATCGTGGAACTGCTGAACGACTGCGACGCCAGCTACGAGTTCGTGGGCAATGACGGCGGCGTCTTCTACTTCAAGACCGATCTCGACGCTCCCCGAAGCCGCCTGATCGCCATCGACACCGCGCGGCCGGACCGCGCGAACTGGCGAACGCTGATCCCGGAGGGCGAAGACCCGCTGGAAAGCGCCACCATGCTGAACGACAGCTTCGTGCTGACCACCATGCACGACGTCGTCAACAAGGTGCGCATCTACGCCCTGGACGGCAGCTTCCTGCGCGAGATCCCCCTGCCCGGGCTGGGCAGCGTGGGGGGCTTCGCCGGCCGGCGCGAGGACGCCGACACCTACTACGTCTTCACGTCGTACCTGAATCCCTCGGAGATCTATCACTACGACTTCGCCACGGAAACGAGCACGCTCTTCCGCAAGCCGGAGATCGACTTCGACTTCAGCCGCTACCAGACCGAGCAGGTGTTTTACCACAGCAAGGACGGCACGCGGATTCCCATGTTCATCGTGCACCGCAAGGACCTGGTCCGGGACGGCAGCAGCCCCACCATCCTGTACGGATACGGCGGCTTCAACATACCCCTGGGTCCGCAGTTCAGCACCGGCCTGCTGCCCTGGCTGGAGATGGGCGGGATCTTCGCCTCCGCCAACCTGCGGGGCGGCGGCGAGTACGGCGAGACGTGGCACGAGGCCGGCATGCTCAAGCACAAGCAGAACGTCTTCGACGACTTCATCGCCGCCGCCGAGTACCTGATCCGGGAGGGCTACACCTCGACGCCGAAGCTGGCCGTCTACGGCGGCTCCAACGGGGGCACGCTCGTGGGGGCCGTGGTCAACCAGCGTCCGGAGCTGTTTGGCGCCGCCATACCGGCTGTGGGCGTGATGGACATGCTGCGCTTCCACAAGTGGACCATCGGCTGGGCCTGGGTCTCGGACTACGGCAGCAGCGAGGATCCGGACATGTTCCCCACCCTCTACGCCTACTCGCCGTACCACAACATCGCACCGGGCAAGAAGTACCCGGCCGTGATGGTGACCACCGCCGATCACGATGATCGCGTGATGCCGGCGCACAGCTTCAAGTACGCCGCGCGCCTGCAGGCGGCCCAGGCCGGGGACGCCCCGATCCTGATCCGCATCCAGACCAAGAGCGGACACGGGGGCGGCAAGCCGACGGCCATGATCATCCAGGAGACGGCCGATCGCTACGCCTTCCTGAGCAAGGTGCTGGAGATGAAGCTGGACTGATGCGCGGCGGGGCTGCCGGTTCACGGGAGGGCGCGGCCGCGGGGGCCGCGCCCTCCGTCGTCGTGGCCGGCGGCGGGATCAGCCCACCACCGGGCCCGCCGCCTGCACCTCGGGCGAGGCCTCGGTGGCGAAGTGCGCGAAGTTCTCGGCGAAGCGACCGGCTAGCTCCCGCGCCTTCGCGTCGTAGGCCGCCTTGTCCCGCCAGGTCTCGCGCGGCTGCAGCACCTCCGCCGGGACCTCGGGGCAGTGCTGCGGCACCGCCACCTTGAAGATGGGATCGGTCAGGTAGCCCACGTCGTCCAGCTGTCCGGAGAGCGCGGCCCGCAGCATGGCCCGGGTGTGGCGGATTTCCATGCGATGCCCGGTGCCGTGAGGCCCGCCGGTCCAGCCGGTGTTCACCAGCCAGCAGTTCGCGGCGTGCTTGGCGATCTTCTTGCCGAACAGATCGGCGTAGACCGTGGGGTGAAGGGCCATGAACGGCGCGCCGAAGCAGGCGCTGAAGGTGGCCTTCGGCTCGGTGATCCCTCGCTCCGTGCCCGCCACCTTGGCCGTGTAACCGGACAGGAAATGGTACATGGCCTGGGCGGGGGTGAGCCTGGCGATGGGCGGCAGGACGCCGAAGGCGTCGGCGGTCAGCAGGACGATGTTGTGCGGATGATCGCTCCGGCCCTCCTCCACGATGTTCGGCAGGTGGGTGATCGGATAGGCGGCGCGGGTGTTCTCGGCCAGCGTGGCATCGTCCAGGTCGATGTGCCGCGTCTGCGAATGCATGGCCACGTTCTCGAGGATGGTGCCGAAGCGCCGCGTGGTCTCGTAGATCTCCGGTTCCGCCTCCGCCGAAAGGCGGATGACCTTGGCGTAGCATCCCCCCTCGAAGTTGAAGATGCCCCGGTCGCTCCAGCCGTGCTCGTCGTCGCCGATCAAGGCGCGGTCGGCCTCCGAGGAGAGGGTGGTCTTGCCGGTCCCGGAAAGACCGAAGAAGAGGGCGACGTCGCCGCCGGCGCCTCTGTTGGCCGAGCAGTGCATGCCGAGCACGCCGCGCTGGGGCAGCAGGTAGTTCATGACCGTGAAGATGGATTTCTTGATCTCGCCGGCGTAGCTGGTGCCGCCGATGACGACGCTGCGCTCGCCGAAGTTCAGGAGGATGAAGGCCTCGCTGTGCGTGTTGTCGAGCGCGGGGATGGCCTGGAAGTTGGGGCAGTGCAGGACCGTGAAGTCCGGCTCGAACTTCTCCAGGACGTCCCGGTCCAGCTCCCGGATGAACATGTTGCGGACGAACATGTTGTGCCAGGCGGTCTCGGTGAGGACCCGCACTCGCAGGCGGTACTCGGGATCAGCCCCCGCGTAGCAATCCTGGACGAAGACATCGCGTCCCTGCAGGTAGGCCTGCAGGCGGATCCTGAGACGTTCGAAGTGCTCCGGCTCCATCGGCTTGTTGTGCTGCCCCCACCAGATCCTCTCCTCGCTGCCAGGCTCGCGCACCACGAACTTGTCCTCGGCCGAGCGGCCGGTGTAGTGGCCGGTGCGGGTGACCAGCGGCCCCAGGTGCGCCAGGTGGCCTTCCCGCCGGCGGACCGCCTCCTCCACGAGAGCCGGCGTGGACAGGTTGTGAAAGATCTCGTCGACGTTCGCGATACCCAGATAGGACAGATCCACCATGTCAATTCCCTCCCGCACCGAGACGATCAGATTCCTCCACGGGACTGCGGACGTTGGCGACGAACAGGGCGGCCACGATGATCACCAGAGCGGCGAGGACGCGCACGTAGGCGGCCTTCTCGCCGAAGACCAGCCAGGCCACCAGCACGGCCAGCGGGATCTTCAGGTTGTTGCAGACCGCCAGCGCGCCGGCCGTCGCGCGGGCGGCGCCCTTGTTCCACAGGTAGAAGCCGAGTCCGGTGGGCACGAGGCCCAGGTAGAGCAGGACCAGCCAGGCGCCGCCACCCCCTGGCGCGCCGCCCCGGCCGAGCACGAGGGCCAGCGGCCCGGTCCAGGCCACGGACCCAAGATACATCCATCCCAGCAGCGCGGCCTCCGGCGGACGAGCGACCCCCGCGCCGCGCACGAGATGGCGATAGCCGAGCTGGCCGGCCGCGAAGCAGAGGTTGGCTCCCTGGAGCAGGACGACGCCGGTCACCGCGCTTCCTCCCGTCGCCGCGCGCGCCAGCACGAGGCCGCCGCCCGCCACGGCCAGCAGGGCCGCCAGCAGGTGGCGGGAGGCCCAGCGCCGGCGGGCGAGATCGTCCAGGAGCACGACGTAGAGAGGCGTGAAGATGGTGAAGAAGGCCACCCCGTAGGCCGGCAGGTAGCGATAGGAAGCGATGTAGAGGGCGTACATCGTCCCGAACTGCAGCGCCCCGAGCGCGGCCGCCCGGCCAGCCAGTCCCGGCGCCACCCGGGTCCGCAGGAGCCAGGGCAGGAAAGCCGCCGCCGAGATCGCCAGGCGCAGAAAGGCGACGAGCAGGGGATCGTAGCCGCTCAGGTTCCCCTTGATCAGGCCGAAGGAGAAGGACCACAGCAAGGATGCCACGATCAGGTAGAGCAGGACGGCCTCCCGTGAGCGAGGAGATCCGGCGGGCGGGAGCCCGCCGACGACGTTAGCGCCGGCGGGCTCCCGGGGGAAGGCCGAAAAGCTAGCGCACCAGGACCAGGGGACGCACCTGGACCTGCTCGCCGGCGATCAAGCGGGCGTAGTAGGTACCCGAGGCCACGGAGCGACCCCGGGCATCGGTGCCGTCCCAGAGGATCTGGTTCGGGCCGGCCGCGCGCGGGCCGTCGATCAGGGTGCGAACCAGGCGTCCGGCCAGGTCGTAGATCCGCAGCTCCACCCGCATGGTCTGCGGCAGGCGGAAGGGAATGATCGTCTGCGGATTGAACGGGTTGGGGTAAGGCGTCTCCAGGGTCATGATCTCCGGGATGCTCCCCTCTCCGGCCGCCGAGAGGTCGTCCACCAGGAGGGTCACGGGGATCTCCATGGCGATGACCGAGGGATCGTTGCTGGCGAGCAGGATCCGGGCGGCATAGCTGCCCGCGGCCATGTCCGCGGCGTCGAAGAAGACATGCAGATCGAGCTTGCCGCCGGGGGGCACCGTGCCGATCTGCTGATCCAGGCTCAGCCAGGGCACGGGCGACTCGGCGGCGAAGCGGATGGCCAGGTCGTCGTGCAGGTAGGCGGCATCGAAGACCACCTGCAGGCCGTCGGCCCCCGCGGCGTCCTCGATGCCGACCGTGCACTCGTTGACGATGGCCGTCGTCTGGTACTGGTAGACGATGCTGCCGTCGATGTTCAGGATCACCTCGAAGGTCACCGGCGGCCCGTTGTGGCTGGTCGAGTAGTGGGGCACCCCGTCCCATTCCACGATGAACCGCTCGTTCGCCGTGTCCTGGTAGTAGTAGATGGTGCCGCCGTCGTTGGGATTCAGGTCGTCCCAGAAGATGGCGAGCAGGTTGTTCGGATCGCCGGCGTTCGGGATCGGGTTGTTGGTGTAGCTGGTGGAGCTGGAGGTGAAGGAAACCCAGCCGTTGGTGCAGACCCGGACGCTGCTGTAGAAGTCGCCGTAGTACTGGAAGGGGAAACCGATGTCGAAGGGCCCGTGGTTGGAGTCGTCGCCGGACCCGACCACACTGCCGACACCGTTGATCTCGACCCAGTCGTAGGACGGTCCGCCCGGCTCGTCGCTGTCCTTCCAGTAATACCCGAACTCATCAGGACCGCCGGCTCCCTTCTCGGCGGCGACGCCCGGCCGCGTGTCGACCGCATCCTTGGGCAGCTCCGGGGCCGGCTTGCCGACCGTCGCAACGGGCCGCGACTTGACGGCCTCGGCCACCGTGGCCAGGAAATCGAGAGCCGCCCCGCCGTGGTTGGCCAGGGACAGCAGCCGGGTCATCGAGGACCCGGGGGCGAGGGTGACCTCGAAGCTCAGCGGCGAGCAGATCATCTGCGGATACTGCGGTGGGACGATGGTCGGGAACTCGACGAAGTCCACCCAGGCGGCGTCGCTGCCGCTGGAGACCGAGCCGTCCTTGGTGTACTTCCAGGTGAAGGTGTGCGTCCCCACGTCCACGGGGAAGGTGGCGAGGGCCCAGGCCACCGTGCCGGACCAGCTCTGGGCCTCGGAGCCGTCGATCAAGAAGCGCAGGTAGTCGTAGCCGCTCTCGGAAGAGACCTTGTAGTAGAACTTGATATCGCCTCCCGCCACGACGTCCAGGGTCACGGACATGACCGTTTCCTGGTTGTGACTGATGGCGCCGGACTTGGCGCAATCGGCCCCCTCGTACGGATCGGCTGTATCGATGACCCAGTCGGCGACGCCGCTCATCTCCCAGGGGAAGACGAGGAAGTTGCCGCTCTCGAAGTCCTCGGCGTAGAGAATGGGCAGGTGGAAGTCCTGCTCGAGGTCGCCGTCGAAGACCACGGTGACCTGCTCGGCGCCGAGACCGTTGGCGCGGGCGCGCACCTCGTAGGTCGCCCCCGTCGGCATGACGATCTCGTAGTAGCCGGACGGATCGGTCACCGCGGGCGTCAGGGGTGTATCGAGCACCGTGACCGTGGCGCCCGCGACCGGATCCCCTTCCGGATCGTAGACGTGACCGGAGAGCGTGGCGGTCGGCGCCGGCGCCAGGGCCACGTCCAACGTGAGCGTCTCCGCCTCGGCCAGACTGAACACCCTGGAGTCGCCCAGGTAGCCGAAGGCGCTGAAGGACAGGGTGTGGTCGCCGGCGGTCAGCACCATGCTGTAGGCTCCGTCGGCGCCGGTGGTGCGGGTATTGTACCCGCCCACGTCACGCACCAGCACACCGGCCAGGGGCAGGCTCGTGCTGGCGTCGGTGACCGTTCCCTCGACGGCACCGAGGCCGCCCATCACCGCCAGCACCGCCTCGTAGGCATTGACGAGACCGTGTCCGTAGGTGTTCTCCTCGCCGGCCGGGCCCAGATCCGTGGCCGTGGCCATCAGGATCTCCTTGACGGTGATCACGTCTACGTCGGGATTGGCGCTGCGCATGAGCGCCACCACGCCGGCCACGTGGGGCCCGGCCATGGAGGTGCCGCTCAGGTACTGGTAGCCGCCGCCCGGCTGGGCGCTGTAGATGTCGCTGCCGGGCGCGACCACCTCGGGCTTCGTGGCGTACTCACCGCCGCAACCCGAGGGCCCGCGGCTGGAGAAGCTGCTGATCGTGTACGGCGGCACGCGGATCGTCGAGCCCACGCTGAAGGCGTTGGTGGGCGAGGCCGCCCGATCGGCGGGGCTGCGCATGGTCATGGGGCCGTCTTCGCCCTCGTTGCCTGCCGACCAGGTCAGGACCACCCCCGCCGCCTCGCAACCATCGATGGCGTCCCACCAGCGGCTGTCGCAGTCGTAGTAACCGCTGAAGCCCTCGTTCACGCCCCAGCTGTTCTGCACCACGTCAGGCACGTCGTCCAGGGTGGCCGGGTTCCCGTCGGGGTCCGCCATCCACTCCAGGCTGGCGATGACGTCGTTGTCGAACTCGCTGCCGGTTCCCTGGTTGATCACGTTGCTGGCGATCCACAGCGCCCCGGGCGCGATACCGATGGTGTCATCGGGGGCCAGGCCGGTCATGGTGCCCATGACGTGGGTGCCATGATAGTGGTGGTCCACGGGCGTGGGATCGCCGAAGTCGGCCGCATCCAGCCAGCACTGCTCCGCCGGCGCGAAGTGCCCGCGCCAGCGCGCGGAGAAGGCGGGGTGGCTTCCGTCCACGCCGGTATCCAGGTTGCCCACGATCGCTCCAACGCCGGTGACGCCGAGCTCCCGCCAGACGCGGTCCGCCTGGACGGCGTGCACGCCGTCGCAGAGGCCGATGCCCTTGTCCGATTTGGCCGCGGCCTGGGCCACGGGTTCGATCAGCTCCACCACGAGATCCGCCTCGATGCGCTCGACGTCCGGTCGCGCCGCCAGCTCGCGGATGGCCGCGACGGTTGCCCGCACCACCACGCCATTGACGATCCAGTGGGGCGTCCAGCCACGCACGCCGCCGGCTCCCTGCTTGCTCGTCAGATCGGCCAGCAGGTCGGCCTGCGCGCGCTCGGCTGCAGCCTGGAGGCTTTCCAGGACGCGCTGGTGGCGTAGCGAGCGCGGCACCTTGGCCTGGTGCAGCTCCCAGTCCAGGGCACCGATGTCGACGCGGTCCTTCATGACCACGAGCACCTTCAGCTCGTCATTGTCGGCGAGACCGCGCATCTGCTCCTGCAAGCCGGGAGTCAGCTCGCCCGCACGGGCGGCGACGGCGCCGGCCAGCAGCGACAGGAGAAGAGCGAAAACGGCGAATCTCTTCATTGCAGGACCCTTTCTCATGGGGTCGCGGGACCCCGGACCGGATGGCGCGACGCGCGTTCCTGGCTATGCAGAATCCGTTGCCGCGGCAGACGAAGTCCTCCCCGCGGGCATTGTAGCACAACCCGCAGTTTTGGGGAACGACAGGTTGCGGCCCGGAACCGGGGACAAGCGTCCGCGGCAGGTATCACTTGAGCAGGGTCAACTTGCTGGCGGCCAGGGTCTTGCCGGCCTCCAGGCGCAGGACGTAGGTCCCCGAGGCGACCCGGCGCCCGGTGTCGTCGGTGCCGTCCCAGGGCAGTGCGTGCGGACCCGCACCGTAGCTCCCCGCCGCCAGCGTGCGTACCAGGCGGCCCTGCAGATCGTACAGGCGCAGGGCGATCTCCTGGGGGGCGGGCAGCTCGAAGCGGACCGTGGTCGCCGGATTGAAGGGATTGGGGTAAGCCGGCAGCAGCCGCGGGCGCAGCCGGGCGAGCACCGGCGCATCCACCGTCCCCTGGGTGACGGTCGCGAGCACCCAGTGCTCGGGATCCAGTTCCACCTGCTGGACCATGCCCGCCACGTTCAGGGCGTAGGCCCGCGCCAGCTCGCCGTTCTGCACCGCGAAGGGGAAAACCCCCTCGTCGGTCGTGACGCGCACGTCCAGCGGCATCCGGAAGAGGCCGGCCGCGGTCTGCACCTGTTGCACCAGGAGGCTCACCCTGGTCGAATCCCCCGCGGGCGCGGCGTACCAGCTGTAACGATACTGCGGGAAGTACTCGCCGTAGATCCACTGCTGGAAAAAGACATCCAGGTCCTGGCCCGAGACGTCTTCGCAGACGTCGCGGAACTGCTCGGTGGTGGCGCTCCCGTAGGCGTACTGCTCCCGGTAGGCCAGCAGGGCGGCGAAGAAGTCCGCGTCCCCCAGCACGTGCCGCAGCATGTGCACCACCCACGAGGCCTTCTGGTAGCTCAGGTCGAAGTCGAAGATGGCGCCGAAGCTCGAGGTGTCTTCCACGTAGATGGTGCCGGGACCCCAGTAGGCCGCGTCCGCCATCTCGTCGTGGTAGGCGGCCATCCCCTCGTTCTGCTCGCGCCAGTAGGCCTCCGCCCAGGTGGCGAAGCCCTCGTTCAGCCAGATGTGATGGAAGTCGGCGCAGGTCACCAGGTCGCCCCACCACTGGTGGGCCAGCTCGTGAGCGATGACCCCCTCGCTGTAGGCGCCGTAGTACAGGCTGGTGAGGGTCTGGTGCTCCATGCCCCCGCCCCAGCCGAAGTGGGCATGGCCGTACTTCTCCGTGACGAAGGGGTACTCCCCGAAGCCGCCCGCGAAGGCCGCCAGCATGTCCGGGACCGGGGCGTAGGCGGCCTGGGACTGGGCGAGGCGGTCGGGCACGACGTAGTACTGCAGCTCCATGGAGTCGCCGGGCGCGTAGTGGTACCAGCCGGAGAAGGTAGCGTAGGGATGAATGGCGAGGCTCACCAGGTAGGTGGCGATGGGATGGCTCTCGTGCCAGTGAAAGGTGCGGGTGGCGCCGTGGTCCACCGCCGCGACCAGCAGGCCGTTGGAGGCCACGATCAGCCCCGCCGGCACCGTGACGTGCAGGTCCACCGAATCGGCCTTGTCCGAGTTCAGATCCTTGCAGGGCCACCAGTCACGAGCCCCGAAGGGCTCGCTCAGCGTCCAGATCAACGGCTGGCCGCCGTGCTGGCCCCAGTCGAAGGCACTCCCCTCCGGATCGCCGCTGTAATCGATCCGCACCGTCACCTGCTCGCCCGCGGCATAGGTCCGGTCGAGATCCACGCTCAGGACGTCCCCGGCGCGGCTGTAGGTGGTCGGACTGCCGCCGGACAGCGCGGAGCCGATCGCCATGTTGGCCCGCAGGTAGAGGTCCAGCACCGTCAAGGTCGCACCCGTCACCCGCGCGGTGGTGGTCACCGAGCCCGTGAGCTGCCGGGTTGCGGGATTCAGCGCCAGGTCGATGTCGTAGTGGAGCACGTCGTAGAGGTCCATGTTCGCGGTCTTGGCGCCGGCGGCGCTCTTCCCGGCGAGAGCCCATTCGGCGCCCCGGCGAATCTTGGTCTCCGCCTCGAGGTAGCGGGCTTGCCGCCGCGCGCGTGCAGGATTGGTGGGCGCGGCATTGGAAACGGGCGCCAGGGGCACCGGTATGCCGCCCGCCGGCAGGGCGGCACCGAGCAGCAGGAGCGCGGCGAGGATCGAGAGCTGGCAGGGACGGGTCACGGGCATCAGCCTCCCCGGCATGGTGCGCCAGGTTCACGGTCGCGGGAGTTCGGCGACCAGCGCGTCGATGCGCGGCCGCCGCCAGAGCATCCGGGCCTAAGTATACAAGATTCCGTGTCCCCGCGAAATTGCGGCCCCGTCCCCGCGGTGCCATCGCAGCGAGCGGAGAGGCCGGGGGCCTCTCCGCTCGTGGTGTGCGACGATGGCGGCGACTACCGGTACAGGCTCTTGACCGCGCCGAAGGTCTCGGCCTGCGTGGCCACGGACTGGTCGCTGTAGAGGCAGAACGCAGTTCCGTTGTAGTCCGGGTCGGGATACCAGTAGGGGTTGCCCAGCAAGGGGAAACCGCGCTGGATACGGCAGCCGTAGCGCGGATCGGAGGTGGACAACCAGCCCCACTGTCCGTAGGGGTTGAAGATCAGGCCGGCCTGGATCTCGATGAAGTAGGTCGCCCCCGCGTCCTGCAGGACCGGACCGATGTCGGCGCCGTACTCGTAAATGGAGTTGGCGGCATCCAGGGTGACCACGGAGTAGTCGGTGACGATCGTCTGGTAGTAGTAGTTGTTCGGCAGGTAGTCCGGCGCCACCGGGGCCGGATCGGGCGGCGTGCAGCCGCTGTACTGGTAGAAGGTGATCACGAAGTAATCGGGCTGGGCCAGGGTGCTGAAGTTCCAGTTGCCGCCCCACCACTGCACGTAGGTGAGCGCGTAATCCGTCGCGGACACGTAGTCCTCGGCACATCCCGAGTCGAAGGGATAGGCGGTGTCGATCTGGCTCGAGAGCTTGGCCCAGTCCACCAGCTCGGGCACCTGGCACCAGACCGTGATGTCGCGCACGCCCGTCGTGTAGGAGGCATGGCTGTCGCTCGTACCGGTCTGCACCCCGGTGATATCGACGGCCAGCGCCGGACCGGCAGCGACGGCGAGCAAGACGACCGAAACCAGAAGCATTCTCATACTGCGCATGGTGGGCTCCTTTCTAGCATACATCGGTGGACATGCAGACTCTGCCGCACTGGAGTTGACTCTATCCACAAACAGGATAATTTGTCAATCAATTTGAGCTTATAGAGATGCCCCGATATCGCGACGGCCCCCTCGCCGACCCGCGGGCGCTCACGATATAATCTATTTGGGAATATAAAATCAAAAACAAGGCGGCGGCGAGGGATCCGGGTCCCTCGCCGCCAACCTGAAGCCTCTGGCCGTCGATCACCGGTAAAGGTTCTTGATCGCTCCCCAGGTTTGGCCCTGTGCGGCCACGGTCCGATCCGAGTACAGGCAGAAGGCGACGCCGTTGTCATCCGGGTCGCCCGACCAGTACGGCTGGCCCAGCACCGGGAAGCCGCGCTGCAAGAGGCAGCCCCAGGCGGGATCCAGCGTGGTCAACCAGCCCCACTGACCGCAGGAATCGAAGTTCAGCCCCGCCTGGATCTCGATCCAGTACGTGCGATCGGCGTCCTGCAGCACCGGGCCGATGTTGGCGCGGTACTCGCGGAGATCGTAGCCCGGATCCAGCACCGTCTCGTCCCACATCGTGAGCACTTCCTGGTGGAAGTAATTCTGCGGGAGGTAGTCGGGTGCCACGGGAGCCGGATTCGGCGGCGCACAACCGTCGTACATGTAGAAGGTGATGACGAAGTAATCGGGCGTACAGGGTGGTGCCGCTCCAGGATAGCCGTCGTAGTTCCACTGGCCACCCCACCACTTGATCTCGGTGATCGCGTAGTCCGTGGGCGACTCGTAGTCATCGGCCGCACCGGCGTCGAATGGATAGGCGGTGTCGATCTGGCTGGCGATCTTGGCCCAGTCCGTCAGCTCGGGCATCTGGCACCAGACTTCCAGGTCGCTCACCTTGGCCGCCGGAACAGCCAGCGTACTCTTGCCGGTGTCCACCGCGGTCAGAGGGCCAGCGGCCGACACCGGCACGGCCGCCAGGAGCAGCCCGACCAGCATCATGAGCAACAATGCGCGCATCTTGGATCCCCCTCGCACACGGAACTCGGGTTGTCCCCATCGGAATACGACAATCAAGATTGTCCCACAGAGCGGACCTTCTGTCAACTACCCCGCCCTGGATCAGAATAATATGTAAAAAATCGCCACCGGCAACCCTGGCCGCCCCGGGACGGCGGCCGCCCCCGGGAAATGCACTATAATGGGGGATCGAACCCGGAACTCGTCGGCCAGGCCCGCAGGGAGCGAGGAATGAACTGGGCGTCGGCCATTGCCAACCAATCCCGCCTGGCCGAGGCCGTGGCCAGCGCCGCCGCCTCGATACACTCGGCCCTCCCGGTGAATCCGGTGGACCTGGCCGTTCTCTTCGTCTCCGGGCAATACGCGGCGGACCTGACCGAGGCACCGGCTCTCCTGCGCGATGAGCTGCCGTGCATCCACCTGCTGGGCTGCACGGCGGGGGGGGTCATCGGCGGCGCTCACGAGATCGAGCAGCGTCCTGCGGTATCGCTCGTGGCCGCCGAGCTGCCCGGGGTGTCCGTGTCGCCCTTCGGGCTGACCGACGAACGGCTGCCGGATGACGACGCCGGCCCGCGGGCCTGGACGGATGCGCTCGGCATCCCCGCCACACCGCAGCCCCACTTCCTGATCCTGGCCGACCCGTTCAGCTGCACGGTGCCCCGGTTGCTGGCCGGGCTGGACTACGCCTATCCGAGCGGGCGCAAGATCGGCGGACTGGCCAGCGGTGCCACGCGCCCCGGCGAGAATCTACTCTTCGTCGACCACGCCGTGCAGCGGGCCGGAGCCGTGGGCCTGGCCCTGAGCGGGAACATCGACATCACCACCATCGTCGCTCAGGGCTGTCGGCCCATCGGCCAGCCGCAGCACATCACCCGCTGTCGCGGCAACCTGCTGCTGGAGCTGGACGGCCGGCCCGCCCTCGAGGCTCTCAAGAGCCTGGTCCCCCGGCTTTCGGCCCGGGACCGGAAACTCGCCTCTCAGGCCCTCTTTCTGGGCTTGCTCACGGACGAGTTCGTCGCGTCTCCGCGCCCTGGCGAGTTCCTGATCCGCAATGTCGTGGGCCTGGAGACCGAGAGCAGAGCCCTCGTCGTCGGCGAGCTGCTGCGGGAGGGACAGACGGTGCAGTTCCACGTGAGGGACGCGGCGACCTCGGCCGAGGATCTGGAGAACCTGCTCCGCCGCTACGCCGAGAATCCGGACGCCCCGACCGCGGCTGGCGCCCTGCTATTCTCCTGTCTGGGACGCGGGCTCCATCTCTACGGTGTACCCGATCACGACACGAACCGCTTTCGTGCCCACCTGGGCGAGGTGCCTCTGGGCGGCTTCTTCTGCAACGGGGAGATCGGTCCGGTGAGCGGAACGACTCACTTGCACGGCTTCACGAGCGCCTTCGGCATCTTCCGGCCCGCGCACGTCGGCCCCTGAACGGGGCCGGGACTCCGGACGGACGCGGGCGGGGAGCGCAGTTCCCCACCCGCCTCGCTCTCAGGTCGGGGCCGACCGGCTCGGTATCAGCGGTAAAGGCTCTTGACGCTGCCCCAGGTGCCCGGCTCGGCGCTCACCGGGATCTCGCAGCAGGCCGCATCGGCGTACATCAGGATCTCGCCCGGCCAATCGAAATCGCTCACCAGGTCCTGCCAGCCGAAACCGTAGTCGTTCCAGCTACGGCATCCCAGCGGCATGCCGTCGGCCACCAGGTCCGGACGTCCCGACGCGCCGAACTCGCTCACGAAGTGGAAGGAGAGGAAGTACCAGAAGCCGATGGCGGCGCACTGGCACTGCTCCAAGATGGGCAGGGAGATGTCGAACAGCCCCTCCGCATCGATCTGCACCGTGTAGACCAGCGAGGTGCACAGCTCGGCGCCCGGCAGGTAGCAGCCGCTCAGGTCGTCCCAGACCGCTTCCTCCAGGTCGACAAAGGCGTCGAAGCCGACGGGCACGTCCTCCGGACCGAACTGCATGAGCAGGTGAATGCTGTCCAGGCGAAAGCCCACCGGACAGGAACAGGTGGCCGGCGCCCGGAAGAGGTACTTGTACCCCTCGGCGCCGAAGGCCCAGTCCGTGATCGCGTAGGTGGGCACGTTCAGGTTGCCCACCTGGCAATCCTGCCGGGTCGGGCCCCCGTTCGCCTGCAGCGTCGCCTCGACGTCCGACAGCCGCTGCACGTGAAGTGTCTTCCCGGCCAGGGCACCGGACGCCACCAGGACGCAGCAGCACGTGAGAACCAGAGTCCTTCGCAAGGGCATGGGTTGCACCTCCCAGCGTGTTGCCGCCGCGCGGGGGGAAGACATGCGTCTCGGGGCACCCTGCGGCAGCGGCCTGTGTGGAGCCGGATCCGGCATTCCTCCTGGCAACTCCCTCTCCCCCAGCGGCTCCAGCTATTCTACCACAGGCATGTGTTTCTATCAAGCGAGCGCCCGACGCGTCGACTGAAATAACAAAATATATATAAATATGATTATTGCGAAATTATGGCCTGTAGCTCCGCTCGCCGCGCAGGCGGAGGCGGCCGGCCTGCCGCCGGCACCCCCCGCTCCGGTCCGCTCCCCGTCCTTCTCAGGCCAGGGAGTCCATCAGCTCCAGCAGGTCCACCACCCGGTTGGAGTAACCCCACTCGTTGTCGTACCAGGAGATGGTCTTCAACATGGTGCCGTCGACCACCTGGGTGTAGCTGGCGTCGAAGACGGATGAGTGCGGATCCCCCACGATGTCGCTCGAGACCAGCGGGTCCTCGGAGTAGCGCAAGATGCGGCGGAAGCGATCCGTCCCGGCCGCCTCGCGCACGGCCGCTTTGACCTGTTGCGTCGTTACTTCCTGCTTCATAACCGAGACGAGGTCCACGATGGATCCATCGGGGATGGGCACCCGCATGGCCATCCCATCCAGCTTGCCCTTCAGCTGGGGCAGGACCTTGCCCACGGCACGGGCGGCCCCGGTGGTCGTGGGGATGATGTTTTCTGCGGCCGAGCGCCCGCGCCGCCAGTCCGAATGCGGCACATCGGCCAGGCGCTGGTCGTTGGTGTAGGCGTGCACGGTGGTCATCAGACCGTATTCGATGCCGAAGGCAGCATCCAGGACATAGGCCAGCGGGGCCAGGCAGTTCGTCGTGCAGGAGGCGTTGGAGACGATCTTGTGCTCGGGTTTCAGCTCGTGCTCGTTCACGCCCATCACGATGGTGGCGTCGATCTCGTCCTTGGCGGGCACCGTGAGCAGCACCTTCTTCGCGCCGGCTTCCAGGTGGGTGGCGATCTGATCCCGCTTGCGGAAGCGTCCGGTGGACTCGATGACGTAATCGGCCTCCAGCGTGCGCCAGGGAAGCGCGTGAGGATCCGCCACCTGCAGCATCTTGACCTGCTGGTTGCGGGTCTTCATGAGGTCGCCCTCAATCTCGGCGTACCCCTGGAAGGGGCCCATCACCGTGTCATGACGCAGCAGGTAGGCCAGGGCGGCGGGATCGGCGATGTCGTTTACAGCGACGACGTTCACGTTCTCCTTGCTGTTCAGGAGGCGGAAGACGGCCCTGCCGATCCGTCCGAAACCGTTGATCGCGACTCTCATCACGCCACCTCCTGCGACTCGATGGTCCGACCCAGCAGCTGGGCCAGCTCCAGCATCCGGTACGCGAAACCCCAGCCGTTGTCGTACCAGCCCACCGTCTTGATCATGCCGTTGCCGAGGGAGAGCGTCGCCTGGGCGTCGAACAGGACCGAGGCGGAGTTGCCGACGACGTCACTGGAGACGATGGGCTCGTCCGTGTAGGCCACCAGCCCCCGGTAGGGACCCGCGGCGGCTTCCCGGAAGATCGTGTTGACCTCGTCCACGGACAGCGGCTTCTCCAGCTCGCTCACCAGGTCGATGTTGGAGCCGGCGGGCACGGGCACGTTCAACGCCATGCCGGAGATCTTGCCCCTCAGGGCCGGCAGGATTTCGGCCACGGCCTGCGGCGCCCAGCTATGGTTGGGGATGATGTTCTGGGCGGCAGAGCGGCTCCAGCGCAGGCTGGGCTTGGCGGTGTCGCTCAGCTGCTGATCGCTGGTGTAGGCGTGGACCGTGGTCATGAAGGCTCGCCGCACCCCCACCTTCTCGTGGAGGATCTTCAGGACCAGCGCTAGCGCGTGGCAGGAGCTGCTGCCGCCCGAGATGATCCGATCCGCGGCGGTCAGCTCCCGGTCATTCACGCCATTGACCACCATGCGGTCGATGGCGTCGAGGGCCGGCGTCGAGAGGATGACCCGCTTGGCACCCCCGTCCAGGTGGTACTGCAGTTCAGCGCGGTGTCGGAACTGCCCCGTGGCCTCGAGCACGACGTCCACCCCGAGCACGTCCCAGGGAATGTCGCGGGGGTGCGCCCCTTTCAGGACCCGCGTGCGCTGCGGTCCCACCACCAGGTAGGAGCCCTCCCGCTTGACTTCCGCGGCGAAGCGCCCCTCGATGGTGCTGTATTGCAGCAGGTAGCGCAGGGATTCGATGTCCGCGACGTCGCTGACCGCGACGAAGTCGAAATCCGGGTTGTCGTACGCGATGCGGAACATGTTCCGGCCTAGCCGGCCGAAGCCCATGATTCCCAGTCGTATCGCCATCACGACCTTCCTTTCCTGGCGTGGGTTTCGCAGGAACCGTCGTCCAAGGTGATATAAGCCATCCGGCAGAAATTGCCATCGCCGCGGCGCCATCCGGCTGCCGGAGCCTAAGGGCTGGCGCCGATGGAACCGTGGAGCGATATTAGAACCCCGACGCCGGGACGCAACAGGCGTTTATTTCGGATCGGAGACGGAGTGCCCGGCGTCCCCCGCAAGGAGTGCAAGAGCATGCCCACGTACGAGTACGAGTGTCTGAAGTGCGGCAACGTCTTCGAGGAATTCCGGAGCATCAGCGATCCACCCCGGCGACGCTGTCCGCAGTGCCGGGGCAAGGTCCGGCGCCTGGTCGGTAACGGCGTCGGCGTGGTCTTCAAGGGTTCCGGCTTCTACGCCACCGATTCCCGCAAGGTAAGGCCAGGCCCGTCCAGCAGTACCACCAGTGGAAACACGGCCACGAGCCCGGCGGCCGGCGACGAGAAGCCCGGGAAGACCGAGCAGCCCGCTCCCAAGATCAAGCCGGACGGCTCGGGCCAGGACTGAGCGCAGCGATCATCCCGACCGCGGACAGGCGCTGCGGGCACGAGCCCGCGGCGCCCTTCACTGGCAACGCTGGAACCGGAAGGATCCGGCCGGTTCCGGCGCTCAGGCCGGAATGACCCGGGCCTTGTAGCCGTACTGCAGGACCCCCCACGCGGACTCCTTCTGGATCCGGCGGAAGATCAGTTCGACCGGGGTGCCGATGGTGACCTCGTCGGGCGGCGCGTCGGCGACCATGCAGGTCAGGCGCACGCCGTTCTCCAGCTCGACGACGGCCACCACGTAAGGCTTCTGGTCCTCGAAGGCCGCCGGGGGGATCCAGATCGTGGTATGCGTGACGACCTTGCCGCGGGTCGGCAGGACCGTCGGCGCAAACGCCTCCCCCCCGCACTGGGGACAGATCTTGCGCGGCGGGAAAAGAACCTTGCCGCAGCCCGTGCACTTGGCCGCCTCCAGACGGTAGCGCTGGGGGATTTCCCGGTGGTACCTCGGGCTGATCATCGGTTCACCTCCAGGATGTGCACCGTGGCGCTGCCGCCGGAACCGCCCATGTTCTGGGCCAGCCCGAGGCGCGGACTCTTGATCTGCCGCTTGCCGGCGCGCCCGGTCAGCTGCTGGTAGACCTCCACGAGCTGCGCGCAGCCCGTCGCGCCGACCGGATGGCCCTTGCTCTTCAGCCCGCCGGAGGGATTCACGGGCCGCTTGCCGTCCAGGGCGGTCAGGCCCTCGGCCGCCGCCGGCCCGCCCCGACCGCGTTCGAACAGGCCCAGCTCCTCGGTGCAGACGATCTCCGCGATGGTGAAGCAGTCGTGGACCTCGCAGAAGTCGACGTCCTTGGGCTTGACCCCCGCCATCTCGTACGCCCTCTGCGCGGCCCGGCCCACCACGGGAATCGCGGCCAGGTCGGCCCGGTCGTGCAGGGCGATGGTATCGGTGGCGGCTCCCGCGCCCAGGATCTTCACGAGGGGCTTGCCGAGCTCCTTCGCCACCTCCACGGGGCAGAGCAGCAGAGCCGCCGCACCGTCGGTGACCGGAGAGCAATCGAACAGACCCAGCGGCTCGGCCACGCGCACCGCCTTCAGGACCGTCTCGATGTTGATCTCCATCGAGAACTGCGCGTGGGGATTCATCGTCCCGTTGTGGTGGTTCTTGACCGCGACGGCGGCCAGCTGCTGGGGGGTGGTGCCGTACTTGTGCATGTGGGCGTTGGCGATCATGGCGTAGAGGCCCGGGAAGGTGACCCCGTGGTAGACCTCGTACTCCTGATCCGCCGCGGTGGCCAGACAGTAGGTGGCATCGGCCCCGTCGTTCATCTTCTCCACGCCGCCGGCCAGCACGAAATCGCTGGCTCCGCTGGCCACTTCCAGCCAGGCGGCGCGGAAGGCGGCGCCCCCGGAGGCGCAGGCGGACTCGACCCTGGTGGCGGCCATGGGATTCAAGCCGGCGTAATCGCAGAGGATCGAGGCCAGGTGCTCCTGTCCCACGAACAACCCGCCGGACATGCAGCCGATGTAGGCGGACTGGACCTCCCCGCGCTCGACCCCGGCGTCCTTCAGGCAGGCAAGGGCGGCCTCGGCGAAGAGATCGCGCAAGGGGGTCTCCCACAGCTCGCCGAACTTCGTCATGCCGACACCGACAACAGCGACGTCTCTCATGCTTCCCCCCTTCCCTAGGTGACGTTCATGCGGATCTTGCCGCGGTAGGCCACGTACTTGCCGTAGTCGAGGTGGATGCGCCGATCGGCCAGCTGATCGCGGACCGCCGGCGCCTTCCTCTGGATCTCGGCCAGGCGCTTGGTGCAACGGATGATGAAGGAGTCCGACCCCGCGCCGCTGCCGAAGGAGGTGACCAGGATCTGATCCCCCGGCTTGGCCACGTCGAGGCAGGCTGCCAGACCGGTGGGCGAGGAGCCGGAGTAGGTGTTGCCCATCAGGTTCACCACCCAGCCCTGTTCCAGCTGTTCCTGCCGGAATCCCAGGATCTTGCCGGCGCGCAGCGGGAACTTGCCGTTCGGCATGTGGAAGACGGCGAAGCGGAAATCCTCGGGCTTCATGCTGCTCAGCTCCAGGATGCCCCGCGTGGCGTTCAGGACATGGTGGAAGTAAGCGGGTTCCCCGGTGAAGCGGCCGGCGTGACGGGGATAGAACTCCCCCTCCCGTCGCCAGAAGTCGGGCGTATCGGACGTGTAGGAGTAGGTGTAGACGATCTCGGCCGCCACGTTGTCACCGCCCATGATGTAGGCGGCGCCACCGGCCGAGGCGGTGTATTCGAGCGCGTCTCCCGGAGCTCCCTGGCTGGTGTCGGCGCCGATGCCGAGAGCGTACTTCATCTCGCCGGCCTTGACGTGCGAGTAGGCCACGAACATGGCCTCGGTGCCGGCCTTGCAGGCGAACTCGAAGTCGGCCACGTGGCACACCGGGCCGAGACCCAGGGCATCGATCACGACCGTTCCCGACGGCTTGACCGCGTAGGGATGGCTCTCGGAGCCGATGTAACAGGCGCCGATCTCCTGCGGATCGATGCCGGCCCGCTGCAGGGCGTACCGGGCGGCCGCCACGGAGATGGTGATGGTGTCCTCGTCGGGCCCGGGAACCGTCTTCTCCTCGAGCAGCAGTCCCTTCTTGTAGGCCTCGGCGTCGGCCCCCCACTGGCGGGCAATGTCCTCGGCCCGGATCCGATAGCGGGGGACGTACGAGCCGTATCCGACAATCCCGTACATAGATGCCACTCCTTGCCTGAAGATGAGCATTGCGCCAGCACAGCGACCGGCACAATATCAAGCCGTAGCGCGGGTTGTCCACAGGCAAACCCGCTCCATACAATAGGGCGTGCGTTGTACGCCCGCCACGACTCTGCTAACCTGGGCCCGCGCGGCCGGTGACCGCGCAGGGAGGACGCCACCGATATGCTCGAGGAAAAACCCTGGGTCGAGATCGACGGCAGCAAGCGGGATATCACGGCGGGCATGGCCCTGCACGACCTCCTCCGGCGGGACGGGGGCGAGGACATCTGGGGCCCCGATCCGGTGGTCCTGGCCGTGATCAACGGCCGCCGTACCCATCTGGCCGAGCATCTCTGGGGCGGGGAACGGATCGAGCTGATCCGGCTGAGCGACCCGGAGGCCCACTCCACCTCGCTGCGGACCCTCTGCTTCGTGCTGGCGGCCGCCTCCGAGGAGCTCTTCCCCTCGCACGACCTGATCATCGACTTCAGCTACGGCAGCGGGATCTACTGCGAGCTGCGGCGCGATCAGGCCCTCTCCGCCGAGGAGGTGCAAGGTCTCGAGGTGCGGATGCGCCAGCTCATCGCCAAGAATCTACCGCTGACCCCGCGGCTCTACGGGATGCGCGAGCTGCTGCGCCTGATGCGGAGCCGGGGCCGGGAAACCAGCTACCGGACGGCGCGCTACCTGCGGCGGGACACCGTGACCCTGTTCCGGATGGAAGGCACCGAGCACCTGTTCTACGGCCTGCAGCTGCCCGCGACCGGTCACGTGCACGCTTTCCGGCTCCTGCCCGAGCCTCCGGGCTTCATCCTGCTGCCGAGCCTCGCGGGTGATCCGGGGACCCTGCCCGCCTTCGAGCCGCAGCCGAAGCTCCTGCAGTCGCTGCGCGAGTACTCCCGCTGGATGTACTGGCTGGAAATCCACGACGTGGGCTCCCTGAATCACTACGTGGTGGAGGGACGGGCCGCCGAGCTGATCCAGATCTGCGAGGCCCGGCACGAGCGGGTCATCGTGAACAGCGCCCAGGCGGTGCGCGAGCTGCCCGGGGACGGGCGCCTGGTCCTGGTGGCGGGGCCCTCCAGCTCGGGCAAGACCAGCTTCGCCAAGCGGCTGGCCGTTCAGCTGCGCGTCCTGGGCTTCCATCCCTTCGCCCTCTCCCTGGACGACTACTTCGTGGACCGCGAATCCACGCCCCGGGACGCCGACGGGGACTTCGACTACGAGTCCCTCGGCGCCATCCGCATCGACCTCTTCAACGAGCACCTGCAGAAGCTCATGGCAGGTCAGCCGGTGCAGCTGCCGCGCTACGACTTCCACAGCGGGAACGGCCAGCTGCAGGATAAACCGGTGATCCTGCGCCCCGGCGATCCGCTCATCGTCGAGGGCATCCACGCCCTCGATCCGGCGCTCACGCCCGCCATCGCCCCCCGGCACAAGCTGCACGTCTACGTCTCGGCGCTCTGTCACATGAACATCGACAACCACAGCTACATCCACACCACCTTGACCCGCCTCTTCCGCCGGATCGTGCGCGACGCCCAGTTCCGCGGCTACACGGCGGCCGAGACCCTGCGCCGCTGGCCCAAGGTCCGCCGGGGCGAGGAGATGTACGTCTTCCCCAACCAGCAGAACGCCGACATCTTCTTCAACTCGGGGCTGGCGTACGAGCTGAGCGTCCTGAAGCTGTGGGCCGAGCCGCGCCTGGCCGCCGTGGATCCCGACGATCCCAACTACGGTCGCGCCCGGAGCCTGGTCGAGCTGCTGACCCTGCTGCTGCCCATCGATTCGGCCCAGGTGCCCCCGACGTCCCTGCTGCGGGAGTTCATCGGCGCGAGCGGATTCCGCTACTGAGGGAATCCCGGGCGGATCAGCACCTCGCCGGCGGCCGGCCCGGCCCAGGCACGCACGATCCAGGGGCTAAGGCACGAGGAAGTAGTCCTTCAGCTTCTCCACCGCGGCCTGCAACCGCTCCTCGGCGATGACGCAGGAGACCGTGGAGATCGAGGTGCTGATCATGTGGATGTCGATGCCGGCCTCGGCGATGGCGTCGAACATGCGGCCGGCGATGGAAGGCCGCTCGCTGAAGTGCGGGCCATAGATGGAGACCGAGCAGCAGTTGCGCAGGTAGTCGATCTTCTCGGCGCGGATCTCCTCCTTGATGGTCTGCAGCAGCCCCAGCGCCTGGTCGAGGTCGTCCTTGTTGATGGCGAAGCAGATGTTGCCGAGCTCGTGGATATCGGCAAAGGACGCGACGCCGATCACGTTGATGCCGTTGCGCCCCAGGGTCGAAAGGGTCCGTCCGGCCACCCCGGGACCCTTGCGGGCTCCCAGCACCTGGATCAGCACCAGCCCCCGCGTCTGCAGCATGCCGCCAACGGCGATCTTCTCGGTCCTCGCCACGGTTCTCGCCTCCTCCGGCACCTCGGATGCGCGCCTGCGGCCCCGACTCCCGTCCGCCGCCGGTGCCGTGCTGC
This sequence comes from uncultured Fibrobacteraceae bacterium, assembly GCA_964524645.1. Taxonomy (GTDB): domain Bacteria; phylum Krumholzibacteriota; class Krumholzibacteriia; order LZORAL124-64-63; family LZORAL124-64-63; genus CAZGEC01. The sequence continues at coordinate 34,268 of CAZGEC010000009.1, read as the reverse complement.
CCTGAAAGTTAATGGGTCGAACGCGATGCACAAATGCGATTTGCGGGCCCCGGGAAAGCCGGGGGCGGAATCCAGCAGATTGAGCTTGAGCATCCCCCTCAGCCCTGCTATAAATCCGCCTTTCCGAACCTCAAAACCATGGCACGAGGCACTGCTCATCGCTGGAAGGAGATGCTGCCATGCAGGACAACGATCCACAGGATGTGGAATCCGGGCTCGCAGAGCCCTCGCAGACCAGCAACGAAGGCGGCGACGCCGGCTCCCCGCAGCCGAAACGGGGCACTCCCTGGAACACCCTCTCCGCACGGGTCATCTGCCTGGTGAGCCGGAAAGGCGGCGTCGGCAAAACCACCTCGGCGGTCAACCTGGGCGCCGCTCTGGCCCTCTCCGGACACTCGGTCCTGATCGTGGGCGTGGACTCCCAGTGCGGCGTGGCCCGTACCCTGGGCTACGATTCCGAGGATCTGGACGGTGGCCTGATCGACATGTTCGAGCAGGGCACTCCCCTGATCCATATGGCGTACACCACGCCCCTGAAGAACCTCTTCTTCGTGACGCCCAACATCCAGACCCTCGCCCAGGAAGAAACCTACCTGCGGTACATGGAGCAGAAAGTCGACACCTTCGTGAGCGAGATCGATCGCGCCCGCAACCTCTACGACACCATCCTCATCGACTGTCCGCCCGGAATGAACGCCTGCACCCGGGCCGCGCTGCTCGCCTCCCAGAGCTATCTGGTGCCCGTCCAGGCGGAGGAGCTCTGCCGGATCTCCATCTCGCGCCTGCTGGAGTTCATCCGCACCTTCGAGGAGGCGGCCTACGCCGAGACCGCGCCGGCCGGTTCCGCCCGGTCCCGGAGCGGCCTGCGGCTGGAAGGTCTGTTCCTGACCATGGTCAACGCGCGGACGCGCATGAGCAGACACGTGACCGAGCGGGTGAGCGAGGACCATGCCGGACAGCTCCTGAACGCCAGCATCCCGCGGACCACCCGCCTGGCCGAGATGGCCCTGCGCGGCAAGCCGGCCGTGATCTACGACCGCAGATCGGCCGGCAGCCGCGCCTACTTCGACCTGATGGACGAGCTGATGGCCCGCCAGGTCATGCGGCGCATCGCGGCCGCGCAGAAGGCCGCCGCGGCGGAACATGAGCGGGAGCGCGATCAGGCGACGACCGAGGAGCGGGACATGGTGACACGCGAGGCTGGCTCCGCCCGCGGCATGGAGCATCTGCTGGCGGAGCTGCGCTCCTCAGCCGCGGCGAGCGGAGCCCTCTCCGGCGGCCTGGAGAGCGAGGAGGTCCCCGAGCTGGTGTCCCTGGACGAGCTGCTCGCGGAGGAGGAAGGGAAGGACTGGGACGACGCCGAGTGTGACGAGCCGCGCTGGGGGCTCAAGCGCGAGGCCGACGGCCGTTACCATTGAGGGGCGTCCGGGCCGCCGCTCGCCGTCAGGCGCTCGGCGATGAGGAAGGGCCCGCGCGCGGGCCCTTCCTGCCGCTCCCGGCCGACCGCCACCGGATTCACTCGCCGTACTTGGCGATGATCTGGTCCTTGGTCTTGCCGAGGATCTCGTACTTCCCGCCCACCTTCTCGAACGCGGCGATGGCCTTGTCTAGGTGCTCCTTCTCGTGGGCGGCCGAGAGCTGGACGCGGATCCGCGCCAGGCCCTTGGCCACGACCGGGTAGAAGAAGCCGATCACGTAGATGCCCTCGTAGTACATGTCGCGTGCGATGTCCTGGGACAGCTTGGCGTTGTAGAGCATGATCGGCACGATGGGATGGTCACCCGGCTTGATGCCGTAGCCGATCGCGGTCATCTTCTCGCGGAAGTACTTGGTGTTCCACTCCAGCTTGTCGCGCAGCGTCGTCGTCTCGGTGAGCATGTCCACGACCTGGATGGCCGCGCGCACCACCACGGGGGCCAGGCTGTTCGAGAACAGGTACGGCCGGGAGCGCTGGCGCAACATCTCGATCATCTCCTTGCGGCCCGAGGTGAAGCCCCCGGAAGCTCCGCCCAGCGCCTTGCCCAGGGTGCTGGTGATGATGTCGACGCGTTTCATGCAGTTGCGGTACTCGTGCGTGCCGCGGCCCTTCTTGCCCAGGAAGCCCGTGCAATGGCTGTCGTCGCAGGCCACGAGGGCGTCGTACTTCTCGGCCAGGTCGCAGATCTTGTCCAGCTGGGCGATGGTGCCGTCCATGGAGAAGGCGCCGTCGGTCATGACCAGGCGGTAGCGGGCTCCCTCGGCCTCCTTGAGCTTGGCCTCCAGGTCGGCCATGTCGTTGTGCTGGTAGATGTAGCGCTGGGCCTTGCTCAGACGGATGCCGTCGATGATGGAAGCGTGGTTCAGGGCGTCGGTGATGATGGCATCCTCGGCCTTCAGGAAGACCTCGAACAGGCCGCCGTTGGCATCGAAGCAGGACGAGTAGAGGATGGTGTCGTCGGTGCCGAGGAAGGCGGAGATCTTCTGCTCCAGCTGGCGGTGAATGTCCTGCGTACCGCAGATGAAGCGCACCGAGGACATGCCGTAGCCGTGCGACTTCAACCCGGTGTGGGCCGCCTCGAGCACCTGCGGATGGCTGGACAGGCCGAGGTAGTTGTTGGCGCAGAAGTTGATGACATCCTGGGTGGGAGCCCGCTCGGGGTACTCGACGTCGATGTCCGCCCCCTGGGGACCATGGATGTACCGCTCCTCCTTATAGAGCCCCGCCTGACGAACCTCGGCGAGTTCCTTGATCAGATCTTCCTTCATCTTCCCGTACATGGCTGCTCCTTGGGCAGGGTCCTCAACGAATTGCCGGCTGCGGACTTGCGGCAAGAGAGGATACCATAGACCGCGCCGCTGGCGGCGTCAAGAGCCGGCGGCGGGACGCCGGCGGGCGCCGCCCTTCTACGGGGTTGATTCCGACTTCCGGGGCCACTACATTCCGGGGTCCAGCGACGGTCCGGAGCACAGGCGGGGGACAGCAAAGGAGAGCGGGGCGATGAAGAAAGAGATGAAAAAGATCCTGGTGACCGGGGCCGTGGGCCAGATCGGCTCGGAACTGACCCTGGAGCTGCGTCGCCGCTTCGGCGCCGAGAACGTGATCGCCACCGGCCGCAAGACCGAGCCCTCCGCCGAGCTGCGGGATTCGGGACCCTTCCACTTCATCGACGTCACCAGCATCGCGAGCGTCGAGGAGATCGTGAAGAAGTACGCCATCGATACGGTCTACCACATGGCCGCCATCCTCTCCGCCGTCGGCGAGAAGAACCCCCAGCTCTGCTGGAGGGTCAACATGGACGGCACGCTCAACATCCTCGAGCTGGGCCTCAAGTACGAGATGGCGCGCATCGTCATCCCCAGCTCCATCGCCGTCTGGGGCGCCGGGGTCCCTCTGGACGCCACCCCGCAGGAGAGCGTGCTCAAGCCGACCACCATGTACGGCGTCACCAAGGTGTGCGGCGAGCTGCTGGGCGATTACTACGTCCGCCGCTTCGGCCTCGACGTGCGGGGGCTCCGCTATCCGGGTATCATCTCCTACGAGACCCTGCCGGGCGGGGGAACCACGGACTACGCCGTGGCCATCTACTACGAGGCCGTGGACAAGGGGCGCTACACCTGCTTCGTGCGCGAGGACACCAGGCTGCCCATGATGTACATGCCCGATGCCATCGCCGGCACCATCCAGCTGGCCGAGGCCGATTTCGGCAAGCTGCGGCACCATTGCGACTTCAATCACGCGGCCATGAGCTTCACGGCGGGCGAGCTAGCCGCCGCCATCCGCAAGTACGTTCCCGGCTTCGAGGTCTCCTACGAGCCCGACGACCGCCAGAAGATCGCGGACTCGTGGCCCAATTCGATCGACGACTCCGCCGCACGCGAGGAGTGGGGCTGGCGGCCCCGCTGGGATCTGGACGGCATGACCCGGGACATGCTCGAACACCTGAAGAAACGCAAGGCGGCGGGCACGCTCTACAGGTGAGGCCGCGAGCCGCCGGACGGCGGCGGATCTGCGCTGCAGCGGGAGGAAGCCGTGGAAATCTCCATCGAGTACTGCAGGGTCTGAAACTACGAACCACGTGCCGCAGGTCTGGCGGCACGCATCCGGGATCGTTACGGGATCACCCCGGAGCTGATCCCCTCCGGTGGAGGCGTGTTCGAGGTCGTCGTGAACGGGCGGCTCACCTTCTCCAAGAGGAAGCAGAACCGATTTCCTGAGGACGATGAGATCTTTGCCATCCTCGATGCGGAGCAGTGAAGCGGGGGCGGCCCACCCACCCCGGGAGGTCGTCCTCATCTTCGACATGGACGGGACCCTGCTCGATGCGCGGGATGCCGTCATCGACGCGGTCGGCGAGGGGCTGGACGCCGCTTACCGGCACTTCGACCTGCCCGTGCCGCGCCGCGACCGGCGACGCATCGCCGCGGCCATCGGCCTGCCGACTCCCGCCTTCTATCGCGAGGCCTGCGACCTGCGCACGGTGCCGGAGGAGATCCAGGATCGGTTCATCGGCGAGTTCGAGGTCCGCTCGACCCGCGCCGAGCTGGCGGCCTTGCAGCGCGGCGAGACGGAACTCTATGCGGGCGCCGAGAAGACGCTGAGCGAGCTGGCGGCTCGCGGGCATCCCCTCTCCCTGATCTCGAACGCCAACGCTCCGTACTTCGAGGCCGTCGTGGCGGCCCATCGGCTGCGCCGCTTCTTCTCCGAGACCCTCTCGCTCGAGCTGGCCGTGCGCCGGCGCCTGGCCCGCAGCAAGGCCGGCATCGTGCGGCACATCGCCGACCGCTTCCCGGGTTCGGTCGTGATCGGCGACCGGGTCCACGACATCGAGGCGGGCCGGCGTGCCGGAGCCAGGACGGTGGGCTGTCTCTACGGATTCGGCGCGCCGGAGGAGTTCGCGGCGGCGGACTGGACCATCCGGGACCCGCGGGAGCTGCTCGCGCTGCCCCTCGCCGCGCCCGCGCCGGAGGACTGACCCGGGCACGGCGGGGCGGCCGCGATCAGTGGCGATCGCGCTGGCGCAGCCGCCGCAGCTCCCGCTGCAGCCGCGCGATCTCATCCTTCATCTGTTCGATGCTCTCTTCGAGCTCCCGGCGATCCTGGTCCCGCCGGTCCCGCAGGCGCTGCGCGTGCCGCAGCTCGCGCAACCCGTCACGGTCGAGGGTGCCCTCCCAGTCCATATTGCCGAGAGATTCGGCGATGCTGCCGGTGATCTCGGAGATCATGTCCCCCAGGTCCAGGAAGACCTCGTCCTGGTCGTCGAAGATCCGGATGCTGTTCTGGTCCGCGCCCAGGCGGAGATCGAGCTGCAGCTCGTCGAGACCGCGGAGAGCCTGCTGCACCTCGTCCATGGCGTCCTGGACCACGGCACCGAGCTGTGAGAGATCGATCTCCACGGTCTGACCACGGCCGTCGCCGTCTTCCTCCCTGATGCGGAGCCAGCGTCTCTCGTCGAGCCGCAGGATCAGGTTCTCGCCGTCCTCGGTGATGACGATTCCGGCGGGGTCTTCCCGGTCGGGCGCGCCAGCCAGCGCGGGGGCGGCCAGGAGCATCAGCATGCAGGCCGGCAGGACGGCCGGCGCGGGCGGGATCTTTCCCATCACGGTTCTTCCTCCTGATGCGGTCGCGATCGGGTCGGCCTGCCGGGATCTACGCACGCGCGCGGGAAGAGTTGCAGAGGGAAGCGCAGCGGGGAGTTCGGCTGCCGCCGGACTCCCCGCTGCTTTCGGGCGGTGGCTCACTCGGTGATGGGCAGCGGGATCTGCAGCTGGCGCCAGGTCGCCTCGTCCAGCCGGAAGGCGACGCTGCCCGGGACCTCCGCCGGATCCGTGCCGGGCTCGGAGGCGGAGCCGCAGCAGGGGCGGGTCAGGGCGCCGGGCACGGCCGCTTCACCCTCGGCCTCGTAGGTGGTGACCAGCAGCGCCGACTGATCGTCGGCGCGCTGGAGCACGGCCCGCAGGCGTTCGCCCGCCCGGACCTGGATCTGGAGATCCAGATCCTGGGTGCCGACCCAGCCCGTGCCGGCGGGGGCGGACGGGCCCACCGCGAAGGCCGGCGTGCGGAGGAGGGAGCGGCCGTCCTCGGCCAGGAGTTCCAGGATCACCTGGGTCGGCTCCGTCAGGGCTCCGGCCCCCAGCCGGACCGTCACGGCCTTCAGCACCAGCGGCAGCGGACTGTCCAGACGGGCCGCCAGGGCCTCCAGTCGGGCCAGCTGCGCGCTGCGCCCGGAGTCCCCCGCGAGCTGCGTGCGATAGGTCGCGAGCGCCCTGATCACGTCCTTGCGGAGGCTCAAGTAGGAACCCGTCCAGTCCTGGCCGGCGGCGGCGAGACCGGCGAGGCTGGAAGCCGCGCGGCCGAGATCCCGGTAGACCTCGTCGAAGTTCCCCTGCAGGCGCACCCGGGCCTGGCGGGCCGCCTGCGCCTCGGCGGCGGCCCAGCGGGCGAAGAAAGGCACGCTGGTCAGGTTCGCCACCTCCCCCCACTCCTCGGCAGCGGCGCCGCTGCGACACAGCTGCAGGAAGGCCAGGGTGGTCTCGCGGTCGCCGGCCGGGAAGAGGTTGGAAGGCAGATCGTGCGGATTGGTCCCGCGACCGTGCAGAACGGCCACGGCCGCCGTGCGCAGCCGATCCACGTGATCCTGGTAGGTCGCCGGATCGAAGGCCAGCGCCCGGCTGTCGGCCAGCTTGCGGATCAGGCCGTACATCTCGGCCGAGGATCCGGCCGCCAGCACCTGGGGCACGCGCTCCAGGTCGTCGTAAAAGGCCACCGTGGCGGTGAAGAGCGGCGGGACGCCCTCCTTACCGAAACGGGCGGCATGGCTACGCATGGCGGGCAGGATCTCCCGCACGGTTGCCGGCAGCCAGATCTGCTGCTCGTAGTCGCGGGCGAAGGCCAGCCGGCCGAAACCGGCGCTGTCCTCGGCGCGCTTCAACCGGATCATCAGGAAGGCGCTGGTCCGGTAGGCCGCGGTGCCCGGGGCCAGGCGATGCCCGGACAGGGATTGCGCCGCCTTCTCGGTCGTTTCGACCCAGGAGCGGTCGCGTTCCTTGCGCGAGAACTGGGTCACGAGCTGCGACATGCCCGTAGCCTCCATGCTGGCCGCGTGAAGGGCCGGCATCACGTCCGTCAGGGCCATTTCCTGGCTGATCCTGGCCAGCGCCTCCCCCTGGCGACGTGCCAGCGAATCGTAGCGAGCCTGGAGGCGCCGCTCCTCCAGGTCACCGAGATCGCGCCAGAGGATCCCGCTGTCGAAGGCATAATAGGCCAGCAGCAGCCGCTGCATCTCGTGCTCGATCACAGCGCCGCGCTGGGCCAACGCCTGCAGCCGCTCCTTTTCGCGTTCCGGCCGGGCCGGCAGCTGGATCCCCTCGTGCGCCAGGTCCACGAACAGCCGGGCCTGCTGTCCCAGATCCTCCGCGGCGCCGATCCGCAGGGCGGAAAGGGCCTTGGCCGCCCCCTTGCTGCTGGCCTTCCCTCCCTGGCCGAGCTGGGCATCCAGGAAGCCGTTCAGCTCCGCTTCGTAGAGAGCCCCGACGTCGATCACACCCAGCAGCGAGGCGCCGGCGGTCTCCTCCTCCTCGGCCGGCCGTGCAGCGAACCACTTCCCCCCATGGGTGCCGAGCAGGTAGGCCGCCCCGGCGAGGAGCAGCACCAGGACCATGGCGATCAGGAAGGCAAAGGACGGGCGGCGCCCTGCAGGCAGGCGGGCCGGGCGGCGTCGAGCCGGACGGCGGTGGGAGCCCGTCCGGGCGGCCGGCTTGCTGCCGGGCCGGCCCCGCCCGACGTTCGGGGTCCGCGCCACGCTGGTCGCCGCGGCCCAGGGCGTGGGCGCGGGCGCCGGTGCAGCGCGAGACGTGATGGTGGCCGCGAGCACTCCCGGTGAGGAGGCCGCCGGCTTCTCGGCCTGCAGCCGGATCTCCCCCAGGTTCTGGCGGCTCAGCTTCTCCAGCCCGAGCAGGTCGCTCCTGGCCAGCGTCTGCTTCACGGCGGCCAGGTAACGCTCCGCCTCCTGATTCATGGTGCCCGGCAGGTGGGCCATCAGCAGGCGCTGCCAGCCGCGGAAGGACTGGCCCTCGCGGTAGATGGCAGCGAGCGTGTAGCTGTTGGCGTCGCTCACGGCGAAGGAGGCGAAGCGCAGCCCCCGCTTCAGGCGCAGCGGCAGCGCCGCCACGAGCAGCGCCAGGAAGCGATCGCTCTGCTCGTCGCTCGCCGTCAGCGGCAGGATCAGCTTGCCCTTCGCGAAGTACTGGCGCAGGGCCTCCCCGATCAGGTCCACGTCGCTCTCGGTGGGCAGCGGTGAGACCAGGGGAGCCAGTGAAGCGGGGTGCACCTCGCGTCGGTCCAGGATGAGGCCGGGTGCCCAGCGGTCCAGGAAGATGTTCTCGAGGGCCAGCGCGTAGGGATTCTCGCCGAAGGCGGCGAAATCGCTCTCGCTGAGGACCACCGCGTGGAAGAGAGGAATCGGCGCCACCACGGGCGAGTCGTCCGACGGAACGCCGGCAGATTCGAGTTCCAGAAGCTGGCCGACGGACAGCTTCTCGGCTCCCCGCCCGTCCTCGCTGGCGGCGGCGATGCGGATCACCGCAAAGAGCCGACCCGGCAGCGAAGGTATGCCGCCCTGGAGCGGGAACGAGAGCAGGGCGGGCCGGAAGCTGTGACCCACGGGGATGCCGCCCCAGGCCTCGCAGTAGCGGATGATCTCCGCGGCACACTCCTGTGACACGCCGGGGGAGCGTGCCAGCAGCGTGCGACCCGGCTGGCCCGACTCCGCATGATAGCCGTAGAGCAGCTGTTCGATGACCGCCATCACATCCATCCGGGTTGAGTTTTCAGCCGGTGCAGTCTCGTCCGTTCTTTCCCCTCCTCCTTATCGGCCGGTCGCCGCGGGAGATTGACCGAAATCTGGTCTTGCAAGGTCCCGAAAAGCGTGCGGCCGCCGGGATCCCGGCGGCCGCACGGCGGCGGCGCTCTCGCGCTCCCGGCCCTATTCGGGGTCCGGCTCCCTGCTCGGCGCCGCTTCCGGCAGGGCTCCCGGATGCTCCTCCTCGTACATGCGGCGCGGCATCCGGCCGGTCAGCCAGGAGGGGTTCATGGGGTAGACGCGCGGGCTGAAGACCGTGGCGTACATGTGCCAGATGAGAATCGCCAGGAAGGCGAGCCAGGCCTCGTAGTAGTGGATGACCAGGAAGACGTCCAGCAGACCCTTGGGAAAGAGACGGACCGCGAGGTTCTCGAACCACAGGAAGAGACCGGTGATCCCCATGACCACGGTGCCCCAGACCAGGGCCCAGTACTCCGCCTTCTCCACGTAGGAGAAGCGGCCCATCTGCGGCTGCTCGTCGGTGCGCCCCAGGTTGTAGCGGATCATCTGGAAGAACTGTCGCACGTCCCCCGCCTGCGGCCGCATGTCGCGCACGAAGCCGCGCCCGCGCTCGGTGAAAAGGAACAGCAGGTGCCATAGCCCTCCCAGGAGCAGCAGGACCCCCGCGACCCGGTGGATGATGCCGCGGACCGCGTAGCCGCCCTCCCGGCCGAAGAGCAGGTTGGTCCACCAGGCGTCGTGGAAACGCAGCGAGAAGCCGGTGATCACCAGAACCGTGAAGGCGACCGCCAGCAGCGTGTGCTGGATCACCTCGTCCGCCTCCATGCGACGTACCTGGGGCCGCTCCTGCAGGACGTTGCGGATCTGCCGGAAGAGATCGATGAGCCAGTGCAGCACCATGCCGCCGATGACCACCACGATCAGGCAGATGTAGAGCAGCCGGAAGAAGTGCGGCCAGCCCGTGCGCAGGCCGGTGGCGGTAGCGTGGATGGGCGTCCGCGCGATGTCGGGCGAGATGCCGGGATGGCAGGCGCCGCAGGTGATCGGGAGGTTCCGCGGATTGATGGACGAGGTCGGGTCCGCCGCCGGCAGGATGCGGTGGGCGCCATGGCAGGAAGCGCAGTTGGCCACGGTCTTGTCCCCGGCCTTGCTCTTCAGCCCGTGGTAGGAATCCACGAAGGACTGCAGCCGGCCGGTGGGCAGGTCGTACTTCTCGTTGAGGGCCGCCGATTCGTGACAGGGTGCGCAGGTCGCTTCGGCCAGGCGGTAGGGACTGACCGGGGAGCGTGGATCCGCCGTGGGCAGGATGCCGTGCTCCCCGTGGCAGTGCGTGCAGGTGGGCGAGTCCACCTCGCCGCGCGCAGTCAGCTCGCCATGGATCCCTTCCCAGTAGTCCTGTTCGATGCCGTTGTGGCACTGGCCGCAGGTGTAGGGGATGTTGAAGTGGTTGATGGTGGAGCGGGAGTCGCCGGGCGGCAGGATCATGTGGGCCGAGCCGCCGGTGGAGTGGCAGTCGTTGCAGGTAGCCGCCGTGTGGATGCCGCCGGCCGTGGCGCGGCCGTGCACGCTCTGCTCGTAGACGCGGATGGGGTGCTTGAACTTGATGCTCAGCTGCTCGGTGAACGTCTGGTCCTCGTGGCAGCGGCCGCAGGTCCCCGGCAGGTTGAGAGGATGCACCGGGGAATCCCGGTCCAGGATGGCCAGGATCCGGTGGGTGCCATGGCAATCGGCGCAGCCCGGCACGAAGGGGGAAACGCCCACCTTGCCGCGCCCGTGCTGCCGGTAGGTCTCCTCCACCTCCGCATGGCAGGATCCGCAGTCGGCGGCGGGCAGCGCCTCCGCGTGCGGCAGTTCCTCGATCCCGGCGTGGCAATCGGTGCAGTCCAGCCCCTCGTGCACACCGCCCGCCAGGTCGGCCGCCGTCACCTCCGGCGGGTCACCGCCGGAGCCCGTATGGCAAGCGGCACAGTCCTCGCCGGTGAAGCTCTCCCCGGCGGCCTGTTCGGCCCCGAGTCCCAGCAGCAGCATGCAGAGCAGGATCCGCCAGCAGAGGTGCATGCTCCTGGTCCCTTCCCGGGCACCGGCTCCGCCCCGTCCCCGCACCGATGACGTGGGCCGCTGCTGCCCCGCAAGTCTCATTTGTTGTGCCCCCAGGGAGGCAAGACGGGCTCGCGGACCATCAATCAGTCGCTAAAAAGCGCAACAGGCGAGCCACGGAAGCAAGCCCGACTTCGACCTAAATGAAAGCCATTGAAGGAATTCCTGGCAGAGCGGGCGCTGCATCCCTTTCGGTATGGGAACCTTGCAGGCTCCCCATTCTCGCACCGCTTCGGGCCCGGGCCGGTCAGGGCGCCGTGGTCACGGAGAGCGTGTACAGATCGGCCGCGTAGTCGTCGCGGTAAGGGTTGCTGAAGTCGTAGCGGCGGTAGCCGGCGCTCAACGTCCAGCTCTCGGCCAGCCGCTGATTCAGCCGGGCGTGCCAGCGATCCCCATCATTGGCCACGGAGTCCCGGTTGCGCACGCGCTCGTACCCGCCCTCGAGCGACAGGCTCCTGGTCAGCTGCAGCACGGCCGCCGGCGCCAGCCGGTAGGTGCGTGTCCCGTACTCCACCGGGTTGTAGACGAGCGGATCGTTCGCCGCGGCCGGCAGCGTTCCCTCGATGTCGTAGTCCTCCCAGCCGATGCTGAAGCTCAGGTAGAGAGCGAGGCGTGGATCGGGCAGGAAGGCCGCCGTGGCGAACAGGCGATCGGCGTCCCAGCTCGTCCGCGCGCCCTCCAGATCGTCCCGCTCGAAGGTCTCGCGCAGCAGGAGGTAGCCCGCGTCGCAGTGGAACTCCGGCACCGGACGCGTGCGCAGCTTGATCTCGCCCCGCCACCGTCCCCAGCTCCGGTTCCCCTGGGCGTAGAGCCCGCCGCGGATCTCGTTGGATTGATCGATGTCCTCCGCCCGGTAGCCCAGGTTCGCCAGAAGGGACAACCCGCGCGCTAGCCGGCGGCGACCCGTGAGCTTCAGATCGTGCACCGTCTGATCCCGGTCGCTCTGCTGCGCGCGCAGGATGACGTTTCCGCCCAGGTACTCGTCCAGTTCCAGCAGGTGGGTCTGCTCGTCGCTCCGCTCGTAGCGGTAGTTCAGCCCGTAACGGGAGTTCCGGAAACCGCTGTGGCTCAGATCCAGGCTGTAAGCCTGGCGGAAGCGCTCGCGGTCCAGGCTGCCGTGCTCGCGGGCCAGCAGCTCGTCGAGGCGGCCGGCGGTCGCGAGGCTCACCTGATCCAGATTCTGCAGCCGCGCCGCCAGCCGCACGCGCAACCAGGGCCGCGGATGATACAGGACGCCGAACAGGCCGGTGTGGATGCGCGCGTCCGCCTCCAGGTCGTTCGCCACGAGGCGGCTGCCCGGCTGCGGGCCGCCGGCCAGACCGCGGCTCTCCTCCGGTTCGGCGCGATGCTGCCGGTAATCGTAGCTCCCGAAGAGCAGCCAGCGCGGACCGGCCGTGTAGGTGGAACCGAGGTTGAGGCTCCAGGTCCGGTTCTCCGCGGCGCGCCGGCTCTCGCTGATCACTTCCGGCGTGGCCGGCAGGGCCGACGTGCTGTGCCGGACCTGGCGGCCGCCGTCCGCCTGGAGATTCAGGCGCCAGTCCACGGTCAGCCCTCCCGACAGGACGTCGCCGGCCAGGTAGGCGCGCTGCGTCCAGGTGGCGCGCTCAAGGGCGTCCGGCAGGCCGAAGAGCAGGTCGGCCCCCACAATGCCTCGGGAGAGCCCGGCCCGCCGGCCGTCCTTGGCCAGGTAGCCGTAGCCGGCCTCCAGATTCCAGCCGGGGCGAAGCTCGCGCCGGTAGGCGAAGTCCACGCGATCCCAGCGCAAGAGCGGGTGGCCCGGTATCACCCCGACCACACCCGCCGGCAGGAAGGGATCCTCGGCGGTGCGATCGTCGTATTCCAGCAGGCGGGTGTAGCGCAGGCGATACTCGGCCTTCCCCGTCCGGCTGAAGCGGACGTCGGCCCATCCGGACATCTCGTCGTCGCTGCGGAACTGTCCGTGGGTGACCAGGTGATCGGTCTTTCCGACGAGGTTGCGGCGGTCCCAGAGCAGGCGGCCCCAGGCCTTGTCCACCAGCCCCTCGTCCTCGGCCAGCCGATCCACCCGGCCGTGGTCGTCCAGCAGTCCGGCCCCGCAGGTCAAGCGTGACGCCACGCCGACGCTGTCCCCGGGCGCCGACCAGAACGGGTAGATGGGCGTGCCGTAAACAAGCTCACCGGAGGACGACTCGGCAGCGAGCGCGCCGCCCGCAACGGGCAGGATCACCGCGACCACGAGGACCCTCGCTGCCAGCATCTTGCCCATCCCCTTGCAGCTGCCCATGCCGACCTCCTAGGGCTTGAGTAGGTTCGGGTCCAGGTTGGATCCGTGGATCTCGGCGTGGCAGTCGTAGCAGCGGGCCCGCTGGGCCAGGAAGTCCGCGTGATCCACGCCTCCAAGCACGGGAAAGGCCGGCTCGTAGTGGCAGTTCAGGCAGAGACTGTTGCTGTCCTGGGTGAGCAGCCGGTCGTTGGGGGACCCATGGGGCCGGTGACAGGCAGTGCAGGACCCGTCCGCCGTGGGCTCGTGCTCGAAGACGAACGGACCCGCCATCTCCGCGTGGCAGCGCAGGCAGACGAGACCATCTTCGGCAAACGCCGCCCGGTCATCGGAAGTGCCGTGGGGAGAGTGACAGTCCGTGCACTCCATCTGACCGGTGAGAACGGGATGCCGGTACTGCAGGCGGAAATCCGCCGCGTTCTCGGGATGGCACTGCAGGCAGAAGTCGGCCCCGCGGCGGAAGGCGCCCGGCGACTGCGCGCCATGGGCGAAATGGGCACGGTCGGTGTGGCAGGCGGCGCAGTCGGCATCCGTGCCGGCGTGAGGACCGTTGTACCAGGCTCCCTCCAGGGCGCGATGGCACTGCAGGCACATGGCCGCCCGCTCGTCGGGGACGAGCTGGCCCAGAACCGAGGGACCAAAGATGGGGCCGTCACCCTCGGCATCCACGTGCAGGCTGCCGGGACCGTGGCAGGCCTCGCAGAGCCCCACCGTGGTGCCGGGAACGATCGCCGTCTCGTGCGCGGTGCCGGCGAAGAAGGCGGCCACATCGTCGTGACACATCTCGCACGTCTCGGTCCCCACCGGCTTCGCGCCCGCCGGGGGGGTCAGGCGAGACGTGTACGGCGTCCAGCCTGCGGCCAAGACGCTCAGCGCCGACCCGATCAGCAAGCCCAGGCCGAGGACCATGGCGGTCCGCTGGGGAGTGGTAGCCCGGGGCATGGCTCACCTCCCCGCGAGGAACGGTCGCTTCTCGCCCGAGTGGATCTCGTCCGCATGTTCCTCCGCCCACTGCCGGTCCTGGGAAGCGTGACAGCGGAGGCAGGTGAAGTTGGTGGTCAGGAAATCATGGGAGTACCAGTTTCCGTTCTCCTGGTAGAACATCTCGGCAGCGGCGGAGGGATTGATGCGGAAGATGTGGGTCCGGACGTCGGCCTGGTACGGCGAACGCTTCACCGCCGACAGGGTGGCGAAGGGCAGGTGACAGTTCACGCAGGTGTGAGCCCCGCCGCCGGTGTTGAAGATCTCGATCTCCTCGTGGCAGGTCGTGCAGGAGATCTCGATGGCCTGCTCCGGACTGAACTTCGCGGAAAGATGGGGATCATGGCAGGACACACAGGTCAGGTTGCGATGCGGACTGGCCTGCAGCTCGTCGAACTGCCCGTAGTTCGCGAGGAACTGGTCGCCCTCGCTGTCCGGTGGATAAGCGACGATGTGATTCGGCACGCCCCGCGAGTGGCAGCGGGCGCAGAGAGCGTTGCTGCGATCCAGGTTAATGTCCTCCCCGCTCTGGCTGAGCACGTGCAGGGAGCCCGGTCCATGGCAAGCCTCGCAGTTGACTCCGTCCTCGGTCCAGGTCCCCACCAGCCCCGTCAGGCCGAGCTGGTGGCCCGTGGGCGAGTATCCGGTGGTGTGACAGGCGCCGCAGTCGTAGGGCAGCTGCTCGCCGGGATGATAGGCCACGTACTCCCCCGTCTCCAGGTCCCACTGCGTCGCGTCGCCCGTGATCAGGTAGCCGTCCGTTCCCACGAAATTCGCCTTCCAGCCGAAGCCGCCGACGACGTAGAGCACATCGTCGGAGCTGCCGCCGGGCGCCGCCAGGAGCGGGAAGGGCACTTCGTCGCGGAAGGGATAGGCGGGCAGCTGCCCGCCCACGACGCGGTTGAGGATGTGGGCGTGGCCGCTCTCCAGGAACTCGGCGTACTTCCCCGGGTGGCAGGCGCTGCACTTGGCGGCTCCCACGAAGGTCTCCTGCACCGTCAGTTCGCTGGGCAGGTTCAGGGGCTCGAGATCGCTCTCGCAACCAGCGAGCAGCAGGGTTGCCACCAGGCAAGTGGCCCCGTATTTCACGAAGGTCGACAGCCGCATCATGACACCCATCCTTTCCGGTCTCTGGCCCGGACTCACCATCCCATCCCGCGCAACCAGCTGATCTCGCTGGACACTAGCACAAATCCAGGTTATCGTGTCACCGCTGTCTGAAAAAGTCGTTTCAGGGGCGGGGACAGATCATATTCAATTAGTGGGAATTACAGCAGGTCTCCAAGCCACCGTCAAGGCAATGTTGCGGGAACTGGTTGGAGAACAAGAAATTGCAATTGATTATGGTTTTCTTAACTGTGCAGATTTCGCTTGAACATGGCTCCCCTAAATATCATAGTATTGCACTTGGTAATTTGAAAACGGGCTCTTCCTGGGTCGACTGCCAGACTCCTTCCTCGAACAGGCAGGTAGTATCATGCACAGGTGGAAACTCGCTCTCCTGATGCTGGGTCTGCTGGCTCTCGTGTTGCCCATCGCGGCATGTGACGACGACGACGACGAAGTCAGCGGGCCGGGCGGCTCCCAGCCTCTCGTCTCCGAGATCACGGCCTCGCAGGAGATCGTCGCCCAGGGCGGAACGGTCAACATCTCGGTGAACGCCGCCGGCGAGAACCTGGTGTATCTCTGGACCGCCGACGCTGGCAGCTTCCAGGATGCTTCCGCCAGCTCGACCGTCTGGACGGCGCCGGACCAGCCCGGCGTGTATCTCCTCACGGTGACCGTCCGCGGGAGCGGCAACCTGACGGCCTCGGCCTCCATCGCCATCGGCGTCGAGATCGGCCTGCAGCTGACGGCCAGCGCGGACACGCTGGTGATCGCGCACAAGAGCACCATCGCGGCCGTCTCCGTGGGCAGCGGACTGGTCTATTCTTGGACCGCCTCGGCGGGCACGCTCACGCAGGTGACACCCGACACGGTGGTCTGGAAGGCCCCGGACACGGTGCCCTTCGGCGGTGCGACCGTCCAGGTCGTGGTGGTGAACGCCGCGGGCGACACGCGGTCCGCCAGCATCGGGATAACGGTGCTGCCCTACACGCCGACCGACGAGCCGTCCTACAAGGGAGTCGCCTACTGCAGCGGCTGCCACCTGGACATCTACGACACCTGGGAAAACACGAGCCATGCTCAAGCCGTGCAGACCCTGCAGGCCATCGGCCAGGGCAACAACAACGACTGCCTGATCTGCCACACGGTGGGCAGCGAGGGTCTCGACGCCAACCCGGCCCTCAACAACGGCGGCTTCGACGACATCCCAATCATGGCTCTCTGGGGTGTTCAGTGCGAGAACTGCCACGGTCCCGGCAGCGAGCACCCATCCAACGGCATGCCGTTCTTGCCGGTCACCATCGACGCCTCCCTCTGCGGCATCTGCCACAACGGGCCGCATCATCCGACCTACTCGGAGTGGCAGGAGTCGGCCCATGGCCATTCCACGGAGCTGACGGATCCCTTGGGGCTCACGTTCTGCCAGAAATGCCACAACGGCACCTACGCCTACCATTACCTGAATGATCCCACTGCCTTCGCGAACCCGGCCAGCGTCGACTCCGTCACGGCCCTCGCCTGCGCGATCTGTCACAACATGCACGGCACCGACAATCACGTCGAGCTGCGCGCCGCCGCCTCCACGGACGCGCACCTGCCGGATGGGACCGTCGTGTCGCTGGGTGGGGAGGGCCGACTCTGTATGGCCTGCCACAACGGACGCCGGGGCCCGGCCGACATCCAGGATCAGCTGACCGAAGGTGACGAGCACTTCGGCCCGCACCACTCCGATCAGGCGGACATGCTGGTCGGGACGGGAGCCTACGAGGACGTCGCCCCCGGCTTCCCGTTCGCCTCCACCAGCCACGTCACGATCGAGAACGCCTGCGTCACCTGCCACATGCAGGCCGAGGAGGACGATCCGGTCTACACCGGCCACGGCTTCGAGCCGAGGCTCGACGCCTGCACGCAATGCCACGGACCCGTGACGAGCTTCTCGGAGGTTGGCGCCACCGAGGACTACGACGGCAACGGGGTCATCCAGGGCGTGCAGCTGGAGGTCGAGGGGCTTCTGACGATCCTGTATGACGCCATCCTGGATGCCAGCGACAGCCCCGCGCACCGGGCGGCCCTGGTGGCCAACTTCGGGACCGCGATTGGCGACATCACGATCTCGACCCTCGCGCAGCGCAAGGCGGCTTACAACTACTTCTTCGTGGAGTACGACGGGAGCCGCGGGGTGCACAACGCGCTCTACGCGATACAGCTCCTGCAGCAGAGCACGCTGTCGCTGGCGCCGAAGCAGCTGGCCCGGGCCACGCTGCTGCTCAAGTAGGCGGGGCACCGCGTTCGACCCACGCACGCGGGGGACGGTCCGGGACCGTCCCCCTTTACTTCTTGCCTTCTTCCGGCCGGACCGGCATCCCGGCCGCGATTCTAGGGATGCCGCAGGTAATCCTCCCGGATTCCCTTGAGCCCGGTCCAGTCCGCCTCGTGATCGGCCAGCAGGGTGTGGCAGAGATCGCAGTCCTGGCTGATGGTCTCGCCCTGCGCGCTGACGTGCTCCTCGTCGTGGCAGCGGAAGCAGGCGCCGCTGCTCAGGTCGCCGTCGGCGTCGAAGTGCCAGATGTTGCTGGTGTAGGTGTTCCAGGTGATCCGCATGTGCGGGAAGACGTTGTCCTCGAGGATCCGGGCCAGCACCTGGGCTGCTCTCGACAGGGAATCCTGCACGGCGGGAAGATCGTCCGGGTGCTCCTGGCGATAGCTGGACACGAGCCAGGCCAGCACGCTGTCAGCCGTCGCGCCGCCGGGAGTGACGGCGTGCAGAGCGGCCACACCTTCCTTGCGCAACCAGGGCAGCGACGGGTCGAGCAGGCCGTCGGCCAGCGCGGCGTCCACGGCCTCGCCGGGCCTGTCGAAGATGTGGGTGGGGCGGTTGTGGCAGTCGATGCAGTCCATGACGCGCCATTCCCCCTTGGTCGTGTCCGCCCCCGCCCCCTCGCGCACGAAGCGGATCTCGCCGGCGGGAGTGTCACGGATGACCTCCACGATGTCCTGCCGCGCGCGATCGGTGGCCAGGTACCTCACCTCGTTGTGCGGGT
The DNA here is from genome assembly GCA_964524645.1 of uncultured Fibrobacteraceae bacterium. GTDB lineage: Bacteria > Krumholzibacteriota > Krumholzibacteriia > LZORAL124-64-63 > LZORAL124-64-63 > CAZGEC01. Next base: position 15,984 of record CAZGEC010000009.1, on the reverse strand, counting down.
CCACGTGCCAGTGGATGCCCGTGGCCGGCGCTCCTGGTCGCGGCAGGCCGCCGACCTTCAGCACCAGGGCCGTGACGGTGGGCGTGTTCGCGCGGTCGCTCTCGTAGTTCCGGGTCATGCGGAGACTGGCCCCCTGGAACTTGGCGGGCCAGTGACAGACCTCGCAGGTTTCCCGGGCCGGTCGCAGGTCCTGCACCGGTACGGGGATGGGACGATCGTAGGTGTTGGTGAGCACGGCGTACACCTGGCGCAGCCCCGACAGCTTGGAGCGGACGAACCAGGAGGCACCGGGACCGATGTGGCAGTCGACGCAGGCCACGTGGGCGTGGGGCGAGCGCGAGTAGGCCACCCCCTCGGGGCGCATCACCCGGTGGCAGATCTTGAGGCAGAAGCCCACGGAATCGGTGTAATGGTACGCCTCGTAGCTGAAGGTCCCGAAGAGAACGAGGAAGACGGTCGTCAGCAGGCCGATCACCGCGCCGCGGCGCAGCAGCCGATCCCCTTCCAGGGGCAGCGGCTCGCGCTCCGGCACGCCACGCCTTCGCCGCCACCGGCGGAGCAGCAGGCCGCCGCCGACCAGCGCCGCCCCGAGGGCGATCAGGGCGGGCAGCACCATGAAGCTGATCAGGCCGACGTAAGGATGAGTCGGCCGCCTCAGCACCACGTCGTAGATGTGGATGAACATGAACGCCAGCAGGAGGATCAGGGTCACCACGATGATGATGGATCCAGCCGAGGTCATCCCGTTGGCCCAGAAGATCCGGGCCAGGATCGTGAAGCGCCGCCGCCCGTATTCCGCCCAGGTCTCACCATCAATGCGCCTGAAGAGACTCATGAAGTTCCTCCTGGAGTGCTATCTGCGGTTTGCTCTCGATACGGATGGGTAGACACTCTAGTCCAGCGGGGCAGCCCGCTCAATGGCTCTTTGCCTCGCGGCCAGAGATCCGCGCAGGAATTGCTCGGTTCGCTCCAGCATGCCGCGGGCATCGAAGCGCTCCTCGGCGATCCGCCGGGAGGTTCGGGCCCAGCGCCGGCGGGCGGCGGGATCCGCGAGCAGTTGCAGCAGGGCCGCCGCCAGGCCTCCGGGATCCCGCGGCGGCACCACCAGGCCGTTGCGGCCGTTCTCCACCGCCGCGCGCGTGCCGGAGACATCCGTCGCCACGACCGGCAGGCCGCAGGCGAGTGCTTCCAGCAGAGCGCGGGCCATCCCCTCGTTCTGGGAGGAGAGGACGAACAGGTCCGCGGCGGCGAGGGCCGGTCGCACGTCCTCGCGGAAGCCCACCAGGTGGAAACGGTCGGCCAGTCCCAGCTCGCGCACCCGAGCCTCCAGCCGGGAGCGCAGGAAACCCTCCCCCAGCACGGCGAAATGCACCCGGGGCGCCTCCCGCAGCACGTGCGCCGCCGCTTGCAACATCATCTCGTGGTCCTTCTGCGGGGTCAGCGAACCCACGGTGATCACCAGCGGCGCCTCGGGCGGCAGGCCCAGCTCGGCGCGAAAGGGCCGCCGGTCGCCGCCCGGGCGATAGCGCTGCAGGTCCAGCCCGTTGGGAATCACCTGGACCTTGAATGGCGGGATCCAGGGCCGCTGCAGCAGGGCCGCCCGTACCTCCTCGGCGTTGACGATGATCCGGTCGGCCAGGCAGAAGACGAGCCGTCGCTTCAGATCGTCCCGGGGCACCACCCGCAGCCCGAGCCGCAGCACCGTCAGCGGGGTGCGGGCCAATCGGGCGGCCAGGCCGCCCAGCAGGTACTCCCGCCAGCGGGTCAGGATCAGCGCATCGGCCCGCTGTTCCGTGCAGCAGCGAGCGAGGCGCGCCAGCCCGGCCAGGTCGGCGTCCGCCCACAGTCGCAGGCGCCTCTCGGGCAGCCCCGCCGCGCGCACCCGTTCTCCCACCACGGACTCGCCCCACAGGAAGAGCACCGCGTGGCCGCGCGCCGCCAGCCCCGTCGCCACCTGCAGCGCCCAGTGCTCGTTGCCGCCCCAGCTCCGGCTGGTGTTGGTGACGACGAGGCGCAGGGGGCGCTGGGGATCAGCCACGGAATTGCAGCTCGTAGAGGTCACGGTAGAGTCCTCCAGCGGCCAGGAGCTCGCGATGGCTGCCCATCTGGACGATGCGACCGTCCTGCAGGACGTAGATGCGGTCCGCGTTCTGGATGGTGGAGAGACGATGGGCGATGACGAAGGTGGTGCGATCCCGCACCAGGCGGTCGATGGCCTCCTGGACCAGCTGCTCGGACTCGGTATCGAGGGCGCTGGTGGCCTCGTCGAAGATCAGGATGGGCGGGTTCTTGAGCACGGCGCGGGCGATGCTGATGCGCTGGCGCTCCCCGCCGGAGAGCTTCACGCCCCGATCCCCGATGTAGGTGTCGTAGCCTTCCGGCAGCTGCAGGATGAAATCGTGCGCGTTGGCGGCCCGGGCGGCCGCCTCGATCGCCTCGCCGGGCACACCCTCGAGCCCGTAGGCGATGTTGGCGCGCACCGTGTCGTTGAAGAGGATGACCTCCTGGGTGACGATCCCCATCGCTTGCCGCAGCGACTGGAGCCGCATCTCGCGGATGTCCCGGCCGTCGATCAGGATGCGCCCGGCCTGCGGCTCGTAAAAGCGCGGGATGAGATCGACCAGGGTGGACTTGCCGGCGCCGCTCGAGCCGACCAGCGCCACCACCTCGCCCGGTTCCACCCGGAGGTCGATGTCCCGCAGCACCGGGTCACCCGGCAGGTAGCCGAAGCTCACCCCCTGGAACTCCACGGTGCCGCGGATCCCCGCCGGCTCCGCCAGCCCCGCTTCCGGACCCACCTCGGGCTCGGCGTCCAGCACCAGGAAGATGCGGTCCGCCGCGGCCATGCCCTCCTGGATGGCGTTGTTGACCTGGCTCAGCTCCTTGATGGGATGGATCAGCGAGAAGATGCAGACGAAGAAGAGGATGAACATGCCCGGTTCCAGCTCCTCGCCCGTCAGGACCCGGTTGCCGCCGTACCAGAGGATGAACAGGCCCGCCACCGTCGACAGCTGCTCGGTGAGCGGGGAGCTGAGCTGCTGCATCCGGGCGATCTTGAAGATGTCCCGGAAGAGCCGCTCCGACTCCCGCAGGAACTTCCGCCCCGCGAAGGCCTCCATGGCGAAGGCCTTGACCACGCGGATCCCGTAGACCGTCTCCTGCAGGATGCTGGTCAGGTTCGCCAGCTTCTCCTGCTGCCGGTGGCTGTACTTGCGCAGCTTCTTGCCGATCTGCACGACCACCAGGAGGGTCAGCGGGAGCACGGCGGCGGCCAGCAGGGTCAGCCTCCAGCTGATGATCACGGCCACGATCAGGAAGGCGAGGATGAGGATCGGATCCCGCACGAGGTTGGTGAAGCTGACATTGACGCACTTGTTGGCGATCTGCACGTCGTTGGTCACGCGGCTGATCAGCTCTCCGGCGCGATACCGGTGGAAGAAGGAGAGCGGCAGGCGCGTCAGCTTGAGGAACAGCGTGTCGCGCAGGTTCTTGATGATCCGCTGTCCCACGTAGGTCATGAGCACCGCGGCGAGGTAGCCCGCCACGTTCTTGATCAGGTAGATGAAGAAGAAGACCACGCAGATCCGCCAGATGGTCCGGGATTTCGTGCCCCGCATGAGAAACCGGTTCAGGCGCTCCAGGAGCCGGGCCTTGAGCCGTTCCGGAGCCGAGAGGTTCTGTTGCACGCCGGCGGACCGCTCCGCATGCCCGGCGGGCGGCGTCGCCATCGTTCCGCCGGAAGGGTCCGCGGCCGCCGCCGCTGCGGGGACGGGCTGGGTCTGGTGGGCGGCGGCGACCGGGACGTTGTCCGCGAAGAGGGTCCGCAGGAACGGCTCGATCATCATGACGCTGAAGCTGCTCAGCACCGAGAACACGATCGTGAACAGGATCGAGAGCCCGACCTGCGGCAGGTACGGCCGGATGAGCCCGAGCATGCGCAGGTAGGATCGCACGCGAACGTTCCTCGTCGGGGTGGCGGGTGGCCGGGGGCGGAAGCTCAAACCTGGCGCGGGATCGCGACCCGGTCAAGGGCTCCTCTCATCGGCGCATCTTGGCACAGGGTGCGGGCAGCGTCCAGCGCGCGGCGGCGAGCAGGGGCCGGGGGCGGCTTCAGGGAACGCGGTCGAGCTGCAGGAGCGGCGGCGAGGCCACGAGCCGCAGGGCCAGCACTGCGGTCAGGCGCCAGCGGGCCGCAGCGAGGAGGCTGGAGGGGACGGCCGGCTTCAGGGCGTTCAGGGCCACCTCGTAGCGGCTGGCCGGATTCCAGAGGCACCATCCCTCGACACCGGCCTCGCGGGCGCCCCGCAGCTGATCCCGCACGTAGCGGGCATCGTAGGAGCTGGCCCCGAAGGGGAAGGCCTGCAGCCAGGGGCGCACGACGGCCCGACCGGCGGCCAGGTCGACGAAGCGGCGGCATCCCTCGGCCACGAACTGCTCCGGATGATCGCCGGGGCGCGCCACCCCGCTGAAACCGTGTCCGTAGTGCGACGGGTAGACCATGGGACAGAGCACGTCCACGCAGCCGGCGAGGGCAGCTATGTCCTGGCCCGTGACAGCGCCATCGGCCACCCTCTCCCAGCCCATGACGCCGTAGAGGTCGGCCGAGAGCGTCACGGAGTAGGCGGCCAGGGCGTGGGCGGCCTCCCGCAGAAAGCCGGTGATCACCCGCCGGCGGCGCGCGGCCACCTCCTGCAGGTCGCCGCCTCCATCGCCCCGCCAGCCGTTGGTGGGGAATCGCACGTAGTCGAACTGGATCTCGTCGACTCCCGCGGCGGCCAGCTCGCAGGCGAGCGTCAGGTTGTAGCTCCGCACCGCCGGGGAGGTCGGATCGACCCAGACCTGGTCCCGTTCAACCCAGAGCGCACCGCTGCTGTCGGTGAGCGCCAGCTCGGGATGGGCCCGCCCCAGGTCACCGTCCAGGAAGCAGGCGATGCGCGCCACGACCCAGAGCCGCCGGGCGTGGAGACGCCGCACCAGCCCCTCCAGCTCCGAGATGACCGGGTGACGGCGTCCCCTGCCCCAGCTCGCCAGGGGATGCCGGCTGGGAAACGAGACCCCGCCGTCGATGTCCTTGGCGTCGAAGACCACGCCGTTGCCCCCCACCATCACGAAGCGATCCACGCCGTCGAAGACGGCGGTGCTGCCGCACAAGGGGGCGGTCAGGTAGATCCCGCGCAGCCCGCGCCCTCCCGCGACGGGCTCCCGGACCGCGGGGGGCTCCTCCGCCGGACAGAGCGGCACCAGCAGCTCGCGGCCGGGGCGCAGCAGGTCCGAGTCGAGACCGTTCCGGCGCCGCAGATCGGCCACCAGATCGTTCAAGGCATAGTGCCCCGTGCGGTCGCGGTAGAGCGCGGCGATGCGCACCAGCGTATCACCAGGCTGGATGACGTGGCGGATGGGTTCGGGCTGGCTCGGACCGATATGGCTGTCGGCGCGGCCGCCGGCCGGCAGTGCGAGGAGAAGAAGAGTGCACCAGGAGAGCGCGATTTGCAACGTCCGCCGCATCGAGGCTGTCATCCTGCAAGTTGTTGAGCCCGAGAACGTTCGGTTTCCTGTGCTGACCGGGAAGGGAGCAAGACTGCAGCCAGATGGGAGAGGGTCGGCGAGGGGCCGGGACGGCCATGTCCCCGCGGGCACAATCAATCATTATGGAAACAGCTTGAATTCAGTCGCACCATGACCTAGCTTTTCGGTTGGTTTTTTAACAGGCCCCACCGGCCGCAGAGGATCGGCGGGCCGCCGGGGTGGACCAGACCGTGAGAAGGTTTGACAGCCGCAGGGTCGCAAAAGAGACTGGCCCAAGGCGTTTCGCAGCTTCCCGACATCGACCGGGATCAGGAGCCCGCCGCGCATGAACCGCTCCCGTCTCTCACGGCTTCCGGCCCTCCTGGTCGTCCTGCTGCTGATCTCCGGCGCATCGCGGGTCCTCGGCCAGGAGGCCGGGGACTGTCTCGTCTGCCACGAGGACACCGAGCTGACCACGAACCGGGACGGCCGCGTCGTCTCGCTCTTCGTGGACCTGCCGAAGTACGAGAGCTCGATCCACGGCCAGGCGGGCCTGACCTGCGTCGACTGCCACCAGGACCTGGTGGGCAGCGATTTCCCCCACGCCGAGGACCTGGCGCCGGTGGACTGCGCCTTCTGCCACGACGACGTGGCCGAGGTCTACCGGCAGAGCCTTCATGGACAGGCCGCGGCCCGCGGCGAGAGACTGGCCCCGCGCTGCTGGGACTGCCACGGCGCCCACGACATTCTTCCCCCCACGAACGACGCCTCGCGCGTGACCAAGTTCAACATCCCCTTCATGTGCGGGCGCTGCCACAAGGAGGGGACGCCCGTCTCCCGGCTCTACGACATACCCCAGGACAGCATCCTCACGCACTACTCCTTCAGCATCCATGGCGAGGGGCTTTTCAAGCGCGGCCTGACCATCTCGGCCGTCTGCACCGACTGCCACACCGCTCACAACGTGCTGCCGCACACGGATCCGCGCTCGACCATCTATCGCGACAACGTGCCCAAGACCTGCCAGGTCTGCCACGGGCGCATCGAGCAGGTGCACCAGAAGGTGATCCGCGGTGAGCTCTGGGAGAAGGAACCCAACAAGGTCCCCGTCTGCGTCGAGTGCCACGAGCCTCACAAGGCCCGCCGGGTGTTCTACGGCGAGGGGATGAGCAACCAGGAATGCCTGTCCTGCCACGCCGAACCGGGCCTGCAAGTCGAGCACGACGGGACCACCACCAGCCTGTACGTCGACGACGGCGAGTTGCAGGACTCGGCCCATCGCCAGGTCGCCTGCGTCCAGTGCCATACCGGCGCCACCCCGTCCCACGCCAGACCTTGCGCCACGGTGGTGCCCAAGGTCGACTGCTCCATCTGCCACGCCGGGGTGGTGGCCACCTACCAGACGAGCACGCACGGCCAGCTCCAGGCCAGTGGTGACCCGGACGCACCGGACTGCGAGCGTTGTCACGGCACGCACACCATCAAGAAGAAGACCGATCTCGCGTCACCGACCTACAAGAGCAACATCCCCGGCCTCTGCGCCGAATGTCACGGCGAGGGGGGGCTCGCCGACCTGCGCTACAAGGGCCCGGTCCAACGGGTCGTGGAGAACTACAACCACAGCGTGCACGGGAAGGCCCTCAGCGAGAGCGGCCTCGTCGTATCGGCCACCTGCACCGATTGCCACACCTCGCACCAGGAGCTGCCGCAGAGCGACCGCAACTCCAGCATCCACCGGGCCAACATCGCCACCACCTGCGCCAAGTGCCACAGCGGCATCTACGAGACCTTCCAGGGCAGCACCCACTTCACCGGCCACGCCGAGGACGGTGTGGAGCTGCCCATGTGCAACGACTGCCACACCTCGCACGAGATCACGCGGACCGACGCCGCGGGCTTCATGCGCGAGATCGTCAACACCTGCGGACACTGCCATCCCAAGGTCACCGACTCCTACTTCGAGACCTTCCACGGCAAGGTCGTCAAGCTGGGCTACACCGAGACCGCGAAGTGCCAGGACTGCCACGGATCGCACAACATCCTGCCCCCGGACGATCCGCACTCGACCCTTTCCCGCGAGAACATCGTGGCCACCTGCGCCCAGTGCCACACCGGCTCTCACCGGCAGTTCGCGGGCTACCTGACCCACGCCACCCATCACGACCGGCGCAAGTACCCCTTCATCTACTGGACCTGGCTCTTGATGACGGGCCTGCTGGTGGGCACCTTCGCCTTTTTCGGCATCCACACGCTGCTCTGGCTGCCCCGCTCGTTCCAGGCCCTGCGGCACGTGCGCAAGCTGCGCCGCGAATCGACCGGCCTCGAGTACCGGCGCTTCGGTCGCCTCCCCCGCTACCTGCACGTCCTCGTCATCATCAGCTTCCTGGGTCTGGCGCTGACCGGCATGACCCTGAAGTTCTCGTACCTGCCCTGGGCACAGTGGCTGTCCCATGTGATGGGCGGCTTCCAGAGCGCGGGAATCATCCACCGGATCTGCGCGCTGATCACCTTCTTCTACTTCGGCCGGCACATCATCGATATCTTCTACCGCAAGCGGAAGGCGGATCTGTCCTGGCGGGCGTTCCTCGCCGGGCCCGACACCATGCTGCCGAAGAGGAGCGACTTGCAGGAGTTCGGACAGACGCTGCGGTGGTTCATCGGCATGGGGCCGCGCCCCCGCTACGGCCGCTGGACCTACTGGGAGAAGTTCGACTACTTCGCGGTTTTCTGGGGCGTGGGCATGATCGGCTTCTCGGGCCTGATGCTCTGGTTCCCGGAATTCTTCACGCACATCTTTCCGGGCTGGTTCATCAACGTGGCGACCATCATCCACTCCGACGAGGCATTGCTGGCCACCGGCTTCATCTTCACGGTGCACTTCTTCAACACGCACTTCCGGCCGGACAAGTTCCCCATGGATCCGGTGATCTTCACGGGACGCGTTCCCCTGGCGGAGCTGAAGGAGGACCGGCCCCGCGAGTACGAGGACCTGGTCGCCCGCGGCCAGCTGGAGCAGCACCTGGTCGAGCCCATGAGCCCCAACATGGTCAAGGCCCTGCGGATCTTCGGGTTCACCGCCCTGACCATCGGGTTGACGCTGATCATCCTGATCATCTGGGCGGAGCTGTT
>CAZGEC010000009.1:0-7250 GCA_964524645.1 uncultured Fibrobacteraceae bacterium | reverse complement strand
GTCGCCGGCGCACGGCCTGCCGGGCGGCCGCGCGTGCCTCAGGCGAGGGCCTGCAGGGCCCGCTGCAGGCGGGTCCGCGCTTCCTCGGCGATGTCGGCAAGCTCGGGATTGTCCGCGGCGCGCATCATGGACTGGGGATCGGCGATGGAAACCTCGATGTCCCCCGCCCCCGTCTCCTGGACCACCACGTTGCAGGGCAGCAGCAACCCGATGTGCGGTTCCCGCTCCAGGGCCTGATGGGCCAGCTGCGGATTGCAGGCTCCCAGAATCTTGTAGCGTCGGAAGTCGCGATCCAGCTTCTTGCGCAGCGTCGCCTGCACGTCGATCTCGGTGAGCACCCCGAAGCCCTGCTCCTGCAGCGCGGCCGTGACGCGCTCGACCGCCGCCGCGAAGTCACCCGCCGCCAGAGTGATTCCGAATCCGTAGCTCAAGTCCTGCATCATGCCTCCCTGGTCAAGCTGCCCGCGCCGGACCCGCGCACCCGGCTGCGATCGATCAAGCGCGGCACGATGGCGATCAGGTGTTCCTGGTACGTTGCGACACAGTGTCAGCATGAGGGCGGCATCCTGCCAGTCGGAAGCTCGCCGAGAATATTCTCCACTCGTGACGCCCTGCTGAAGAGTATTCGCCGCCTGGAGGTTTCCCGGGCCGGCGTCCATGAAGCCGCCATGCCCATAATCTATTCTATTAAAATCAATTATGGAATGTCTGCCGGCCGACAGCTCCTGGTACAACCGCTGCAATGGTGCCCTCGCAGGATCGGGAAGCCCCGCCGACGCCGGCGGGGCGACGAATCAGAACTGGAAGACCCGAAAGGACGATGACATGAACCGCCGAACGAGAAACCTGGCGTTGCTGGCAGGCCTGGGCCTCCTCCTCGGAGCGGCTTCCCGGCCGAGCCTGGCCCAGCAGCCGACGAGCAAGGAACAGGGCATGCACGAGCCTTCCATGCACGGCACCTCCGGCGAGGAGATGCCCGGCCACGCTCACCAGATGAGCATGCTCCATGGCGGCGTGGTCGCCATGACGAAGGGCCATCGCTTCGAGACGGTGTTCGGTGCGGACGGCCTGCGGATCTACATGTACTCCGGCCGGCAGGTCCCCGCACGGTTCGCGGAGGTCACCGGCACCGCGCTCCTGAAGTTCAAGGATGGACGGACCGAGAAGATCCCCCTCACGGTGCAGAAGCCGCAGGAGGGCGACGAGGTCGCCTACTTCTGCCCCGGTCATCCCCAGGCCACTCAGATGCACCCGGGCGTTTGCGACGCCTGCGGCGGCATGCCATTGCAGGCCCAGAACTACCTGCTCGGCAATGTCGATCTCGCCGGGGTGCAGCCCGGTTCCCTGCAGGCCGTCGTCGACATCCGCGGGCTGGGAGGCGACGAGCCCGATGTCACCTTCACGGAGACCTATGAGGGCATGATGGGGCCGGACTCGCATCGCGGCAAGACGTAGAGCGGTTCCCTCCGCGTTCTGGTCGCAGGTCGAGATGGGAATGCCAGACCGCCCGACCTGCAAGGTCCCCTGGCAGCTGAAAGCGAGCGAACAGGCTGACGGCAGTCACAGACGGCGGCTGATGGCGGCCTCTCCTCTCCTGTCCTTACTTGTCCTTCCGGCTTGCCCGGGAGCGATCGACCTTCCCTCGCTCGGCGATGCTCCCGGGCTTGAGAGCCCGGAAGCGCGCAAGGCGCAAGGGAGAGACGCGCATGGATTCGTTGCAGGCCGTCGGCGAGGTGATCCGCAGCATCGCGGGGATGACCTGGAGAATCGCCTGGGGGCTGATCCTGGGATTCGCGGTGTCGGGAGCCATCCAGACCTTCGTGTCCAAGGAGAAGATCGCCCAGCACCTGGGCGCGGTGAGCCCGCGTTCGCTGCTGCTGGCCGCCGGCTTCGGGGCGGCTTCCTCCTCCTGCTCCTACGCCGCGGCGGCCATGAGTAAGACCCTCTTCCGCAAGGGGGCCCACATCGTCACCGCCACGGCCTTTCTCTTCGCCTCCACGAACCTGGTGCTGGAGATCGGGCTGGTCATCTGGGTCCTGCTGGGCTGGCGCTTTGTCGTCGCGGAGCTGTTCGGAGGCTTGTTTCTGATCATCGTGGTCGCGGTGCTGCTCAAGTGGTTCGCCCCCCGCCAGCTCTTCGAGAAAGCGCGGCAGAACCTCGAGGCGGAACAGGCCGGAATGATGCACGAGCACGACCGCGAGCACGCCCACCATGAGCACGATCATGGCCGGCATGATCACGAGCATCACGATCACCAGCACGGAACCGGCGAGACCCTGCCCCTGCGAAGCCTGCCGACGGCCCGGGGCATCCAGGCCATGGCGCGCTACTTCGCCACCGATTTCCGCATGGTGGGCAAGGACATCATCCTCGGGCTGGTCATCGCCGGGGCCCTGGCGGCCCTTGTGCCCCGCTCGTGGTGGGCGACCGTGTTCCTCTCGGGGACTGGTGGCGCCGGAGGCCAGCCGGGATTCTGGGTGAGCCTGGAGAACGCCGTGGTGGGGCCGCTGATCGCCGTCGTGTCCTTCGTCTGCTCGGTGGGAAACATCCCCCTGGCCGCGGTCCTGTGGGACGGGGGGATCTCCTTCGGCGGGGTGGTGGCCTTCATCTTCGCGGACCTGGTCACGCTGCCCATGATCCTGGTCTACCGGCGCTACTACGGCTGGGCGCCGGCCCTGGTGTACGCGGCCTACCTGCTGATCACCATGATCGTGACCGCGCTGATCGTGGAGTACCTGTTCCGCTGGATCGGACTGGTACCCTCTCCCGTTTCCGGCATCGCCCCCGGCATCCGGGAGATGAGGTATTTCGCCTGGGACTACACGACGTTTCTGAACCTGGTCTTCATCCCCCTGGGCCTGGTGCTGGCGTGGATCGGGGTGCGGAAGCGGGGAGGGCAGGCCGAGCATGCCGGTCACCAGGGTTGAGAAACCACTCGGGCTGCGCTGGGGAAAGGCGAGTCACCGATGAACGCCGGCAAGGCGAAAGCCTCAAAGACGGCCGGCGGCGGGTGTCGACATGCTTTTGATGTTGGTCATCATGGCCCTGCCCTTGCTGGGTCTCGTCGTCTTCTGGTGGCTGCCGCTTCCCACCGCGATCGTGGTCTACGTGGCCGCCCTGATCGTCTCCGGCGCTTACGACTGGTTCATGGTCAGGGCCATGCACGCTCCACGCTTCCACGACGTCCACAGGCTGATCGGAACGAGCGGGATCGTCCTGTCCTGGCACGGTCGGCAGGGGAGGATCCGCTGTGAAGGGGAGATCTGGCGGGCGCGCTGCGAGCCGGGCGTCGAGCCGCAGGTCGGTCATCCGGTGGAGGTGGTGAACGCGGAGGACGGCTGGCTCGAGGTGAAAACCGGCTGATCCGCCGCGAGGGCGGCAGGGATTCCTTTTTCCGGAGGGAGGGTGGAGATCATGGATGCATCCGGATCCCCGCACGAGGAGCGGCCGGTGGCGGCGTTCATCGTCTCGCTGATCGCCGGTTTGTGGATGTTCGCATCCGGCGGCTGGATGATGGCCGGCAGTGGCTGGACCGGCCTGATGGGTGGCAGGATGATGGGCTGGCAGGGCTACGGCGGCACCAGCACCTGGATGTGGCACCACCGGCTCATGAGCACTTTCTGGCCCGGCGGCTGGTGGTCCTGGATCGGGCTCGCGGCGGGCATCCTGGTCATCGTGGGCGCGGTGGCGGTGTACGCCCAGCCTTCGTCGCGCTCGAAATGGGGGATCACCATCATCGTGGCCTCGGTGATCGCCATGATCATGGGCACGGGCGGGGTTCTGGCCGGAGTCCTGGGCATCATCGGCGGCGTCCTGGCCCTGAGATGAAATGAGCCGGACCCCCGGCGTGGCGGATCAGAGCTCGAGGGCCAGGGGGCCGGTCGCGCCCGTCCGGATCTTGATTGCCCGCTCCACGGGGGTGACGAAGACGATGCCGTCCCCCGCCGAGCCCGTCCGTGCCGATTCCAGGATCGTGGCGACCAGCCGGTCCACGTCTCCGTCCCGGCAGACCATCTCGATCTTGGTCACCTCGGGAGCCTGCTTCAGCTCGCTGGGAGACAGGGTGAAGAGAAGCCTGTCGTATCCGTAGCCGACGCCGTGAACCCGCGAGACCGTGATCCCGGGCGTCCCGGCCTGCTCCAGGGCTCCGACGACCCTGTCCACCACGCTCGTCCTCACATAGGCCTTCAGCTCCTTCATGTTGATTCACCTCCCTCGGCCGGCGTGCGGATGCCGACGGGGAACAGCGGTCCGGCCTTCAGCTTCAGCGACCGCCAGATGAAGTAGATCGAGGGGTAGACGACCAGCTCGCCCAGGAAGGAAGTCAGGACGCCGCCGACCATCGGCGCGGCGATCCGGCGCATCACGTCGGCGCCCGTTCCCTCCGCCCACATGATCGGCACCAGCGAGAGCAGGATGGCCATGACGGTCATCATCTTCGGGCGAATCCGCTGTACCGCTCCGTGATCGACGGCCTGCGTGAGGTGCTCGTAGGTCGCCATCCGTCCCTCGCGCCGCCAGCGCTCGTAGGCGATGTCCAGGTACAGGAGCATCACGACGCCGGTCTCGGCATCCAGGCCCGCCAGGGCGATGATCCCCACCCATACGGCGATGGACCAGTGGTACCCCAGCAGGTAGAGGAACCAAACCGCGCCGACGATCGAGAAGGGGACCGCCAGCAGCACGATGGCCGTCTTGGTCAGCGACTTGGTATTGATGTACAGGATCAGGAAGATCAGGAAGAGGGTGATCGGCACGATGACCAGCAGCTGCGCCTTCGCCCGCTGCATGTACTCGAACTGGCCCGACCAGAATATCGTGTAGCCGGCCGGCAGCTGGACCTGCTCCGCCACCGCCTTGCGCGCCCGCCCCACCCAGGTGCCCACGTCGATGCCCCGCAGATCCACGAAGACCCAGGCGTTCGGGCGCGCGTTCTCCGACTTGATCGACGGGGGACCCTGGTGGATCCGGATCGTGGCGAGCTGCGCCAGGGGGACATGGGCCCCGCCCGGCGTCGTGACCAGCGTCTGCGTCAGGGTCTCGAGGTTGTCCCGCAGCTCCCGCGGGTAGCGGATGTTGATCGGGTAGCGCTCGAGCCCCTCCACCGTCCAGGTCACGTTCATGCCACCGATGGCCGACTGGATGACGTCCTCCACGTCGCCGACGGTCAGGCCGTAGCGGGCCGTGGCCTCCCGATCGATAGCGAAATCGAGGTAGTTGCCGCCCATGACCCTTTCCGCATAGGCGGAGAGGGTCCCCGGCAGCTGCTTGACCACCCCCTCGACCTCCTCGCCGATCCGCTGCAACTCGTCGAGGTCCGGTCCGGCGATCTTGATGCCGACGGGTGTCTTGATCCCCGTCGAGAGCATGTCGATCCTGGTCTTGATCGGCATCGTCCAGGCGTTCGTCAGCCCCGGAAACTGAATGGCGCGATCCAGCTCCGCGATGAGCTTGTCCTTCGTCATGCCCGGCCGCCACTCCGCGGGATCCTTGAGCACGATTGTCGTCTCGATCATCGAGAGCGGCGCCGGATCGGTGGCCGTATCGGCCCGCCCGACCTTGCCGAAGACCGAGACGACCTCCGGGAAGGTCTTGATGATCTTGTCCGTTTGCTGCAGGAGCTCCTTGGCCTTGGTGATCGAGATGCCCGGGAAGGTCGTCGGCATGTACAGCAGGTCCCCCTCCCACAGCGGAGGCATGAACTCCGAGCCCAGGTGCTGGAGCGGATAGGCGATCGAGAGGATCAAGAGCACGGCGATCGCGACGACCAGGTAGCGCCAGCGCAGCGCCAGGTTCAGCAGGGGGGTGTAGACGGCCCGCAGGAAGCGGGAGACCGGATGCCTCTGCTCGCTGTGGATCCGGCCCCGGACGAACCAGTACATCAGGACCGGGACGATCGTGATCGCCAGCACCGAGGAGGCCGCCAGCGCATAGGTCTTCGTGAAGGCCAGCGGCCGGAAGAGCCGGCCTTCCTGGCCCTGCAGGGTGAAGACCGGCATGAACGAGACGGTGATCACCAGCAACGTGAAGAAGAGGGTGGGGCCGACCTCCTGGGCCGAGCGCATGATGATCTCCAGGTGCGAACGCTTCCCGCGCCACTCCTCGTAGTGCTTGTGGGCGTTCTCCACCATGATGATGGCCGCGTCCACCAGCACGCCGATCGAGATCGCGATCCCGCCCAGCGACATGATGTTCGCGCCCAGCCCCTGGATCTTCATGATGACGAAGGCGATCAGGATCGAGAGCGGAATGGAGAAGATCGCGACGAAAGCCGAGCGGAAGTGGAAGAGAAAGAGCATGCAGACCAGCGCCACGATGATCGACTCCTCGATCAGCGTGTGGGTGAGCGTCTTGATGCTGCGATGGATGAGCGCCGTGCGATCGTACGCCACGGAGATCGTGACGTCGGCGGGTAGCCCCTGCTTCAGCTCCGCCAGGCGCTCCTTGACGCGGGAGATGGTGGCCAGGGTGTTGGCGCCCGAACGGACCACCACAATGCCGCCCACCGTCTCGCCCTCGCCGTTCCACTCGGCGCTGCCGCGGCGGATCTCCGGACCGATCGTGATATTGGCGACATCCTGCAGCAGGACGGGCGTGCCCCCGGGTCCCGTCCCCAGGGGGATCTTCTCCAGGTCCTGGACCTTCTTCACATAGCCGAGCCCGCGCACGATGAACTCGCGCTCCCCCATCTCCACGAGCCGGCCGCCGACGTCGTTGTTCGAGCGCTGGATGGCCGTCTTGATCTTGCCGAGCGGGATGTCGAAGGCGCGCAGCTTGACCGGATCCACCTCGACCTGGTACTGGCGGACGAAGCCCCCCACCGAGGCGACCTCGGAAACGCCCTCGACCGCGGCCAGACCGTACTTGAGGTACCAGTCCTGGTACGAGCGCAGCTCCGCCAGCGAGCGCCGGGGCGAGTTGAGGGCGTACATGAAGGCCCATCCCACGCCGGTGGCGTCGGGACCGAGCTGCGGGGAGACACCGCGCGGCAGCTGCGAGGCGAGCCCGGACAGGTACTCCAGAACCCGCGAGCGGGCCCAGTAGAGATCCGTCCCGTCCTCGAAGATCACGTACACGAAGGAGAAGCCGAAGAAGGAGTACCCCCGCACCACCTTGGCGTAGGGCACCGAGAGCATCTTGGTGGCGATCGGGTAGGTGACCTGATCCTCCACCACCCGGGGTCCCTGCCCCGAGTACTCGGTGTAGATGATCACCTGCACGTCCGAGAGGTCCGGAATCGCGTCCAGGCG
>CAZGEC010000008.1:0-151533 GCA_964524645.1 uncultured Fibrobacteraceae bacterium | reverse complement strand
ATGGGCCCCGCGCGGCGTTGCAACTTTGCGGAATTCATGAGATAATCTGCCCCAAAGACGCCCCCTAGGATCGCGCAATGACCGCCCACGCTGCAGGAGGCCGCCTTGGCGCAGAAGCGCAGGTTATTCCCTGTCATGCAGATCCGAGCGCGCATGAGCCGCCGGCTGGTACTCGTCCTGGCCCTCGTCCTCGCCGGCGGGCTCCTGGCGGCGGCCCTGCCGCCGGCTCCCGCGACGGCCCTGGTGAAGTTCGACTTCGAGCAGAAGTACTTCGTGCATCCCGGGCGCCAGGTGTGGGACTTCTGCGTCGTCCGGATCGACAGCCTGTACAACATCTTCTACCACTCCATCCTGGAGGCGAAGCCGGGGGCGGCGGAGGCGGATACGATCTGGCGGGCGACGTCGCCGGATCTGATGCACTGGCAGATCCGGGGCCCGGTGCTGCTGGCGGGGCCGACCTGGTACGATGGCGAGGCCGTCTGGGCGCCGGACGTGGTCTGGGACGGCGCGGGACACCGCTGGGTCATGATCTATACGGGCGTAGACAGCCTCATGAACCAGCGCGCCTGCGCGGCCTACTCCTTCGACCTGGATCACTGGCTGAAAAGCCCGCGTAATCCGGTCTTCACGCCCGATACGCTGACGTATTTCTGGAGTCCGACCGGAACCTGGAGTTCCTTCCGGGATCCCTTCATCTTCCGCCAGGACGGGCTCTGGCACATGCTCTCGACGGCGGCCCTGCGGGAGGAAGGGTATCCCGGGACCCGGCGAGGCATCATCCACCACGCCACCAGCACCGCCCTGGTGGACTGGATCGACGCCGGGCCCTTCTTCGTCCATGACGGTGCGCAACCCGAACACGATCTGGAGAGCAGCCAGTATCTCGTGCGGGGCAGCTACCACCACCTCTTCTTCTCCGAGGTCAACGTTCCCGGCACCAGCCACCTGGTGGCGACCGATCCGGACAGCTTCACCATGGCGGACTGGCAGCTGCTGGAAAGAGGGGGAGCCCCGGAGATCGACCAGTTCGACCCCGACATCGACATCTTCTCACGCTACGCCTTGAGCCTGAATCCGCAGAACCAGCACCTGATGTACGTGGTGCGTTTCGACACCCTGCGCTTCATGGCCCAGGGCGAGCTGCCCATCATCTACAAGCCGCATCCTCTGAACGCGCAGTGGCCCCTGCGGCTGGGGAGCGCGAATCTGGCCAATCCGACCTTCGGCGACAACACGGCCATGCGCGGCAGCGAGCCCTGCGGTCTGGTGGGCAACAGCTGGTACGGCAGTGCGGAGTACTACCAGGGGCCGCTCTCGGGCCTCGGCAGCCCGGGCAGCTACCTGGGGGATGCCGCCACCGGCACGCTGATCAGCCGCCCGTTCGTGATCACCGGCGACCTGATCCGCCTGCGCGTGGGCGGCGGCCACTACCCCACGACCTGCTACGTGGCGCTCATCGAGGAAACCAGCGGCCACGTGCTCCGCTCGGAGACGGGCGAGCAGCGCGAACGCATGACCGAACGGGTGTGGGACGTGCGTCCGTATCGCGGCATGCGGGTCCAGATCAAGATCCTGGATCAGGAGACGGGGCCCTGGGGCCACATCAACGTGGACGAGATCGAGGAGGTCCTGGATCCCCTCAGCGACGTCGAGCCGGTCCCTTCCGCGCGGCTGGTGAGCTGCGCGGCGGTACCCAATCCCGGCAACCCGGCCGTCCAGATCCGCTACGAGCTGTCGGCCCCGGCACTCGCCCGGGTCTGCGTGCACGACCTGCGCGGCCGGCTCGTCTGGTGCTCGCCGCAGGTGCGCCAGGAAGCGGGCGCCCAGGCCTTCCGCTGGGACGGCAGGGGTGACGACGGCCGCGCCGTGGCTGCCGGCATCTACCTCTATGCCATCGAGCTGGACGGCGCGCCGGCGGCCACGGGCAAGCTCAGCCTCATCAAGTGATCCGGATCCCCGCAGGATTTGGCTTGCGTTTGCGGCGGACTCCCCGATGATTCCAGGAGGGAGCGCATGGTCATGCAGATCGCCGACTACGTCAAACCATCCTCACCCGCCGAGGCCTATGCCCTCCTGCAGCAGCGCCCCGATGCCGTCGTGCTCGGCGGCTGCGCCATGCTGCGCCTGGGGCGGCGCCGGATCGGTCTGGCCATCGATCTCTTCGAGGCCGGCCTGGACTTCGTCCGTCGCGACGGCCATCGGCTCGAGGTGGGGGCCATGGTCAGCTTTCGCCGGCTGGAAACCGATCCCCTGCTGCAGGAGTACGCTGGCGGCGTCCTGCCGCGGGCGGTACGGAACATCGTCGGCGTGCAGCAACGCAACCTGTTCAGCGTGGGCGGCACGATCCACGGCAAGTACGGCTTCTCCAACCTGCTGACGGTCCTGCTGGCCCTGGATGCCACCGTGGTCTTCCACGGCGCGGGTCCGGTGCCTCTGGCCGAGCACCTGGCCGGCGACGGCCGCCGCAGGGACATCGTGGAGAAGATCGTGCTGCCCGCCGGCGAGCTGCAAGCCTCCTACCGGATGGTCACGCGCACGCGCTCCGACTTCGCGCTGCTGAACGCGGCGGTGGCTTGCCGGCCAGGGGCCTTCCGCGTGGCGGTGGGGGCACGGCCGCGCGTGGCCGCCCTGGCCCGGCAGGCCATGGCGCTGCTGGACGGCGGGACCGGACCGGAAACAGCCCCGGATGCGGGCAACCTGGCCGCGAGCGAACTCTCCTTCGGCAGTGACCTGCGCGCCTCGGCGCATTATCGCCGCCGCATCTGCCGGGTGCTGGTGCGACGCGCCGTGGAGGACGTCCTGGCATGAGAATCGAGCTGACGGTCAACGGGCGCGCGGTGCAGCTGGAAGTGGAGCCCCAGGAGATGCTGGTGGACGCCCTGCGGCGGACCGGCTTCGTCAGCGTCAAGCGCGGCTGCGACAGCGCGCTCTGTGGTGTCTGCACCGTGCTCCTGGACGGGCGTCCGGTGACGTCCTGTGCGGTCCCGGCGGCCCGGGCGGCCGGGCACGAGATCACCACCGTGGAGGGAATTCCGGACGAGGTGCGCCGTCTCGGGGAGTTCCTGGTGGCCGAGGGCGCCGACCAGTGCGGGTTCTGCAGCCCGGGCCTGGTGCTCACCGTGCTGGCCATGACGGCCGAGCTGGATCATCCCGACGACGAGGCCGTCCGTCACTACCTGGCGGGCAACCTGTGCCGCTGTTCCGGCTACGCAGGACAGCTGCGGGGCATTCGCAAGTACCTGGAGGCGCGGCGATGAGGCACGTGAACCGGGCCGTGCCTAAGATCGACGGGCTGGGGCTCGTCGCCGGCCGACCCGCCTTCACGGACGACCTGGTGCCGGCCGGGGCTCTCGTGGTCAAGGCTCTGCGCAGCCCCTACGCCCACGCGCGCATTCTTGACATCGACACCGCGGCGGCGGAGCAGCTGCCGGGCGTGGCCTGCGTCCTCTGCTGGCGCGATCTGCCGCGCCAGGTCATCACCCGCGCCGGGCAGGGCTACCCGGAGCCCTCGCCGCGGGATCGCTTCATCCTGGACGAGCGCGTGCGCTACGTGGGGGACGAAGTGGCCCTGGTGGCCGCCGAGACGGAGAGCCAGGCGCGGAACGCCTTGCGGGCCATCGCCGTGCGGTACGAGCGGCTCGCACCGGTGCTGGATTTCGAGCAGGCCGTGGATCATCCCTCGGTGATCCATCCCGAGGCCGAAGCGCGCCAGATGTTCGAGATCGGCTATGCGCCGCGGCGGAACATCGCCGCTGAGTACCACATGCAGGTGGGGGACGTGGAGGAGGTGATCCGGCGCGCCGAGGTGGTGCTGCGCCGGACCTACCGAACTCAGGCGCAGGCGCACGTGGCCCTGGAACCGCATGCGGCCGTGACCTACCTGGATCTGCACGGGCGTCTGAACGTGATCAGCTCCACGCAGACGCCCTTTCACGTACGGCGGATCATGGCCGACGCCCTCGACATCCCCCTGGCGCGGATCCGGGTCTACAAGCCGCGCATCGGCGGCGGCTTCGGCGGCAAGCAGGGTCTGCACGGGGAGCTGTTCGCCGCGGCCGTGACCCTGCGCACGGGACGGCCGGCCCGCTTCGTCTACACGCGCCGCGAGGTGTTCGAGGCCACGTACACGCGGCATCCTATGCGCCTGGACATCACCCTGGCGGCCGACCGGGACGGCACCCTGCGGGCCATCGATCTCGAGGCGCTCTCGGACACGGGCGCCTACGGCGAGCACGCCCTGACCGTCTTCATGGTGGCCGGATCGAAAACCCTGCCCCTCTACAACAGGGTCGAGGCCGTGCGCTACGGCGGGCGCACCGTCTACACCAACCTGCATCCGGCCGGCGCGTTCCGGGGCTACGGCGCCATCCAGGGCAACTTCGCGCTGGAGTCGGCCATGAACGAGCTGGCCGGCAAGCTGGGGCTCGACCCCCTCGACCTGCGCGAGCGGAACATGATCCGCGAGGGCGAAACCTCGCCCGTCTTCGCCATCATGGGCGAGGGCACCGAGGGCGTGCCGATGACCGTCGAGAGCTGCAAGCTCGACCTCTGCCTGGCCCGGGGCCGGAAGCTGATCGGTTGGGAGGCCAAGTACCCGCGCCGGGTGATCGACGCCGCGCGGGTGCGCGGGGTCGGGATGGCCGTCGCCATGCAGGGTTCCGGCATCCCCGGCATCGACATGGGAGCCGCCACCATCAAGCTCAACGACCGCGGCTTCTTCAACCTGCTGATCGGCGCCACCGACCTGGGGACGGGCAGCGACACCATCCTGGCGCAGATGGCCGCCGAGGTGTTGGAGGTCCCGCTGGATCAGGTGCAGGTGTACGCCTCGGACACCGACCGCACCCCCTTTGACACGGGCGCCTACGCGTCGAGCACCACCTACGTCTCGGGGCACGCGGTCCGGCGGGCGGCCCTGGAGATGCGCCGCCTGATCCTCGCGGAGGGGGCGCGCAAGCTCGGCGCCGATAGCTCCGGCATGGTCTTCGACGGGCGCGAGCTGCGCACCGCGGACGGGAAGCGGTCGGTGAGCCTGGCCGACCTGGCCACCGAGATGACCTACTCCGCCGCTCAGAAGCAGCTCTGCGCCACGGCCTCCTATGCCTGCGAACTGTCGCCGCCTCCCTACATGGCCGGCTTCGCCGAGGTGGAGGTGGACATCGAGACCGGCCTGGTCAGTCTCGTGGACTTCGTGGCGGTCGTCGACTGCGGGGTGGCCATCAACCCCAACCTGGCGCGTGTGCAGGTCGAGGGCGCCCTGGCCCAGGGGATCGGCATGGCCCTCTGGGAGGACGTGCGCCATGCACGCCGGGGCAAGCTGCTCACCGACACCCTGCTCAGCTACAAGGTGCCGACCCGCCGCGATCTGCCCAGCCTGCGGGTGGAGCTGGTGCCCAGCAACGAGCCTACCGGTCCCTTCGGCGCCAAGTCGGTGGGCGAGATCGGAATCGACACGCCGCCGGCCGCCATCGCCGACGCCATCGCCAACGCCGTGGGCGTGCGGCTGCGCGACCTGCCGTTCACACCCGAACGGGTGCTGGATGCCCTGGAGGCGGCGCGCTCCGGCGGGGGGGATGCGGCGGACGAGCGACGCCGCGACCAGCGTGGCAGCCGGCGAGGGGGAGGGCGAGGTGGCACGGCCTGAGCATGGTCCGGTCGGTGTCGCCGTGCCCCGGCTGGACGGCTGGGCCAAGGTCTCCGGTGCCGAGCGCTTCCTGGACGATCTGGACCCGGCCGGCCAGTGGCTGGGCGGCACCCTGCGCGCGGAGGTCGCCCGCGGGCGCCTGCGCGGATTGCAGCGCGATCCCGGCTTCGACTGGTCCGGTGTGACGGTGGTGACCGCCGCCGACCTGCCCGGGCCCAACGTCGTGGCCATGATCGCGGACGACTACCCGATCCTCGCCGCCGGCGAGATCCGCTACGCCACGCAACCGCTGGCCCTCGTGGCGGCCCCCGATCGTGACACCCTGGCGGCGGCCCTGCGCGCCCTCGTCCCGCTGGTCGATCCCCTGCCTCCGGTTTTCGGCGTGGAGCAGGCCCTGCGGGCGGACACGGTCATCTGGGGCGAGGACAACGTGATCGCGGAGTATCGCCTGGAGCTGGGCGATCCGGCGGCCGGCTTCGCCGCGGCCGACCGCATCGTCGAGGGCACGTATCGCACTGGCCTGCAGGAGCACGTCTACCTGGAACCGCAGGCGATGCTCGCGACGCCCCGCCCGGACGGGGGCGTGGAGCTGCTGGGCTCCCTGCAGTGTCCCTACTACGTGCACCGCGCCCTGGCCACGGGACTCGCCCTGCCGGCGCAGCAGGTGGTGGTGCGTCAGGCGCCGACCGGCGGCGCCTTCGGCGGCAAGGAGGACTACCCCTCCCTGCTCGCGCTGCACGCGGCCGTGCTCGCCCTGCGCTCGGGGCGGCCGGTACGGATTGTCTACGACCGGCACGAGGACATCCGGGCCACCACGAAGCGGCACCCCTCGGTGGTGCGCCACCGCAGCGGCGTGGACCGGGACGGGCGCTTGGTGGCCCTGGACGTGGACCTGATCCTGGACGCCGGCGCCTGTGCGAGTCTCAGCGCCGTGGTCCTGCAGAGGGCCGTGCTGCACGCTGCCGGGCCCTATCGCATTCCACACGTGAGCATCCGCGGCCGGGCGGTGGCCACCAGCACCCCGCCCAACGGGGCCTTCCGCGGCTTCGGCGTGCCGCAGGCCCTGTTCGCCGCCGAACGACAGATGGACCGCATCGCGCGCGAGCTGCAGCTCGATCCGGTCGAGCTGCGCCGGCGCAACCTGCTGCGGCCAGGGGACACGCTGCCCTGCGGCCAGGTGCTGGGGGAAGGTGTCGGGGCCGCGCTGGTGCTGGAGCGCGCCCTGGAGCTGGCGGGGTCGCGGCCGCCGGCACCAGACTACGGCGAGCCCCGGCGGCGCGGCCGCGGGCTGTCCCTCTTCTTCCACGGAGGCGGCTTCACCGGCGGCGGGGAGACCAGGATCGCGGGGCAGGTGAAGGTCCGGCTGGCCGAGGACGGCGTGCTGGAGCTGTTGACCGCCAACGTGGAGATGGGGCAGGGCGCGGGAACCACCCTGCCCATGATCGCGGCGCAGGCCCTGGGCCTGCCCCTGGAGCGGGTGCGCCACGTGCAGCCGGACACCTCAGTGGTGCCGGACAGCGGCCCCACGGTGGCCTCGCGCACCACCGTCATCGTGGGTCGCTTGGTGGTCGAGGCCTGTCGCGCCTGGTTGACGGAGCTGGAGCGGCGCGTGGCCGTCCGCCACGGCGTGAGCCCGGCGGAGATCGAGTGCGACGAGCGCGGCCTGCTCGCCGGCGGCCGCGAGCTGGGCCCGCTCCTGGAGTGCGCGGTCCGCAGTGTGGCCGAGGGGGGGCCTCTCGTGGGCGAGGCCCGCTACCAGCGGCCGCCGGATCTGCACTGGGACAACGCGGCCTTCCGGGGCGACGCCTACGCGGCCTACTCCTGGGGTGCCTGCGTGGTCGACGTGGAGGTGGACGCCGACACCCTCGCGGTCCGGCCCCTGCGGGCCTGCGCCGTGGTCGAGATCGGACGCGCCGTCCATCCGGTGCTGGCTGCGGGCCAGGTGGAAGGTGGCCTGCTGCAGTCCCTGGGCTGGGGCTACCTGGAGGACATGCAGGTGCTGGGCGGACGCTACATGAACGACCGCCTCGCCACCTACCTCATCCCCACGGCCCTCGATGCCCCCGCTTTCCAGGTGGAGCTGGCGGAGCTGCCCTACGCGGGCGGCCCCTTCGGCGCCAAGGGCCTGGGCGAGCTGCCCATGAACGGCGGGGCCCCGGCCCTGGTGGCCGCCATCCAGGACGCCACCGGTCTCTTCGCCAGCCGGTTGCCCGTGACCCCGGAGTACCTGCTGGCCCTGCAGCAGGCCACCGGGCGCGAGGGAAGCCCGAGGCCGGGCCGCACCCGCCCGCCACGGACGGGGGGCGGGCCATGAAGCTCGTCTTTGCCGTCAACGGCCGCCCCGTCGAGCTGGAGACCGGACCCCTGCGACGGCTGCTGGACCTGCTGCGCGAGGACCTGGGGCTGACCGGCACCAAGGAGGGATGCGGGGAGGGACAGTGCGGCGCCTGCGCCGTCCTGCTGGACGGCCGGCTGGTCAATGCCTGCCTCGTGCCGGCGCTGCAGCTGCCGGGTCGCAGCGTGTCGACCATCGAGGGACTCGGCAGTGCGGAGCATCCGGATCCCCTGCAGGAGGCCTTTCTGAGCGAGGGTGCGATCCAGTGCGGCTTCTGCACTCCGGGTCTGGTCATGGCCGGTCGGGCCCTGCTGGACGAGCAGCCGCGGCCGGAGCGCGAGGCCATCCGGCGCGGCCTGGCCGGGAATCTCTGCCGCTGTACCGGCTACGAGCGAATCGTGCGGGCCGTGGAGAGAGCGGCCGCGGGTACCCGCGCGGCCGGGCGGCCGCCGGCGGCGGTCGAGCCTCAGCCGGCCGCGACCGACGAGGCCGTCGGCCTGCCGGCCGACCTGAAGGAGGCGCTGGCCTGGCTGGGCCGGCAGGCCGGGGAGGTCACGATCGTGGCCGGCGCCACCGATCTGCTCTCCGCTCCCCGGGACGCGGGCTTTGCGGATCGACACCTGCTGGATGTTAGCCGCCTGCCGGAGCTGCTGGGGATACGGGAGCAGGACGGCTGGCTGGAAATCGGCGCCGCCACCACCTTCGCCGAGGTGGCGCGCAGTCCAGCCATCACGGCGGTCTTGCCGGCCCTGGCCACGGCAGCGGCCGGCGTGGGCTCGCCGGCCATCCGCAATCGGGCCACGCTGGGGGGGAACCTCGTGACCGCCTCTCCGTGCGCTGATTCCGCACCGCCCCTGCTGGCGCTGGGTGCCAGGGTGGTCCTGATCTCGCTGCGGGGCCGGCGGGAGCTTCCCCTGCCCGCGTTCATCACCGGCTACCGGCGGACGGCGCTGTGCCGTGACGAGCTGCTGGCGACGGTGCGGATCCCCAGGCCGGCCGCCGATCTGCGGCAGACCTACCGCAAGGTGGGCGCCAGGCGAGCCCAGGCCATCGCCAAGCTCAGCCTGGCCGCCTGCGCCCGCCGGGATCCGGACGGTCGGTTGCGGGAGGTGCGCCTGGCAGCCGGCAGCGTCGCGCCTGCCCCCCTGCTCCTCGCCGGCACCATGTCCCTGCTGGAAGGGCGGCGCCTGATGCCGGAGAGCGTGGACGGTCTGGCGGCCGCGGCGGCGGCCGCGGCCGCCGCCGAGGTACAGCCGATCACGGATCTGCGATCCACGGCGGAGTATCGCCGCGTCGTGACCGCCCGCCTGGTCGCGCGCTTCCTGCGCGAACTGGTGCGGAGCGCCTGAAACACCGGCGCCCGGGCCGCGGGCCCGGGCGCCGATCCCCTCACCGGCCAGAGTTCGAGCACGCGGGCCCGCCCGCTCACTCCCTCAGCTTCTCCCACACCGTGTTCATGCGCATGCCGGCCGCCTCGGCCTTCAGAGCGTGGGCGCGGGCCTCCTCGCGCTGCCCCAGCCAGGCACAGGCTATGCCCAGATAGGCGTGCGCGAGCGCGTCGTCGGGATCCAGGGACAGGGCGGTGCGGCACTCCATGGCGGCGGCCTCGAATTGCTTGAAGCGGCAGTAGAGACGCCCGCGGCGGCTGTGAGCCGGGGCCGAGCCAGCGTCCCTGTCCAGTACCCGACCGTAGACGGCGAAGGCTTCCTGCAGGCGATCCTGCTGCTCCAGCGCCTCGCCCAGGTAGAGCAGCAGCTCCTTGCTGTCGGGATGCCGGGCGAGGAACTCGCGACAGGCACGCTCGGCCGTGTCCGGCTTCTCCGCCCCGAGGAGGCTGAACACCAGCAGCTGCTGGGCCACCTGGTGCTCGGGGGCCTGGGCCAGGGCGAACTCGAAGAACTGCGCGGCCTCGGCGTGGCGCAGCTGGGCCAGACGCAGGCGGCCCAGCGCCACGAAGGCCTCGGTGGGGGATTCCAGCTTGTCGCGGGCCTTCACCAGAGCCTCGCCGGCCTCCTGGTAGCGGTGCTCCGCGGTCAGCAGGATTCCCTTCTGCAGCCAGGCGTGCGCCTGCTCCGGATCCAGGCTGAGGGCCTGGGTGTAGCTCTGCAGCGCGTTCTGGTGCCAGCCCATGCTGGCATAGATGTCGCCCAGCAGGACGTGGGCGGCAGCGCTGGTGGAGTCCAGCTCCAGGGCCTGGTGAGCCGTCTCTTCCGCCGCCGCGAGTCTGTTCTGCTCCATGTAGAGAGCCGCCAGGGCCACCAGCAACTCGGCGGAAGGGGTGGCCTCGTCCCGTCCCTTCTCCAGGAAGCGCAGGGCCACCGCCACGTCGCCGGTGCGATAGGCCTCGAGGCCGGCCCTCAGGTAATCCGCGGGGCTGGTGGGCTGGGCGGCGATCTGGGCGACTTCCTCGACGGCCAGAGCGAGACCGCTGTCGATCACTATCAGGACGAGAGCGACGGCCAGCAGCCGGAGAGCACAGGACCAGCGCCCGCGGCGTGCCGTCGTGGCAAATCGAAACATGGTGGGGTACTCCCGTGGTAAAATGAGACGTGTTCCAGCCCGATGTCCGGTGTCTTTCCCCTGCATCAAGAGATGTGCCACGCCGGGAACGGGCCGGCGCCGCGCGGCGGATCGGACGGGTATGCGGGCGGTCGCGCAGGCCGGTCGGGCGGCGCCTGCAGATGGTGGATGCACGGTGCGAGGTCAGGCGCTATGTTTCGCCGGTACCGCGCAGCGCAGGAGGAGCATCATGCCGCCAGGGCGGCCGTTCAAGCAAACCGTCGTGGTGGGCGGGGGTATCATGGGCCTCTGCACGGCCTGGTACCTGGCGCGGCGCGGCCGGCGCGTGATCGTCTGCGAACAGGGGCGCAGCGCCGAGAGCGCCTCGGCCGGCAACGCCGGCATCGTGGCCCTGGGTCATCCGCCGCTGCCCCGTCCCGGATTGGCGCGCAAGGCGCTCCGCTGGATGCTGGACAGCCGCTCGCCCCTCTACATCCGACCCCGCCGCGATCTGCACTGGCTGCACTGGCTGTGGGACTTCCGGCGCGCCTGCAACGCGGCGCAGGTGGAGCGCAGCATGAGCGTGCTCTCGGCGCTGGGGCACGCAACCATCGATGGCTGGGAGGAGATCCTCGCTGCGGAGCCCCTGGATTGCGCGTGGGAGCGGGGTGGCTGGCTGGACGTCTATCGCACCGACGCGGGCCGGCGAGAAGCAGAACGGGACGCTGAGATCACGCAGCGCTTCGGCTTCGCGGTGCAGCAGCAGGACGGGGACGCGCTGCGGCGCGACGAGCCGGCCTTCACCGGCGAGGTGCGCGGCGCCGTGCGCTATCCGGGGAGCGCCTTCCTGGATCCAGGACTGTTCCTGGCGGGGCTGGCCGGGCGTTTGGCGGCCCGGGGGGTCGAGATCCGCGAGGAGAGCCCCGTGCGGCGGCTGCTCGTGCGGGACGGACGCTGCGCGGGCGTGGAGCTGGCGCAGGGCGAGCGGCTCGCGGCGGCGGAGGTCGTGCTGGCCGCCGGGGTCTGGACGCGCGCGCTGGCAAGTCAGGTGGGCCTGCGCATTCCGCTGGAGGCGGGCAAGGGCTACCATCTGGACCTGCAGCCTTCCGGACCGCCGCTGCGCACCGCCTGCGTGCTCAGCGAGAGCTACGTGGCCGCCACCCCCATGGGGCCGAACCTGCGGCTGGCCGGCACGGTGGAGTTCTCCGGCATCAACCGGCGCCTGGTCGGGCGGCGGCTGGACATGCTGCGGGAGGGCGCGGCGACCTACCTGCGCGGGGTGGTGGAGGCGCCGGGTCGCGGCGAGTGGTGCGGCCTGCGCCCCTGCACACCCGACGGGCTGCCGGTGGTCGGCTGGGCGGCCCGGCTGCCGGGCCTCTTCGTGGCAACGGGGCACGCCAAGATGGGTCTGACCCATGGTCCGATCACCGGCCGGCTCGCCAGCGAGTGCATCCTGGACGGCCGCCCCTCGCTCGACATCACCCTCCTGCGCGCCGACCGCTTCTGAGGAGCGGTGAGGGAGCACGGACAACCAGCATGGGTGAGCTCTTCGCACTCGCGTCCGCCGTGGTCTGGGCCTTCGCCGTCATCCTCCTGCGCAGATCCGGTGAGACGATTCCACCCTTCGCCCTGAACCTCTTCCGGGTGGGCGTGTCCTGCCTGCTGTTCGTGCTCCTGCTGCCGGCCCTGGGGCTCCCGC
The DNA here is from genome assembly GCA_964524645.1 of uncultured Fibrobacteraceae bacterium. Taxonomy (GTDB): domain Bacteria; phylum Krumholzibacteriota; class Krumholzibacteriia; order LZORAL124-64-63; family LZORAL124-64-63; genus CAZGEC01. The sequence goes on along the minus strand of CAZGEC010000008.1, from coordinate 139,356 downwards.
TGCTCGGCGACCTGACGCGCAAAGACCTCGCGCTGCTGGCGCTGAGCGCCGCTGTGGGGATCGCGCTTTCCGATACCCTCTTCCACAGCTGTCTCAACCTGGTGGGGGCGGGGATCACCGCCATCGTGGACTGCCTCTACTCGCCGCTGACTACCCTCTTCGGTTTCTGGCTGCTGGCGGAGCGGCTCGGTCCGGCGCAGTTCGCGGGCATGGCCCTGGTCATCGGCGCCGTGGCGGTCTCGACCCGGGCCCGGCCCCCAGCCGGGGCCACGCGGCGGATGCTCGGCCTGGGCATCCTCTGGGGTATCCTGGCCATGCTGACCCTGGCCCTGGGCATCGTGATCATCAAGCCGGTGCTCGGACACGCGCCCCTGTTCCAGGTCGTCACCGTGCGCCAGCTGAGCGCGCTGGCCTGCCTGCTGCCGGTGACCCTGCTCTCGGGACGCCGCCGCCAGGTCCTGGGCGTCTTCCGGCCGTCGCGCAGCTGGCGCTTCATGCTGCCGGGGACCTTCCTGGGCTCCTTCCTGGCCCTCCTGCTCTGGGTCGCTGGCATGAAGCATTCGCTGGTGGGCGTTGCGGCCGTACTCAACCAGACCAGCACCATCTTCATCATCCTCCTGGCCACCCTCTTCCTGAAGGAGCCCTTCACCCGCCGCCGCCTGGCCGCCGCCGGCCTCGCCATCGGTGGGATAGCCCTGGTGATGCTGGGCTGAAGCGCCGCACCATCGGCGGACCGGCCGATATCCCATGTACAAAGCGGGAGATGCACCGACGCCCCATGTGGTACAATGACCGGAACGCAGGGAGCCAGGATGGCTCCCGCTTTCCCCGGCGCCCGGCGGGTCGTTACCGGCGCTTCAACCCGAAGGAGATCCGATCATGCACGGCACCGCGCTTCACCGATTCCGCACCCGAACCCTCCTGGCCGCGGGCCTGAGCATCGTGCTGCTGGGCATGGCCGCACCCGCCGCGGCCGCCCCGCGCACCGTTCTCGGCGAGGTCTTCTCCACACCCAGCTGACCCTACTGTCCGTCCGCGGTCGCGGGCATGCGTGATCTGGCCGAGTACTACACGACGGCCGAGTTCATTCCCATCACCTGGTACATCGGCGGCGAGTACTACATCGGCGATGCGGCGGCCCGATTCGCCTTCTACGGCTTCAGCGGCACGCCGTCGGCCGTCTTCGACGGGACCCAGACGGTGATCGGCGGGATGGAGAGCGGCTCGATGTTCGAGACCTACGCGCCGATCGTGGCCTCGCGCCTGGCCGCCAGCAGCCCGCTCAGCATCACGGCCAGGTACGAGCTGCTGGGTCCGGACTGGACCACGGGCGCCATCGACGTGCACCTCGAGGTGGTCGAGTCGCTGCCGGCCGGCAGCTACCTGGTGCACTTCGTCCTGACGGAGATCGGGGTGGACAACAAACCGTACCTCGCCCGCGACGCCCTGGCCGACGAGAGCTTCAGCCTGACCACGATCGGCCAGAGCGTCGACCTCCAGCGAACCTTCAGCCTGGATCCGGCATGGGTACCGGAGAACCTGCGCCCGGTGGTCTTCGTGCAGAACCAGACCTATCCGCGCACGGTGCTGCAAGCCGCCCTGGCGGAGCCCGCCTACGCGGCCACCATCGTCGTCGACGTCGAGCCGGACGGCCTGGACGCGGCCTGGACGCTCGACGGGCCCGACGGCTACCGGAAGAGCGGCACCGATGACACCACGGTTCCGGTCTGGGCAGCCGGGTCCTTCACCCTGACCTGGCAGCCGGTCAACGGCTGGACCTTGCCGGCGGTCAATCCCGACGCGCAGATCGTCGACGTCGGGGCCACCGCCACCTTCCTCGGCCAGTACACCGGGCCGCCGTTCACGGCCCTCACGGACGGCCCGCTGGGCGATACGGGGCCGGGGCGCAGCGTCTGCCTGATCGACGCGGACGGCGACGGGGATCTCGACATCTACGTGGTCAACTACGGCGCGCCCAACCTGCTGCTGCGCAACGACGGCGATCTGAGCTTCACGGACGTGGCCAGCGGCCCCGTGGCGGACGCAGGACCGACCACGAGCGCGGCCTGGGGAGACTACGACAGCGACGGCGACCCCGATGTCTACCTGGTTAAGGACGGCGAGGCCAACGTACTACTGCGCAACGACGGGGACGGTAACTTCGCGGTACCCAGCGTCTTCGGTCTGGACGACGCCGGCGCGGGGCGAGCGGCGGCGTGGGGCGACCTGGACGGTGACGGGCATCTGGATCTCTACGTGGTGAACGAGGACGGCGCCAACAAGCTCCTGCGCAACCTCGGGGACCTGGGCGGCTTCTTCTACTTCTCCGAGATCTCGGGTCCGGTGGCCAATGCCGACGACGGCAGCGCCGCCATGTGGTGCGACTACGACCGGGACGGATACCAGGACATCTACCTGACCAACAGGTTCGCCGCCAACAAGCTGTTCCGGAACAACGGGACGCTCGGCTGGTCCGATGCCACCAGCGGCGGCACGCTCGGCGACACGGGCAACGGCGCCGGTGTGGCCTGGGGCGACTACGACAACGACGGCTGGCCGGATCTGTACTTCACCAACGACGGCGGCGCGGACAAGCTGCTCCGGAACGGAGGCGGCTCCTTCGTGCTCGTGCCGGGCAGCCTGCTGGGCAACGTGGGACACGGTCGCGGCGTCATCTGGGGCGACTTCGACAACGATGCGGATCTGGACCTCTACCTGACCCGCAACGGCGAGACCGACCTCTACCTGCGCAACGAAGGCGGCAACGTCTTCTCGACAGTCCCGCTGGCCCTGCCTGCGACGGCGGGACCCGGTAGCGGATCGTCCGCCGGGGATCTGGACGGAGACGGCGACCTGGACCTCTACGTGGTGAGCGACGGGGCGGCCAACGTGCTGCTGCGCAACGAGCAGGGGCAGGACTGGCACTGGCTCGAGGTCCGCCTCGAGGACGCCGCCGGCAACGTGACACCGGCCGGGGCCCGCGTGCGCTGCGTGGGGGCCTTCCGCAGCCAGGTGCGCGAACTGACCTGCGGCAGCGGTTACCGTTCCCAGGACTCCCCCGAGCTGGAGTTCGGCCTCTGGTGGGCCTCGATCGTGGACACGCTGCGCATCACCTGGCCCAGCGGCACCGTGCAGACCCTGCGCAACCTGCACACCGACCAGGTGGTCCAGGTACGGGAGAGCGATATCTCCGCGGTGGAAGGCGATGGTGCTCCGGCGGCGGCCTTCCGGCTCCTGCCCTGCCGGCCCAATCCCTTCAACCCACACACGACGATCGCCTACGAGCTGCCGGCGGAGGGGCCGGTCTCGCTGCGGATCTACGACGTCGCCGGGCGCCTGGTCCGGGTGCTCCGGCAGGCGGCGAGCGAGTCCGCAGGCCGGCACGAGGTTGTCTGGGACGGGCAAGATGCCGGAGGCCGGGGGGTGGCCTCGGGCACCTACCTGTGCCGCCTGGAGTCCGGCCGTCACCGCGCCGTGCAGCGGCTGGTGCTCGTCCGCTGAGCTGGTGCGAGGAAGCCAGAGGGGCCCGGATGCTCGCCGGGCCCCTCGTTTTCACATCACCGGCACAACCTTGACGCCGGGCGGCCGGGTACGCTATCCTGATACAGGTTCTGCAACGAGTATCAGCGCCCCATCCCCACATGGCAGAAAGGTTCTCCCATGATTCCCCGACGCGTCCTTTTGATGGGCCGCCCGGCGGCCGTCGCCGTGCTCTTTCTGGCCTTGTCCTTCCTGCCCGCCCGGGCGGCGCCTCAGACCGGCGCGGACCTGGGCGGCCTCCAGCCTACCGCCCTCGACAACGCCGTTCACGACGTGGGGGAGGTCTGGCTCAACGTCACCAACCAAGGTCTGCTGGGCTCCTGGCCCGGCAGCAACAGCATCTACGAAGGTCTGCCCTCGCTGCGCTTCCCGGGGGAGAGCGGAGACGATCTGCTCTGGTCGGCCGGCGTCTGGATCGGCGGCGTAATGCTCGGCGAGCGCCTGGTCAGCACGGGTCAGTACGACAGGGAGATCCGGGCGCCGGAGGATCCGCTGGACGTGATGTACGCCACGGCCTTCGGGGCGCCGGGCGGCAACCGCTACCCCTATCCGGATCCGGACGACGACGGCGACGGTCTGGAGAACGAGGATCCCCTGAACGGTCGCGACGACGATGGCGACGGGCTGATCGACGAGGACTTCGCGGCCATCAGCGACCAGGACTTCCGCTGCGAGATGGCCGACAACACCGTGGAAGCTCAGGAACAATACCCGGACCACACCCCGCTGAACGTGGCGGTCGTCCAGCGGAGCTACGCCTGGGGCAGCGATCCGGTGGACGGCTTCGTCGGCTTCGAGATCACCGTGCGCAACATCGGCGAGGTGCCGGTGCAGGCGATGTACCTGGGCATCTTCGCGGACTTCGACATGCCGGCCGGAACGGACGGCACCCCCGAAGACGATGCGGCCGGCTTCTGGTACGGGCCGGTCAGCGCCTGGGATGGCACGCAGATCCCCTTGGAGCTGGGCTACATGCGGGACGGAGGGCTGGCCAATCCGCCGGGTGTGGACGCCTACGCGGGCATCGTGCTGCTGGATCATCCGGTGGACCCGGCGGGACAGACCGCCCCGTCCAGCGTGCACATGCGCAACTTCCGCGCCTTCACTGGCATGCTGCCGTTCGATCAGGGAGGGGACCCGACCAACGATGCCGAACGCTACGAGCTGCTTTCCTCCGACTGGTTCTACTTCGGTACGCCGCCGGGCGAGGAGAGCGACTTCCGGGTGCTGGTCAGCTGCGGTCCGTTCGCCGAACTCGCGCCCGGGCAGGAACTCACCTACGCCTTCGCCCTGGTCGTCGGACCCGGCCTGGAGGGTCTGAAGATGAACGCCGCGCAGGCGGTGCGGACCTACGAGGGGCTGCGCTTCGACCGCGACGGGGATCCGGAGACCGGCCCGGGCGGCAAGGAGTTCGTGGTCCACTGGTTGAGCCCGCAGCAGATCGTGGTGCCGGCGGCCAGCGGCAACCTGTTGGCCCGGCGCACGGACCAGGGAGTCGTGCTGGACATCGAGGCCCAGCACGCGGCGGCCGCCGACCTGGTGGTCGAGCGCCGCAAAGGAAGTGCCGGTACAACGCAGACCTGGGAGGTCGCCTCCCTGCCCGGCGTGATCGACAGCGAGCTCGGCACGCGGGCCACCCTGGTCGATACCCGGGAAGACGGTAGCGAGGTGCGGTACGTGCTGCTGCACCGGGCCGGCGGCGGGCAGAGTGTGCTGGCGGAAGCGGAGCTGCCGGGCCTGCCGGCGGACCTGCAGCTGACGGCGCAGCCCAATCCCTTCAATCCCCGGATCGAGCTGAGCTTCCGCACGAGCGAGGCGGGGCCGGTGCGGCTGGAGATCTTCAGCCCGCGCGGGGAGCGGATTCGCACGCTGGTGGGCGAGTCCCTGCCGGCCGGGAAGCACCAGGAGTTCTGGGACGGGAACGACGCGAGCGGGGCCGCCGTGGCCAGCGGGGTCTACGTGGTGCGGCTGGAAGCCCCGGAGGGCTCGCAGCAGCGACGCATCACCCTGCTCCGGTGAACGGGAGCCGGAACCGCATCCCGCAGCGCAGGAGGCCGCCGGCCCGGAACCGGCGGCTTCCTGCTGAGCAGGCGGCCGGGAAATGTGCTATAATGCAGGGTTCAGGGGATTCTTGTTCCTGGAACGGGGGAGCCAGGTCTGACGCCCATGAGTCACACGAACGAGAGCCGGCGCATGTGTAAGCGGCTCAATGGTTGGGTATTGGGGCGCACGGTGCACAAACGTCTCGAAGTCGGCGGCGCCTCGGTGTCGCCGCTGCGACATGGCGGGCCGGCTGCCGTCGTGGCCGTTTTCCTGTTCCTGCAGGCCGGTATGGCCGCGGCCCACGTCTGGCACGTGCCCATCGCCGTGCCCACGGTGACCGCGGCGCTGGACTCGGCCATCGCGGGGGACACGGTGCTGGTAACCCCCGGCGTCTACGTCGCCCACGACGTGGTCCTGAAGTCCGGCGTGACGCTCCGGGGCTCGACCGGCAATGCGGAGCAGGTGGTGCTGGACGCCCAGCAGCAGGGGCGCGTCCTCAGCGGGGCGGATCTGGAGCCGGGGAGCGTCATCAGCGATCTCAGCCTCGTCAACGGCCACGCCGCTGGCGAGGCGGGTGGAGCGGTGCACGTGTCCGGCGGCACGCTGCAGCTGCGCAACTGCCGCTTCCTGGACAACCACTCCGATTCCCATGGCGGGGCCCTCTACCTGGGCGATTGCGACTCGGTGATCGTGGAGGACTGCGTTTTCCTGCGCAACTCCGCCTCGACGCCGGACGTGAGCTCCTGGGGCGGGGCCGTGGCCGTCTTCAGCGAGGACAGCCAGAGCGCGCTGCGCATGACGCACTGCCTGCTGGACAGCAACAGCTCGAGCGGTCCGGGCGGGGCCATCGCCGCGGAGAACGTGAGCCTCGACCTGGCGGACTGCGAGGTCACCGGCAGCCGCAGCGGCCTGCGGTACTGGTCGGCGGGGGCGGGCCTCTTCGCGCGCCGCTACGAGACACAGTATTCGAGCGGACCCGTGCCGGATCTCGAGATCGTGGTCGACCGTTGCCGGTTCGTCGGCAACGTGGGGCTCTGGCCGGAAGGAGATCCTTTCGCCTCCGATGGCGGCGGCATGCTGGTGCGCGGGCACGACGCGGACCACCTGTACTTCGTCCACGTCACCAACACCTGGTTCTCCGAGAACTACAACGCCCAGGGGTCGGGTATCTACGTGGGGCGCTACTGCAACGGACTGATCCAGTGGAGCACCTTCTACCGCAACCGGGCCTTCCTGGACGGCGGGGCGGCCAACAAGGGAGGAGCGCCGCTGTACAGCCAGGGCGAGACGGCCCGCTTCGAGTACTGCCTGTTCCAGGAGAACGACTGCGGCCTGGATCAGGACGGCGTGCCGGCGCCCAGTCACGGCAAGGGTGGGGCGTTCATGACGCGGCACTACCCGCGGGGCGAGCTGATCAACTGCACCTTCGTGAACAACCGCTGCGGAGGCGCCCAGCACCTGGGCGATGCCGTCTACCATTTCAGCGAGGGGATAGCCTTCACCGACAGCCTGCAGAAGTGCCTGCTGATCAACAATATCTTCTACGGCGACAACGGCATCGACGTGCAGGTTCGCGGCGATGCCGACGGCTTCACGGAGGTGGCGCACTGCGCCTTTGCTCCGGGCGAGTTCGTCTGCCCGGGCGTCGTGCCCACCGAGACGGTGACCCTCCTGGAGTTTCCCTTCGTGTCGGACCTGGACCTGCACCTGCGGCCCGGCTCCCCCTGCATCGACGCGGGGGTGGACCTGGGCCTCGCACTGGATCTCGACGGACAGGTCGTGCCCCAGGGTTCCGGACCCGACATCGGCGTCTACGAGAGCCCTCCAAGTCTGAGCACCGCCGGCGACGTTCCGGCCACCCCGAGCTTGCGGTTGACCGCCTATCCAAACCCGTTCAATCCCCTGACCACCCTGGCCTTCGAGCTGCCGCGGCCCGGTCCGGTCCTGCTCGAGGTCTTCGCCGTGGATGGATCCCGGGTGCGGCGCTTGCTGGTGGCCGAGCATCCGGCGGGGCCTGGACGCGTCATCTGGGACGGGCGCGACGACGCCGGGCGGCCCGTGCCCTCCGCCACCTACCTGGCGCGCCTGGTCGGACCAGGTGGCCCGGCGACCTGCCGGCTCCTGCTGGTCAAGTGATCCGCTGCGCGGCTACCCCCATCCCGTCCCGGTGTTGACACCCCGGGATCCATCACGAATGCTGCAGCCGTCCCTGTAAACGAAAGTCCTGGGCCCTTCGTCTCCTGGTGTGGACCCCGGAGGAGGCGACGGTGAACACACCATCCGCACATCGGCAAGACCTGGATCTGGCCCGGCGGGCCGCCGCGGGTGAGGAGCAAGCCTGGCACGCGCTCTACGAGGACACCTGCCAGCCGCTCTTCAATCTGCTCTGCTTCCAGGTCGGGGATCGTGACGCAGCGCGGGATCTGCTCCAGGAGACGTACCTGACGGCTCTCGCCCGGCTGACGCAGTACCGCGGCGAGGGATCGCTCCTGGGCTGGCTGCGCGCCATCGCGCTGCGCAAGACTCTCGACTGGAGGCGAAGCCTCTGGCGGCACCTGAAGGGCCAGCGGGCCCTGGCGGCGGAGCCGCCGGACCCGGCACCGGACGGCCCGGACGCAAGGCTCGAGGTGGAGAGCGCGGCCTTCCGCGAGGCCCTGGGACGGCTGTCGGCCCGCCAGCGGGCGACACTGCTGCTACGGGAGCTGGAAGGCCTCTCCTTCCGCGAGATCGCGGCGACCCTGAACTGCAACGAGGCCACGGCCAGGGTGCACCACCTGCGCGCCCGGACGGCCATGAAGCAGCAGCTCGCCGACCTGCCGGAGCTTGCGCTTGCCGACGAGATGGGAGGGCAGCAGGCATGAAGCGGTTCTTCGACAACGCCCACCAGCGGCTGAGCGAGACCGAGAAGCAGGAGATGTGGGAGCAGCTGGCTGCCGCGCAGCGCGCGCGCCGTATGCAGCGGGATCGCGGCGGCCGGCGCTGGCTGGCCGGCGGCGCCTGGCGCCCCGCCTTCGCCGTCACCACGGTCGCCCTGGCCGCCCTGGGTTACCTGATGTTCTTCGGCGAGCACCGGGATGATCTTCTGGGATCCCGGATCCTGCAGGAGACGGCGCGGGAGGCCCGGCCCGACGTCGCGGACAGGTCCGGCGAGGAATGGGCCGCGGTCCCCCTCTCCGGGAAGGCTGATGAGAGGCCTCCCGAAGCGCCGGAGCTGCACGAGCCGCCCGTGCAGGAGATCGCGAAGCCGGCCGGGGCCGCCGGGACGGACAGGGACGCGTCGGCGCGGATGCCGTCTGTCCCCGCCGGTGACCGGAAACAGGGGGCCGCGGCCCCGGCGCCGCCGCAGCGGGAAACCGCCGTCGTTCCTCCGGACGACGAGCGCCCGCGGGTCGCGGCCGCCCCGCCCGAGATGGCGGATGCGCTGGCCGCCGCGCCGGTGTCCGGGATCGAAGGACCGGCCGCGGGCGGCAAAGCCGTGAGCGGAGAACTCCGGGAACAGGCCAGGAAATCCGTGGAGGAGGAGCTGGCGCGGAAGGCCGGGACCGTCAGGGATGCACGCGAACTCTACGTGAGGGGCGGACGCGCGGGCGAGGCCCGAATGCGGCTGAATGAGGTGCCCCGGGCCGCGGCAGGGCCGGCCGTCGAGGATGTCGACCGCGAGAAGTCCGCAGCCCGTGTGCCCCGCGAGGTCTGGACGCCGCCCAACGACGCGGACTTCGACGCCATGTACTTCCAGAACTACGGAGTCAATCCCTTCGTCGTGACGGAGGAGGATGCCCTCTCGACCTTTGCCCTGGACGTGGACAACGCTTCCTACACGCTGACGCGCCGCTATTTGCAGGAGGGGCACCTGCCGCCGCAGGAGGCGGTGCGCGTGGAGGAGTTCGTCAACTTCTTCGCGCAGGACTACCCCTCGCCGGAGGGCGACTTTGCCATCCACGCGGACGGAGCGCCGTCGCCCTTCGGGGCCGGCTACCATCTGCTGCGGATCGGCATCGCGGCCCGCGAGGTGGCGCCGGCGGCGCGGCGGGCGGCGAACCTGGTTTTTGTCATCGATGTCTCCGGATCCATGCGGCGGGAGAGCCGCCTCGAGCTGGTCAAGCGGGCGCTGGGGCGCCTGCTGGACGAGCTGGACGAGGGGGACACCGTGGGGATCGTGGTCTACGGCAGCCGGGGACGGGTCGTGCTCGAGCCCACCGGTGCGGACGAGCGCGCGCGGATCACGGCGGCCATCGCGGCGCTGCAGCCCGAAGGCAGCACCAATGCCGAGGAGGGCCTGGAGCTGGGCTACCGCATGGCGCGGCAGCACTACGACACCGCCGCGGTGAACCGGCTGATCCTCTGCTCGGACGGCGTCGCCAACCAGGGGCGCACCGGCGCGGAGTCCATCCTGGAGCAGGTGCGCCACGCCGCCGACGAGGGCATCCAGCTCTCCACCATCGGTTTCGGCCTGGGCAACTACAACGATGTGCTGCTGGAGCAGCTGGCCGACCGGGGGGACGGCAACTACTACTACGTGGACAACCTGCAGGAGGCCGAGCGGGTCTTTCACGAGAACCTGACCGGCACGCTGCAGACCGTGGGCGAGGAAGTCAAGGTGCAGGTCGAGTTCGACCCCGCGCGCGTGCTGCGCTACCGCCTGCTCGGCTACGAGAACCGAAATGTCGCCGACTGGGACTTCCGCAACGATGCGGTGGACGCCGGCGAGGTGGGCGCCGGCCACCAGGTGACGGCTCTCTACGAGATCAAGCTCGCGGACGCGGCGGCCCGCCATCTCGAGCGGAGCACGACCGATCGCGACGGCGGCCGGGCCCGCTCGCCGCACCTGGCCATGGTCCGCCTGCGCTACCGCCAGCCGGCCCGGGGCCGGGCGCCCGGCGACGTGCACGAGCTGAAATGCGAGATCACGACCCGCGACCTGAGCCGCAGCTTCGCGGAGGCCCCGCTGCGCCTGCAGCTGGATGCCGCGGTGGCGGAGTTCGCGGAGATCCTGCGCGGCAGCTACTGGGCCAGGGGAAGCACCTTGCGGGCGCTGGCGCCCCAAGTCGACGACCTGGCCGATCGCCTGCACGGTGATCGGGACGTGCAGGAGCTGCGGGCCCTGGTGCAACGGGCCGCGGAGCTGGAAGACGAGGATTGAGGTGCGATCTGCGAGCGGACGGGGGGCGGCGCCAGCCGCCCCCTACTTCAGGTCGACGCCGGCCGAGGCGTGAGCCTGGTGGTTGACCAGCGGGACCGAGCCGTAATGGATCTGCCGATCATCCAGATAGAGCTCGTGGTTCACCTTGTCCGCGGCGTACCGGCCTTCCCCCGTGTAGGTGACGGTCATGCTGCAGGTCCCGTTGATGCTGGTGATGCATTCCGCGACCCGCCGGATCGCATACTGGCCCGTCTGCGGATCGATGGTGTCGTCGTCCACGAACAGCGCGCGAACCGTGATGCCCTCCAGGGGATACTCGTCAGAGACCCGGTAGACGTACATGGAGAAGCTGTCGGTGGTGCTGCCGCCGAGTTCCGGTCCCACCGGATCGGGACCCCCTCTGGGGCTGCAGGAGATCGAACCGAGCAGGGGCAGGACGACGAGCAGGCGCAGGGCGGACGATCGTGCGCGCATATCGCGCTCCTGGCGCCGGGGTGGGGTCGGATCGGCGAGCCGCGGCGGTGCGGCCGGGCCTCTGTGGAGTTAAGGTCCAGCCGCGCGTCAGTCAAGCCCGGCACGGTGCAGCCTTCCGGGCCGCGCCTCACTTGACCAGCGTCGCGCTCCGGCTGTACTGCAGGCCCGCCGCCCGCAGCCGGTAGATGTAGGTGCCGGAGGGAAGGGGACGACCCGCATCGTCCCTCCCGTCCCAGGTCACCTCCTGAACACCGGCGGGACGTTCACCGTCCAGGAGCCGCCGCACCAGCCGTCCCCGCAGATCCAGGACCACCAGTTCCACCCGGTCGGGCAAGCGCAGCTCGAAGCGGAAGGTGGTGCTCGGGTTGAAGGGATTGGGGTAGTTCTGGTGCAGCAGGGGCGCGCGTTCGGGCGCCGGCGCGGCCGAGAGATCGGGGGCCTGCGTGAAGCTGTACCAGCCGGCCGGCGCGGGCCGGGGCATGCCCTCCGTTCGCCCGCTGCCGTCGGTGGCCAGCACGTAGTAGTCGGTGGCCGCCGCGGCGTCCGGTTCCGGGATCGTGCCGGTGTAGAGACCGCGGCCGCGTGCCTCCATGGTCAGGACGATCCAGTCGCCGCCGTCCCGGCGGTAGACCAGGTCCACCGCGGTGACGGGGCCTCCGCTGTGCGCTTCCACGCGCGCCTCCACGGCCACCGGACCGATCTGCGCGTCGCGCACCGGGACGTGCTCCACGCGCAGCATGCCACGGTCCATGACACCCTTGGCGCGGCAGTGCAGGGCATCGTCGCTGAGCCAGCTGGCGTAGTAGTAGCCTCGCACGTCGTAGCCCGGCAGCGCGTCGCGATACGCGTGCACGGCCGCGCTGTCGTAGACAGCGCTGCCGAAGCAGGGCACGTAGATCCCGTCGTTGAGAATGAGGCTGTTGGTGTAGCTGGCGGGCTCACTACCCCCGATGTCGTAGCAGTAGACGCGCCGGACACGATAGTTACGGCCGGTCGAGGCCCGCAAGGAGGCCAGCAGCGTGGCGCGTTGCTCGAGCGTGGAATAGGTCCAGTGGGCGGGCCAGACCTCCTTGACCAGGACGGTTTCCTCGTCCAGGAACTTGGCCCAGGTATCGATGTGGTGAATGCCGCCGCTCTCGATGTACTCCAGCACCTGGTAGGTGTCGATGCCGTAGTAGTCCGCCATGAGCTGGTCCACCCCGGCCGGCGTCATGCCGTTCGCGGACGCGGCCTCGTCGTACACCAGGCGCGTCGAGCAGCTCACGTGAACGCCGTCGGTCATGTAGTTGCCGCCGGTGTGCCACATGTCGTGCCGGATCACCGGCAGGCCCTGCTGCTGCCCGAAGTAGACGGGGATCAGGTCGTCGTTGGGGCGGTAGGGCCGGTTGTAGACGTGGTCGACGACGGTGAGCTGGCCGTCCCCGTCGAAGACGAACCAGGGGCCGTAGTCGCGGGTCCAGATGCTGTCATTGGGCTTGACCAGGAACTCGACGCGCTCCATGTCCACGCCATTGGCCGCCAGGTTGCTCTGGGCGGTGCCGAGATAGCTGCTCGAGACGACCACGTGCAGGGTCACATCGTCGTCCAGGTCCCGCAGCAGGGCGTAGGGCAGGCCCAGGGGGTAGCGGATCAGCACGCCCGTGCAGGGCTCCCATTCGGCGCAGTTGCGGACCGGGGCCACCGGGGGCGGGTCGGCCTTGATGTCGCGCCCCGGCAGGCTGTCCTCGCGGCCGCGCCAGGGCAGCCGCTCCTCCGGGATCTCCCGGCGCGGCAGGAGCAGCTCCAGGTGGTCCTCGTCCCAGACGCGGGCCGCCGGCTTCTGCCCGGCGACGACGGACGGGCCGGCGCAAACCAGGCCGAGGAGCAGGCCCAGGCCCAGCACGGCGAGCAGGGCGGGTGAAAACGGGCGGCGGTGCAGCGGCATGAGCTTCCCCCTGATGCGGATTCCCTGCGTACGGTGAACAGCCAGTCCAGTATAGCACGCGGCCCGGCCGCAGGGGAGGGCGGCTCGCCGGGGCCACTTTCCGCTCAAGTTCGGCCGGCTGCTACCGATGACAAGGAGGGGAAGAAGGAGGTCGACATGCTACCGGCCATCGCTTCGGCCCTCAGCGGTCTGGCGGCCCATCAGCGGCTGCTGGAGGATTCCGCCCGGCGGATCGCGCGGGTCGGCCGGCCGCCGCCGGCTGAGCCTGTCGATCTGGCCCGGGAAAGCGTCCAGATCATGGTGGCCAGGACCGGCTACGAGGCCAACCTGCGCACGATCAAGGTGGCCGACGAGATGCTCGGAACGTTGCTGGACGTCCTGGCCTGATCCCCGGATCACCTGGCCAAAAGCCAAGGGGCCGCGCTCATCACGCGGCCCCTGCTCGTTCCCGGGGGGTGGACTCTACAGGTAGATCTCGGGCACTTCCATTTCGCCCTTCTGGAAGGCCTGCAGGAAGGCGCCGACCACCTTGGGGTCGAACTCCTTGCCGGCGCCCTTGAGGATGTTGTCCTTGGCGTCCAGGGGCGCCATCGCCTTGCGGTAGGGGCGGTCGCTCGTCAGGGCGTCGTAGACGTCGGCCACGGCGATGATGCGGGCTTCCAGCGGGATCTCCTCGCCGGACTGGGGCGTGTAGCCGGACCCGTCGTAGCGATCGTGGTGGGCCAGGATGATCGGGATGATCCGGTGCAGCGGGCCGCCGATGGGCTCGAGCAGCGAGGCTCCCTTGTCCACGTGACGCTGGATGCCCACGTACTCCTGGTGGCTGAGCTGGGCCGCCTTGTAGAGGAGCTGGCGGCTGATGTCCAGCTTGCCGATGTCATGCAGGAGCGCCGCCGCGCGCACGTCCTCGATGCGCTCGCGGCTGAGGCCCAGGTACGAGGCGATCTTGGCCGAGTAGATCGACACCCGGTAGGAGTGATTCTCCGTGTACTTGTCCTTGGAGATGAAGTGGCGGAGGATGTGCAGCAGTCCGTGGTAGGTGGTCTGCAGCTCCTTCACCTTGGACTCGTGCCGCTCGTAGAGCGTACCCATGGTATAACCGGTGATGATCAGCATGCCGCCCCAGGCGAACAGGTCGTACACCCGGTCCGACATCAGGGTGGAGGACACGATTCCCGTGAACAGATCGGGCTTCATGTGCGCCAGGAACGCGACCATGCCCACGCTGGCGAACGCCGTCAGCGTGGCGTGCCGCCGCCCGAAGAAGTAGGCGGAGAAGAGCGTGGGCAGGGTGTAGAAGCCCAGGACCATCCGCTGCGCCGTCACCAGGTAGTTCATCAGGGCCGCGATCACCAGCAGCGAGAGGATGATCCACAGCTCCTTGTTGACCTCGGCCAGCTTCTGGATGATCGGGTGCTTGCGGCTCTGGGGCCTGGCCCCGCTCCGGAAGCTCCGCAGGCTCTCGATGGCCAGCTCCATGTCCACCGCGTTGGCATCCTCATGCGGCGGCTGGTGGGCTTTCTCGGGCGGTGGCCCCTCGGGAGCGCGAGACGGGCTCTCGTCCTGAAGTCCCTCGAGCAGGTCCTCGGACTTGGCCTCGGTTTCCCGCGCCATCGTATCCTTTGTGATAGATTCCAGCATGCCCTCCCTCCAGGGAACGAGCCAGGCGAGACAGTTCACCCCGTTGGCATTCCTGCATCGGCCGGCGGAGAGGAGGACTTGAGGGGTAATCTGCCGTTATTCTGTCCGGGAACGCGCCATGGCCCGGACGGCGGCCGGCCCGGTCGCCATCCCGCAGGAAAAGGCTGGCCAGGCGGCCGGCGGGAGCGGATCATGCCGGAAAGGCGAGGCCCGCGTTTTCAGCCGGAGGAGGCGAGCGACCGTGCGCCTGTTCCCCATCGTCTTCGAGGATCAGAGCTGCGTGAACTTCCGGCCGCTGGCCTGGAGCCAGCCGGTGTACGAGCTGCGCTGCGGCCTGCTCAACCTGCGCGAGCGGCTGCAGCAGGTCCTGCTGGACGCCGCGCCGCCGGCCGCCGGGCCGTTGCCGGGTCGCCCCGGACTGCTGCCGCGGGGGCTGCTGCAGGCCTTGCAGCCCCGGGGATCCTGCGCCGTGGGCCCGCAGAACTGTGCGCGGGAGCTGCCACGGAGCGAACGAGCGCTCTGGCTGACCGCGCGCCTGGGCGCGCGCTGGGATGTCTTGGCCGCCCTGGTGGGGCGCGCCCTCAAGGGCGAGGATTTCGCCTGGCGCGACGAGCTGGGACTGGTGGCCGCCTGCCTGGAGGCGACCGCGGCGCCGGCCCTGCTGCGGGACTGGCAGGCCTGGGAGGAACGCTGTGCGCGGGCGGGCTGCTGGCAGCGCGCCGCCGGGGCCTTGCCGGCCTGGGAAGCTGCGGTCGAGGACTGGCCGCTGCGGGCCGAGGGGGTGTGGGGTCGCCTGCAGACCCCGGAAGGGGCCGATCCCGCGGGCCCGGCCGCCTTGCAGGCAGTCCTGGAGGCGGCCGACCGGCCACCGGCCGTGTGGCGCCACCTGTGGGACCTGATCCCGGCCAACGGCCCGGCCATCGGCGGTGACGTCCAGAAGCTCGTCGCCGCCGGGCGATCGCTGAGCCGCGAGCTGTTCGGGATCCGGGTCGCCGAAGGCGCCTGGCCGCAGGGCGCTCCCTGGCTGGCCGAGAGCCGCTGGCGATGCTGCGCACGGGATCGCGGCTGGATCGCGCCCGAGGCGATCTGGCTGGCCGACGACGTCCAGGTGGCGCCGGCCGTGGCCGTGGACGCCTCGCGAGGTCCGGTGGTCCTGGACCGGGGCGTGATCGTTCAGCCCTTCAGCTACCTGGAGGGTCCGCTCTACGTGGGACCGGGCACGCTGATCAAGGCCGGAGCCCGCATCTCCGGCGAGACCTCCCTGGGCGCCGTCTGCAAGGTGGCGGGCGAGGTGGGCGAGAGCATCTTCGCCGATTTCGTGAACAAGCAGCACGACGGGTTCGTGGGGCACGCGGTCCTGGGCTGCTGGGTCAACCTGGGCGCCGGGACGAACAACAGCGACCTCAAGAACAACTATGGGCCCGTGCGGGTGGATCTGGGCCGCGGGCCCGTGGACACGGGCCTGCGTTTCCTGGGACTGCTCATGGGCGAGCACAGCAAGAGCGCCATCGGCACGCTCTTCAACACGGGCACCTGCGTCGGGTTCAGCTGCAACGTCTTCGCCTCCGGCTTTCCCCCCAAGCTCCTGCCCAGCTTCAGCTGGGGACAGGACGGCACGACCCGCTACGCCGTGGAACCGGCCATCGCCACCGCGCGCGTGGTGATGAGCCGCCGCGGCGTCGCCTTCCTGGAGGGTCACGAAGCGCTGTTCCGCGCCCTGGCCGAATCCGGAACCTGAGGCCCCCGCCGCTGCCGATGTCCGTGCATTCTGCCCGGGACGGGTCGCCCACCGGAGCCACGCGCTTGCACCTTGCCCGCTGGTCTTCCGGCCGCCGCCGGAGAGCCTTTTCCAGGCCCGCGGTATCCCTTCGCCGGCTGCGGAGTTGCTAGCCATAGTGCCCCAACGGATTGCCGGAGCGGCGTTGTCCGCCCGGCGGACGTCCGCCGTTCCGCTCCTCCCGGTGGCACGGCCATTGATGCCACCGGATCAAAATGTTTCCTGCGCTGACCGTGACTTGTCCGCCGTCGCATCTACGCTCTCCGTGTGTTGTAGGTCTCCCGCGGTCGGGCACGCGGCAGAAAGCGGGAAACATTATTTTTCCCCTCCCCGGAACGTCTATCTTCCAAATTGACAGGCTGCTGCACCGGTGATAGCGTGGCCGCCACATCAAGCGCACGCTGGCGGCCCCCGGTCGCCCGGCACGGACGTCCCGCCCACGGGGAGGAAGCGATGAGAGAAGCTCTCGGCATGATCGAGACGCGAGGATTCGTGGCCATGGTCGAGGCCAGCGACGCCATGGTCAAGGCCGCCAACGTGCGGCTGATGGGCTACGAGAAGATCGGGGGAGGCTACGTCACGGCCATCGTGCGCGGGGATGTCGCCGCCGTCAAGGCGGCCACCGACGCCGGAGCGGCCGCCGCGAGCAAGATCGGCGAGCTGATCAGCGTCCACGTCATCCCGCGCCCCCACACCAACGTCCAGGAAGCCCTGCCGATCGGCGGCGTGATCGAGGAGTAGCACGGCGTGCGACTCGCAAAGGTGGTCGGCACCCTGGTGGCGACGCGCAAGGATCCCAAGCTGGAGGGCGTCAAGTTCCTGGTGGTCGAGGACACGGACCTCTCCGGCCAGGGGCAGGGAGGCCAGCTGGTGGCGGTCGACGCCGTCGGCGCGGGAGAGGGGGAGCTGGTGCTCTACGCGCAGGGTTCCTCCGCCCGGCAGACGGTCCTGACGGACGGCCGTCCCGTGGACTGCACCATCATGGCCATCGTCGACCTGGTCGAGAGCGACGGTCGCCTCCGCTATGACAAGGCCGCGAAACTGCGTTCGGGCCGGTCGGATCCGCCGTGACGCGCCGGCCGGAACCCCCCATCCAGGATCTGGTGCGCCAGGCGGTGCGGCGCAGCCTCGCCGCCCGGCGCGGTGCGTCCGGGATCGTCGAGGCCGGCAGGGAGCCGCCGGCGCCGGTTCCGCCGGACCGGCCGGTCGAGCGGCCCGGAGCCGAGGCGCCGGCCGTGTCGGGATCGCCGCAGGACGGCCTGCACCGGACGCCGGACGAGGCCGTGGCCGCGGCGCAGCAGGCCTTCGGCGTCTTCCGCACCCGTCCCCTGCGCGAGCGCGAGGCCGTGCTCGCCAACATCCGGCGGCGCCTGCTGGAGCAGATCGAGGCCCTGTCGCGCCGGGCCGTGGAGGAGACGGGTCTCGGGCGGGTGGCCCACAAGATCGAGAAGAACCGGCTCGTGATCACCAAGACCCCGGGTCCGGAGATCCTCGTCCCGGAGGCCGTGAGCGGGGACGAGGGCTTGACCCTGGTGGAGTACGCCCCTTTCGGCGTCATCGTCGCCATCACGCCCGTGACCAATCCGAGCGAGACCCTGATCAACAACGCCATCAGCATGCTGGCGGGTGGCAACACCGTGGTCTTCAACGCCCACCCGGGGGCCAAGCGGGTCACGGCCGAGGCCCTGCGGGTGGTCAACACCGCGGCGCGGGAGGCCGGTTGCCCGGTGGCGCCCCTGCATGCCTGCGCGGAGCCGACCATCGAGACGGCCCAGCGGCTCATGCAGCATCCCCAGGTGCCGCTGCTGGTCGTGACGGGCGGGCCCGGCGTCGTGAAGGCGGCCCTGGCCGCGGGCAAGAAGGTGATCGCCGCCGGCGCGGGGAATCCGCCCGTCGTGGTGGACGCCACCGCCGACCTGGCCGCGGCGGCGCGCCACATCGTGGCGGGGGCCTCCTTCGACAACAACATCATCTGCATCGCCGAGAAGGTGGTCGTGGCCGAGGCCGCCATCCACGACGCCCTGGTGCAGGAGATGGCGGCCCTGGGCTGCCGGGTGCTGACGGCGGTGGAGCTTTCGCGGGTGGAGAAGCTGATCTTCGCGGAGACCCGCGGGCCGAATCGCCCGGCTGTCATGGCCAAGGACTGGATCGGCAAGGACGCCATCCGGATCCTGCGTGCCGCGGGCGTGGCGGCCAGCGGCGATCCGCCCCTGGCCCTGGCCCTGGTGCCGCCGGAGCACCCGCTCAACTGGACGGAGCAGATGCTGCCGGTGCTGCCGGTGGTCTCGGCGCCGGGAGTGGAGGAGGCCATCGAGATGGCCAGGCGGTTCGAGAGGGACAACCGTCACACCGCGATGATGCACTCGCGCGACGTGACCATGCTCAGCCGCATGGCCACGGTCATGGATACGTCCATCTTCGTCAAGAACGGCTCTTGCGCCGCCGGCCTGGGCGGCGGCGGCGAGGGCTACACGAGCTTCACCATCGCCTCGCCCACGGGCGAAGGCCTCACCAATGCCCGCACCTTCTGTCGCAGGCGGCGCTGCGTGCTGGTGGGGGCCTTCCGGATCGTCTGAGGAGGGACATGCTCGCGGAGCGGCCGGACGAGCGCAGCCTGGGATTCCTGGAACTGGATCGCCTCGCCCGCGGCGTGGTCTGTGCCGACGCCATGGTCAAAACCGCGCCGGTCCGGCTGGCCCTGCTGGCGCCGGTCTCGGGCGGCCGCATGCTGGTAGCGGTGGACGGCGCGGTGGCGGCGGTGGAGGCGGCGCTGGCGCGGGGCGTGGCCGCAGCGGGCGACACGCTGCGCGACGCCCTCTTCCTGGCCAACCTGCATCCAGGAGTGCCGGAAGCCCTCAAGGGAGGCGCGGCGCCCGAGCTGGGCGAGGCCCTGGGCCTGGTGGAGACGGTCACGGCGGCGGCCGCCGTCCGCGCGGCCGATGCCGGTCTGAAGGCCGCTCAGGTCCGGCTGCTGCGGCTGCGTCTGGCCCACGGCATCTCCGGCAAGGGCTTCCTGCAGCTGAGCGGCGAGGTGGCAGCCGTGGAGGCCGGCGTGGCGGCGGCGGCCGCGGCCGTGGATCTGCCGGAGTTCCTGCTGGGCACGGAGGTCATTCCCTCGCCGCACCGCGACCTGCGGGTCTGGCTCGGACGTAGGCTGGGTGGGGATCGACCGCCGTTCGACACCGAGCCGGGGACCTGAAATGTACCTGGCCCGCGTCACGGGCAGCTGCACGGCGACCCGCAAGACCCCGGGGCTCGCGGGCCAGCGGCTCCTCGTGGTCCGCCCGCTGACCTTTGCCCGCGAGGAGGCCGGTCCGCCCTTCGTGGCCGTGGACACCGTGCAGGCCGGCCCCGGAGACCTGGTCTTCTACGTGACGAGCCGCGAGGCGGCCAAGGCCCTGGAAGATCCCTTCAACCCCGTGGATGCGGCCATCCTGGGCATCGTGGACGAGCTGCGCTACGAACCCTGGTCGGGGGGCGGCGCATGAAGGTCTGCCGCGTGGTGGGCGAGATCGTGGCCACGGCCCGGCATCCGGCCCTGGCGGGTCGTAAGCTGCTGATCGTGCAGCCGGTCAGCGCCGACGATCGGGCGACGGGTCAGCCCGTGCTCGCCGTCGACGGCGTCCAGGCCGGGCCCGGGGATCGGGTTCTGCTCAGCGACGAGGGGGGAGCGGCGGCCCTGGTGCTGGGGCGGGAAGGTCCGGTGCGTGCCGTCATCGTGGGGCACGTGGACGACATGCGGATGGGCGGATCGCCTTTATCAAGAAAGGCTTAACGCACCAGCCCTGTAAAAAATGGCTTGGCAAGTCGGTCCGCTTGTGATAGATAACGAGCATGCAGGATGTGGCTGCCAGCCGGGCCCGGGGTCCGGGTGCTCGGGCAGCCGGAAATTCGACCAGGGGGGAGTGATGACCAAGGCCGAGTTGGTCGAGAGCATATCCGCCAAGACCGGTGTGAGCAAGAAGGACACCGGCATCATCGTGAACCTGATTCTCGAGAACATCAGTCGCGCCTTGGTGCAGAAGGACAAGGTCGAGCTGAGAGGATTCGGGAGCTTCAAGGTCAAGAGCCGGCGCTCCCGCATGGCGCGCAATCCGCGCACGGGCGATTCGGTCGCCGTGCCGGCGAAGCTGGTTCCTTATTTCAAGGCATCCAACGAGTTGAAGGCTCGGCTCAACCTGTAGGACGAGGTGCGGGGCTGAAGTCGTTTGTCAACAGCGTCTTCCTTGCCTATCTTGGAGCGGTTCCGGCAGGCGGGAAGCATGTGGAATGGACCTGGCAGGGGCCGTCGGTCGTGCAGCGGCGGGCGGTGTGGCCTGGAAAGGCGGAGCGGGAATGCCCAACGGTAGGAAGCGCAAGCGCAAGAAGATCGCGACGCACAAGCGCAAGAAGCGTTTGCGCAAGAACCGGCACAAGAAGAAGTAGCCGGCCCACGCGAACCGGCACCTGTGCGGTGCCGGTTTTTTTCCGGGGATCATGAGGGGCGCGGTGAAGGCCGCGCTCAAGTCCATCTGGTGGCAGCCGATGCTCAACCCGAGAGCATCATCAACGGGCGGGATGGAACAAGGAGCCGGCGAGATGGCCGATCGTTCAGAGCGCCGACAGGCCCAGCGAGTGGACGCCACCCTGAAGCTCGAGGTGCAGGTGCCGGTCGACGGCGGACAGGCCCCCGCGTGCCTGGAGACGCTGAACATCAGCACCGCGGGGATCTACTTCCGCGCGGATCATTACATCGAGCCCATGACCAAGCTGGAGATGCTGCTCGAGCTGCCGGTGCCCGGTGCCGACGGGGCCGTGGCGGGCGATCTGGCCGCCGTGCCCTGCGAGGGCATCGTGGTGCGCATCACGCCCGAGGATGAGCAGCCCGGTTGCGACAACTACGAGGTCGCCGTCTTCTTCACCAACATCGAGCCCGAAAGCATGTCGCATCTGGAAGAGCACATCGCCATGCTGATCACGGCCGGCTAGCCGGCCGCGCGCCCCCGCCGCCCGTCTTTTCCCTCAGGCGGGCATTATTCTTGCCGATCACTGCGAAGACAGCACCTGGGCCCCGCACCGGCCGGGATGGCCGTCGCCGTGCGGGAGAATCATGGTGTGAAAGGGGGATGCGGTTTCATGGCCGAGAACGAGCGGCGCAGCATCCTGGTCATCGACGATTCGCCTCCCACTTGCCAGTACCTCAAGCGGGTCCTGGAGAAGAAGGGGTACGAGGTCGCGGTGGCCTACGACGGCGAGACGGGCAGCCGGCTCGCCATGGAACTCCTGCCCGACCTGATCCTGCTCGACAAGGAGCTGCCCGGCATGCACGGCTTCGCTGTGAGCCGGGTGCTGCGGCGCTACCAGCGGACCCGCTACATTCCCATTCTCATGATCAGCTCCGAGAGCGGTTCGGCCGACCGCATCCAGGGCCTGGAGATGGGGGCCGACGACTACATCGGCAAGGGGATCTCGCCGGCGGAGCTGGACTCCAAGATCCGCGCCTTCATGCGCATCAAGAACCTGCAGGACGAGCTCGTTCACGAGCGGGACAAGCTGAACCAGATCTTCCGGTTCCTGCACGAGCCCATCGCCATCTGCAGCGACCAGGACAAGATCGTGCTCGCGAGCCAGGTCTTCCTGAATCTGTTCCAGCTGCCCCGCGAGATCGTGGAGTTCCGCAGCTTCACGGGCATCCTGCAGACGCTCGCGGTGCCGGACGCCGTGATCGAGGCGCTGCGCGCCGGCCGCGAGGAGGACCTCCGCCTGACCATCACGCTGGGCAGCGAGCAGCGGATCCTGGCCGCCCGCTCGGCTCCCATCTTCCTGGACCGTGAAGAGCATGCCATGGCCTACATCTTCATGGACATCACCCAGCAGGTGGCCGACGAGCGCATGAAGGCGGATTTCCACTCGATGATCGCCCACGATCTGCGCTCGCCCCTCTCGGTGATCCAGGGCTACGTCTCGCTGCTGCTGACCGGCAAGGCCGGGGAGATCAACGAGGCGCAGCAGGAGTTCCTCTCCAGCGTGGCGGCCAAGATCACGGAGATCACCGCCCTGCTGAACGATTTCCTGGACATCAGCAAGATCGACGCGGGCTTCGTGAACCTCAATCGCGACATCACGTCCCTGAACGAGGTGATCGAGGAGAGCATCATCGACCTGAGCCTGCTGGCCGCCAGCCGGGGCCTCGAGATCCAGACCGATTTTCACGACCCCTGCATCCTGGTGAACGGCGATCCCCTGCGGATCAAGCAGATCCTGCGCAACCTGATCAGCAACGCCATCAAGTACAACGTGGACGACGGCTGGATCAAGGTCGTCACCGAGGCGCGCGACGAGTGGGTCCGCATCACGGTGCAGGACTGCGGCATCGGCATCAATCCGGAAGAGATGGCGAACCTCTTCGTGCCCTACCAGCGCGGCAAGGGCAGCGATCGCAAGATCAAGGGCGTCGGGCTGGGACTGGTCATCGTCCGGAAGCTGGTGGAGGCGCACGGCGGCGAGATCACCGTAACCAGCGAGCCCGGCCAGGGCAGCAGCTTCGTGTTCACCCTCCCGTTGGCCCCGGTCGGGGAGCGTTCGCGCGTGGTGATCGAGGCGGCGGAGGACGTGGCGGACGTCCCGGCGGAGCCGGCCGAGCCGCTCGAGGAGCCCGTCTGAGAATCGGCCGCCGCTGACTCGGTTCCGGCCAGGACCTTCGGAACAGGCACCCGGTCCCCAGAGACCGGGTGCTGCTCGTCTGGAAACGGAGCCGGTAATTCCTGCCGCCCCCGCCGCGTCGCAGATCCAGGTGCCGCCGCCATAGCCCGCCGCGGTTGGCGGCCGGCAAATCCTGCCGCGATCCCTCCGCCGCCACCCGCAGGCCCGCCGCTCCGCTGGCATGTGGCTTGCGGCTGGCTGCGGCGCAGTCATGTCCTCGTCCCGCCCCGGCGGAAGGAGCGGATCGTGATCAGGAGCCTGCGCATGGCCGAGCGTGCCATGCAGCTGCAGCAGGTGCGGATCGACGCGCTGGCCAACAACCTGGCCAACGTGGACACCGCGGGCTTCAAGCAGATCCTCACCAGCGTCACGGAGCAGGTCGGCGCGAGCGCCGCGGCCCAGGGCGGGTCGACGGCGGGCTACGGCCGCGGGGTGTGGGGGCCGGTGGCGGCCCTCGACCTGCAGCAGGCCACCGACCAGCGGCCCGGCGCCACGTACGCCACGGGACGCGACACCGACTTCGCCCTGGTCGGCGAGGGCTATTTCGTGCTGCAGACGGAGGAGGGACAGGAGCTCTACAGCCGCAACGGCAGCTTCGTGCTGGACGACAAGCACCGCCTGATCACGCCGGACGGCCTGGCCGTGGTGGGCAGCGGCGGGCCGCTGACCATCGAAGGCGGGAGCTTCAGCGTGGGGCGCGACGGCTCCGTGCTGGTGAACGGCAACAGCGTGGGCACGCTGCGGGTGGTGAGCTTCGGCGATCCCGGGCGCCTGGAGCACAGGGGCTCGGGGCGCATGGCGGCGCCGCCGGACATGCCGGCCCAGGACGTGCCCAAGGAGCAGATCCAGATCAGCCAGGGGTACCTGGAGGGCAGCAACGTCAATCCCATCGACACCCTGGTGAACATCATAGCGGCGCAACGCGCCTTTGAGATCGAGGCCAAGATCCTGCAGAGCAACGACGAGACGCTGGAGCGCAGCGTCAACGATCTGCCGCGAACGACCTGAGCCGAGGGGAGACAGGCATGCTGAGGGCCATGAGCACGGCCGCGTCGGGCATGAAGGCGCAGCAGCTGAACATCGACACCATCGCCAACAACCTGGCCAACGTGAACACCGCGGGCTACAAGAAGAGCCACGCCGAGTTCCAGGATCTGCTCTACGAGGCGGTCCTGCCCGGCGGGGGCAGCCGCGGCTCGGGATTGACCTCGCCCATGCGGATCGAGGTCGGTCACGGCGTCAAGCTGGCGGCCACCAACAAGAACTTCAAGCAGGGCAACATGACCCAGACCGGCAATCCCCTGGACATGATGATCGAGGGCGACGGCTTCTTCCAGATCCGGCTGCCGGACGGGACGATCGGGTACTCGCGGGACGGCAGCCTCAAGATGGACGCCGAGCGCAACATCGTCACGGCCGCCGGCTACCGGCTCGAGCCCGCCGTGCAGATACCCCTCGATGCCACCGAGGTCTCCGTGGCCCGCGACGGGGTGATCTCGGTCATGCTGCAGGGGGACACCTCCACGGTGCAGGACCTGACCCAGATGGAGCTGGCCAAGTTTCCCAATCCGGCCGGACTGACGGCGCGCGGCGGGAACATCTTCCTGGAGTCGCCGGCCAGCGGGGCGCCGATCCTTGGCATCCCGGGGCAGGAGGGTCTGGGCGAGGTGGCCGTCGGCTTCCTGGAGATGAGCAACGTGGAGACGGTGGAGGAGCTGGTCGCGATGATCGCGGCGCAGCGCGCCTACGAGCTGAACTCCAAGACCATCAGCGTGGCGGACGACATGCTGCAGACGGTCAACACGCTGAAGAGGTAGAGGTGTTGAGAGCCATCCGCAGCCCCCGGCAGGCCCGGCTTCTGCTGCTGGCCGGAATCCTGGCGCTCGCGGGCCCGGGCTTGGCCAGGCCCTGGACGCTGCGCCTGGCGCCGGCGGTCACCCTCTCCGCGGGTCCAGTGCGGCTGGCCGACGTGGTTCAGGACCCGCCGCCGCCGGAGGCCGCCGACCTGCTGGTCTGCGAGGGAGGACGGCCCGGTTCGGTGGCGGTGGTGGACCGCCGGCTGGTGCTGCGGCACCTGGCCGCGGCGCATCTGGCCGCCGGAGTGCGCTGCGCCGGCCCCCAGGAGTGCCGCATCAGCTTCCAGGGCGCGCCGGTCTCCGCCGAGGCCCTGCGGACCTGGCTGCTGGAGGCCCTGGCGTCGTGGATGCCGGCCGCCGAGCCGGCGGCGCCGCCGGCCTGGCTGGAGCTGGACGTCGCGCCGCCGCGCGCCCCCGTGGGGAAAGGGGCCCGCTTCGAGCTGGTCGAGCCTCGCCCGCTGAAGGCGGGGCGGAATCTCGTCGCCCTGCGCATACGGGAGGGCGGGGGCGCCCTGAAGCTGACGGCCATGGTGCGCTGCCATCTCTTCGGGGAGGTGGCCCGGGCCCGGCAGCCCCTGCCGGCGGGCACCGAGCTGACGCCCGTGCAGTTCGGCTGGGAGTGGCAGGACCTGGCGGCGGCCGAGCACGGCCTGGTGGTGGGACGGCCGGCGCTCACCGGCTGCAGCGCACGGCGGGACGTGGCGGCCGGCGCCTACCTGCGCGAGGCCGACCTCAAGGAGACGCCGCTGATCCGCCAGGGCCAGCCGCTGGAGCTGCAGCTGGAGAGAGGCCTGGTGAGCGTCACGGTGCCGGCCACGGCGCGACAGGAAGGGCGCCTGGGTCAGGTGATCACCGTGCGCAACGACATCAACGGCAGGCTGATCCCCGCGCGGGTCGTCGGACCCGACCGGGTGGCCTGGGGAAGGTGAGAACCATGAAGCGAGCGCGTGTCATCCTGCTGGTCCTGGCCGGCGCCCTGGCGGGCGCCGCGGCGGCGTTCGCGACGACGCCCCTCGTCGACCTGGAGTCGGGCCGCTCGCTCGTCTCCAACCTCAAGGCCCACCGCGTGGGGGACGTGGTCACCATCATCATCTCCGAGGCCACCACCGCCAACGCCACCGCCAAGACCGATGCCAACAACAAGACCGAGGTCTCGGGGGGGCCCGGTCTCGGCATCCTGGATCTCATCGGCGACTGGGGCCTCGACGCGGAGAACAAGTTCCAGGGCGACGGGAGGACGACCCGCACCGGGAACCTGCGGGCGGAGATCACGGCCCGCATCGTCGAGGTGCTCCACAACGGCGACTACCGGCTCAACGGCACCCGGATGGTCAACATCAACGGCGAGCGGCAGCTCATCGAAATCAGCGGCATCTGCCGGGAACGGGACATCGGGCCGGACAACTCGATCCTCTCCACTTACATCGCCGATGCCCAGATCGCCTACAGCGGAACCGGACCGATCAATGCCGCGAGCGAGCCGGGCATCATCAGCAAGATCGTCAACTGGCTGTTCTGAGGAGGAGATCATGCCGCAGTCCCAGGATCGAGCGACTCGCTTCCTCGCGGCTCTCGTGCTGCTCGCGATTCTAGGTCTGCCTGCGGGTCCCCTGACGGGGGCGGAGTCGCGCCTGAAGGACCTCGCGAGCCTGGAGGGGCTCTCGACCGAGCCGTTGCTGGGCTACGGCCTGGTGGTGGGGCTGAACGGGACCGGTGACGGGCAGAGTGCCGAGTTCACGGTGAACGGCCTGGCGGCCATGCTGGAGCGGCTGGGCGTGACCGTGGACCCGGCCACGCTCAAGCTCAAGAACGTGGCCGCGGTGCTGGTGACGGGCCAGCTCGATCCGCTGGCGGCGGTGAGCAGCCGGGTCGATGTGACCGTCTCCTCCATGGGGGACGCCTCGAGCCTGGAGGGCGGGAACCTGATCATGACGCCGCTCAAGGCCGCCGACGGTCAGGTCTACGTGCTGGCCCAGGGATCCGTCTCCATCGGCGGCTTCAACGTCAAGAGCGGCGGCAACAACAGCAGCCGCAAGAACCACGCGACCGTGGGCATGATTCCCGGGGGCGGCAAGGTGACCGCCCGGCTCGGCTCGCCCCAGTTCGAGTCCGGAAACCTGGCCTGGCTGCTGCACAACCCGGACTTCGGGACGGCGGCCCGCGTGGAGGAGGCCATCAACCACAGCTTCGGACCGCTCACGGCCGTGGCCAAGGATGCCCAGCGCATCGAGGTGACGCTGCCGCAGGCCTTCCGCGGGGATCCCGTCGCCTTCATCGCCCGGCTCGGCGAGCTGCGCGCCACCGCCGATGCCCCGGCGCGGGTGGTCATCAACGAGCGGACCGGCACCATCATCGTGGGACAGGGGGTGGTGTTGCGCGAAGCCGCCGTGGCCCACGGCAACCTGAAGGTGGTCATCCAGACCCGCTACCAGGTCTCCCAGCCCAGCTCCTTCAACGAGAGCGGCCAGACCGTGGTGACGCCGGACGTGGACACGCACGTCCAGGACCACGAGGCGCAGGTGCTGCGCGTCCCCGAGTCCAGCACCGTGGCGGACGTGGTGGCGGTCCTCAACACGATCGGGGCGAGCCCGCGCGACATCATCGCCATCCTGCAGGCCCTCAAGCAAGCGGGGGCCCTGCAGGCCGAACTGCTGATCATGTAGGGAGCCATGGACGCTCTGCAGGGCATGACCAACCGGACAGCGGGCCCAGCCGGCCCGCAGCAGGCGCCGGCCCGGGACGGCGGGCCGGATCCGGCGCGGCTGCAGAAGCTGCGCCGGGCGGCCCAGGAGTTCGAGGCGCTCTTCGTGCGCACGTTGCTGCGCGCCATGCGCAACACCATTCCCGAGTCCGGCATCATCGACGACCAGGGGGAGATCAAGTACTACCGACAGCTCTTCGACGAGGAGCTGGCGGACACGGCGGCCGGCGCCGGCAGCGGGCTGGGGGTAGCGCAGATGATCGTGCGCCAGTACGCGCGAGGCGCGTCGCAGGATCGGCCGGCTGGCTCGCCGGCGAGCCCCGGCGCGCCGGAAGCTTCGAGCGCGCAGGCCGCCCGGCGCCGGGAGGCCCTGCTGCGCTACCGCGCGGCCGCAAGCCTGCCGGAGGGTGCAGCGGACCGGAGTGGGGAGGCACCATGAGCGAGAGCATGCGAGGACCGCACCTGCCGCGGGAGGAGGCGCGACGGCTCTGCAGCCTGCTGGCTGCGGAGGAACAGGAGTATCGCCGGCTGCTGCGCCTGGCCTGGCGGCAGGCCGGATACCTGCGGCGGGGGGACGTGGCCCGGCTGGAACACAACGCCGCCGAATGGCAGCGATACCTGGCCCAGGCCCGGGCCGCCCGCGAGCGGCGGGAGGCGGCCACCGGCGAGCTGGCCGACCGCCTGGGGCTGAATGCAGACCGACACGCACCTCAATTTTTGCTGGATCTGGCCGATAATGAAAGCAAGGCCGAGATCCGGGCCGCCGTCGAGGTGGTGGTGACCAAGGCGGCCGAGCTGAGCCGGCAGAACGAGCTGAACCGCCAGCTGGCCGGGTTCTGCCTGGATCTCGCCAGCGAGGAGGCGGAGATCTTCCGCCGCTGCGTGCTGGAGGATCCGGCCGGGTGCTACGCCGGCGACGCGCGCAAGGCCCAGGCCGGGCCCGGGGGCGTCTTCATCAAGCAGGCCTGAGGGAAGGACGAGCATGAGCGGTCTTGCATCCATCATGGATACCAGCGTCGGCGCCATGTTCGCCGCGCAGGTGGCCTTGCAGACGGTCGGGCACAACATCGCCAACGCCAACACGCCGGGCTTCAGCCGCCAGGACGTCCTGCAGAGTGCGCGGCGCCCCAACAAGTTCCCCTACGGGGTGGTTGGCCTGGGGGTCCAGGTGAACGGTATCCGGCGGCTGACGGACGAGCACCTCGTGGCCAGCGAGAGGACCCAGAGCGCCCGGCTGGGGAGCTACACGCAGCTCGACGGTGCCTTGCAGCAGATCGAGTCCGTGCTCGGCTCTCTGGACAACGACCGCATCGGCGACGCCATCAACGCCTTCTTCGAGGCCTGGAGCGACCTGGCCACGGCCCCCTTCGAGGACTCCAACAAGTGGACCGTCCTGAGCACCGCCCAGAGCCTGGTCTCCGAGTTCCACAGCGTGGACGGCTCCCTGGACGAGCTGGCCCTCGCCCAGCGGATGACGGTCGAGGGCGAGCTGGACGACCTCAATGACATGCTCCAGCAGGTGGCGGAGCTCAACACGCAGATCGTCACGGCCTCGGCCGGGGGTCCGGAGTTCAACGACCTGCTGGATCGCCAGGAGCTGCTGCTGTCCCAGATCGCCGAGCTGGCGGACATCCAGGTGCGGCGGCGGGATGATTTCTCGGCGGACGTCATCATGTCCGGGCGCAGCCTCGTCGTGCGGAACCGGGCCGAGCAGCTGCAGCTGAGCTGGGAGGAGGACAAGGACGGCCAGCACATGTCCGTTCTCACCCAGAGCAGCCGCGTGCAGGTGGCGATGCCCGAGGGCAGCATCCAGGGCCTGATCACGTCCGTGGAGACCCACGTGCAGGGCACTCAGGCCAAGCTGGACGAGCTGGCCGTGCTGCTGATGGACAGGGTCAACCAGCTGCACGTGCAGGGTCGCAGCGGGACCAGCGCCGGCCTGCCCTTCTTCACTGGCGACAGCGCCTCGAGCATGGAGGTGACGGCCGCCATCGCCGCCGATGCCACGCGCATCGTGACCTCGCGCTCCGGGATCCAGGGGGACAACGACTTGGCGCTGGCCATCGCCAACCTCGCCCATCAGCCGCTCGACGGGGAGGACGGGCCGGTTTTGATGGACAGCTACCGGGGGCTGCTGAGCGACCTGGCCGCAGCGAGCCATCGCTACGATTTCCTGGTGGAGAACCAGGAGAACGTGTTGACGGCGGTCCAGAGCCGTCTGGAGAGCACGCGCGGCGTCAGCCTCGACGAGGAGGGCGCGAACATGATCCGCTACCAGAATGCTTACGAAGCGGCGGCGCGCGTGGTGGTCACGGTCCAGGAGATGTTCGACACCCTGCTGGAGATGGTGTAGGCGCACCGAACCGGGAGAGCACAGCATGACGAGCCTGCGCATCACCGACGCTTTCAAGGCCAGCCTGCTGGTGCAGCACATGCACCGCAGCCTGGCCAACATGTTGCACTATCAGCAGATGGGCAGCAGCGGCCGGCGGGTCAACAGGTACTCGGACGATCCGCGCGCGGTGGCCGCCATCCAGCGGTACCGCTCCCTCATCGACATCAACGAGCAGTTCCAGCGCAACGCGAGCCGGGCCCGCGGCTTCGTCGATGCCACGGATTTCGCCCTGCAGGACGTCTCCGCCTCGCTGGCGGAGGTGCGGGCCCTCGCGCTCCAGGAGTGCTCGGCCGCGGCCACACCCACGACCAACGACATGGCGGCCGGGGCCGTCGACGAGCTGCTCCAGCAGATCCTGGACAGCCTCAATTCCTCGGTGGAGGGTAACTACCTCTTCGGCGGCCAGTACACCAATGTCGCGCCCTTCGTCCGCAGCGGGGACGAGGTCGTCTATCAGGGCGACAGCGAGTTCATCGAGGTCCAGATCGCCCAGCACACCCAGATCACAGCGAATATCCCGGGTGACATCTTCATGGGCACCAGCAACGCGCGGCTCGTCGGCGTGGTGGACATGGCGCCGCGCCTGCAGAACAGCGACCAGCTCGCCCTGCTGAACCTGGGCAACGGCTGGGAACCCGGACGCTTCGCGGTCACCGACGGCAACGACGTGACCCACACCATCGACTTGACGGGCGCCAGCACGCTGAGCGATGTCCTGCAGGGCATCCTGACGCAGAGCGGCGGGGCCCTCGACGCCGCCATCTCCAGCGACGGTCGCAGCCTGACGATCAGCGGCACCGGTCCCTTGACCTTCAGCGAGCTGGACGGCGGCGGCACGGCCCGCTCCCTCGGCCTGGAGGGGACGACCGCCACCGACACCTTCGTGGGCAGCGACATCCGGCGGGCGCCGAGCCATCGCACGCCCCTGGCGGACATCCCTTCCCTGAACGGAGCCCTGCCGCTGGGCGAGATCGTGGTGCAGGTGGGGGACACCGAGACCACCGTGGACTTCGCGGGGGCCGCCACCCTCGGCGATCTGAACACCATCCTGGATGCCGCGCTGCCGGGACTTTCCGTGCGCGTGGACGGCTCCGTGCTGTCGATCGTCAGCAGCACCGCCGAGGGCTTCCAGGTGCGCAACGCAGACGGTTCGACCACGGCCAGCGATCTCGGCCTGGTCGGCGGCGGAAGCCCGGTGCGCCTGTTCGGCCTGCTGAACGACCTGAAGGCGGCCCTGCAGGCTCACGACACGGATGCGGTGCGCAGCTCGCTCGTGGAGCTGGAGGCGGTGGAGAACACCGTGCAGGCGGCCCTCATCCGGGTCGGGGGCAAGGAGACGACGCTGGACTGGACCGCGGACGTGCTGCGACAGCGCAACGAACGGCTGCAGAGCGCCCTGTCGCTGGAATGGGACGCGGACATGGCCGAGGTGGCCACGGAGCTGACGCGGGCGGAGACCGTCTACCAGTCGACCTTGCTGATGACGAGCCGCCTCTTCGAGACCAATCTGATGGATTACCTGAGGTAGAACGGGCGGCGACCGGCCGCCGGGCGGAGGAGCCCCAACATGAGCACCTTGCAGACCACCCGCATCGGATCCCTGGAATACGGCGAGCAGGATGTCATCCTGCTGACCGAAGGGCTGATCGGGTTGCCGGATCTCAAGCGCTGGATTCTCTGCGACATGGACGGCCAGGTGCCGATGAAGTGGCTTCAATCGCTGGATCGTGAGCAATTTTGTGTTCCCGTTACAACGCCGACCCTCTTCCGCGATGGCTACGAGGTGATCCTGCCTGAGGCCGTCTGCGCGGATTTGGGTGGAGGCCAGGCCGAGGACTACGTCGTCCTGATCATCGCCACGGTTCATCCCGGCGGCGAGCGGATCACGGGCAACCTGGCTGCGCCCCTGGTGGTCCATGGAGGGACCCGCCGGGGGGTGCAGCTGGCCCTCGAGGAACCGTCCCTATCCATGCAGGAAGAGATCGATTACCTCAAATTTGGTCTTGCCGTAAATGGGAAGGGCACGGAGAATGAGGCGGGCCAGCCGGGGGCGCCCCCGGAGCAGGCCGAGCTGGACAACGTGGAGCCCTTGGTGCTCAGCCCCTGACCTGCCGTAGGGATGTGCGCCCGTACGTGCGGAGC
Organism: uncultured Fibrobacteraceae bacterium; assembly: GCA_964524645.1. Taxonomy (GTDB): domain Bacteria; phylum Krumholzibacteriota; class Krumholzibacteriia; order LZORAL124-64-63; family LZORAL124-64-63; genus CAZGEC01. The sequence continues at coordinate 107,042 of CAZGEC010000008.1, read as the reverse complement.
GGGGACAGGGAGGTCCCATGCTCATTCTGAGCCGCAAGCGCAACGAGAAGATCATGATCGGAGACGACATCTCCATCATGATCGTCGATATCCGCGGTGATCAGGTGCAGATCGGGATCGATGCCCCGCGTTCCATCCCCGTCCACCGCTACGAGATCTACGAGGAGATCAAGAGCACGACCCTGAAGGCATCCCGCTCGGAGCAGCCCAACCTGGATGCGCTCCGCAAGAAGGCCAGGCCTCCCACCGCTCCGGCCGAACCCGGCGACAAGAAGGAAGACGGGAAAGAGGACAAGGGCTGAGGATCAGGCCTTGCGATCGAGGCAGAGCGGGGCGTCCGTGGCCAGGTTCCGCGCGCCCGACCGCCGTGGCAGCCCCTCAAGCCGGCGGCCCAGGTCCGCCAGGGCCCGGCCGAAGTGCGCGCGCAGGGCCTCGTCGCGACGCAGCAGCTCCTCCAGCCGTCCCCGCAACGATGCGCGCAGCGGCTCCGGGGCCGCGTCCAGCTCGCCCAGGAACTCCTCCAGGGCGTTCTCCCGCTCACCGGCCAGACGTTGGCAGGCCGCCACGTCGTCCCGCGTCAGGGCCGCCTCCAGCGCGTCCGTGAGATCCAGCAGGGATTGCAGGCATTCGCCGATTGCCATGGCTTCAGGCCGAGAGGATGAGCCGGTTCGAGGCCTCGCCTTCCCCCGGGGGATCGGCGGGCATCGCCGACAGGACGGGTCTTCCGTACCCGTGAGCCGGGCCGGTCGTGTCGGGGGCGGTCCTAGCAGGATCCGGGCCGGGAGCGGTTTCGGTGGCGGGAGCCGGCTGGCCCAGCTCGCGGGCCGTGCGCTCGGCCGTTCCCGGGGGGATCTGGCTCCAGGCGTGCAGCAGGGGGGCGAGAACCCGCAGGTTGTTCCGGAAATGTCCCGGCTCGTGGTCGACCATGGCCGCCAGGTTCTCGTGGAACATGAAGTCGTAGAGGGATTCGAGGTTATGGGCGATCTCCCGCCCGATCTCGTGGTCGAGGGAGAAACGCAGCTCGACGAGGATGCTCTGTGCGGACTTCAGGGCGCCCAGCATGGCCACCGTCTTGCCGTCGAGGGCCGCCTCGTGCCCCTGCCGCATGTACCGCGTCAAGGCCTCGTAGGCCAGCACGACCAGCTTCTCCGGACCGACACTCTGCACCGCCGTTTCCTGGTAGCGGCGGATGCCCATGGCCTCGTACATGCAGCTGTCCCTTCGCGACGAGTCTACGAGTTGGTCGCCAAGCCCATCAGGGCCGCGTACAGATAGTTTCCCTGGGCCTGCAAGGCGCTGACGGTGCTCTCCATGGCCGTGAACTTGCGCTCCAGCAACGTCTGGTAGCTCTCGACGCTCCGTTCGTAGCGGGCGATGGTGTCGTCGAGGTTGTCGATCTTCGCCTGCAGACCCTGCGTGCTGATCTTGAAGAGGCCGTCGACGGAATCGGTCAGGTTGTCGATGGCGGTGCGCACCAGGTACGCCTTGCCCAGGCTCTCGCCCCGCTGCACGAACAGGTCGCGCACGTTCGCGAAGCTGTCGCCCAGCGCTTCCGCGAACTTCTCCCGGTCGAAGGCGATCTGGCCGCCCTCGGCCTGGCTGATGCCGACCTGGGCCAGCATGCTGAGATCGCCGCTCGCCTCCGCCAGGGGCAGGGCGAACAGCTGCTGCATGCTGTTGCGGACGGTGCGCAGCGCGGAGTGGCCCTGCAGCGTTCCGGTCTCGCTGCTCTGCTCGGTGATGTAGGTGAAGAGGTCGTTGTAGGCGTCGACCAGGGCCTGGATCTTGTCCTCGATGGCGGACGGGTCCGTTTCGACGCTCACCGTGACGCTGGTCGCGGGATCGGCATCCAGCAGGTTCAGGGTCAGCCCCGTGACCGCGCTGCTCACGTTGTTGGATGCGGAGGTCACCGGGATGGTGTCGATGGTCAGCGAGGCGTTCTGGGCCACCGAAACGCTGGTCAGCACCGGCGCGGTGCCCCCGCTCAGACCGCTGAAATCCATGGTGTAGGCCGCCGCCTCGCCGCTCTCGGCGCTGGTCAGGACCAGACGGTAGGGGCTGGTGTCGGAGCCGTCGTTGAGCAGCGTGGCATTGATCCCGAGGCCGGCCCCGTTGATGGCGGACTGCAGGTCGGACAGGCTGTTGACCGGTGCGTCCAGCACGATGTCCGTGGTCTCGCCGCCCACCGTGACGTGGATCGTTCCCGTGCCCACATTCTCCGCCAGGGAGGCGTAGCCTTCCGAGATGTCCTTCTGGTAGGCGGCCAGTGAGTTGATGACGATGTCGTAGCGGCCGGGAGCGGCCAGCCCGTTGGCGGCGGCGGTCAGGAAGCTCTCGTCCGTGGTGCGGGCCGCCAGGGCCGCGAATTCGCTCGGGATGTCCAGGGCGGCCGCCGCGTCCCGGAGCGCCAGCAGCTTGCTCTTGAGATCCTTGAGCGCGCTGATCTGCTGCTCGCAGGTCTTCTGCTGGTCCTGCATCCGCGTGATGGGGAGGCGCCGGACGGCCACCAGCTGCGAGATGATGGAGCCGGTATCCAGACCGGTGGCCAGACCCCCGAAAGTGATCGTGCTCATGTCCTCTCCTGTCAGCACCGGCGCGCCGGAGCGCACCGGACCCCCGCGTACACCCGGATCCTCAGGACTTGCGGTCCAGCAGCGTGCCGAGGAACTCGCGCAGGCGCTGGCGCATCGTCAAGACGGACTCGGGCGGGAACTGGGCGAGCAGCTCGCCGCTCTCGCGGTCGCGTACCTCGACCACGGGATGGTCCACACCGTCCCGGTAGGCCAGGCCGACGTCGTGGGTCTCGATCCCGCTCTCGCGCAGCATGGCGTTGACGTCGGTCACGGCCTCCTCGAGCTCGCGAACGTCCGTCGGCGTGGCCATCGGGTCGGTGACCCTGGCGGCGTCGGGTTCGTTCGCGGCCCGTGGCGGGTTGCCAGCCCGGCCGGAGGCCGGCACCCGCTGTGCCGTCGTCCAGAGCGGCGGGCTGTTGCTGGTTGCTGTCACGTGGCTCATAGCTCCACTCACCCGTCAGAGCGGGCCCCCCGTCCCCGGGGGGCCCACCCGTCCTGACCTGCTACCGCTGGAGCAGCAAGATGCCCAGCTGCGAGGCCTGGTTTGCCTGGGCCAGCACGGAGACGCCCGCCTGCTGCAGGATCTGCAGCGAGGTGAAGTTCGAGGTCTCCGCGGCGATGTCCACGTCCCGGATGCGGGAGTTGGCGGCCTTGAGGTTCTCGGTCGACATCCCGATGTTGCGGATCGTGGCTTCCAGGCGGTTCTGCACCGCACCGAAGTCCGCGCGCTTGCCGCTGATCGTGCCCGTGGCGGCCACGATCTGCGTGATCGCACTCAGCGCGGCGGTGTTGTCCGTACCTGCGATGTTGACCGTGGAGGCGGTCAGGCCGAGGCCGGCCGCGTCCATGTCGGTCGACAGGTCCAGGCTGACCTGCGAGGCGCTGGTCGTGCCGATGCCGACCTGCACGTCGAGCGTGCCCGCCGTGCCGTCCAGCATGGTCTTGCCGTTGAACTCGGTCGTGTCGCTGATGCGGGTGATCTCCGCCAGCAGCGCCTGGAACTCGCCGTCCAGGTAACCGCGCTCATCGGAACCGATGGTCTCGCTCGCGGACTGCTCCGCCAGCTCGCGCAGACGCACGATGATGTTGCTGACCTCGTCCAGCGCACCTTCAGCCGTCTGCAGCATCGAGATGCCGTCGGCCGCGTTCCGCGAGGCCTGCTCGAGCGCCCGGATGTCGGACTTCAAGGCCTCGGAGATGGCCAGACCGGCGGCATCGTCGCCCGCACGGTTGATGCGCAGGCCGGAGCTCAGCTTCTCCATGCTCCGCTGCAGGGAGTTGGTGGTGTTGAAGAGGTTACGCTGCGCGTTGACGGACGCGATGTTGGTGTTGATTCGCAGACCCATGGTCTTTCCTCCGTGAAAGTTTCAAGGGACGTCCTTGCCCCGGCGGCGGCGCGAGCCACCGCCCCGATCCTTGCGGGTGTGTCCACCCTCCTTTCCTGAGTTCGAGCCCTCGGCCAAGGAATGTCATTCAGGTGTTCTAGAGATCGGCTCCGGAGCCGTTTTTCTTGAGCCCTTTTTTCGGCGGCATGGCACGCAGTTTGATGAGGAAACAGCAGATGGGAGCCCTGCCGCGCTCACGATCGCCCGGGAGATGTCATGACGATCCGGGATCTGCGACCCGAGGAACACGCCGCCGCCCTGGCTTTGGTGGACGCCGAGCTGCGCCCGCCGGGAGCCCAAACCCGGGCCGTGGAGGATTTCCCGCTGGCTCTCGGCCGCGGAAACTGCGAGGGCTGGCTGGTGGCCGAGGGGGAGCAAGGGCTCACTGCCTGCCTGAATTGCCTGATCCGGCCCTATGTGACCTCCCTGGGCGAGCTGCCCATCGCCGCGATCGGCAGCGTGGTGACCCGGCCGGAGGCCCGCGGGCGCGGGCTGAGCCGGGACCTGCAGGCCGCCCTCCTGAACCGGCTGCGGGAGGAAGGCCTGCCTCTGGCCGTTCTCTGGAGCGATCGGCCGGAGATCTACGAGGGGCGCGGCTTCCGGCCGGCGGGCCTCGAGTATCACGTGCAACTGGCAGGATTGCAGCCGCCAGGGGGAGAGATTCCCGCCCCCGGCGTCCGACCCTTCGAGCCGCGGGACGTGTCGCCGGTGGCCCGGCTCTATCGCCGGCACCCGTACCACACCGTGCGCAGACCGGGCGACGATGCCCGGCTCTACGGCATGCCCGGCACCCGCGGGTACGTGCTGGAGGAGCGGGGTGGCGAGATACTCGCCTACGCCTTCTGCGGCAAGGGGGCGGACTTCGCAGGCTACGTGGTGGAGTGGGGAGGGCGGTCAGAGGCGCTGACCGGGCTCCTGGCCTGGCTGGCGCACAGGGGGCTGGCCCGCCACCTGCTCGTGCCCCAGGGGGAAGAGCCCTTCCTCGGACATCTGGGCGGGAAGGGGGCCGCCTGGTGCTGCCTGCCCAGCGGGCTCTGGTGCGTTCTCGCGGAGGAGGTGCTGCGCGGGGCCGCGCGGGAGCGGAACCTGGCGCACCCTGCAGCGCCGGCACGGGGCGGCGGGGATGCGGCGGCCTGGCTGGGCTCGGTGCAGCCCGACGGTCTGGCCAGGCCGGGGCCGCTGCAGCTGGCCGTCTGGGGTTTCGACTCGGTCTAGGAGGGATCTTGAATCCTCGCGGCATCTCCCTGGTCGTCCTCGCACGCGACGAGGAGCCGCTGCTTTCGCGGCTGCTCGCGCATCACCGGCCTCTCTACGACGAGGCCCTGGTGGTGCTGAGCGATCCGGAGCAGGGGAGCGGAGCGGCGGCGGCCGCCGCCGGGGCCCGGATCGTGCCGTTCAACTGGCGCGACGACTTCGCGGCGGCGCGCAACTGCGGGCTGGACGGCGCCGGTGGTCGCTGGATCCTCGTGCTGGACACGGACGAACGGGTGGCGGAGCGTGATTTCCGCAAAATCATTGAGTGCGCAGACGTGGATATTTCAACGTATTACCTCTGTCATCAGAGAAATTACACGAGCCGTCGCGATCACCCGGACTGGCAGCCGGTGGCTGGACGGTACGTGGCGGAGGAGTCGGGCCAGATCGGCTACGTGCTCGCCCAGCAGGCCCGACTGTTCCCCAACCTGCCGGACCTGCGCTTCCGCGGCTGCATCCACGAGAGCGTGGATGCCGACGCCAGGCGGCTCGGCCTGAGGCCGCGGGTGTTGCCGGCGGTGATCCACCATTACGGTCATGTCCAGCCCGAGCCGGTGCAGCGGCGGCGCGACGAGCTGTACGCGCGTCTGACCCGTCGCAAATGGTGGGAGATGCCGGATGATGCGGCCGCCGGTCTGGAAATGGCGACGCGCCTGATCGAGGAGGGGCGCCGGCACGCGGCCGCCGTGCTGCTGCGGCGGGTGCTGCAGGGGAAGGGGGACGAGGTCCCCAGGATCCGCGCCCAGCTCCTGCTGGCCTGGCTGCTGCGCAACGAGGGGGACGCGGAGCGGGCGTGCGATCTGGCCCAGGACGCGCTCCAGCATCAGCCGGGCTGGCTGCAGGGCTGGCTGGAACTGATCCGGGCCCTGACGATGGCCGAGCGCTGGACGGAGGCCGGCCGCTGCCTGCGGCAGGCCCGCAAGCTCTTCGGGGCGGAACCCCGCCTGATCCTGGAGAGCTGCCGGTACCTGCTCGGAACCGGCCGGAGCGCCGAGGCGCACGAGCGCGCGGAAGAGCTGGCCCGGCGCTGTCCGACCTGGAGCGAGGCCCGGCTCCTGGCGCAGAACGGCCGGCTGGAGGAACCGCTGGCCGGTGTGCGGCGCTGAGGGTCCCGGCATGGAACCGTCCGCCGTTCACCCTCGCGGCGGCAACCCGTCGCCGCCGGCCGGAAAACCGCGACCGAGGGCTAAAGTTGCCCCCCCTTGATGTCGATAATTGCAATGTCCGTGGCAGGTTCTCGACCACCTGACCGCGGAGGGGGACAGCCCATCCCCGGCTCGGACGGTCGCGAGGGCAGCGCGGGGCCAGGCCGGCAGCCGGCGCAAGGACAAGTCCGGATGTCGGTTGAACGGCCGGATCCCGCCCGCCGGACGGAGCCGGTGACGCGCTTGCCGGCAGGAACCGGGCTTGCTAGGATGAGGTGTCTAGCAGAGCAGAACCGCCGCGGTCGCTACCGCGGCTCACGGCGAGTGGAGGATACATCCATGGCCATGCATAACATCGGTCGCCCGCCCCAAGTTCAGCCCGGTTCCCTGGAACGGTTCCGGAAGCAGGCGGCGGGAGCGACGCGCGACAAGGAGACCACGACGGCGGGATCGGCGACGCGAAGCGATCCAGCCGCGGGCGAGCGTCTGGAGATCTCCGACCAGGCGCGCAAGCTCGAGAGCATGCGCCGCGCCCTGATCGCGGGCAGGCGCGCCTACGAGGAGGCGCCGGAAGTGCGCCAGGAACGCCTGGCGGAGGTCCGGTCGCGCCTGGAAGCCGGGGCCTACGAAGCGCCGGAGGTGCGGCAGACCGTCGCCGACCGGCTGGGGGCAGTGCTCCGGAAGCTCGATGCCCTGATCGAGTGAGCGCGGCCGGCGGCCGGCCGCCTTCTCCGCAGCGAAGATGCAGGGATGCGAGGTTGCCAGGACGGCAGCCTCGCATTTTATGTTGCCCGCGGTGGCCAGTTTCCTTACAGTTTGTGCCCACCGGCAGAAGAAGGGTGCCCGCTTTCGCGCGGAACGGATGATGGAACGCCACGATCCCTTCGACTTTCCCCACCCCCTGCCTCCGGGCGCCTGCGCCGTCGGGCCGGCGGGCTGGCAGCCCGAGCACGTCGGCACCGGCGGGCCCTGCGGCGTGGCGGTCCGGCTGGCTGATCTCGGCGCCGTCGCGCCGGACGGCGGTCCGGCGGCTGGTCTGCTGCTCCTGCACGGCGACCACCTGCGGGCCGCGGAGGCCCCGGACGAGCTGGCGCTGGCCCTGCAGGATCTGCGGCAACGCTGCCCCGATCTGCTGCCGGTCCTGCTCTTCCGCGAGCTGACGGCGACCACCTGCTGCGAGCTCTTCCGTGCGGGGCTCTTCGATGCGCTGGAGGTTCCGGTGACGGCCGACGCGTGGGCCCGCGCCTCACGGCGGCTGGAGGCACGTCTGACGCAGCTGCGGCGCAACGGCGAGCTGCGGCGGGGCGCCGCCGAGACGACGCAGCGCCTGCACGCGCATCGGCGGCAGCTGCGGGCCCAAGCCGCGGAGGTGGCCGAGGAGCTGCTCCAGGCCCAGCGGGAGCTGGAGGAGGCGAACCGCAAGCTCACCGCGCACATGGCGCAGATCTCCCTGCTCTACCAATTCGGCCGGGAGCTGAGCACGGCCCCCAACTGGGACGCGACCCTGCGCACGCTGCTGGAGAAGCTGGCCGGGTTCGTGGGGTCGGCCGGCGCGGCGCTGGTGCTGCGCTCGGCGCCGGGCGGCGCCTGCACGCCGCGGCAGACCTATCGCTGGGAGGAGGGGACCTGGGACCGGGTGCTGGTGCGCCTGGAGAAGCAGCTCGGCGAGGATCTGGCGGACCGGCTGCTGGCCCCGGGCATCTACCAGCTGAGCGGGGCCGAGGAGGCGACCGCGAAGCCGCGCGGTCTGCTGGCCCTGCCGCTGGAGCATCAGGGCCAGCAGCTCGGCTACCTGCTCCTGCTGGATCGACCGGCGCGGTCGGCCGACGAGCACGTCAATCACCTGCCGTTCCTGCAGGCCGTGCAGGTGATCATGTCGGAGGAAGTGGCCGCCGCGCAGATGCTGGACCGCATGCGGGAGATCGGGACCTTCAACGCCCGTGTGCTGGAGACCGTGCGCAGCGGGATCTGGGTGATGGACGAGGAGGCCCGCACCGTCTACTGCAACCGGGCCGCACGCGGCCTGCTGACCGGCGTGGATCCACCACCCGCTGAGCGCTGGGAGCCGGACTTCGCCGTGGGACGCGGGCGCGAGGAGCGAGCCCGCTTCAATCCTCACGCCGGGACGGAGGCCGGCGGCGACGCTCCCGAACTCTTCCTGGACGGCCGCCTGATCCTGGACGACGTGGCGGGGCCGCCGTTCGCGCGGCTCCTGGCGCGGAGCGACGCGCCGTTTCTGGGCGAGGGACGGATCCTGCGCCCCGGCGGCGAGGCCATCCCGGTCATGCTCGTCACCTCGCTCATGCCGGGCCGGGGCCCGGGCGAGCGCTGGCTGGTGGTGGTGGCCGAGGACCTGCGCGAGGCCAAGAAGCTGGAGGCCGAGCGGATCCGCGCCGACCGGCTGGAGAGTCTGGTCGAGATGTCGGCCACTCTCGCCCACGAGATCCGCAATCCCTTGACGGGTCTGAGCGCCCAGGCGGAGCTGCTGGCCGAACAGCTGCCCGCCGGGGACAAGCGCCAGCGCTACATCGAGGTGATCACCGGCGAGGTGGAGCGCATCAACGCCACCATCAACCGCCTGCTCAACTTCGTGCGCCCCTACGAACCGCAGCTGAGAGAGGAGCAGCTGCCGGAGCTGGCACGGGACTGCCTGGAGCTGGTGCGACCCAGGGCCGAGGCCCGGGGGATCGGCCTGCACAGCCGGCTGGACCCCGCCGGGGAAGCGCCTGCCAGCTGGACCCAGGAGCTGGACGGCGCCCAGATCAAGCAGGTGCTGCTGAACCTGCTGCTCAACGCGGTGGACGCTTCTCCCGCGGGGGGCCGGATCGACCTCTGCCTGCGGCAGTCGGCCGGCATCGCGCTGGCCGACCGCCACCGCGGCACCAGCCAGCTGACGAGCGGCACGGTGCTGGAGATCTGGGACGACGGGCCCGGTTTCGCCGAGGCCGATCACGAGAAGCTCTTCCGTCCCTTCTACACCACCAAGAGCAGCGGCACGGGCCTGGGCCTTTCCATCTGCCGCAAGATCGTGACCGCTCACGGGGGGGAGATCCACGCCGGGCGCCAGGAGGCGCGGACCGTGTTTCGTGTCCTGCTGCCGCGAGCACGCGAATCCGGCGCCCCGCGGCGCCGACAGGAGGCTTCATGAACAAGCGCATCCTCATCGTGGACGACGAGGCCACCATCCGCCGGTCGTTGGCCGAGTCCCTGACGAGCGCCGGCTATGCGGTGCAGACGGCCGAGACGGGGGAGGAGGCCCTGGCCTGCTGCCACGGTGACGCCTTCGACCTGGTGGTGACCGATCTGAAGCTGCCCGGGGTGACCGGGCTGGAGATCCTCAAGGCCCTGCGCAACCAGGGCCAGCAGACGCCGGTCATCATGATGACCGCCTACGGCGACGTGGACACGGCGGTGGACGCGATGCGCCACGGCGCCTACGATTTCATCCAGAAGCCCTTCAGGCTGGGGACCATCAAGTCCCAGGTCCGGGCGGCGCTGCGCGCGACCCAGGAGCGGGCGGCGCACCCCGTGGCGGCGCCGGCGGGCGAGAGCCGGCCGGCACCGCAGGACGCGAGCGCCTACCACTACCTGAACATGGTCCGCGCGTGTCCCGGCCTGGAGAAGGTCGCCCGCATCCTGGAGCGGATCGGTGCCAGCCGCAGCGGCAACGACACCTCCATCCTCATCCAGGGCGAGAGCGGCTCCGGCAAGGAGATCATCGCGCGCGCCGTGCACGAGGTGGGCGAGGCCCGCGGCGAGCCCTTCATGGAGATCAACTGTGCCGCCGTGCCCGAGACGCTGCTCGAGAGCGAGCTCTTCGGCCACGAGAAGGGGGCCTTCACCGACGCCAAGATGCGCCGGGAAGGTCTGTTCGAGCTGGCCGGGCGGGGCACCATCTTCCTGGACGAGATCGGGGAGATGGGCATCCTGCTGCAGAGCCGCCTGCTGCGGGTCATCGAGAACCGCCGCTTCCGGCGCGTGGGCGGGGCCAAGGAGGAGCTGACCGTCCAGGCCCGCATCGTGGCAGCCACCAACCGGCGCCTCTCCGAGGCCATCGAGTCGGGCACGTTCCGTAACGACCTGTACTACCGGTTGCAGGTGGTGGAGATCGAGACGCCGCCCCTGCGCGAGCGGCCGCAGGACATCGAGGTGCTGATCAATCACTTCATCGCGGAGTTCAACGCGCAGCTGGGTCTGCAGACCGCGCCCGCCGGTCCCGGCCTGCTGGAAATGCTGCAGCAGTATCCCTGGCCCGGCAACGTGCGCGAGCTGAAGAACGTGCTCAAGCGCATCCTGATCCTCGAGGAGCCGGCCCAACTGCGGCCGGAGCACTTTCCGGAGTACATCCGCGAGGGGCGCAACCCGCGCGCGGCCAGCAAGCAGGCCGCGCTGGGCGCGGCCACCGGCCTGCAGCCGCTCGCCGAGGTGGAGCGCCTGCAGATCCTCTACACCCTGGAGATGACCCAGAACAACAAGTCCAAGGCGGCCCGGATCCTCGGCATCTCCCGGCAGACGCTCCGCGAGAAGCTGCGCGCCTACACGCAGGACGGCAGAGGACCCGACGACGAGGACCGGGAGGCCTCGGCCGAGGCCTGAGCAGGTTCTGGCCAGCCGGGGCCGGGGACTGGTCCAAAGCCTTCCGGAACATATTTCCCGCGCCGTCGCCCGGCCGCGCGCCTCGCGCGTCCCGCCGCGGGTGGCGTCATGCTAATCCGTTGTCCGACAGGCCATAAGAACGAACAACCCGGCCGGCGACACGGGCGCGGTCCCGCCGTCGGTACCGGCAGCCGTGGCTCGCCGTCGAGGCATACCGCTTGCGGACGCCCCGCACAACGCCCTGAACCCGAAGCGCAGGGAGAGAATGATGGTCCCCGCTCCGCGACATGTCCGCCTGCTCGCCGGATCGCTGGCCGCGATCTCGCTGATCCTGTCGGCGAACGTGGCGTGCCGGGCGGATGCGCTCGGGTCGGTCGACCGGCAGGATTACCAGATGTGGCTGCACAGCCTGCTGCAAACCGTCAAGGCCCAGCAGAACGCCCCCGGATCCGAATATCACCTGCTCTACCCCTTCGACATCTCTCCGCCGGCGGCGGACGAGACGCAGGCCTGGCGGCACCTGTCCATCAGCCGCGCCCTGCGCAAGCTGGAGGGCGACCCGCACGCCGGTGAGCGGGTGCGCGGCGCTTCCACCTTCCAGGCCGTCAGCCTGGCTCGCAGCTACTGGGGGCTGAGCGAATACGACAGCTCCCTGGTCTGGTACGAGCGGGCGGCGCATCGCGACACCTCCTCGGACTACCTCGGCGACATCGGGCGCGAGTCGCTGGCGGCCGCGGTGGCGCTGGGCGACTCCCTGCTCATCACCCAGACGGTCCTGAACACCATCGGCACGAGCGAGCTGGGGGGGCGCGAGGAGGAGCTGATCCTCGCCTACCGCTACCTGCTGGCGCACGGGGGCACCCACGAGCTGGAGCTGCTGGTGCGCAAGCTGGACAACGCCCGCTGGCCGATGAAGCCGCTGCTGCGCTTCTGGCACGCCTTCGCCCTGGTCAGCCTGGAACGCTGGGAACCGGCCCTGCAGCAGCTCGAGCAGCTGCTGGGCGGCGGTGGACTCTCGCAGGGATTGAGTCGCTGGCAGCGCTGCTGGGTGCTCACCACCGTGCCGGACCTGCTCTTCCAGCTGGGGCAGGCGGCCACGGCGCGGCCGCTCTACGAGCAGCTCGTGGCCAGCGATCTGCCGGAGCTTCAGACCTGGGCGATCTACCAGCTGGGAAACCTGGACTTCGTGGCCATGAACTACGCGCGCGCCCGCGTTTCCTACTCGCGGCTGTGCGCGGAGGGTGGCGCGTCGCCCTGGCAGGATCGGGCCTGCGACATGGCGCGGTTGGCCGAGATCATGAGCGGCATCAAGACGGAGGGCGAGACCTATGGCCGGGCTGCGAGCTACCGGCCCTGACACGGCTCGGCACGAGCCGCAGCTGGTGGCGGATCTCCTGGCGCTCTACGCCGAGGAGTACCGGCACTATCGGCAGCTGCTGGAACTCTCCCGTCACCAGGGCGAGATCATGCAGCGCGGCGCCGGCATCCAGGAGGTGAACGAGGTGCTGCGCGAGAAGCGGCGCTGCCTGGACGTCATCGCCGAGCTGGAGCAGGCCGACGGCGGCGCGCGCGTCCTCTGGAAGCAGGGACGCCGTGACTGGAGCAGCGCCAACCGGGCCCGGGTCCACAACGCCCTACAGGAGATCGGAACCCTGATCGAACAGATCCTCCTTCATGAGGAGGAGAACGACCGGATCCTCCTTTCCCAGACGGGAGCTGTCTGATGACGACCGCCTCCTGCTGCGACCTGCTCGCGCCCGACGCCCCGGTGGTGGGCAGCACCGCCACTCCGCTGCGCAGCCCCCAGGGGCGCCTGCTGCACGGCTACCTGCACAAGACCAGCAACAGCCTGTGCGGGATCAAGGGCTACGCCAGCCTCATCGCCGCCAGCCTGACGCGGGACCCCGAGGCGGCCCGCTGGGCCCGGCGCATCCTGGCCGAGGTGGAGCGCCTGGAAGAGGTCTACCGCTCCGTGCAGGACATGGCCTTCCCCTGCGGACATCCCCCCAGCGGCCGCGGCGAGCTGCCGGCCGTGGTGGCCCGCGCCGCGGGGCGGGCCCGGCAGGATCATCCGCAGCTGGTCGTGGTCTGGCGGGAGGACATGCGGGCCCGGCTCCTGCTGCCGGAGCACGATCTCGAGGTGGCCCTCACGGAGCTGCTGCGCAACAGCGCCGAGAGCCGGCCCCCGGCGGGCGCGGCCCGCGTGCGGGTGCGGTTGACCTGCGGGCCGGCCGGCACGGACCGCCTGGCCCTGACCGTGGCCGACGACGGCCCCGGGATGGAACCGTCCCTGCTCGCCCGGGCCGCCCACCCGTTCGTGACGACCAAGGAGGGGCACCTGGGCATCGGGCTGGCGCGCGTGGACACGATCATGGACCTGTACGGGCTCGGCTGGTCGCTGGACAGCCGGCCCGCCGGCGGCACGCGGGTCGTGCTGGAAGTCGGGCGCGCGGTGCGCGGTGCGCGCCGCCTGCCGCGGGGAAAGGGCAAGCGATGACCAACCGGCACAGCATTCTGGTTGTGGACGACGAGCAGACCATGCGCGACTTCCTGCTGGCGTCCCTGAGCGCGACCTACGAGGTGCGGGCCGCCAAGAGCGCCGCCGAGGCCATGGCGCTCCTGCAGAAAGCGCCCGCCGACGTGGTGCTCAGCGACGTCCGCATGCCCGGCCAGGACGGTCTGGCCCTGCTGGAGGAGATCCGGGACAAGCTGGCCCAGCCGCCGCTGACGATCCTGATGACCGCCTTCGGCAGCATCCAGGAGGCGGTGGCGGCCACCAAGCAGGGCGCGTTCGACTACCTCACCAAGCCGTTCGGCCTGGACATGCTCGAGCACGCGCTGCAGAAGGCCTTCGAGATGCGCAAGCTCCGCCGCGAGAATCGCAGCCTGCGGCGCAACCTGCAGGCGCGCCGGACCCAGCACGGGCTGTTGGGCCATAGCGCCGCCATGCAGCAGCTGCGCGAGAAGATCGAGATGATCGCCGACAGCCGCGGCACGGTGCTACTGCAGGGGGAGAGCGGTACCGGCAAGGAGCTGGCGGCCCGGGCCGTCCACGAGGCGGGCAACCGTCGCGAGCGGCCCTTCATCCGGATCAACTGTGCGGCCATTCCCGAGACTCTCCTGGAGTCGGAGCTGTTCGGCTACGAGCGGGGAGCCTTCACGGGGGCCGTGCAGGGCAGGCCCGGCAAGTTCGAGCTGGCCCACGGCGGCACCCTGCTGCTGGACGAGATCAGCGAGATGCCCTTCGGCATGCAGGCCAAGCTGCTGCGCGTGCTGCAGGAGCGCGAGTTCATGCGGCTGGGCGCCAAGTACGCCACCAAGACGGACGTCCGCATCATCGCCACCAGCAATCGCAACCTCCACGAGGAGATCCGGACCAAGCGGTTCCGCGAGGACCTCTACTACCGCCTCAACGTGATCCCGCTCCTGATCGCCCCCCTGCGGCAGCACAAGGAGGACATCCCGCTGCTGGCCCGGCACTTCGTGGAGACGTTCTGCGTCGAGAACGGCAAGCCGATGCTGGGGCTCGCCGAGCCCGTCGTCGCCAAGCTGATGCGGCTCGACTGGCCGGGCAACGTGCGGCAGCTGCAGAACGTGATCGAACGGGCCGTCATCATGTGCAACAGCGAGGTGATCGACGAGGCCATCCTGGATCTCGCCAGCGAGATGCATAGCAGCCAGGCCGGGGCCGAGCTGACGAGCGACCTGACGCTCAGGGAGATGGAGAGGGAGCTGATCCTGCGCAAGCTGCGGCAGACCGGCGGCAACCGGACGCGGGCGGCCGACGAGCTGGGAATCAGCGTGCGCACGCTGCGCAACAAGTTGCACCTGTACCACGCCGCCGGCGTGGAGATTCCGGGGTAGGGGATGATCCGAACGTCGCTCTTCGCGCAGGCGCACCTGGACGAACTGAAGCGGGCCCTGACGGTCTACGCCAGTCGACACCAGGTGGTGGCGGACAACATCGCCAACGTCGAGACGCCGGGATACCGCGCCCAGGAGCTGCGCTTCGAGGAGCTGCTGGCGGGGTCGCAGCGCCGCCTGGCCGGGGTGCGGACCCACGCGGCCCACCTGCCGGTCGGCCAGAACGACATCGCGGACGTGCCGGAAGAAATCGTCGCGCAGGACGAGGGCTTCGACAACGGGACGAACGACGTGAACATCGACCGCGAGATGACGGAGCTCGCCACGACGGACCTGTCCTACCGGCTGGCCACGCGGCTGTTGAGCATGAAGTACACCATGCTGCGCAGCGCCGTCACCGGCCAGGTCCGCTGAGGAGCCGGGGAGGAATCATGAGCAGCGGGATGTTCGAGTCGCTGCGCGTGAGCGCAACCGGGATGAGCAGCCAGCGCGTCAAGATGGACGTGGTGGCCCAGAACATCGCCAACGCCGAGACGACGCGCACGGCCGAGGGAACGCCCTACCGGCGCCAGCGCGCGGTCTTCCAGCAGGTGCTGGAGCGCAAGCTGGCCCGGCTGCAGCTGCAGCGGCTCCGCGCCACCGGCGGCGCGAGCAGTCTCACCCGCACCGACGAGCGCCACCTGCCCGGCGGCCTACGGTTGACGCGCCAGGACGGGGCCGAGGGCGTGAGCGTGGACGTGGGTCGCGCACCCGACGCCTCCGAGTTCCGGGTCGTGTTCGATCCTGGGCATCCGGATGCGGATGCCGAGGGCTACGTGCTGTTGCCCAACGTCAACGTCATCAACGAGATGGTGGACATGATCACGGCCAGCCGCGCCTACGAGGCGAACGTGAGCGCCGTCCAGGCGGCCAAGGACATGTTCGCCAAGGCCCTCGAGATCTAGCGGAAGGGAGGGGTGGGCATGAGCGTCGACGGAGTGCGGGGTCTGGGATCGATCGACCCGCGGCGCGTCTACCAGGCCGCGGAGCAGACGCCCTCGCCGGAGTCCTTTGCGCGCACGCTGTCCCAGGCCGTCTCCGAGGTGGACGCGCTGCAATCGCGGCGGGATCAGATGGTCGAGGGGATGGTGACGGGTGCGCCGACCGAAGCGCATGACGTCATGGTGGCGGCCGAGGAGGCGAAGCTCGCTTTCGACATGCTGCTCGAGGTACGCAACAAGCTCCTGGATGCCTACCAGGAGATCATGAGGATGCAGGTCTAGCGGCCGCGCAGGGACGCGCGCGCTGAACCAGAGGGAGCGCTGTGGACGGGTTCAAGATAGTGATGGACCGGCTCGGAGAGCGTTTCGGCCGCTTCAGCTTCAATCAGAAGGTGCTGCTGGGGGCCATCCTGGCGGCGGCCGTCATCAGCGTGGCCATCTTCTCGGTCTGGCTGCGGCAGGAGGAGATGACGGTTCTCTTCACCAACATCGCGCCGGAAGACGCGGCCCAGGCCCTCGAGGAACTGAACAAGATGGACGTGAAGGCGGAGCTCACCAACGGCGGCACCACGATCCTGGTCCCGTCGCCGGAGGTGCACCGCCTGCGCGTGGAGCTGGCCGGCAAGGGTATCCCCGCCTCCGGGCACACCGTCGGTTTCGAGATCTTCGACGGCAAGCAGTACGGGCTGACGGAGTTCGTGCAGAACGTCAACTTCAAGCGGGCGCTGGAGGGCGAGCTGGTCAAGTCCATCGAGTCGCTGGCCGGTATCCTCTCCGCGCGGGTGCACCTGGTCCTGCCCAAACCCTCCATCTTCCGCAAGCTGCAGGCGGAACCCACCGCCTCGGTGGTGGTGCGGCTCGGGCGCAGCGCGCAGCTCAGCGAGAGCCAGATCCTCGGCATCCAGAGCCTGGTGGCGGGCAGCGTCGAGGGGCTGCAGGTCGCGAACGTCACCGTCATCGACCAGCACGGCACGGTCCTCTCGCAGAGCCACGACGACGAGGGCGTGGGTCGCTCGGAAAACCAGCTTGCGCTCAAGAAGGAGGTCGAGGGCTACCTGGCGGCCAAGGCCGAGAGCATGCTGGAGGAGGTGCTGGGGCCGGGTCGCTCCATCGTGCGCGTGGACGCCACCCTCAACCTCGAGAAAATCGATCGCGAGCGCGAGGTCTTCGATCCCGAGGCCACGGTGATCCGCAGCGAGGAGCGGAACGAGGCCAGCGATCCACAGAAGGGCGGCTCGCAGGAATCGAGCGTCACCAACTACGAGATCAACCGCACCGTCGAGCGGATCGTGGGGCAGACCGGAGGGGTCAAGAGCCTCTCGGTGGCGGTCTTCGTGGACGGCGTCTACGAGCCGGCGGGCGAGGGGGAGGCGCCGAGCTACGTCCCGCGGAGCGACGAGGAGATCTCGCAGATCAGCCGCATCGTGCAGACGGCGGTGGGCCTGAACGCGGGACGGGGCGATCAGATCGAGGTCGTGAACATGCCGTTCCAGAGCCCCGGCGAGAGCGGCTCCGCCGGCGCTCCGCAGGGACAACCGCTCTGGCTCGAGTGGCTGCCGGAGTACGGGGGCCGCCTGCTGCTGTTCGTCGTGGCGGCCGCCATGCTGCTGGGCCTGAAAAAGAACCTGGGTCGTCTGGTGAGCGAGGGCTTCCCGGCGGGACGGCCGGCCGCCGGCCAGGCCGCTGCCGCGCGACGGAGCCGGAACCGCCTGGGGGAGGCCGCCGGCACCGCAGACGGCATGAGCGTGGATGTCAAGGAGTACGCCGCCGAGAATCCCGAGAAGGTGGCCGAGATGCTGCAATCCTGGATAGCGGAGGCGCGGGACTGAGAGGACGCCGCGAGGCTCGACCGCAAGGACGGGTGAGGGGTGCGAGAGTCGATCCGGAAAGCCGCCATCCTGCTGATCATGCTGGGCACCAACGTCGCGGGGGCGGTGATCAAGCACCTGCCCGAGGAGCTGGTGGAGCAGCTCACCGCGGCCATCGCCAACCTCGGCCGCATCTCCGACGACGAGAAGCGCCGGGTGGTGGAGGAGTTCGTCGAGAAGGCCCAGACCGTTCGCGGCGTGGAGTTCGGCGGCGAGGATTCCGCCAAGAGCATCCTCGAGGCGGGATTCGGCACCCACAAGGCCAGCTCGCTGCTCAGCCGGGTGACCAGCTTCAGCGACATCCAGAGCTTCGAGCACCTCAAGCGGGTCGATCCCCTGATGGTGGCCAACTACCTGAAGAACGAGCACGCCCAGACCGTGGCCGTGGTCCTGGCCCACATGGATCCTCGCAACAGCGGTCCGATCCTCGGCCTGCTGCCGCCCGCCATGCAGGGGGAAGTGGCCTACCGGATGGCCGTGCTCGACAAGCCGAACCGCGAGACCCTGGACATCGTCGAGAGCGTCGTCGGGCAGCAGGTCAAGGGGGAGTTCTCCCAGTCCCAGAAGCAGTTCGGCGGCAAGAAGCAGGTGGCCGAGATCCTCAACGAGATCGACCGCGAGATCTGGCAGGAGATCCTCGACGAGATGCGCGAGATCGACGACGAGGTGGCCAATGAGGTCAAGAATCTGATGTTCGTCTTCGAGGACCTGGTAGATCTGGACGACCGCTACATCCAGGAAGTCCTCAAGGAGATCGAGGGCAAGGAGCTGACGCTGGCCTTGAAGGGAGCGACCCCGGAGATCCAGGCGAAGATCTTCAGGAACATGTCGAAGCGGGCCTCGCTCGGCATCAAGGAAGACATGGAGTACATGGGGCCGGTCCGCCTCGTGGACGTGGAGGAAGCGCAGCAGCGCATCGTGGAGGTGGTCCGCAGCCTCGAGGAAGCGGGCACCATTGTGCTCGGCAAGGGTGGGAAGATTGCAGAAATGGTCTCCTGAGCCGCTGCTGGCGGGTGATGCGGCCGCCGGAAGCTCCGGCGGCAACGGCCCGGCGGCCGGCAAGTTGCTGCACGACTTCCGCCGCGAGCACGACACGCGGGGGGAGGGCTCGTTGCTGGAGCAGCTCACCCCCGGAGAGCGTGACGCGGTCTATCAGCTGGTCGAGGCCGACGTGGCCGCCATCTACGCGGCCAAGGAGCGCGATGCGGCCGCCGCCCGGGAGGCGCGGCTCGAAGACTGGCTTGCCAGCTTCGGGACCACCCTGCAGGAGGAATCACGGCAGCGCTGGCAGCGGCTGGCGCGCGAGACGGTGGATCTGTCCGTCGCCATCGCCGAGAAGATCGTGCGGCAGGCCGTCCAGCTGGACCGCGAGCTGATCGTGCGGGCGCTGGAGACCATGCTCTACAAGCTGGACGCGGGGGCCGCCATGACCGTCATCGCCCACCCCGACGATGCCGCCTACCTGCAGGGGCGGGAGGACCTGCTGACCCGCCTGAACGTGACCGCGGTGAAGGCCGATCGGCGCATCGAGCGGGGGGGCTGCCGGGTGACCGCGGGCGAGCAGGAGTGGGATGCCACGCTGGCCGCCCAGCTGGCGGCGCTGCTGGAGATCGTGCAGGAGAACCTGCTGGGCCACCTGGATCTGGGCGCAGAGGAGGAGCCGGACGATGCAGGCCTGGCGTGAATGCCGGCGGAGGGTGACCCAGGCCGACCTGATCCGGCCGGTGGGGCGCGTGTCCAAGCTGGCGGGGATGGTCGTGGAGGTGAGCGGGCTGGCGGCTCCGGTGGGCGCCGTCTGCCGCATCGAGATCGGCCGCCACGAGCCGGCGGTGGCCTGCGAGGTCGTGGGCTTCCGCCGGCATACCCTGCTCCTGATGCCCTACGGGAACACCGCGGGAATCGCGCCGGGGCAGCTGGTCCAGCTGGTCGCGGACCAGCAGACGGTGCCGGTGGGGTCGGAGCTGCTGGGACGGATCCTCGACGGCCTCGGCCGGCCCATTGACGGGGGGCGGCCCTTCGGCCGGCTGCCGCGGCGGCGCGTGGGCGGTCCGCCGCCTGGCGCGCTGGAGCGGCGGCGCAGCGTCGCGGCGCTGGCCACGGGCATCCGAGCCATCGACGGCCTGGCGACGGTGGCCCACGGCCAGCGCATGGGCATCTTCGCGGGCAGCGGCGTGGGCAAGAGCATCCTGCTGGGGATGCTGGCGCGGCATGCCCGGGTCGACGTCAACGTGCTGGCGCTGATCGGCGAGCGCGGGCGGGAAGTGCGCGAGTTCATCGAGCGCGACCTGGGCTCCGCGGGCCTGGCGCGCAGCGTCGTGGTGGTGGTCACCTCCGACGAGAGCGCCGTCATGCGCGCCAAGGGGGCGGAGACCGCCATGGCCGTCGCCGAGGCCTTCCGCGCGCAGGATCGCCACGTGCTCTTCCTGATGGACAGCGCCACCCGCTACGCCATGGCCCTGCGGGAGATCGGGCTGGCGGCCGGCGAGCCCCCCACCACCAAGGGCTATCCCCCCTCGGTCTTCGCGGCCCTGCCGCGCCTGTGCGAGCGGGCCGGCTGGTCCGCGGTCAACGCGATGACCGCCTTCTTCACCGTGCTGATCGAGGGGGACGACATCCACGATCCGATCGGCGACGCCATGCGGTCCATCCTGGACGGCCACGTCATGCTGGATCGGGAGCTGGCCCGGCGGAACCACTACCCCGCCGTCGACGTGCTGGGCAGCATCAGCCGCCTGCGCAATGACGTCGTCGAGCCGCAGATCGTGGCGGCGGGGGCCCGCGTGTGCGGCTGGCTGAAGGCCCTGGCGGACAACCGCGACCTGATCAACATCGGTGCCTACGCTGCCGGATCGGATCCCCTCGTTGATCAGGCCCTGCGCAAGGAGGAGGCGGTCCACCGCTACCTGCGGCAGGGCGTCGACGAGGTCGTGGCCCTGCCAGCCAGCCAGCGTGCGCTGCTGGAACTCGCGGAGGTGGAAGCCGCCTGATGTTCCGCTTCCGCCTGGACAAGGTGCTGCGCTACCGCTCGCGCCTGGTGGAGCGGGAGGCGCAACGCCTGAAGGAGGCCGCCGACGCGCTGCAAGCCGTGATCCGGCGGCGGGAGGACCTGCAGCGCAGCATCGCGACGGTGATGCACGAAGGGGAGCAGGAGCGGCGGCGCGGCGGCGACGTGCGGCTCTGGCAGCTGCGCGCCGACTACCTGCGGGCCCTGCAGCTGCGGCTGGCCGGCCTGCGCGGCGCGGAGCGGCGCGCGCGGGCGGCGATGGAGGAGCAGCGACGCCGCCTGCTGGAGGCGCATCGGCGCCGGCTGGTGCTGGAGAAGCTGAAGGAGCGCCAGCACGCCGTTTGGGCGGACGAGGAGCGACGCCGCGAGCGGAAGCAGATGGACGAGGTCGGGGCGGTGCGGGCCGCGGCGCCGGGAGAGCGCACGGACTAGGCAAGATGTGCCGTCGTCCCGATCCCGTGCCGCCGAGCGGACCAGCGCCGGGCCGCCAGCGGCTTGCCGCAGAACGAGTTGCCAGCGCTGCTGACAGGCCGGCACAGCCCGGAGGCTGGCATCGGGGTTGCGACGGACCCAGGGTCCCTCCCTCGCCGGGCCGGGCGAGGAGGGACGGGAGGGGAGAGTCCCATGAAGATCGTCGTCATCGTCTCGACCGTGACCTTCGTGCTCATCTTCGGCGGGCTCGTCCTGCTCAGCAAGGTGCAGCAGCAGAACATCACGGCCGAGCAGGAAGCCCTGCCTCAGCTCACCAGCGACGACCATGCGGCGGCGGAGC
Organism: uncultured Fibrobacteraceae bacterium; assembly: GCA_964524645.1. Lineage (GTDB taxonomy): Bacteria > Krumholzibacteriota > Krumholzibacteriia > LZORAL124-64-63 > LZORAL124-64-63 > CAZGEC01. The sequence continues at coordinate 85,601 of CAZGEC010000008.1, read as the reverse complement.
GGGTGCTCAGGGACCTGGCGCTCGAGCGGGACCGGATCCAGCGCGAGAAGGAGGAGGCGCTCGCCCTGCAGCAGAAGCTGGCCGTGGACGCCAAGGTGGTGGCGCAGGCCCAGACGGCGCTGGAGGAGGTCATCGGCCGCCTGCAGTCCGAGCAGCAGGTGTACAGCGAGGAGAAGGAGCGTTCGGCGCGCAAGCTGGCCAAGATGTACGAGGCCATGAAGCCCGACAAGGCGGCGCCGATCCTGGCCGCGCTCGACCTGGACGTCATCCTGGAGATCATGACCCGCATGAACGAGCGCGCCGCGGCCAAGATCATGGCCTACATGGACGCGCGGCTGGCGGCCCAGATCAGCCTGCGCATGAGCATCAAGGGGGCGAGCTGATGGCGAGGATTCCGGATCTCTCCGCGGCCCTGACCCGGCCGGCCCGTCCCGTGCAGGAGAAGCGCCTGCCGGGGGCGGAGAGTGAAGGCGACGGGCCGGCGGCGGTCGGGACGGCCGCTGCGCCGAGCTTCTCCCAGCGGCTGCTGGACTCGCAGGGACGACGGGCAGCCGCCGCCAAAGTCGAGACCGGGGAGGAGTCGGGCGAGAGCAGCCGGGCCGGAGGAGGAACCTGGCTGGGCTGGCTGGTCGGGGTTCTGGGCGCTCAGCTGGGCGGAAAGTCACCGAGCGAGGCAACGATGGACTCCCCGGCCTGGCCGTCGCCCGCTGGACCCCCCGGGGACTCCGCGGCGCAGCCGGCCGGCGACGGCCCGGTGCTGTCCCCGCCCTCCGCTCGGGACGGCGAGGAGACGGGCGCGACGCCGGGCGGCGAGACCGCCGGGCAGCCGGTGACGGAGGGGTTCGCGGCCGCCGTTCCGCCCGTCGCGGTCGCGGCCGAAGGGGCCGCCGAGCCTCCCGCGCCGGCGGCGAGCGATTCCGCGACCGCGAACGAGGAACCCTCTCCACCGCCCCTGGACGCACCCACCTATGCGGCACCGCGCCTGGAGATCGCCGCCCAGCAGGCCGCGCCCCTGGTGCGGCAGGCGGCCAGCCTCGAGGGCGGCGAGTCGCCGGCGGCAGCGCTCCATCCCGTCGCCATGCCGGCCGCTGCGACCCCGTCGTTGATAGCGCTGGGGACCGGGCCGGGCGGGGTCCCCACCGCCGGCCCGGATCCAGCGCGCGTGCTCGAGCAGGTGCTCGACCAGCTGCTGGTGCGCGAGGCCGAACCAGGCGGCCACGAGCGCCTGACGCTCAAGCTGGAGCCGCCCGAACTGGGCCGGGTGGAAGTGCGTCTCGAGGTGATCGGCGGGCGTCTGGAGGTCACGTTGAGCGCGGAGACCCACGAGGCCGAGAGCGCCCTGCGCAGCCGCTCCCACGAACTCGTCCAGGGTCTCGCCGCCAGGGGTGGGCGCTGGACCGACGTCCAGGTCCGGCTGGAGCGGCAGGAGGGGCAGGGGCGCCAGGAACAGCGCCAGGAGACACGCCAGGAGGGACGCGGGGGAGAAGAGCGCCCGGATCCGCGATCCGGACAGGACAGGCGGCGGCGCGGGCAGTAAGAGCCGCGCGCCCCAGCAAGGAGGAAGGTCCATGGCGGTAGAGGGAGTCAGCAGCGATTACGGCGCGGTGGTCGGAGCGCAGCCTTCCGCCACCGACGGGCTGGACAGCACGGCTTTCATGAACCTGCTCATCGCCCAGATCCAGCACCAGGATCCGCTCAGTCCCATGGACAACCAGCAGTTCATCGCGCAGCTCACCCAGTTCACCACGCTGCAGGAGCTGCAGGAGATCCACGGCAGCCTGGACGATCAGATGCTCATGACGCAATCCCTGAACAACACCATGATGGTGGACCTGGTGGGGCGGGACGTGACGGTGGAGGGCAGCAACCTCGGCCTGGAAGGCGGCGTGGCGTCCCGCAACGAGATCGAGGTGGATCAGGCCGGAGAGGCCCGGATCGAGGTGCGCAACGCCAGCGGTGCGCTGGTGGACACCTATACCGTCGGCTTGCACGCGGGCCGCAACGACGTCACCTGGGACGGCATCCGCCCGGACGGGGAGGCCGCCGCCGACGGCCGCTACTCGCTCACGATCGCCACCATGGACGCCGCGGGCAACGCGGTCTCGCACCTGGCCCTCATGACCGGACCCGTCGAGGGCCTCCGTTTCCAGAACAACCTGGCGATCGTCCAGGTCGCCGGTGAAGAGTACTACGTTTCCGAGATCTACGCGGTCAGCAGGCGAAGCTAGCGTCGGGCGCCACCGGCGCCGGTTTCACGAGGAGGTTCCCATGTTCCGCTCGCTCTACTCCGGGGTCTCCGGATTGAACTCGAATCTCGTGGAGATCGATGTCATCGGCAACAACATCGCCAACAGCAATACCATCGGATTCAAGTCGGGCCGGGTGACCTTCAACGAGATGCTGACCCAGAGCATCCGCGCGGCCAGCCGCCCGATCTCGGGCGGCCGCGGCGGCACCAATCCCCAGCAGATCGGACTCGGCACCCAGGTGGGCGGGATCGACACGGACTTCACGCAGGGCAACTTCCGGACCACCGGCGTGAAGACGGACCTCGCGCTGCAGGGGCAGGGCTTCTTCATCGTCTCCGACGGCGTCTCGAACTACTACACCCGCGCCGGGGTGTTCGGTATGGACAGCTCGAACATCCTCGTCAACCCCACGACCGGCCTGCGCGTCCAGGGCGTGCTGGCGGACGAGGACGGCCTGATCCAGGCCGGGCCGCTGGAGGACATCTTCATCGATCCCTCCCTGGTCATGCCGGCGGAGGCATCCACGACTCTCTCGCTGAGCGGCAACCTGGATTCCGATTCCGACGCCACGGAGACCATCCTCGAGTCCAACTCCTTCCTGGTGGCCGCGCAGGGCGGCGACGAGCTGGTCCATCTGGCGGGCCAGCGCGACGGCTTCTTCGACCTGCACGAGGGGGACCTGATCTCGGTGTCGGTCATGGTCAACAGCACGCTGGTCAGCCCGGCTCCCTTCCTGGTGGGCGGGATCTGGCCCCAGGGCGGCACGACCTACCAGGACCTGGTGGACTGGCTCAACAACACCTTCCAGGTGGGCCAGGGGATGAACCTGGCCTTCGGCATCGGCGCCAACGGCGAGCTGACCGTCCAGAACAACACGGCCGACACTCTGGTGAACCTGAACCTGGCGGTGGGCGGCAAGGCCAATTTCAACGTGAACTTCCAGTTCCCGAACGCCATCCTGGCCGGGGCCAGCGGCAGCACGTCCAACGGCGAGACCGGCGAGATCCGGGCTCCGGCCGAGGCCGGCGATCTCTTCAGCCAGCTCTACAACGAGGACGGCCAGAGCCTGGGGCTGGATCTCACCAGCGGCTCCACCACCATCGAGATCCGCGGCACGCGGGGCGGCGAGGCCATCACCCGCCAGGCCATGACCGTCGATGCCTCCACCACCTTGGCGGACTTCCTGGTGGCGCTGCAGGCGGCGTTCCGCATCAGCTCCAACCCGGTGGCCGTCAACGACGACGGCCAGATCATCATGCACGGCGAGGTGGGCACGGCCAACGCCCTGGGAGACGTCTCGGTGACGGAGGTGCGGGGGGCCGGCGACACCAACTCGGTCATCGAGTCCTCCTTCACCTTCCTGCAGACCCAGCAGGCCCGCGACGAGCAGCAGTTCTCCACGGCCACGACTGTCTACGATTCCCTCGGCGGCGCCCACACCATCAACTTCACCTTCCAGAAGGTATCGGGCCTCAACGAGTGGATCTGGTCGGCCGAGATGGAGGGCAACGAGGAGATCCTGATGGGCAACACCGGGCGGGTGAGCTTCACGGAGACCGGCGCGATCAGCAACTTCTCCTTCGACGACGGCTCGAGCACGCTGGTCTTCCGCCCCCAGCCGATCGGGGAGGAGGGAGCCGAGCTGGTCTCGCTGGCCATCGATTCCGGCGACATCGGCGGCGTCAACGGCCTCACCCAGTTCGAGGGACGCGGCAGCCTGCAGTCCATCGCCGACGGCATCACCGCCGGCTCCCTGGTGGACTTCGAGATCGACCAGAACGGCCTGGTGATCGGCCAGTTCTCCAACGACTCGGTGCGCAACCTGGCGCAGATCGGCATCGCCCTGTTCAGCAACCCGTCCGGTCTGATGCGGGAAGCCAACAACACCTACCGGCGCAGCGGCAACTCCGGCCAGGCCATCATCAGCTTCCCCGGCGAGGATCACGGTACGACCATCGTGCCGGGGACGCTGGAGACCTCGAACGTGGACCTGGCGGAGCAGTTCACCCGGCTGGTCATCGCCCAGCGGGCCTTCCAGGCCAATGCGCGGGTGATCACTACGAGCGACCAGATCATGCAGGAGCTGGTGACCATCATCCGGTAGGGGGTGCCGGCGGCAAGGAGCTAAAGTCCATGATCAAAGTCACGAAACTGAATGGGAATGAGATCGTCGTGAACGCGGATCTGATCGAGTTCGTGGAGAGTACGCCGGATACCCTGATCAGCCTGACGACGGGGCGCAAGCTCATGGTGCTCGAGCCCATCGACGAGGTCGTCCAGAAGGCCATCGGGTACCGGAGCACCTCGCGCTGCTACCCGGTGCCCACGGGCGGCTCGGGATCGGTATACGAGGGTTGAGGGCTCGCCGGCGATCCGCAGCGGATAGAGAGGCAAGCGAGTGGACATTGCCACGCTGATCGGGACCGTGATGGCCTTCGGACTCATCGTCTGGGCCATCAACATCGGTGGCAGCCTGAACCAGTTCGTGGACATGCCCTCCGTGGCCATCGTGGTGGGCGGCACCATGGCGGCCATCCTCTCGCACACGCCGCTGGCCAAGGTGATCGGCATGATCGGCGTGATCAAGAAGACGCTCTTCTTCACGGCGCCCGAACCGGATGCCGTCATCGCCAAGATGGTCGGCTACGCCGAGCGGGCCCGGCGGGAGGGGATCCTGGCCCTGGAGGAGGACTCGGAGACGGAGCAGGACCTCTTCCTGCGCAAGGGGCTGCGGCTGGCCGTGGACGGCACGGACGTGCAGCTCCTCGAGAAGATCATGGAAACGGACATGGGGAAGATCCAGGCGCGGCACCGGGAGGGGAAGAAGATCCTGGAGGCGGGCGGCACCTTCGCACCCGCCTTCGGCATGATCGGCACCCTGGTCGGGCTGATCAACATGCTCGCCACCCTGGACGATCCCACCAGCATCGGCGCCGGCATGGCCACCGCCCTCATCACGACCTTCTACGGGGCCGTGCTGGCCAACGCCTTCTTCCTCCCGCTGGCCGGCAAGCTGGAATCTCGGTCGGAGCAGGAGATGCTGGTCAACGAGATGATCATCGACGGCATCATGGCCATCCAGAGCGGCGACTCGCCCCGCGTGGTGGAGGAGAAGCTGCGGTCGTTCCTTTCGCCGGCCATGCGCCGCAGACTGGATGCGGCGAAGGATCAGGTGGCCGCCTAGAGACGGCCGGGGGGACGCGGACATGGCGCGCAGGAAGTCAGCCCCCAGCGAGAAAAAAGGTGGAGACTCCTGGATCATGACCTACGGGGACATGATGAGCCTCCTGCTCACCTTCTTCGTGCTCATTGTCAGCTTTTCGTCCATCCAGGAGTCCAAATTCCAGCAGGTGGCGCTTTCCCTCCAGGGGGCCTTCGGGGTCATGAACAAGCCCCCCTCGGTCGTGGAGATGCCCCAGCTGCTGATTCCCGAGATGTCGGCCAAGGAGCGCGAGGACATCCTGCAGGAGATCCGGCGTCTGGAACGATCCCTGCTCGACACCGGGCTGGACAAGGAAGTCGACATCAAGGTCACGGAGCGGGGCATCGCCTTCCGCATCAATGCCCCCTTCCTGTTCGACACGGGCCGGGCGGAGCTGAAAACGCCCAATATCGCGGTGCTGGGCAAGCTGGCCGGATTCTTCCAGCGGTTCGACTATCCGCTGCGAATCGAGGGCCACACGGACTCGGTGCCGATCCACAACGAGCGCTTCCCCTCCAACTGGGAGCTCTCGGCGGCGCGTGCGGTGGCGGTCGCCCGCTTCTTCCAGTCCGAGGGGGTCGCGCCGGAGCGCATGGCGGCCATCGGTTTCGGGGAGTACCACCCGCTGGCCAGCAACGACACGGCGGAGGATCGCGCCAAGAACCGGCGCGTGGAGATATTCCTGCGGCTGGAGAAGAACCGCGCCAGCACCACGGAGTTGCCTCTCGTGGACGAGGAGCGTGAAGATGGCTGACGAGAAGAACGAAAGCCCCGAAGAGGGCGGCGAGAGCCGGAAGCGGGTCAACCTGCTGGACAACAAGGCGGTGCTGCTGGGCGTGGTCGTCGTGGTCCAGGCCCTCATGGCCTTCGCCATCACCCAGTTCGTCATCGTGCCGAGGCTCTCGGTGCAGGACGCCGCCATAGGCGGCAAGGAGACGAACATCGAGACGGCGGAGAACCAGGACGGCATCATCGTGGGCCTGGAGGAGATCATCGTGACCCTGCGCAGCGAGGATGGTCGCACCAACTACCTGCGGATCAACGTGGCGCTGGAGGTGTCGACCCAGAAGGTGGCGGACCTCGTGATCGCCCGCCTGCCGCAGCTGCGCGACATCGTGATCCTGACCCTCTCCAGCAAGCGGGCCGGCGATCTCCTGACGCCGGAAGGCAACATGGCGACGCGCACGGAGATCTTCAAGCGGCTGGCGGAGAAGTTGCCGCCCGACTCCCTGCGCAACATCTACTTCTCGGACCTGGTGATCCAGTAAGCGCGGGGCGCGCCCGCGGTGGAGGACGGCAGGCGTGGATCAGGAAGCGACGGACAGCTCCCGCGAGGCTGAGGAGACCTCCAGGGACGCCGCGACGGCCACGGACCTGGAGGACGCCGAGGCTCTGCTCGGCAGCACGGGCGAGGACGATCTGCTGCCCGAGGGGCTGCAGGACATCCTCGAGGCCACCGACGGGGTCGACGGCGCCGGTGCGCCGGAGGCGGTGTCCTTCGACTTCAACCGCCCGCACAATCTCTCCAAGACGTTCGAGCAGAACATGCGCAATGTCGCGGAGAACTTCGCCAAGCTGACCTCCTTCACGTTCGCCAACCTGCTGCGCGCCAACGCGGCGCTGGAGTTCTCGCAGCTGAGCCTGCGGGCCTGCGGGGACTTCCTGGCCGGGCTGGGCAATCCCACGTGCCTGTGCATGATCAGCCTGGCACCGCTGAAGGGCCAGTCCCTGATCCAGATGGATCTGGGCTTCTGCTTCACGCTGCTCAAGAAGCTCATGGGCGGGACTGCGGAGAAGGAGGACCTGGCCCGGGAATTCACCGAGATCGAGAAGAAGATCGTGCAGAGCGTCGTCGACCGACTGCTGACGATGTTTCGGGACGCCACGGCGAAGCTGGCGGAGCTGAAGCCGGAATACCTGGGCCTCGAGAACAATCCAGATTACCTAACTGGTTTGGCGATAGGTGATACCCTCGTCATCTTGAAGTTCGTCATGAAGCTCGAGAACCAGGAGGGCGATCTCCACATCTGCATCCCGCTGAGCGGCTTCGAGCCGTTGCGCCAGCTGTTCGATCCCGTGGACAAGGTGGAGCTGAGAAGCCCTCAGGAGGTCCGCCGCGATCGCCGCCAGATCCTGGAGCTGATCCAGGGGACCGCGAGCGACGTGGTCGTGCGCTTCGACGAGCTGCGGCTCAGCCTGCAGCAGGTCGTGGAGCTGAAGGTCGGGGACGTGCTCCCGCTGGCGCAGCCGGTGCAGGCCCCGTTGGTCGTGACGGTGGCCGGCAAGCCCCTCTTCCTGGGCGAGCCGGGCAGGATCAACCAATTCCGCGCGGTGAAGCTCTTGAAACGCATTCCCGAGGAGTGAAGCATGGCAGACGAGGACGTCATCGGCGTGATGGACGAGCCGGCCGCGAGCGAGACGAGCCCGGAGCCGCAGCCCGCCGGGGGGAACCCGGTCGGAGGGCGGCCGGGAGAGCCGGCGGCGCTGGCGCAGGATCTGGCGGGGAGCATCGGCGATGCGGCCAACCTGGACATGCTCATGGACGTGAGCCTGAAGGTGACCGTCGAGCTGGGACGCACCCGTCTGAAGTTCCGCGACATCCTGAATCTCGCCAACGGTTCCCTCATCGAGCTGAACAACCAGACCAGCGAGCCCGTGGACATCCTGGTCAACGGCGCTCTGCTCGCGACGGGTGAGGTCGTGGTCATCGACGATCACTTCGCCGTGCGCATCAACCGGCTGCTCAGCCGCCTGGAGCGGCTGCAGCGCGCGGTCTAGGTCATGCTGCAGGGTCTCGTGCCGCAGCTGGCCACGGCCACGCCCGCTCCCTGGCAGTCCGGGGGCTTCTCCTGGTGGCAGGCCGCCGGCGCGCTGCTGGTCGTCTTCGCGCTACTGCTCCTGGTGCTGCGCCTGCTGGCCCGCTGGCAGGCGGGGGGTGGCCTGCCGGCGCTGCGGCTGCTGAAGGTCGTCCCGCTCGGCCGCGGTCGCGAGCTGCAGATCCTGCGCCTGCGGGATCGCGTGCACTACGTCTACCGCCAGGACAACGGCCTCGTGCTGCTGGAGACCGAGTCTTACGCGGCCTACCGCAGCTCCGCTCCCCTGCGCGAGACGGAAGCGGCCGGGCCGCTGGCGGTGCTGCGCGAGCGCATCGCCGCCCTGGTCCATGCGGGGCCGGACCGTGCCGACGCCGCGGCGCTGGGCGAGAAGCCGCCTCTTTCCTGATCCGAACCTGACCAAGCCTTGGCCGGTTTGCGGCCGCGCGCGGCCGGCGTGCCACCGCCGGGCCGCCGCGGGGCCGTCCGGCGAGCGGGCTCCGGCAGGGCATCCCTTGGCATGGTTGAAGTTACAGGTCCGGCCGGCCCTCCGGCCGGGCCCGCGGCATGGCACATCCATTGCGTTCTGCACGCCCGGACACCGGCCCGGAACGGCCGGACCTCACAGGAGAAGGAAATGCCGGCAGCCCGGAAGCGCCCCGTTCTCATCGTCTTGTTCGCGGCTCTGCTGGTGCTGGGCCCCGTGGCGGCCCGGGCCCAGGCGGCCGCTGCCGACTCGACGCAGGGACCCGCGCTGACCGTGAGCCTGCAGGGCCTGAAGGGCCCGGGCTCCTGGGACGTGGCGCTGCAGATCGTGGCGCTGATGACGCTCATCTCCCTGGCGCCGGCCCTGCTGATCCTGCTGACCAGCTTCACCCGCATCGTCATCGTGCTCGGCTTTCTGCGGCAGGCCATCGGGACCAACCAGATGCCGGGCAACCAGGTCATCATCGGGCTCGCGCTCTTCCTGACCCTGGTCATCATGGCGCCGGTCGTGCAGCAGGTGAACAGCGAGGCGCTCCAACCCTACCTGCACCAGGAGATCGCCCAGAAGGAGGCCTTCGCCCGCGCCCAGGTCCCGCTCAAGGAGTTCATGCTGCATCAGCTGCGCGAGAAGGACGTGGGGCTCTTCCTGGATCTGACCGACCGCGAGGCTCCGGAGACGCCCGAGGAGCTGCCCATGCTGGTGGTCATCCCCAGCTTCGTCATCGGGGAGCTGAAGACCGCTTTCCAGATGGGCTTCATCCTCTTCATTCCCTTTCTCATCATCGACATGGTGACGGCCTCGGTCCTCATGTCCATGGGCATGATGATGCTGCCGCCGGTGCTGATCAGCCTGCCCTTCAAGGTGCTGCTGTTCGTGCTGGTGGACGGCTGGTACCTGGTCGTCCGGTCCCTGGTCATGGCTTTCCAGTGAGGGGACCGAGGAGGCGATGATTCCATGACGCCGGAACAGGTGATCGAAATCGGACAGGCGGCGGTGCGCACGACGATCTTCGTGGCGGGCCCCATGCTGGCCGCCGGCATGCTGGTGGGCTTGATCATCAGCATCTTCCAGGCGGCCACCCAGATCAACGAGATGACGATGACGTTCGTCCCCAAGATCATCACGGTCTTCGTGGTGCTCGTGCTGGCCCTGCCCTGGATCATCAGCCAGATGACCAGCTTCACCACCGGGATCTTCGAGCGCCTGGCGGCGATGTAGGGGGGGCCGTGAGCTTGCGCCTGGATCTGACGCACGTGGCGGTCACGGCCGCCCTCGCTCTGCGCTTCAGCGTGCTGGCGGCCACCCTGCCCTTCCTGGGGCACCGGGGGGTGCCCGTGCTGTGGCGCGTGGCCCTGGCCGTGGTGCTGGCCACCGCCGTGGCCCCCGCTGTGCAGGAGCAGCTGGGTCCCCAGCCCTTCGTGCTGGACTGGAGCACCGTGACGGCGGAGGCGGCGCGCTCCCTGCTGGTGGGCGCCCTGCTGTCGGTGGCCACCAGCATTCCCTTCGTGGCCGTGCGCTACGCCGGGCAGCTGACGGGCGTGCAGATCGGCTACGCCATCGTGAACACCATCGATCCCCAGAGCGGCGCTCAGATCTCGGTGCTCGCCCAATTCTACTACCTGCTCGGGACCATGCTCTTCTTCGCCGTCGACGCCCATCACACCGTGCTGGCCGCCCTGGTCCAGTCCGGCACGGCCCTGCCGCTTTTCGCCCCCCTGGACGGCGGCGCTGGCGCCTGGCTGCTGCTGCAGGACTTCGGCGTCGTCTTCGGCCTGGGGCTCAAGCTGGCGGCCCCCTGCGTCATCGTGCTCCTGCTGGTGAGCGCCACCATGGGCGTCATCGTCAAGACGGTGCCGCAGATGAACGTGCTGGTGGTCGGCTTCCCGCTGCGCATCGCCGCTGGACTGCTGACCCTGGGGCTCTCCCTGGTCTTCTTCTCGGAGACCCTCGTGAACGTGATGCAGGGCATGGGCGGCCAGTTCGAGAGGCTGCTGCTGGCCCTGCGTTGAAGCGGCCGCCGAGACGGGCGGCAGCGGGAGGTGAGGGATGGCGGACGGGCCGAGCGGTGATCGGACCGAGAAGGCGTCACCGAAACGCCGGCAGGAGGCGCGCCGCAAGGGCCAGGTCGCGCGCAGCCAGGAGCTGAATGCGGCGGTGGTGCTGCTCGCCGGCATCTCGCTGCTCCTGCTCGGCAGCGGCCGCATGGGGGAGATCCTAGGCTGCAACGCCAGCTACCTGCTCGGACAGTCCTACGCCCTGCGGCCCGACAACGTGCCTGGCCTGCGCGAGCTGATCGGCAACAACCTGCGCCTGACCCTGGAGTCGATGGGACCGCTGCTGGGGATCCTCCTGCTGGCCAGTCTCGGCGCCAACCTCCTGCAGGTCGGCTTCCACTTCAGCAGCGAGGCCGTGAGCTTCAAATTCGAGAAGCTGAACCCGGTCCAGGGCTTCAAGCGCTTCTTCAGCAAGCGTTCCGGTTTCGAGCTGCTCAAGAACCTGCTGAAGATCGGGTTGATCGGCCTGATCGCCTACGGGGCGGTGAGCGGCCAGGTGGCCAAGCTGCTCACCGCGCCGCTGTTATCCCTCGGCGGGGCCGCCGAAGTGGGCCGCGGCGCCTTTGCGGCGCTCATGTACAAGCTGCTGGGCCTGATGGTCGTCCTGGCGATCCTCGACTGGAGCTTCCAGAAGTGGCAGCACGAGGAGAACCTGAAGATGACCAAGACCGAGGTCAAGCAGGAGAACAAGGATCTGGACGGGGATCCGCAGATCAAGGCCCGTATCCGCTCGGCCCAGTTCGAGGCGGCGCGACGCCGCATGCTGGCGGACGTGCCGCGGGCTGATGTGGTGGTGACCAACCCGGATCACCTGGCCATCGCGCTGCACTACGAGACCGGCGCGCCGGCGCCGCGCGTGCTTGCCAAGGGCCGCAACCACCTGGCCGCGACCATCAAGAAGGTTGCGCGCCAATCCCGGGTTCCGGTCATCGAGAACAAGCCGATCGCGCAGGCTCTCTACCCGCAGGTCAAGGTGGGGGGCTTCGTCCCGGAGAACCTCTACCAGGCCGTGGCCGAGATCCTGGCCTACGTCTACCGCCTGCGCAAGGCCTGAGGAGCTAGGAGGAACGCTTGGAGCGCGAGAAGGGCATCGACCGGGACCTGATCCTGGCCAACAGCAACGTGATGAGCGCCATCGCCGTGGTCGTCATCCTCGGCCTGATGGTCGTCCCGGTGGCGCCCACCGTGCTGGATCTCCTGCTGACCTTCAGCATCGCCTTCGGGGTGGTCATCCTGCTGGTCTCGCTCTACCTCAAGGAGCCGCTGCACTTCTCGGCCTTCCCCTCGCTGTTGCTCATCGTCACGCTGTTCCGCCTCTCCCTGAACGTCGCCTCGACCCGGCTCATCCTCAGCAACGGCGCGGCGGGTCAGGTCATCCAGAGCTTCGGCGACTTCGTGGTGGGCGGCAACTACGTGATCGGAGCCATCGTCTTCGTGATCCTGGTGGTGGTCAACTTCCTGGTCATCACGAAGGGCTCCGGACGCATCGCCGAGGTGGCGGCGCGCTTCACCCTCGACGCCATGCCCGGCAAGCAGATGGCCATCGATGCGGACCTCAACGCCGGTCTCATCAGCGAGGCCCAGGCGCGCCAGCGGCGGGCCAACATCGCGGCGGAGGCGGAGTTCTTCGGGGCCATGGACGGCGCCAGCAAGTTCGTCCGCGGCGACGCCATCGCCGGCATCATCATCACCCTGATCAACATCGCCGGCGGTTTCATCATCGGCATGATCCAGATGCAGATGTCGGCGAGCGAATCCCTGCACCGCTTCACCCTGCTGACCGTCGGCGACGGGCTGGTCAGCCAGATCCCGGCCCTGCTGGTCTCGACCAGCGCCGGGCTGGTGGTCACGCGGCAGACCAGCGACATGAACCTGGGGCAGACCCTGGCCCTGCAGCTCTTCCGCCAGAACAAGGCCATCTACCTGGCCGCGGGCGCGCTGACGCTCTTCGGCCTGATCCCGGGGCTGCCCACCGTGCCCTTCCTCGCGCTGTCCCTGCTGGTCGCCGGAACAGGGATGGTCCTGGGCCGGCGCGTGGCGCGGGTGGATGCCGCGGAGGCGGCGCAGCAAAGCGCCGCCGAGGCGGAGGTGACGGGGGCGGAGCTGCCGGAAGGGCCGCGCGGCGAGGATCTGTTCGTGCTCGACAGCCTGGAGCTGGAGATCGGCTACGGCCTCATTCCCCTCGTCGACGAGAGCAAGGGCGGCGACCTCCTGCGCCGCATCACGAGCATCCGCCGGCAGATCGGCGCTGAGTTGGGCATCTACATCCACCCCGTCCGCGTGCGGGACAACCTGCAGCTGAAGGCCCAGGAGTACGTGCTCAAGCTCAAGGGCGTGGAGATCTCGCGGGCGACCCTGCTGCCGGACCGCCTGCTGGCCATGAGCACCCGTCCGGAGGGCGGCGATCTGGAGGGGATCGCCACCGTCGAGCCCGCCTTCAACCTGCCCGCGCTCTGGATCGAGCGGGACAAGAAGACCGCCGCCGAGCTGGACGGCTACACCGTGGTCGAGCCCGCTGCGGTCCTCTCCACCCATCTATCCGAGACCATCCGCGCCCATGCGGACGAGCTGCTCTCGCGGCAGGACGTCAAGGACCTGTGCGAATCGGTCCGCGAGTTCGCGCCGGCCCTGGTGGAGGAGATCATCCCGGACAAGGTGCCCGTCACCACGCTGCACAACGTGCTGCGGGCCCTGCTGCACGAGAGGGTGCCCGTCAAGGACATCATCACGATCCTCGAGACGCTGGCCAACAACGTGGGGAACGGCGCCGGTCTCGACGATCTCATCGCCCGCGTGCGCGAGGCTCTGCGCCGCACCATCTCGGCTCTCTACACCGAGACCGACGGCAAGGTCCACGCCATCTCGCTGCATCCCGAGGCCGAGCAGGTCCTGCTCCAGGCCGCGCAGGATTCGGAGCGGGCCGGCGGCCTGGTGCTCGATCCGCGCTTCACGCAGGAGTTCCTGGCCCGGCTGGACGGCGTGCTGCGCGCCGCCTACGGGCGGGGCCGGCCGCCGGTCCTGCTGGTGCCCACGCCCCTGCGCATCTTCGTCAAGAGGCTCATCGAGCCGACGTACCCCAACTTGGCCGTCATGGGCTACACGGAGGTGGCCGCCTCCGCGCAGGTCCAGGCGGCGGGAACGGTGGTGACCCATGGACAGTCACGCGCTCAGGAAGCCGTCGCCCGCTAGCCGGTCGGCGGCGGTGAGGGCTTCCACCCTCAAGGCGGCCTTGAAGGAGGCGCGGACCCTCTACGGCGACCACGTCCGGATCATCGGCAGCCGGAGCCTGAGCCTGCGCCAGCAGGCCGGCCTCGGCCAGGATCGGATGGTGGAGGTGCTGGTGGAGGTGCAGGGCCCCGAGCCCCTGGGCGCACGAACCGCGCCCGCAGTGAACGTGGAAGCGACGGGCGGCCTCGCGGCCGGCCCGCGCGACCTGACGCCGGTTCTCGAGCAGGAGGTGCAGCGCATCGAGCAGCTGGTGAGCCAGCTGGCGATACGGCGGCGTCTGGAGGGCGAGGTGGGGGAGGATTTCCAGCTGTACCCGCTGGCCGCATCGCTGCTGGCCGCCGGCGCCTCGCCGGCTCGCGTCCGGCAGCTGGCCGAGCTGTTCGCCGCGGAGCATCCCGGCGCGCAGGCCGATCTGCCGGCGGCCCTGGCGCAGCTGCGCGGTCACCTGCGGGCCGGGGACGGCGGCTGGGACCGTTTCGGGGGCAGTCACGTATTCCTGGGCGACGGCGGCGCCGGCAAGAGCGACCTCGTGCTGGCCCTGGCCGCACGCCTGCAGGCCGCCGGCCGCCGCACGCTGGTCCTCAAGTTGCTCCCCCGTCACGGCGGGACGGTGCGCCGGCTGCAGCTCGAGGCCGCGGCCCATGGTTACGACGCCGCGCTGATCCAGCGGCCCGAGCAGCTGCCGCGCCTCGGAGAGCATCTGGCCCGTTACGCGGCCGTGCTGATCGACACGCCCTCGCTCTTTGCCGAGGAGTTCGTCCGGGCGGGCGAAATGCAACGCTTCGTCTCGCAAAACGAGACGTTCCACCGTCACCTGGTGGTCCCGCTCGACCTGGATCTGCGCGACGGCGGCCAGCTCTGGGAGGCGGGCCGCCTGTGGAACTGCGACTGGATCGCGGTCACCCGTCTGGATCGCACCAGGAGGCACGGGAAGCTGCTGGAAATCCAGTACCGGACGCAGCTGCCGTTCTCGCTCTGCACGGCGGGGCCGTGGCCCGAGCGGCGCCCCTTCCTGGCGCGGCCGGAGAGCCTGGTCAGCCTGCTGGTGGGCGAGCAGGACCTGCCCCAGGCGGCGGTGGCGCGAGCCTAGAGGCGAGGCAGAATGCAACGCTTGATCCACACCGTCGCCCTGACGGCCGCCCTCGTGGCGGTCCTGAGCTGCCTGTGGGGGGATTACGGCCTGCTGGCCGGCTTCAAGCGGGCGGTGGTCTCGTACCTGGTCTTCTACTGCGTGGGTGCCCTGCTGGCCCTGGTCTACCGGACCGGGGTGCTGTCCGAGGGGCGGCCACGGCCGGAGCCGCGGCAGGGGGCGGCCGGGAGCGCCGGGGGAGGCAAGGATCAGCCCTGAGCACGTACAGGAGTCCGCACCCAGGCTGGCATGAATAGTGCAGGCTGCAATCTGCACGACAACACCAGAAAGGCCGGAAGATGTTCCAAACCACGGAGCTCGCCTATCTCGATCTGTGGCGACGTCACCTCGAGCACGGGGATCAGGAGGCGCGCCAGGCCCTCGTGGAAAAGTACGTCAAGGTGGTCAAGTACGTGTCAGGCCGGATGGCCATCGGTTTGCCCCACTACGTGGAATTCAACGATCTGATCTCCGCCGGATTGCTCGGCCTGATCCAGGCGATCGACAACTTCGATCACTGCCGCGGCATCAAGTTCGAAACCTACGCGATCCCGCGCATCCGGGGCTCCATCCTGGACGAGCTGCGCAGCCAGGACTGGTTCCCGCGCTCCCTGCGGCGCAAGGCCAAGCAGCTGGAGGAGGCCTACGCGACGCTGGAAGTCCGGCTGGGACGGCCCGCGACGGACGAGGAGGTGGCCCGCCACCTGAACATCGACGTGAGTGAGCTGGACGGCATGCTGGGCGAGGTGGCGGTGGCGAGCATCATGTCCCTGGACGCCGACACCTCGACCGAGGAGGGCGATCAGCCCACGTCGCTCGGCGAGTACCTGGCGGATCCGCGCTCGGACGAGGTGGAGCGCGGCCTGCTGCAGCAGGAGATGCGCCAGCTCATCGCCCAGCGCCTGGCCGAGCTGCCGGAGAAGGAACAGCTCGTTCTGGTGCTCTACTACTACGAGGAGCTGACCCTCAAGGAGATCGGGGAGATCCTCGACGTGACCGAATCGCGCGTCTGCCAGATCCACACCAAGGCGATCCTGCGCCTGCAGGGCAAGATCCGACGGCACGAGGGCCGCATGTCCATCGGCCGGCTCACCGAGGAGATCAAGCACCGTCAGAGCAAGGCGGCGGCCGAGGGCGAGGGCGAGCCGGAACCGCAGAGCACGCCGTTCAACGTCGTGGCCTGCCTCGTCGGACTGCCCTGGCTGATGCAGCTGGCGGAGCGGTTGCTGGGCGGCGGGCTCGGCTGAGCCGGAGCGCGCGAGCGGGGGAGGGATGGATCCCATGGCCGGCGACGGGATATCCCTGCAGACGACACTTTCCCAGCTGGGAAACGTGGCCAAGACCCAGGCCAAGGGTCAACAGTCCAACCCCTCGACCACGCCCCTCTCCGAACAGCTCGACAAGAGCAAGGACCTGAAGGTCGACCGCGTCAAGCAGACCGAGAAGGCGGAACAGCAGCGGATCGATCCGGACAAGCAGAAGGAACGCGAGAAGCGCCGCCGGCGCCGGCGGCGCCGCCCGCAGGACGAGGCTGCCGCCGACAAGACCGCCGAAGGCGATCCGCTGGAGGCAGAGGCGGCGCCCGATGTCGGAAGGCTCGTGGACACACGCGCCTGACCCGAGGAGCGAGGCGTGGACAACGGTATTCTTTCGTACCTGCAGGAGAGCCGGGGCTGGCTGTTCTGGGCGGCGGCCGCCGCCATGGCGGCCGGGCTCTCCCTGCTGCTGGCCGTGGGGGCGTGGCACGCCCGGCGGTGGCTCCGCCGGGCCCGCCCGGCGCGACACGGCCGACCGGGCCTCTGGCCCTTGCTGCGACGGCCGGCGAGGCCGTCCCGGCCGCCCCAGGACTACGGCGATCAGGCCTGGCGCCGCAGGAACGGGTCGGCGGTGGAGCCGCCCGTGGAGCCCGCGGCGTCGCCGGAGTCTGCCCCGCCCTCACCCGGATCGGCACCGGCGCCCGAGGTCCTCGCGAGCATGCTGCGCAGGCTGCGGGGCGCGGCCGACAGGCTGGAGGAGGTCGCCGAGGAGCACGCCGCTGCGGCCGCTGCCGGGCGTGATTCCGATCTAAAGGCGCTGGGCTGCGATGTCGAATATGTCTTCAGGGCCGGCAGCTCTTGAAACCCGGCCTTGCCTGAGGGGTGGGCCGTCCGCCGCCGGCGGCGGGCCAGCGGTCGGGAGTGAGACATGTCTGAAACCACGGATGTGGCCGACTTCACCCAGACGGATGATGCGCCGGAAAGCGCCGAGAAGACCCGGCTGCGCAACATCATCCTGAACACGCGGGACCTACCGGCCATGCCCCACGTGGCCAGCAAGGTCCTGGAGCTCTCGTCCGATCCCAACTCCTCGGCCCATCAGCTCCAGCAGGTGATCGCGGACGACCAGGCCATGACGGCGCGCATCCTCAAGATCGCGAACTCGGCCATGTACTCCTGCAGCCGCAAGATCAAGACCCTGACCGAGGCCATCGTCATGCTGGGCTTCAACAGCATTCGCAGTCTCGTGGTCACCAGCGCCTCGCGCAACCTCTACCTGAACAACAACAAGCGCATGGGTCTGAAGGAGCGCTTGCTGTGGGAGCATTCGATCGGCTGTGCCTTCGGCTGCCGCCTGCTCATCCAGACGCGGTTCCCCAACCTCTCGGAGGAGGCCTTCCTGGCGGGGCTCGTGCACGACATCGGCAAGCTGGTGCTGAACCAGCAGGCCAGCGAGCAGTTCGACGAGATCGTGCAGATCGTGTACAACGAGAACCGGATGTTCGCCGAGACCGAGCGCGAGCTACTGGGTTTCGACCACACCGAGGTGGGTGCGCTACTGGTGAACAAGTGGCGACTGTCTCCGCTCCTGGAGGAGACCATCGCCCGCCATCATTCCCCCGATCAGTTCTCCGTCGCGAATCCCCTGCTGCTGTTCCTGGACGTGGCCAACAACCTCTGCAAGCGGCAAGGGATCGGCTTCGTGGAGAGCGCGGATCTCGATCTCGGCAGCCTGCCTTCGAACCAGATCCTGCAGATCCCAGCGGATGTGCTGGACGCCACGGCCGAGAAGCTGCAGTTCACGCTCGAGAACGAGATGGAAATATTCGTCTAGAGGGGCATCCATGGGCGAGACGATGACCGAGGGGACGATGGGCGAGCGTGTGCGGCTGGCGGCCCTGCTGCGCGCGATCGACGAGCTGCCCACCATTCCCGAGACGCTCATCAAGATCCTGCGCATCCTCGACGACCCCCAGAGCAGCGCCCAGGCGCTGGCGGACGTGGTACGTCTGGACGCCCCGCTGACCGCCAAGATCCTGCGCCTGGCCAACTCGCCCTATTACTGCGCCGCCGGCAACCTGGCCGACGTGCGCAGCTGCATCGGCGTGCTGGGCTTCAAGACTGTCAGGCAGCTGGCCATCTGCGTGTCCATCGCGACCAGCCTGGTCGCCGAGTGCAACCGCCGCCGCAGCCGGCTGGATTATCGCGAGCTGTGGAAGCACTCGGTGAACGTCGCCGTGGTGGCCAAGGAGCTGGCCCTGCTGACGCGGACGAAGGATGCTGAGGAGATCTTCACGGCGGGTCTGCTCCACGATCTGGGCAAGTTCGTGATCCTGCTGCATGCGCCGGCCACGTACGACCAGGTGATCAGCCAGCGCCGCGCCGCGGGCCGGCCGCTGTGCGAGATGGAGCTGGAACTGCTCGGTTACGACCACACCATGGCCGGCGAGGTGTTCGGGGTCTCCTGGCGCTTTCCGGCCGTTCTGACGCGCCCGGCGCGCAGGCATCACGATCACCTGCTGCGGGATCCCCAGGCCTCGCGGGAGGACTATGCCGTGCGCCTGGTGGCGCTGGCCAACGACCTGGCCAACCGCATCAGCCCTCCGGAAAGCGACCTGGGGTTCTACCGCGAGGCGGAGGCCACCGAGGCGCTGCACGCCGCGGCCGGCCTGACGCTCGACGCGGTCAACGAGCGCCTGCCGAAGATCAAGGAAGCCCTGGCGAATAGCGGCGCCTACCTGGAGCTCGCCTGAGCCTATCCTGGAGATCCATTCCGCGCTTGCGCCGCGGCATTTGTACTGGCGCCGCCGTCCCGACGTTGTATCATGCGTCAGCGTGGCTCCAATATTCGCGACGCTCGCCAACGGGGTGCCCATGTCCGGCGACAAGCATCCTCTGATCCTGCTCAGTCGACGCCCCGCCCTCTACAAGGAGGTCGCCTCCTGGCGGCTGCCGCAGGTGGATGTCTACCTGTTCGATTCGCCCTCCGAAGCCCTGGCCAGCCTCGCCGCGGGCAACGCCGTCCTCTTCCTGTTCGACACCTCGGGTTACGCGCGCTACCGCCACGTCGTGCGCAAGTTCACCTCGCTGCGCGGTGACGCCGATCTGGTGGTGCTGGGGGAGGAGGACGCCCTGGCCGGCTGGGAGGACGAGCCGCGCCTGGGAACCAGCCGCCGCCTGCCCACCGATGTCCCCTTCGCGGAGCTGCGCATCGTCGTCGAGCGCCTGCTGCGCCTGCGCGAGGTCCGGCGGCGCAGCGGGATCGTGGGCCGCTCGCGCGCCGTCTCGCAGATGATCTCGCTGATCGCGCATGCCGCGCCGCTGGACGTGAACATCCTCATCCAGGGCGAGAGCGGCACCGGCAAGGAGCTGGTGGCGCGCGCCATCCACGCGCACTCGCCGCGGGCGAGCGGGCCCTTCCTGAGTCTCAACTGCGGCGCCATGAGCGAAGGCGTGCTCGAGAGCGAGCTGTTCGGACACGCCCGGGGCGCCTTCACCGGCGCGGTGAGCTCTCACGACGGGGTCTTCAAGCGGGCTGACGGCGGCACGCTCTTCCTGGACGAGGTGGCCGAGATGCCCCTCGGCATGCAGACCCGTTTCCTGCGCGCCCTGGAGACGGGCGAATTCACACCGGTCGGCGGGACCGGCGTCGAGCACGGCGACATCCGCCTGGTGGCGGCCACCAACCAGGACCTGGCCGAGGCGGTCGAGGTCGGACGCTTCCGGCAGGATCTGTACTACCGCCTGCACGTGATCGTGATCCGGACGCCCCCCTTGCGGGAGCGCACCGAGGACATTCCCGTCCTGGCGGCCACCTTCCTGGAGCAGGAGAACCGCCGGCACGGGCTTTCGGTGCGCGGGATCTCCCGTCCCGCCCTGCAGCGGCTGCAGGCTCATGCCTGGCCCGGCAACGTCCGCGAGCTACGCAACGTGATCAGCGCCGTGGTGGCCCTCAAGCAGACCGGCATGATCGAGACCGAGGACCTGCCGCCGGAGATCCGGGAAGGGGCGGGGCCTTCCGGCGCCGGGCGGTTGCCGGTGACGGTGCCGGCGCGGGACCGGGAGAGCCTGGAGCGCCAGCTGCTGATCACCACCCTGCTGGAGCTGCGGGAGGACGTGAAGGAGATCAAGGCCGCCCTGCGCCGCGGCGGGGCCGGAGCCGAGGGGCGCCCCATCCCGTATGCCGGCGACGTGGTGGAGACCTTCTCCGGCGAGGCGGGCTACAGCCCCGTCAGCGGGGGCGAGGGAGGTGACCTGCAGGCCGCCGAGCGGGCCCTCATCGAGTCGGCGCTGCGGGCCAGCGGCGGACGGCGGCGCCAGGCCGCCGAAAGGCTGGGTATCAGCGAGCGGACGCTCTATCGCAAGATCAAGCGTTACGGCCTGTGAGGGCCGGGCGAAGGAAGGACAGGATGCTCCTTTCCATGCCGGCCAAAGTACCTTATAATCAAGGGGCGGCCCGCCGGCGGGCCGGCACCGATCGCGGCGCGGCCTGCGCCCTGACATCCCCTGGTGAGCGAGGGTTCCGCATGCATGTCACGCTGACTTCCCGGTCGCTGTCGTACGTCTGCGCGGCGGCTTTCCTGTCCGTTTTGTGTCTCGCGGTGCAGCCGGCCGGCGCCACCAAGTACGCCGGCGAGTTCATGGTCGACGGAGGGGGAGCCCGGGCCTTGGCCATGGGCGGCGCCTTCACCGCGGTGGCCGACGATCCCTCCACCACCTTCTGGAATCCGGCGGGGCTGACCAACATCACCAAGCGCCAGGTCCTGCTCATGCACTCCGAGCGCTTCGGCGGCCTGATCGACCGCGACTTCGGCGCCTACACGCAGCCGGTGAGCTGGTCGCTGCTGGGCGGCACGCAGGGCGGCTTCGGGATCTCCTTCATCCGTCTAGGCCTGGACGACATTCCGCTGACGGCGCACCTGACGGCCCAGCTCGATCACGACCACGACGGCGTGGTGACGGACGAGGAGGCGCTCGGGTTGACCGGTGGTCCCAGCTTGTTCGATCTGCGGGATCAGATCCGCTACGCGAGCGACCAGGAGCTGGCCTTCTTCGTCTCCTACGGCGAGCACGTGGGTGCCTGGCGTCTGGGGGGCACGCTCAAGGTGATCCGGCAGGATCTCGACGAGTACTCCAGCTTCGGGATCGGTTTCGACTTCGGCGTGCTGCGCCCGCACGTCTGGCGGAACCTGGACTTCGGCGTCAAGTTCCAGGATCTGACCACCACCTATCTCTCCTGGAGCACGGGCACGAACGAGATCATCGCCCCGGCGCTCATTCCGGGCCTGGCCTGGCGCCAGCCCCTACCGAGCTGGAAGGCCGATCTGCTGGTGGCCGGCAGCCTGGAGACCCGCTTCGAGAACCGGCGCGAGGCCGACCAGTACTGGATCGGCAGCGCCAGCGCGAACCTGCACCTGGGCCTGGAGCTGGCCTTCAGCCGCAAGGTCTTTCTGCGCGGCGGTCTGGACAGCGGGTGGAACTCCGAGAACGTGACGGCGGGGGTCGGCTTCAAGCTCTCGCCACTGACCGTGGACTACGCCTACGCGGGCGACACGCTCGACATCGACGAGCTGACGCATCGCATCAGCCTCACCGCCGCCTTCTAGACTCGAGTCGAGGGAGTGACGGCCCCGGCCGGCGGCTCAGGCCGCCGGCCGGTACGCGTAGAGCTTCTGGCCCGGATGGATCAGGCTGCCGCGCAGGCCGTTGACCCGCTCGAGATGGCGGAGGCTGACGCCCAGCTTGCGCGCGATGCCGGTGAGCGTGTCACCCTTCTCGACCTTGTAGGTCACCCGGCGATAGCCCTCGGGGGGGACGTAGTGGCCCTTCTCCACGGCGCGCTGCTTCGCCTTCTGCGCCAACAGGACCGGCATCGGGATCAGCAGTTGATCTCCGGGATGCAGAAGATGGGCGCTGCGCAGCTTGTTCAGCTGGACCAGCTCACCGACGCTGGTGCCGTACTGCAGGGCGATCTCGCTGAGGGTTTCCCCGCGCTTGACTCGGTGGCGACGCCAGGTGAGCCGCTCCTCTGCGGGGACGTGCTTCAGCGCGGCCCGGCAGGCGGCGCCGGTGCCAGCCGGCACCCGCACCGGATAACCGGGGCTGTCCGGCGGACTGGCGCGCCGGAGCAGGGCCGGGTTCAGCGCCACGACGTCCTGCGCCGGCACGTGGGCGCAGCGCGCAATGAGCGCGAGGTCGGTCGCGTCGTCCACCGGCACCACGTCGTACTGCAGGGGCGGTGCCGGCTCCAGCGCGAATCCCGCCGCGGCAGGATCCTCGCCGAGGCGCGCGGCGGCAATGAACTTGGGCACGAAGTCCTCGGTCTGGCTCGGCAGGCGCAGGCGCCAGTAGTCATCGTGGCCGGAGAGGCGGATGGCCCGCTCGATCCGTCGCTCGCCCGCGTTGTAGGCGGCCAGGACCAGAGCCCAGTCGTGGAACTGGTCGTAGAGGCGCCGCAAGTAGGCGGCCGCCGCGCGCGTGGACAGCTCCACGTCGCGCCGCTCGTCGACCCACCAGTCGTAGCGTAGCTGGAAGAGCTTGGCCGTGCCAGGCATGAACTGCCAGGGGCCGACTGCCCCGACCGTGGAGTGGGCGTGCGGACTGAAGCCGCTCTCGATCATCGAGAGGTAGACCAGCTCCCGGGGCAGACCCTCCTCCGCGAGCACGGCCGTGAGCAGCGAATCGACGCTGCTCTTGCGCCGGAGCCAGTGCATGAACTGACGGCGCCCCGGACCGCGGAAGTAATCCTCCCACTTGCGGACCAGCGCGTTGTCGACCATCAGCAGATCCGCGGCCACGCTCGGCCGGCGCGCACCGGTGATGGGGACGAGCGAGTCCGGAAAGGCGAAGGGGGCGAGGGCGGCATAGCCCTGGCTCAGCAGGGAATCGCTGTCCTGGCCGGAAGCGAAGGCGCGGGACTCCGCCAGCAGGCCGCCCAGCAGCACGCTGCGCCGTGCGAGACTCCGCCGGAGAGCGAGCCCGAGACTGTCGCCGCCGGCCGGCGCCGGCTCGGCGAGCCGGTCCTGCAGCACGAACAGCAGATCCTCGGCAAGCGCATAGTGCCCGGCCGACACGTGATCCAGCGCCAGGCAGTAGAGGTCTTCCAGCTCCGTCAGGGACAGGGGGTAGATGGTTTCGGATGTCTCGTCGGCGTTCTCGGCCGCGGACGGCTCCTCGTCGACCAGGCTGGAATCGAGTGGCAGGGCCTGCGTGTCCGTCCACAGGGAATCCTCGGCCACCATCCAGGCCCAGGACCAGCTATCCGGGGGGGCCGGATCGCTCGGGGCCGGCGGATGGCCGGCGCAACCGGCCAGGCCCAGCAGCCAGAAGACGAGCAACGGTCCGCTAGCCGGGTACGCGAAGGTGCGCAAGAGATCCTTCCGGGAATTTCGCATGAGCATGGGAAACGATGTCCTCCCGGTGGAGTTTCCAGTTTCTGCCAGGCGCAGTCAAACAGTGTTCCTTAACCTTTCGGCTGGACCCGTCCGGCTTCAAGTAGCAAATAGGAGGCCGCTGGCGCCAGCGAGGGATGTTGATCGGCATGTTATTATATGTCATAATTAATACGACCAGTTCAAAGCTGTCGGCGGTGTCCACGTTCGGGACGGGACGATCAAGGTGAATCACGACGTGCAGCGGGTGAAGGGGCTGCTGGCCGCGCTCCTGAGCCTCGACGCCCTGGGGCCCTCTCTGCGCCGGGCTGCCCGCCAGGCCCTGGCCTCCGGGGATCTGCGGCGCATGCAGGCGGTGGGTCGGCTCATGGTGGCCGAGCTGCTGCGCAGCGGCGAGCTGGTGAGGGTCATGGTCGACCGGCGCAGCAGCCTGGCCGGGCCGGTCTGCCTGCACCGGCGGAGCGCCCGCCTGCTGGATCTGGCACCGCTGGCTCGACCCGCGCCGCCCGGGCGACCGCGCTTCCAGCGCCCCGGAACCCGGGCCCGGCGGCCGAGCCGTGCGACGACCGTCCCCTTGCCAGGCGACACCGACCTGTCCTCGCTGGATCCGGTGCTGGCGGCCATGGAGAGGGCCCAGAACCTGGGGCTCGGCGAGCCGCGCAGCGGTGAGGCCCCCGTCATCCTCGACAACATCCTGGATCTGCTCGGCCACTTCCTGCCGCAGCTGCAGCTCTTCATCCTGCTGGGCAAGGACCTGCCCGTCGACGAGCAGACGCAGAGGATCTTCCCGGCCGACTTCGGCGGGGGCCGGCCGAGCTGGGCGGCGGCGCGGGAGCCGGGCACCTCGCTCTGGATCTCCTCGTGGGGGGAGCTGCCCCTGATCCTGCGCCACCACCTGCCGCCGCCGACCGGCGGTGAGGACGCCGCCGAGCCGAGCTTTCACGGGGGAGTGGCCGTGCCGCTCGCCCAGCCGGCCTGGGGCGATCCCGACCCCGCGCATCTCGGGCGCGAGGTCGGTCTCTTCTTCGCGATACCGCGACGGCCTCTGCCGCGGGAGAACGTCCTGCGCGTCGGACGACGCCTTTCGCGCTTCGTCACCCAGCGTTGGCGTCACCTGCGCGAGGTGAACCAGCGGATCCACACGGACAGCCTCACGGGCATCCACAACCGCGCCTTCTTCGATCTGCAGCTCGGTCTGGAGCTGGAGCGCGCCAAGCGCGGCAGCGCCCCGCTCACGCTCGTGCTGGCGGATCTGGATCACTTCAAGGACGTCAACGATCGCTACGGTCACCAGGTGGGGGACCAGGTCCTGCAGCGCGTGGCGCACGAGTTGCTGGCGGGGCTGCGGCGCATCGACCATGTCTGCCGCATCGGCGGCGAGGAGTTCGCCCTGATCCTGCCGGAGACCTCTTTCCGTGCCGCCCAGGACGCCGTGACGCGTCTGCTGACGCGCATGAATCAACCCCCGCCGCCGCTGTCCGGCGTGCCCGAGCCGGTGATGGTGACCCTCTCCTTCGGCGCCGTGACCTATCCCGAGGCGGGCTCGGATCCGGAGGAGCTGTACCGCCTCGCCGATGCCATGCTCTACCGTTCGAAGCGCATGGGACGCAACCGGTGCAGCGTCTGGAATCTCCACGGCGAACCGACCACCCTGCTCCCGTTGCCGGCCGCGGACTGAGACCCGCTCCGCCCGCGACCGCGCGGCTGCTCCGCTGGAACCGCCACTGGGCCGTGATCTGGTCCGTGCTCACGCTGCTCGGCCAGGGGACGGGCGCCTGGTCGGCCGGGCGGGGCGAGGCCGCGCCCACCCCGCGGCGGCCGCCGCCGCCCGGCCTGGCGCGAGCCGTGTGCCTGCTGCCTCTCGGCCTGGTCTGGACGCGCCACCCCCTCGGCGCGGCGGGCCTGTGGCTGGCCACCGGCGTGGCGGGATTCGCTTGCGGCCGGGCCGAAGCGCTGGCCAGGCGGAGCCGGCGTGCGGCCGCGGCGCCCACGCCCTGGGCACCCAGCCGCCAGGTCGGCTGGACGGCCCCGGCCCTGCTCCGCCTGACGGGCTGGCCCCGCCTGCGCCGCGGCGGCTGGACGGCCCCCGCGCTGCTGCTCGCCTGCGCGGACCCGCTCTGCCGGGGCTGCTCCGTGCCTCCCCGCTGCGGGGACGGGCTGCTCCTGCGGGGAGAAGGGCCCGGCCCGCCCCTGGGCGCCCGCCTGGCGACGCAGCTCGCGGCGCAGGCGCCGGCGGGACCCGCCGTCTGGGGGGACTTCGATCGGGCCCGCTACCTGGCGGGCCACGGCTTGCTCTGGGAGGGCCGGCTGGCAGGGACGGGAGAGTGGCAGCCGGACGACTTCACGGCGCGCCTGGGTCGTACCTGCGGTCGGTTGCGGGCGCAGCTGCTGCGGCGCATCGCGGCGGGTCTGCCGCCGCGGGAGGGAGCCCTGGCCGCGGCGGTGTTGCTCGGCGAGCGCGAGAGCGGATCGGATGGCCTGCGCCAGGCCTTCGGGCGGCTGGGTCTGGCGCATCTCTTCGCGGTGAGCGGCCTGCACGTGGGGATCCTGCTGGGTGTGCTGGCGGGCCTGGTGGGCCCGCTCGCGCCCGGCCCGCACGTGCGCTTCCTGCTCGCCGCCCTGGTGCTGCCGCCCTATGCCCTGCTGACCGGCATGTCCGCCTCC
The DNA here is from genome assembly GCA_964524645.1 of uncultured Fibrobacteraceae bacterium. GTDB lineage: Bacteria > Krumholzibacteriota > Krumholzibacteriia > LZORAL124-64-63 > LZORAL124-64-63 > CAZGEC01. Next base: position 59,128 of record CAZGEC010000008.1, on the reverse strand, counting down.
GTCCTGCGGGCCTCCGGCCTCGCGCTGCTCGTCCTGGCGGCGCCGCTCTGCGGCCGCCGGCCGCGCTCCCTCCACCTGCTGGGCGTGCTCTTCTGGCTCAACGTGCAGGCCGCTCCCTGGAGCATCCTGGACGGTGGCTGCCGGCTCTCCTACTTGGCGGCGGCGGGGATCGTCAGCGTTCACCGCTGCGTGGGATCCCGCCTGCGGACCCTGCCAGGCCTGGCCCGGGTCCTGGCCGGCGGCCTGGCGGTGACCTGCGGGGCGCAGTGGTTCACGCTGGTGGAGGTGGCGGCGTCCTTCGGGCGGATCAACCTGCTGGCGCCGGTGCTCAACCTGCTGGCCGTGCCGCTCTTCGGCCTGGGCGTCTGGCTCTGCGTCATCGGCCTGCTGCTGGCGGAGGCATGGCCCTGGGCCGGACAGGCCCTGCTGGCGGTCTGCTGGCTGCTGCTGCGAGGCCTCTCGGCCGGGGCCGCCGCGGGAGCCGCGATGCTGCCCACGACCCTGGGTCTGCCGCAACCCGGCCTGCTGCGCGTCGTGCTGTTCCTCCTGTTGTCCGGCGGTCTGCTGGGAAGCCTGATCCGCTGGGGCCGGGCCGGGCCGGGACATGGCCAGCGCTGGCTGCTGCCGTGTCTCGTGCTGCCGGCGGGCCTGCTGCTGAGCATGAGCGGAGGCGGGGTCCTGCGCAGTGCCGGTCCGGTCGCGGTTCAGTTCGCGGTGGGACAGGGGGACTGCGGGCTACTGGTGTTGCCGGATGGCTGGAGCCTGCTGGTGGATACCGGGCCGGGCTGGGCGCAGGGCTCGGAGCTGGCTCGCCGGGTGCTGCCCTGGCTGGAGCGGGAAGGGCTCCGGAAGCTGGACATGGTCGTGCTCACCCACGGCCACGCGGACCACACGGGCGGGTGCAAGGACCTCGCGGGCCGCCTGCCCGTGGGCGTGTGGTGTCCCGGGGGCAGCCTGACGGCCGACGACCTGCCGGATCTCTGCCGGCCGGCGCGTCGACTGCACGCGGCAGAGGTCCTGCACCGCAGCGGGACCTGGCGTCTCGTCTGCCTCTACGCTCCACCGGCGGAACAGGGCGAGCTGGACGAGAACGATCTCTCGCTGGTGCTGCTCCTGGAGCGGGACGGGCGGGCTGCGGGCCTTTGGAGCGGGGATCTCGAGGTCCGCGGCGAGGCGCGCGTGCTGGACGGGCAGGACGGGACGTGGCCGGCCGGACCGCTGGTCTGGAAGGCCGGCCATCACGGCAGCGCGACCTCGGGCAGCGGGCGCTGGCTGGAGAGCTGGCGACCCGGGCTGGTGCTGATCAGCTGCGGCGTGGACAACCGCCACGGCCATCCGAGCCACGGTCCCTACCTGGCCGTCGGCGACACCCTGCCCGCGCTCAGGACCGATCTGGACGGATCCGTCCTGCTGCGCTGGGGTCGGTCCGGCCGCGTGGTGTGGCGCACGGTTTCCGGACGCAGCGGGTGTCTGGAGGCCGCCCGAGGCGTGCCTTGACACCTCCTGTGGCCCCGCCTACCATGCCGCGGGATCGCGCGCGGAGGCTCTCCGCGCGCCGGTGCACCAGCACGGGGGGAGACGATGCAAACGCTGCGCAGCACCACCGAACTGAACCTGCAGCCGCATCATGCGGGCAAGGTCCGGGACATCTTCGACCTCGGCGATCGGCTGCTGATCGTCAGCACCGATCGCATCTCCGCCTACGACGTGGTCATGAAAGAGGTGGTGCCGGCGCGCGGGGTGGTGCTGACCGCGATGACGCTCGCCTGGCTCGATCGCTTCGCGGACGTGCCCAACCACCTGCTCAGCGCGGAGGTGCGCGACTTTCCCGAGCCCTACTGCCGCCACCCGGAGGCGCTGGGCGGGCGCTCCCTGCTCGTCCGCAAGGCCGAGCGCTTTCCCGTCGAGTGCGTCGTGCGCGGCTACATCACCGGTTCCGGCTGGCGCTCCTACCTGGCGGGCGGCACGATCTGCGGCCTGCAGCTGCCGCACGGCCTGCAGCGTTCGCAGAAGCTGCCCGAGCCGCTGTTCACTCCCGCGACCAAGGCGGAGCAAGGGCACGACGAGAACATCTCCTTCGCCCGGGTGGAGGAACTCGTGGGTGGGGAGATGGCCGGCCGGCTGCGCGACCTCAGCCTGCGCCTCTACCGGGAGGGTGCGGCCTACGCCGAGCCGCGCGGCGTGCTGCTGGCCGACACCAAGTTCGAGTTCGGTCTGGTCGACGGCCGGCTCACGCTGATCGACGAGGTGCTCACGCCCGACTCGAGCCGCTTCTGGCCGGCGGCGGAGCACCGCCCGGGAACCGATCCGCCCAGCTGGGACAAGCAGATCCTGCGCAACTATCTCGACACCCTGGACTGGAACCGCGAAGCGCCGCCACCGGCCCTGCCGGCCGAGGTTCTCGAACGCACGGCTCGGCGGTACCGCGAGGTCCTGGAGATCCTCTTCCCCGAGGAGGCGTCCCGATGGCGGAAGTTCCTGCCCTGACGCGACCCCGGTGCGCTCTGCTGAGCGTGTCGGACAAGAGCGGCCTGGCGGACATCGTCACGCTCATGCACTCCTACGACTACGAGCTGATCGCCTCCGGCGGCACGGCGCGGTACCTGCGCGAGCACGGCTTCGCGATCACCGAGGTCGGCGAGCTGACCGGCTTCCCCGAGATCTTCGGCGGCCGGGTCAAGACGCTGCACCCGCGCATACACGGCGGAATCCTCGCCCCCCGCGAGGAAGATTTCGCCGCGGTGACGGAGCTCGGGGTGCGCCCCATCGACGTTGTCGTGGTCAACCTCTATCCCTTCGCCGCGACGGTGGCCAAGGGTGCCGGGGAAGCGGAGGCCGTGGAGCAGATCGACATCGGCGGTCCCGCGCTGCTGCGGGCGGCGGCCAAGAACTACCGGCGGGTCACCGTGCTGCCCGATCCCGAGTGCTACGAGGAGTTCTTGCATGAGCTGCGCTGCCATGGCGGCGACACCAGCCTCGCCTTCCGCCGGCGCATGGCCCGGTCCGTCTTCACGCGCGTGGCGGACTACGACGCGGCCATCGCCGCCTGGCTCACCGGGCGCGAGACGAGCGCCGGTCCGGCTCGCGCGCGGCTACCCCTGCGCTACGGTGAGAACCCGCACCAGCAGGCGCACCTGGAGCTGCCGGCGCGCGCGGACGGTGCGGCCGACCTGGGCGTCTGCGGTCTGGCGCAGCTGGGCGGCAAGGAGCTCAGCTACAACAACCTGGTCGACCTCGTGGCCGCCCTGAAGCTGGTGTGCGACTTCGACGAGCCCTGCTGTGCGGTCATCAAGCACACGAATCCCTGCGGCTGCGGACTGGGCCAGCCGGGCGAGGCCCTGGAGCTGGCCCTGCGCTGCGATCCGGAGTCGGCCTTCGGCGGGGTCTTCGCCTTCAACGCGCCGGTGGATGCCGCGACCGCCGGGGTCCTGCACGGCCGGTTCCTGGAGATCATCGCCGCTCCCGCCTTCGCGGCCGAGGCCCTGGCGCTGCTGCGCCGGAAGAAGAACGTGCGGCTGCTCACTTACGACCGCGCGCTCTTTCGCGAGGGAACGCGGGGACAAAGCCGCAGCTTCGGGGTTCTCAGACTGGCCCAGGACGAGGACGAGGGCTTCCCCGAGCTGCAGAGCTGGCGGGTAGCGGCCGGTCCGGAGCCGGCCGGGGACGTGGCCCGCGCCTTGCAAGCGGCCTGGAAGGTCTGCAAGCACGTCAAGAGCAATGCCATCGTGCTCTGCGACACCCGGGCCACGCTGGGCATCGGGGCCGGTCAGATGAGCCGCGTGGACGCGGCCAGGCTGGCCGTGCGTAAGGCGGCGGATCAGGGCCTGGACCTGCATGGCGCGGTGGCGGCATCGGACGGCTTCTTCCCCTTCCCGGACGGCATCGAGCGCCTGCAGGCGGAAGGGATCCGGGCGGTCATCGCTCCGAGCGGCTCCATCCGGGACGAGGAGGTTTCCGCCAGGGCGAAAGAGCTGGGCCTGACACTCGTTTTCACCGGTCGGCGGCACTTTCGTCACTGAAGGGGCCGGCTCTCGCGCCGCAGGCCGATGCCGCCGTATCTTTATTCATGTGGCGAGGTGGCGGCCGATCGCGCGGGCAGCCGCTTCCTCGAGGGTTCCGCGCCCCTGTATCTGGTGGATCGATGACAGCAACCGCCACGCCGCTCCCCGCAGCCGTTCGCCCGATCCGGCCGGCAGGCCGACCGCCCCGCCGGCGGTACCGCCGGTACCCGCGCGTGCTCGCGTGGTTTCTTCCCCTGCTCGGGCTCGCCTGGACCGGTTCCCTCCACGCGGGCCCGCCGGATCTGACCCAGCTGCGGGCCGAGCGGCGGGCCGCTATGCGGACTGCCGCCCGGGCCGACAGCCTGCCGCTGCCCTTCGCCCTGCTGGTGATCCCGGTGGATTTCGCCGATGCGCGCCTGCCGGGAGACTGGGAAGCCCAGGCGGCCCTGGGGGGCCGGCTGTTCCCGCCGCAAGGCGAAACCCTCGCCGGCTACTACCGCATCGCCTCGCGCGGTCGCCTGGATCTGGGCATCCTGCTCGCGCCGCTGGTGCACCTGGCGGGCACGCGGCGCGAGTACTCGGACCGGGACCTCGGGGGCGGCTACACGCGGACCCGGCGTCTGGCGCGGGAGTCGCTGGAAGGAGCGCTCGCCGACGGCCTGGACTTCCGCCTGCTGGACGACGACGGCCCGGATCGCCGGGCCGGCAGCGGGGACGACGACGGCCAGGTGGACGGCGTGCTGATCCTGCACGCCGGCATCGGCGAGGAGAACGACCCGGTCGGCGGCCTCGTCCAGGCGCTGCAGTTCTACCTGGATGAGCCGGTGGTGGATCGCGGCGTGGTAGCCGGTGTCTACGCCGTGGCCAGCATGCGGAGCGGTCTGGGCATCTGGGCCCACGAGGTGGGCCATCTGCTGGGCCTCGAGGACCGCTACGATCGGCGCCTGGCCTCTACCGGCGGCGACGTGCTGTCGCGCGGCGGCCTGGGCATCTTCAGCCTGATGGCGGCCGGGGCCTGGGGCAACGGCAACGGGGCGGGGGCCGCGCTCCTGGATGCCTACAGCATGGCCGAGCTGGGCTGGTGCGAGATCGTCCCGCAGCGGGGTGCGGCGCCGGGTTTGCCGGACACTCTGCGTCCGACCAGCGAGACCGGTCGCGCCTGGCGCGTCTGGACGCACGGGCGCTCCGGCCCGGAGTACTTCCTGCTCGAGACGCGCGGCGGTCCGGCGGCCGGGCCCTTCGATGCCGCGGTCCCGCCGGACGAACTGCTCGTCTACCACGTGGACGAGGAAGTGCCGGAGGCCGTGACCTGGCCGGCACCGCACCTGCGGGTGGCCCTGCTGGAGGCCGACGGCGACGGCAGCCTGGCGGACGGGCTGGACCGGGGCGGCCCGCAAGACCTGTTCCCGGGCAGCCTGGGGGTGACCGCGCTGACACCCGCCACGCAGCCCTCCAGTGGCGGGTACGACGGCCCGACGGAGATCTCGCTGACCGCCATCACCTCCCTGGCGGACGGCGTGAGCCTGGGCGTGCAGGATGCCGTGGACTTCGCCGTGTCCGTCCGTCTCGGCTTCGGCGCAGGCGCTCCGCCCCGCCTGTGGCTGGACGTGCAAGAGACGGGCCCGCCGCTGACCGGCCTGACGGGCGTGATCGAGGCGGTCGGCTCTCCGTCCTGGGGTCGCTTCGAGGACGGGGAGCTGCAGGCGAGCCTGCTCTTCGAGCGCGACGCGAGCGGATTGTGGACGGTGCTGGATCCGCCGGCCTGGATCGACGATCCCCCGCTGCCGGCCGGAGCTTCCACGCGCTTCCGCATCCAGCTGGCGGCCCAGGACTGGAGCGGGGTCGAGGTCTTCCGCAGCTGGGTCTGGCGGGACGACGACCTGGCGCTCGACTTCGCCGGCAGCTGGCCGGGAACCTGGGAGATCCTCTACCCGGGAGGCGTCACGAGCACCACCTGGCAGCGCTGGGCCGGCGCTCCCTACCTGACCGGCGACGGCTCGCCCGTCCTGATCTGCACCGGTTCGCTCTACACCCAGCCGTCGGACTGGCCGATCGCCGAGTACGAGAACCGGGCGGACGTCGTCCTTCGCTCGGCTCCCTTGCCGCGGGACATGACGGCCGTGCGGCTCGTGCATGCCATGGACGGCGAGCTGGTGCGCCCGGGCGTGGCCTGGGACGCGGGGCTGGTAGAGTTCGAGGGCGGGGACGGCAGCATCCGGCCCGCCGCCCCGGTGGACGGCTACGACGGGATCGTAGATCCCGCCTCCCAGGCGTCCCTGCACGGCCGGCCAGCCTTCGTGGGCACCGATTCGCTGACGGCCGCCGGCCCCTGGCGCTGGCGTCTCGACCTGATACCGGTCCCGGACCTGCCGCCGCCCGTTCGCCTGCGACTGCACTTCGCGAGCGACCCGCAGTTCGGCGGGCGCGGCTGGGTGGTGGCGGGCCTGCAGGCGGCGTTGCTCCCGGACCGGTCCTCCGCCTTTCCCGTGGCGATCCTTCCCGGCAGCGGAGGCGAGCCGGCGCGCCTGGTCTGGGACGGCCCGGGTCTGCCGGTCGCCGGCTACCGCGTCGAGGCCAGCCGCGACCAGGGGATCAGCTGGCTGGAGATCTGGAGCGGGGCTCCCGGCGCCGGGGCCGGCGGCTACGCGCACGGGCTCCGGCTGGAGAACCTGCCCGCGGACCTGAGCGTTCCGGCCAGCGAGCGGCTCGTCCTGCGGGTCGTGGCCGATGCCGGCGTGGGCGAGGTGGCCTCCCGCGGGCTGGCCTGGTATCGGGACGGCGGGGCCGAGTCCCCGCAGCTGCTGGCGGCGCCCTATCCCAATCCCGCCCTGGGAGAGGTGCGTATCCTCGTGCAGCTGCCGGCCCTCGGCACGGGCCGCCTGGGTGTCTATGACCTGCGGGGCCGCTGCCTGCGGACCTGGATGCTGAGCGGGGGCAGCCGCCTGCTGCGCTGGGACGGCCGCGACGGTCGCGGGCGCCCCGCCGCCTCGGGTCTCTATTTCTTCCGCCTGGCCTGCGAGGGCCGGGAGGCCGTGCGAAGCGTGGTGTTGCTGCGATGAGTGCAAACCGCATCTCCCGGCTGACCGGCTGCCTGATCTGCCTGCTCGCGGCGCAGAGCGCCTGCGCGGCCGGGCCGTTCGGCGATCCCTTCCTGGAGCGATTTCGGGTGGGAGCCTATGCGGATGCCGGGCAGATTGCGCTGGAGGATGGCTGGCCCCACGATCTGTTCGCCCCCCTGGTCGTGGACACGCTCTGGCAGCAGGCGGCCGCGGAATACTTCGCGCCGGGCAACCTGCGCCAGGAGCACGGGCTCCTGCTCTGGCGCATCCTCGCGCCAGCCCTGGGTTCGGCGGGCGCCCAGGCCTCCTGGTACGAGCGACGCCGGGGGGAACTGGCCGTACTGCTGGGGAAGGCAACCGACCTGCCGCGGCCCGATCCCGAGGTATCTTCCGCCTCTCCGTTCCTTGTGTATCTACTTCAACAGTCAGCCATGTCTTCATGCCAGCATAGCGATTACGAGGCGGCACTGGAGACCGTGCAGCATCTGCTGGTCCGGGCCGAGGAGCTGGGACTGGCCCCGGAGGAGACCTTCGTCTGGTCGCTGCGCCGGCGCTGGCTGCAGGCGCGGCTGTCCGGTCCACAGCCGCCGGAGAAGGAGCCCTGGCCGGAGCTGCTCGATCTGGGTCCGTTCGACGCGCAGTCCGGCTGGGCCGTCTGGCGCGCCTGCCGGCGGGCGCGCGGCGAACCTTTGCTGCCGGCCGGCTGCGGAACGGTCGAGCTGGGACACTGGCTGGCCAGCGTGACGGATCCGGGCCTGAAGACCGCGGATCTGCGGGAGGCGGGCTTTCCGCCCGATGTCCTGGCCGGCCTGGGCGCTGCCGTCCTCCCACGGGGGCCCGAGCTGGACGCCCACCTGGCGGCCTTTTCACGGCCGCCGGTCGCCCGCTTCTGGCAGGAGCAATGGACGAACGGGAGGCGGCGCCAGGGGCGCTACCAGGCGGACGTCAGCGAGGCGCTGGCGCGCCGGCGGGACCTGGAGACGGGATTGCGCGCCGGCCTCTGGCGGCGCGCGGCGGAGGCACGGCTGCTGAAGCAGGAGTGGGACGCGGGCCTCGCCGACCTGGAGCAGGCGCTGCGCCTGGGCGAGTCGGCGCAGGATCCCGGCCTCGTCGAGGTCCTGCGCCGCTGGACTCTGCAGTCGCTGGTGCTGGCGCGAGCCCGCGGGCTGGAGTCCCGCGAACGCGCCGTCCGGGCCCTGGCGACGGCGCATCTCACGGACGAGGAAGGCGAAGTCTTGCGGCGGGAGCTGGTGGATTACGGCCTGGCGCCGGAGGCGGCCGCGGAACGGCCGGAGCCGACGCGGCGGGAGGCGGCGCTGCGGCGGGTGCGCAGCGGCGAGATTCGGCCGCTGCGCTGGCAGGAGGACGCCGACCTGTGCGCGCGGGCCGCGGGGGCTCGCGCGCTCCTCTGGGATCTCTGGCTCCGCTGGGGCCTGGGGCTGGCGGTGGGAGCCGGGACGGCGGATGCCGGCGGCGCCCGCTGCCGGGATTACCGGGACGGACTGCGCGCCGCTCTCCGCGCTGATACGCCGCAGGCCCGCTTCGCCCTGGGTTGCGCCGCCATCGGGCGCTTCCTGCGGGGGAGCGACCTGCGCGAGCCGCTGGCGGCCTGGCTGCTCGAACGGGATCTGGTGCGTTTCGGGCCCCCGGGCCTGCTGGACGGACCCTCGCCGCTGCCCGGGCTGCGCCGGCTGGTATCGCGCCGGGCATCGCAGGAGCAGCTGGCGCGCCACGCGATGCTGGGCGCGGCCCTGGCCGCGGGCGATCTGCGTGGACAGCTGGCCCTGGCCGTGAGCCTGCCGCAGGGGCCGCTCGGGCTGGACGATCGCCTGCGATTCTTGTACCCGGTGCCGGCGGCGGGCGAGCTGCTGGAGGCCCTGAGCGCCTGCGGACTGGAGCCCTCCCTCGTCCTGGCGATCGCCCGGAACGAGTCGCTCTTCGACCCCGCCGCGCGCTCGCGCGCCGGCGCCCTGGGCTGGCTGCAGATCATGCCCTTCCACTGGCCGGATCAGGGGTACCGCGCGGGACGCATCCTCTGGAACGACCCGGTGGCCTCCCTGGACCTGGGCGTCCGCCTGCTGCGGGAGTGCGAGGGGCGGTTCGCGGGCGATCCCTACCGCGCCGTGGCGGCGTACAATGCGGGCAGCGGGGCCGTGGCGCGCTGGGAGGACCAGCTCGGCGAGGCGCAGCCGGCGTCGCTGTTCCTGGCCTGGATCGGCTATCCCGAGACGCAGCGCTACGTGGAAAAGGTGTTGCGCGACAGAGAAATATACGATTGGATTATCGACGATCAGAAACCCTGAAGGGCTGGATACAGGTTCTCAGCCAGGCTGCGGTCCGTCGCCGATGAAGCCGATCAAGCAGCGAGTCAGCCCTCCTCGCACCACAGGTGAGGCCGGGGCCCCGGCACCCGAGCCACCGCCAGTTGCGGGTGCGGAGAAGCGCTCCCATCGGCTCCCGGATCCGGAGACCCTGCGCTCTTGGCGGCAGGGCGTGGAGTGGGACCGCAAGGGCATCCACCTGATGTCCACCCTCCTGGCGCTCTGGACCTTCTATGTCCACGAGCCGCAAGCCACGGTAGGCCTTGCCATTGCCACGCTCTTCGTCCTCGCGGTGGATCGCGCCCGGCTCAACCTGCGGCGCTGGGGCATCTGGATGTACCGCACGTTCCCGTTCGTCTTCCGGGTGGACGAGAGACACGAGTTCTCCGGGGCCTCGATCATGATGATCGGCGCCACGTTGACCTCGGCTTTCTTCCCGGCCGGGCCGGCCACGGCCGGCATCCTGTGCCTGGCCTGGGGCGACTCCGCAGCCGCCCTGGTGGGGCAGGCCTACAGCCAGTGGCGCCTGCTGCGCCACCTGCGCCGCGGGCGGCCGCCGCGGGTGGCCGCGGTGCGCAAGCGAGGCAACAAGACGCTGGCGGGAACCTTGGGCTGTCTGGTGGTTTCCATGATCATGATCGGACTGGTGATCGGGCCGCGTCCGGTGATCGTCGGGCTGGGTGGCCTGACCGCCGCTCTCATGGAGCGCTGGACGCCCGGGCGCTGGGACAACTTGACCATGCCGCTGGCCACGGCCGGAGCTTTGCAATATCTCCTGACTTGGTTGAGCTGACCACGGGTGATTGACACCGATTTTCAGCGGATCTAACTTTCGCTTGCCTCCCCGTGGACGGGAGGCGGGCGCATTGTTCCGCCAGCATAGCGAGGAACGGCCAAGATGGGCCTGCAGGAGCTGCTCGAGAAGATCTTCGGCAAGAAATCCCACCGGGACTATCTCAAGCTGAAGCCGATCCTGGACCAGGTCAAGGAGGTGCGGGAGGGCTATCGCACGCTCAGCGACGAGGAGCTGCGCGCCAAGCGCGACGAGTTCAAGGCCCGCCTGACCCAGGGCGAGACGACGGACGATCTGCTGCCGGAGGCCTTCGGCGTGGTCTGGGAGGCCTGCCGCCGGCTGGCCGAGCGGCGAGCCGCCTGGCCGGTGTGGGGGCACGAGCAGGCCTGGGACATGGTGCCCTACGATGTGCAGATCATCGGTGCCGTCGTGCTGCACCAGGGCAAGATCGCCGAGATGGCCACCGGCGAGGGCAAGACGCTCGTGGCCATCATGCCGCTCTACCTGAACTCGCTGGAGGGCCTGGGCGCCCATCTGATCACGGTCAACGACTACCTGGCCCGCCGCGACGCCGAGTGGATGGGCGGCGTGCTCCGCTTCCTCGGCTGCAGCGTCCGCTACCTGACCCATGACATGCCGCCTCCCGAGCGCCGCGAGGTCTACGGCGCCGACATCACCTATGGCACCAACAACGAGTTCGGCTTCGACTACCTGCGCGACAACATGGCCATCCACAAGGACCAGCTCGTGCAGCGCGGTTACCACTACGCCATCGTGGACGAGGTCGACTCGGTGCTCATCGACGAGGCGCGGACGCCGCTGATCATCAGCGGCGCGGTGGACAAGTCCACCCACCGCTTCGAGGAGCTGAAGCCGCCGGTCGAAAGGCTGGTGCGGGCGCAGAGCAAGCTGGTCAACGAGTGGCTGGCCGACGTGGAGCGCAGCCTGCGCGGGAGCGACAGCGGGGACGACGTGCCCATCGACGACGAAACCGCGCTCAAGCTGCTGCGCATCAGCCGCGGCGCGCCCAAGAACGGCCGCTTCCGCAAGCTGGCGCAGATCCCCGGCGTGCTGGAGATCATTCAGCGGACCGAGTCCGCCTTCATACGCGACAAGGCCATGTGGGAGGCCGACGAGGATCTGTTCTACGTGGTGGAGGAAAAGCACCACAACGTGGACATGACGGAGAAGGGCCGCGAGTTCCTCTCACGCGAGGATCCGGACTTCTTCGTGCTGCCCGACCTGGCGGGCGAGACCGGGCGCATCCAGCAGGACAGCAGCCTCGATCCCGATCAGAAGGCCAAGCGCCAGGACCAGGTGGAGCGAGAGTACGCCCTCAAGAACGAGCAGATCAGCAACGTGGACCAGCTGCTGCGCGCTTACTCGCTGTACGCCAAGGACGACGAGTACGTGATCCAGGACGGCAAGATCATCATCGTGGACGAGTTCACCGGGCGCCTGATGCCGGGCCGGCGGTTCAGCGAGGGGCTGCACCAGGCCCTGGAGGCCAAGGAGGGGGTCCAGGTCGAGAAGGAGACCCAGACCCTGGCCACCATCACCATCCAGAACTTCTTCCGCATGTACGACAAGCTGGCCGGCATGACGGGCACCGCGGAGACGGAGGAGGCCGAGTTCCACTCCATCTATGAGCTGGAAGTGGTGGTCATTCCCACCAACGAGCCGGTCCGGCGGATGGATTACGACGACATCATCTACCGGACCAAGAAGGAGAAGTACAAGGCGATCGTGGACGAGGTGGCGCGCCTGCACGAGCTGGAACTGCCGGTGCTGGTCGGCACCACGACGGTGGAGGTGAGCGAGCTGCTGAGCCGCCTGCTGCGCCTGCGCGGCATCAACCACAACGTCCTGAACGCCAAGCACCACAAGAGCGAGGCGGAGATCGTGGCCGAGGCGGGCCGGCTCGGCGCCGTCACCATCGCCACGAACATGGCCGGCCGCGGCACCGACATCAAGCTGCAGCCGGAGGTGCTCACGCTGCACGAGGGCTGGCGCGCGCGCAAGGACGACGCGGAGTGGGAGGAGCTGCAGGACGAGCCGTGCGGCCTGCACATCGTGGGCACCGAGCGGCACGAGAGCCGGCGCATCGACCGCCAGCTGCGCGGCCGCTCCGGCCGCCAGGGCGATCCGGGTTCGGCGGTCTTCTTCCTGTCCCTCGAGGACGATCTCATGCGCCTGTTCGGCTCCGAGCGGATCATCCGCGTCATGGATCGGCTGGGCGTGCAGGAAGGGGACGTCATCACCCACGGCATGGTGACCAAGGCCATCGAGAAGGCCCAGATCCGCGTCGAGAATCACAACTTCGACATCCGCAAGCATCTGCTCGAGTACGACGACGTCGTCAACAAACAGCGCGAGGTCATCTACTCCCTGCGCCGCGACGTCCTCATGGAAGAGGATGTCTCGGACGTGATGCTGGATTACATCGAGAACGTCTGCGCGGCGACGCTGGCCGCCCACGCGGACGAGAACTCGGCCCCGGACTACTGGGACTTCGACGGGCTGGCCCGGGCCTACCAGAACCTGGCGCTGGCGCCGCTGCCCTTGCGGAAGGAAGAGCGCCTGAGCCTGGGCTACGACGCCCTGCGCGAACGCCTGCAGGAGAGCCTGCTGGAGCGCTACCGCAGCAAGGAGGCGCGCGTCGGGCCGGATCTGACCCGGCAGCTGGAGCGCTTCGTCCTGCTGCAGGTCATCGACGAGCACTGGCGGGACCACCTCAACCAGCTCGTCCTGCTGCGCAGCGGCATCGGCCTGCGCAGCTACGGCCAGCGCGATCCACTCGTCGAGTACAAGAGCGAGTCCTTCCGCATGTTCGAGGAGCTGGTCGACGCCATCGAGCGCGAGGCGGTGCACATCTTCTTCCGCGCAGAGATCGCCGTGCAGGCGCCGCGGCCCCAGCGCGTGGAGGAGATGGAGACCCGCAAGGCGGAGATGGACGCCTGGAGCCGCGCCCCCGCGGCCGTGGGGGCCGCGGCCGGGTTGCCGCCGGGCCCGGGAGGCCCCGCACCGGCAGCCGATCCTCCGGGGCGGTCCCGCCCCGTGCAGCGCAGCCATCCCAAGGTGGGACGCAACGATCCGTGTCCCTGCGGCAGCGGTCTCAAGTACAAGAAGTGTCACGGCCGCTGAGCGCGGGGTTGCCCCGGCGGCGCCCTTGTGCTAGCGTGCCGGCCGTTCGGGGACCGCGTGGAGAGGACATGGAGAGCGTACAGCAAAGGCTCAAGAACCTTCTGCTCATCCTGCTGGAGTCCCTGGCGGCGCGCGGAGACGCTCTGGCCCTGGACCGGGGGCGCTTCCAGGAGCTGGCCGCGGCCGCCGGCTACGATGCCGTGGACGTGGGCGGCATCCTGGACTGGCTCGAGGATCAGTGGACCTCGGGCTCGCGTCCCTGGCTGATCGCGGAGCCGGCCGCCAGCCTGGGCAGTCCCAGCGGCGTGCGCTGCTACGAGGGCCCGGACCGCCAGGCCCTGGAGCCCGCCGCCTTCGGCTACCTGCTGCGGCTCGTCGACGCCGGCCAGCTCTCGCGGGGGCAGATGGAGCAGCTGCTGCAGCATGCCGGCCTCGTGGCCGCCACCCCCCTGGACAAGCGCGAGCTGGACGTTCTGATCGACCAGATCGTCTTTGGGCGCGTGACGTCCGGCGCCGACTTCGCACCGGGACCCGGCGCCGCCCGGCCCCACTGACGCCGCCACCGTCCGCCCGACTCGCCGCTGCCTGTTGACAGATACGCTCCGCCTTCATACATCGTTCGCAGGGCGGACATGTCCTCAATTTCTATGGCGCATCCCGCGGGGTGTCGCCTGCCCGTATCCGGGAGCGAAACGCTTGAAGCTCATCATCGTCGAATCACCGGCCAAGGCGCGGACCATCGAGAGATTCCTGGGACCCGAGTACCGCGTGGCGGCGAGCTACGGCCACATCCGGGATCTGCCCAGCTCCGCCCGGGAGATCCCGGAGCAGTACCGGGCCGAGCCGTGGGCGCGCCTGGGAGTGGACACCGAGGGTGGTTTCCAGCCGGTCTACGTGGTGTCGGCGGACAGCCAGAAGCACGTGACGGCGCTCAAGAAGCTGGTGAAGCAGGCGGACGAGCTGCTGCTGGCCACGGACGAGGATCGCGAAGGCGAGGCCATCAGCTGGCACCTGCTGCAGGTCCTGCAACCCAAGATCCCCGTCCGGCGCATCGCGTTCCACGAGATCACCAAGGCGGCGGTGGAGCATGCCCTGGCCAATCCACGCGATCTGGATCGGCGGCTGGTGCGGGCGCAGGAGAGCCGGCGGATCCTCGACCGGCTCTACGGGTACAGCCTCTCACCCGTGCTGTGGAAGAAGGTGCGCACCAAGCTGAGCGCGGGCCGCGTGCAGAGCGTGGCGGTGCGCCTGGTGGTCGAGCGGGAGGAAGAGCGCCGGGCCTTCCGGCGTGCGGAGTACTGGGACGTGGAGGCCCGCCTGCGGTCCGCCGAGTGCGACTTCGCTGCCCGGCTGGTCAGCGTGGGGGAAGACAGGCTGGCCGGCGGCAAGGACTTCGTACCCGAGACTGGCGCGCTGAAGAGCACCGCCGGTGTCCGGGTGCTGCAGCGGACCGAGGCCGAGAGCATCGCCGCCGGCGCCCCGCGCAACCTGCCCTGGGGCGTGGAGCGCGTGGAGCGCAAACAGACGCGCCAGCGTCCCTCGCCGCCCTTCATCACCTCGACGCTGCAGCAGGCCGCGGGCGCCCGCCTGGGATTCTCCCCCAAGCGGACCATGCAGATCGCCCAGCGGCTGTACGAAGGGATCGACCTGGGCGGCCGCGAACGCGAGGGCCTGATCACCTACATGCGCACCGATTCGGTGACCCTCAGCGAGAAGGCCCTGCAGGAGGCCGCGACCTTCATCCGCAGCAGCTTCGGGGAGCGCTACACCGACGGTCCCCGGCGTTACAAGACCAAGTCGAAGTCCGCCCAGGAGGCCCACGAGGCCATCCGACCCACGGACGTGCGCCGCACCCCCGAAATGATGGCCCGCTGCCTGGAGCGGGACGAGCTGGCGCTCTACCGGCTGATCTGGAACCGGACCCTGGCGTCCCAGATGACCGACGCCGAGCTGGACAAGACGACCGTGGACCTGGTCGTGGAGCTGGAGGAGGGCAGGTGCCTGTTCCGGGCCACCGGATCCATGGTGCGCTTCCCCGGCTGGCTCGCGGTCCAGGGAGGCGGCCCGGAGGACAGCCTGCTACCGGAGCTGCAGGAAGGGCGCAGCTTCGCGGCTGCCGGCGCCGCGGCCGGCGAGCAGGTGCTGGGCTGCGAGGCCCGGCGGCACGAGACCACGCCGCCGCCGCGCTACACGGAGTCCTCGCTGGTCAAGAGGCTGGAAGAGGAAGGCATCGGACGTCCGTCCACCTACGCCCCGGTCATCTCCACCATCCAGCAGCGGGGCTACGTGATGAAGAAGTCCGGCTCGCTGGTGCCCACCTACATCGGGCTGGCGGTCACGGAGCTGCTGCGGCGCCACTTCGAGCGCTACGTGAACCTCAAGTTCACGGCGGAGATGGAGGAGGACCTCGATCAAATCGCCGCGGGGGACATCGACGGCGAGGACTTCCTGTCCGCCTTCTACCACGGATCCGACGGCGACCAGAACGGTCTGCTGCGCCGCATCGAGCGGGAGCTGCCCGCGATCGACTTCCCGGCCTTCCAGCTGGGGCGGCACCCGGAGACCGGCGAGCCAGTCACCGTGCGCATCGGTCGCAACTACGTCTACGTGCAGGTGGGCGAGGGGGGCGAGGACCGGCGGGCAACGGTGCCGGTGGACCTGCTCATCGACGAGCTGACCCTGGAAAAGGCGCTCGAGCTGGTGGCGGCCCGGGCCCGGGGCCAGCAGCCGATCGGGCAGGACCCGGCCAGCGGCGAGAACGTCTACCTGCTGGTGGGTCCCTATGGCCCCTATCTGCAGCTCGGCGAGGTCGCGGAGGGACGCAAGCCCAAGCGCGTGGGACTGGACCGCGGGATCCGGCCGGAGGACGTCGACCTGGAGCTGGCCCTGCGCCTGCTGTCGCTGCCCCGCGTCGTGGGCGTGGATCCGGAGACCGGCGGGACCGTCACGGCCGGTCTGGGTCGCTTCGGCCCCTACGTGGAATCCGGTCGCGTCTACGCCAAGCTGCCTTCCTGGGAGCGGATCTTCGACGTCGGTCTGGAGGAAGCGCTGTCCCTGATCCGCAGCAAGAACCGCCGGCCGGTGCTCAAGGAGCTGGGTCCTCACCCCGCGACCGGTGCGCCGCTGCAGGTCCTGGACGGACGCTACGGCCCCTACGTCAGCGACGGCCGCCTGAATGCCACTCTGCCCAAGGGGCGCGACCCCCAGGAGGTGGACGTGGAGGAGGCCCTGGCCCTGCTCAGGGCAGCGGCGGCCAAGCGGTCCGTTGACCGCGGCAAGAAGACCGCGCGGAAGAAGGCCAGGAAGACCGCCAAGAAGACAGGCAAGAAGACAGGAAAGAAGACAGGAAAGAAGACAGGCAAGAAGGCCGGCACGAAGAAGCTCGGGAAGGGCGCGAAGAAGACCGCCGGGAAATCGGCCACGCAGGCGACCCGCAAGAGCGCGGCGGGGTCGCCCGATCCGCACGGGGAACCCGCGGACTCCGATCGGGGCTGAAGCTTGACCAGCACCCCGGACGCCATCCACGTCGTCGGCGGCGGTCTGGCGGGCAGCGAGGCTTCGCTCCAGCTCGCCCGCTTCGGTCTTCCCGTCGTCCTGCACGAGATGCGGCCGCTGCGGCAAACCCCCGCCCATCGCTCGGAGCACCTGGCCGAGATCGTCTGCAGCAACAGTCTCAAGAGCACCGATCCCGCCACCGCCTCCGGGCTCTTCAAGGAGGAGCTGGCGCGGCTGGGTTGCCGCCTGCTGGCCATCGCCCGCGAGCACGCCGTCCCGGCCGGCTCCGCCCTGGCGGTGGACCGGGAACGCTTCGCCGCGGCCGTGACCGAGCGCATCGCCGCCGAGCCGCTCGTCGAGGTGCGCCGGGAGGAAGTGGACGCGCCGGAGCCGCCGGGGACCGGAACCTGGCTGCTGGCCACGGGCCCCCTCACCTCCGCCTCCCTGCAGCGGCAGATCGAGAGGCTGGCAGGGGGGGCCGGACTGCACTTCTTCGACGCCATCGCGCCGACCGTCACCCGGGAGTCCCTCGACATGAGCCGGTTCTACCGGGCCACCCGTTACGATCGCGGGGAGGCCGACTACCTGAACGCGCCGCTGGACGAGCCGACCTACCGCCGCCTGCGCGAGGAGCTGCTGGCCGCCGAGAAGGCGGATCTGCACGACTTCGACCGCGACGCGCTCTTCCCCGGCTGCCAGCCCATCGAGGAGATCGCGGCCTCGGGTCCCGAGTCGCTGGCCTTCGGACCCCTGCGGCCGGTGGGGCTGCAGGATCCGCGGCAGCGGGAGCAGCCCCACGCGGTGGTGCAGCTGCGGCAGGAGAACCGCGAGGGCAGTCTCTACGGGCTCGTGGGTTTCCAGACGCGCCTGAAGTGGGGCGAGCAGAAGCGCATCTTCCGGCTCATCCCCGGGCTGGCCGAGGCCGAGTTCGTGCGCCTGGGGCAGATGCACCGCAACTTCTACGTGGACACGCCGCGGGTGCTGACGCCCCGCTTCGCCCTGCGCTCGGCGCCCCGGATTCACCTGGCCGGCCAGATCACCGGGGTCGAGGGCTACGTGGAATCCATCGCCTCGGGGCTGCTGGTGGCCTGGCTGCTGGCTGCGGAGCGTCACGGCCTGGAGCTGCCCCCCTGGCCGGCGACCACGCTGCTGGGGGCCCTCAACCAGGGCTACCTCTTCGACACCACCAGCCCGCGGCTGTCGCCGATGAACGTGAACTTCGGCCTGCTGCCGCCGGCGCCCCGGCGGGCCCGGGGCCGGCGGGAACGCAGGCTAGCGCAGCGCGACCGTTCCCTGCGTGACCTGGAGGCTTTCCTGGCGCAAGCTGCGGTGCGGCGGCTGCTTGCCGCAGGTGCACGCCGATGATACATTCCGGACCTCACGAGCAGGACGTGGCATGGCGACGGATCGACTGCAGACCTTTCTCGATCACCTGACCGTCGAGAAGGGGGCGAGCCCCCGTACGGTGGCGTCTTATCGGCGCGACCTGATGCTGTTCCTGAACTCGGCGGAGGCGGCGGCCATCCTGCCGCCGGGCGGTGGTCCGGAATCCTGGTCCCGGCTGGACGACCAGCGCCTGCTCGTGCGCGATCACCTGGCTCGCCTGCGGAGCGAGGGCCGGAGCCGGGCCACGGTGGCCCGCCACCTGGCCAGCATCCGGGCCTTCTACCGCTTCCTGCGCCTGAGCGAGATCGTGAGTAACATTCCGGAGAACCTGGTCCGGGGCCGGGGCGGCCGCGAGCGGAAGCTGCCCCAGGATCTGCCGGAGGGGGCGATGGAGCAGCTCCTGGGCCTGCCCGATCCCCGCACGGCGCGCGGGCGGCGCGATCGCGCCCTGCTGGAGATGATCTACGGTCTCGGCCTGCGCCTGGCCGAGGTCGTGGCGCTGGAGCTGCGGCACCTGGACTGGCCGGGGGAACGGGTCCGGGTGCTCGGCAAGGGGAACAAGGAGCGGGTCCTGCCGTTACTAGGGTGTGCGGCCGAGGCGCTGGCCGATCATCTGGGACGGTGGCTGGACCCGATCGTGTGGCTGGAGCTGCGCGATGGCCGGCTGCGGCGGGAACTCGCCAAGCAGCCCCTCTTCGAAGGACGGCCGGGGCGGCGCATCAGCCCCCGCACCGTGCAGAGCCGCGTCTATCACTATGCGGCGCGGCTGGCCGGCCTGACGGGGGTCTCGCCGCACACGCTGCGCCACTCCTTCGCCACGCATCTCCTGGACGGCGGGGCGGGCATCCGGATCGTGCAGGAACTGCTGGGACATCAGCATCTGGCCACGACGCAGATTTACACGCATCTCTCGCGCGCGCAGCTGCAAGAGATCTTTCGGCGGGCCCATCCGCGGGCCAAGTAGGGAGGGAGCACCATGCCGCTGCATGGCACCACCGTGCTGGGAGTCCTGCGCGACGGGCAGGGCGCCATCGCCAGCGATGGCCAGGTCACCCTGGGACAGACCGCGGTCAAGCAGGGCGCGGTCAAGGTCCGCAAGCTGTTCGGCGGCCAGGTCCTGGTCGGCTTCGCCGGGGGGGCCGCCGACGCCTTCACCCTCTTCGAGAAGTTCGAGGGTCACCTGGAGCGCTACCGTGGCCACCTGCCCCGCGCCGCCATCGAGCTGGCGCGCGAGTGGCGCAGCGACCGCATCCTGCGCCGCCTGGAAGCCATGCTCGTGGTCATGGACAGGCAGCAGCTGTTCACCGTATCCGGCAACGGGGACGTGGTGGCCGCGGATGACTCCGTGGCGGCCATCGGCTCGGGGGCCGGCTACGCGGTGGCGGCGGCCCGCGCCCTGCTTTCCCACACCGACCTGGCACCGCCGGACATCTGCCGCGAGGCCCTGCGTCTGGCGGCCGAGATCTGCATCTACACGAACGACCGGATCACCGTGCTGACCTTCGGGGAGGAGGCGAACGATGCGGATCGTCTCCTTACCTAGAAGCGAAGGCTGGAGCTGTGCCACCATCGTGGCGGAGCTGGACCGCTACATCATCGGGCAGGAAGCCGCCAAGCGGGCCGTGGCCATCGCCCTGCGCAACCGCTGGCGCCGCCTGCGCATCCCGGAGGAGCTTCGCAAGGAGGTCGTCCCCAACAACATCATCATGATCGGGCCCACCGGGGTCGGTAAGACCGAGATCGCCAGACGGCTCTCCCAGATCGCCGGCCTGCCCTTCCTGAAGGTGGAAGCCACCAAGTTCACCGAGAGGGGCTACGTCGGCCGCGACGTGGACTCCATGGTGCGGGACCTGGTGGAGAACGCCATCGTCCTGGTGAAGCGGCGCGAGGAGGGCCGCCTCCTGCAGGAGATCGACACCGCGGTCGAGGAGCGGCTCATCGACGCTCTCTTTCCGCCCCTGGCCACCGAGGATCCGGAGCGCCAGGAGCGCTGGCAGCGCAGCCGCGACAAGATCCGCCAGCAGCTGCGCGACCATGTTCTCGACGATCGCGAGGTGACGATCACGGGCGAACAGACACGCCTGCCCATCGCCAACATCTTCACCTCCGCGGGGGAGGAGTTCGACGCCAGCTTCAGCGAGAGCCTCAAGAATCTCTTTCCCAAGCAGCGGACCGAGAAGATCATGCCCGTCGCCGAGGCCAAGCGGGTCCTGCACGACCAGGAGCTGGAGAAGCGGCTGGACATGGACCGGGTGGTGCAGGAGGCGGTTCAGCTGGTCGAGCAGGGCGGGATCATCTTCCTGGACGAGATCGACAAGATAGCGGGCCGGTCGAGTCCCGGGAGCGGCCCGGACGTCAGCCGGGAAGGTGTCCAGCGCGACCTGCTGCCCATCGTGGAGGGCTCGGCGGTCCCGACCAAGTACGGGCCGGTGCACACGGACCACGTGCTGTTCATCGCCGCCGGAGCATTCCACATGAGCAAGCCCAGCGACCTGATCCCGGAGCTGCAGGGGCGCTTTCCCATCCGGGTGGAGCTGGACAGTCTCACCGAGGTGGACTTCGCGCGCATCCTGCACGAGACCGACAGCTCGCTGCTCAAGCAGTACACGGCGCTGCTCGCCGTGGACGATTGCCGTCTTGAATTCACCACAGACGCCGTCGAGGAAATGGCCCGCCTGGCTGCGGAGCTGAATCGCCGGATGGAGAACATCGGCGCGCGGCGGCTGCAGACCATCCTGGCCCAGCTGCTGGACGAGCTGCTCTTTGCGGCCCCGGACAAGCGGACCACGGACGTGATCGTGGACAAGGCCTTCGTGGAGGCCCGTCTGGCGGGGATCTGCCAGGACGAGGACCTGAGCCGCTACATCCTGTGAGACCCGGGGCGCCGTACGGCGCCACCGGCATGAGGAGGCACCATGCCCCTGCGCAAGAAAGACTTCCTGTCCATCAGCCACCACGCATCCGAGGAGCTGCGCCGCATCCTGGATCTGGCCCGTGAGCAGAAGCCGCTGGCCCGGCGGCACCAGCTGCCGCACAGCCATCCGAACCGCGTGCTGGCCTGCGTCTTCGCCAAGCCGAGCCTGCGCACGCGCGTCAGCTTCGAGGTGGCCATGCGGCAGCTGGGCGGCAGCTCCCTCTACATCACGGACCAGGAGATCGGGCTGGGCAAGCGCGAGTCCGTGCAGGACGTCGCACGGGTGCTCTCGCGCCTGGTGGACGGGATCATGATCCGCACCTTCGCCCAGGAAGACGTGGATCAGCTGGCCGCCCACGCCAGCGTGCCCGTCATCAACGGCCTGACCGACCTGCTGCATCCCTGCCAGGTGATGGCGGACATCATGACCATCGAGGAACACCTGGGCACGATCGAGGGCAAGAACGTGGTCATGGTCGGCGACGGCAACAACCTGGCGAACAGCTGGCTCAACGCCTCCAGCCGTTTCCCGTTCAACTTCATCCTGGCCTGTCCGGAGGGCTACGATCCCGACGAGGGGATCCTGCGTCAGGCCGAGGCCGCCGGCGCCTCCTTCATGATCACCCACGACCCGCGGGAAGCCGTGGAAGGGGCGCACGTGATCTACGGCGACGCCTTCTTCAGCATGGGCCAGGAGGACGAGGCGGAGAAGCGCCGCCGGGACTTCGCCGGCTTCCAGATCAACGCCGCCCTGCTGGAGAGCTGCGCGACGGACCACATCGTTCTGCACTGCCTGCCGGCCCACCGCGGGGAGGAGATCACCGACGAGGTCATGGACGGGCCGCACTCGGTGGTCTTCGACGAGGCCGAGAACCGGCTCCATGCGCAGCGGGCCATCCTGGCCCTCCTGATGGAGTGAGGGCATGGGAGGCGGTATCCGGGCTCGTGCGCGGCGGTTCGGTCCAGTCCTGGCGCTGCTGGTCCTGGCGCTGGGCCTGGGCTGCGCCAGCATAGAGATGCCGCCGGGCGGTCCCGTGGATCGCACGCCGCCGACCCTGGCGGCCGCACGGCCCGAATCCGGCAGCGTGGGGCTGCGCGATGTGCGGAGGCTCGACTTCGTCTTCACCGAGAAGATGAACCCGCAGCCCGCGTCGCGATTCCTGCGGCTCTACCCGCCGGCGGAGATCCAGGGGACGCACTGGCACGGCCGGAGCGAGGTCGCGGTCGAGCTGTACGAGCCCCTGCCGCCCGACACGGTGGTGGTGGTCGAACTGCTCCCGACCCTGCGGGATGCCCATCAAGTGGCGGCCGAGACGCGACGGAGCTTCCCGGTGGCGACGGCCGACAGTCTCCCGCCGGGTGCCCTGTGGGGGCAGTTGGCATACCAGGACAGGCCCCTGTCGAAGGGGGTCGTGGAACTCTTCGCCGTGCCGCCCGAGAGCCTGGCCTACTTCCAGCAGCCCTTCCTGCGGCGGGCCCAGACCGATGCGGAGGGCACCTTCCGCCTGCCCTGGCTGCCGGCCCCCGGCGGCCCCTGGCTGGTGCGGGCCTTCGTCGACGACAACGGGAACTTGCGGCCGGACGAGAAGGAGGCCCAGCGGCTGCTGCCGGGCGAGTTCAGGCTTACGGCTGACTCGGCGCAGGCGTATCTGGGCCTGACCGTGCTCTACGCCCCCAGCACTCCCGGCCAGCTGCGCGGCGTGGCGCCGGCGGCTCCGCGCTGGCCGGGCCGGATCTACGCCTGGCCCCTGTCCCTGGCCGAAGGGGACACGGGCTGGGTGCCTGCTCCCCAGCGGACCGCGCCCAAGGGACAGGTCGCGCTGGCGCCGGGCGACACCACCAGCGTCCCCGAGGCCGGCCCGGGGCTGGTGCGGCTGATCTTCTTCGTGGATGCCGACGGCGACAGCCTGTTCAGCCTGCTGCCGGGCGGGAACGCCGCCGCGGACAGCGGGAGTTGGTACTTCGAGCCCTACGCGGTGGACGACTCGCTGACGGTGGAGCCAGGCCTGACGTCCCCCTTCCCGCCGCCCGTATTCGGCGATACCCTGGCGGTATGGCGGCCGGCCGCGACCGCCTCCGGCCGCCAGGAGGAGCCATGAGCACGCGCCTGCCCTTCGTGAAGATGCAGGGTGCCGGCAACGACTTCGTCATGCTGGCCGCCGCCGATCTGCCGGACTCGGGCCTGAGCGCGTCCCGGATCGCCGCCCTCTGCGACCGCCGGCGGGGCATCGGCGCCGACGGGCTGATCGTCGTGGGTCCGACCGCCGGTGCCGATTTCCGGATGACCTACTACAATGCGGACGGGGGCGAGGCGGACCTGTGCGGGAACGGGGCGCGCTGCGCGGTGGCCTTCGCGCGCCGTCTCGGCCTGGCGTCCGGCGAGAGCTGCGCGTTCGTGACCGCGGCCGGGCGCGTCGCGGCCCGCTGGGCGGGAGAGGAGGTGGCGGTGAGCCTGCCGCCCTGGCGCGACCTGCGCCTGGCGGTGCCGCTGCCGGGAAGTCCCTTCGCTGCGCATCATCTCGTGAACGCCGGCGTGCCTCACCTGGTCGTGCCGGTGCCGGATCCCGGCGCGGTGGACGTGGCGCGCTGGGGTCCTCTGCTGCGCGCCCGCCCGGAGCTGGGTCCGGGCGGGGCCAACGTGGACTGGGTGTCCGAGGCCCCCGTGGATGGTGCCCATGGCCTGCGGACCTTCGAGCGAGGCGTGGAAGGCGAGACCCTGGCCTGTGGCACGGGCGCGTCGGCCGCCGCCGTCGTCCTCTGCGCGCTGGCGCTGGCCGCTTCGCCCGTCACGCTGGCAACCCGCGGCGGCGACCGGCTGATCGTCGAGGTCGAAAGCTCGCAGGAGCAGCGCCGGCTGGAGCTGCGCGGCCCTGCGGAGGTGTCCTTCAGCGGAGAGGTGACGTGCGATGAGTGAGAAGACCTGGCGGATGCCCGACGGAATCTACACGGCGCTGGTCACCCCTTTCCGCGACGGGGCGGTGGACCGCGAGGCCTGGCGCCGTCTGGTACAGAGACAGGTGGACGCCGGCGTGGCGGGCCTCGTGCCGGTGGGCTGCACGGGGGAGGCGGCCGTGCTGACGCGCGAGGAGAAGGAGTGGCTGGTGCGCAGCTGCGTGGAGCTGGCGGCCGGCCGCTGCGCCGTGGTGGCGGGAGCCGGCAGCAACGACACGCGGACCACCCTTGAGCTGACGCGGGCCGTGCTGAACTGGGGCGCGGATGCGGCCATGCTCATCACGCCCTACTACAACAAGCCGCAACAGCACGGGCTGCTGGCCCACTATCGCACGGTGGCGCGCGATGTGGACATCCCCATCGTCCTCTACAACGTCCCGGGGCGAACGGCCGTGAACCTGCTGCCGTCCACCGCGGCCGAGCTGTCCTTGGAGCCCAACGTGGTGGCGCTCAAGGAGGCCAGCGGCAACCTGACCCAGATCGAGCAGGCCATCGGCAGCTGCGACCTGAAAGTCTTCTCGGGGGACGACGGCCTCAATTTCGCCATCTGCGGTCTGGGCGGGCGCGGGGCCGTCTCGGTGATCGGCAACGTGCTGCCGCGACACCTGGTGAAGTTCTGGCAGGCCTGGGCCGACGGCGACGTGGGCAGGGCCTGGTGGCTGGCGCGGGCCCTGGATCCGCTGGCGCGGGCCTGCTTCCTGGAGACCAACCCGGTGCCGGTCAAGCAGCTCCTGGAGCTGTTGGGGCTGTGCTCGGCGGAACCGCGGTTGCCCCTGGCCCCGGCCGCCGACGCCACCCGGCAGTTCCTGCGCAACTTCCACGAGACGACCCTGACGGAGCTGCTCGCGGCGGAGGAGGCGGTATGATCCCGGTGACCGTCCACGGCGCCGAGGGGCGCATGGGCCGGCTCGTGACCGAGCTGGTCAGCGGCACGCCCGATCTGGCGCTCGCGGCGCTGATCACCGAGCCGGGACGCGAGCAGCCGGCGGGCCACTTTCATCCGGAGCTGCCGCTGGCCGGGCAGGATCGCCTGGCGGAGCTGCATCCCCGCGGCGGCGTGATCGTGGACTTTTCCCTGGCCCCGGCTCTGGACGGCCTGCTGGAGCAGGGGGAGGCGGCGGGCGCGGCGCTGGTGATCGGCACCACCGGGCACGACGCGGGGCAGCTCCGGGCGCTGGCGGCCTACGCGCGGGCGCACCCGGTGGTCCAGGCCGCCAACTTCAGCCTCGGGATCCCCGCCCTGCGGCTGGTCCTGGACCTGCTGGCGCGCACCCTGCCCGCGGACTTCGCCGCCGCCCAGGTGGAGACCCATCACCGGCACAAGAAGGACCGCCCGAGCGGGACCGCCCGCTGGCTGGCCGAGGCCTGGTCGGCGGCCCGGCCCCGGGACGAGGTGCCGATCCACTCCCTGCGCCTGGGCGGCGTGGCGGGCGAGCACGCCTGGACGATCTGCGACGAGGAGGAGACCCTGCAGGTCCTGCACCGGGCGCACTCCCGGCGGGCCTTCCTGCGTGGCGTGGCGCCGGCCGTGCGCTTCGTGGCCGGGCGCGAGAAGGGTCTCTACGGCCTGACCGACGTGCTGATGGATCTGGCGGGGAACGGCGGCGGGCGCTGACGGGTTGATCCTGGTGCGCCGGCCGCCCGCCGGCACGGAAGAGCCCGCCGGTGGGCGGGCCCGCGCGGAGATCCGGGAGCTGGTGCTACTTCTGGCCGAGAGCCGCCAGGCGGGACTTCAGGCGCGCCGCCTTGTTGGGATGGATGATGCCCTTGCGAGCCTGCAAGTCCAGCAGGCTGTACATCCGGGACAGATCCGCCGGCTGCTCGCCCTCGGCACCGCTGGCGACCTGGCGGCGGAAATCCTTGACGGAGGAGCGCAGCTGGGCGCGGTTGGCGCGGTTGCGCTGGCGTCGCTCGTCGCTGGTCTTCAGCCGCTTCTTGGCACTCTTGTGATGGGGCAAGTCGTGAACCTCCTCGGGTGATCTAGGCGCAAGAATCTAATAGGGATCGAGGCTCATGTCAAGACAGGCGCTGCACCCCTGGCCGGACGAGCTGCTGGGCAAGCTCAAGCTGCTGCCCGATGCGCCGGGCGTCTACCTGCACAAGGATCGCCTGGGCAAGGTGATCTACGTGGGCAAGGCCAAGCGCCTGGCCTCGCGGGTTCGCTCCTACTTTCAGCCCGGGGGGGAGCCGGATCGCAAGACGGGCCAGCTGCTGCGCCAGATCCGCGACTTCGACTACATCGTCACCGCCAGCGAGAACGAGGCGCTGGTGCTGGAGAACCAGCTCATCAAGGAGTATCGGCCCCGCTACAACATCCGGCTCAAGGACGACAAGCAGTACCCGTACATCCGGATCACCTTGCAGGAGCCCTTTCCCCGGGTGGAGGTGGTACGCAGGATCCAGGACGACGGGGCGCGCTGCTTCGGGCCCTACACGGACGTGCGGGCCATGCGGGAGGCGCTCAAGTTCGCCAGTGGCACCTTCCAGGTGCGGAGCTGCCACCTGGACCTGCCGGAGCGCACCGTGCCGCGTCCCTGTCTCGATTACCAGATCGGCCGCTGCAGCGCCCCCTGCGTGGGCTACGACAAGGCCGGTCCCTACCGCCGCCGGGTGCGCCAGCTCGTCCTGTTTTTGGAGGGGTCCGACCGCAAGCTGCTCGACAGCCTGCGCCAGGAGATGACCCGGCTGGCGAGCCAGCAGCGCTACGAGGAGGCGGCCCGCGTGCGCGACCGCCTGCGGCGCGTCGAGCGGACGGTGGCCGGCAGCCGCACCGTGGCCGGGCTGGTGGGCGATCTGGATGCCTGCGCCGTCGTGCGCGACGGTCGCGAGGCCTGCGGCGTTGTGCTGCGCATCCGGCGCGGCCGCGTGCTGACCAGCCACCACTTCCTGCTGCAGGACCGGCTGGCGAGCGAGACCGCCGCCTTCCTGGCCCAGCTGCTGCGGGAGTACTACGCGCGGGCCGGCGACGTGCCCCGGGAGGTCCTGATCTCTCACGAGCTGCCGGACCGGCCGGCCTGGGAGCACTGGCTGGCCGAGCGGCGGGCGGGCCGCGTGCGGCTGGCGCATCCCCGCCGCGGTCCCAAGCACGGGGCGCTGGAGATGGCGCTGGCCAACGCCACCTTCAAGCTGCGCGAGCACGCCCTGCCGGGCGGGACCGGCCGCGGCCGCAAGCTGCAGCGGGCCGACGTGGCCCTGCAGGAGGCCCTGGGCCTGTACACGGTGCCGGCCACCATCGAGTGCTTCGACATCTCCAATTTCCAGGGCCGCGAGGCGGTGGGATCCCTGGTCTTCTTTCGGGACGGCGCTCCCCTGAAGTCCCGCTACCGTCGCTTCCGCATCCGGCGGGTGGAGGGTGTGGACGACTACGCGATGATGCGCGAGGTCCTGGACCGCTACTACGGGCGGCTGTCCGCGCACGCCGAGAGCCCGGCCGACCTGGTGATGGTCGACGGGGGGCCCGGCCAGCTGAGCGTGGCCCGCGACGTGCTGCGGCAGTACGGCTTCCACGCCACCGAGCTGATCGGCCTGGCCAAGCGGGAGGAGCAGATCCACCGGGAGCACGACCAGTCTCCTCTCGCGCTGCCCCGCAGCAGCCCCGCCCTGCAGCTCCTGCAGCGCGTGCGCAACGAGGCGCACCGCTTCGCCATCACCTATCACCGCCTGCTGCGGGACCAGCGGACCGTGGCCTCGGAGCTGGACCGCATCCCGGGGATCGGGAAGGTCAAGAAGCTCTCCCTGCTGCACCACTTCGGCTCGGTGGAGGAGATCCGCCGCGCCGGCCGCGACGCCCTGGCGCAGGTGCGCGGTCTGACGCGCCAGGACGTGGAGCGGATCCTGGCCTTCTTCGCGGCGGAGCGGGCCTCGTGAGCGCGGCGGACTGGGAAGCGGCCCTGGCGGCCTTCCTCAACCACCTGGCGGCCGAGAAGGGCCTGGCCCGCAACAGCCTGGCGGCCTACCGGCAGGACCTGCGCCGCCTGGCGGCCTGGGCGCGCGAGGCCGGTCCCTCCGGACCCGCGCGCCTGCGCGACGCCGACCTGCGGCGCTTCCTGTTGGCCAGCGCCGCGGATCTCGGTCCGCGCTCGCGCGCCCGGCTGATCTCCACGCTGCGCGGCTTCAGCCGCTTCCTGGTGGCCGAGGGGCTGGCCAGCCGCGATCCCACCCTCACGCTGGTGGCGCCCCGCGCGGGCCGCAAGCTGCCGTCGGTGCTCTCGACGCCGCAGGTGGAGCGCCTGCTGGACGTACCGCAGGGAGACGAGCCGCCGGCGCTGCGGGAGCGTGCGGTGCTGGAGCTGCTCTATGGCTGCGGCCTGCGGGTCAGCGAGCTGTGCGCGCTGGACGTGGGCGACCTGGACCGGCGCGACGCCAGCCTCCGCGTGCGGGGCAAGGGCAGCAAGCAGCGGATCGTGCCCGTGGGGGTGCCGGCGCTGCGGGCGGCCGCCGACTGGCTGGCACGCGGACGCCCGCGCATGGTGGGACGGCGCCCCAGCGCCGCCCTGCTGCTCAACCGGCGCGGCGGCAGGCTCTCGCGCGTCTCGGTCTGGCAGATCCTCAAGCGCTGCGCCCTGGCCGCGGGTCTGGGGGAGGAGATCACGCCCCATACCCTGCGCCACAGCTACGCCACCCATCTGCTGGAGGGGGGAGCGGATCTGCGGGCCGTGCAGGAGCTGCTCGGACACGCCGACATCAGCACCACGGAGATCTACACGCACGTGGACCGCAGCTTCCTGATCGAGGCCTACCGGTCGGCTCACCCGCGGGCGCGCGGGCGCCGGCGCTGAGCGTCCGGCTGCGGGCCGGCTTTGACATCGCCGGGCCTCGATGGTAACGTTCGCCGATCCGCCGCGCCCCGGGACGGTGAACTCTCTTTCTCCTCGGTGCAAGGAAGTCCTGAAGTGGCAGAGAAGAAAATCATCCTGAGCGGCGCCCGCCCCACTGGGCGCCTGCACTGGGGCAACTACACCGGTGCGCTGGAGAACTGGGTCCGCCTGCAGGACGAGTACCGCTGCTTCTTCATGGTCGCGGACTGGCACGTCCTGACGACGGCCCTCGACAAGGTGCCTGAAATCCGCACCAACACGCGCGAGATGGTCTTGGACTGGCTGGGTGCCGGCCTGGATCCGGAGCGCTCCGTGCTTTTCGTGCAGTCGGAGATCAAGCAGCACGCCGAGCTGTTCCTGCTGCTGAGCATGCTCATCAGCCTGGGGCGGCTCGAGCGCAACCCCACGTTCAAGGAGCAGGTCCGGGATCTGAACCTGGGCAGCGAGATCAGCTACGGCCACCTGGGCTACCCGGTGCTGCAGGCCGCGGACATCCTGGCCTACCGGGCGCACGCCGTGCCGGTGGGCGAGGACCAGCTCCCGCACCTGGAGCTGACGCGCGAGATGGCGCGCCGCTTCAACCGGATCTTCGGCGAGGTCTTTCCGGAGCCCGAGGCCCTCGTGACCCGGTTCGCCCGGTTCCCGGGGACCGACGGCCGCCGGATGAGCAAGTCCCTGGGCAACACCATCGAGCTGGCCGACGAACCCGAGGAGATCTGGGCCAAGCTGCGGACGGCCTTCACGGATCCGGCCCGCAAGCGCCGCAGCGACCCGGGAACCCCAGAGATCTGCGCCATCTACACCTATTATCTGAAGTTCATGCCCGAGGAGGCCCCGCGAACGGCCCGGGAGTGCCGGACCGCGGCGCGGGGCTGCGTCGAGTGCAAGAAGCGCCTGGCCGAGGGGGTCAGCGCCTACTTCGCGCCGCTCCGGGAGCGGCGGGCCCGGTACGCCGCCGATCCGCAGCGGCTGGAGGGACTGATCGCCGACGGCTGCGCGCGGGCGCGAGAAAGTGCACGCGCGACCTTGACCGCCGTGCACGAAGCGATGACAATGGGCTGAGAAGGAGCGATGCCTTGATTCGACCGCGAGAGGATCTCGTGACGCCGGCCGCATCCCCGCCGGCACAGGACCGGGCCACCGCCTGGGATCCGGACCGGCTCCCCCCCGAGCTGGAGTACTTCCGTGAGAGCGCCGCCTACCAGGTGCAGCTGGAGTCCTTCGAAGGGCCGCTGGACCTGCTCCTCTACCTGATCCAGAAGGACCAGCTGGACATCTACGACATCCCCATCGCCAGCATCACCGACCAGTACCTGCAGTATCTCGAGGTGATCCAGATGCTGTCGCTGGACACGGCGGGCGACTTCCTGGTGATGGCCGCCACGCTGCTGCGCATCAAGGCGCGGCTGCTGCTGCCGGTCCAGGCGGAGGAGGAGCTGGACGAGGAGGACCCGCGCGCCGACCTGATCCGCAGGCTGCTCGAGTACAAGCGCTACAAGGAGGCGGCCGCGCGCCTGCGCGAGCACGAGGACGAGCGCCGCCGCTATCACCTGCGACAGAGCCGGTACCCCTTCCTGGCCCAGCTCGACCTGGAGCCGCCGCTGCGTCTGGAGCTCTTCGATCTGCTGTCCGCGCTGGCCAGCGTCTTCGATCGTATCCAGGCCTCGCCGGTCCACGCGGTCCGGCGCGAGCCCTACACCGTCGAGCAGAAGATCGCACTCATCCGCGAGCGCCTGGCCGCCGCCGACAGCGTGCGCTTCGACGAGCTGTTCGCGGAGGACGCCATCAAGATGGAGGTCATCGTCACCTTCATCGCCATCCTGGAACTGGTCAGGCGGGGAGAGCTGCGGTTCTTCCAGACCGAGGCCCAGGGTCCCATCTGGCTGCGCTCGGGCGACCGGCCGCCCGCCGTGGAGGAGCGGACGGGCCCCGCCCTCGTCGCGGCCGAGGCGCAGGGATGAAGCGGGAGCTGGAGGCCCTCCTGTTCGCCACCGAAGCCCCCCTCTCCCTGGGTCGCCTGCGGTCCTTCTTCCCCGAGGTCAGCAGCCAGGATCTGCGGCAGGCCGTGGACGGATTGCGCGATGAGTACCAGACCGCCGGGCACGCCTTCACGGTGGTGGAGTTCGGCGGCGGCTGGCAGATCGCTACCCGACCCGAATTCTCGCCGCTGGTCGAGAAGCTGTTCCGCGGACGTCGCTATGCCCGCCTTTCGCGCCCGGCGCTCGAGGTGCTCGCCATCATCGCCTACCGCCAGCCGGTCACGCGCCTGGAGATCGAGGACGTGCGCGGCGTGCAGAGCAGCGGCGTGCTGGCCACCCTGCTGGAGCGCAACCTCGTGGCGGTCGTGGGCAGGGCCGAGACGGTGGGGCACCCGCTGCTCTACGGGACGACCCGCGACTTCCTCAACTACCTGGGTCTGAAGGGTCTCAGCCAGCTGCCGCGCCTGCCCGAGCTGGAGGGACTCATCGACGATCGTGAGGCGCTGAAGCGCTTCGCCCGGGAACTGGGCGAGGAGCTGTCGGATCAGGATCTGGAGGTCTACGCCGAGGACGGCGGCGAGGCCGAAGACCCGGACGCCGACGTCGTGGAGATCGCGGACGCTCCGGACGTTCCGGCTGCGCCCGATGTCGCCGGCGCGGATCCACGCCCCCCCGACGCTGCGGATGCATCCGGCACCATCCCGGTGGATGGCCAGGATCATGAGCCGAACCGATTCTCCTGATCCCCTGCGCTTGAACCGCTACCTGGCGCGGGCGGGGCTGGGCTCGCGGCGCGGCGTGGAGGAGTATATCCGCGCCGGACGCGTCACCGTCAACGGGACCGTGCGGCGGGAGCCCGGCTGCCGCATCGAACCGCAGAGCGACCGCGTGGCCCTGGACGGGAAGGTGGTCCGCCTGCCTCCTGCCTGGCGCACCTATGCCTTTCACAAGCCGGCCGGTGTGGTTTCCACCCTCAAACCGCAAGGTGAACAGGCGGGTTTGGCCGCCTTCCGCGCGCGGGCCGGCCTGCCCGCGGCCCTCGTGCCGGTGGGGCGCCTTGACGCGGAGACCACCGGGTTGCTCCTTTGGACCGATGACGGCCTGCTGGCCCAGGCGCTGCTGCGACCGGCCAGCGGTGTGGAGAAGACCTACGAGGTCCGGCTGGACGGCAACCTGACGCCGCAGGCTCGCGAGCGCCTGGAGGGTGGCGTTCTCCTGCTGGACGGACGACGCTGCCGGCCGCTGCGGGCCGAGCCGTTGCAGCCGGGCGCGCGCCGCCGCTGGCGACTGAGGCTGCACGAGGGGCGCAAGCGGCAGATCCGGCGCATGTTCGCCCTCCTGGGCCGCCGGGTGCTGTCCCTGCACCGCACCGCCGTGGGGCCGGTGCGGCTCGGTCGCCTCCGCCCGGGGGACTTCCGTCGCCTGCGGGAGAGCGAGGTGGCCAGCCTGCGCCGGGCCGCCGGACTGTAGGGATCCGTGCCTCGACGAAAGGACAGACCATGGATTTCGTGAGCCTGTTCCGCCCTGGCATCCGCGCAGCCCGCCGTTACGTTCCCGGCCGGCCGATCGAGGAGGTGCGGCGGGAGCTGGGCCTGCAGCACGTGGTGAAGCTGGCCAGCAACGAGAACCCGGAAGAGCCGCTGCCGGCCGTGCTGGAAGCGATCCAGCACGCGGCACGCGGCGTCAACCGCTACCCGGACGGATCCAGCTACTATCTCAGCCACGCGCTGGCCGCACATCTCGGCGTCACGCCGGCGCATCTCATCCTGGGCAACGGCTCGAACGAGGTCGTGGATGTGCTCATCCGCGCCCTGGTCTCGCCCGGCGAGAACGTGGTCTACAGCCAGCAGAGCTTCATCGTCTATCCCTTGACGACCGGCGTGCACTTCGAATGCGGTCGCGGAGTGTCCATGGGGCCCGACGACCGGCACGATCTGCCCGCGATGGCCGCCGCCGTGGACGAGCGGACCAAGCTGATCATCGTCTGCAATCCCAACAATCCGACCGGCACCTACAACACGCATGCCGAGTTCCGCGCCCTGCTGGAGACGGTCCCCGAGCGGGTCATCGTCGCCGTGGACGAGGCCTACTACGAGTACGTGGTGGCCCCGGACTACCCGCAGACACTGCCCATGCTCGCCGAGCACCCCAACCTGCTGATCCTGCGCACCTTCTCCAAGATCCACTCGCTCGCCGGGCTGCGCCTGGGCTACGGCATAGGCCACCCCGGACTGATCGGCGAGCTGCACAAGACGCGCGAGCCCTTCAACGTCAACTCGCTGGCCCAGGCCGCCGCGCTGGCCTGCCTCGCGAACCTGGAGGTGGTGGAGAGCCGCCGTGTGCGCAACCGCGAACGCCTGGAGTGGCTGGCGGCCCGGCTCACGGACCTCGGGCTCGAGGTGCTGCCCTCGCAGACCAACTTCCTCTTCGTGCGCTATTCGGAGAGCCTCGGCGAGCTGCCGCAGCGCCTGCTGCAGAAGGGCGTGATCGTCCGGCCCATGTCCTCGTTCGGGGTGGCCGGAGGCGCCATGCGGGTGAGCGTGGGGCTCGAGACCGAGAACCGGCGCTGCGTGGAGGCCCTCGAGGAGATCCTGGGTGAGCCCTGAGGCCTCGCTGCGCGCGCAAGACGCCTCGCTGCCTCCCGATACGGTGGTGGCCATCGACGGACCCGCCGGATCGGGCAAGTCCACCACGGCTCGCGAGCTGGCCCGCCGCCTGAACCTGACCTACGTCGACACCGGTGCCATGTACCGGGCCCTGACCTGGGCCGGTCTGGCGGCCGGACTGTCCCCCGAGGACGGGCCGGCCCTGGGACGCCTGCTGCAGGAGTGCCGCCTGGAGCTACGGCCCGGCGGGAAGGAGGCCGCGGTTCTCTGGAACGGAAGCGACGTTTCGCGTGCCATCCGCACGCCCGAGATCGACGCCGCCGTGTCCGCGGTGAGCGCGCATGCTGGCGTGCGCCGCGGCATGGTGGAGCGCCAGCGCGAAATCGGCCGGCGGACGGGCGTCGTCATGGAAGGGCGCGATATCGGAACGGCCGTGTTCCCCCTGGCCTCGGCCAAGATCTACCTGGATGCCTCCCTGGAAGCGCGGGTGGACAGGCGCCTGCGCCAGTACCGCCAGCGGGGGACGACCGTGGACGCCGGCGTGCTGCACGCGGAGCTGGCGGATCGCGACCGCCGCGACAGCGAGCGCGAGGAGAGTCCGCTGAGCATCCCGCCCGACGCCGTCGTGCTCGACACCAGCGACTGGACGCTGGAGCACCAGGTCGACCAGGCGCTGCGGTCCGTGCGCAGCGTGGTGGCGGAGCACTGCCCGGCGGGGCATCGTCCGGTCGTGCCGACGACCCCGCTGTCCGCCAAGTACCGCCTCGCCTATCGCTGCATGGAAGCCCTGGCCTCCTTCTACGGGCTGCGCGTCGTGGGGCGGGAGAACCTGGACTGGGAGCGCGGCCCCACCATCGTCGCCTGCAATCACATCAGCTGGTGGGATCCGCCGCTGCTCGGCAGCGCGCTCTGGCGCAGCCCCGTCCGCACGCTGGCCAAGGCCGAGCTGTTCCGGTTCCCGCCCATGAGGGCTTTCTTCGGCTGGCTCGATGCCATCCCGATCCGCCGGGCGGGCTACGATCATCGCGCCTTTGAGGCGGCCCTTGACGCGCTGAGCGCCGGCCAGACCGTTCTCATCTTCCCCGAGGGCACCCGGCGCCCCGTGGGCCGGCCGGGCCCGGTGCGCAGCGGCCTGGGCAACCTGATGCAGGAGTCCGGCGCTCCCGCGGTTCCGGCCTTCATGCGGGGCAGCCGCCTGCTCCGGCCGGGCAGCTCCTCGCTCTCGCCGCTGGAGTTGCGGTTCGCGCCAGCGGTGCGGCTGCGCGCGCTGCCGGCCCTGCGCGCCCGCCTCGATAGCCGAACGATCAGCGCGCGCGTGGGATCCCTCTTCGAGGCCATCTACGTCGAGCTGCAGGCCCGTTCCTGGCTGGAAACGCCTCCCAGCGCCTGGGAACGGGACGAAGGGGCGCGGCAGCAGAAGGCCTATCGCGACAAGGAACGTCGCATCTTCGGGCGCAAACGGGCCGAAAAGGGCTCGTAGAGGCCGTAGGGCGGCCTCGGCGCTTGCAAAACCCCCCGGGGGCCTGTATATTTGAACCCCTACCCGGCCCTCCGGCTGGGTAAATTCGTGTCTGAAGGAGGCCTGTTTTCATGATCACCAATCCCTCTCCCGGGTCGGGTGCGCGCAAAGGGGCCGCATCCGTGCCCGGTGCCGGCATTTCCATGTCCGCCGATCCCCACGGCAGCGGCGAAGGCGACCAGGAATCCAGGAAGGCGCAGCCGGCCGGCCCGCGTCTGACCACGCAGTTCGACCCCGCCGCCATCGTCAACTTCGACTACCTCGAGGGCGAGCCGCTGGACCACGACGCGTACCTCCAGCTGATCAACCAGTACGAGGCGACGCTGCAGGAGATCCAGGAAGGGCAGATCCTCAAGGGTACGGTCGTCGAGGTCCGCGAGAACGAGGTGCTGCTGAACATCGGTTTCAAGAGCGAGGGCGTCATCGCCCTCGAGGAGTTCGGCGGCGCCGAGGTGAAGGCGGGGGACGAGTACGACGTCTTCCTGGAGAAGATCGAGAACCAGGACGGCCTGGTGGTCCTCTCCAAGGAGCGGGCGGATTTCCTCAAGGTCTGGGACAAGATCAAAATCGCGCACGAGTCCGGCGAGGTCGTCACCGGGCTGGTCGATCGCCGGATCAAGGGCGGGCTCGTCGTCAAGCTGTGGGGCGTCGATACCTTCCTGCCCGGCTCGCAGGTCGCGCTGCGCCAGGTGCCGAACCTGGAGGACATGATCGGCGAGGAGATCCAGTGCCGGATCATCAAGAAGAACAAGCGCCGCCGCAACGTGGTCGTCAGCCGGCGTATCGTGCTGGAGCAGGAGCGCGAGGAGAAGAAGCGCAAGCTCATCGCCGAGCTCGAGAAGGGGCAGGTCCGCAAGGGTGTCGTCAAGAACATCACCGATTTCGGCGCCTTCGTCGACCTGGGCGGCATCGACGGTCTGCTCCACATCACCGATCTCTCCTGGGGGCGCGTCTCGCACCCCAGCGAGGTCGTGGCGATCGGCGACGAGATCGAGGTCAAGGTGCTGGACTTCGAGGAGGAGAGGGAGCGTATCTCGCTGGGACTGAAGCAATTGCAGCCCTACCCCTGGGACAACGTCGAGGCGAAGTACCCCGAGGGCAGCGTCGTGCGCGGCAAGGTGGTCAGCATCACCAACTACGGCGCATTCGTCGAGCTGGAGAAGGGCGTCGAGGGTCTGATCCACATCAGCGAGATGTCCTGGACCCGCCATATCAAGCACCCGTCCAAGGTCGTGGCCATCGGCGACGTGGTGGACGTCATGGTGCTGAAGATCGACAAGGAGAACGAGAAGATCTCGCTCGGCCTGAAGCAGACCGAGGCCGATCCCTGGCTCACCCTCTCGGAGCGCTACCCGGTGGGGACCGTCATCGAGGGCAAGGTGCGCAACCTGACGGACTTCGGCGCCTTCGTCGAGGTCGAGGAGGGGATCGACGGGCTCGTGCACATCAGCGACATGTCCTGGACCAAGCGCGTGCGACACCCCAAGGAGGTCATCCGCAAGGGTGAGACCGTGAAGGTGCAGATCCTGGACATCGACACGGACAAACGCCGCATCAGCCTCGGCATCAAGCAGCTGCAGGACAACCCCTGGCCGACTCTGGCCATGGACTTCCCGGTGGGACGCACGCTCGACGGCGTCGTGACCCGCATGCTGGACCACGGTGTCATCGTGGAGGTCGAGAAGGAGCTGGAGGGCTTCGTCCCCCTCGGTCACCTGGGGATACCCAAGCTGGACAAGCCGCAGTTCTACTTCCGGGAAGGGGAGCAGGTGCCCCTGAAGGTCATCAAGATGGACGTCGAGAACCGCCGCATCGTGCTCTCCATCGCCGAGCGCCTCAAGGAGCTGGACCGCGAGGAGCAGGCGGAGTTTCTCGCCAACCATCCGCGTCGTGACGACGTCGAGATCAGCGGCGACAGCGGCAGCTCGCCCGAGGACGAGCAGCTGGCCTCCGAGATCGGCCCGGCCGCTGAGGAAACACCGGAGTCGGAGCCGGAGTTGGAGCCGGAGGCGGAGGCGAGCGCCGGCGAGCAGCCGGAGAGCGATGCGCCGCCCGCCGAGGCGGAGACACCTCCCGGGGATTCCGCTGCAGAAGAGAAGCAATAGCGGCGCCGCGCCACGGCGCGGTCCGCGACGACGCCGGGGGTGGAAGGGGACTTCCACCCCCTCTGCCTTGCTGGAGCCGCGATCATGAGAGCACGCGCAGCGGACGGGGTCTTGCGGGTCGCCTTCTGGACGCTCGGCTGTCGCCTGAACCAGGTGGACACCGAGGGGATGAAGGCGCGCCTGCACGCCGCCGGCAATGTGGCGATCGTGCCCTGGGCGAGCGAGGCCGACGTCTACGTGCTCAACAGCTGCACGGTCACCGGCCGGGCCGATCAGGAGTGCCGCCGCCTGGCCCGCCAGGTGAAGCGCCGCCATCCCGGCAGCCGGGTGGTGGTCGCCGGCTGCTACGCCCAGACCCAGCCGGAACGGCTGCGCGCCATCCCCGAGGTGGACGGCATCGTCGGCAACGCCGTCAAGGACGAGATCGCCGTCTGGCTGGCGGAGCTGCTGGCCGGCGACGAGCCTCTCGTGCGCGTGCACGATCTCGTGCAGCGGGGACCATTCACGGCGCCGCTCATCGCGGAATTCGACGGCCGCTCACGCGCCTTCGTGAAGGTGCAGGATGGCTGCAACCTGCGCTGCGCCTACTGCCTGATCCGGCAGGCCCGCGGTCCCGGCCGCTCGCGTCCCGTGCCCGAGGTGCTGCAGCAGCTGCGGCACCTGGAACGGCACGGCTTTGCCGAGGTGGTCCTGGCCGGTGTCCACCTCGGCAGCTACGGGCAGGATCTCGAGCCGCGGAGCAGCCTGGTCGCCCTGCTGCGTACGGTGCTGGAGGACCTCCCGGCGCTGCGGGTCCGCCTGAGCAGCATCCATCCCAACGAGGTGACCGGGGAGCTGCTGGACCTCTTCCGGGGGTACCCGCACCTGCGTTCGCACCTGCACGTCTCCCTGCAGAGCGGCGACGACGGGGTGCTGCACCGCATGCGACGCCCCTACGGCAGCACCGACGCCCGGCGCGCCGTGCTGGCCGCGGCGGCGGTGCGCCCGCACTTCGGCCTCGGGGCCGATCTCATCGTCGGTTTCCCCGGCGAGACCGAGGCCGCGTTCGCGGCCACCTGCCGGCTCGTCGAGGAGCTGCCCTTCAGCTACCTGCACGTCTTCCGCTACTCGCCGCGGCCCGGGACGGCGGCGGCGGACTTCCCGGATGCGGTGCCGCCGGAGACGGTCTCCGCCCGCGGCGCACACCTGCGCTCCCTGGCGCGCCGCAAGGCGCGGGACTTCGCGAACGCTCAGCTGGACGCGCGGCGCGAGGCGGTGGTGGAGACGGAGGCGCACGCGGCGGGCTGGCGCCAGGCCACGACGGACAACTACCTGAACGTGCTGGTGCCCCACCACTGGCCGGCGGGCCGGCTGGTGGAGGTGAACGGCCTGCGCCGGGTGGGGGAGCGGCTCGAGGCGCGCGCCGTGACGCCCGTCGGCGCGCAGCCGGCCGGGCGGCGGGAGGCCTGAGCCCATGGCCCCTGCCCTGGATCGACCGCTCGCGGTGGGAATCGAGACCTTCGGTTGCCAGATGAACGTCTACGACACGGCGGCCATCTTCGGCCTGCTGGAAGCCGCCGGCTTCCGGCGGGCCGCGCGGCCGGACCTGGCCGACATCCTGCTCCTGAACACCTGCTCCGTGCGCGAGCACGCGGAGCAGCGGGTGCTCAGCCACCTGGGTGAGCTGCAGCGGCGGCGGCGTGACGGCGGCCGTCCCCGCCTGATCGGCATCGTCGGCTGCATGGCCGAGCGCCTGGGCGGCGCGCTGCTGGCGCCGCCTCGCGGCGTGGACCTGGTGGTGGGGGTGGACCAGTACGATCGCCTGCCGGCGCTGCTGCAGAGCCTGCTCGACTCCGGTTCCGGGGAGACGGTCACCGGTCACCGCGACGACGCCCACTACGTGGCGCCCCCGGAGGCCTACCCGACGAACAACTCGCACCTGGTCAGCATCCACAAGGGCTGCGACTATCGCTGCACCTACTGCATCGTGCCGGAAACGCGGGGTCCCCAGCGCGAAAAGTCGCCCTCCCGCATCCTGGAGGAGATCCGGCGCATCGTGTCCTCCGGCGGCGTCGAGGTCACTCTGCTGGGCCAGAACGTGACGGCGTACCGCTGGCAGGAGGAGCTGGACTTCGCCGGGCTGCTGGACCTGGTGGCCGGCGTGGAGGGCCTGCAGCGGATCCGCTTCCTGACCGGGCACCCGCGCGACCTGAGCGAGAGGTTGCTGCGCACCATGGCCGCACAGCCCAAGATCTGCCCGGCGCTGCACCTGCCGATGCAGAGCGGCAGCGACCGCATCCTGCGGCGCATGAAACGGCTGTACAGCCGGCAGGAGTACCTGGCCCGGGTGGACCTCGCGCGGGAGCTCATGCCCGATCTCACCCTGTCCTCGGACTTCATCGTCGGCTTCCCCGGGGAGACGGAGGCGGATTTCCACGAAACGCTTGAGGTGGTGCGCCGGGTGGCCTACGATCAGCTCTTCTCGTTCAAGTACTCGCCGCGGCCGGGAGCGCCGGCGGCCCGGTTGCGGGACGACGTTCCTGCGGAGGACAAGAAGCGGCGCCTGAACGAGCTGATGGCCGTGCAGGAGGAGGTCTGGGCCGGGGTGGCCCGGGCGCAGCTGGGTCGGGTCTGGCGGGCCAGCCTGGAAGGTCGGGCTCGGCGCCCCGCCGGCGCCTGGAAGGCGCGGACGGCCAACAACCGCAAGGTGCTGGTGCGCCTGCCGGACGGTCGCCCCGGCGACATGGTGAGCGTGAGGATCACGGGCTTCCACAGCACGACCTTCCTGGGGGAGCTCCTGCCGAAGGCGAGGTGATGATCGTGTGGGTCGTGCGTGGCATCGTCTTCCTGCTGCTCCTCTTCTTCCTGGTCTACTTCTTCCTGGACAACAGCAACCAGACCGTGGACATCAAGCTGTTCAAGCGCAGCTTCCTGGACATCTCCATCTTCTGGGTCGTGGTGGTCTCCTACCTGCTGGGTTTCGCGAGCTGCTTCGTGTGGGCCCTGGCGCGCTGGGTGCGCTACCTGCGCCAGATCTCGCGTCTGAAAAACGATGTACGGGCCAAGGAGCGCGAGATCGCCGACCTGCGACAGCTGCCGCTGCAGGATCTGCCGGACGAGAGCGACGGGGAGGCCCATGGCCGTGAATGAGCTGGCGCCCTGGCTGTTCCTCCTCCTGGTCGCCGTGGTGGCGGGCCTGGCCCTGGTGATCGTTTACCGCCGGCGCAGCCGTCCGGAGGCCGGCGACGGCTACACCCGGGGCCTGGAGCTCTGGCTGGCCGGCGATCGCCAGGCGGCCCGTACCGCCTTCCGCGCGGCCATCCAGCGGGATCCCGAGGCGGTGGATCCCTACCTGCAGCTCGGTAATCTCCTGCGCCTGAGCGGGGACGCCAGGCGCGCGGCGGTGTTGCACAGGAGCCTGACCGTGCGACCGGACGTGCCCGGGCCCAAGCGCCTGTCCATCTCGCTGGCGCTGGCCGAGGACCTGGTGGCCCTGCAGCAGTGGCCGGAGGCCCGGCAGGTCCTGGACCTGCTCGAGTCGCACGCCGGGTCAGAGCCGCGCTTCTGGCGGGCTCGCTTCGCGCAGCACCTGGGGGCGGGGGACGGAGAGGCGGCCGCGCGCGCCCTGCATCGGGCCGGGCAGTCGTGCGGCGGCGACGAAGGACGGGAGTTCCAGCGGCAGCACACCATCTTCCAACTCGACCGCGCCCTGCAGGCCTGCCGCCGCGGGCAGGTCCAGGAGGCGCGGCGCCTGCTCAAGCAGACCCCCCGCGAAGGGCCGCTGCGGGCCCGGCGCATCTACGTGGAGGCACTTGCGGCGGCGCGGGAGAGGGACTACGAGCGGGCCGTGGACATCGTCGCGACGGGCCTGCTGGCGGCACCGGGCGAGCTGGCGCCCTACCTGCCGGCGCTGCAGGAGATCCTGCTGGAGAGCGGGCAGTTCGACCGGACGGTCCCCATCCTCGAGTCGGCGTGTCAGGCCGAGGATTCGCCGCCGGCCCTCTGGATCGCCCTGGCCCTGCTCTACGAGAAGCTCGACGAGCGGGAGAAGGCTCTGCGCCTGCTGGAGAGCAAGGCGGGCGACGTGCGCCTGACGCCCAACGCGGCGGCGCCGTTCCTGAAGCTGCTGGCCGCAGAGGACGGCGGCACGCGCTTCGCCAGGGTCTGGCGGATGTTGCACCTGCCGGCGGTCGACCGCCGCTGGCGCTGCCGGGAGTGCGGAACCCTGCAGGAGAAGGTCCGCTGGTTCTGCCCGGTTTGCCGCAGCTTCGACAGTCACGCACCGGTTCCCCTCTAGGAGGCCCGTCATGAGGCCGCGAGTTCCGCGCCCAGGACATTTCCCGGCCGGCCGGCTGCTGCTCATCGCGGCCGCGGGCGGCCTGCTGCTGCTCGGCGTTCACGCCGCGGTCGCCGGCTGGGAAGAGGTGGCCGACCTGCTGGCCCGGGCGAACTACGAGGCGGCCGAGGAGCGCGCGAATTCGCTCGCCCTGGAGGAGGGGGCCGCGGGCGACGAACGCCTCTGGCCGATCCTGCTCGAAAGGGATCCGGAAAAAGCCCTGCCCGTGCTGCGGCAGCTGGCCTCCCGTTCCGACATCTCGGAGGAGCTACGGGTTCGCCTGGCGCTGGAGGAGGCGAGCATCGAGCTGGCCCGGGGGCGCTTCGCCGAGGCCCTGCCACCGCTGGAGCGCGTCCTCGGCCGGGCCCGGGATCAACTGCCGGGCGAGATCTACCTACTGGCCGGCATGGCCGAACGCGGCCTGCAGCGCATCCAGAAGAGCCGCGAGCACTTCGCCAGCGTCCGTCAGGACGATCCCGCCTTTCCCTGGGCCCGGCTCTACCTGGGCCAGATCGCCTTCCAGGAAGGCGACCTGGAGCTGGCGCGCCGTTACTTCCAGTCCGCCGAGCGCTCGCCCCTGGCGGCGCGGATGCCGGACCTGCTGGTCGGCCGGCACGGCATCCTGGAACAGGAAGGCCGGTCGGAAGAGGCCGCGGCCCTCGGTCGCGACATCGCCGACCGCTTCCCGCAGGCCCTGGCCGCGCTGCCCTTCGCGAGGGCGCCGGAGGACCTGGACCAGGCACTCCTGACGGAGGCGCCCGCGGACAGCGCGCCGCCGGCCGCCACCCACGGTCGCCTGTGCTTGCAGCTGGCCGCGTTCTCGGACCGGGGTCGCGCGCTGGCCTACCTGGCCTCCTGGCAGAGCGAGCTGCCGGACCTGCGGCTGGAGACCGAGCCTGGCGCCGAGGGGCAGATCCTCTACAAGGTGCGCACGGGCCAGTTCGTCAGCCGCGCCCAGGCCGGCACCGAGCAGGAGCGCCTGCGGCGCAAGTATGGCCTCGAAGCCATCGTGGTGGAGAGCGCCGACGCGCCATGAGCAGCGGGAACAGCAAGATCACGCCCATGCTCGCCCAGTACCTGGAGATCAAGGGGCAGCAGCCGGACAAGCTGCTGCTCTTCCGCATGGGCGACTTCTACGAGACCTTCTTCGAGGACGCCGAGACCCTGGCGCGCGTGGCCGGCGTCACCCTCACCTCGCGGGACCGCCAGAGCGACCACCCCGTGCCGCTGGCAGGCGTTCCCCACCATGCCCTGGACACCTACCTGGCGCGGCTGCTCGAGGCCGGACTGACGGTGGCCATCTGCGAGCAGGTCGAGGATCCGGCCCAGGCCAAGGGGCTGGTCAAGCGTGCGGTGGTGGAGATCGTCAGTCCCGGGACCGCGACTGCGCCCGAGCTGGTGCAGTCCGCCAGCGGGGTCTACTGCCTGGCGTATCTCCCGGGCGAGCAGGGCCAGACCGGCTGGGCCCTCTTGGACGCCTCCACCGGCGATTTCCGCTGCGGCCGCGAGGACGTATCCCTGGCGGCGCTCTGCGAGCGGCACGCCGTGCGGGAGGTCATCCTGCGCGAGGACACTCCAGACGAACAGCTGACCGCCTGGCGCGCGGCCCTGCCGGGCGTGGTGACGAACCGGGTCAGCGCGGCCTGGTTCCATCCCGCGTTTGCTGCCCAGACGCTGCGCGAGCACTTCGGGGTGCAGGATCTGGGCGCCTTCGGCCTGCTCGACGCGGCGCGCGGGCCGGCCGTGGCCGCGGCCGGAGCGCTGCTGCGCTACCTGACCTCGTTGAATCTCCGCCGGCCGGACCAGGTCACCTCCTTGCGCTACGCCGCGCGGGGAGACCGCCTCCTGCTGGACGAGGAGACCCTGCGCAACCTCGAGGTCTTCCGCACCTTCTCCGGCGAGCGCGGGGCGGGCACGCTGGTCCACCAGCTGGATGCCACGCTGACCCCCATGGGCCGCCGCCTGCTGGAGCAGCGCCTGGCCGAGCCCCTGACCGACCTCGCAGCGCTGCAGGCCTGGCATGCGGGCGTGGCCACGGCCGTGGAGGCCCGCCGCTGGCGTCAGGAGCTACGCGCCACCCTGGCCGAGGTGGGGGATGTGGAGCGCTGGGGCGCACGCGCGGCCGCCGGCCGCATCGGCCCCGCCCGGCTGCGGCAGCTCGGGCTCTCCCTGCAGGCGGTGGGCGAGCTGGCCCGGCGGGCGCAGGCGGCGGAGCAGGAACGGCCGGAACATCCCGTCGTCGCCTGGTCGCAGGAGATCCCCCCGCTAGGCGAGCTGTCCCGGCGCATCCTGGCCACCCTGCCCGACGAGCCCCCGGCCCAGGTCCGCGCCGGCGGCTACATCCGCGACGGCCTCCGGCCCGAGCTGGATCAGTGCCGCGGCCTGGCGCGGGACACCAAGGGATTCCTGGCCCGCCTGCAGGCTCGGGAGCGGGAGCGGACCGGCATCCCGACGCTCCGCGTCGGCTACAACAAGGTCTTCGGCTACTACTTCGAGGTCACCCGCAAGCACCTGGACAAGGTCCCGCCGGACTACGAGCAACGCCAGACGCTCGTCAACGCCTGCCGGTTCCACACCGGCGAGCTGAAGCAGGCGGAGCAGGAGATCCTGCAGGCCG
The DNA here is from genome assembly GCA_964524645.1 of uncultured Fibrobacteraceae bacterium. Lineage (GTDB taxonomy): Bacteria > Krumholzibacteriota > Krumholzibacteriia > LZORAL124-64-63 > LZORAL124-64-63 > CAZGEC01. The sequence goes on along the minus strand of CAZGEC010000008.1, from coordinate 15,105 downwards.
AAGAGCGGGCCGAGCAGCTCGAGGCCGAGCTCTACCGGGAGCTGCTGGCCGGCGTCGCGGCGTCCCTGCCCGCGATCCACGCGGCCGCCGCCCGCCTGGGGGCCATCGACCTCCTGCTGGCCTTCGCCCAGCTCGCCGAGCAGCGCGGTTACGGGCGCCCCCTCTGCGACGACTCGACCGTGCTGGACATCGCGGAGGGGCGGCATCCGGTCGTGGAGCGGCTCCTCGATCACGACTTCATCCCCAACGACACGCACCTGGACGGCGAGGAGGCGCAGATCATCCTGTTGACCGGTCCCAACATGGGCGGCAAGTCCACCTACCTGCGCCAGGTGGCGCTGATCGTGCTCATGGCGCAGATCGGGAGCTTCGTGCCGGCCCGGCGGGCGCGCATCGGGGTGGCGGACCGCATCTTCACCCGCGTGGGCGCCAGCGACAACCTGGCCCGCGGCCAGTCCACCTTCTACAGCGAGATGAGCGAGACCGCGCACATCCTGCACCAGATGTCCCGGCGCAGCCTGGTCATCCTGGACGAGGTGGGCCGCGGCACCTCGACCTACGACGGTCTGTCCCTGGCCTGGGCCATCACCGAGTACCTGCACGATCCGCTCGGGCCGCGCCCGCGCACGATCTTCGCCACCCACTACCACGAGTTGACCGAGCTGGAGGACAGCCTCGCCGGGCTGGTGAACCTGCGCATGGACATCAAGGAGTGGGAAGGGCGCATCATCTTCCTCCACGCCGTCAAGCCGGGACGCAGCGATCAGAGCTACGGGATCCATGTGGCGCGCCTCGCCGGCATCCCGGAGCCGGTGCTGCGCCGCGCGCAGAACCTGCTGGCGAGCCTGGCCTTCGAGGACCGGCGCGCGCTCGCCTCCGGGCACTTCCAGAGCCTCGCCGGCGGCTCCTCCCTGGCGGCGGACGCCGCCGCCCGGCCGCCGGCCCATCAGCTCAGCCTCTTCCGCGACGGCGAGCGGGACGCCCTGGAGGCCCTGCGGCAGCTGGACCTGGAGCGGATCAGCCCGGTCGATGCCTTCATGTGGCTCATGAAGATCAAGCGGCAACTCAAATAACAGCAGTTCATTAACAGATTGACGCTTCTGAAGGCCAGGACCTGCCGCGATTGGCCGGCTCCGGCGATCTGGGCTAGAATGAGGACGAGACCGGCGATCAAGTCCCTCCCCGGCCGGCCGAAACAATGAACAGGCGCGTTTCCCTGGAATGGGCGGGAGGGTCATGGATCATCCTGTGCTCTGGAGCATCGCACTGGTCAGACCCGGCGAGCGGGAGGTGGCCTTGCTGGCCGATCTCGTGCAGCGCCGCGACGTGCGCGTGCTCGGGGTCCTGGATCCCGGCGGCGAGGCCGAGGGGACGGCCATCGCCGAGCTGCTGGCCATACCGGTGCACGCCGACCTCGAGGAAGGCGAGCTGCGCCGTGCCGATTACTTCGTCTATCCCACCGGCGACCTGCGGGCCGAGGCGCTGGTGCGCGACGCGGAGAGCCGCGGCTACACGCCGATCAGCAGCCGGGACTTCGCGCGCCTGCTGTCTCCCGCCGCCCTCGAGACCAGGCCCGTGCCGCGCGCGCCGGAGAGCTTCGAGCACCTGGAACGGGAAACCGAGTCGATCCACCGCACTCTCAGCCGCATCGAGGAGGCCCTGGAGCGGGAGTCGCTGCTGCGCTGGCTGCTCTCGCTGGCCACCCGCGCCGTCGGCGCCACCAGCGGCTCCATCATGCTGCGCGACGAATCCAGCGACGAGCTGTACATCGCCTTCGCCTACGGGCTGAGCGAGGCCACCCTGCACCGCACCCGCGTGCCGGAGGGCGAGGGGATCGCCGGACGCGTGGCCCGCAGCCGGCGGGCGGAGATCGTCCGGGGCCGCCAGGAGGAGGAGCTGCAGCGGGACCGGCCAGAGATCACCTCGGCCATCTGTGCCCCGCTGCTCTGGGAGACGGACCTGCTGGGAGTGCTGAACGTGAGCACGGCCAGCGGCGACCGGGAGCTGGACGAGGAAGACCTGGCGACGGTCGACCGCCTGGCGCGGCGTCTCTCCTTGATTCTGCATCGCTTCCTCGGCCTGCAGCGCGCCCAGGCGGGCGTGCTCTTCCGCGAGATGGACTCCCAGCTGCGCGGCCTCGTCCAGGAGTCGGCGGACATGGAGACCATCCTGGCGGCCTGGAGCGGCAACCTGGCCCTGCGCTTGCAGGCGGTGCGCTGCGGTCTGGCCGTGCTCTGCGCCGACGGCAGCCTGCTGGTGGCTGAGGGGACCGAGGACGGGCACACCACGTCCCGGCACGAGAGCCTGGAGAACGATGCCTGGCGCGACGTGCTGCAGACCGGCAGTCCGCTCGTGGTGCGCCAGAGCGAGGCGGGCCCGGAGCAGCCCGCGGGTCTGACCGTCTTCTACCTGCCGGTGGGCAAGGATCCGGTGCGGGCCGTTCTGACGCTCGTCTTCACCTCGGCGGCGCGCGCTCACCGCTTCCACGACGTCTCGGGGGAGATCCTCTACCTGCTGGAGAAGCGGCTGGTGGAGCTGATCAGCCGGGTTCAGCAGCGGGATCGCCTGGAGCGGCTGACGGCCCTGACCACGGCCTTGACCGATCTGGCGGCCTTCCCCGCGGGCGATCCCCGGGCGGCGGATCGCTTCCTGCTGGAGAGCGCCCGCCGCCTGTGCGGCGCCCGCCGGGCTTTCCTGGCCACCGGCCTCGTGCAGGGGGAGGCTCGCCTGGAGGGCGACGACGCTCCCGACGACCCGGCCTGGCTGGCCGAGGCGGGGCGCCTGCTGGCGATCGCCCAGCAGCAGGGCTGGACGGTCACCCTGCTCTCCGACCGCAACGAGCCGCGTCTGGAGGAATCCTGCCTGCTCACCGTCACCGCCGGCTCGCAGTCGAGCGTTCCGGGTCTGCTGCTCCAGGGCAAGCAGAAGCTGCATCCGCTGGACGGGGCGGTCTTCACCGAGTTCGATGCGGAGCTGGCCCAGCGGCTGGCCCGCCTCCTGAGCAGCGGTCCGGGCGGCCGCGAGGCCGCCTCCGGTCCGCAGGCCGCTCCGGCGGATCAAGCCCCCCCGGAAGGTGCCCCGCCGCCGGTGCCGGCCGTGCTGATCGAGGCGCCGGCGGCCGCCGGGACCGCGGCCGAACCGGCGGTCGCGGCCTCCGCCCTGGCGCCCCGGGAAGTGCTGCTGATGACCCTGCGCCGCGAGATGGACCGCTGCGATCGCTACCACACGACCTTCGCCCTGGTGGCCTTCCGTCCCGTGCCCCCGGCCCAGTGGGACGAGGGGCAGGCCCAGAACCTCGTGAGCCAGCTGTGTTCCCGCGTGCGCAGCTCCGACGTCGTGACCTGGCTGCCCGACGGCACCCTGCTGCTCATCGCCCCCGAGGACGTTCAGGCCGTCTCGCGGCTGGAACGCCGGCTGGTGGGCGAGATCCGCAAGCTGACCGGCGAGGGCGTTCCCGCCCTGGCCGCCGGCCATGCCGTCTATCCCGGGCGCTACGACGATCCGCAGGTCCTGCTCGAGGCCACCGTGGGCGCCCTGCAACCGCGTCCCTGAACCGCGCTCCCCGCCCTTGGCTACCGCTCCCGGCCCGCCCACCCTCGCCCGCGATTGACGCGGGCGGATCGCGTGCGTAGTCTTGGGGTTCGCGCAGCGCCCGACGTATCTCCGGGAAGGGATCATGCCGCAGAACACGCGCCCGCGCATCCGCGTGCTGGACGGCGCCACGATCGATCGCATCGCCGCCGGCGAGGTCATCGAGCGGCCGGCCTCCGTGGTCAAGGAGCTGCTGGAGAACGCGCTCGACGCCGGGGCGCGCCACCTGCGCATCGACATCGCCGACGGCGGGATGACGCGCGTCGCCGTGGAGGACGACGGGCACGGCGTCCCCTTCGCCGACCTCCCGCTGGCCTTCGAGCGACACGCCACCTCCAAGATTGCCTCGGCCGCGGACATCATGCAGGTGGGAACCTTCGGCTTCCGGGGCGAGGCCCTGGCCAGCATCGCCGCGGTCAGCCGCTGCGAGATGATCTCCCGCGCCGAGGGGGAGGAGGTGGGCGGGCGCATCGCCCTGACCGGTGGCGAGCTGGAACGCCGCGAGCCGGCCCCCCGCAATCCGGGCACGACGGTGCGCGTGAGCGACCTCTTCTTCAATACCCCGGCCCGCCGCAAGTTCATGGGCACCCCGGCCGCCGAGCGCCGCGCGATCACGTCCGTGGTGACCACCCTGGCCCTGGCCCATCCGGAGGTCCGCTGGCTGCTGGAGGCCGACGGGCAGCCCGTCCTGGACCTGCTGCCCGTCGACTCGCTGCCCGCCCGCGCGCGCGACCTGCTGGGGGCCACGGCCGTGGATAACCTGGCGCGCTTCGAGCGGACCGAGGGCGGGCTCTCGGTCGGCGGTCTGGCCTCGCGTCCCACCTGGACCCGCGGCAACCGCACGCAGCAGTTCGTCTACGTGAACCGGCGTCCCGTCCAGAGCCGGACCGTTGGACAGGCCGTCGCCCTGGCGTATCGCGAGGTCATCCCGCCGGGGCGCTTTCCGGTCGTGATCCTGTTCCTGCAGATCCCGGTCGGCGAGGTGGACGTCAACGTCCATCCGGCCAAGACCGAGGTGCGCCTGCTGCTGGAGCGGCGCGTCTTCGCCCTCGTGCGCGTGGCGCTCCAGGAGGGGCTGAACCTGCGCGCGGCAGGGCCCCTCGCAGCCGCAGCCGTCGGCGCGGGCGAGACTGCCGGCGCCCCGGAGGGCACGGCGGACGAGATCATGGCCGGTCTGGCCCAGGCCGAGGCGGACTACCTGCGACGGCACTTCCGGCACGACACGTCGGCCCCGCTGCGTCCCGGCGATCGGGAGCCGGCGCAGGGAGAGCTGTTCGGCGGCGCCGCGAGCCAGCCGGCGTTGTCCGAACCCGCCGGCGACGTGGAGAGCGCCCTGCGGCCGGCGCCCTTCTGGCAGCTGCACCGCACCTACATCCTGACCCAGATCCGCGGCGGCCTGGTCATCATCGATCAGCACAACAGCCACGAGCGCATCCTCTACAACGAGGCCAGCCGCGCCCTCGCGGCCGAACAGGGACGCATCCCCACCCAGCAGCTGCTCTTTCCGGTGCACCTGGAGCTCACGCCCGACCAGATCCAGGCTTTCCACCAGCACCGCGAGCAGCTGGCGGCCCTCGGCTTCGGCATCCAGCCCTTCGGCGGGCAGTCCATCCTGGTACAGGGCATCCCCGCCTCCCTCAAGAACTGGGCGGAGGGGCAGGTCCTGTTGGACATCCTCGACGACCTGGCCGAGCACGAGGGCGCCGCCGACGAGAGCCGCACGGCGCTCCTGGCCAGCTACGCCTGCCACGCCGCGGTGCGAGCGGGTGAGCTGCTCAGCCTGCCGGAGATGCAGAACCTGGTGGACCGCCTCTTCGCCACGGACCTGCCGCTCTCCTGCCCGCACGGACGTCCCACGCTCATCCGGTTCTCGCTGGAGGATCTGGAGAAGCGCTTCGGGAGGCGCTGAGGTGAAGGAGGCCGGCGCGGCGCCGCCTGCGCAGGCGATCTGCCCGGTGCTGGCCGGCCCCACGGCCGTGGGCAAGACCGGCTTGATCCTGGACCTGATCGCGGGCCGCCCCGTCGAGATCATCTCCCTCGACAGCCGCCAGATCTACCGGGGCCTGCGCATCGGAACGGCCCAGCCCACGGCGGAGGAGCAGGCGCGCTGCCGGCACCACCTGGTGGACTTCCTGTCGCCTGCGGAGAGCTACTCGGCCGCGCGCTACCGGCAGGATTTCATCAGGGTCTACCAGGAGATCCGCGGGCGGGGGCGCGTGCCGCTGCTGGTGGGGGGAGCCGGCCTCTACCTGCGCGTCCTGCAGCAGGGGTTGCTCGAGCTGTCCCCGGAGGCCGCCGCCGCCATCCCGGCCGTGCGGGCGGAGCTGGACGGGCTGTCCGACGCCGAGATCCGCCGCCGCCTCGCGGAACTGGATCTGGAGAGCGCGCGCCGCATCGACCGGCGCGACCGCTACCGCAGCCAGCGTGCCCTGGAACTGTGCCTGGCCACCGGTCGCAGCATGACGCACCTGACGGCGGAGCAGGAGCCGCACCCGGCCCTCGGTCTGCAGTTCCCGCTGGTCCTGCTGGAGCGACCGGTCGCGGAGCTGGACCGCCGCATCGCCCGGCGCACGGCGGCCATGCTCGCCGGCGGCTGGATCGCGGAGGCCGAGGAGCTGCTGGCCCGGAACGGACCCGGCGCCCGGGGCCTGACCACGCTCGGCTACCGCGAGGTCGTGGCTCACCTGCAGGGCCGCCTGTCGGGCGAGGAGCTGGGGCCGCGCATCGTTCTGCTGACCCGGCAGTACGCCAAGCGCCAGCGGACCTGGTTCGGCGCCGCCCCGCGGCTGGTCGCCGGCCCTCCCGAGAGTCCCGAGGTCCGCCGCCGGCTCGCCGCGCTCCTGGACGGCGCCGAACGCGCCGCCGCCGCCGGGGAGCCGGAGCTGCCCTCTTGACAGTCATCGGCGGGACGGGTTAGCTTGGTGCCAGCAGCGGGCATAGCTCAGTTGGTAGAGCATCAGCTTCCCAAGCTGAGGGTCGCGAGTTCGAGCCTCGTTGCCCGCTCCAGTTTCTTCCTTACGTTTTCGGGGCCGGCCCATTGTTGCCGGCCCCGCGCGTTCATGGCCGCCGCATGGTGCCGACGAAGCGTGGAGGCCGCATGATCCCCCTGGTGCGTCCGCTGCCGCCGCCCCTCGACCGCCGCCATGCCTGGCAGGAGGGCGACGCCGTCGTAGCGCTCGACGGACATCCGCTGGAGGATGTGCTCGACCTCTATCACTACGTGCCGGCGACGAACCGCCTGCTCCTGACCATCCGTCGCGCGACGGGGGAGGAGCGCACCGTCGCCTTTCCACCGGCCGAGCTGGAGGCGCTCACCGGGACGTTCGCCCCCCTGGAGTTCCGCACCTGTGCCTGTCGCTGTGTCTTCTGCTTCGTCGACCAGAATCCTCCGGGACTCCGCCCCGCGGTCTACGTCAAGGACGAGGACTACCGCCTCAGCTTCCTCTATGGCAACTACGTCACGCTGACCTCGCTGGGCCGCAGGGGACGCCGCCGCATCCTGGAGCAGCACCTGTCGCCCCTCTACGTCTCGGTCCATGCCACGGACCCGGCGGTGCGCGCACGGATGCTGGGCGTGCGGCCGCGGGTCGACGTGCTGGAGATCCTGCGCGAGCTGATCGCCGGCGGCATCGAGGTGCACGCCCAGGTCGTGCTCTGTCCCGGCTGGAACGACGGCGCCGTGCTGGAGCGGACCTGCCGCGATCTGGGGGCTCTGGCCCCCGGCGTGGCCTCGCTGGCGCTGGTGCCGGTCGGGCTCACCGCCCACCGCGAGGGCCTGACGCCGCTGGCGCCGGTCACGCCGGAGCTGGCAAGGCAGGTGATCCGGCAGACACGGGCCTTCCAGCGCGCGCACCGCCGCCCGGGGCGGACCTTCCTGCAGCTGAGCGACGAGTTCTACCTGCTGGCGGGCGCGCCCTTCCCCGCACCGGCAACGTACGCGGACTTTCCCCAGGTGGACAACGGCATCGGTCTGACCGTGCAGCTGCGCGAGCGATGGCGCCGGGAATGGGACGCCGCGGCCGCTGGCGGCCGCCGGCCCCGCCGAGAGCTGACGATTCTCACCGGTCGTTCCGGCGCCCAGGCCTGGGAGCGGGAGATCCTGCCCCTGCTGGCGGCCCGGGGCGCTCCCGCGGTGCGGGTCGTGCCGGTGGAGAACCGCCTCTTCGGCCCCGGCGTTAGCGTGGCCGGGCTGCTCGCCGGGGCGGACGTGCGTCGCGCTCTCGCGGCGCTGCCGGCCTCGCCGTCGCGCTGCGTGCTCTTGCCCCCGCGCATGTTCAACGCGGATGGTCTGACCCTCGACGATCTCCGCCTGGCGGATCTCGCACGCGGTCACGCGCACCGGGTGCTCCTGCCGCCGGAGCAGGGGCTGGTTGACTTCTGGACGGCCATCGACTAGGTTGGACGGCGCAGGCGGCATGTCCGTCATCCTCTTTGATTACAATGGGTTCAAGCTCCGCCGCACCCCTGGGAGGTGCTCGTGGCCCTGCGCACGGTCGCCATCGTCGGCCGGCCCAACGTGGGCAAGTCGACCCTCTTCAACCGCATCGTCGGGCAGCGGCGCGCCGTCGTACACGAGACGCCGGGCGTCACCCGCGATCGCATCGTCGAGCGGGCGGAATGGTCCGGTCACGAGTTCCTGCTGATGGACACGGGCGGCATCGTGCCGTACGGCCAGGAGGGCTCCGCCTACGACGCCATCGTGGCGGAGGTGGCGCAGGAGGCCCTGACCGAGGCGGATGTGGCGCTGTTTCTGGTCGACGGGCAGACGGGTCCGGCCGACTGGGACCTGACCATCGCCGCCGCCCTGCGCCGCCACGAGCGACCCGTGCTGCTGGTCGTCAACAAGGTCGAGAAGGACGCCGCCCGCCTGGCCGTGCCGGAGTTCTACAAGCTGGGACTCGGCGAGCCGTTCGCGATCAGCGCGCTGCACGGCGAGGGGGTGGCCGACCTGCTGGACCGCGTGGTGGCCGACTTCCCACCGGCCCCGCCGGAGCGCCCCTGCGACTGCCGCGTGGCCATTGTCGGCCGGCCCAACGTGGGCAAGTCGAGCCTGCTCAACGCCCTGGTCGGAAGGCGCGAGGCGCTGGTCAGCGAGCTGCCCGGCACGACCCGGGACTCGATCCACACCGATATCCGGTGGCACGGACGGACCCTGCGCCTGGTGGACACCGCCGGCCTGCGGCGCAAGACGCGCATCGACGAGGCGGTCGAGGCCTTCAGCGCGATGCGCACGCTGCGCGCCCTCGCCGACTGCGACGTGGCGATCCTGGTGGTGGACGCCGCCGCGGGCACCGCTGCCCAGGACGCCCGCATCGCGGCCGAGATCCACGACGGCGGCAAGGGCCTCCTGGTGGCCTTCAACAAGTGGGACCTCGTGGAGAAGGACCACACCACCTACCGCCAGGTCTGGCAGGACTTCCTGCGGCAGGTGCCGTTCGCCGCCTATGCGCCCTGGTTCACGCTCTCGGCGCTCAGCGGGCAGCGCCTGGGCCGGGTCCTGGAACTGGTCTGGGAGGTCCACTCCGCCCGCCACCTGCGGGTGGAGACCGCCCAGCTCAACGCCTTTCTCGAGACCGTCGTGGCCCGTCAAGGCCCGCGCCATCATCGGGGCGGCGTGGGCAAGATCTACTTCGCGACGCAGGCGGAGACGGCACCGCCCACCATCGTGCTCTCGGTCAACTCGCCGCGCCTGTTCGCGCGCGAGTACCTGCGGTACCTTAACAACCAGATCCGGGCGCAGTACGGATTTGCAGGCAACCGGATCTTCTTGAGACTCAAGAAGCACTGAGAGGGAATCCATGCTGCTGCTCGCCTGCGTGCTCGCCGCCTACCTGCTGGGCGCCATCCCCTTCAGCTTCGTGGTCGCCCATCGCGTCAAGGGCATCGATCTGCGCCTGCACGGCAGCGGCAACCTGGGGGCCACCAACATCTTCCGCACTCTGGGCCCGGGCTGGGGTGTCCTGGTGCTCCTGCTGGACATGGCCAAGGGGGCCGGGGCGGTGCTGCTGATGTCCTGGCTGGCCGCCAACTGGCCGCCGGGCGAACCCACGCCGCTGCACCTGCCGCCGGACATGTGGCGCATCTTCGCCGGGGCCATGGCGGCTTTCGGACACACCTTCTCGCCCTTCGTGGGCTTCCACGGCGGCAAGGGGGTGGCGACCACGGCCGGCGCCTACTTCGTCCTGGCGCCCTTCCCGACACTGACCGCCCTGGTGGTGTTCGGCGTCGTGCTCGCGGTCACGCGCATCGTCTCCCTGAGCAGCCTCTGCGCCGCGGCGGTGCTGCCGGTGGCCGTGGCCTACTTCGAGGCTCGCTCCCCGCAGTTCTCCAAGACAATCTTCGTCTTCACGCTTGTCATCTGCCTCTGGGTGATCCATCGTCACCGGAGGAACATCGAGCGGCTCCAGGCGGGAACCGAGAAGCCGATCGGCGCCGGGAGCAGGAGCGAAGCCGGGACACCGGAAGATCACGAGCCGGGGACGCAGTAGGGCCCGCGGACGGGATTTCCCATGAAGGCCGCCATACTGGGCACGGGCAGCTGGGGCACCTCCTTCGGCCGCCATCTCGCGACGACCTGGGACCAGGTCGTGCAGTGGGGCGTGGTGCCGGGGCAGATCGCCGCCATCAACGAGACCCATCGCAATCCGGACTTCCTGGGTGACGTGGAGCTGCCGCCGCAGCAGCGGGCCAGCGCCGACCTGGCCGAGGTCCTGGCCGGCGCCGAGGCGGTCTTCGTGGCGATTCCCAGCCAGGCGGTCCGCGAGGTCGCCGCCCGGGTGGCGGCCTGCCCGCATCCGGCGGGGATCCCGCTCATCTGCCTGGCCAAGGGTCTGGAGATCGCCACCCTGAAGCGCCTGAGCGAGGTGCTGGGCGAGGAGCTGGGCGCGGAGGCGAACGGCGGGCATCCCGTGGCGGTCCTGCTCGGCCCCAGCCACGCCGAGGAGGTGGCCCGCAGCCTGCCCACAGCCGTGGTCCTCTCGGGGCAGGAGGGTTACGACTGGGAGGTCTGGCAGCGTCGTGTGGCCGGTCCCAACTTCCGGGTATACACCAATCCCGATCTGGTCGGCGTGGAGATCTCGTCGGCCTTCAAGAATGTCATCGCCGTCGCGGTGGGGCTCTGCGACGGCCTGGAGCTGGGGGACAACGCCCGCGGGACGCTCATGACGCGGGGCATGGCGGAGCTGGCCCGCGTCGGCACGGCCCTGGGCGGGTGCCGGGCCACCTTCTTCGGCCTGGCCGGGATCGGCGACATGATCACCACCTGCACGAGCCACCATTCGCGCAACCGGAACTTCGGCGAGGCCGTGGCCCGCTCCTCTCGCGATCCCCAGGAGGTGCTGGCCTCCTCCCTGCAGGTGGTCGAGGGGGTCGCCATGACCCGGGCCGCCTTGAAGCTGGGCCTGAAGCTCCAGATAGAACTTCCTATTACCAATGAGGTTCATGACGTGCTATTCTCCGGCAAACCGCCCCTGCAGGCCATGCGGGACCTGATGGACAGGGAGCCCCGCGCGGAACTGGACTGAAGAGCAGGGGCCGAGGGGGAGAGCCTGGCATGTCCGAACGACCGAAGAAGCTGTACTACACGATCAGCGAGGTGGCGGAGCTGACGGGGGTCAAGCCGCACGTCCTGCGCTACTGGGAGGGCGAGTTCCCCTCGCTGCGCCCGGGCAAGACGCGCTCCGGCAGCCGTCGCTACCGCCAGCGGGACATAGACGAGGTCCTGGCCATCAAGCGGCTTCTCTACGAGGAAGGGTACCGCATCTCCGGCGCCCGCAAGATGCGGCGCCCGGGCAACGCCGACACTGCGGAGATGTCACCAGGTCCGGCCCAGCTGGCCATGCCGTTCGCGGATCTGGATCCGCAGGAGCAGCTCGCGCACGTGCGCGGGGAGATCGCGGCCATCCTACGCCTGCTGAAGGATCTGCGCGGTCAGCCGCGAGCAGGGGCCGCCGCCCCGAAGACCAAGGAACGCGAGGCCGCGGGGGAGGCCTAGCGGGGTAGGCCGGCGGCGGGTGGATTGCAGCTTGTCGCTCCGCGGGTCGGCTATTACATTGAGGCACCCCCAGGGAAAAGGCGCTCGCTAAGGCGGGCGCAGGTCGGGGCGTGGCGCAGCCCGGTAGCGCACTTGCATGGGGGGCAAGGGGTCGCCGGTTCAAATCCGGCCGCCCCGACCAGTCGACGACGAGGTGCGGGTTGCGGCGACGCAACCCGTCTCTGTTCGGGCAGTGCGCGAGGGGGCGGGGCGTGGCCGCAGCCGAGCCCAGCGAGAGCATCGGGGTCATCCTGCCGAGCTACAACGTGGCTGCCCGGCTGCCGGCCCTGCTGGCCGAGCTGAAGCGGCGCTGGCCGGACTTCCGGCTGCTGGCCGTGGACGACGGCAGCCGCGACGACACCGCGGCCGCGGCCCGCGCCGGAGGCGCCGAGCTGATCGTCCACCCCTGCAACCGGGGCAAGGGCGCCGCCCTGGCCACGGGCTTCCACTGGGCGCTTGCAGAGGGCCTGGATTGGGTTTATACCATGGACGCCGACGGTCAGCACCTGCCGGCGGAGATGGGATCCTTCCTGGACGAGGCCCGGCGCGGCGCCTGGGACGTGGTCGTGGGCACGCGCATGGCCGACGCCAAGAGGATGCCCTGGTTGCGGCGGACCACCAACCGGGTCACCTCCTGCGTGGTGAGCCGGCTGGCGGGCGTGCCCATCCCGGATTCGCAGAGCGGCTTCCGCCTGTTCCGGACCGCCTGCCTGCAGGGTCTCGCGCTGGCCACGTCTCATTACGACGCGGAGTCCGAGATCCTGGTGCGTCTGGCTCGCCGCGGCTATCGCATCGGCTCCGTGCCGATCAGCACGGTCTACGGCGACGAGAGCAGCTCAATACGGCCCATGCGCGACACCTGGCGGTTCATCCGCCTGATCTGGCGCCTGCGCCGAAAGGCCTTGTGACAGAGGACGGCCGGCGATGGAACAGCGCCATGTTCTGCTCACCAACGACGACGGGATCGAGGCGCACGGGCTACATGTCCTCGAGGAAGCCCTGCACGAGACCGGACGTTACCGCATAACCGTGGTGGCACCCCAGGATCAGCAGAGCGCCTCGAGCCACAGCCTGACGCTCACCGTCCCGGTCCGCATCATCGACCGCGGCCAAAACCGCTTCGCGGTGACCGGCACGCCCACCGACTCGGTGCTGGTGGCCGTGGAGAAGGTCCTCGCCCACGACCCGCCGGATCTGATCCTGAGCGGCATCAATCACGGGCCGAACATGGGGGAGGACGTCATCTACTCGGGCACGGTGGCGGCCGCCATGGAGGGGGCCATCCTCGGCTTCCCGAGCATCGCCCTCTCCCTGGCCGCCTGGCACCCCAGCGACTTCAGCGGCGCCGGCGGCTTCGTGCGGGAATGGCTGCCGGGCATCGTGGAGTTCGCCCTTGAGCACCGGGCGCTGCTCAACGTGAACATCCCCGACGGCCCGCCGGCCGCCCTGCGCGGCACGCGGGTGGTGCGGCTGGGCTCGCGGGTCTATCACGACGTCATCACCACCCAGATCGACCCGCGCGGCCGGCCCTACCTGTGGATCGGCGGCAACGGGCCGACCTGGGGCGAGGATACCGACACCGACTATGCGGCCATCCAGGCCGGCTACGTGGCGCTGACGCCCCTGACCATCGATCTGACGCACCGCGAGATGCTACCCAGAATGGCGGGCCTCGAGCGCGAGGGGTCCCCGGTGGCGCGCGAGGAGGAGCAGGGATGAGCGACGGCCGCGTCGCCCGGGCGCGCATGGTGGCCGAGCAGCTGCGCCCCGCCGGCATCGAAGATCCGGCCGTACTCGCGGCCATGCAGGACGTGCCTCGCCACCTCTTCGTGCCGCGGCTGCTGAGACACCGGGCCTACCAGCCCTGTGCTCTGCCCATCGGTTTCGGCCAGACCATCAGCCAGCCCTTCACCGTGGCCCTGATGACCAGCCTGCTCAACCTGCACGGCGGTGAGCGAGTGCTGGAGATCGGTACCGGCTCCGGCTACCAGGCCGCCGTTCTCTCGCGCCTGTGCGGCGAGGTGATCTCGCTGGAGAGGATCGCCCCTCTGGCCCAGCGGGCCCGCTCGGTCCTGGCGGATCTACGCTACGCGAACGTGAGCGTTCACGCGGCCGACGGCACGACGGGCAGGCCCGAGGATGCCCCCTACGACGCCATCCTGGTGACGGCCTGCGTGCCCAGCCTCCCGGATCCGCTGCTGTGGCAGCTGGCGGACGGTGGGGTGCTGCTGCTGCCCGTGGGCCGGGGCGAGCGCCAGGTGCTGTACCGCTACCAGCGGCGCGGGGAGGAGGTGGCCGTGCAGCGCTCGGTGGCCTGCCGCTTCGTGCCCCTGCAGCCCGGCCTGCAGGAGGGAAGCGCCCGTGCATGACTTCCTGGTCCGCTGGTTCGGGGATCTGCCGGCCCTGCCGGCCGTGTTCCTGATCTCCACGCTGCCGATCTCGGAGCTGCGCGGGGCCATCATCTACGGGCACACCCTCACCGACGCCTCGCCTCTGGCCATCTACCTGACGGCCGTGGCCGGCAACTTCGTGCCGGTGGTGCCGCTGCTCCTGCTGCTGGGGCCGGCCGAGCGGGCCCTGCGCCGCTTCCGCGTCCTGAACCGGTTCTTCGACTGGCTGTTCCGCCGCACCGTCAGCCGCAGCGGTCTGATCCGCCGCTACCAGGCGATCGGCCTGGTGCTGTTCGTGGCCATCCCCGCGCCCATGACCGGGGCCTGGACCGGCTCCGTGGCGGCGTACCTGTTCAGATTTCCGTTGCGCCTGGCGGTCCCATGTATCATGCTTGGCATCTGCCTGGCCGGCGGGATCATGACCCTGGCCATGATGGGGGTGCTGCACCTGTGGTCCCTCGTCTGAGAGTCCCCGCAGGCCCGGGTTTTTCTATCTTCGGTCGGGGCGTAGCGCAGCCCGGTTAGCGCGCCTGCTTCGGGAGCAGGAGGTCCGGAGTTCAAATCTCCGCGCCCCGACCAGCCCCCAGCTCACCGATCCGCTTTTCCGCAGATGTCTTGCTTCGTTGACAGTCTCTTTGCGAATTCCGTATCTTGAACATGCGACTCAGGGTCCACGGCTCGCTTCCCGCGCGAGGGAGTCGAGCTGATCGTCACTCTTTCGGGGTCGACTCGCACTAGACGCCTTGATCGCTCGCCACCCTTGGTTCGCCAGCCAAGGAGGTTGTTGCGCTTCCATCGCCCAGGAAGCCCGCTGTTCGGCAGTCTTCGGGGAACGATGGCCTTTCCCATGCTGGCTGATGCCAGCGCCACGAGCATTGTGACTTCTTACCCGGCCATGCGTTGACCCGATCCACGATGGGGGGCCAGCCATGAAGAAGCTCACGAAGTTCGCAGGTATTTCTCTGCTTTCTCTCGTCCTGATCTGCGCTACGGTCAGTTTTGCCTCAGATGCCGTTAAGGATCTGCGCGGCTACGAGAAGACCGTTGGCGGCTACTCGACGCTGACGAGCGAAGGCGCCGTCGGCTTCGCAA
>CAZGEC010000007.1:162502-166939 GCA_964524645.1 uncultured Fibrobacteraceae bacterium | reverse complement strand
CGGCGCCGGTGGCCGCTTTCCGGGTCGCGATAGAAGCGCGTGGCCGGAAAGACCCACTGCCAGCCCGGCGCCCAGGCGGCCTGAGGGTACTTGCGGGCCAGGGCGGCCGGCAGCGCCACGCTGCCGCGGCCGTCGGCCAGGTCCCGGTCATGCAGGCGCAGGGTCCTCTCCACCTGCTCCCGCAGGGGGTCGACCAGCCGGAGCGGCAGCACGGTCACGCGATCCTTCTGGCCCTTGCCGTCCCGCACGATGATCTCGCGGCGCTCCAGATCCAGGTCCTTGATGCGCAGCCGCAGCGCCTCCATCAGCCGCAGGCCCGAGCCGTAGAGCAACGCAGCCACGAGCCCGACGGGCCCTCGCAGCTCACCCAGCACGCGCGACACCTCCCGGCGGCTGAGCACCACCGGCAGGCGGCGGGGCCTCTTGGCGCGGATCACGCCCTCCAGCCAGGGCAGCTCCATGCCCAGGACCTCGCGGTACAGGAAGATCAGGGCGCTGAGGGCCTGGTTCTGGGTCGAGGCGCTGACACCGCGGTCGACGGCCAGGTGCGAAAGGAAGGCACTGACCTGCTCGGCCCCCAGCCGGCGCGGATGCTGCCGCCCGTGGAACAGCACGAAGCGCCGGATCCAGGAGACATAGGCCCGCTCGGTGCGGCGGCTGTAGTGCTTGAGGCGGATCGTGTCGCGGACGGCGTCCAGGAGCCGACGCGGCCGATCTGGATCATGAGGGCTCCCCATGCTGGCTCTGTCTCTCCGGTTCCGATCCTGGCGGGAGGCGACGGCAGGGAGGCGACAGCACGGAATCGTATGCGCCAATTGGCTCCCCGGCAATCGGTGTGCCTGAAGAGAGGCGGCCGTGACATCCGGGGACGGGACGGCCGGGCCCGACGACGTTGCGCTCACATGGGGGGAGGATTCCAGGATTCATCCTTCCGCGGCGGGCGAGCCGTGCGGCAGCAGGCCGCGCAGAGATCATACCGCACTGGTGGCATGTGTCAAGATCGGGCGGGATTCGCAGCCGCTTGACGGCGAACACGATTTCAGCGGTTGCGCTGTCGCCTGACCTCGTGATCAGCCTTACCTGGTCGCGTCAGCGATACAGGCTCTTGACGCTGCCCCAGGTGCCCGTCTGGCTGCCGATCACGCCGGTGCAGCAGATCACGTCGCCCCAGACGATGATCTTGCCTGCGGTCTTGCCCAGCCAGTCGTACAGATCCACCCAGCCGGTGCCCTTGTCGTTGTAGGCGATCCCGGGCGCGGGGAATCCGTCCACGACGAGGTTGGCCGCGAACGGGGTGTCGAAGCTGATGGCCAGGAAGTAGGGGGACTCCATCGCGGCGCAGGGACAGCCGTCCATGGGAAGCGTCACGGCGACGGTGCCGGGCTCGAGGACCTCGATCAGGACCGGCGGGCCCGTGCACAGCTCCTCGCCGGGCACCAACTCGCCGCTCGGCTCCAGGTCGGCGGCCAGCAAGCTGCCGTGCGCCTCGAAGGCGATCGGCACCATGGTCGCGTCGAGGTTCAGCAGCATGGTGATTGTCTCGAGCTGGAAGCCGACGGGGCAGCTGCATTGCTCGGTCGGCTCGATGAGGTAGGCGTACCTCTCCAGGCCGGTGAACCAGTCCGGGACCAGATCGGCCGGCGGGTTCAGGTTGCCCAGGCGACAATCGGACTTCTCGCCGGTGGGCAGGACGGCGGCGCTGGCGGCCACCAGCCCGGCGAGGATCGGTACGGCGAGGATGGCATAGCATACGCGCATCGTGATATCCTTCCGTTGCATGGAGCGTGACACCCGATTCGAGATGGACCGTCGGGGATTTCAGCCATCGAGCCTATCAGAATGGAGGTTCGCTTTCAAGATTGTTGCCCACCTCACTCAATTCATGATGTATCCTGAGCCTGTTGGCCGCGGGCACGCGGTTGGTGTCCCGGTATCCCCCATCGCCCGCTAGGTTCGGCCTCGCCGGCAAACTGAGATGGTACAGGCCGAGGTCGAACGCTGAGGGGAGGTCCTGTCATGTCCAAACTCTATCGCGCTGTTTCTGCCCTGGTGGGCGTCGGTCTCCTGCTGACCGCCGCCCTGCCCGCGGGCGCCATGCCCGCACGTCCCGTGCCCGCCGGCGGCAAGGGAGGACTCGTGGCCGCCGCCCAGGTGTTCACCGATTCCGAGCTGAGCCTCCTGGGATCCGAGGTCAACGGTCGCTATCCCGGCAAGGGTCCGCCCCTGCAGGGCACCGCCAACCTGCCGGTCCTCCTGATCCAGTACGCCGGTCAGACCGGACAGCAGACCACCGGCGCCTTCTTCTCCATGCTCTTTCCCATCCAGACCTATCCCACGGGCAGCATGAACGACTACTACCGCGAGGTGTCGTACAACACCTTGAGCCTCTGGGGCACGGTCTACGGCTGGTTCACGGCGTCCCAGTCGGAGGGCTACTACGTCAACGGACTGGGCGGCATGTCCGCCATGTATCCGCGCAACTCGCAGGGGCTGGTGCGCGAGGCCGTCCTGGCCGCCGACCCGACCGTGGACTTCTCGCAGTTCGACAACGACGGCCCCGACCACGTCCCCAACTCGGGCGACGACGACGGCTACGTGGACTGCGTGATCGTGGTCTACAACGGCTACGCCGGCGAGTACTACAACCCACCGAATCCGCAGGGCGAGATGTGGTCGCACATGTGGTGGCTCAGCTCGGGCCTGGGGCCGGGGCCCATCGCGGTGGACGGCGTCCTGGTCGACATGTACACCATCCAGTCCGAGCTGCGCGGCACCACCGGCAGCCAGATCCGTGACATCGGCGTCTTCTGCCACGAGTTCGGCCACGCCCTCGGCCTGCCCGACTTCTACACCACCGCCACGGGCGCCTGGCAGAACTTCTACGGGTCGTGGCTCGGCCTGGGCGAGTACTGCCTGATGGCCTACGGTGGCTGGGGCGCTGGCGGCGCCAATCCCGACCGGCCCCACCACCTGAGCGGCTTCGCGAAGGCGATGCTCGGCTGGGCCAACGTGGTCCACGTGACGGTGGACCTGCCGGGAGCGAGCATCCCGGCGGTCGAGAACGGCAACACCGTCTATACCAACTTCCCCTTCCTGCGCAATCCGGGCATCGATTTCAACTACCCTGCTGGGGCGGCGCCCCCGTCCTGGGTCTTCTTTCCTCCCGGACTGGAGGGCTGGCTGGTGGAGAACCGCCAGCAGGGCGCCCAGTTCGACTCGGGGCTGCCGGGCTCCGGCCTCCTGATCTACCACCTGGACGGCAGGGTGGGCATGGGCGACTACGACGGAGACGGCCTCATCAACTGGCTGGACAACGACGTGGAGTGGTCCGAGACGCGTCCGCTGCTGGACCTGGAATGCGCCGACCAGACGGGGACCGACCACACCCTGAACGCGGACGATCTCGACGCCATGAACAACGCCGGCGACAGCGGCGACTTCTTCCGCCTGGGCAACGCCACCACCTTCGACATGACCAGCAACCCGAGCAGCGTCTACTACAGCGGGGCGGGGAGCCAGTTCGCCGTGCGCAACGTGAGCGCCACGGGCGCGACCATGACGGCCGACATCCTGGTCGGCGTGCCGGGCGGACCCAACCACGACGTCTGGGTCAAGGACTGCGTCCGCGACACCGGAGCGGTCCCGTCCTCCCCCGTCTGCGACTGCCCCTACTACCGGCAGCAGCACGCCAGCCCCGACGTCTGGGTGGACAACAACAACGACGGGGTCATCGATGCCCCGGTGCGCGGCTGTCCCAACCGGCTCTTCGTCAAGGTGCGCAACCTCGGCCCGCAGCCGGCCGACTACGCCACCCTCGAGGTCTACGACCTGTACGGTCTGAACGCGCCGCCGGTGCCGCCCGCGCCCACCCCGGGAAATCCCTTCACCGGTATGGCCCGCGTCTGCTCGTTGACGGTGCTCTCCCTGCTGCCGGGCGACAGCACCACGGTCCAGGTCTGGTGGAACGTGCCGATGTACCCGCTGCCCTCCTGGCCTCCCAACGTGGGCCTGGCCGTCTGGACGGCCAGCGATCCCCTGAACGGAACCGGCAGCATCGACCTGGACAACAACCTGGCCATGTGCACGGGCAAAGAGCTGGCCATCAAGTCCGGCCAGCCCGCGCCCAAGACCGGTCCGGCCCCGTACTCCGGCGAACGGCCCGGTCGGGTGCTGGCCGCCAAGCGCGCCCGGCTGGAGCGGCTCACGGCCAAGGTGGACGTCAAGGACGAGCCGGCCGAGAACCTCCTCCAGAGCATTCCCATCAACAATCCCTACGAGGTGCCGCGCGAGATCACGGTGGACGCCGAGACGGAGCTGCCGCCCGGCTGGAACCTGACCTGGGCCCTGCCCGAGTACGGCGGTGTGACGCCGCTCCCCGCGACCGTCCTGCTGCCCCCGCTCGCCGTCACCACGCTGCAGATGCTGGTCGAGCCGGGA
>CAZGEC010000007.1:139554-162402 GCA_964524645.1 uncultured Fibrobacteraceae bacterium | reverse complement strand
CGCGGGCACGGCTTCCAGTTCCCGCAGGGCGATCCCAGCCTGCTCTTCATGGGCAGCCTCTGGGCCGGTTGCGATCCGGGCTACGTGGCCAATCGCGACTACACCGCGGAGGGTCCCGGCGACTGGGGCCGCAGCGCCGAGCCCGCCGGCCACCTGCAGAAGGACGAGGACGAGCTGGGTCAAACCGGCGACCACGAGGGCATCCTCGGGTACTTCGACGATCGCGGCGGACCGCTGCCCCACGGCTGGCTGGTCATGCAGAAGAGCCTGGCCTGGCCGGACGAGCCGTTCGACGACTTCGTCCTGCTCACCTACCGCTTCCGCAACGTCTCGGAGATGCCGCTGGCCGGTCTCTACCTGGGTCTCTTTTGCGACTGGGACGTGGCCAATCCGTTCAGCAACAACGGCGGCGTCGACCCGGAGCGCAACCTGGCCTACCTGTGGAGCGATCCGGGGCATCCCTACGTGGGCATCTGCCTGCTGACGCCCGCGGCGCCGGCCAACCTGGCCTTCATCCACAACCCGACCTATCTGCACCCGACCGACTTCATCACCGACGCCGACAAGTACGGCTTCCTGGAGGGCAGCCTCGGCGTGGAAGCCACGCCCGCGGCGGCTGACTGGAGCATGATCGTCTCGGCCGGTCCCTTCGACCTGCCGCTGGGCGGCACGGCCGACGTCTGCTTCGCCGTGCTGGCCGGAACGAACTTGGTCGATCTGCAGGCCAACGCCGATGCGGCTCGCGACAAGTTCGACCAGCTGCTCACCGGGGTGGGCGAACCGGTCACGCCGTTGCCGGCCAGCCTCCTGCTGGAGCCCAACGTGCCCAATCCCTTCAACCCGGCCACCGAGATCCGCTACTCCCTGCCGCGCGCCGGCCACGTGCGGGTGGATGTCTACGACCTGATGGGCCGCAAGGTGGTCACCCTGTTCGACGGCGAGCAGCCGGCGGGTCCGCAGAGCCTGACCTGGCGCGCCCAGGGCGTCTCCAGCGGGACCTACCTGGCGCTGGTGCGCACCGGCGGCGAGACCGCCGCGCGCAAGATGCTGCTCCTGAAGTAGGAGCTGCCGGCGAAGCAGACAGAGCCACGCCGAACCGGACCGCGTCCGCACGAGGGGGCGCGGTCCTTTGCTTTGCCTCTGGCCAGACCGGAAGGAAGTGCTACTCGCCGGCAAGGCGCTCGAGCCGGGCCCAGCGGGCCTCGCGCATCCCGGGCACGGTCTCGCGGATGGTGGCCTCGACATCGTGGTCGTAGGGACGCCAGACGCCGGTGCGTCCGGTCAACCAGCAGACGGCGGCGTTGTCGGTGAAGACCGGTCCGGGTGGCCAGGTTTCCACCCGCCCGACCAGGGCCGCAAGCCGCGCTTGCTCGCGACGCGCCTGCTGCAGCTGGGCCGCCTCGCCGGCCAGATGCGGCGGGGCGACGAGGATCAAGAGCCCCGTGCCCGCGGCCAGGACCAGGGCCCGCCGCCCCCAGGCAAGCCGGAGGCTGCGGGCGCGGCGTTCGGCCAGCAGCGCGATCTCCCAGGCGAGGACCGGCAGCAGCACCAGCAGGTGGCGGATCTCCTGCGAGATGAAGGCGTAGACCAGGATCAGGCCCACCAGCGTCAGGCCGAGAAGGGCCGGCGGACCGGCCGCCGCGAGCGGGCCGAGGCGACGGCGGCGCCGCCCGCGATCGAGCGCGAGCAGCAGGCCGCCCGCCCAGACGGACCAGGGCAGCCAGTGGCCCAGGGTCTCCCCGAAGAACCGGATGCCGTGCCGCATCTTGAGCAGGGCGGGGACGAGGTTCTCGCGCAGGTTCACCAGCAGGGGCACCGGATCCAGGCCGCGCAGCCGCGGGTACTGCCACCAGCTCTGCGAGAGATCGAGCTGCAGGGCGTAGCTCAGCGGATTGAACCAGGGGGAGCCGGCCACCAGCGTCACATGGATCCACCAGGGCAGCGTCACCACGCACCAGGCTCCGGCGGCCAGGGCCAGGTGGCGGCCGGCGGCGCGGCCGCGGCAGCGCCGCGCGCTGCGGCGGTACGGCGAGAAGAGCACGGCAGCCAGCCACCAGAGCAACGGCACCCACACCAGGTCGGTGCGCACGAGCGTCAGCAGCGCCACGATCACGCCGTCTGCGAGCGCGGTCCGGGTGCGGGTCGTGAACGGGTCGCGGTCGCGCAGGCGCAGCCACAGCAGCAGCAGCAGGAGCCCGCCGGCCACCTCGACCCAGCCCCAGTTCACGGCCAGGGCCAGCAGGGGATTCAGCAGCAGGAGCAGCAGCCAGGCGAAACCCGCGGCCGCGGCCCCCCGCTTCCGCAGCCCGCGCAGACCCAGCCAGACGATCAGGCCCAGCAGCACGATCTGCAGGGCGCGCACGGCCCGCGGCGCCAGGGCGGGATCCTGTCCCGTGGCCAGCAGCGCCGGCACGAGCAGCAGGGCCAGACCGGGCGGGCGCTGCAGCATCGGCTGGGGCAGGACGCGGCCCCAGGCGAAGGCCGTCGTCAGCGGGTAGATCACGTCACAGCTCAGCCCCTTGCCGTCCAGCAGGTTCCGGGCGGCGAAGAGGCTGTCGTAGATGTCGGCGTCCGCCTCCCAGGGCTGGGCCGGGTACAGGATCGACCACGCGGCCAGGAAGCACAGCACCCCGGCGGCGTAGAAGCCCCAGCGCCGGCCCGACGTCCACGCGGCCGCCGGCGAGCTTCGCCGCTTCACCACGGCAACAGCCACGTCCGCATGACCTCCACGATGTGCCCGGCTGTGAAAACCTGGGGCGTGAGCGCCTGGATCAGCAAGACCAATCCCAGCCAGCGCCGGAAGAACGGACCGTCCTCGCGCAGTCCCGACCGGAGCGCCGGCAGCAGGCAGGGAAACGCCAGCGCCGCCAGGCGCGAGGAATCGTAGGCGAAGAACATCTGGCCTCCCGCGCAGACGATCGGCAGCGCGAGCCCCACGAGTCCGGCCCGCCCCTGCTCGCGCCACAGCTTCCGGATCCGCACGAGGGGAAGCAGCCACACCCACTGGAACGCCGACAGGAAGCCCAGCGCCTGCCACGGCCAGGCCATCCGCAGATAGTACAGGGGATCCTCGCGCAGGGGTGAAAGATAGTAGCCGAGCGTGTGTTCCACCTCGCGGTGGGAGAGGATCAGCAGGCGCACCGGCAGCCACAGGCCGATCGCCAGCAGGGGGCCCAGCAGGGCGTCCCGGCGGCCGTGCGGCCGGCCGCCGGCCTCCCGCCCCAGCAACCACCACAGCCAGGGCAGGAGAAAGAGGGCCCGCTCGTGGTTCAGCAGCGCCAGCAGGAAGAAGGCCGCCGCCGGATAGGGCCGCGCCCGCCCCATCCAGGCGAGGAAGATCAGCAGGTAGGTCACCACGTCGGTCACGCCGCCGTAGTGCAGGGACGTGCGGGTCAGGAGCGTCAGGCCGAGCGTGCCGCCGGCGAGCAGGGCGCCGCCGGCCCCGTGCCCGACCGCCAGGGCCCAGCGCGCCGCCGCGGCCGGCAGCAGCACGCAGCAGACCGCGATCAGGATCAGCAGGTTGTCGCCGCGCAGGCCCAGCAACCAGCTCACGAGCGGGGTCAGGATGCGCGGGGCCATGGCGTTGGGCGCATGATCGAAGGGAGCGGCGGCCAGCTCCGCGTTGAGAATCCCCATCTGGCTGGCGGGAGCGAACGCGGGCCTGGCGGCCAGGGAGGCGACCACGGCCACGACCAGACCCACCAGCAGCGAGAACCACCAGGGGCCGAGGCGGCCAGCCAGATTCTTCAGATGAGCGGGAGCCGTGCGCGGGGAGGTCGTCATCATGCGGCCATACTAGCGCGCGCCCCGCGGGGGGGCCAACCACGAAGCTGGCCCCTGCCGCCTCGTGGCGCCCCCCGCGGGATGGTGCGGCCGCCGGACGGCCGCCGGCGGGACCATGGGCCCGCCGTCCGGGTTCAGGGCTGCATCACCAGCCCGAAGTGCTCGCCCAGCACCCACTGGATGGCTTGCCGGGCGGCCGCATGATCGAACCGGTACGGGTCGAAGCCCCACAGCACGTCGCCCTTCTGGCTCGGCTTCTCCGCCTCCAGCTTGTGGCTCAGGAAGCCGACCGGCAGGCCGCTGGTCAGGCTGCGGTCCGCTCCCGGCGCGAAGGTGCGCGAACCGCAGACGTCCTCCAGCTCCGCCGGCGTGAACACCGAGCCGGGCCAGTCGGGATCGCCCGCCGCCGCGTGCAGCTCCGCCACCCAGTCGTAGCGGCTCACGCTGCGGAACATCGGCTCCACGCACGGCTGGCCGTCGCAGTCCTGGGGCGACCAGGGCGTGTCGTGCTCGGCGATGTCCGTGTCGTAGAACTCGTCGTAGCCCCATTTGATGTAATGTTCCAGGTGGTCCCGGTATTCGGGGTCCAGATCGCGCCAGTCGATCTCCGGGTCTGTCAGGATGGTCTCGGGCAATGCACCGGCGAAACCGGGGTGAACCGCCGCGAAGTCGGGATCGGGGATCAGCCCCTTCAGGCCCACGCAGTCCTGGCGACGCAGCCCACCACCCCAGATACCTCCCCAGAGGTAGTACGCGTACGCGTTCATGGCGTCGATGACCGCGAGCCCCATGCTGCGGTAGGGATGGTACAGCGTGCCGATGCCGACCTCGCTGCCGTCCGGCATCTCGAACGGACAGAGCCCCTGCGGCGGCAGCCCGGGCAGCGACTGGCAGTCCTGGCTCGTGCCGAGGAGAAGTGGCATGAGGAATTCCAGATCCGGCACGAACTGGCGCGTCGTCCCCGAACCGACGAGGAAGAGATTGCCGACCACCTGCTGGTAGGCATGCAGCCAGTCCTGGCGGAGCCGGCCGTCCGCCGGGGGTTGTAAGTGCTGGAAGACGAAGCTTCGAGCGTCGAGGAGCGTCGTCCAGAGAACGGCGCGGTAGTTCACCAGATCGCGCTGGGTGACCTGCTCGTCCTCGGTATCGATCACGTCGCCGCTGTCGAAGCCGACCACTCCGCCGCCGCCGGTCAGGACGTTTTGCCAGAAGGCGTCGCGATAGACGTCGTTGTCGAGAGGAATTTGAGCGGCGGAGGGCCATCCCTCGCTCGTATGATCCCTGACGTCGTCCACGAGCAGCAACGGCCGCTGCACGGAGAAGTCAGGTACGGGGATCACGTTCAGAATCCAGACGAACCGGGTCATCTGATCGGACGTGTCCCGGACCTGGATGGTCAGCGTGTGCGTGCCGCCGCTGAAGCTCCGCGGCGGTGCCATGCGGTGCTGTGGCGTGTTGCCCGGCGCGACCGCCCAGCCCGGATCGTTCGGATCTTCCGGATCGACCACGTCCCAGCCGTAGCGGTAGGCGGCGATCTCACCGTTGTAGTTCTCGACCAAGCCGATCCAGCTGAACGAGAGCGTCTGGCCTCCCAGGATGTCGCGGCTGTCCGTGCTGTTCAGGCCCGTGGCTGTCCGTTCGCCCAGGAAGGGCTCGAACATGCGTAGCCGCGGCGTGATGCCCATGGAGACGTAGAAGTTCTGCACGTTGTAGGAGTAGCGGCGGTCGATGCTCGGCGCTCCCTCCTGGTCCATGACCTGCAGGGCGAGCAGGTAGCGGATCTGGTGGCCATTGCCGTCCAGGCGCGGCAAGTTGGCGAACTCGAGCTGCCGGTCGTCGGGATCGGTCGGGTAGGGCATCCAGTCGCTCCAGCCCGGATCGTCGAAGCTGCAGATCTCGTCCACCACCGCCTGGAATTCGTACCTCGTCATCACGTAGTGGTCCTGGTACCACGCGGGCTTGAGGAGGTAGCGGAACTGGGCCGGGGAGCCCAGGGGGTGGTCCGGGTCGATCGAGGTGAAGCCGAAGCGCGCCGTCGACGGCATGGCCTGGGCCTCGAAGTAGTCGCGCAGGCGGGCCGGGCGGTCGACGAAGACCAGCGGCAGCAGGGTGGTCGGCGTGAAACCGATCTCGGCCGGTGTCGGGTCGACCAGGCCCTCCCCGTCCACGCTGCGCACCATAAAGACGTAGACCGGTCGCTTGCAGGCGACGCCCGCCACCCGCTCGCTCCCCTCCCCGGCCGCAGCCAGCTTGGATCCTGCGTCCAGGATCAGCGTGGTCTCACGCTCCGTCGTGAACTGCCAGGATTCCTGCTCGTCGGCGGCCGGCAGCAAGCTGCCGCTGGGTCCCACCTCGCCCAGCCGCCATTCGAAGCCGCGGATCTCACCCTCCGGGTCCTCCCCCGACCAGCTCAGGTGGATGCTGAAGCCGGCGTCCAGGGCGACGGGGGTGGTGCCGGTGACGTGCGTGTCCGGTGGATCGTTGACCGCGGGCGGGCCCAGTGCATCGTCGTGTCCGCAGCCCGCCAGTCCGGCAGCCAGCAGCACCACCAGACAGAGGGCGGGACCACCCCATCGTGCTCCGGAAAATCTGTCGGGGTCCCACATGATAGTTCCTCCTTTGGGGGCCATGAGCCCGCGCCACTGCTGGTGGGGCCGCGCGGCGGGCGGGCGTGGGGTTTCGGTATTGGTTCTCGTTCCAATGATTGCGACATTCATCTTTCCCGTTGTTTCACGGCTGCATCACCAGCCCGAAGTGCTCGCCCAGCACCCACTGGATGGCCCCGCGCACGGCCGCATGATCGAACCGGTACGGGTCGAAGCCCCAGACCACGTCGGCCCGTCGGCTCGGCTTGTCGGCCACCAGCTTGTGGCTCAAAAAGCCAACCGGCAGGCCGCTGGTCAGGCTGCGGTTCGTGATCGGCGAAAGAGTGCGGCCGCCGCAGATGTCCTGCAGTTCTCGCCACGTGAACCGCGAGCCGGGCCAGTCGGGATCGCCCGCCGCCGCGTGCAGATCCGCCACCCAGTCGTAGCGGCTCAGGCTGAGGAACATCGGCTCCAGGCACGGCTGCCCGTCGCAGTCCTGAGGCACCCAGGGCGTCGTGCGCCCGGAGATGTTCCTGTCATAGAACTCGGTATCGCCCCAGATCCAGGTGTCCAGCGCATCATGGTGGGCGGGATCTTGATCACGCCAGTCGATCCGGTCGTCGGTGAAGATGGATTCCGCCACGCCGGCGGCGAAGGTCGGATGCGCCAGGGCGAAGGCGCTGTCGCGCACCAGCGCCTTGGTGCCGGAGCACGCGCTCAGGCGGCGGCAGCGGGCTGACCAGGGCGTACCCGTGCAGCCGTCGATGAAATGGCCCCGGGGATCCATGACATCGAGAATCGAGACGCCCAGGTCCTGGTACGGGTAGAGCAGCGTGCCGGCGTTGACGATCGTGCCGTCGGGCAGCTCGACGGTGCCCAGCCCCGCGTAACCGATGTATCCGGGGGGTCCTCCAATCGACCCGGGACCGCCCTCGTCCGTATCGAAGACGACCGGCATGAGCCAGCTGCCTCCCGGCAGGAACTGCAGCAGCACCTTGCTGCCGACCAGGAACAGGTTCCCCGCGAATCGCTGGTAGGAAGCCAGCCAGATGTAGCGCATGCTGAAATCGTTGAAGGGCTTGAAGTTATTCCAGACGAAGTTGTTCTGCGCGTAGCGCGAGGTCCAGATCGCGGCCCGGTAGTTCACCAGGCGCCGCAGCCCGAACTCCTCGTCCTCCAGGTCCACGACATCCTGCAGGGGATCGAAGCCCTGCACCCCGCCGTGTCCGGTCAGCATCTCGCGCCAGAAGGCGTCGCGGAAGATGTCGTTGTCCAGGGGACTCACCCCGTCGGCCGCCAGCCAGGCGTTGCTGCTGCGGTCGGGCACGTCGTCCACGAGCAGCAGCGGCATCTGGACCGAATAATCCGGCACCGGCACCACCGCCAGCACCCAGACGAAGCGGGTCAGCTGGCCGGTGTCGTCCCGCGCCTCGATGGTCAGGGTATGGGTCCCGCTGCTGAAGGTCCGCAGGGGAGTCTGCCGGTGCTCCGGCATGTTGCCGGGCGGCAGCGCCCACTGCGGATCGTCGGGGTCGTCGGGATCGACCACGTCCCAGCCCCAGCGATAGCTGACGATGGTCCCGTTGTAGTCGGTGGCGGTGGCCGTCCAGCTGAACTGAAGCGGCTGGCCCTGGGCGATGTCGAAGGTCGTGCTGGACTGGATGCCGGTCGCCCGGCGCTGTCCCAGGTAACGCTCCTGCATGGTCAGCAGCGGCGTGATCCCCTGCGAGACGAAGAAGTTGACCACGCTTCGCCCGTAGGTCCAGTCCACGCTCACCGCGCCCGCCGTATCGGCGCACTGCAGGGCGAGAATGTACGTGGGCCCCCGGCCGAACTCGTCCTGCCAGTCCAGATCGTGGAAGTGGAGCTGGCGGTCCTCCGGATGGGTTGGATAGGGGGCCCAATCCGACCAGAGCGAGTCGTTCTCACTGATCAGCTGCGGCCACAGGTAGTTGAACTCGTACCTCGTGCGGATGTAGTGATCCTGGTACCAGGCTCGCTTCAGGAGGTGGCGCACCCGCGTGGGATCGCCCGACTCGAAGTCCGGATCCAGGCCCGTGTAGCCGAAGGTGGGCGAGGGCGGCATGGGCTGGGCCTCCGCGTAGCTGAGGAGGACGGGGCGGTCCACCCAGATGCTCGGCGCGATGGTCGAGGCGGTGAAGCTGACGAAAGCCGGGGTTGGATCGGCCTCCCCGCGGTCGTCCACGGCCCGCACCAGGAAGGTGTGGACCTGGGTGAACAGATCGGCATCCGCCGGCGGCGCATCGGGCTCCGGCCGCTGGTCGGCCAGCACCATGAGGACGGTGTCCTGACCGGTGGCGCAGCACCAGGGATGCAGCACCTCGCCGGTGGCCGGGTCCATGCTCATGGTGTCCTGGACGCCGATGCCGTCGCGTCCGATGGGGCAGAGCTTCCACTCGAAGCGGCTCACCTGGCCGTCGGGATCGTAGCCGGTCCAGGCGAAGCGCACGGTGTAGCCGCCCGGCACCTGCGTCGGTGGCGTGCTGACCAGCTTGGTGTCGGGCAGGACATTGGGCACGGGGGTGCCGGTCAGGTCGTCATCCGTGCAGCCGGCGAGCCAGGCGGCCCCGGCGGCGCAGAGAAAGCAGAGACAGACGATGGGGACCGGCCTGAAGGCAGTCCGGCGGGGAGATGACATGCCGGCACCTCCGGGATGGACCGGTGAGCTGTGGGATGGTCGGGTGCGCGTGTCGATCATGCGCGCGGCGGCGTTCTCACCTGGAACGCCAGGGGGTCGGATACCGGCTCTCGAACGTGGGCGAGTATAGCACGCCGCCGCAGGGGGCGGCTTCAGGAAATCCCGGCCTCAATATAAGGGAAAGTGCCGGGCAGGGGAAGAGCGCCTCCGGCGACGGCGACTAGCGCTGCAGGTCCGTGAAGCGCGTGTAGGCTTTGTGAAAGTGCAGGTCGAATTGCCCGATGGGCCCGTTGCGCTGCTTGCCGATGCTGATGGTGGCCAGGTTGCGCACCGACTCGTCGTCCGGCTTGTAGACCTCTTCCCGGTAGATGAACATCACGACGTCGGCATCCTGCTCGATCGAGCCCGACTCGCGCAGGTCCGAGAGGATGGGCCGGTGGTCGCCGCCGCGCGACTCCACGGCGCGCGAGAGCTGGCTGAGCGCCAGCACCGGCACCTCGAGGTCCTTGGCCAGCCCCTTCAGGTTGCGGCTGATCAGCGAGATCTCCTGCTGCCGGTTCTCGACGCCGCGGCCCTGCGCCGACATGAGCTGCAGGTAGTCGATGACCACCAGCCCGATGTTGTGCATCTGCTTCAGCCGTCTCGCCTTGGCCTTCATCTCCAGCACCGAGATGCCGCTGCTGTCGTCGATGAAGACCGGCGCCGCCGAGAGCTGCTCGCAGGCCTGGGTCAGCCGCGGCCAGTCCTCGGGCTTGATCTTGCCCCGCCGCACGTCGTGCAGGTTGAAACCGCCGCTCGAGCAGAGCAGCCGCAGCACGAGCTGCTCCTTGGCCATCTCCAGGCTGAAGACGGCCACCCCGGTCTTCTCCCGGACGGCCACGTTGTAGGCGATGTTCAGGGCCAGGCTGGTCTTGCCCATGGAGGGCCGCGCGGCCAGGATCACCAGGTCCGATCTCTGCAGGCCGCCCAGCAGCCGGTCCATCTGCGTGAAGCCCGTGCGGATGCCGGGCAGCTCGCTGCCGCTGCGGTAGGCCTCCTCGATGGTGCGGAACGTGTCGCCCACCAGATCGCCCACCGGGGTGAAGCCGCGGGGACGGGTCGTCTCGGTCAGGGCGTAGATGCGTGTCTGGGCGCGATCCAGGATCTCCTCGGCCTCGTCCGCTCCCTCGAAGGCCTCGCGCGCGATGACGCCCGATTCGTGGATCAGGTTGCGCAGGATCGCCTTGTCGCGGACGATCCGCGCGTGAAAGCCCACATTGGCCGCCGTCGCCGTCGAGGCGACCAGGAAGTTGAGGTAGTCGACCCCTCCCACCTCGGCCAGCAGCGCGTCCTTCTCCAGCTCCTCCGCCACGGTGATGGCGTCGATCGCCTGGTCGTTCTCGTACAGCCGGCACATGGCCTCGAAGATGCGGCGATGCTCGGCGCGGTAGAACTCGGGACCGGCGATCTCGTCGCGCGCCAGCCCCAGAGCCTCGCGCTCCAGGAGGATGGCGCCCAGGATGGAACGCTCGGCATCCAGGTTGTGCGGCGGCGTGCGTCCGGCGGAGAGGTCGCTGCCGAGGGGACCGCTGCGCTTCTCGGGCTTGGCTTCCAAGTGGTCCGGTCCTTTTGCTGGTCCGTTGGCTACGGGAAGGGTCCAATCTAGCACGTCCGGCCCCGATCAGGTGTGCAAAACCTGGGGACAACCGGCAATCTCATCTGCAGAACCCGTGCTTTTCGGTGCAGGATCCGGGTTCCGGCGGGGGACAAAGCTGTGGATAACGTCCCCTGCCTGTGGAAAGATCGTGGTCCGGCCCGTTCCGCCGCCGCCGAACAAGGAATCGGCGGCAGCCGCCTTGTGGATAACGGGTCGGAGAGAGGTCGAGATGGACACCGCATTGCTCGCCGCCGCCATCGCCCGCATCGCCGCCGCGCCCCATCCTCCGGTGCCCTGGCGGGACGGCCAGCAGCTGCCCTGGAGCGATCCCGACTTCAGCGAGCGCATGCTGCGCGTGCACCTGGACCCCAGCACCCACATGGCGAGCCGCGCGCCCGAGGTGATCGACCGGCACGTGGCCTGGCTGGAGCGGCTGCTGCGCCAGGAGCTGCCGGCCGGCGGTCCCTCCGCGATCCACCTGCTCGACGTGGGCTGCGGCCCCGGCCTCTACGCCCACGAGCTGGCCCGCCGCGGTTTCCGGGTCACCGGCCTCGACTTCGCCCCGGCTGCCCTGCGTTATGCGGTGCGGACCGCCGCCGCCCAGGGGCTGGATTGCAGCTTCCTGCAGTCGGACCTGAACCGCTGGCCCGCCGGGGCGCCACACCGCCTGGGTCCCTTTGCGGCCGTCAGCTTCTGGTACGGAGAGTTCCACGCCTTCCCGCCTGTGCAAGCCCGTCGCATCCTCCGGGTGCTGGCCGACGGCTTGCAAGCAGGCGGCCTGTTCGTCCTGGAGTACGAGCCGTTCGACAGCTTCGCGCAGGAGGATACCCAGGAGTGGGAGGCCCGCACCACCTCTGTCTTCAGCGACGCCGCGCATCTCTGGTTGCAGGAGTCCGCCTGGAACGCAGGGCTGCGCGCCGAGATCACCGTCCACTGGATCCTCGACGCCGCCACCGGCGCGCTGGCGCGCTACGCGCAGTGCCATCAGGCCTACACCGACGACGAACTCGCGGCCATGTGCGCCGAAGTCGGCCTCGGCGATCCCCGCTTCTTCCCCCCCGTCACCGGCATCGACGAGAGCGTCGAGTTCCCCCTGCTGGTCGTCCGCAAGCTCGGCTGATCCCGTGGCGAGATTGATGATTCTCGGGCGAGGATCTGGTATAATTTGCGCATCGCGTCTCGCCCCCAAGTCCAATCCGGAGGAGAGCCATGTGCGCCAGCCAATGGGCCAAGGCAGCGGCCCTGGTCTTGCTATGCAGCGTCGTATTCTCAGGATGCGGGGACGATGACGGCACCTCGCCGGGCGAGACGGATCTCCGCCCGACCTCGCTCGCCGAGCTGGCCGGAACCTACCATCACGCGTTCGACAGCATGGACAATGCGGCCTATGCCTCCCTGCTCGATACGAGCTTCGAGTTCATCCCTCACCCCGACGATGAGTACTTCTTTCCGGTGTCCAGCCTGAATCGAGCCGAGGATCTGCAGTCCATCCGGAACATCTTCTCCGGACTTCCGACCATGAGCTACGATGGGGTTCTCAGGCCGGCCGTCAGCGACATCACCGTCAGCGTCTGGGACCCACAGACGGACTGGACGGTGCTTCCCGACGACTATCCGATCTTCCCTTCCACGCTGTCTCGCCTGTACGCATTCCAGTTCGTCATTATGCGGCCATCCGCCAGCACCGTGACCATCCAGGGAGAGCAGGTTCTCTACGTGAAGGAGGACCCGGGCTCGTCCCGGGGCCCCTCGCACTACGCGCTGGTGGGCCTGCGCGATCTGTCCAACCCCGCCAAGGCCGGCCTCGGTACCACCCTGGGAGAGATCAAGCTGGACTACATGAGCAGCTCACCACCGGAGCCGGTCTGTACCGCTTCCGTGGTCGAGGGCAGCTTCGGCCGCCGCATCGCCTTCGATGCCTGCTCCTCCAGCGATCCCGAGGGCCGTCCCTGCCGCTTCCGCTGGCGGTTCGAGCCCGCAGGGAGCTGGACCTCGTGGGCGGAGAATTGCCAGGTGAAGCACACCTACTCCATCTACGGCCAGAAATCGGTCCTGCTGGAGGTCAGGGACCCCTGGGGCTATGCGGCCCAGGGCAGCCTTCAGGTCGACGTGCAGTACGAGTACGAGGAGCTTTTCCCCGATACACCGGACAAGGTCATCCAGAATCTGAGGTCGGCGTACCAGCAGATGAACATCGACGCCTACCGCCACATTCTCCATCCCAATTTCGTGTTCAAGTTCCAGCAGTACGACATCGACAACCTGAACCTGCCATCGGACCACTTCACCCGCGAGGAGGATCTCGCATCCACGGAGAACATGTTCTCCGGCCAGATCGTGGGCGAGGTGCCGGCGGTCGGCTCAATCAGCTGGCCGATGCTGGAGGGGATCAGCGTCTGGGAAACTTCATACAATCCCGAGTATCCCAACTCGCAACGCCGCCTTTACAGCTTCGCGATCAACATCACGCGCCCCGGAGCAACCACGCTCATCTTCCATGGCCAACAGGAGTTCTACGTCACCTCTCGTGACTCCATGGTCGACGGATCGCCGACGCCGTACTGGCAGCTGCTCGGCCAGGTCGACCTGTCGGACACCGGTGTCGCACGAGGTACGGAGGACGCCACGTGGGGAGTGATCAAGTGGTTGTACCGCTATGCTCGCTGAGAGCGAATCCGGCCAAGGTCGCTTGGTAGAGCTGGCGGTGCATGCCCTTGCCGACCGCCTTTAATGTGCCGGTCGATGTCAGGCGTTATCTAGGGATTTCGATCCAGGGTTATATGCTGACTCAGTCGTGGGAGTAAGAAGGGAATGAAGTACGCGGCGACCACGTAGAGGTCGATACTGTACAACGAACCTTCAATCTCAACCGAATCGAAAAAGACTCACTTTTCCATCGTACAAGGGCTTCACCTGCGTAATGAGTAAATTCGCCCCTCCGGGGACAATGCTATCTGGAACTGTTTCCATTCTATGACCCCGATCCATGTCGAAAAGGGGCACCAGAGGATTCCAGGGTTCAGGCGGCCGATTCACATCCGAATCACTGCAGCCACCGATCCACACCAGCAACAGGATCACTGCCAGCAGAACGGTTCCTGGCACATGCCCCCTGAAAAGAACAGCACGCTTGCTGATTCGTATTGAGTGCTGTTTGCTCTGCGTTCAATGACAGACATGGCGGACCTCCATCCATCTGTCATGCCGAGCTCACCGTCCGGGATGAACCAAGAGCCATGTCCTTTCAGCGCTCCACCGCCAACGTCCACACCGTTGTCTCGCTGGCGCCGCGGGCATCGTGCTCGAGGCGGCAGACGTAGAGTCCGGAGGCCAGGCGGGGCAAGCTCACCGGATGCTCCGTGACCTGGCCTGCTATCGCCGGCATGGCCGTCGTCAGGATCATCTGCCCCTCCAGGTCGAACAGGGCGAAGCGTGCTGTCGCGCCGCCCGCGCTGAAGAAGCGGATCGTCAACACATCTGATTCCCGCAGCGGATTGGGATAGGCGATCGGGCCGGCATTGACGACCGCCTGCAACGGCGCCGAGGCACCGAGACCCACCGGTACGCCGACCGGTCCCAGCCGTGCGAAGCCGCCGCCGGCGGCGCGCCACTCGCTCGTGCCACCGTCCGGATGAAAGCCGCCCGGCAGAGCCAGACCCGTGATGCGGCCGTTGAACGAGCGTCGTCCCAGGGGCGGCCCGACATCGCCGCCTGCGTCCAGCAACCAGAGGATCCGATGCCCGTCCGCGGTCGTCCAATTGCCGGTGGACAGGTCCGCCGTCCTGAGGTCGCCCCAGAGGAACGGCGTGCCGTGCACCAGCCGGCCATCGCTCTCCAGGCCGATCAGGTGGCCGAGGCTGGTTACCAGGTAGATCTCGTCGGCGCGGTCGCCATCGGCGTCCATCACGACCAGCGGGCCCGCAATCCGCGTGGAATCGGGCAGGGGAAAGAGCTCGGTCGCCCGCAGGGGAAAGCCGGAAATCGGTGTTCCGTCAGCCTGGCATGCATGAACCCTGGTCGCCGTCAGGAAGATCAGGTCGTTCCGGCCGTTGCCGTCGAGATCGGCCACCGCCGGCTCGCAGACCAGGGGTTCGCTCGGTCCACCGGGCCAGGGCAGCGGGCCGGAGGTCTCCCCGTCCTCGATGATCCACATCTGGGCGGTTTTGTCGGCGAAGACGACCAGGCGATCTGCATGGCTTTCGTGGATCAGCGCCGCGCGCACCAGCGTGCTCTCCGCCACCGCCGGACTGTAAGGGTGGTAGGCCGGATCCGGCAGGAGACCCGTGGCGTCGGCGGCGACGCTGAACCAGCCGCGATCCGCGGGAACCACCCAGCCGGAGCCGGCCGTTGTGGGTGCCGGCAGCGGATTTCCGGCCAGCCGCGAGACGGGCGTGCCGCCGGGTTCGCGGAGGGCGAGCGGCTCGCCCCGGATCGAACCGTCCTCGCCGATCAGGAGCAGCCGGTCGGATGCGACGGACAGCAGCAGATCGGTGCCGCCGCCCGGGATCGGGCCATGGAGCAGCGTATCGGCGGCAGCGGTGCTCCAGGCCCAGGACGGCAGCCCGCCTGGCTGGGCCCGGAGTGCGAGAACCTCGCCGCCGACGGTGCCGAAGATCACCTGATCGCCGGCGGTCCCCGTCATCGACACCGGAGAACCGGCCAGGGGCCCGGGCAGGCGTGCGATGCCGCCTGCGGGCAGGTCCGGCTGCGGAACGTAGCGCGGCCGTCCATCCGGTGAGAGGGCGAACAGCACCGGCTGCCACGTGTCGCCGTCCCAGTCCGCCGGGGCCCTGTCCACGATCCCGAAGGCGGGAGGGCCGGCGACCGGCAAGGGAACCAGCGACGCCGGCTCGAGCCCGCGCGGGCCCGGCCGACCGCCGAGGGCGGCCGCCTCGTCCGCACTCAGCGGCGGCAACGTGCACGGTGAACCGCCGACGAGGGGATGCACCCGCCCGTCGAAGAGGATGAGCCCGTGGAAGCCGTTGATACCCGTGGCGTACGTGCGTGCGTTGCGCAGGGCCACACCCGTCCAGCTCCGGTCCCAGGCTCGCGTGCTCGGGGCGCCGTCGGCGAATAGCTCGGTGAAGCCGTTGGCATGGAAGATGGGGTTGAAGTTCTCGTCGAGTTCCACCCAGTAGCCAGCGAATGGATCCAGGGCGGAGCCATACCGGCCGATCGCATGCGGATCCGCCACACCGATGTCGCTGATGCCGTCCGCCTCGACGAGCCGCAGTCCGTCTTCATAAATGTTGATGGTGTTGTCGCCGAGACCGGCGTCGATCCGGTCGCGGTTCACGTGCCAGACGAGAAGGCCACCGGCGGGCATGAAGAAGTCGTACAATCCCGAGTTGACGTCCAGGCCCTGGAATTCACCGCCGAGATAGAGGATCACCCCGGTGGCCGGGTCGCTCTGGAAGAACAGGGCGTCGAACGGCGTCTCGCCCGCCGAGATCGGCACCCACCTGTTCTCCAGCAGGAAGAAGTCTCGCGGTGACGCTCCGGCCCGCAGCACCTGCGGGTCTCCCTGGTCGAAAAGCGGGTAGTCTTCGTAGTCGAGATACGGGCCCCCGGCGAAGCTGTCGGATTCACGGGGCACCTGGACGGCCGGCAGGCGATACTCGCGCTCTTCCCCCCGCATCTCCTGCACGTGGACCCAGCCCAGATACCACTTGCTCCAGGCCCCCAGGGAAGGCGGCAGGGCCCCGGTCACCACCGTCTGCACGAAAGCCGTGTCGCCCGGCACCGCCACGTGCAGGGAAGTGATCACCGCCGCCAGGTTGGTTCCCGCGTCCATCAGATCCCACGGTCCCACCTGCGTGGCGCCGGAGCCCGTGGAGTAGATGTCCACGAGACCCAGGGCGTGACCGAACTCGTGATTGAGTGCCGCGGCGATGCTCCCCTGGTAACCGTCCTGCGAGGTGGTCTCGGGGATCACCGAGGCCTCCGACAGCGAGCCGGCCGCGCCCGTCTCGCCGTCGCTGCTCATCAACGCTTCCGGAGTGCCCAGATCGAAGAAGAACGTCGGCGGATCGTTGGGCGAATTGCCGTTGATGTCGCTCTGCCAGTCGCTGCCGGCATGGACGAAGACGACGTAGGTGAAGGGATCGTCGTCGTCGAAATCGGCGAGCGTGGTCCCGTCGCCGAAGGGATCGTCCGCGAGCATTCCCTCGTCGGCGGCGTGGATCATGTCGCGTACGAAGCGCTCGAGGCCATCGATGTTCCAGAAGTTGCCGGCCCCCGGGCCATAATCGGCGACGTCACGTACGCGGTACGAGTCGGTATCGCCCTCGGGCAGCACCGTCGAGACGATGTGCAGTCGGCCACCACTCTGGAACTTGTAGAACTCCGAAAGCCCGCTAAGATGGGACTCGAAGTACGCCCTGTCGTGAGGCGGCGGGTCGGCCAGGAAGGATCCGTCGGTGGGCGGCTCCACCGGTTCCAGCATGAAATTCCCGTCCACGGGGATGGTGGTCAGGCCGGGCCGCCGGTTGGATTCGAAGGACATGCGCACCAGGATGATCCGCAAGGTGTCCACCGCGAAGGCCTGCGGGGCCTCCCGGCCCGCTCTGGCATACCTGTCCTGCAGCAGCTCGGGACCAAGGCCGCGCCGGCGCAGCAGATCGAGGCTCTTGCGCGACACCTGGCGGGCGCCGAGCATGTCGTGCACTCGACCCCATCGCTCGGCGAGGGCCTGTGCCCGCAGCTCCTCGCGCTGCAGCAAGGCCCGCCCTTTCTCGGTGCGGCGCAGCACCTCGGGAGAGACGCGGCGAGCAGGAATGCGCTCGGGGTAACGGCGATTCCGCTCCACAGCCGCGGCGCTGCTGGCCAGCACGACGAGCAGGAGGACAGGCAGCAGTGCGGCACAGAGCCGGGCAAGGCTGGGCGCTCTGGAGTTCACGCGACGCCTCCAATCTCGCCTTCCCGGCCGGGACAACGATCCAGCTGCACCGGCCAGGCGAGGCGGCACCGAGAAACGAGCTTGGCTCAGGGGATTGAATCCAGGGGACTCCAGGCCAGCGGACGGGCCGGAGTGATCTCAGGATAGCACGGGGAGGAGGACCCGTGGAACGGTTTTTTCGAGGGGAGAATTCGCCGGCTGCCTGCGGAGCCGTCCGGGAGCCGTGGCGGAAATCGGGAATGTGCGGTGACGAAGGAGTGGATCGAGCTTAAGCTTTATCCCACTGCCCTTGGACGGAGCAGCCGGAGGCTCGAACGTGCCGTGGTCCCTGTACCTTCCGATTGCCGGACATACCGTCAACACGGTGCTTCTCCTCGGGATAGGGGGCGCCGTCGGCTTTCTCTCCGGCTTCTTCGGCGTCGGCGGGGGATTCCTGATGACCCCGCTGCTGATCACGTTCGGGATTCCACCCGTGGTGGCCGCCGCCTCCGATTCGAACCAGATCGTGGCGGCGACGACCTCCGGCACCTACGCCCACTACCGCATGGGGAACGTGGACTTCAAGCTGGGGCTCTTCCTTTTGATCGGAGGGCTGATCGGCGGCACGATTGGCGTGCAGCTCATCAAGATCCTCAGGCAGCTGGGCAACGCCGACTTCGTCATCCGGATCACCTACGTGGTGATGCTGGGCTTCATCGGGACCTACATGCTCCTGGAGAGCATCCACAGCCTCCGGCAGCGCTCCCTCGCCCCGGCGAGGCGCGCAAGACCGCGCCGGCCGTCGCTTTATGCCCGGATGATCCAGGCCTTGCCGTTCCAGATGCGGTTCGAGAGGTCCGGAGTGACCCATTCACCGATCCTGCCCCTGGTGCTCGGAGGCTTCGTCGGCCTGCTCGCCGCCATCATGGGACTGGGCGGGGGCTTCATCATGGTCCCCATGATGGTCTATCTCCTGCGCGTTCCGATGCACGTGGTCGTAGGCACGAATCTCTTCCAGGAAGTCTTCATGTGCGCCAACGTGACGTTCATGCAGGCCCTGGCGAACCACACGGTGGATCTGGAGCTGGCCATCGTCCTGCTGGTGGGCTCCAGCATCGGCGCACAGTTCGGGGCGCGCTTCAGCCGCAAGTTCGAGGCGGATCAGCTCAAGATCCTCCTGGCCTCCATCATCCTCCTGGTCATGGGGAAGATGCTCCTGGCGCTCGTGCTGCCGCCGCACATCTTCCTCGATTTCAAGGGGATTCGCTGAGATGAACGGGCGTGTCAGCAGGTGGCCAAGGTTTTTGTGGATGTCACAGCTCTCCCTGCTGCTGGCGCTGGTCGCTCCCTCGCCAGGCGCTGCGGGGACGAACCTGCAGGTGAGGCCGAATACGATCGAGATCGGCACCTTCTTCAGCGGCGCCCGGGTGGAGGTCTCGGCGGAGATCCCGACGGGGAGCGACGCCGTGATCGAGGTCCTCGGCAAGAAGCTCGAGGAGCAGCTCCTGCGCAAAGGGCGGCACTGGGACATCTGGATGAACGTGGGAGAGATCGACATCGAGGGGGCGCCTTCCCTCTACTATGTCCTGAGCAGCAACCCGGCGAGCATCTCGCGGGTCGCCGCCGATTCGTCCTTCGGCTACATTTCCCTGACGAAACGGGTCGCCTTCGTGGGCGACGTCAAAGGCTTGAAGCGCATGAGGATCTTCGACGAGTTCATCAAGCTGAAGGAGAGCGAGAAGCTGTACGGGGAGTATCCGGGCCAGCTGGAGGTGTCGCATCTGGGGGGGGACAGATCCCGCGTGCGAGGCAGCTTCAGGATTCCCTCCAAGGTCGCGCCGGGCGCTTACCTCGTGCGACTGTCCATTCTCGAAGATGGCCGTCCAATGGCAACGGAGTCTGCATCTCTTGGCGTCGACATGGTCGGCCTGCCGGCCTTCCTGTCCATGCTCGCTCTTCAGCACGGCGCTCTCTACGGTCTGCTGGCCGTCGCGGTCGCCGTCGCCTTCGGCTACTTCACGGGACTCGTGTTCAGGAAAACGGGAGGCGGGCACTAGACGGGCGCAACGGCGACATGCGTCCCCCAAGCGTCAGCGAACGTGGCTGACCGGCAGATTGGAGAACAACGACATGGCAATCATCACCATTTCGAGGGGTTCCTACAGCTACGGCAAGGCGATCGCCGAACAGGTGGCCAAGCAGCTGGGCTACGAGTGCATCGCGCGCGAGGTCCTCCTGGAGGCTTCGGACGAGTTCAACATCGATGAGGTGAAGCTCATCCGCGCCTTGCACGATGCACCTTCCATCCTGGAGAGGTTCACCCATGGCCGCGAGAAGTACATCGCCCACATCCAGACCGCCTTGTTGAAACACCTGCAACGGGACAACGTCGTCTACCACGGCCTCGCCGGACACTTCTTCGTCGCGGGCGTATCCCACGTGCTGAAGGTCAGGATCATCGCCGACATGGACGAGCGCGTGAAGCTCGAGGTCAAGCGCAATGACATCTCGGAGGACGAGGCCCTGCGAATCCTAAGGAACGACGACGAGGAGCGGCGGCGCTGGAGCAGGCACCTGTACGGGATCGACACCTGGGACGCGAGCCTCTACGATCTCGTCATCCACGTCCGGAAGATCAGGATCGAGGATGCAGTGGAGATCATCTGCCGCACGGCCGACCTGGAGCATTTCCGGACCACCCCCGAATCGCAAGGCGCCATGAACGACCTGGTGCTCGCCGCCGAGGTCAAGTCGAAGCTCGTCGCCACCTATCCCAACACCAGGGTCACCAGCCACGAGGGTGTGGTCACCGTGCGGATCCCGACGTCCGGTATGGAGGAGAGGAAGGTCGTCAAGGAGATCACGGCGATCGCCGACAAGGTCGAGGGCGTAGAGGAGGTCAAGGTCGATACGGTCCCCTCCACGGCCTACATGTGATGCGGCTGGGTCGCGGCCCTCGACCCTCGCCAGCTTGGTCGTCAGCTTCGATGAAGCCAGCATTCATGGTGCAAGTCGATAGAAGTCCATGTGGGCCAATCGAAATCTCTCCAGCTTCTGGTATCCCGCTCGCTTGACGAGATCTCCGATGGCCTCGGGCTTGAGTCGGTGCTCCAGCGGCGGCCCGTGCTCGTCCCCCTGATAGGGCCACTCCAGCACGGCCACCCTGCCTCGCGCCACCCGCCGTGCCTCCTGGAGGGCCTTCAGGCGATTGTCCGTTTCGTGGAGCACGTGGCCGAGGAAGACCAGGTCGAACAGGGCATCCCCGAACGGGATCTCCTCCGCCGGAGCCTCCAGGAAGTGCCCGCCCGGGACGCACTCCCTGGCCACCGCCAGCAGCTCGACGTTCGTGTCGATGCCGGTCACATCCAGGGACAGCCCGGAAAAGGCCTCGGCAAAGACACCCGTGCCGGTTCCCACGTCCAGCACGGTCCTCACGGCCAGGCGCTCGGTGCTCAGGGCCACGACGCGGTCCACTTCGAGGAGGGCGATCCTCTCGGCCGAGCGCAATCGCCCCGGCTTGCCGTGGAAGCGACGCTCGTGCACAGGCCAATCCTCCATCGCGGTCGACCAAGGCCGGACGGACGGTGCATATCGGATCTTGGCTTCCATTGCCGGGAGGCCGTTCGGGACATAGGGACTTCCGCCCCGGAATCTGTCCCCATCCTAGCCCGTCCGCTAGTGTCCTGCCACTGCCAATCGCTCGGGGCCGATCGCTCGTCTCCGCGGTCGCTCCGGTCGAAATCGCGACTTGGAGCTATCGTATTCAGGAAAACCCGGCGCTGCCGGCCGGTGTCATGGACCCGGGGCGCCGGGAAGATCGGATGGCTCCCCATTCCCCGGTGAGTCCTTCCAGCAGGGCCCGTGCTTGTAGCGTCTAGAGAAGGATGCCCGCCCTCCCGCCCTGGAATAGAGTGACACGTTTCCCTCCCCCGCGGCCGGACATGTCCCCTGAAGGAGGGGAACGATGCGACACGCAGGCTGGCCCGGCGAGGCGGCGGGGCCGGCCAGCGCCGCGGCAGGGCAGATCCGTCATGAATTTTGACCAAAATACTACTATATAATTTAATAGAGCAAATATGATAATATTATTGAAAAATAGGGTCTTTGGATGCTAGTCTCTAGATCAATTCCTCATCATTCGGGGGATTTACCTAGCTCGCGTTTATAGACAGTCGATTCGCTATTTCAACTTCACAGGGGGATTGGGCGATGCGTGCCATGACCATCATGACCAGCGCCGTTCTGCTCATCATTACGGCAACGGCACCAGCCGTCGCGGAAGTCAACGATGTCACTCGTGTCACCGCCGGGCTGCAAGCTCTCTACGGATTCGGCGCAGGTGGCGGAACGGTCGTGCCGGACGTCTCCGGCCAGGGCGCACCGCTGGACCTGATGATCTCCGATCCAGGCGCGGTCACCTGGTTGCCCGGCGGCGGTCTCGTGCTGAACGCACCGGTCGTCCTGAACTCGGGTGTGCCGGCGACCAAGATCATCGACGCCTGCCAGGCGAGTCGGGGCGTGACCCTGGAAGCGTGGGTCCAGGCCGCCAACCTGACCCAGTTCGGACCAGCGCGGATCCTGACCCTCTCGCAGGATGGGTACCCCAACGGCGGCAACTTCATGCTCAGCCAGAGCTATGCGGCTCTGGACGCGCGCCTGCGCACGACGGCGACCGACCGGTACGGGATGCCGGGCCTGTCGGCGGCCAACGTGCTGGACACCGAGCTGCGACACCTGGTCTACACCCGCACCGATACCGGGGGGACAGCCCTGTACGTGGACGGGGCGCTGGTGGCCAGCGGTAGCACGGCTGGCACGTTCAGCAACTGGGGGACCGGCTATACCCTGACCCTGGGCAACGAGCCGCCCGGCAACCGGACGTGGCTGGGCACGATGTACCTGGCGGCGGTCTACGGCCGCGCCCTGGACGCCGCCGAGGTCGCCCAGAACTTCGCCGCCGGACCGCAAATCGTGGTCACTCCCGCGGCGCCGACGATCGTCGCTCAACCGCAGCCCGAGACTGTCCAGCTGGGCGCGACCGCGACCTTCGATGTGACGGTGACCGGGACCCCGCCCCTGTCCTACCAGTGGCAGCGGGATCAGGTGGACATCCCCGGAGCGACCGGCTCGTCGTACACGACACCGCCGACGACCCTGGCGGACGACGGCGCGCTGTTCCGCTGCGTGGTGAGCAACGAGGCCGGCAGCGCGACCAGCGAGGAAGCCCTGTTGACGGTGCTGGAGAGTTTCGCGCGTGTCACCGCCGGGCTGCAAGCTCTCTACGGATTCGGCGCAGGTGGCGGAACGG
>CAZGEC010000007.1:0-139454 GCA_964524645.1 uncultured Fibrobacteraceae bacterium | reverse complement strand
CGTGTCACCGCCGGGCTGCAAGCTCTCTACGGATTCGGCGCAGGTGGCGGAACGGTCGTGCCGGACGTCTCCGGCCAGGGCGCACCGCTGGACCTGATGATCTCCGATCCAGGCGCGGTCACCTGGTTGCCCGGCGGCGGTCTCGTGCTGAACGCACCGGTCGTCCTGAACTCGGGTGTGCCGGCGACCAAGATCATCGACGCCTGCCAGGCGAGTCGGGGCGTGACCCTGGAAGCGTGGGTCCAGGCCGCCAACCTGACCCAGTTCGGACCAGCGCGGATCCTGACCCTCTCGCAGGATGGGTACCCCAACGGCGGCAACTTCATGCTCAGCCAGAGCTATGCGGCTCTGGACGCGCGCCTGCGCACGACGGCGACCGACCGGTACGGGATGCCGGGCCTGTCGGCGGCCAACGTGCTGGACACCGAGCTGCGACACCTGGTCTACACCCGCACCGATACCGGGGGGACAGCCCTGTACGTGGACGGGGCGCTGGTGGCCAGCGGTAGCACGGCTGGCACGTTCAGCAACTGGGGGACCGGCTATACCCTGACCCTGGGCAACGAGCCGCCCGGCAACCGGACGTGGCTGGGCACGATGTACCTGGCGGCGGTCTACGGCCGCGCCCTGGACGCCGCCGAGGTCGCCCAGAACTTCGCCGCCGGACCGCAGTTGGGTTCTCCGCCGGAGTACACGCTGACCGTTAACATCGTTGGTAACGGCAGCGTGACCCTCGATCCAGCCGGCGGCACGTACGTCGTCGGTACGCCGGTCGAGCTGACCGCCATCGCCGCCCCCGACTGGTTCTTCAGCGGCTGGTCCGGCGATCTGGGCGACAACGACAACCCCGCAACGATCGACGTGACAGGTGACCTGACCGTCACGGCCACATTCCGCGAAGGCTCCGGCTTGGCCTTCTTCGAGGACTACGAGGAAGGATTCACCCTGGGTGTCGATGTGGGTGAGCACTCCGAATGGTTCGACGGAACCGGCAGCGACGGTTCCGACGTCACCGCCGGCATCGGTGTTGCGGGATCCATCGGCCTCGCGCCGGGAAACACCATCTTCACCTGGATCGCCCATCCGTTCGGCTGGAACGCCCCCAATTTCCAGAGAGTCAGCTTCCAGATGGATTTCCAGACCGATCCCTCCGGCAACTTCGACGACGACCGCCTCGGCTGGATGACCACGGACAACGACCCCAGCTCGGCGA
Source organism: uncultured Fibrobacteraceae bacterium (assembly GCA_964524645.1). Taxonomy (GTDB): domain Bacteria; phylum Krumholzibacteriota; class Krumholzibacteriia; order LZORAL124-64-63; family LZORAL124-64-63; genus CAZGEC01. Next base: position 138,241 of record CAZGEC010000007.1, on the reverse strand, counting down.
ACATCTTCGGGGTGCAGCTCGATCACTCCGACGGCGGCATCGTGACCTACTGGCGGGATGCCGGCGGGACACGCATCCAGGATCCCATCGTGCCGCTGAGCGCGCTGACAGCAAACACGTGGTTCCGGTTCCGCGCCAGCATCATCAAGCTGACCGCTGCCGCGGCCAGGATCGAAGTGAGTCTGGTCGAGCTGGACAGCAGCGGCAATCCCACCGGCACACCCTATATCGGTGTCGTCGAGAACACCTCGACCTGGCCCGGCGGCGCGCCGGCTGCCGGGTATTTCACGGCCTCGACCATGTGGGCCGGGTACAAGAACTACGAGGCCTTGGCGGGCGCCGCGGACAATGCGCTCCTGGAAGTCCTTACCGGCCCGGCCACCCAGCACACTCTCATCGTGCAAACCAGCGGCAACGGTCATGTCACGGCGTATCCGGACCAGGCGCTCTACGACTATGGTGAGACCGTCGAGCTCACGGCCTTGCCCGACCCGGCCTGGCGCTTCAGCCACTGGTCGGGTGATTTCGTCGGTACGGCGAATCCGGCCCTCGTGACCATCACCGGAGACATGCTGATCACGGCCAACTTCGTCGAAGAGGGCCCGGTCGCCGGGATCTGCGAGGACTTCGAGGTCGGCTACACCCTCGGGACCGAGCTGCGGGAGCACCCGGACTGGTTCTACGGGACGGCAAACTCCGGCCCCCAGCCCCAGGCCGGCATCGGCGTGGATGGAACCATCGGCCTGACGAACGGCAACCGAGCCTTCACCTGGGTCGCTCACGAATTCGACTGGAACGACCCGGACCTGGCGGGCGTGTTCTTCCAGATGGACTTCGAGACCGATCCCAGCGGCGTGTTCGACGACGATCGGCTGGGCTGGTCGATCTCCGACACAGATGACTCCTCGGACAACATCTTCGGTGTCCAGATGGATCCCGGCGGCACGGGCGCCGGCGGTAACATCGAGTGTTACTGGGACGGCGATACGGCGGGAGACGACGGCGGCCGGACGAGCATCGTCGACCTCCCCGCGCTTGCAGGCAACACGTACTACCGCCTGTACGCCGAGTTCACCAAGCTGACGGCGACCTCTGTCAAGCTCGACGTGACACTGACGGAACTCGACGCCGCCGGCAACGAGATCGGTGTGGTCGCGGCCGGCACCCTGTCGGACACGGATCTGCTACCTGACACGCCCGGCGACGAGATCCCGAATCCGCACTACTTCATGGGCCCCATGTGGCCTGTTTTCAAGAACTACGACGGCGTCGACGGGGCGGCCGACAATGCCTGCTTCGGGATCATCACGCCGGCGCCCGCGGCGATACGCTTCGCCGCCTTCGGTGACTACGGCTGGGCAGGGCCTAATGAGCAGGCCGTTGCCGATCTGGTCGACGGATTCTCGCCGGACTTCATCGTCACCACCGGTGACAACAGCTACGGTTCAGCCGACATTGACATCAACATCGGCCAGTACTATGGCGATTACATTGGCGACTACCAGGGAACGTATGGCCCCGGCAGCAGCGAGAACCGTTTCTTCCCGGCTATCGGCAACCACGACTACACCGACGGCGGCGGTCTGAACGCCTACCTGGGCTACTTCACCTTGCCCGGTGCCGGTATCCCGGGCAGCGGCAGTTCCGGTAGCGAGCGTTACTACGATTTCGTGCGCGGACCGGTGCACTTCTTCGTCATCGACAGCGACCCGTCCGGAATTGGCAGTCCGCCCGCGCCAGGTGACGGACGGGCACCCGATTCGCCGCAGGGCGTCTGGCTCCAGACGCAGCTGGCGGCGTCAACGGCGCCGTGGAAGATCGTCATTATGCACCATCCTCCCTACTCGTCCGGATCCGTCCACGGCTCCGAGGTCGCGATGCAGTGGCCCTACGAGCAGTGGGGAGCGACAGCTGTCCTCGCCGGTCACGATCACGTCTACGAGCGCATCCTGAGGGATGACAACGCGGACGGCGTCGTTTTTCCGTACTTCACGACCGGCGCGGGAGGTAGAAGCCTCTATGCCTTCACCACCCCCGTCCCGGGAAGCCAGGTGCGGTACAGCGACGACTACGGATCGCTGATCATCGACGCGGATGCGTCGAGCATCACCTTCGAGTTCCATTCCATCAACCCGAGCCACGGCACGGGCGGGCTGATCGACACCTACACCGTCGGTGCCTCACCGACGCAGTACTCATTGACAGTGAACACCGTGGGTAACGGTAGCGTGACGCTCGATCCGCCCGGCGGCCTCTACAATGCCGGCACGGTGGTCCAGCTGACAGCCACGGCCGATCCCGGCTGGGTCTTCAGCGTCTGGTCGGGTGACCTGAGCGGCAGCACCAACCCCGAGACGATCACGATGGATAGTGGTCACACGGCCACCGCCACCTTCACGGAGTCGCCGGTCAGCCCCATGGTGTGCGAGGATTTCGAGTCCGGCTTCACCCTGGGCGCCACCGTGGGCACGCACCCCGACTGGTTCGACGGTGGCAGCGGTCCGCTGGTCACCGCCGGCATCGGCGCGGCCGGCTCGCTCGGCCTCGCGCCCGCCTCCGCCATCTTCATCTGGGCCAACCAGCCCTTCGACTGGAACGCCCCGGACTTCGTGGGCGTGAACCTCCGGCTGGACTTCCAGACCAGCGACAGCGGCCTGTTCGATGACGACCGCGTCGGCTGGATGATTACCAACGATAGCACCAGCTCCAACAACATCTTCGGCGTCCAGCTGGATCCGGGCGGCAGCGGCCAGAACATCGAGTGCTACTGGGACGGCGACAGCTTCGGCGATGACGGTGGCCGGACGAGCATCGTCGACCTGCCGGCCTTGACGGCGAACGCGTGGTACCGGATGCAGGCGGCGATCACGCGCTTGACGGCCACCTCGGCCCGGATCGACGTGACGTTGTGGGAGCTGGATGCCGGCGGCGATCTGGGTCCGGTCGTGGTCACGGGCAGCATCCCCGACACGGATTTGCTGCCGAACACGTCCGGGAACGAGATCCCGAATCCGGGTTACTTCACCGGTCCGATCTGGCCGGCCTTCAAGAACTACTCGGCCGTGGGCGGCGCCGCCGACAACGCTTGCTACGAGGTCATCACCGGCGCCGTGCCGCAGTATACCTTGACGGTAAACACGGTGGGCAACGGCAGTGTGAGCCTTGATCCCGCCGGCGGCGTCTACGACGCCGGCACGGTGGTCCACCTGACTGCTGTGGCAGATCCGGGCTGGGAGTTCAGCGCCTGGTCGGGTGACCTGAGCGGCAGCACCAACCCCGAGATCGTCACGATGAACGGCGATCTGACGGTCACGGCGAACTTCACCGAACCCGGTAGCCTGGCACCAGGGGACGTAATCATCTCCAGCATGCAGGCCTGGAACAGTCCCGCCGGCCAAAATCCGGGCGAGTTCGTCGAGCTGTTCAACACGACGGATCGGACCATTCCGCTCGAGGGCCTGGAGCTAATCTCGTGGGTGGACACTAACAGCGACGGTGTCGTGGATATCGACTGGCAGCTGACGGCCGACATGACAGGTAGGCTCATCGCACCGCACAGCTTTTTCCTCGTCGCCGAGAGCGCTGTCGTCGCCCTGGGCGGCGTACACGATGTCGAGACCGCCCTGGATCTGGCCACGGGTGAAGGCGGCGTGACCGAGCGGGCTATTTCCCTGGAGCTGGTCATTGACGACGTGCACATGGATTACGTGGTGTACGGCCGCTGGGACGGTTCCACGCCTGCCGGCGAGCTGCCACCTGGCGATATCGCCTTCGACGGCGTGTCCTGGCCACGCAGCGAGGTGATCCGCAACACGCGCGACGCGGCCAGCTACACTGAAGGACTCCTGCGTCGCGAGAGCGCGGATGACCTGTACGCGGGTTACGCGGTCGCCGGCTACTACACGGACGAGGACGCCCTGGGCGGCGGTTACCCCGCCGGCGTATGGTACAGCCCCCACGACGAGACTTACGGCAGCTACGAGGTTCGCAACTCGCTCTCACCAGCAGTCCTGCCTCCGGCGCCGCCCAGCTTCGCCTTCGTGGTGGTGACCGACCTTCACACGAGCAGCTACCAGGCGAACGTCGAGGCCAATCTGCTGCAGGTGCGGGACTGGATCGATAATCCGTCGCCCGAGATGCCGGCGCCGGAGTTCATGGTGATCACAGGCGACTTCCCGAACATCAGCCAAACCCAGGCCGCCATCGACAACTCCATCGGCAGCGGCTTTCTGTGGTATCCGGTGATCGGCAATCACGAGATCAGTGACGACTTCAACAACTTCATCTACATAAGCGATACCATGGTGCCCTCGTTGCCGTACGTGGACGACTACGGTCCGGCAGGGAGCGAGAACACCAGCTACTCCTGGGACTTCGGCAACGCCCACTTCGTGGCCGTGAACATCTACTGGGACGGCACAACGGGCGGCGGCGCCGATCACGCCACCGATGGTGACGTTCCCCCGGCGCTACGCGACTGGGTCGACACCAATGTCAGCGCCGACGCCAGCGACCACACCTTCGTGTTCGTCCACGAACCGGCCTACCCCGACGACAGGCACGTCGGCGACTCGCTGGACAAGTATCCAGCCAACCGCGACGCCTTCGTCACCATGCTGGACGCCAGGGGTGTGGCAGCGCTGTTCTGCGGGCACACCCACTACTACGATCACTATACCGAGGCGAATTACCCTCTGCTCGGAGACGTGAACCAGATCACCAATGCCGCCCTGCGCAACTTCACCGATCAGGACGGCGCAGGGATAACGTACGTCCTGGTATCCGGCAACACGACGACCTTCAAGATCTACCGCTCCACCACGGGCACGCCCTTCGCATTGTACGAGGAATGGAGCGTCTCCACGACGCCGCCACTGCCCACCTATAGCTTGACCGTCAATATCGTTGGCAACGGTCAAGTCGCGCTCGATCCGCCGGGCAACACCTATCCGGCCGGTAGCGTCGTCCAGCTGACCGCGACGGCCGATCCGGGCTGGGTGTTCAGTGGGTGGTCTGGCGATCTGACGGGCAGCGATAATCCCGAGTCGATCACCATGACTGGTGCCCGGAGCGTCACGGCGACCTTCGTCGAGGAAACCGACGATACCTGGATTTCTTACATCGATCTCCGGGCAATCGCCGGCGACAACAACGCAACCAACGTGCTGGCCATCGTTCCAACAGGCCCGGACACGCAACCCATCGATCCAACCACCAGCTGGTCGCTGGTGGACTACAGCTCAGGCGGTCCGCTGCCCGTTACCCTGAACGTGGCGATGGATATCCGGTACCCGACCACCAACGGCGCCGACTCCGCTCCGGGCACCGACGCGGGCACGACATTCGGGGGGATCATCGATGGCATGGGCGGTTACGAAATCGATCTCGCCGACACCGGTGATTACGTGACGCTCAACTTCACCAACCTCGACCCGACCAAGGCCTACACGTTGGCGGTAACCTACAATCGCGACGACGTCACCTACTCGAATCGGGTGACCCGTTTCACGCTCGAGGGAGCCGACACCTTCACGAACGCCAGTACCCCCGGCGTGTTCGTTCACTCCGAGGAATCCGTGTCCTTCAGTACCGGCAACAACACCGCCGGCGGCTACGTGGCCAGGTGGACCGGAATCACGGCCGCGGACGGAAGTATCGCCGTGACCGCCGTCCAGGATATCTCGCAGCCTGGCTGGGACGGTTCAAAGGCCTACGCCATGACGTCCATCATGCTGGCACAGGGAGCCGCTCCGACACTGGCCGGTGTGCTCGAGGACTTCGAGTCCGGCTTCACCCTGGGCGCCACCGTGGGCACGCACCCCGACTGGTTCGACGGTGGCAGCGGTCCGCTGGTCACCGCCGGCATCGGCGCGGCCGGCTCGCTCGGCCTCGCGCCCGCCTCCGCCATCTTCATCTGGGCCAACCAGCCCTTCGACTGGAACGCCCCGGACTTCGTGGGCGTGAACCTCCGGCTGGACTTCCAGACCAGCGACAGCGGCCTGTTCGATGACGACCGCGTCGGCTGGATGATTACCAACGATAGCACCAGCTCCAACAACATCTTCGGCGTCCAGCTGGATCCGGGCGGCAGCGGCCAGAACATCGAGTGCTACTGGGACGGCGACAGCTTCGGCGATGACGGTGGCCGGACGAGCATCGTCGACCTGCCGGCCTTGACGGCGAACGCGTGGTACCGGATGCAGGCGGCGATCACGCGCTTGACGGCCACCTCGGCCCGGATCGACGTGACGTTGTGGGAGCTGGATGCCGGCGGCGATCTGGGTCCGGTCGTGGTCACGGGCAGCATCCCCGACACGGATTTGCTGCCGAACACGTCCGGGAACGAGATCCCGAATCCGGGTTACTTCACCGGTCCGATCTGGCCGGCCTTCAAGAACTACTCGGCCGTGGGCGGCGCCGCCGACAACGCCTGCTACGAGGTCATCACGACCACCCTGGCCAGGAGCAAGGCGAAGGCCGGTTCCGCCGAGGGGGGCATGGAGGAGGCGGCCCGCGAGATTCCGAATGCCTACTATCTCGCGGCCAACCAACCGAATCCGTTCAATCCGAACACGACGATCCGGTTCGGCCTGCTGGAGGCGGGTTCGGTCGAGCTGATCATCTTCGACATCCTCGGGCAAAAGATCAGGACCCTGGTCCGCGATCACTACCCGGCCGGGGATCACCTGGTGATCTGGGATGGCCGCAACGATCTGGGCCGCCCGGTTGCCAGCGGCGTGTACTTCTATCGCCTGGTCAATCCCGGCTTCAAGCAGGTCAGGAAGATGATGCTGATCAAGTAGAGCGTCCTTGTGAAGGACCCCCTCTCACACGAACTGGCGGCGTCCATGGGCGCCGCCAGCTCGCTAATGTCGTCCGCGCTCGCCCTAGTGGCGCAGATTCGCCGGTGACGGATGGAGCGAGAACTGGGCGGCGAAACGGTCCACTTCGAGGAGGGCGATCCTCTCGGCCGAGCGCAAGCGCTCCGGTGGAGATCGCGATTCGACGCTATCATGTGCGGGGCATGCCGGACCGGTCGCCCGGTTCACGGCCTCGGGTCACCAGGCAAAGCAGAACGCATCAATGGACTGGGCTCGTTGTCCGAAACGGCATGCCCTGCGAATAGCTACGGAGGACGGAGTCTTGAACAGAAGAAAGCTCTTCGCCTTCGACAGCTACGTCAACCTGATCCTGGGGCCGGCCTTCATGGTGCTCTCTCCCAGATTGGGCCCCTGGATGTCCTCGAAACCCTTCCTCCCTCCGTACGGGTACCTGGCGATAGGCCTCATCATGTTCATGTACGGCATATGGCAGCGCTACACCTTGCGCAGGAAGGAGATCAAGAGATCGGCCTGGCTCTTCGCGACGATCATGGCCGCCATTCCGGTGCTCGTTCTCGTCCTGTCGCTTATCTTCCTGCCTCTGTTCCTTCGCCCGATATCGGAGATCCTGCTCTGGATCAGCATCATCTACATGTCCATGCTGGTCACGGTGTACACGCTCGGTGGAAGACGTGCCTGAGCAATCGAACCGCCTGATGCGAACAGCCGCCTGCCCCGGATCGACAACGATCATCCTCACCGGCCAGCGGGAGTTCCGCAGCGCCAAGGTCCGCTATCGCGGGCGGCTCACCGAACCGGAGCGCCAAGGAGCATGCTTCCTTATTCCCCGGGGAGTCTTTCCAGCAGAGCCCGTGCTCTCTCTCTGACCATTGCATACTGCGAGCAGCCCATCTCAGGCAGGTCAGCCAGGATTTGCAGAATCTGAGCATCTTCCTGGACTACTGGATTCTCTATGATGTTCTCGGCAACCCAACAGCCTGGATACGAATGCAGCAGCCCAGCAAAGGTCAACAATGCCTGAATGGGAACATCCTGGTTCTTGGCTAATGCCGGCAGGAAAATCCTCCAACATGCCACCTCAGCAGCGCTTATCATCTTGACCCATGTTTCGAAGTGGAAGAGGATTTCATCCGTTGTCAGGAAGTTATAGTACCGAGTAGCGGTCAGCTCGTACCTATCGTAATCATTGCTCCCAAGCCACCCGATCCCGCCTGGTGCGCGAATGCCATAGGCATTGCTGCAGAAGCAGCCGCTCGGACAATCCTGTGCATGTCCATAAGTTGCGCGGAAGAACTTGACACCGCTGACCTCCATGATCTGATGGGAGTAGCGCAATAGTGGGAGACCTTCCTCGACCACGAATGCTTGAGCCATGGGGGACGGTGGCGTGGGTCTCCATTCCGCGGGCCCATTCTCCGCGCACCCCCATCCAAACACGACCAACAGGGCTATGATACCCTGAAGCATTCTGCTGCTGGACATCATCGTATGAACCTCGATAGCGGACGAATCACCAAGGCCGGCGCCACACCGACCACACCCACGGTCGGAGCCAGACGCGATGCCAGGACGCACCTTGGCCACATCCAGGGCAGCGTCGGTGCTTCATGACCTAGTCCTTTCTCTCCAGCGCTCAATCAGCCGAACGCTGACTTTCCTCTCGATTCCGTCGGGTCCCGCTTCTGACCATCTTCGGACAAACCGGAGATCGCCAATGACCATGAGTGGCACCTCGACCGTCCGACAACGAGCTGGAGGGGGCGAGATGGGCAACGCGATCAGCACGAGTCCGACGAAAAGACCCGCATAGGTCAATGTGCCTTTGTTCTCGATCACCGTGTCCTGCGAACGTACCTTGTTTCAACGGCCTTCGCTTCCTGTCCGTCCGGCGTAATGTTGTAGGCCGTGATCGTAAGATGATCGTCATCGTTGAGTTGATAGACGGTCTTCCAACCCCATGGCGGAGCATTCGGGGTGGTGTCGTACTGCCCTGTCACAACGAATCCCCGCTCCGTCGCTTCGCCTTCCGAGAACATGATCGCATAATTCATGTGGAAGTCGTCGAACCAGGAGACCTGGAATCGTTTCGTCACCGAATTAAGTGTGATCGTCTCTTCCCCGTGTCGCGGCTTCCCTTGGATCGTGCCCTCATAAGTGTGACGAAGGAACTGTCCGCCGAGAATCGGGCGTATTTCCCCTTTGATTCTCGACTCATCGGCGAGCTTGCCGGGCTCAAACCAGGTTTGACAGGTCCCCTCCCATGAACCGACGAACGAATCCAGCAGCTCTTGCGGCATGATTTGCTTCCTTTGACTGGAGGAAGTGACATCTTCGAGGGTGCACTGCTCCGCCCACGCTGTGGGCGGTCCCAGGATCAAGCATGTCAGCAATCCCGTTATCGCAATCGATTTCATCGCGCTTCCCTTTGTTGGTTCCGGCAGGTGCTGTCTGCATCCCGTACTGATCGTCTTTCTTTCAGCTGCGGGCATTCCAGTCCACTGATCAGCGCCGCCGGATCCGGGGCAGCAGTGCGGGAACGCGCGAGCGATAAGCCGTGTATGCGGGACCGAATCGACTGACCAGTTCGCGTTCTTCAACGATGATCAGCGGCCAAAGGCCCAAGAGGCAAACCATAAGCAGGAGGTATACTCCCAGGTAATTGGCGATTAGGGCGAGTCCAACGGTCGCCAGGACGATGCTCAGGTACCGTGGGTGACGGATCACGCCGTAGATGCCATCCTGCATCAGCTTTCCGGGGAAGGCCGCACTCGACACTTCCGGTACGCCGACGAACGTCTTGAGGCTGAGTCGCCTGCGACAGAGTAGCGATGTGGCAACCGCCATCAGGTATAGGATCGCTCCCCCGCCGGTTAGTGGCCAATTCGTGCCTAGATCGCGCCCCAAAAGGAGCTTCCGGATCGTATACAACAGCACTCCCAGACCGCCCATGAACAGGGTCAGGAGGGCGTAGGTGACTTTGAAATCCAGCCGCCGCCACCGCCGCACGAAGGGATGAACCACCAGCCAATAGGCGATGGCCGGCGGCAAGGCGACCACGAGCAGAATCCCGAGAATGCGGCGTACGGCGTCCACGGTTAATCGATTGCTGAGTATCCTGTGGTTCAGCCGGTTCTCGCCCCGGAACACCATCGGACAAGCTGGAGATCGTCAACGGCTGCGAGCGGCAGATTGTCTGTCCGACAACGAGCTGGATAAGGCCAAGACATGAAGCTCGGCGTGATAGGCTGAAACCATCTGTCGCAATGTAGCACGGGGGGAATGAGGTGTCAGCCCCCTATGTCGAAACGGTTGCGGACATTCAGCACATCCAGTCCATGGGGAGATCCTGACACCAAGTTGAACAGGTCAGGTCTGCAGCTCCACCTGGGTCGAACACACACGATCAACAGGAGAGCCGATCCGCTGTTCGCGGATTCCTAAGGAGTTGGAGGCCGTGTCGCTCTCGCCAGCGATCGCGGACGCAACCAACCCAGCAGACTGGGCACCACGAGGCAAGGCCACCCAGTTGCCGTCCTCATGATCCGCAGCTATGGTGACATCTTCGGTCCTTGGGATGAGAAGGGGAAGTCGCGATCAGACAGCTAATTTCTTAAATGCTATCGACGGTTCCTCGCCCCCCGATGCAGGGATCGCTTCAACTGCGAGGAGGAACCGCCATGTTCTCCAGCTTCAATATGAGAATCACCCAGCCCGCAATTGCGGTCTGTGTTTCCCTTTGTTCGCTGGTTCTCTTGATATCTCTCCCGGCTGCCGCCGATGACGTTCCGGCCGTTGACTTTGGCGGCCGGCGATTCGCCGTGGGTCGCGGTGCCGAGGCATTCGAATCGATCGCCTTCGATCCCGTCGACACGTTGGTCGCCTCACGCGGTAAGATCCGAAACCAGTGCGGTGACGAGATATCAGATGGTCCGGACGAGAACCCGGGACTCGCCTGGGACGCTGTCACGGGCACCTATTGGCAGATCACGAACGACAGAACCGTGCGCCGCTGGCAGGGAGCGACCGTCGTGGACACCGTGTTCGTGATCCCTCAGACCTTCGAGGTTCCGATCAGCGGCCCGGACACCCTCGAGGCCGTCCGGGGGATCGCCGTCGATCCGACCTACGTCTACGTCGTGGACGCAGGGCCAAATCCGGGCCAGATCCCGTCGAATGAATGGTTCAAGTTCACACGAGCGGGAGACCCGGTGAAATCGTCGAAGTCCACCGCGATGGTCTCGCACCTCCAGATGAACCCCGACTGCCTGTTCGACGATGTCTTGTTCGTGCCGCCTGGCTCTCCCGTGTACGCCGGGAAGTTCCTGGTACCCCTCGAGCATACCGGGCTCGTCGTGCTGGACGACCAGGGCGAGTACGTGGATGCCTTATACTGGCAGGACCAGCCGGCATACTTGCCGGCGAAGCCATTCGCCTTTACCGGGATGGCGATCGATCCCGCTGCCGGCACGTTCTATCTCGCGGATAACGACCAGGGTGCGGCGCAGGTGTGGACGATGCTCCCGGAGGGCAATCCGACCTCGTACATCATCGGCACGGGGAGTAGCCAGGCCTATCTTCAGTGACCGCAACCCGGGTGCAACCTACCGATCAGGTCAGGCCAGCAGCTCGACCTGGCCGGATTCGAGGTCGTAGTAGGCGGGGACGATCTTGAGCTGGCCGGCGGCGATGCGGGGGGCGAGGACCTCGGGAGAGGCGCTCAGCTCGGCGGCGACGCGGCGGCCGTGCTCGCGGACCACGTTGTCGACGAGGTCGCCCGGCAGGTGGCGGGCCGCGGCGATCGAGGGCTGCAGCAGGTCGTGGAGCAGGCGCTGGCGGCCGGGCGGGTCGCCCCCGGCCAGGGCCGACTTGACGGCGCCGCACTGACTGTGCACCAGGACCACCACCAAGGGGATCTGCAGGTGGTCGGCACCGAACTCGATGGTGCCGAGGACGGCGTCGCCCAGCACGTTGCCGGCCACGCGAACGACCAGCAGGTCGCCCAGCCCCATGTCGAAGATCACTTCCGGGGGCACGCGCGAGTCGGCGCAGCCGAAGATCAGGGCGAAGGGTTCCTGCCCGTCCTTGACCTCCAGGCGGCGGGCGGCGGACTGGCGCGGCCGGTGATGCCTCTCCTCCACGTAGCGACGGTTGCCTGCCAGCAGGAGCTGCAGCTCGGCGTCGGGCGTCGGGATCGCGCGCGGATCGGCGGTCATGGCGTCCTCCTTCGGGCTGGTCCGGAGAAATGATAGCCCGGGCCGGGCCGGGGGCACAAGCGCTGGACGCCGCGCCGGCCGCTGGCTATTGTTGCGCGAGACACGCTGCGCCCAGCTGCGTCACTATCCCAGGAGCGCCGCTTGAGCTGGCTGTCCCATTCACTCGGCAGGCGAGTCCAGGACGTCCCGCGGGAGCTGGCGGTCAACCGCGAGCCATACCGCAGTTTCCTGCCGCTGCCCGAGAGTCCGCGCGGTCCAGGCTGCCCCCTGATCTCAAAGATCCCCCTGCCGGCCCCGCTGATATTCCTGGACGAGGACGAGAGCGCGGCCCGGTACGCCCGGGATCGGCGGCGCAGGCTGGAACCCTCGCTGCCGGCGCCCCGAGCCGGGAGCCAACCGCCCATCGGACGCGGGGGCCGGTGACGGCAACCGGACCCCGCTCAAGGAGAGGACCATGAAGCACGTGACCGCCGAGGAGATCATGATCCCCCTCGAGGAATATCCGCACCTGCCGTACTGGTTCACGCTGCGGCAGGCCATGGCGGAGCTGATCAAGACCCAGATCGACGTGAACGGCCGCAGCTCGTTGCCGCGCCGCGTGCTCGTCTTCGACGAGGAGTCCCGGCTGCTCGGCGTGGTGCGGCGCCGGGACATCATGCGCGGGCTGGAGCCGCGCTTCGCCAAGGGGACGACTAGCGACTATCCCAAGAAGCTCTTCGACGTGAGCTTCGACCCCAACCTGCTGGAGGTGCTCATCGACCAGGGTCTGGAGAGCATGCGCAAGCGCGCCGAGGACACGGTCGAGGGGGTCATCCAGCCGATCCACGTCACGGTGAACCACGACGATCACATCCTGAAGATCATGCACGAGATGGTGGCCCACGACGTGAGCATGATCCCGGTGCTGAAGGACGACACCGTGGCCGGCGTCGTGCGCAGCGTGGAGGTCTTCCAGCAGGTGGCCCAGGTCGTCCTGGGGACCGAGTGAAATACGGGGAGGAAGGCACGTGACCAGCGACGAGAGGAAACCGGTCATGAGGCTCGCCTCGGCGTCCGGCGAAGCCCAGCGCATGCCCGCGGCTCCCGGCCCGGTCCGTCTCCGGCGGCCCGCCGTGCGCCGCCTGGATGCGCGGCGCCTGTTCTTCATCCTGCTCGGGCTCGCCCTCTTCCTGATCTGCGCCTACTCCCCGCCCTGGGCCGACGCCGTCGATCCGGCCGGCAAGCACTTCCCGCTGAGCCACGAGGGCAAGATGGCGCTCGGGCTCTTCCTGCTGGCCGGTATCTGGTGGGTCTTCGAGGTGGTGCCGATCGGCGTGACCAGCATCGCCATCGGCGTGGTGCAGTCGCTGTGGCTGATCCGCGACTCGCAGAAGGCCTTCACCGATTTCCTGGACCCCTCGGTCTGGTTCATCTTCGGCTCCATCGTGATCGGCATGACCTTCTCCAAGACGGGCCTGACCCAGCGCATCGCCTACCGCATGCTCTCGCTCATCGGCGAGAACACGCGCACGATCTACCTGGGCGCCTTCGTCATGACGGCCTCGCTGACCTTGATCATGGCCCACACCGCGGTGGCGGCGGCCGTCTTCCCGCTGCTGATGACGATCCACGCCCTCTACGACGACTCGGGCCGCCCGACGCGCTTCGGCAAGGGGCTGTTCATCGGCATGGCCTACGTGGCGGGCGCCGGCAGCATCATCACCCTGCTGGGAGCCGCCCGGGGCGCGGTGGCCATCGGCTTCTTCCGCGAGATCGCCGGACGCAACATCAGCTTCTTCGAGCTGAGCGAGTACATGATCCTGCCGGGAGCGATCATGGTGCTCCTGCTCTGGGTCTACATGATGCTGGTGTTCCGGCCGGAGAAGAAGTCCATCCCCGGGCTCCGGCAGCGCGCCCAGCGGCTCTACGAGGGGCTCGGTCCCATGAAGCCGTCGGAGATCGGCACCCTGCTGATCGTCTTCGCGGTGATCCTGGTCCTCAGCCTGCGCTCCTTCATTCCGCTCCTGGAACCGCTGCACAAGAGCGCGGTGATCCTCACGACCACGCTGCTGTTCTTCCTCTTCCGGATCCTCGACATCAAGGACCTCGAGACCATCCCCTGGAACATCATCCTGCTGTTCGGCGGGGCCATGAGCATCGGCTTCTGCCTCTGGCAGACGGGGGCGGCGGAGTGGCTGGCCATCAACTGGCTGACCTACCTGAAGGAGGCCCCCTGGCTGCTGTTCGTCCTGGGGATCGCCTTCTTCGTGCTCATCATGACCAACTTCATCATGAACGTGGCGGCCATCGCCATCAGCCTGCCGGTGGCGCTGACCATGGCGCCGTACCTGGGCGTGGCCCCCGAGGTGATCTTCTACAGCTCGCTGATGGCGGCCGGCATGCCGTTCCTGCTGCTGGTGGGCGCCGCCCCCAATGCCATCGCTTACGAGAGCAAGCAGTTCCGGCCCAGCGAGTTCTTCCTGGCGGGCGTCCCCGCCAGCCTGCTGCTGCTGGTGCTGGTGGCGGTCTTCGTGAAGTGGATCTGGCCGGCGATGGGGATGCCGGTTACGCTCGGCAGCTGACGCGGGGCGGGCAAGGCGGGCGATCCCGCAAGCCGTCGCAGAAAAGACGCGAGAGCCGGCACGGGTCGTTCTGTGCCGGCTCTCGCGCTGCCAGGAACCGCACCCTTTGCCGGTGGCCCTCGCCCGAGCCGCGCGGCGGGGATGGGAGGTTCCCAGGAGATCAGGACGGCGGCGGCGTTCAAACTCCAATCCCCTCTAGAACATGACTTCTCGGATCAGCATCTGTCCTGCAATAAATCCGCCGCCGTCCCGGGCTTGTTCCCGATCAGGACAGGATCGCGATCGATCCCCCCTCACACCGCCTTCCTTACCCGCAAGTCCTGTGCCTGCTATCGATTACCATACAGCTCGGGTTTGCTATTTCTTAACTTGTTATTTCACAAACAATTATGAATTCACCGCTCCGGCTGCGACGGCCGCCGGAAAGCCGTGATGCAACATTTCGGAGAGCTGATCAAAGCCTACATCCCCGCAAAACACTGCAGGACAATTCATTGAGGTGATTCACAGGAATGTGGCACCCCATCCGGGGGCCGGGCGGGCACTCAGGGGCGAAAATCCTCGGGATCGATCCCGCACTCCTGGCACATGCGTTGGAAGCTCTGCCGCTTCAGGCCGCTCCGTTCGGCGGCCAGGGAGAGGTTGCCCTCGGCCTGGGCTAGCTGGGTGGAGCAGTACCGGCGTTTGAAATCGCGCAGGGCGCGAGCCCGGCCCGTGTCGTAGGAAGGCTCGGTCAGGTGCGCCGGAGTGCACCGGGCCAGGTCGGGAACCCCGACCACGGGCGTGGTGGCCGTGATGGCCACGCGCTCGACCACGTTGCGCAGCTCGCGGATGTTGCCGGGCCAGTGATAGTCCCGGAAGGCCTCGCAGGCCTGCGGCGAGAAGCTCTCCATATGCTTGCCCAGCTGCCGCGAGACCATCTGCAGGAAATGGTGGGCGAGGGGCAGGATGTCCCCGGGACGCTCGACCAGGGGCAGCAGGTGGATGCGGAACACGTTGACGCGGTAGTAGAGCTCCTTGCGGAAGCTGCCCCGCTCGATGCCCCGCTCCAGGTTCTTGCTGGTGGCGGCGAGGATACGCACGTCCGTTCGGCGCGGCGTCTCGCCGCCCACGCGGTAGTAGGTGCGTTCCTCCAGGATCCGCAGCAGCTTGATCTGGAACAGCTCGGGCCCGTCCCCGATCTCGTCCAGGAAGAGGGTGCCACCGGCGGCCAGCTCGAACTTGCCGCGCCGCGGTCGATCCGCCCCGGTGAAGGCCCCCTTCTCGTGGCCGAACAGCTCGGCCTCGATCAGCTCGGGCGGGAAGGCGCCGCAGTTCAGGCCCACGAAGGGGCCGTCCTTGCGGGCGCTGACTGCATGGATGCGCCGGGCCACCATCTCCTTGCCCGTGCCGCACTCTCCGGTGATCAGCACGTTGACCTCGGTGGGCGCCACGCGCTCGATCTCCCGCAGCACCTGCAGCGTGCGCGGATCGGCGGCCACGAACTCGCCGCACAGGCGATCCACGTCGTACTGGAAGGCGCGGATGCGCCGCCGGTAGTCCAGGTCGGTGCGGCAGTGGTGGATCAGGGTGATCAGCTCGGCGAGGTCGACCGGGGTGGTGACGTAGTGGAAGGCACCGGCCTTCATGACGCGCACGACCCGGTTCACGTCGCCGTCGCGGCCGAGGACGATCACGCCGGGTCCCTCGCCGCCGTTGCGCAGCCGCTCGAGCAGCCGCAGGTCGTCCGCCTCGGTCCCCGGCTCCAGGGCGAGCAGCACCACCTCGGGGCCCAGCCCGCTCACCTGCTCGAGCACCAGTGACTCGTTGGGCGCCCAGTCCGCCTTGAAGTGCGACGACAGGGCCACGCTGAGCTGGCGGGCGGCGGCGGCATCGCGATCGATGATCAGCAGCTGGCTCCGGGGGCCGGCCTTCTCCAGCATCTCCTTCATTCCGTCGTGTCCACCGTGGTCGAGGGGTGAGGGACCGCCGCGAAAACCACTTACCATTCTACCAGACAGGAGCGGGCCCGTCCAGATACCGCGTCCTGCGCCCGGAACAGTGCCGCCGGGGGCCGGGAGGCGGGCGCGGTCGGGGCCGTCAGGCCCGCAGGGCGTCGTAGAGGGCGCGGAGCTTGCGGACGTCGTCCCAGGTGGGGCGCTTCCAGTGGGGATTCCGCAGGAGGGCGGCCGGGTGGAAGGTGGCCAGGACCGGGATGCCCTCGTAGAAGTGCACGGTCTCGCGCAGGGCGCCCAGGGTGGCACGGGTGCCGAGCAGGTTCTGGGCGGCCACGCGGCCGAGACAGCAGATCAGCTTGGGCTCGATGATCTCCAGCTGGCGCTTCAGGTAGGGCTCGCAGCTTGCGACCTCGTCCATCTCGGGATCCCGGTTGTCGGGGGGCCGGCATTTGAGGATGTTGCAGATGTACACCTCCTCGCGCCGGAAGCCGATGGCCTTGAGGATCTCGTTCAAGAGCTGTCCGGCCCGGCCCACGAACGGTTCGCCCTGCCGGTCCTCCTCGCGGCCAGGGGCCTCGCCGATGAAGACCAGGTCGGCGTCCGGGTCCCCCACGCCGAACACGGTCTGGGTCCGACCCTCGTGGAGCCGGCAGCGGGTGCAGGGCGCCACCTCCTTGGCCAGCAGGCTCAGCGCCTCGGCCTTCTCCTCGCGGCTCAGACGGGGCGGCGCCTCCAGGGGGGCGGCGAACATGTCCTGCTGCTCCACCACGACCACCCGGCGATTGCTCTCGATCCTGGCCAGGGTCTCGCGCACGAAAGCCTCGCACGCGTGCTCGAAATCGTCGCGGGCCGCCTTCCGGGCGGGGCGGTCGGCGGGCTCGCGCGCCGGGCCGGCCTCCGGCGCCGCAGGGGCGGAGGAGGGAGCTGCGGGCGCGTTTCGGGGAGAGGGCGCGACGGGACCGGTGTCGAGGAACCAGGCCTCGCCGGCCTCGCGGCGCTGCTGCAGGTAGGTCCTCAGATCGGTGAGCAGCCGGCGGGTGTCGTCGCGGGATCCGGAGGTCATGCCTCCGCCTCCGCGGGCCTGACCCAGGGGCTCAGCCGGGCGAACAGGCCCCGGGCCAGCTCCTCCTTGCCGCCGCGGCCGCTGTCCCAGATCACCCCTTGCGGACCGATGAGGTGGACGTGGTGCACGCCGTCGCCGAAGGCCGAGTCGGGAGCGGACAGATCGTTGGCGATGATGAAGTCCATCCCCTTGGCCTTCATCTTCTCAGTGGCGCGGGCGATCAGATCCTCGGTCTCCAGGGCGAAGCCCACGACGCTCAGCCCCGCGTGCCGCTCGGGATCCACCACGTCGCCCAGGATGTCCACGGTGCGGGTCAGCTCCAGGTTCCAGGAGGTTCCGAGGGCTCCCTTCTTCACCTTGCCCCCCTCGACGTGGGCCGGACGGAAATCGGCCACGGCGGCGGCCATGAAGAGCCAGTCGGCGCCGGCGGACAGGATGGTGTGCACGGCCGCGGCCATCTCGTCGGCGGTCTCGACCCGCGTGTACGCGTGCAGTCCCGCGGGCGGCTCGAGGACGGTGGGCCCGCTGATGAGCGTGACCTCGGCCCCCAGGCGCGCCGCCTCGGCCGCCAGGGCGAAGCCGAAGACGCCCGTCGAGCGGTTGGCGATGAAGCGCACCGGATCGATCGGCTCCCAGGTGGGGCCGGCGGTGACCACCACGCGCATCCCGGTCCAGGGGCTGTCGCCGGACTTGGACCCCATGTCCTCCGTCGCGCCGGGTTCGCTCTCCTCCTGCCGGGGGATTTCCTCGTCCGCGCCGCGCTCCGGCAGCAGGAGGGCCTGCTGCTGCACCACGGCGAGGATGCTCTCGGGCTCGGACATACGTCCGGGGCCCTCGGTGCCGCAGGCCAGCTCCCCGGTCCCGGGATCCACCACCACGGCGCCCCGCCGGCGGAGCGTCGCCAGGTTGGCCTGGGTGGCCGGATGCGCCCACATGCCGTCGTTCATGGCCGGGGCCAGGACCAGGGGGCCGTTCCAGGCCACGAGCAGCGTGCTGACCATGTCGTCGGCCAGTCCCGTGGCGGCCTTGGCCAGGAGGTTGGCCGTGGCGGGAGCAACCAGGACCAGATCGGCCCAGCGGGCCCAGTTGATGTGATCCATGGCGGCGGTGCCGCCTTCGCCCCAGAGATCGGTGGCCACGGGATGAGCCGAGAGCACCTCGAAGGTGAGCGGGGTCACGAAACGCTGCGCCGCCTCGGTCATGGCCACCCGGACGGAAAGACCCGCCTGCACCAGCAGGCGGGTCAGGTAGCTCGCCTTGTAGGCGGCGATGCCGCCGGTGACCAGCAGGAGGACGCGGGCCCGGGGCATTTACTCCTCCTCTTGCTGCTGCATCTCCTCGCGCACGCGAGCCGCGCGCTCCTTGGCGTCGAAGTAGCGGACCTTGCCGTCCAGCAGCCGCTGGATGGCCAGGGTGGTGATCTTGCCGGGCAGGCTCACGCTCAGATCGCTGGCCCGCGCGTTGAGGCGGCGCGCCTCGAGAGCTGCCACCTTGATGGCTTCGAACTTGTTGGCGATGAGGGCGGTCACCTTGTGACGGGGCACGTAGGTCATCAACGATCACCTCGGGATGGATGTCGATCTCGGGCCGGTTGCAGAGGCCTTCGGGTAGCCGAACAGCCCCCGGGCGGAGGCTGTGCCGACGGCAAACAGAACATTATACTATACGGACACGAAATAACAAGCTCGAATCGCTATTTTCCCGATTCCAGCGGCGGAGCAGCCCAGCGGATGCGCCGGCAGCTCTCCGCCACCAGGATGGCCCGCAGGCGGCCCAGGGCCGCCTGGAGGTCGTCGTTGACCACGTAGTACTCGTAGCGCGGGGCGAAGGAGATCTCCCAGCGGGCGTTCTCCAGCCGCGTGCGGAAGGCCGCCTCGTCCTCGGTGGCCCGCTGGCGCAGGCGCTGCTCGAGCACCGGCCAGGAGGGCGGGAAGACGAAGATCGACACGAGCCGGTCCCCGAACTGCTCGATCACGCTCACCCCGCCCTGAACGTCCAGGTCCAGCACGGGGGTGCGGCCGGTCTGCAGCATCTGCTCGAGCTGATCGCGCCGCGTGCCGTAGCGGTGCTGATGCACGTGCGCCCACTCGACGAAGGCCTCCGCCGCCGCCAGACGATCGAACTCCTCGTCGCTCACGAAGCTGTACTGGATCCCGTCCTGTTCGCCCCGGCGCGGCGGCCGCGTGGTGGTGGACACGGAGAACTCGAGATCCGGCTCGGCCTGCAGCAGGGCCTTCACGAGCGTCGACTTGCCCGCGCCGGAGGGCCCCGAGATGAGCACCAGCATGACGGCTACTCCAGGTTCTGGACCTGCTCGCGCATGGACTCGACTTCGTCCTTCATGGCGACCACGAGAGTCGTGATGGCCAGCAGGTTCGTCTTCGAACCCATGGTGTTGACCTCGCGGTGCATCTCCTGGAGCAGAAAGTTGAGCCGCTTGCCCAGCTGCTCGTCGCCGGTCATGGCCCGGGCGAACTGCTCGCAATGGCTGCGCAGCCGCTCGCACTCCTCGTTGATGCTGACCCGGTCGGCCAGCAGCGCGGCCTCCTGGGCCAGGCGCTGCGGGTCCAGGTTCTCGCCGCCGAGCTGGTCCAGACGGGTGCGCAGGCGCTCCAGGGCATCCACCGCCGACTGCGGGGCCAGCTTGTCCACCTCGGCCAGGTGGGCGCGGAGGCGATCCAGGCGCTGCTGCAGCTCGCCCGCCAGCTCCGCCCCTTCCCTGTCCTTCATGGCCAGGAGCTGGTCCAGGGCGGCGTCGAGGGCGCGAGCGAGCACGGCGCTCAGGGTCGCGGCCGCCAGCTCCGCCTCCTCGGCCCGGAAGAGATCGGGGATGGCCAGCAGGTGCTCCAGCCCGATCTCGGGCCGCCGGCCGGTGGCCAGCTCCAGCTGCTCGGCGGCTCGCTGCAGCAGAGCCAAACTCTGGATCAGGCGACCCTCGTCCAGCACCACGGGCGCGGCGTCCGCCGTCAGCACCACCTGGGCGGTGGCCGTGATGCGGCCGCGGCTGAGCCGGGCCTTCAGCCGGTCCCGCAGCTCGTTCTCCAGGGGCACCAGGGTGGACGGCAGACGCGTGGTGATGTCGAGGAAGCGATGATTGACGGAGCGCAGTTCCAGGGACACCGTCACCCCGTCGCCGGTCGCCTCGCCAGTCCCGAAACCGGTCATGCTGCGCATGGGCGCTCCTTCCTGCCAGAGCCGCCGGACGCCCGGGAGGGGCGCCGCGATCGGTGCCGGAAGTTTAGGCAACCGGGCAGCCGGCGGCAAGGACCGGCTGGGGCACCGGCCGCCGGGACCGGCCCGGCATGGGATCAGGCGGGCGGATGCGGGTGCGACTTGCGTCGCGCGGCGGGATGAGCTACAAAATGACCAGCCCCCATGGCATGGATCCCTCAACGCAAGGGAGTGGACATGAAGAAAGCGCTTGCCGTCACCATCATCGCCCTGCTGGCGGTCGCTCCGGCCGCCGTGGCCAAGGCCCCTCTCGGTGTGCACGGCGGTTTCTCCTTCGACCCGGACCAGGTCGTCATCGGCGGCCACGTGCGGGCCTCCGCACCCTACGTCGGCTGGATCGTGCAACCCAGCCTGGACCTGGGCTTCGGCGACAAGCTGACCAGCTTCATCCTCAACGGCGACATGCTCTACACCTTCCCCGAGCTGCAGACCTCCCAGTGGGGCTTCTACGCGGGAGCCGGTCTCGCGCTCGCCTTCTACGAGCTGGACCTCGACGGCCCCGGCGACGACTCGCAGACCGAGGTCGGTCTGAACCTCATCGCCGGGGTGACCAAGAAGCTGATCAGCGGCAACGAGCTGATGGGGGAGTTCCGGGTGGGCATCGACGACATTCCCGACGTCAAGCTCCTCCTGGGCATCACCTTCTTCTAGAGCAACCGGCCCATGGTCGCCGCAGACAGCGAGCTAGGCGGGCGGACGCCTCTTCCCTGGCAGGAGCGGGACGCGCTCGCGGCGCTGGCGGCCGCCTGGCGGCGGCTGGCGGGCAGGATAGTGGTGAACGCGGCCGCCAGCCCCGGCTGGACCGGCCTCGAGCTGGCCGGTCCGCCTCCCCTCTTTCTCAACTTGCTGGCCAGGCCCGGCGCCGTCCTGGTCTGGGACAGCGCCAGCCCGCTGACCGGACCGCTGCGGGAAGCGCTGGGGCGCATCCGCAAGCCGCCCCAGGCAGCCCATCTGCGCGGCTGCCGGCTGGCCGGCGCCGGCCTGCTGCCGGCGGATCGGGTCCTGGTCCTGCGATTTGCGACCCCGGACGGAACCGGCGCGCGGATCCTCCTGCACCAGCTCTTCGGGCCCCGCGGCAACACCGCCCTGCTGGACGAGAGCGGGCGGCTGCTCTGGCTCCTGCACCCGTCCCCCCACCCGGCGCTCGTGCGTCCGCTGGATGCCGAGAGCGCCGCCCCCGGGCCCTCGACGGGTTCGCCGGATGAAGCGCCGGAAGCAGCGGAGGCGGAGGACGCGGCGATCCGCGAGCGCTTCCGCGCGACGGCCCTGGTCCAGCTGCGCCGCCAGCTGACCGCGGACCTGGAGAGCCGGCTGCAGCGCCGCCTGCGCCGGGCCGTCGCCGCCACGGCCCGCCTGGTGGAGAATCTGGGCCGCGATCTGGCGGCAGCCGGGGAGGGCCGCCGGCACCGCCGGCTGGCCGAGGCCCTGGCCGCCCACCTGGCGCGCGTGCCGCGCGGAGCCACCGCGGTGAACCTGCCCGATCCCGCCGGCGGCGGCGAGCTGCGGATTCCCCTCGACCCCGCCCTGTCGCCCGCGGCCAATCTGGAGCGCCTCTTCCAGCAGGCGCGCAAGGCCGACCGGGGGCGCGAGGTGATCGCCGGCCGGCTGCGCAGGGCCGAGGCGCAGCGGGACCGGCTGGCCGCCGCCGGCCAGGCCCTGGCGGTTGCGGCCGGCGATCCGGAGGAACCGCTGGCGGCTCTGCTGGACTGGGAAGTCCGCCAGCGGCAGCTGCTCGGCGAGGAGGTGCCGCGCGGCCGCCACGCCCTGCCCGAACCGGGCCGGCCCTTCCGGCGCTACCGGCTGCCGGGGGGCTGGGAGGTCTGGGTCGGCCGCAATAACCGGGAGAACGACGAGCTGACCCACCGCACCGCGGCGCCGGAGGATCTCTGGTTCCACGCCCAGGGCGTGCCGGGCAGCCACGTGATCCTGCGCACGGGCGGCCGCCCCGCCCAGGTCCCGCGCCGCGTCCTGGAGCAGGCGGCGGCCCTGGCCGCCCTGCACAGCAAGGCCCGCCACTCGGCCCTGGTGCCGGTGATCTACACGCGGCGCAAGTACGTGCGGAAGCCGCGCAAGACACCGCCGGGCACCGCGACCTGCCTGCGCGAAAAGAGCCTCTTCGTGGCCCCGGGTATTCCGCGGGGTGCGACGCAGGAGTAGCCCGGGCAGAGCGGCGCCGGGAGCGTTCTAGTCGGGGTAGCGCTGCCGGATGAGCAGGAGATCGCCGGCCATGGACTTGAAGATCTCGACCAGGTGGGGATCGAACTGGCTGCCGGGCCGCTCCACGATGTACGAGTAGGCCTCCTGGTGATCCATGGCCTCCTTGTAGACCCGGCGCGAGGTCATGGCGTCATACACGTCGCAGATCGCCACGATGCGCGCGGACAGGGGAATCTGCTCGGCCCGCAGGCCCTGCGGATAGCCGGTCCCGTCCCAGCGCTCGTGGTGCCCCCCGGCGACCTCGGCCCCCATCTTCAGCATGTAGAACGCGCCGTGGTCGTGTATCAGCTCGCTCAGCAGCGCGGCCCCGATGTCGGAGTGGGTCTTCATGGTCTCGTACTCTTCCGGGGTCAGCTTGCCGGGTTTGAGCAGGATGTGATCGGGGATCCCCACCTTGCCGATGTCGTGCAGCGCCGCCGAGCGGGTGATGGTCTCGACGAAGTGCTCGTCCACTTCCGGCTTGAAGCGAGGCAGCCGCATCAGCTTCTGGGAGAGGTGACGGCTGTAGGCGCAGATCCGGTTCAGGTGGCCGCCGATGTGGGCGTCGCGCGATTCGGCCAGGAGAGCCATGCCCTGGATCACGGCGTCGCGCGTGGCGGTCAGCTCCTCCAGCAGCTGGATGTTCTCCAGGGAGAACGCCATCTGGTCCACCAGCATGCTGGCGAGCTGGATGTCCTGGCTGCTGAAGGCGTCGGTCCGGCGGCTGCCCACCTCGATCACCCCTGCGGGTCCGCGCTTGGAGAGGATCGGGATGACGAGCTGGCTGCGGAGTTCGGGATCCAGACAGCCCTCCTGTCCCGAACCGGCCAGGTCCGGCACGCAGATCAGGTACTCCTCCAGGACGGCCTGGGCCTGGCTGCTGCTGCCCTCATCCAGCGAAAGCTCCGTGCCCACCAGATTCTCCGCAAAGCCGTGGCAGGCCCGCAGCTTCAGCACCCCGCACGCTTCCTCGCAGGTGTAGAGCGCGCAGAAGTCGCAGCCGATGATCTTCTGCAGCGAGGCCACCATCTCGTCGTAGAGGAGGCGGTCGTCGTGCAGGTAGATCAGCTTGGCGCTGAGCGTCTGCAGGGCGGCCAGCTTGGACGAGACGTTGCCGGCCGCCAGGGGGACGGCGAGCGGGGCATCTTCCAGATCGAGATGGTCCGAGGATTCGGGTGCTGCCATTCCGGGCCTTCCGCTTGCGTTTCCGCCGCTGTACGTCCCGCGGGAGGGACCGATCGGCGCTCGCCGGGCAAGGGGCGTTATCCTGCGCCGACGCACCATCCGGGCGCAGCATCGGTCGCTTTTGAAAATCGGCAGCGGGAAGGTCGGCTGAAGGGGTTTCGGAGTTCGCCGGTTCAACGCAGCCGCGCGATCTCCTCCAGCAGGACGCTCTCCAGCTCCTCCTTGGAGACATTGCGGTGCAGGACGCCCTGGCGGTAGATGGCAACCTTGCTCTTGCCGGCGGCGATGCCCAGATCGGCCGCCTTGGCCTCCCCCGGGCCGTTGACGATGCAGCCCATCACCGAGATGGTGCGGTCGGGCGGCAGGTCCTTGGCCAGCTCCTCCACCTTGGCCGCCAGCGACACGACGTCCACCTCGACGCGACCGCAGGTCGGGCAGGCCACCACGCGGGCGTAACCCTGACGGAGGCCCAGGGCCGAGAGCATGTGGTAGGCGGCCACGACCTCCTCGACCGGGTCGGCGGCCAGTGAGATGCGGATGGTGTCCCCGATCCCCTCGGCGAGCAGCACCGAGAGAGCGGCCACCGAGCGCACGGTGCCGGCCCGGAGGGTGCCGGCCTCGGTCACGCCCAGGTGCTGGGGAACGTCGCTGGCCTCGGCGAAGCGGCGGCAGGCCTCGACGACCTCGGACGGTTCGCTGCTCTTGAGGCTGACGACGACGTCCTCGAAGCTCAGCGAGGCGAGCGCCTCCAGCTCGTCCAGGGCGCTCTGCACCAGGGCGCCGGCCGGATCGATCTGGCGCAGCTCGTGGTAGCGCCGGTGCAGGCTGCCGCGGTTGACGCCGATGCGGATCGGCACCCCCCTGTCCCGGGCCGCCAGCGCCACCTCGCGGATGTTCTCGCGCGAGCCGATGTTGCCGGGATTGATGCGCAGCTTGGCAATGCCCGCCTCCAGGGCGGCCAGGGCCATCTTGTGATCGTAGTGGATGTCGGCCACCAGGGGCACGTTGGCCTCGCGCACGATGCGCGGCAAGGCGTCGGCCGCGGCCTGATCGTTGACCGTCACCCGCACGATGTCGGCGCCGGCCGTGGCCAGCTCGCGGATCTGCTGCAGGGTCTGCTCGGCGTCGCCGGTGCGGGTGCAGGTCATGGACTGCACGCGGATGGGGGCGTCGCCGCCCAGCGTCACGTTGCCGACGCGAACCTGGCGCGTCGGGCGGCGCGGGCGGGTCAGCGGCAGGGGCTTGCGCGTCTTCTCCATGCTCTATCCCGTCAAGGTGGGACCAGCGCGGCGGGCGTCGCCGACGCGGACCGTAACGCCGGTCTGGTCCAGATGTTCCAGCATGGGAATGCCGAGCTTGCGGGTCAGGCCGGTCAGCGCGCGGAAACCGGCGAAGGAAAGCTCCTCGTCCTGCGCGAAGTGTTCCTGCAAGCGCAAGATCAGCTGCGCCCGCGCCTCGGCATGCACAAAGTAGTCGGAGGCGATCTGGACGGCACGTCCGCGGTCGGTCAGGTAGCGCAGGAACTCCTCCTCGCGGAAATCGTGCCCGGCGGGCACGCCGTTCTCCTCGCGAAAGGCCGCCATGCCGGGCCACTGCAGGCCCAGCCGCCGTAGCGCCTCCTCCCGGGCCTGCACGGCGCCGGCCAGCTCCGCCGGCAGGGGCGGACCGTTCGGGCCGGCGGCGATGCGGTCGCCGCTGACGACCCAGCCGCCGAGCTCCGCCATGGCCTGGCAGAGCGCGTCCCAGTCCTTGGGACCGCCCGCGAAACCGATCCGGCGGCGCACCTCTTCCTTGGGTATTCCGAGGCGCAGCGGATACCTGCGGCCGTAGTCGACGACCAGCCGGGCGATCTCCTCCGCCCGCCGCGCCAGCACCTCCCGGTCATAGAGCCGGTCGCCCACGGGCAGGCTGGCCGCCTCGTCACCGGCCGCGGCGGCGGCCGCCCCCGCGGGCAGGCCGGCCAGGCCCGCCTCCCGCAGCCGCTGCCGAAAGACCGCCGCGGGATCGCCCTCCTCCAGGACCTGCAGCGCCGCCAGGACCTCGGCGGCGAACCGTTTGTGCCGCGCCGGCGCACCGTCGAGGACCACACCGCCGGCGATGGTGGTCACCGGCGAGTAGAAGCGGAGCACCAGGCGGTCCTGCGGTTGCACCACCAGATCGTCCTCCAGGTGGAGCTGGGCCAGAGCGCTGCGCGGTCCTCCCTCGCCGCCCAGCTCGGGCACGTCCAGCAGCACGATCCTCCCGAGCACCTCACGCCCGGCATGGTGCACGTGCAGGCGCTGCCGGTTCTTCAGCACGGCGGCGTAGGTCGGCAGCAGGTGGATCCGCAGGTCGAGGCGGCGGGTCACCACGGCGCTGCCGGGGCTCAGCACCTGGAATCCGCGGGCCAGATCCTCCTTCTTGACCCCGTGCAGGGCGAGCGCCAGCCGCTGGCCCGAGCCGCCCCGGGGCACCGCCTGGCCGTGGGCCTGTACCTCGCGCACGCGGACTTTCAGGCCGGCCGGCTCCACCACCAGGCGGTCGCCCGCCGCCACGGCGCCGCTCCAGCAGGTGCCGGTGACGATGGCCCCGATCCCCGGCAGGGTGAAGACGCGATCGACCGGCAGTCGAAAGGGCCCCGTCGTCTCGCGGGGCGGGAGCCGGTCCGCCTCCCGGCGCAGGGCCTCCCGTAGCTCCGCCAGCCCCTCCCCGGTCACCGCCGAGACCGGCACCACCGGCTTGTCCTCGAGGAAGGTGCCGCGCACCAGCTCCCGCACCTCCTCGGCGGCCACCTCGGTCAGCTCCGGATCCACCAGGTCGATCTTGGTCAGCACCGCCACGCCGCTGCGCACGCCGAGGCTGTCGAGGATGTCCAGGTGCTCGACGGTCTGGGGCATGACCCCCTCGTCCGCGGCCACCACCAGGAAGGCCAGGTCCACGCCGCCCGCGCCGGCCACCATCTGGCGCACGAAGCGCTCGTGGCCCGGCATGTCCACCACCCCGAGCACCAGGTCGTCGCCGAGCGGGAACTCGGCGAAGCCCAGCTCGATGCTGATGCCTCGCTCCTGTTCCTCCTTGAGCCGGTCGGTGTTGACGCCGGTCAGGGCCGTGACGAGGGCCGTCTTGCCGTGGTCCACGTGACCCGCCGCGCCCAGGATGAAGTGCCGCACCGGCCGATCGCTCATCCCGGCACCCTCCGGATGCGGGCCCCCAGAGCGGCCAGCTTGCGCTCGATACGCTCGTAGCCGCGGTCGATGTGGTAGACGCGGTTGACGGTGGTCAGACCCTCCGCCGCCATCCCCGCCAGGATGAGGGCGGCGCTGGCCCGCAGGTCGGTCGCCATGACCGGCGCCCCCTGCAGCCGCGACACTCCGAAGACCGTGGCCCGCGCACCGTCCACGCGCACGTCGGCGCCCAGGCGGCGCAGCTCGGCCACGTGGGTGAAGCGATCGAGGTAGATGGTCTCGGTCAGGAAGCTGGTCCCCTGCGCCAGGGTCGCTGCAGCCATGACCTGGGCCTGCATGTCGGTGGGAAAGCCGGGGAAGGGACGGGTGACCACCTCCACCGGATCGAGGACCTCGGGGGCGGCCAGGCCCACCGTGCCGGGGCCCGCCTCGATCTCGCAACCCATGGACCGCAGCACGGCCAGGACGGCATCCAGGTGGGCCGGCTCGCAGGCCTCGAGCTGCACCTCGCCGCCGGTCACGGCCGCCGCGGCCAGGAAGGTCCCGGCCTCGATGCGATCGGGGATCACCCGGTGGTGCAGCGGCGCCAGCTCGGCGACGCCTTCGACCCGCAGGTGCGAGGTGCCGATCCCCGCGATGCGCGCGCCGGCCTCCTGCAGAGCCTCGGCCAGGACCGTGATCTCGGGCTCGCAGGCGCAGTTGGCCAGCTCGCTGACGCCCCGCGCGCGCACGGCCGCCATCAGCACGTTGGCGGTGGCGCCCACCGACGTCGGCTCGAAGCGGAAGCTGCCGCCGATCAGGCCCCCTGGCACCCGGGCGTGGATGTACCCCTCCTCCAGCCGGATCTCGGCGCCCAGATGCCGCAGCCCCTCCACGTGCAGGTTCACCGGGCGCGGCCCCCAGGCGCAGCCGCCGGGCAGCGAGACCCGTGCCTCGCCCTGGGCCGCGAGCAGCGGGCCCAGGACGTAGATGCTGGCCCGCATCTTCCGCACCAGGTCGTAGGGAGCCTCCCAGCCCTGCCGATCGCGGGTGTCGACGCGCAGGACGTCGTCCTCGAGCCGGCAGCGGGCGCCCAGGATCTGGAGCACTTCCATGAAGAAGCGGACGTCCCGCAGGTCGGGGACGTTCTCGATGATCGACTCGCCGCGGGCCAGCAGCGAGGCGGCCATCAGGGGCAGCACGGCGTTCTTGGCCCCGCTGATGCGCACGCTGCCGGACAGCCGCGTGGGTCCCTCGATCACCAGACGATCCATCTCACTCCCCCTGTCCGCCCGCGGGGCTCTCCGCGGCCACGTCCTTCGCCGCGGCGCGGCGAGCCGTCACCACCCGGGGCAGATCGTTGAGGTCCCGCACCACCTGCACGCCATGGCAGCCGGCGCGCCGCAAGATACCGGTCACGTCGTCGTCCTGGTCCGCCCCGATCTCGACGGCCACCAGGCCGTCCGACCGCAACCAGCGATCCAGACCGGCGGCCAGGGCCCGGTAGAAGGTCAGGCCGTCCCGGCCCCCGTCCAGGGCCTCGCGGGGATCGTGCTCCGCCACCTCCACGGGCAGGCCTGCGATGGCGTCCTGCCGCACATAGGGTGGATTGCTCACCAGCAGGTCGAAACGCGCGGCCAGGCGGGCCGGCAGGGGGGCGAACAGATCCCCCTCCAGCACGTGCACCCGCGAGGCGACGCCCAGCCGCCGGGCGTTGCGCTCGGCCAACCGCACCGCCGCGGGATTCACGTCCGTGGCCCAGACCTCCAGGGCCGGGACCTCGGCGGCCAGGGAGACGGCGATCACGCCGCTGCCGGTGCCCACCTCCAGGGCCAGCGGGGCCGCCAGCCGGCTGCCCGCGGGGGTCAGCAAGCGCACGCATTCCTCCACGAGGATCTCCGTTTCCGGCCGCGGGATGAACACGCCCGGCTCCACCCGGAAGCTGCGCGAGTAGAACTCGGTCAGGCCGATGAGGGTCTGCAGCGGAACCCCGGCGGCCCGCCGGCGCACGTAGTCCCGGTAGCGATCCAGCTCGGCGGCCGTGACGGGTCGGTCGTGCTGCAGGTAGAGATCGATGCGGGCCAGACCGAGCACGTCCCCCAGCAGCCGCTCCGCATCGAGACGTGGCGAGGCGATGCCCTTCTCCTCGAAGTAGGCGGCAGTGGCCTGGATGAGTTCCCGGACCGTTTTCAGCTTCTCGGACATGGCGCGCGGACCCGCGGGGCGGACCCGCGGCGGGTCGGGATGGCGTCCGGCGGCGCCTCAGGATGCGTCGCGACTGGCGGCCAGGGCCTGCTCGCGGCGGTGGGCCTGGAGGGCCGCGACGATCTCGTCGAGCTCGCCGCTCATGATCGCATCCAGGTTGTGGACGGTCAACCCGATGCGGTGATCGGTCACCCGGCTCTGGGGGAAGTTGTAGGTGCGGATCTTGGCGCTGCGATCGCCGCTGCCCACCTGGGCCCGCCGGTCTGCCGAGATGGCCTCCTCCTGCTCGCGGATGGCGAGCTCCAGCAGACGCGCGCGCAGCACGGCCAGCGCCTTGGCCTTGTTCTTGTGCTGCGACTTCTCGTCCTGGCACTTCACCACGAGGCCGGTCGGCAGGTGCGTCACGCGCACCGCGGAATCCGTGGTGTTGACGGACTGCCCGCCCGGTCCCTGGGAGCGAAAGACGTCGATGCGCAGGTCCTCGGGCTTGAGCTCGACGTCCACGTCCTGCGCCTCGGGCAGGACGGCCACGGTGACGGCCGAGGTGTGGATACGACCCTGGCTCTCGGTGACCGGAACCCGCTGCACCCGGTGCACGCCGCTCTCCAGGCGCAGCACCCCGAAGGCCCCCTCGCCGCGCACGGCGTAGATGACCTCCTTCAGGCCGCCGGCCGCTCCCTCCGTGGCGTCGATGAACTCGGTCCGCCAGCCCCGGCTCTCGGCGAAGCGGAGATACATGCGACAGATCTCCTCGGCGAAGAGAGCCGCCTCATCGCCGCCGGTCCCCGCCCGCACCTCCAGGATGGCGTCGCGGTCGTCGTTGGGATCGTGGGGCACCAGCGCCTCTTCCAGGGACGTGCGGGCCTCCTCCAGCTGATCCTTCAGGCCGGCCAGCTCCTCGCGCGCCAGCTCGAGCAGCTCCGGGTCCTTCTCGGTGGCCAGCAGCTCCCGATCCTCGGCCACCCGGCGCTCCAGGTCGAGGAAGCGCTCGCCGAGCCGGAGCCGCTCCTCGACACGCGCGTGCTCCCGCGCCAGCTGGCGGTATTCCTTCTGGTTCCGGAGCAGGCCGGGATCGCCGAGCCTGGCGCCCAGCTCCTCGTAGCGCTTGCGCAGGCGCGCGACGACGTCCTTCAATTCGCCTCCGCCGCGGACCCGGAGTCCGCCAGGTCAACGGCCGCCGCCGGGCCGATCTCGTCCGCAGGTTCGTAGTAGGTCCGCTCCCGGAAGCCCTCGACCTCCGGCGTCAGGACCGCCTTCAGTGCCACCAGGCCCACCGCCAGCTGGTCGTCCGCCGGCTCCCTGGTGGTGATCTTCTGGAGCATCAGGCCCGGCCAGACGAACGGCCGGAGCCAGAAGGCGTTCTTGAAGCGGCCCGAGAGCTTGATCGCCTCGTAGGCCAGGCCCCCGATCACCGGGACGAAGGCCAGCCGCTTCAGGCGGTCGGCCAGGCTGTGGGGCTCGCCCAGGAACGTGAACACCAGGATCGAGATGATCATCACAAAGAAGAGGAAGCTGGTGCCGCAGCGGGGATGCAGCGTCGTGAAGGGACGGGCACCTGCCACGTCGAGCGAGCGCCCGCCCTCGAAGGCGTGGATCGACTTGTGCTCGGCGCCGTGGTACTGGAAGACGCGCGACATGTCCGGCATCAGGGAGATGCCCCAGATGTACCCCACGAACAGCAGAACGCGGATGAGCCCGTCGACCAGGTTGAAGGTCACGTCGCCCTCGAAACCGAGCAGGTGGGTCAGGATCAGCGGCAGGTAGAAGAAGAGGCCGAGGCTCAGCACGAAGGCGAAGGCGATGACCCCCCACATGGCGAGGCTCTCTCCCCACCGCTTCCGCTGCCGGGCCACGCGCTCCTCGCTGGTGGCCTGGTCGGCCGAGAACATGAGGGCGTCGATCCCCAGGCCCAGGGTCTCGATCAAGTGGATGCCGCCGCGCAGGACCGGGAGGTTCAGGGCCGGCCAGCGGCGGATCACGCTGCGGAAGGGCCGTTTGCGGATCACGACGCGCTGATCGGGCGTCCGGACGGCCGTGGCGATGGCCGTCGGGCTGCGCATCATGACGCCCTCGATGACCGCCTGTCCTCCCACGGCCAGGTCCAGCTCGCGCGGATCGGGGCGCTCCCCCGGCGGAAGGATCTCGGGTGAGGATCTCTGCGGTTCGGCCATGATGTCCAGCTCCTGTCGCGTGCACGAGGATACCGCCGCTCGGGGCACGGGGTTCCCGGGCGGAAGCCAGCGGCGATCGCTCCGCCCCGCCATGCGAACGAGGGCGCCGGGTCTTCCCTGCCCGGCGCCCTCTGACCCCGTCAGCCTCGTCGCCGGCGCGGGCGCACGGGCCCGCCGGCCGCAGGCTAGGACTTGTTCCGGCCGTAGGCGGTCTTCTCGTACCGCTTGCGGAAACGCTCGATGCGTCCGGCCGTGTCGACGATCTTCTGCTGCCCCGTGAAGAACGGATGGCAGCTGGAGCAAATCTCGACGTTCAGCTTGGGCCGGGTCGAACGGGTATGGATCACGTTGCCGCAGAGGCAGGTGATCTCGCAATCGACGTACTCGGGATGAATGTCCTTCTTCATCGCAGTGCTACCTTCGCCAGTCGTTTCTCGCTGCCAGGTGGGCACAAGGAAGTATGCGAGGTCCCCTGGGGCAAGAGATTTTTTCCCGGGTATTCCGCTAGGTATTCATGGCCGCGAGGAACTGCTTGTTCTCCTTGGTCTTCCCGAGCTTGTCGATGAGGAACTCCATGGCCTCGATGGGGCTGTAGTCGCTCAGGTACTTGCGCAGCACCCAGACCTTGTTGAGGACGGCGGCGTCCAGCAGCAGCTCCTCCTTGCGGGTGCCGCTCTTGAAGATGTCCACGGCCGGGTAGATGCGGCGGTCGGCGATCTTGCGATCCAGGACCAGCTCCATGTTGCCGGTGCCCTTGAACTCCTCGAAGATCACCTCGTCCATGCGGCTGCCGGTCTCGATCAGGGCGGTGGCGATGATGGTCAGTGATCCGCCCTCCTCGATGTTGCGGGCCGCCCCGAAGAAACGCTTGGGCTTCTGCAGGGCGTTGGAGTCGACACCGCCGGACAGGATCTTGCCCGAGTGGGGCACCACCGAGTTGTGAGCCCGGGCCAGACGCGTGATCGAATCCAGCAAGATGACCACGTCCTTGCCGTTCTCGACCAGGCGACGGCTCTTCGCCAGCACCATGTTCGCCACCTGCACGTGACGCTCCGCCGGTTCGTCGAAGGTCGAGCTGATGACCTCGCCCTTGACCGACCGCGCCATATCGGTGACCTCCTCAGGGCGCTCGTCGATGAGCAGCACGATGAGGTGCACCTCGGGATGGTTCTCCGTGACGGCATTGGCTATCTTCTGCAGGATCATGGTCTTGCCGGCACGAGGCGGCGAGACGATCAGGCCACGCTGTCCCTTCCCGATGGGTGCCAGGAGGTTGATCAGTCGGGTGGTCAGATCGGTGCCCTTGTACTCGAGATTGATCAGGTCGTTCGGATAGAGCGGGGTGAGGTTGTCGAAGAGCGTGACCTTCTTGGCCTTCTCCGGATCCTGGTAGTTGACCGTCTCGACCTTGAGCAGGGCGAAGTACCGCTCGTTGTCCTTCGGCGGCCGGACCTGGCCGGACACGGTGTCGCCGGTCTTCAGGTCGAACTTCTTGATCTGGGACGGCGAGAGGTAGATGTCGTCGGGACCCGGCAGGTAGTTGTACTTGGCCGACCGCAGGAATCCGTAGCCTTCGGCCAGGACCTGGAGCACACCCTCGGCATGGATGAGCCCGTTCTTCTCCGTCTGACCTTCCAGGATCTTGAAGATCAGCTCGGATTTCCGCATGGTGCTGACACCCTCGATGTCCATCCCGCGAGCCACCTCGACCAGCTCGTGGATGTTCATCTCCTGCAATTCCTTGACGTCCATGACTCTCCTCGGGAAAGGCGAACGGTCCGACAGTTGCGACACAGATCTATCTTCCAGCAGGCAGGGCCCACGGCCCCACCCACCGATGACCGAACGGTGCGGTAAGATGACCCCCCGATAGGGTGAGAAGGCTATGAATGCCGGGAATTTTGCAAGTCCCGTACCAGCTGGCGGCCGCGGAGGACCCCCGGCGGCCACTGCCTTCGCCGGCTACTCTCCCAGATTCTGCAACTCCCTGAACTTGTTGAAGTTCTGCTGAGCCGCCGCCGAGTCACCCAGCTCTTCCTGGCAGAGGAAGAGGTAGTAGTAGCCGTACGGATAATCCGGATAGTACTGCACCAGTGCGTTACCGACCTCGACCCCTCGCGAGAACTTCTCCTTGGCCTTGGCCACCAGCTCCGCCTTGCGGCCAGGATCCGTTTCCTGGTCGGCCTGCTGCTTCAACCAGCTGCCATAGTTGTAGAAGGTTCTCAGGTACTCGAACTGCGTGTCCTGCTCGGGAACCACTTCCAGGCCGAGCGCGCGATCGAAGAGCTCCAGTGCGTCATCATAACGCCGAACATCGTCCGCGGCCAGCCAGGTCCCGGCCTTCAGGAGCAGATCCTTGATCTGGGCGTCGTTCTCCGTGTCGGAGTCGTTCTCGTAGATATTCGCCACCCGGACGAAGAGATCGGCCGCCCGTTCGGTCTGGCCCTGGTCGATGGCCAGGTTGGCGATGTCGATCAACAAGGCGGGATCGTCGCCGTGGTCCTTGATCAGCTCGTCGTAGATGGCATTGGCCTCGCTGACGCGACCGAGGCTGGCCAGCACGCTGGCCTTGTCCGCATTCAGCTCGTAGGCGTCGGGGTGCACGGCGAGCACCTGGTTGAGCAGGTCGAGCGCCTCCTCGAGCGTGGCCGGATCGTTGTTGTTCTCGCTGGCCATCTTGATCTTCATGCGTGCGAGGCTCTTGATCGAGGAGAGGGAGTCGGGCAGGGCGGCGTAGGCGAGGCGGAAGTACCCCTCGGCCTGTTCGTAGTAGCCGTCGCGGTATTCCCGGCTCGCGTCGTTCTTGCGCAGCGTGTAGTTGTGCTGCATGGCCAGGTTCGACTGCTCGGTGAATTTCGCGGGGTCGAGCTCTTCGGCCTTCTTGTAGTACTTGTAGGCCAGCTCGTAGTTCTTCTGGGCCTCGAGAAAGTTGTCGTCCTGGATGTCCACCTCGGCCTGGCTGCTGTGAGCCTCGCCCAGCCAGTAGTAGGCGTCGGGTTCATCCGGATTGTAGGACAGTCCCTCGTGCAGAACGTTGATGGCCTTGTCGTAGCGCTGCTCCTTGATGTAGAGGATGGCGCTCGTGGTGTGAGCGGATCGGCAACCGGCTATGGCCAGCGAGGCCAGCGAGCTGACTAGCAGGATGAATCGCGCCTTCGTCATGAGGACTCCCCTCGGGATTGCGACGGCATGCGGATTGCGCCCTGGATGACCCTGCACGGGGTGGGGGACTGACTTAAGCACTCCGGAAATCGTTCCTGGCGAGACCCGGAGCCTGGCCGGCCGCGGGTTAAGCTCGTCCTATAGATAAGGTCCTACCTCGCGGCATGTCAAGAAAATAGGGATCTCGGCGCGCGCGATTCCCACCGCTCACGGCTGCCCGCGGCGCTCCCCCGCACGTCGCGGTCCGCGCGCCGGGCCCCGGCGCTCGTGCTCGGGTGGGCCATGGTGATCCCAGGGCATGAGGTCGAGGTATTGCTGGCGTTGCTCCGGCGGCAGCAGCTTCAGATCGTGCAGGAGCGACGCGCTCACCAGGGAATCCAGCGCGGCCTGGGCGTTTCCCAGCTCATGCAGCCGCAGGCGCACGCTGTCCGGTTCGACCGGATCTGCGCTGAAGGCCTCGTGCAGCCGCCGCCGCGCCTCCCTGACGGCACGCTGCTGGGCCATGATGTGCGGGGCGGTCGCCAGCCGGCTCTGCCACAGCTCCTGCCTCACCTCCGGCGACAGGCCGAGGCGCCGGGCCACGTGGGAAAAACGTCGCTGCATGACGTGCCGGAAAGCCGCCGTGTCCTCCGGGGCGTAGGTGCGGTCGCGCACGTAACGGGCGGGAAACGTGCCGGTCCCCTCCCCGGACGCACGGCGCGAGAGCACGGCGTAGCCCAGTCCGATGTTCAGCCCCACCGACAGGAGCAGCAGGAGCAACCAGCCGCGTCTCATCGCTGCGCCTCCTGGTCGGTCGCACCCGCGGCCAGATAGAGCTGATCCAGGGTGAACTCGGAGCCCTCCACCAGCAAGGAGCCCTGATCCAGGAAGGAGGGCGCACCGTTCCCCGCAGCGCCGTCCACGCCGACGCCGCCCAGCTCGAACCCCAGCAGCAATCCCGCCATGGTGGCCGCCGCCGCCGCCGCGCCGAAGACCAGACGCGCGCGCCGGGTCGGCCGGCGAGGCAGCCGCGCCCTCAGGCCCGGCCAGAGCGAACGCTCCAGCTGGGGAACCTCCGCGACGTCGACCAGTCGCCACAGCGCCTCCGCCTCGCGCCAGGCGCGATCGCAAGCGGGGCAGCCCGCGCAGTGCTCGCGCACGCGGGCGGCCTCCTCCGGCGGCAGCTCGCCGTCGAGGCAGGCCTGGATTCGATCCGTGACGTGTTTCATTCCGGTTCCACCTTTCCTGCCAGGTCCTTGCGCAGGGCCATGGCCGCCCTCTGCAGGAGCGACTCGACCGCGGCCTCCGTGGTGCCGAGCGCGCCGGCGATCTCCCGGTAGCTCAGCCCCTGGTAGCGCCGCAGGATCACCGCCTGACGCTGGCGATCCGGAAGCCGGTCGAGGGCTTCCTGGACCGCGGACTGGATCTCCTCGCGCTCCAGCCGCCGATCCGGCGCCGGACTCGAGGCGGCCCGATCGTGGAGCCCGGGCTCGAAGCGAACCCAGCGCAGAACGCGGCGGCGCCGCAGGCGGCTGCGTGCCAGATTGCCGCCGATGCGAAACAGCCAGCTCCGGAAGCGGTTGGCCGCCCGGTAGTGCCTCGCCTGGGCGTAGACGCGCAGGAAGGTCTCCTGGGCCAGATCCTCGGCCTCGGCCGCATCACCGAGCATCCGTGCCAGGAAGGCGAACAGCGGCCCTTCCCAGCGCTCGACGAGGACCTGGAAGGCCCGCTCGTCCCCTTTCGCGATCCTCTCCATGAGCTCATCGTCTTGCACGCCGACCAGGCCTTCCGGAGGGGACCGCGGCCGCCGGGGGCGAAGCCCCCGGCAGCTGGGTCCACGAAGGACGACATGACTACCAGCCGTTGCCGCGACCGGACCGGGGCTGCCCGCCCCGCCCCTGCCGCTGGTGGCTGCCGTCGCAGTTGCCGGGGTGACCGCCGCAGCCGGGACGCTGGAAGCTCCGCATGCCGCGTCCGTGGCCACGTCCCCGTTCCTGCTCCATGAGCAGCAGGCGGTCCCGCTGTTCCGGGGTCAGCAGCTTGCGCAGCTCCAGGCGCTGGGCCATGCGGCTCTGCTGCATCTTGGTTCGCAGCTCGCCGGCCCGGCCGACCAGATCCTGGACCTTGGCCGCCGAAGGCTCGTCCTTCAGCATCTCGCCTCGCAGCTCGTTCCGCAAGCGCATCAGGTCCTTGCGCAGGGCGAGGCGCTCCTGGCGGCCCTGCTCGCGCAGCTCGCTCCAGGCCTGCTGCTGAGCGTCGGTCAGGTCGAGGCGCTGGCAGAGCCAGCCGCGCTGTGGACCGGACGCGGCAGCACCCTTCGCGCTCTTCTGATCCTGGGCGACGGCCGCGCTCGCGGCGATCAACAGGCCTGCGGTCAGCAGCATCGCCGTCCAGCGCAGGTTGCGGTGGGTTCTCATCATGGTACTCCTTGCTCGGAATGGGTCCTGGGTTCTCGCGATCCTGAACCCCCTAACGCGCGGCCCGCGGGAAACCAGCGCCCTTTCCGGGCGGAGCGCCTCAGGGCGATCCCTCCAGCAGCTCCAGGTTCCGCAGCAGGGCGGGATTGTCCGGGCAATGGCCCAGCCCGCTGCGGAAGACCGCGAGCGCCTCGTCCCGGCGGCCCGCCCGCATCAGCAGCACACCCTGATCGATGTACCCGCGCTCGTCGTCGGGGAAGGCTCCAGTCAGGCGCCGGGCCGCAGCCAGGGCCGCATCCAGGCGGCCCGTGCGGGCCAGGGCCACGGAGTAGTCGTGCAGCATATCGGCGTCGGGCGGGTGGTTGCGCACGTAGGCGTCCAGGCGCGGCAGCGCCTCCGTGAGCCGCCCCTCCTCCAGGAGCAGGAAGATCAGGTCCTTCTCCACCGCCGCGCTGCGCTCCGCCCTGAGAACGCCCTCGCTGAGCACCTGCTCGGCCTCGGCGCGCCGCTCCTCGCGCACCAGGACCCGGGCGAGCCCCCGGTAGGCCACCCACAGGCCGGGATCGACCACCAGGGCATCACGGTAGAGCGCCTCGGCCCGGCCGAGCGACCCGGTCTCGTCCAGCCACTCCCAGCGGATCCCCTCGTTGCAGTCGCCCAGGCTCTTCCAGCGGGTCTGCAGGGAGGCCAGCCCCCAGGGCTGGAACGCGACGAGTCCGGCCACCAGCAGGATCACCGCCAGGACGCGCCGCCTCCAGCTAGCCCGCAGGACCGCGCCCAGGCCGGCGGCGGCCAGCAGGCAGAGCAGCGGCACCAACACCTGGCGATAGCGCGTCACCACGAAGAAGACGCTCTGGCTGGCGACCAGCACCACCAGGGCCAGGGCCCAGATCCCCACGCGGCGGTCGCGACAGCAGGTCAGCAGCAGCCCCGCCAGCCCCGCGGCGGCCAGCAGCCCGTAGGGAACCACCAGCAGGCGAAGCAGCGGGGCGTCGCGGCTCCAGGCCGGCAAGGGCGTGACCTGCGAAATCTCCCAGTTCACCCCGTGCAGCCAGACCTTACGAAGCCAGAGGCGCAGGGCCCGTCCGGGATCCCCCCGGATAGCGTCCCAGGCGAAGCGGGCCCAGATGCGATCCGCCTCGACCTCGTCCGCCACCGTTCTGTCGAGCCGCTGGGAGAGGAAGACGACGCCGGCCGGATCGGCCTCGGGATTGGCTCCGGCGAAGGTGACATAGAAACCGTCGGCCTCGGGTCCGTTGCCGATGTACAGGTTGAGACCCCCGTTGCAGCTGGTGCCGACGAGCCGGCCCGCCAGCAGGCTGTTCAGCAGCACCACCGGGGCCAGCACGAGCGCCGTCGCCAGGACCATGCCGGCGATGCGACGCCGGCCGCCGGGTCGCAGACCGAGGGCCAGCGCCCCGGGCACCAGCAGCAGCACGGCATGGCCGCGCAAGAGGGTCGCCAGGCCCACCAGGATCCCGGCCACCACCGCCTCCCCCAGGGGATGGTGCCCCTCCCTGCGGAAGGTGATCAGGTAGAGGAAGACCGTGACGGTGCAGGTCAGCAGCATTTCCAGCAGGGTCGTCGTGACATAGATGGCGGCGGGACGGTAGAGCACGAAGAGAGCGGCGGGCAACCAGGCGAGGCGGGAGGGCAGCAGACGGCGCCCCGCCCGCCACAGCAGGAAGACGACCAGCCCCCAGGCCAGGACCTGCAGGATGCGGATGCCGTAGGGGGGCGGCCCGCCGCGTGGAACGCCCAGGGCCACCTCGCGCCCGCTGCCGGTGGCCGCCAGCATATAGGGGTAGAGCGGGGACATGACGAAGGGCTGATCGGGTAGCAGGTGCCCGGCCTCGATGGCCGCTCCCTCGCGCAGGTAGTAGGCCTCGTCCATGACCGGAACCCGCGTGAGCACGGAGCGATCGAGCTGCGCCCAGAGCACCGCCCAGCCGACCGCTGCAGCCACGGGCAGCAACCAGGGCCAGGCGCGGCGCCATCTCCTCACGCCGGGCTCCTCTAGACGCTGAAACGGATGGTCAAGAGGTCTCCGTCCTGCACCTCGTAGCTCTTGCCCTCGAGGCGCACCTTGCCGGCGGCCCGGGCGGCCGCCATGTCGCCGGCGGCCATCAGGTCGTCGTAGGCGCAGACCTCGGCCCGGATGAAGCCGCGTTCCATGTCCGAGTGGATGATACCGGCGGCCTGGGGCGCCAGCGCCCCCCGGCGCACGGCCCAGGCCCGGCACTCGTCCTCTCCGTAGGTGAAGAAGCTCTGCAAGTCGAGCGCGCTGTAGGCGGCGCGGATCATCCGGTGCAGGGCCGGTTCGGCGAGCCCCAGGTCGGCCAGGAACTCGCTCTGTTCCTGGGGGGACAGCTCGGCCAGCTCCTCCTCCACCTTGGCGCAGAGGGCGATGACCTGGTCGCCGCTCGCCTGGGCCGTCGCCAGCAGATCGGCGGGGGCCTCGGCTCCCTCCTCGAGGTTCAGGACCGCGATGAGCGGTTTGCGGGTCAGGAAGGCGAAGCCCGCGGCGATCCTGGCCTCGTCCGGGTTCAGCTCTAGCTCCCGCAAGGGCCGGTCCGCCTCCAGCTGGCTGCGGAAGCGCTCCAGGAGATCCGGCTCGAGCGGATTGTCCACCTTGCCCTTCTTCTGCCGGTCACCCTGCAGCCGTTCCAGGCGATTCTCCACGATCTGCAGGTCGGCCAGGGCCATTTCCAGGGCCACCGTCTCCAGTTCCCCGCGGGGGTCGGAGGAACCGTAGCCCTCGTCGAAGCAGCGCACCACCTGGGCCAGGGCGTCCATCTTGCGCCCGTGCTCGAGGAAGCGGGTGGCTTCGCGGGTGCCGTCGGCGCCAACCCCGGGGGCGAATCCGGGCACGTCCACCCACTCGACGCTGGCGTTGACCTGACGTCGCGGCTTGAACATGACCGTCAGCCGGTCCAGCCGGGGATCGGGCACCTTGGCCATGGCGCGATGCGGCTCCACTCCGCCCTGGGCGGTGGGCTGCCGCGAGCCCGTGATCGCGTTGTAGAGGGTCGTCTTGCCGGTGTACTTCAACCCGATGATGCCGACGCGCACGGCTGCCTCCTCCGCTGACCCGGGACCTCGTACCCGCGGGCAATATACATCACCACGCCCGGGGAATCACGCCAAGGTCCCGGCCGGCTGCCGGCCGGACCGGGATCAGCCTGGACGCCGCCGCGCCACGATGCCGGCCACGGGCAGGCCGTCGGGATCGTGGTCCTCCTGGTGGACGAGGACGTCGTACTGCTCGGGAGGGAAGAGGCGGAGCAGCTCACCGGGCGCCAGGCGGTGCCGCGTTCGCCGCGGACCACGGTCGCCGCCACCGGCGCCGGTGCCGGCGCGGAAGGTGTGGACGACCGCCACCCCGTGGGGCTGCAGCAGCTCCGGCAGGGCCCGCAGCACTTCCCTCGGCAGGAAACGGATGGCGAGGACCGCGGCCCAGGGCCCCGGTGGTACGCGGGCCGGGTCCCGCAGATCCCGCTGCAGCGTGGCCAGATGGACTCCCAGATCGACCGCCAGGCGACGGCCCAGCTCCAGGGTCCGGGCATCGCGGTCCACGGCCGTCACCCGCCAGCCCTGCTCGGCGAGCCAGACGGCGGCCCGGCAGCTTCCCGCGCCCAGCTCCAGCACGGGTCCCGCCGCGGGCGGCGGCAGGCGATGAACGTTGGCGACCAGGAAGGAAGGTGGCCGCCAGAGACGGCGCCGGCAGGGACCGCGGGCCAGGGCCCCGGCCGGCAGGCGCGCCAGGCCCGCGGCATCCAGCACGCAGGGGGTCACGTCGCCGCGCCCCCGCGTCCCCAGCCAGGCGCAGACGGACTCCGCGACGGCCAGCGAGCCCGCCACCACCAGCAGGGGCTCCCCGCGGGGCGGCAGCAGGACCGACGGCAGATGCCGCTCCAGGACGCCGGGACCCGGCCGTTCATCTGCCGCACCCGGCAGGGGCAGCGAGACCGCCGGCACCGCGTGTCCACGGACGTAGTCGGCCGCGGGCCGTAGGTCCAGCACGTTGCCGGCTCGCCAGGCCCGTTGCTCCGGCAGAAATTGCGGATCCGCAACAGGATGCACGGCTCACCCTCCCGGCGGCCCGCAGGCGACCATCACCAAGCGGGCGGGAATCTTGCATGAGATCCCCGCAGGAGCGATCTTCCAAGTGTCCGTGGCTTCTGCTACCATCGCCGTGGGTGCTGCGGCTGCCACGGACTGCTGGAACGTCATGCACATACGACACACAGTGTTGCTGACCGTCGTCGGTCCCCTCCTGGCCGCCGCTTCCGAGCAGGGGCTCCTGCGGCTGGGTTTTCTCCACGAGGCCTACGAGTACCGCACCCGGGTGCGAGCGCTGGCCCGTCGCTTCGGCGAGGACACCACCTTAGCGGAGGATCCGGATTTCTTCACCCCCCTCGTCACGCAGCTCGGCGAGTATTTCTGCGGGAGGCGGCACCGGTTCGAGCTGTCCCTGGATCTGCGGGGTTCAACGTTCCAGCTGGCGGTCTGGCGGCGGGTACTGGCCATCCCGCACGGCAAGCTGCGCTCCTACCGGCAGATCGCCCGCGAGATCCGGCGCCCGCGGGCCATGCGCGCGGTGGGACAGGCCGTGGGTCAGAACCCGGTGGTCATCCTGGTACCCTGCCATCGGGTCATCGGCGCCCACGGCGAGCTCGTGGGCTTCGGCGGCGGCATGTCCTTGAAGGCTCAGCTCTTGCGCCTGGAGGGACACACGCTCGGGGAGGCGCCCCGCGTCGTGGCGCCGCGTCTCTTCTAGGCCCTCCTCTCGCCAGATCGTCCACGGCACTCCCGGATAGCCAAGGCGGCGGGCTTGGGGTTATCTTGAGGGGCGCCTTGCTGGAATTCCATACGGCCCTACACCATGCGCCCGCCGGTCCGATACCTTTGGTGTGGGAGACCTGCGGAATCCGTCGACTGGGAGAGTCCCATGCCTGCGATCAAGCGTTTCGTGATCACCCCGAGCCTGCCCCCCAAGCTGCGGCCTCTGCTGGACATAGCCCGCAATCTCTGGTGGACCTGGGATCCGGAGGCCATCTTTCTGCTCCGCCGCGTCGATCCCGAGCTCTGGGACAAGCACCAGCACAACCCGGTGGCGGTGCTCGGCAGCCTTTCCGCCGAGCGGGTGGACAAGCTCCTGCGCGACACGGCCTTCCTGGCCAACCTCGATCGCGTCAAGACGGAGCTGGATCGCTACCTGCAGCTGCGCACCTGGTACGATGAGGAGCACGGCGAGGTCAAGGACCGGATCATCGGCTACTTCTCCGCCGAATTCGGCCTGCACGAGTGCCTGCCTCTCTACTCGGGAGGTCTGGGCATCCTGGCGGGGGATCATCTCAAGGCCGCTTCGGAACTCGGCCTGCCCCTGGTGGGGGTCGGCCTGGCCTACCAGTACGGTTACTTCCGGCAATACCTCAACCACGACGGCTGGCAGCAGGAAGAATACGTGGTCAACGATTTCTTCAACATGTCCCTGACCCTGGAGCGAGACGAGGCGGGACATCCGATCGTCATCGAGGTGGACTACCCCGAGCACAGCGTCCAGGCGCAGATCTGGCGCGTGCAGGTGGGGCGCAACCCGCTCTTCCTGCTCGACACGAATCTGCAGACCAACCGTCCCGAGGATCGCGAGATCACCAGCAAGCTCTACGGCGGGGACAGCGACATGCGCATCCGCCAAGAGGTCCTGCTGGGGATCGGCGGCATGCAGGCCCTGGCCCGCCTGGGCATCGAGCCGGCAGTCTGCCACCTGAACGAGGGACACTCCGCCTTCCTGGCCCTCGAGCGCATCCGCCAGCTCATGCGGAAGGAACGCCTGCCCTACGACGTCGCCTTCGAGCTGGTGCGCACCAGCAACGTCTTCACCACCCACACGCCGGTGCCGGCGGGCAACGACATGTTCCCGCGGGAGCTGGCCAGCCGCTTTCTGAGGACCATCGCCGAGGACCTGGGCATCGGCATCGAGCGCGTGCTCGCTCTCGGTCGCCAGGAGCCCGGCAACCAGACCGAGCCGTTCTGCATGACGGTTCTCGCCCTGCGTCTCTCCCAGTTCGCCAACGGCGTGAGCGAGCTGCACGGGCAGGTCTCGCGCAGCATGTGGAAGCGGATCTGGCCGGGCGTCCCGGAAGAGGAGATCCCCATCACCTACGTGACCAACGGCGTGCACACCCGTTCCTGGGCCTGCAGCGAGATCTCCCGGCTCTACGAGCGCTACCTGGGTCCGCGCTGGTACGAGGAGCCGACCAATCAGACGGTGTGGGAGCGCGTGGCGCAGATTCCCGACGCCGAGCTGTGGCGGAGCCACGAGCGCATGCGGGAGCGGTTGGTGGGCTTCGTGCGGGGGCGCCTGCGCGAGCAGCTCAAGCGGCGCGGGGCGAACCGCTCCTGGATCAAGCGGGCCTCGGAGGTGCTGGACCCGGAGGCGTTGACCATCGGCTTCGCCCGCCGCTTCGCCACCTACAAGCGGGCTAACCTCCTCCTGCGGGATCCGCAGCGCCTGGCCGGCATCCTCAACAATCCGGACCGGCCCGTGCAGATCATCTTCTCGGGAAAGGCCCACCCCAAGGACCACCCCGGCAAGGAGCTGATCCGCCAGCTCGTGCACCTGGCCCAGCAGGAGGAGTTCCGCAGCCGCATCGTGTTCATCGAGAACTACAACATCGAGGTGGCGCGCTACATGGTGCAGGGAGTGGACATGTGGCTCAACACGCCGCGCCGGCCGCTGGAGGCGAGCGGCACCTCCGGCATGAAGGTCACGGTCAACGGGGGCATCAACCTCTCGGTGCTGGACGGCTGGTGGTGCGAGGGATACCGCGGCGACAACGGCTGGAGCATCGGGGCGGGCGAGGTCTACGAGGATCATTCCTACCAGGACGAGGTGGAGAGCACGGCCCTGTACGATCTGCTCGAGGCCGAGATCATCCCCCTCTTCTACGAGCGCGGCAGCGACGGCGTCCCGCGCGAGTGGACGGCCGTCATGAAGAACTCCATGCGCACGGTCAACGCCAGCTTCAACACGAACCGCCAGGTCGAGGAGTACACCAAGCGCTTCTACATCCCCTGCCTGCAGAACATCGATCGCCTGCGACGCGACGACGGGGCGGCGGCCAGGGAGCTGGCCGTCTGGCGCTCGACCATGAAGCGCAGCTGGCCCGAGGTGAACGTGATCGGCGTGGAGGCGGACATCGGCGATGC
Organism: uncultured Fibrobacteraceae bacterium; assembly: GCA_964524645.1. GTDB lineage: Bacteria > Krumholzibacteriota > Krumholzibacteriia > LZORAL124-64-63 > LZORAL124-64-63 > CAZGEC01. The sequence continues at coordinate 93,721 of CAZGEC010000007.1, read as the reverse complement.
GCAGCCGATGGGCTCCCGCCTGCCGGTGAGGGCTTCGATCCGGCTGGGGGGCATCGTGGCCACGGACCTGCTCGTGGAGATCTATCACGGCCTGCTCGATTCGCAGAACAACATCGTGCAGGGCGAGACGACGACCATGCGGTTGGAGGGCGAGCCCAAGGGCGACGTCGCCGTCTTCGTCGGCGAGATTCCCTGCCGTCGCTCGGGTCAGCGCGGTTTCACGATCCGCGTCCTGCCGCGCAAGGAGGACCTGGTGCTGGATCGCTTCGAGGCCGGCCTGATCCGCTGGTGGGATGAGGACGGCGCGCCCAGCGCCACGGGGATGTTCAGCGAGGTGCAGGCGAAGATCTCGACCGGCTGAGCCCGGTCGGCGCTGCAGACCACCCCCGCGCGCAGGCTCCGGCTCAGGCCAGCCCGGGCACGATCTCGCGCAGCTCCGCCACATACTGCTGGAAACGACGCCGGCCCTCGGGGGTCAGACGCACGAGGGTCTGCGGGCGCTTGCGCACGAACTCCTTGCTGATGGAAATCATCCCTCCCTGCTCCAGACGGGTCAGGTGCACGGAGAGCGTGCCGTCGGTGAGACCGAGTGTGCGGCGGAGCGCGGTGAAGGCGGCCGGGGCATTCAGCCGCACCAGGCGCGACAGGATGAGCAGGCGCACCCGCCCGTGGATCAGCGGGTCGAGCGGCGCGCCGCCCCCCCGCGGGGGCGCTGCCGGAGGTTCCTTCCTCACGCCCGTGGCCTCCTTGCCCGGGGCGTCGGCCATCCGTGGCCGGAATCGCAGGCTCGGGGGGAGGCCGCCTTCCTCCCCCCCCAGTCCGATCCATCCCACCGGTCGACGGAGCGTTTCGGCCGCCTGCTGCTCCGATCAGCGGCGCGGCCGACGGGGGGCGGCAAGGTCCTCCTGGACCTGGGCGGCCGCCCCCCCGGAGAGCCGGTCGGGGTTCCCTCCCCGACCCCGGGACGGGGGTCCACGGCACTGGGCCGCTGCTCCGTCATGGACCCGGCGTGACCTTGCGGGACGGACCATTCACGCCGGAGATGTGGGTGCCGGGTCGGCGACCCGGCGACCTTTGCTCGTGGCGCCTTTACTTTAATATACCAAGTACTTCACATTGTCAAGTTATTAAATAAAAAAAACGCCGTATCCCCGCGCCGGCTGGACTTGACCCGTATCCGCGCTATTTTTGGGTTCTTGCGCGGCTTCGGAAAGACGCTGATCGCGCGACCTGCGCGCGGGACGCTGCCGAGATCCGGTCCGCCGTCGTCTCCAGTTGCACGGGAGGTGCTCATGAAGACCGCCAGGTTCATCGAGATCGAGGATCGTTTCGGGGCGCACAACTACCATCCGCTGGACATCGTCATCAGGAAGGCGGAGGGGGTCTGGGTGGAGGATGTCGAGGGTCGGCGCTACATCGACTTCCTCGCGGCCTATTCGGCGGTCAACCAGGGCCACTGTCATCCCCGCCTGCTGAAGGTGCTGCGACGTCAGGCCGCGCGCTGCACCCTCACCAGCCGGGCCTTCCGCAACGACCAGCTCCCGCTCTTCTGCCGCGAGATCAGCGAGCTGACCGGATACGAGAAAGTTCTGCCCATGAATTCGGGCGCCGAGGCCGTCGAGACGGCCATCAAGGCCGCGCGCAAGTGGGGGTACACAGTCAAGGGTATTCCCGCCGATCAGGCCGAGATCGTCGTCTGCGCCGACAACTTCCACGGCCGCACCACCACCATCGTCGGCTTCTCCACTGAGCCGCAGTACCGGGACGGCTTCGGCCCCTTCACCCCCGGCTTCAAGATCATCCCCTTCGGCGACGTCGAGGCCCTGGCGCAGGCCATCACCCCCAACACCTGCGCCTTCCTGGTGGAACCGATCCAGGGCGAGGCCGGCATCGTCGTGCCCCCGGAGGGTTTTCTCGCCCGCGCGGCCGCGCTCTGCAAGGAGCACGGCGTGCTGCTGATCGTGGACGAGATCCAGTCCGGGCTCGGCCGCACCGGCAAGCTGTTCGCCTACGAGTGGGAGAACGTGAGGCCCGACGGCGTCATCGTCGGCAAGGCCCTTTCGGGCGGCTTCTACCCGGTCTCCGCCTTCCTGAGCAGCCGGGAGGTCATGGACGTTTTCAAGCCGGGCGATCACGGCTCCACCTTCGGCGGCAACCCGCTCGGCATGGCGGTGGCCCGCGAGGCCATCCAGGTGCTGCTGGAGGAGAAGCTGATCGAGAACAGCGCCAGGCTCGGCCCCTGGTTCATGGAGAAGCTGGGCGGTCTCGACTTCCCGAGCATCGAGACCGTGCGCGGCAAGGGGCTGTGGATCGGCCTCGTGCTCAAGCAGAAGGCGCGCCCCTACTGCGAGGCCCTCAAGGACGCCGGGCTGCTCTGCAAGGAAACCCACGAGAACGTGATCCGCTTCGCGCCGCCGCTCTGCATCACGAAGAAGGAGCTGAACACGGCCCTCAAGCGCGTCCAGAAGGTCTTCCGGAAGCTGGACGGCGAGCGGTAGCTCTCCGCTCCCGATCGCGTGGTTCACGAACCAGCGCCCGCTCCGCCGGCGGGCGCTCCACTTTGCGGCGGGATGTGCTCACCGCGGCGCTGTCACGCGGCCCTTGCCCCCGGCCTGGCTGAGGGGTATGTCGAGGCGGGTCCAGCCGGCGCCGTCCCAGTGCAGGATCATGCCGTCCAGGACCACCGCGCCGTAGCGCCGTCCCACCACCCAGACGTCGTCGCCGCTCCGCCCCCCGATCGCCACCAGGTCCTCGTCGCGCCCTTCGCGCTGGAGCACCCAGGCCTGACCGTCGTGATGCAGGATGGTGCCGTCGTGCCCCGCGGCGAAGGCGGTCCCGTCCGGTGCCGCCCACACGGCGAGCAGCGTCGCCGCGGTCAGCGAATCCTGCGGCGTCCAGACGAACCCGTCGTAGTGGAGGATCAGCCCCTGCTCGCCCACGGCGTAGACGTCGTCGCCGGAACGGCCGCAGATCCCGTGCAGCGAGAGGGTGGTATCGCTCTCCAGCGTGGACCACGCCTGGCCGTCGAAGTGCACGATTGCGCCGCCCCGGCCCACGGCGAACACGTCGTCGTCCGCCGCTCCCCAGAGATCGAGCAGGTCCTGACCGGTGCCGCTGGCGCGGACGACCCACCGGCGCGAGACGGTGCTGTCGGACGCGTCCAGCACGGCCTCCCAGTGCTGGGCGCGACCGCCGCGTCCGGCCAGGATCAGGGCGCTGTCCGGCCCGCACCAGACCTCCGTCAGGCTGGTGGCGAGCCCCTCCGCGAAAGGTGACCAGCCTTGCCCGTCCCAGTGCATCAGGATCACGTCGGGACTGGCGTCCTCGGGATCGCGGCGACCGATGGCGTAGACCTCGTCCGCGGAGCGGCCGGACACGTCGAGCAGCAGCTCCCCGGGCAGCAGCTCCTCGTCTGTCCAGGCCTGTCCCTCCGCGCGCAAGACCACCGACTGCCAGCCGTCCATCCCGACGGCCCAGGCGAGCCCATCGGCGCCGCTCCAGATCCCCTCCAGGCTGGAGTGCGTGTAGGGCCCCTCGAGAGAATCGCCGGAGCAACTCGCCAGGACCAGGCAGAGAACCGGCAGCAGAACCGCCGCCACGCTGAAAAAAGCGCGGAGGCGCTGTGGATCGTCACGGCGGGTGGATCGTCTCATCGAGGCTCCTCGGAGGTGCGGGGCGAGGGCTGGAGGGGAATCTAGCACAGCCTGAAGCGCGGCGTCAGAAAGATTGTTTTCTTTGTCGTGCTGCATCGCCTAGCTTTGCGGGGAGACAGCCGCAGCACGGAACACGACAGGAGCCGCCATGGACCAGCACCCTCGCCACCAGCCTCGACAAGCCCACCGCTTCGAACGCCGCGGCGCTGCCGTCCCGGCGCTCCTCTGCGCAGCCGCGCTTGCCGGCCTGCTGGTCGCCGCCCCCGTGTCCGGCGCCCCGGCGACGCCACTGGCCGCCGGCATGCAGCGGATCGTGGAAGCGGCCCTCGGCGATACCTATGCCTACGAGAGGCTGGGGGAGCTGTGCGACGTGGTGGGACCGCGCCTGGCCGGTTCGCCGGCCATGGCCCGGGCCGTGGCCTGGGCCGCCGCCACCATGGAGCGCGACGGCTTCGACGCGGTCTGGACCGAGCCGGTCGCGCTGTCCTGCTGGATGCGCGGAGAGGAACGCGCGGAGGTGACCGGACCGGCCGCCTGGAGCCTGCCCTTGATCGGGCTCGGCAACAGCGTCTCGACGCCGCCGGAAGGCCTCGAGGCCGAGGTGCTGGCCGTGCGGGACTGGGACGAGTTGGAGGCGCGCGGGGACGAGGCTGCGGGCCGCATCGTGCTCTTCGATCCCCCCTGGGAGGGTTACGGAAAGACCGTGCAGTACCGGACCCGGGGCGCCAGCGCGGCCGCCGGCCACGGCGCCGTGGCCTGCCTGATCCGCTCGGTGACCGATTACAGCCTGGGCACCCTCCACACCGGCATGATGAGCTATGACGACAGCCTGCCGCGCATCCCGGCCGCCGCCATCACGGTGGAGGACGCGGGCCGGCTGCACCGTCTCTGCCAGCGCGGCCTGACACCAAGGGTGCACCTGGTCATGCGGGAGCACCGCCAGGACGACGTGACCTCGCACAACGTGATCGGCGAGATCCGCGGTCGCGAGAATCCCGACGAGATCGTGCTGCTCGGCGGTCACCTGGATTCCTGGGACGTGGGGACCGGGGCCCACGACGACGGCGCCGGCTGCATCATCACCATGGCGGCGGCACGACTGCTGGCGCATCTCGACCTGCGGCCGCGGCGCACCCTGCGTGTGGTCCTGTACGAGAGCGAGGAGTTCGGCGGCTTCGGCGGCCGGGCGTACGCCGAGGCTCACGCTGGCGAGCTGGTGCGGCACGTGGCCGCCCTGGAGAGCGATTCGGGCGCCTTCCCCCCGAATGGCTTCAGCGTACGGGCCGATTCCCTGGTGACGGCCTACCTGCGGGAGTTGGCCGCTCCCCTCGCGGAGATCGGCGCTGGCGAGGTGGAGAGCGGCTGGGCGGGCGTGGACATCGGGCCCAGCGTGGAGCAGGGCGTCCCCGGCCTCGGCCTCCGCACGCGGAACGACGGCTACTTCCATTACCACCACAGCCCCGCCGACACCTTCGACAAGATCGACCCCGAGGCCCTGGCCCGGGACGTGGCCGCGGTCGCCGCGCTGATCTGGGCCGTGGCCGAGGATCCCGTCTCCCTGCGGGACCGGGCCCCCGTCCATCCGTGAGCGGCTTCTGGCAGCGCTTGCGGCGGGCCGGTCAGCGCCCCGATCCGCACGGACCGAATCCCATCCTCACGGGACCGGTGGCGGGCACCTTGCTGGGCCTGAGCGTGCCCATGATCATGGCCATGTTCCTGGTGACCAGCTTCGGGCTGGTGGACATGCTCTACCTGGGGCGGTTCAGCCAGGAGGCGATGGCCGCGGTCTCGGTCGCCTTCCCGGTCACCTACCTGATCATCACCCTCGCCGGCGCCCTCGGCACCGCCGCCACGTCCCTCTGCTCCCGCCTGATCGGCCGCGGCGAGCGGCGCCAGGTGCGCAACCTGCTCCTGCACGTCCTGCTGGTGGACGGCGCCCTGTCCGCTCTCTTCATGCCCGCGGGCATGCTGCTGCTGCATCCGGTGATCGGTCAGATGGGGGCGGCGCCGGACGTCACCGCCGACGCGGTCCGCTACGGGCGGATCATCTTTCTGGGCACCTTCCTCGCCCTGCTGCCCATGTCGATCAACTCCCTGTTCCGCGCCGAGGGCGACACGATCTTTCCCTTCAAGGTCATGGCCATCAGCCTGGGCCTGAACATCGTGCTCAATCCGGTCTTCATCTTCGGGCTGGGCCCGGTGCCGCGGCTGGGGGTGCAGGGCGCCGCGCTGACCACCGTGATGGGATACGCGCTCGGCAGCTTCCTGGTCCTGCGGGAGCTGCGCAACAAGCAGCGCCTGGTCCGCTTCGATCGCCACGCCTGGCGCTTCGACCCCGAGCTGCTGCGGGACCTGGGCAACGTGGCCGGACCGGCGCTCATCGCCACGGGATCGACGCCGGTGGGCATCTACATCATCAACAGTCTGATCTCGCAGCACGGCACGGCCGCCCTGGCGGCCTTCGGGGCCGGGACGCGGCTGCTGAGCTTCGTCTTCCTGCCGACCCTGGGCATCTCCATGAGCATGTTGATCATGGTGGGGCAGAACCACGGCGCGGGGATGCGACGGCGGGTCGGACGGATCACCCGGACAACCCTCGGCTTCACCCTCACCCTGCTGTCGGCCCTGGCCCTGCCGGTGATCATCTTTCCCCGGGCGGCCCTCTCGATCTTCACGAACCAGCAGGAGGTCATCCTGGCGGGCGAGCCGCTGGCCCGCTACGTGACCATGGCCCGCCCGATGTTGAGCATCGTCAACGTCACCGCGCTCTGGTTCCAGGCCCGCGGCCAGGGGACCATGGGCATGCTGCCCAACCTGATCATGCGCGTGGTCATGGAGCCGCTCGGCCTGTGGGTCGGTCTGCTCGTGGGCGGCCTGCGCGGCGGCTGGCTGGGCATGGCGGCGGGCGGTTTCGCCGGCGGCGTTTTCTGCCTGCTGCTGCTGACCTGGCGGCTGCGCATCTACGAGCGAAGCGGCGACAGACCGCTCGCGGCGCCCCTTCCCGCGCAGCGCGAGGGAAACCCGACTTCCGGCTCCCCGTAGATGGGCCCGGATGTCCGCACCCGCCGGGGCGCGGCCGCTCACTTCATCTCGAGACGGAGGACTCCCATGAGACGACCTGCGATCCTGCTCGTCCTGCTGTCCCTGCTGCTGCTGGGCGGCGCCACCCGGGCCGCCGACCCGGCCGCCGCGGAGCCGGATCGGGACGACATGCGCCTGTTGCGGATGCCCGACATCCACGGCGACACCATCGTCTTCGTCTACGCCGGCGATCTCTGGACCGTGCCCGCCGCGGGCGGCGAGGCGCGCCGCCTGACCAGCCACGTCGGCGAGGAGACCTTCCCCAAGTTCTCGCCCGACGGACGGCACATCGCCTTCAGCGGCGACTACGACGGCAACCGGGACGTCTTCGTGATCCCGGCCGCGGGGGGCGTCCCCGAGCGCCTGACCTGGCATCCGGCCCCGGATCGGGTCATCGACTGGCAGCCCGACGGCCGCAGCGTCCGCTTCCAGTCGCTGCGCGCCAAGCACGACGGCAACGATCTGCAGCTCTGGACGGTGCCGCTGGCCGGCGGCCTGCCGCAGAAGATGATCCTGCCGGAGGGCGGTCTCTCCAGCTACAGTCCCGACGGCCGGCGGCTGGCCTACAACCGGCGCACGCGCGAGTTCCGGACCTGGAAGCGTTACAAGGGCGGCTGGGCCCAGGACATCTGGATCTTCGACTTCGCCAGCAACCAGGGCGAACGTGTCACCGACTGGGTGGGAACCGACAGCTTCCCCATGTGGTACGGCGACACCATCTACTTCACGAGCGATCGCACCGGCCGATTGCAGATCTGGGCCCGCGATCTCGCCACCGGCGAGCAGCGCCAGGTCACCCGGCACGAGGAGTACGACGTCAAGTTCCCGAGCCTCGGCCCCGACGCCATCGTCTACGAGAACGGCGGCTGGCTGTGGGTGCTGGACCTGCCCGGCGAGCAGACCCGGCGCGTGAAGGTGAGCCTGCACGACGACTTCGTGCTGACCCGCTCCGCGCTCAAGACCGTGGACGATCTCATCTCGAGCGCGGACATCGCCCCCGACGCCAAGCGGGCCGTGTTCGCCGCCCGCGGCGACGTCTTCAGCGTGCCGGCCGAGAAGGGCAACGTCCGCAACCTGACCGCCAGCTCCGGCGTGCGGGAGCGGGCCCCCGCCTGGTCCCCCGACGGCCGCTGGATCGCCTACTTCGGCGATCGTTCCGGGGAGTACGAGATCTACCTGCGATCCGGGGACGGCCGCGGCGAGGAGCGGTGCGTGACCAAGGGCATCCGGAGCTACCTGACCGGCATGCGGTGGTCCCCCGACAGCCGGAAGATCCTCTTCAGCGCCGCGGACCTGACGCTGTCCTGCCTCGAGGTGGCTGGCGGCAAGATTTCCCGGATCGCCAAGAGCCCCGTGGAGGACATCACCGATTACGCCTGGAGCCCCGACAGCCGCTGGGTGGCCTACGCCATGGCCGAGGAGAACGGCTACGCCTCGATCTTCCTCTACGACACCGAGACGGAGCAGACGACCCGCGTCACCACCAATTTCACCAACGACACCGATCCCGTCTTCGACCCGGAGGGGAAATACCTCTACTTCGCCTCCGCCCGGAACTGGCAACCGGTGTACGGCAACATCGAGTTCCGTCCGCTCTGGACCCAGCAGGACGGGATCTACCTGGTCATGCTCGGCAAGGACCAGGCCATCCCCTTTCCCCCCGAAAGCGACGAGGTCGAGGTGCAGGAGGAAGGGAAGAAGGAGAAGAAGCAGGACGAGGACAAGGACGCCAGGGCCGGCAAGAAGGACAAGGACGAGGAGGCCGGCGAGGAAGCGGAGCCGCCCCCCGAGACGAAGATCGATCTCGCGGGGATCGAGCAGCGCATCGTCGCCTTGCCGGTCGAGGCCGGCAACTACCGCAACCTGCAGGCGGCCGAGGGCAAGCTCTTCTACCAGAGCCGTCCGCTGCGCCCGGGCAGCAAGACCGGTCCCGCCCTGCTGGTCTTCGTGATGGAGGACCGGGAGGCCAAGACGGTGCTGGCGGAGGCGAACTTCTATCGCCTGGCCGCGAACGGCGAGAAGATCCTCTACGCCAGCCACGACAGCTACGGCATCGTCGACGCCGCGCCCGATCAGAAGCCGGCCGAGAAGCCGCTGCGCACCGGCGAGATGAAGGCGCACGTGGACCCGCGGGCCGAATGGGTCCAGATGATGCGCGAGGCCTGGCGCGTCGAGCGGGACTTCTTCTACGACCCCGGCCTGCACGGCGTGGACTGGGATCACATGTACGAGCGCTACGCGCAGCTGGTGCCGTACATCGCCCACCGCAGCGACCTGGACTACCTCATCGGCGAGATGCTCGGCGAGCTGAACTGCTCGCACAGCTACATCCGCCACGGCGGGGACTTTCCCCGCCCGGAGCGTCTCGGCACGGGTCTGCTGGGCTGCGACTTTGTCCTGGACGAGCGGAGCGGCCGCTACCGGCTGGAGAACGTGCTGCGCGAGCGCGACTGGAACGGCGACGATCGCACGCCCTTGAACGTGCCCGGACAGGAGGTGCCGGACGGCGCGTACCTGCTGGCCGTGGACGGAGTGGATCTCCGCGCCCCCCTCAATCCCTACGCGCTCTTCGAGGACAAGGCGGACCGGGCCGTGGTGCTGAGCGTCGCCTCCCGGGCCGACGGCAAGGACGGCCGCGAGATCACGGTCGAGCCGATCCGTTCCGAGGCCGGTCTGCGCTACACCGCCTGGGCCGCGGGCAACCGCCGCAAGGTCGCCGAGCTGTCCGGCGGCCGCATCGGCTACCTGCACATGCCCAACACGGCGGTGCACGGAGCGCAGGAGTTCGCCAAGGGCTACTACCCGCAGCTGCGCAAGGAGGCCCTGATCATCGACGAGCGCTACAACGGCGGCGGCTGGGTGCCCGACTTCTTCATGAACATCCTGCGCCAGAAGCTGGTGAGCCTCTGGCAGCCGCGCTACGGTCAGCTCGAGCGCACCCCGGGCAGCACCTTCGCGGGCCATCTGGCCATGATCAGCAACGGGCTGGCCGGGAGCGGCGGCGACGCCCTGCCCTACTACTTCAAGGCCTACGGTCTGGGGCCGCTGGTCGGCACCCGCACCTGGGGCGGGCTGGTCGGCTACTCCCGGGTCATCCGCCTGCTCGACGGCGGCGGGGTCACCATTCCGGAGTTCGCCTTCATCAACACGCAGGGGCGGTGGGACGTGGAGGGGCACGGTGTCGATCCCGACGTCGAGATCGACAACCTGCCTCAGGATGTCATCGCCGGACGCGATCCCCAGCTGGAGAAGGCGGTGGCGGTCCTGCTGCAGAAGCTGAAGGAGGAGCCGGTCGAGCTGCCGGAGGCACCGGACTTCCCGCGTGACAAGGCGCGCTAGGCATATATAGTACCTGCGGCGGCCGGCGGGCGACCAGCGGCCGCCCTCCTTGTGACTGCCCCCGCCGCGATTTCCGGGGATCGGCCTCGGCCGGTTTCCTCCCGACGGCGGGGGCGGTCCTCTGCCCGGCTGATTCACGCATGATCCGGGTCAGGGGAGCGCCTGCAGGTGGATGTCCAGCTGCAACAGCGAGTCCTCGCGGACGACCTGGCCGTACTCAGACCGGTAGTCGCGGAAGGCGAGCAGGTCGGGGCCCTCGCGGACGACCTGCAGGTAGGAATCCAGATGCTCCCGCAGGTGCCGGAAGGCGCTGCGGGCGGACTCGGCATCAGCGTAGGGAATCACCAGCCGGGTCCAGGAGCGCCCGGAGCCGTCGCGGTAATCGGCCAGGGCGCCGAAGATCCGCCCGCCGAGCTGCAGGACGTCCCCCTCGCCGAAGGTGTAGACGGGCTCCAGGGCGTAGGGCCCGCGGAACAGGCGGCGGCTGCCGGCCACCTGGTCCGCGGCGGGCAGCAGCCGCCAGATGTCCGGCTCCCGGGCCTCCGGGACCCCGGCAACCGCCGCGTTCAGGAGGGCCGTCATGTCCGGCAGGAGCGCCGCGTCGCCGGCGAAGTTGTTCACCTGCAGGTAGCGGTCCCCCTTCAGCGCCAGGATCTGGTACCGGCTGCCCGTGTTCCGAGCTGCCAGGCCGTCCACGGGCGTCTCGTGGCCGCACTTGGCGAGGTAGATGCCGAGGGCGGCGAGGGGGCTTTCCATGACGTAGGTCTCGAGCTCGAGCTTGACCGCACCGCTGCGGTACTCCTGGATCACCAGCTCGCGGAAGCCGAACTCCAGGAACAGCTCCGCTCCCCCGTCGATGCGGCCGTAGAGATTCTCGGCCGAGAAGCGCAGCAGGGGACCCGCCGCTTCGGGGTGGTGCGCCGCGGCGGCGTGCGCCGGCGGGCCGGCGGTCGCCAGTAGCGCGGTGATCAGCAGCCCGGTGATCGGCGGCGAGGGCGGCGCCCGCATGGTGTTTCCTCTAGACGGTGACGTGCTCGATGCGGCCGGCGTCGGCGATCCCGAGGCCCAGCTTCTCCCCGTAGTGCAGGTAGTCCGTATAGCGCGGGTGCTCGTTCACGTCGATCCCCATCGCCTTGCGCTTGGCCACGATCTGCTGCTGGCAAACCATGTCCAGGGCGAAGGGATCGGTGGCCAGGTACAGCCGCTGCCAGTCGTAGGTGAACTGGGCGTTCGGCATTGGCCCTCCCTCGTACTGGGCCACCAGACCGTCGACCACCGTCAGGACCCACTTGTCGCGAATGCAGGGGAACGCCGAGACCTCGGTGTTGACCTCGAAGCCGAGCCGCTGGTGCAGGCGGCCGGTGTTGCAGATGGCGCCGTAGCCGAGGTTCTTGGTGGCGATGGAGATCCCGTTGCCGGTGTTCTTGAAGACCGGCACGTTGATGATCTTGGTCAGCCGCCGGGTGATCAGCTTGCCGAAGTACGAGTCCTTGCCGTTGAAGACGTGCTGGTTCAGGTAGTTCCTGTCCTGCGGCGCCTCCACGTCCACCCAGTAGGACATCTCGCGGTCGAACCGCCCCTCGCTGACATGCTTCCCCCGGGCGTCGAGCCAGCGGCTGTCGTCGGTGGCCCCCTCCTCCATGGCCGCCTCGTCCATGGTCTGCAGGCCCGCGATCCCGATCTCCGGGTAGCGCTCGGTCGTGAAGCCGGCATCCTGCAGCATGTAATCGAAGCGATCCCAGATGACGATTTTCCGGCGCGGCAGGCCGTTCGCCGTCAGCCAGGTCACGATCGCGTCCACCAGCTCGAGCCGCGTGCTGATCAGGCCGCCGCCCACGGGATTGACCTTGATGCCGACGACGTCGTCGGGGGTGAACAGGAGCTGGAAGCTCTCGGTGGGCTCGCGCCCCGTCAACGCCTGCAGTCCCTGTCCGAACATGGTCCCGATCACCGCGCCGTCCGGCTGGCCCTCGACGACGGAGCGTGGATCGTGGATCTCCACCACCCGGCCCGGAAATGGCCCCGGCAGGGAGTGTGCGGTTCGCGGCACGTCGAGGTGGTCCTTCAGGTTGGTCGCGGGCTTGGCCGGCGACTTCGACTCCTGCTCCTGCGCCCAGGCATCGGGCGTGCCCAGCAGGATCCCCGCTCCCACCGCGGTGCCCACCTTCAGGAAATCGCGGCGGTTGACGCGGAAGCGCTCGTGCATGGATTCGTAGCCTCGGCCGTTCATGGGAGACCTCCTGGGGCCCGGACGGAGTGGCGCAGGATCGCGACGATCAGGGTAGTATACGTCATGGGACAAAAAAGTTGAGTCGGGAATGCGGGCGCCGGCGCGGGGCTTCTCCTTGACGGCCCCGGACGCCGGACGCACCGTTCGCCTGGCGGGATCGGGCCCGCCCGCACGTGCCCGCTCGGCGAAACCACGCGGAGGTCGAGAGCGATGAGTCCGATGGAGCTGGATCTGCACGGCAAGGCGGCCCTCGTCACCGGGGCCTCGCGCGGCATCGGGGCGGCCGTGGCCCGCAGCCTGGCCGCCCACGGCGCCCGCGTGGGCGTCCACTACCACCGCGACCGGCCGGCCGCCGAGGCCGTGGCCGCGGACCTGGCGGGGTCCGGGCACGCCGTCCTCGCCGCGGACCTGAGCGCCGCCGAGGAGGCCGCCGGCCTGGCCGGAACGGCGGCCGCGGCGCTGGGCGGTCTCGACATCCTGGTGAACAACGCCGGCATCTACGAGCTGCACGACGTGTACGCGCTCGATGCCGCCGGCTGGCGCGACGTCTGGCAGCGCACGCTGGCCCTCAACCTGCTGGGTCCGGTCCACCTCACCTTCGCGGCCATCCCGCACCTGCGGCGGGCCGGCGGCGGGCGCGTGGTGAACATCTCGTCCCGCGGCGCCTTCCGGGGCGAGCCGGAGGCGCCCGCCTACGGCGCCGCCAAGGCCGGTCTGAACAGCTTCAGCCAGTCCATGGCCCAGGCCCTGGCGCCGGACGGGATCGTGGTGACGGTCGTGGCACCCGGCTACGTCGCGACGGACATGACGACCGATCTGCTGGTGGGGGCGCACGGGGAAGCGGTTCGCCGCCAGAGTCCGCTAAACCGCGTGGCGACGCCGGAGGAGGTGGCCGAGGTGGTGCTGTGGCTGGCGGCCGCCCGCTCGGACTACGTGACCGGTGCCATCGTGGACGTCAACGGCGCCTCCTACCTGCGCTCCTGAGACCGGCTCAGCCCGAATTACTCATGAATGATCCGGGTTAGTCCGCCTCCGCCAGGAGACGGCGCAGCACGCGCCGGATGGAAAGCCCCTGCACGACGATCGAGAAGAGCACCACGATGTAGGTGCAGGTGATCAGGAGGGGCTTCTCGGGGATCGGCGGCAGGGAGAGCACCAGGGCCACCGAGATGCCGCCGCGCAGGCCACCCCAGGTGAGGATGCGCACCACCCCGCGCGAGAAGCGCCGGCGCAGGCTCAGCACCGAGATGGCCGCCGAGACGCTCAGCAGGCGCGCCAGCAGCACCACGACGATGCAGAACAGTCCCGCCAGCACGCTCGGCCCGTGGAAGGCCACCACCAGCACCTCGACGCCGATGAGCAGGAAGAGCACGGCGTTGAGGATCTCGTCGATCAGCTCCCAGAACTTCTCCAGGTAGTCGGCGACCTCGTCGCTCATGGCGAAGGCCCGCCCGCGGTTGCCGATCAGCAGGCCGGCGCAGACCACCGCGATCGGCCCCGAGACGTGCAGGGCCTGGGACAGCCCGTACGCCCCCATGACCAGGGCCAGGGTGATCATCACCTCGACCTTGTAATCGTCGATGCTGAGCATCAACCGGTAGGCGAGGTATCCCGCCACCAGCCCGAGGGCCGCCCCACCGCCGGCCTCGCGCAGGAAGAAGAGCGCCAGGTCGCCGGCCCGCAGCCCGCCCTCCACGTGGCCGGCCTGCACGGCGCCCGCCGCCGGGAGCATGGCCACCAGCCCGGTGAAGACGACCACCGCCACCCCGTCGTTGAAGAGCGACTCGCCGGCGATCTTGGCCTCCAGGGAGGGCGGGGCATGCAGGTGCTTCAGCGTGCCCATGACCGCGATGGGATCGGTCGGGGAGATCAGCGCTCCGAAGACGAAGCAGGCGAGCCAGCCGGCCGGCAGGTCGATCAGGGCGAAGACCCCCCGGCTCATCACGCCGACCAGCGCCGCCGAGGCCAGCAGGCCGACCGTGGCCAGGGAGGCGATGGTCCACTTGCGCTGGGCGAAGAAATCCAGGTCCGCGTGCAGGGAGCCGGCGAAGAGCAGGAAGCCCAGCATGCCGTGCATGAGGGCCTCGTTGAAGTCGATGCTCCCCACGAAGCCGCGCACGGCGGCCGTCACGCCCAGCCCGGGCACCAGCCGGTCCAGCAAGATCAGCGCTGCCGAGCTGGCCAGAGCGATGAGCATCAGACCGACGCTCGGCTCCAGCCGCAGGTAGCGGTGGTTCAACCAGCCGAACAGCGCGGCCAGCACGATCAGGACGGCGGCGATGTCGAAGAGGCTCATGACGTCGAGAAACGACCCCCGCGCTCGAAGTGGGCATCCGGCGCCGGTTCTCCCGCGGCGGCGCACCGCCCGGGGAGGCACGTGCGCGAGCATACCGCAGACCGGCGAATCCCCGAAGCGCTGTCTCCCGCGGACCGGCATCCTGACGGACTGGTGCGCCCGGCGGGATCGCACGGCCGGCGGTCGCGCGGCGCGCGGCTGCGCTGCCGGCGAAGTCCGGTCGGACGATGACACTCCGGCGCCGGCATGCTATCCTGCCGGCTGGCCCGCGGCCTTCCGTCGCGGAGTTTTCGGCAGGAGGAGCAGGACGTGGCCGGAGTGGTCCTGGAAGGCGTCAGCAAGGTGTTTCCCGGGGGCGTGACCGCGGTGGCTCCCATGGACCTGGAGATCGCGGACGGGGAGTTCGTGGTGCTGGTCGGCCCCTCGGGCTGCGGGAAGTCCACGACGCTGCGCATGGTCGCCGGCCTGGAGACCGCCACCACCGGCCGGATCCGCATCGGCGACCGCGTGGTGAACGACGTCGAGCCCAAGGACCGCAACGTGGCCATGGTCTTCCAGAGCTACGCCCTCTACCCCCACATGAGCGTGCGCGAGAACCTGGCCTTCGGTCTGAAGATGCGCAAGTTGCCCCGCGAGGAGATCCGCCGCAAGGTGGGAGAGGTGGCGCGGGTGCTGGGCATCGGGGAGCTGCTGGACCGCCGTCCGCGCGCGCTCTCCGGCGGCCAGCGCCAGCGGGTGGCCCTGGGGCGGGCCATCGTGCGCGATCCCGACGCCTTCCTCTTCGACGAGCCCCTGTCCAACCTGGACGCCAAGATGCGCGTCCAGATGCGGACCGAGATCAGCCGCCTGCACCACGATCTCGGAGCCACCATGGTCTACGTCACCCACGATCAGGTCGAAGCCATGACCCTGGGCCAGCGCATCGTGGTGATGAACCGGGGCGTCGTCCAGCAGGTGGACACGCCGCTGGCCCTCTACGACCGGCCGGCCAACCGCTTCGTCGCCGGCTTCATCGGCTCGCCCGCCATGAACTTCCTGCCGGGCCGGCTGGTGCGCGAGGACGGGCTGCGCTTCCTGGTGGACCCGCCCGCGGCGTCGGCGGGGGAGAGCGACGAGGAGCCTCCGCGCCTGCTCGAGGACGTCCCGGAACCGGCGATGGAGAGCAGGGGGCCGCTCCCTCTCGCCCTGCCCGCCTCCTTCCAGCCTCCGGAGAGCCTGCTCCGGCAGCCGGTCGTCCTCGGGATCCGCCCCGAGCACGTGGCCCTGGCCGGCTCGGGCGGCTTCGCCAGCGGCAGGGCTCTGCTGCGCGTGGTCGAGCTGCTGGGCAACGAGACGCTGCTCCACCTCGATCTTGGCGGCTGGCCGCTCACCGTGCGGGCCCAGGGTCAGGCCGGCGCGAAGGTCGACGACGAGGTCGGCCTCGCCCTGCAGGCGGCCCACATCCACCTGTTCGCCGGCGACAGCGGCGAGAACCTGCTGCTCTCCTGAGGAGGATCTCTGCCGCGCTTCTGACGGGGTGTCTCGCCCTCCGGAAGAAGAGCGGCGGTCATCCGGCGGGGCAGGAGGGGGCTGCCAGAAAGGACCGGGGGAAATCAACGTCCCCCGGCGGCCCGGCCCGCACTGTCCCATCTCAGCAGGTAGGGCCAGTCGCTCTCCGCCCCGGTGACCGAGCGGAGCGGCGGGGCCGGTACGGCCTGCCCGTCAGGCCAGATCGCGGACACGTTCCATCCCCCGGGAAGCGCCGCCTGGAAGCGCATCAGGATCTCCCGACCGGGCGCCGACCCGGTCGGCGGGCCTGTTCCGGCGGCGGTGTGACCAGCCACCGGGCTCCGGCGGCGGCACTCCACCACGCAGGGCTGCCCGCCGAGCCGCATCCGCACGACCAGGTCGCTCCACTCCGGCGGACAGGCCGGCGCCACGACGATCCGCGGTGGATCGGCGGTCAGGTCCACCCCGAGTCCCAGGTAGTCGTCCACGACGGTTCGCAGCAGCTCGGCCAGGGACCAGGCCTGGCTGGTGGCGCCTCCGAACTCGTCTTTGCCGGCCGCCGGCGCGCCGTCGCGGATCTCCTGCAGGGTTCCGACGGCCCCCTCGTCCAGGATCTCGTCCAGCAGCCTCCGCGTCTGGGAGAAGCCACGGCGGGGATCGGCGAGGGCCGACACGTAAGCGCCGGAGAGCCAGAGCCAGACGTCGCCGTTGTGGTAGGCCTCGTCGTAGTAGTAGTGCTCGAGATCCAGGTGGCGCGGATGGAAATGCGGGTCCTGCTCCGCGAGGGAGAGCACGCCCTGTGGCCGGATCAGCTGCGCCTCGGCCTCGCGCACCACGGCCGCACGCTGCTCCCCGCTGAAGAGGGCAGGGGAGGCCAGGATCGCGAGCAGCCCGTTGGGACGGATCTGCGTGTCGGGCGTGCCGTCGCGGTTCAGATGATCGACGAGGCGGCCGTCCCGCCAGAACCGGCTCGCGAAGCCGGCGGCCAGCTTGCCGGCCTGTTCGTTGTAGCGAGCGGCCAGGGTCTCTCCGCTCAGGCCCACGGGCGCTCCCTCGATCCGGCCGAACTTCGCGGCCAGCCGGGCCGCCACCAGCAGCCCGCGGTGGAAGAGGGCCTGCACCTCGACCGCGCGGTCGCCGCGGGGCGAGTAGGGTTGCTGCTCGCCGCCGGCGTCCATCCAGGTCTCGCCGTCGCCGTGGGTGAGAAAGCCCTCCTCGTCGACGGCGTGGCGCAGGGCCCCCTCCACGGCGCGGATCACCATGGGGGCCATTTCCCGGGCGAAGGCGTCGTCGCCCGACCGCCGCCACAGCTCGTCCAGGGCCCGCACGAACCACCACGTGCCGTCCACGCCGGCGAACTGGACCTGCTCGACGGTGACGAAGTTGGGCAGGCGCCCCTCGCGCTGGCTCTGTGGATCGCGGTCCTGCCAGGCGGCGAAGGAGCGCAGGAGCGCCTCGGCGGTGGCGAAATCGCCCTGGACGAGGCAGGCGCCCGGCAAGGTGATGAAGGTATCGCGGCCCCAGTAGGTGGTGAACCAGTAGAAGCCGGCGTAGAGGCCCAGACCCCGCTGCTCCATGATCAGGTTGTCCAGGGAGATGCGGGCCCAGGCGAGCGCCCGGTCATCGCGTTCGTTTCCGGTGCGGATCAGGTTCTCCGCCAGCAGGCTCTCCAGGCGCGCCTGGCGGTCTCGGGCCAGGTCCAGGGCCTCGTCGCGCAGACGACGGGCCCGCGCCGCAGCCGCCTTCGCGGTGCTGTCGGCGGCCACCACCATCTCCACCGTTCCCCCGGGGATGCGCGGCGGGATCACGGCCCAGATGGCTCCGGGGAAGAAGGGGAAGGCCTGGGCCATCGCCTTCCGGGCCTTTCCCTTGGGGTAGATCACGTCGAGGTAGCGGCCGTCGGGCGCGAAGCCCTGAGCCCCCGTGACGGCCACGGCGAGCCAGTCCGGCAGCCCGGGCGGGGCCGTGTCCGGCCGCTCGCGCCGGGCCACCCGCAGGACGTCACCCTCCCACCGGACCTGGTAGGGGTAGCGGCCGACGCGCCAGAGGAAGCGCATGTCGATGCGCGGGACGACCTCGCAGCGACCCGGCGGCACCCCCTCCCAGACCACGCGGAAGCCGTTGCTGCGATCGAAGAGCTGGACCGTCTCGTCGATCTCGGTGCCGTCCGGCAGGACGTGATGCCGCACCAGGCGATCGGGATGAACATCGGCCCGCATCGCGGTGGCCGGTCCCACCTCCACTCCATCCTCCAGCCGCAGGGTCCAGCCGTCCAGGAACTCGTGCATGGCGATGGTGAAGCCGTGATAGCTGCGCGTATCGGGGCCGACCGCCTCCCCCGCCAGGTGGGCCGCTCCCTTGTCCGTGAAGATGAACTCGCGAGGATGCTCCGGGATGACCGTGATGACCAGCTCCGCGAGCCCGAGCGGCGCCGGCACGGACGGAGGTTCCTCGGCAGCGGCAGCCGGCTCGCCGGGCGCGGTGCTGGGCACGGCGGGAGCGGTGGGTGCGGCGGGTGCGGCGGAGGCTGCAGTGGCGGGAGCAGTGGGTGCGGAGGCAGGGCTGGCGGCATGTACGGCCGCGGGGCTGATGGCAGAAAGGCCGATCGCCGAACCGACCAGCAGGGTGGTCGCCAGGGCTGACGGAAGAAGAGAGATAGGCCTCGCTTGCATGGAGATCCTCCGCAGGATACGCCGGTGCGCAACGCCGCGCCCGCTCCCTTCAGGATAGGTCATTGCCTTGCACAGGTAAATGTCGGGGCCGAACGTGGCCGACACCATGCCTCGGAAGGGGAGGCGGCGGACAGGCCGGCCCTGGCGAGCCGATCGTGCATCCGGGTGAACCGCGCCCGGCGAGCCGGGCATCAGCGGCCGAAGATCTCCTCGAAGAAATCCAGCATGGCCCGCCAGGAGCGCCGGTCAGCCGTGGGGCTGTAAGCCAGGGCGTCCATGCCATGGAGGTCGGCCTCCGGGTTGGTGAAGCTGTGCTTCGCTCCCCCGTAGATGTTTAGCTCCCAGTCCGCACCCGCCGCCGTGAGGTTCTTCTCGAAGGTCTGGATCTGTTCCTGTGTCGTCAGCGGATCACTGCCACCGTGACAGACCAGGATCTTGGCCTTGACCGTGCCGGGCGCTGCCGGCTGCTGCGGCAGCGAGCCGTGGAAGCTGACGACGCCGTTCAGATCGACGCCCGCCAGGGCCATGTTCAGGACCACCCCGCCGCCGAAGCAGTAGCCGATGGCGGCGATGCGCTCACCATCCACGTGCGGGTCGGCGCGGAGCAGCTCGTAGGCGGCCAGGAAGCGCTGGCGGCCGAGTTCGGCGTTCCGGCTCACCTCCGCGGCCCACTGGCCGGCTTCCTGAGGGTGCTCGGTGACCTTGCCCTCCCCGTACATGTCCACCGCCAGGGCCACGTACCCCTCCTCCGCCAGCATGTCGGCGCGACCCTTGGCGTAGTCGTTCAGGCCCCACCACTCGTGCACCACCAGCACGCCGGGCCGCGGACCCTCGTCCCGGTCGTCGTAGGCCAGGTGTCCCTTCAGCTGGGTGTCACCTTGCCGGTAGGGCACCTCCTCGGTGTGCAAGGCCGCCAGCGCCGGTCCGGCGAGCAACGGGATCAGGCCGGCCAGCATCGCGATTCCGAGCTTCATGCCGATTCCTCCTGCGATGGATATACGGGCACGCGGCCGCGCCGGGGGCCCCTCCGGCTCGCCGGCGGGCCCGGGCCGCTCGCGTTCGTGCGTCACCCGGCTTCCCCTGGGCTTCCGTGATCTTGGCAACGGCCGCAACTTCCGCAGCTTCCGCGGCCTAGCTTGCCACACGCGCCAGGTCCTGCGCGGCCGCCAGCAGCACCGCGGGACGGACGCGCCGCGTGTGATCCGGACTCATGTAGCTGAACTGAATGACTCCCTTGGTGTCGACCACGTAGGCAGCGGGCACCGGCAGGATGTGGTGCTGGCGGCCCGAAGCCTCTTCCAGCTCCGCGCGAAATTCCGGGTATTTCTCGAAGGTGGCATCGTCCACCCTGTAGGCCAGGCCCAGGGCGCGAACCAGCGCGGCGTCGCGGTCCGAGAGCAGCAGGTAAGTCATCCCGTGCTCCCGGAGCGTTTCCCGGAGCTTCTCGGGGCGGTCCATGCACACCGCGATGATGCGGCAACCCATCTCCTCGAGCCGGGGCTCGATCTCCTGCAGCTGAACCAGCTGCTTGTTGCAGTGCGGTCACCAGCCGCCCCGGTAGACGATCAGCACGGTGCGCTGCTGAGCGAGGGCCGCTGTCAGGTCATACGGCTTCCCTCCCGAGGTGGTGAGAATCGCCGCCGGTACACGGTTGCCCACCAGCAGCGGGCAGATGTCCTGCGGACTGATCGCCACGTCATCTATATCGGTCGGGCTGTTCATCTCGAAGCTCCCTGTCAGGCGGCATGAGCCGGCCATGTCACTATTGGGGGACCGTTCGGCCTCCATATCTTATACAAGATAATAATGATTCTGATTCTGGCCTCCTGGCGGGCTGGCGGGCGCTTCAGCGCTTCATGGCCAGGAGCAGTCCATCCCGGATGGGCACCAGGGAGACGATCCAGCCCGGGTCGCGGACCAGGGCGCGGGTGAAGGCGCGCACGCCCTGGGTGGCCGGCGAGCGGTCCTCGTCGTCGAAGATCCGCCCGTGCCAGAGAGCGTTGTCGGTGATCAGCACGCCGCCGGGGCGCAGCTTGTCCCTGATGACCGGCAGCGCCTCGGGGTAGCCCTCCTTTTCGATGTCGTTGAAGATCAGGTCGAAGGCCGGCGGTGTCTCGCGCAGGTGGGCGACGGCCTCGCCGACGTGGTAGCGGACGATGGTCTGGTAGCCCAGCCGGTCGAAGTGCTCCCGCGCCTGCCGCGACAGATCCTCGTCCCAGACCACGTGGTGCACCACGCCGCCGCCGTTCTCCTGCACGGCCCGGGCGAACCAGGCGGTGGAGTACCCGAACCCGCTGCCCAGCTCGAAGACGCGCCGGGCGCGGATCATGCGGGCGATCTGGTAGCAGAGCTGGCCCGAGGCCGGTCCGACGATGGGGAAGTCCGTGCGGGCGGCCCGTTCCTCCATGGCCTGCAGCTCGGCGGAGCGGGGCGGGACCAGCCCGTCGAGGAAGGCGCTCAGGGCGGGGGCGATGGGATCCATGACGGGTCTCCTTCTCATCCGGTGTTCCAGGCCGGGGCCGCGCCCCGATCAGGCGAGGCCCCGCACAAGCCGTGCTCCGAACGGGCCGCACGGAAACCGTCGCCTGACGGCCGTCAATCGTCGTCGGAGACGTGGTCGTGCGGCTCGAGATGCACCACGACGTCGATGACGTCGGGCACCTGGGCGCGGATGCGCGCGCTGACAATCTCGGAGATTTCGTGGCCTCGCGCCACACTCGTCGCACCGTCCACGGTGATGTGAAGGTCGACGAACACGCTGGATCCCATGCGGCGCGTACGGATGGCGTGGACCGACGTGACCTCGGGAGTGCTCAGACCCACGTCCCTGATGAGGGTCCGCACGTCATCCGGCGCCCCCGTGTCCGCGAGCTCGTAGAAGGCCGGTTTCACGATGCTCCAGGCGGCGTGGAGGATGAAGAGGGAGACGATGAGCGCGCCAATGTGGTCCACGTACGACAGCTTGCGGTCGATCAGCGTGATCACCACCGCCACGGCGGCGGGGTAGGAGCTGATGGAATCGGAGCGGTGATGCCAGGCGTTGGCGACCAGGGCCGAGGAGCGGATCCGCCGGCCGACCGCCACGGTCCAGCGGTAGAGCCATTCCTTGAGGACGATGGAGAGCCCGGCGGCGCCGAAGGCGATCCAGCCTGGCTGCTGCTGGTGCACGGAGCGCACGGAAGTGATGGCCGTGTAGCCTATCGCCACACCCACCACTCCCAGAATGAGCCCGATTCCCGCGGTGATCAGGGTCTCGATCCTGTGGTGACCATAGGGATGGCCGGCGTCCGCCGGTGCCGACCAGTAGCGCACGCCCAGCAGCACCGCGATGTCCGTCAGCGTGTCCGACAGGCTGTGCACGGCATCGGCCACCACGGCCTGGCTCGAGCCGAGCACGCCGCCGGCGAACTTGGCGGCCGCCAGGAAGAGGTTCAGCGCCAGCCCCACCCAGGTGACCCGGCGCACCTGGTGCGCCTGCTCCGCCACGAGCAGCGGGATTGAATCGCGGAATTCCGCCTCATCGTTCACGGCGAGCCCTTCGGCCTCAGGTTTGCCGGCCGCGCGCCTGCTCGACGGCGTCCCGCCAGCCCTGCGGATCCGGCACGGCCCAGGCCACGGCGTCATCTCCCTCGCCCCCGTGATAGGCCACGTGGAGCAGGGGACGGAAGATGGTCTTGCCGAGATGGCTCCTGACGAGCGAGGTCTCGATGATCCGCGCCAGCGGAATGCGGATCTCGCGACGCGGCGCGGCCATGAGGAAGTAGAGTTCCTCCGGCAGGAGCACCAGCGCGCCGTTACCGCGCAGCTGGGCCGGGCCGAGGGAGGCGAAGCCGAAGAAGTTGGCACGCAGGGAGCGGCGCAGGACGCGGCGCCCCGGCAGTCGGCTCTCCAGCTCCGCCTGCAGGCGACGTCGCACCAGGCTCGCGATGAAGCCGAGGAGCAGCAGGAGGACGAGCAGTCCTCCGGCCACGAAGGCGATGACGGTCAGCGTGGTGTTCATGCCGCTCCCTTTCACCGCGGCCCGAGCGACAGGATACCACGGCGCCCGGCCGCGCTCCAGGGGACTTCAGGGGATCGGCGTCGAACGCAGCGAGCCCCCGCCGCCGGCGGGGGCTCGCTCCAGGAAGCGGGTCGGACGGCCGCGCGTGGCCGTTACTTCAGGAGCAGCATCTGCCTGGTGTCGCTCAGGCCGTTCACCTGCAGGCGGTAGAGGTAGACGCCGCTGCCGGCCTGCCGGCCGCTGTCGGTGCGACCGTCCCAGACGGCCACGCCCTCGCCGGCCTGGAAATGACCGGACCTGAGCGTGCGCACCAGCTCACCGCGCAGGTTGTAGATGCACAGGGAGCCCTTCCCGGCCTCGGGAATCAGGTAGCGGATCTCGGTCAGCGGGTTGAACGGGTTGGGCTGGTTCTGGCCCAGGACGAGCGCCTTGCGCGGAGGCGTCGTCACGCTCACGATCTGGCACTGCTGGAAGCGATCCACCGGCAGCACCTGCGGATTGCCCGCGGCGTCATGGTTGTCCGCATCGACCGTGAAGGTGCGGTTGTCCTGGGTCGGGCACTCGTACACGTCGTTGAAGAGGTACTTGTACTCGGTGTCGATGTTGCTGGAGTCGGCGAAGACCACGCTCGCGGCGTAGATCTTGTCACCCGCCAGGTTGTCGGGATAGGCACCGTCGTCGTGCATCACGTTGAGCGAGGGAATGTCCCAGCTGAAGGTCGGCGGCTCGCCGTTGCTCGGCGTACCGTTGACCGACACCACGTCGCTGGGCGAGAGGCCCTCCCAGGCCGTGCCGTTGAAGTCCACCTGGAACACGACCTGCACCGCGCGCCAGGTGGTGCTGCAGCGGTCGTAGTGGACGACCGGCAGGGTGAGGGGCCCGAGCGCGCCACCGACGATGTCGTACAGCTCGTCGTTCAGGAAGAGGTGCCGGTTGTCCTGACCGAAGCACTCGTACACGTCGTTGAGCAGGAACTTGTACACGGCGTCCTTGTGCGCGCCGGCCGGGAAACGGAGGCGCGCCGAGAAGATGCCGTCCCCCGCCACCGCATCGGGAGCGATGCCGTCGTCGGCCAGCAGATTCAGCGAGGGCACGTCGTAGGTCAGGGGCGGCTCCGAGCCGTTGATGCTCACGACGTCGCCGGGTGCGTAGCCGTAGACGTTCAGGTCCACGAAGAACTCGACGTCGATGTCGTGCGTGGTGAACTGGGTCGGGTCCTCGTCGGCCCACCAGAACACCAGGCTGTCGGTGGGGCCGTTCGCCAGATCGAGGGTGTGCTGGCGGTTGGAGGCCAGCGGTTCGTAGGTCGTGCAGTTGTGCATGAACTTCCACTGCAGCAGCTTGCTGGCCGTGCCGGCCACGCAGTCGCCGGAGACGTGAAAGAGATTGGTGTACTCCCAGATGTCGTCCACGCCGGTGTCGGCCATGTCACCCGTGTCACAGACCGGTGTGAAGGTGAACGGCCGGACGTCGCCCTCGATCGTGAAGCGGTCGGGAGGGTTGGAGTTCGTGGCCAGGTAGAGACTGAACTTGCCGCGAAAGACCAGCCTCTTGAGCATGAAGCAAGCCCGGTTCGTGGTTCCGTTGGCGACGATGGTGTTGCCGGCCAGGTCCTTCACGCCGGTCACGGTGAGGGTGTACAGGCTGCCGCTGGGCGTCATCGGCGATCCCAGCTGCAGATGAACCAGGTTGAGCTGGGAGGCGTCGCGCGTGGCCGCCACGACCGGGTAGGCGCCCCCTCCACCGCCGCCCACGACGTAGTTGCCGGGGACCTGACCCGTGACCGGATCCACCGGCTCGTTGAACACGACGTCGAAAAAGGAGTCCGCGCCGAACTCGCCGCTCGCCCGCGCGGTGTTCTGGACCACCGGCGGATCGTTGTCGGCCGCCGCCTGGACGGTGTAGGGGAAGTAATCCGTCAAGGGGATCGGCGTCGTGGTGTCCCAGAGCGTGAAGTTGGGTGTGCTGAGCTGCAGACCGTCGTTCACGACGCAGTCCAGGGGCCCCTTGGTGGGGGAATCCTGGGTGGTCCAGGCCTCGAAGTTCACCAGGTCGGAGGCGGATACGCCGATGGTGCTGAGCAGCACCGCCAGCTCCTTGAAGCCCGTACTGGTCGCCCAGCCCAGCGAGCCCGGCCCCTGCGGCACGATCTCGGACCAGCCGGCTCCGTTCCAGAAGTAGCCCGCCTGCCAGTTGTTGTCCAGGTTGACGTAGAACATGTAGTCGGGCTTGGTGGCGGCCAGGGTCCACTCGATCTGGCGTCCGAAGGGATCCGTCGTCCCGCCGCCGGGCGTGTTCACGTCGATGGCGATGCCGATCTGCACCGCGCCCCAGCCGGCCGGGTCCTGCTGGATGCCGAAGTAGATCTTGTTGGCGTCGTTCGTGATGTAGACATCGCCGATGTCGATGTTGGGAAACTCGGTGTCCCCGCCGTCGGCATCGATCAGGTTGCTGGGGGCGAAGTCGTTGACCCCGTCGATGACGATGGTCTGGGGAATCTGGCCCCAGGCCCCGGCCGCACCCAGCAGCAGGGCCAGTCCGGCCACCAGGACCCCGGAGACACGAGAGCATTTCGCGTGCATGGACGTCCTCCTTACTTGATGAGCGACAGCGGGCGGCTGACGACCTGCCCGCAGCAACGCAGAGAACAGATGTAGGTCCCGGCCGCCACCCGGCGGCCGCGATCATCCACGCCCTCCCAGACGGCCTCGTGGCGACCGACCGTCAGAGGCCGAGCCAGCAGGGTCGCCACCCGGCGGCCCCGCAGGTCGTAGATGGCCAGGTCCACCGGCATGGGGCCGCTCCCGTCGATGACGAAGCTCAGGGTCGTGCGCGGGTTGAACGGATTGGGGACCGCGGGCCCCAGGGCGAAGCGCGCGGCCGGAAGCTCGGGCACCGGGGAGAGATCGAGGCGGTCCGGCCGCCCATCGCCGTTGCCGTCCACCGGGAGGGTCCAGACGTTGTCGATGACGGGCAGGGCCGCCGCCAGGTCGTCGGGCGCCGAGTCCCCGCCGAGCATGCCGTCCGGTTCGGGATCCCAGCAGAGCGAGGCCACCAGCGCGATCTGCGCCCCGGGCGGCACGGCGCCGTCGCCGAGGCCGTAGAGCGTGTTCCAGGGTATCGCCAGCTCGCTGCCCCCCGCGTCCCCGTAGGCGTGGAAGGAGTCGAAGGCCGACAGGATCTCGCTGCTGCGCTCGGCCGTCGCGGTGGGCGAGAGCAGCTGCCAGAAGCCGTCGCCATCCCACACCGACTGATGCTGGTAGCAGCCGTACTGGAAGTCGGCCGCGAAGCCCGGAGCGGTAAAAACCGCTCCCCGCTCCCAGACGTCGATGGCCGTCAGATCGGTCTGTCCGAGACCGGAGCCGGGATCCACGTCCAGGTAGATCAGCCACGAGTTGCTGCTGACCAAGCCGTCCAGCGCCAGGTAGAGGTAGGTGTCGTCCCAGCTCACGTGCAGGTCGTCGATCTCGTTGGCGGCCGTCCAGGCCGAGTCGCTGGAATCCGGCAGCACGAAGCCGAGGGACCACTCGCCGGTCTCGAGGTGCCCGTCGATGGTCACCTGGGTCTGGACGACCGTCACGCTCACGCCGGCCGCGGCCCCCACCGGCAGGTTGCCGTTGCCGGCCGCATCCCGCACGGCATCCGCATCCAGCAGCAACCGCAGATCCTGAGGGTCGAGCGCGGCGAGCGCCGTTGCGGTCGCTGGGTCGAGCTCGTAGGTCAGCACGAAGCTGGCCACAGTCTCGCTCACGGTGGTGCCGCCGCCGAGGACGACCTCGGCCGCGCCGTCCCCATCCTCGTCCACTCCGACGCCGCCGGGATCGGCGGTCGCCGGATCGGCCGGCTGATCGAAGGTTACCCGCAACCGGGTAGAGGCCGGGTAGAATTCGGCCGACAGGGGCGCGGGTCCAATGCTATCGAGGGTGACGGCCGCCAGCGCCTGCAGCTCGGCGACGTTTCCGGAGCCGTCGGGCGGGCTGCTGGGGCCGGCGAACAGGCGGCACTGGAACACGCCGCTGCCCCGGATCTCGTCCCCCTTCATGAGGGTGCCGGAGAAATCGCGCTGGTGCACCGCCCCGCCGCTGCCAACGACCCAGGCCGCCGCGATGCCCGTGTGCGGGTTGCGCTGCCCCATGTAGGAGGCATCGGGCGCCCAGATCCGGTCCAGCTGCGCATTCCAGGTCAGATCCACGAGGGAGGGCGAGAATCCGGACTGGATCCAGTGGGTGGCGGGGCCGACCCGGTAGACCACGTCGAGGAAGCTGTCGCCCGTGGCCAGAGCGATCTCCTTGGTGACCTCGGCATGCGACAACCTGAGGCGGGCTATCGGACCGCCTCCCGAAAGGATCTCGATCTGGTAGCCGTCGTGCTGGTAGTTGGGTCCGACCTCGCTGAAGGCGCCCACGTGGTTGTCATCGTTGAAGTCGCCCTCGGTGCCGCTCCAGTAGGCGTTGTCCACGCCGATGGCGCTGTCGTCATACCCCGGCCCCTTGACGAAGAGGTTGGTCAGCCGGCCGCCGATCCCCTCGATGACGCCGAAGAGGTGGTCGTTGTGGATCACGCACTCGTCGTAGCCGTCGCCGTCGATGTCCGTGAGGTAGGCGGCCGTCGTCGTCGCGTACTCGCCGTTCGCCCAGTGGGCGGCCTCGGCGTACATGCGCGCGTTCTTGACGTGCGCGCTGTACTTGTGCTCCCAGCCGCTGATGGGACCCACCAGGCCGTCGTGCCAGGCGGTCTCGTGCAGATTCGTCATCAGCACGTACCAGCCGGCCTGGGAGACGTTGTTGTCGGGCGCGGCCATCAGGGCGAGATAGGCGTCGTTCCAGAGCGTGCCGTAATCGGCGCAGCTGCCCCCGCTCCCGGCGCAGTCGCCGTTGCCGTCGCCGCCGGTGACATAGGGCACGAAGCCGGCCCAGTGGGTGTACCAGCCGTTGTCGCCGCCGCCGTAGCCGTCGGTGCCCCCGATCTCCCAGTAGGTGCCCGGCGTCGGATCGAAGGTGTCGCCGTCGAAGTCGGAATTGGCCAGGGCGTCGGCCAGCTTCCATGTGTGCAGCCAGGCACTCTCGGTGGCGCACTTGCCCACGAACCAGTCGTAGGTTTCCTTGGCGTAGGGCGTCGTGCCGGCCCAGGAACCCATCTCCGCCACAGATTCCCAGTCCTCAGCGAAGACGGCGATGCGGTACTGGCCGACCCCCGAGCCGGCCAGGCCGGTCAGGATGTCGAGGGCGGCCTGCCCATTGCCGCCCACGATGTCGCCGGTGAAGCTGCGGTCTCGCGGGATCAGCCGCAGGCCGTTGCCGCTCAGGAAGTGGATCCGGTGGTTGTCGTGCCCTGCCAGGTGCACGTCGTCGTCCAGGATCACGCCCTGGACGCCGTGCGGCTGCCAGTTGTCGCCGATCCAGTCGTTCACCCCGGCCGAGGGATAGCCGCTCGTGTTCAGCCAGACCCGCTCGGGAACCCAGGCCACCGTCGGGAAGTAGCCGTAGCGCGTGCTGACCATCTGCGTCTCGACGTCCACCGCCCAGTCGTTCATGGCATCCTGCACGAACGGCATGATGTGCTGGGCATAGGCGCTGGTCAGCAGGCCGGCCCAGCCCGCGGTCACGCCCGCCGTCAGCCAGCCGTTGAAGTCCTGCGGATCGCCTTCGTGGGCCGACCACTCCGCAGCCGCCTGGAGGGTCCCGGCCAGGTGGAAGTTGCCGGGGACGCCCGTCCCCTCGTGCACCTGCAGCGCCTCGTCGAAGCCCGAGCCCTCCGGATCGTCGGGCCGGCCGTGGAAGACGTCCGTGTAGCCCAGGCCCTGGTTGCCGTGCAGCACCAGGGCGCAGTGGGCCTCGTAGACCTTGTCGGGCGGGTAGCGGCCGCCGAGCACCTCGCGATCCGCCAGGGTCCTGGCCGTCACCTGGAGGGGATCCGCAGCCGAGCATCCCGCGATCCAGGCGGGCGGCAGCGCGAGCCAGACCGCATCGGGATCGCCAGGACGCACCGTGAAGGCGGCCGCCCCGTCGCGGTTCAGCGAAGCCTGCAGCGCATAGCCGGCCGCGGTGCGCTGCAGAATCTGGCGCACCCTGAGGGCCGCCAGCTCCGGACGTTTCGGGCGGATCGCCCGGACCTCGATATCCACGCTCGCAGGCGCGGGCGCACCCGCCGCCCGGCGAGCCCAGGCCTGCCAGATGGGCCCCGCTCCGCTGCAGTCCAGGAAGGCAACGCGCAGCCAGGAGCTACCGTCGGCCTCGACGACGAGTGCCAGGGAGAGGAGATCGGCGGCGGGAATGAGCGAGGGATCGGTGCCGACCCCATCGACGGCCAGCATCGTCGTTCCGGCGGCGCCGGCAGGCCGGGCCTCCGCCGCGGTCGCCGCGACCGGGATCAGCAGGCCGAGCAGGGCCGGCCCGAGGAGGCGAACGAGTCTCATGACATGTCCCGTGACAGGGTGCGCAACAATACATACACAACAGCGCATCCGCGGGCCACGCGCCTTCCCGATCGTGGCATCCGCGGCTTCGCTCTCGCGGTCGACCGGCGCCATGCAGCCTCCCCCGCCGCCTGTTGCGGAGAGGCGGAGCAGCGGCTCACCGGTGGGTGATGATACCACAAATGATAATGCCTGCACAAGTGACAAGCTCATAACCGGTTGTATAATGATATCTTATCAAAAACGATCCACGAGGGGCGCAAGGGGGACCGGCTCTGTGCCCATCGTTGCCGCCGCGGTCATCCCTTGACGCTGCCCAGCGTCAAGCCGGCGATCAGGAAGCGGCTCAGCAGCAGGAACAGCGCCACGACGGGTATGCAGACGAGCACGGAGCTGGCGGCGTAGTTCGCCCACTCGGTCTGGAAGGTCGTGAACAGCGATTCGAGGCCGAGCGGCAGGGTGTGCAGCTCCTTGCTCGCGATCAGCACGCGGGCCACCATGAACTCGCTCCAGCCGGTCATGAACGAGAAGAGGGCCGTGATCACCAGCGCCGGCGCGCTGAGCGGGAAGGTCACCCGCCAGAAGGTCCCGAGACGACCGCAGCCGTCGATCAGGGCCGCTTCCTCCAGGTCGACGGGAATCGTGTCGTAATAGCCCTTCATGGTCCAGATGCAGAAGGGCAGGGCAGTGGCCACGTAAGCGATCACCACGCCGGCCAGCGTGTCCACCAGGTAGAGCTTGCGCATCAGGACGTACAGGGGCAGCAGCAGCATGGTCGCCGGGAACATCTGCGTGACCAGGATCCCCTGCAGCGCCGCGCCGTGGCCGCGGAACCGGTAGCGGGACAGGGCATAGCCGGCGAGGCTGGCCAGCGCGACGCCGATCAGCGCCGTGGCGAGCGCGACCACGACCGAGTTGCGCAACCAGAGGAGCAGGGGCCGCTCGGTGAGCATGATCCGGTAGGCCGCCAGCGTCGCGTTCTCGGGGATCACCCGCAGGCTCGTGGAGTACAGCTGATCGCCCGGGCGCAGGCTGACCCCCACGATCTGCACGATGGGGAACAGCGCGAAGGCCACGAAGACCCAGACCAGCAGGTGTGTGCCGATCCGCCCGGTGACCAGCCCTCCAATCCGCCGCGCCCGGGATCGCCGGCTCATGCGTAGACCTCCTGCTCGGCCGCCTTGCGGTAGCCCTGCACGATCAGGAAGAGGACCGCGAAGATGAAGACGCTGAAAGCGGCGGCGTAGCCGTAGCGGTAGTAGAAGAAGGCGGCCTTGTAGACGTAGGTCACCAGGATGTGGTTCTTGTCGGCCGGCAGGCCCTGATCGGTCACGAGCCAGATGACGTTCAGGTTGTTGAAGGTCCAGATCGTCCCCAGCACCAGCGCTGGCAGCAGCACGGGTTTCAGCATGGGCAGCGTGATGCCGAAGAAGCGGCGCCAGGGTCCCGCGCCGTCGATCTTGGCCGCCTCGTAGAGTTCCCCGGGGATGCTCTGCAGGCCCCCGAGCGCGACCACCATGATGAAGGGGAAGCCGAGCCAGATGTTGGTGATCACGGCGGCCGTGAAGGCGGGGCCCTCGCTGCCGAACCAGCTCACCGGACCCACCCCCAGCACCGCGAACAGCGGCCCCAGCACCGGCAGCTGCGGCAGCCTCTGCAGCACCAGGTTCACCGCTCCGAACTCGTAGTTGAACATGCCGCGCCAGGTCAGGGCCGAGATGTACTGCGGCATCGCCCAGGGCAGGATGAGCAGGGCGCGGTAGAGCCCCCGCCCGCGCAGCGGACGGTTCAGCAGCAGCGCGGCGGACAGGCCCAGCACGAAATGAAAGAGCAGGTTGAGGACGGTCCAGAGGATGGTCTTGTAGAACACCCGCCACAGCTCGGGCTCGCCGAAGACCATCAGGTAGTTCCAGAGGCCGATCCAGCCCGGATGCCGGAAGTGATACATGTTCCAGTTGGTCAGGGAGATGTAGAGGTTGTAGGCGAAGGGATAGGCGATCACCGCCGCCAGCACCAAGGAGGCCGGCAGCAGGAACCAGAAGGCCAGGCGCAGGGTTCTGGCGGGGCTCATCGCTTCATCTCCTCGATCGCGCGCACCGCGCGCTCCTGCATCGCCCGCGCGGCCTCGCCGGCCGTGATCTCGCCGTTCATGACGCCCTGGTACTCGGGCCGCATGGCGTCCCACACCGCTCGCATCTCGGGAACGATCGGCATCAGCCGTCCCTTCTCGATCTGATCCAGCGAGGCCGCCTGCAGGGGATTGACCGCCACCTCCGGGTTGGCGCGGGCCTCGAGATCGGCCGGCAGGACGCCCATGGCCACGGCCAGATCGATCTGCACCCGGGCGGAGGTCATGAACTCCAGCAGCGCGCGGGTGCAGGCGGCGGTCCGCTCGTCGAGGTAGCGGTTCACCGCGTAGCACTTGGTCGCGGTCATCGGTGTGGGCCACAGGCCCGTGGTGCTGACGCGCGGCAGGGGCGCCAGCCGGATCGTGATTCCCCCCTCGCGATAGCCCTCCCAGGACCAGGGACCGTTGATGATGTACGCGGCCCGGCCGTCCTTGAACAGGGTGTCGGCCAGGGGGTAGTCGCACTCCCGCGGCACCACGCGGGCCCGCTTCAGGCCGGCCAGGAAGTCCAGCGCTCCGACCATGGCCGGCGTGTCGAGCGTCGGCCGGTTCTCCTCGTCCATCACCCAACCGCCGTATCCTCCCAGCCAGGGAACCAGCCAGAAGGGCTCGATCATGTTGAAGACGAGCCCGTAGACATCGGGGCGGCCGTCCCCGTCGCGGTCGGTGGTCAGCCGCACGAGCTGGGCCACCCAGGCGTCGGTGTCTGTCGGGATGGTGTCCACCAGCGCCGTGTTGGCCACCAGGATCAGGTGGTTGCCCACCTGGTCGGGCAGTCCGTAGACGTGCCCGTTCAGGGCCGGCAGGGCCAACGAGTCGAACCGCGCCAGGGCCGGCCGGCCGAGGAACTGGTCCAGCGGCAGGATCAGATCCATGATGGAGAAGGGTCCCAGCTGATCGGACGGTCCGTAGACCAGGTTTGGACCGCCGTAGGCCAGCGCCGCGGTCTGGAACTGGGTGCGCAGGTCCTCGGTCCGATAATGGACCCGTTCGATCGTGAAGCTCGCGAACTCAGGGTGAGCGGCGCGGAAGGCGACCAGGTGCTGATCGAACAGCTCCTGCTCCTTGGGGTCCATCTGTTCCCAGACCGCCACGGTGCGGCTGCGATCCACGTGGCTGCAGGAGCTGGCCAGGAGTCCGGTCAGCAGGACCGCCAGCATGCTCGCGCTGATGAGCGATCTCGACATCGATGGCCTCCGCAGTCCCGGCTGCAGGCTAGCGCGCCGCATCCTTGCTGGCAACTGCGAAGGGGCGAGCGCTCCCAGCGCAGTACAAATGCAGTTGCGCGGACGGGGACGCGTCGCGTATCTTCGACACGCACGACCTGCGTGCCGGAGCGGATCCCTCCTGGTCCGTCATCTTCGCGAGCGGAACCGATGCATTCGACTCCTTCGACGTATCGCCAGATCGTTTCCCGCTGCAGCCGGCAGCCGGGACGCCGTTCCGCCGCCGGCGTGCCTCTCCTGCTGGCCCTCGCCCTGCTCGCCCTGGCCACCCTTCCTCTCGGGCGGGCCCTGGCTCATCCCTTCGACCACGTCGTGGTGGACGGTGTGATCCAGGCCGATGAGACCGACTGGTACCCCGACGACCTCGTCGTGAACGATCAGGCCGACGACAATCTGAGCCGCACGAGCAACGTGCGCCGCCTGTGGCTCACCTGGGACGCGGACAGCCTGTACGTGGGAATCACCTACCAGGACTTCGGCACCGCAGAGGGGCTGAGGATCTACATCGACCTGGGCCGCGGGGTGGGGCCCACCAGCTGCGCCGTGCTGGACACCTTCGCGGCCAACTTCCAGCTTCCCCAGGGCCATCACTGTGACCTGGTGATCGGGCGCCCCCTGGCCGAGGCCTTTTCGACGAGCGACAACGAACCACCCCAGGTCCATCGCGTGACCAACGGAGGCGGCGCCACCGAGGACATCACGATCCTGGCTCACATTGCCCAGGGTTTCGACCAAGGGAAGGCCCCTGCGGCGGCCCGCTTCCCCTTCTGGTACAACGCCGAGATCGGCATCGCCTGGAGCACGCTCTATCCCGGCCTGGCCACGACGGTGCCTCCGCGGTGCGTGCTGAAGCTGGTGGCCGTCATCGCCAGCGGCGGCGCCCAGAGCAACGGCTGGGACAGCGCTCCCAACAATCCCGGCCTCGACGGCGGCACGACCCCCGTGCTGCTCTCCTCGCTGAGCCCCTCGATCCTCGACTTCAACGGGGACGGCGAGCCGGATCCCCTCGACGCCTCCATCTCCGGCACCATCGACCTGCCGGGGAATCCCAGCGGGACAGCGGTCACCGGCACCGCCTACCTGCTGAACTGGTCCGGACGCCCCCTGGACGCGCCTGTCTCGCGGTTCACCAGCCAGGCCGGCCAGCACGATTTCACCATTGGCCGCCTGCCGCCCGGCGACTACCGGGTCGAGGCCTCCGCCCCGGGCTACATGTCCGCGAGCACGACGGTCACCGTTTCCGCCGGCGGCCAGGTCACCGGCCTGGAGTTCAGCCTGACGCCCTTGACCTCGGTGAGCGGGACCGTGTCCTTTCCTCCCGGCTACCCGGGCGTGGATGGAACGCTCCGCTTGCGGGATGCCACCGGGAACGTCGTGGATAGCTTGAATCTGCCGCGTAGCGGCCTTTCCTTCACGCTCTACTTCCTCGAGAGCGGCGAGTACACGCTCGTGGCGGACGTACCCGAGAACTCCAACTACCTGGACACCGCGCTGCCGCTCTCGCTCACGGCCGGCGTCGACGTGAGCGGCGTCGCCCTTCAGGTCACGCGGAAGACCATCGTGGGGGGCACAGTGACCTGGACCACGCCGCCCCCCGCCGGCACGGCCGGCAAGGTGCGCCTGTTCGACGGGCTGGGGAACCTCGTGAAGGAGAACGACTTCACCTCGATCACGCCCGGTTTCACCTTCTTCGTCGGAGCGGGCGGGACCTACCAGCTCCAGGTGGAGATGCCGCACTACGTGCCCACCGACACGCTGGTCGACGTCACCCTCGGCCAGGATCTGACCGATCTGACGATCTTCCAGCCGCGCATGGCGGAGCTGATCGGTTCCGCTTCGTTCGAGGGGCCTGCGGCGGACGGCATCGCCGTCGCCCTGCCGCCCGGTGGAGCGCCGGTGGATACGGCCGCCTTCACGGCGCAGGATCCGAGCTTCCGCTTCTTCCTGCTCGACGGCACGTACACCATCCGCATCGACGCGCTCGGCTACGATCTCCGCGACACGACCGTCAGCGTGGTGCGCGAGACGATCTACCAGCCCGATCCGGTATTCCTGACCGCCGTGCGGGGCACGCGCCTGGTGCTCGTCAACACGCAGGGGCAGGAGGTGCCCAGCGTCGCCACCACCGTCTCCAAGCCTGACGAGGACAAGTACTTCTTCGCTGCGCTGCGCCTGGCCGCCCGCGACGCGAGCGGCCGCCCGGATCTCTACGACCTCGACGCACGGCTGCGGGATTACACCCTGCGGCTGCGCAAGCTCGACGACGTCTCGCTGCCGCGCGGCAACGCCCGCGTGACCGCCAACGAGGACGTGAACGACCCGCTGACCAGCCTCGACTTCGCCGGCGGGGGCGCCCTCGCCTATGTCAGCGACGACGCCGTCGAGGTCCTGCGCATCTTCGTGGAGAACGTGAATCCCGGCGTGCCGACGGGCCGCTTCATGGTGGGCATCCGCGAGCCGCAGGCGACCACGGTGGTCCTGACGGCCGACCGCGAGAGCTTCGTCGCCAACGGCGTGGACGAGGTCACGGTCACGGCCCAGCTCTACGACTCCACCGAACAGCCCAGCCCCACCGAAGGAGTGCCCGTGAGCTTCTCGGTGGCGCCGTCCTCCTCGGGAGCGGGACTCTTCCAGGTGGCCACGGTCGAGACCAATGCCGACGGACTGGCCCAGGCGGTGCTGACCGCCACCGGCTCCGGCACCATCCTCGTCGATGCGGCCGCCGTGGTGGACAACGTCGTGCTGGAGGTCCGGGCCGGGAGCGTGGAGGGCAGCGACGAGCTGCTCGCGTTGACGGCCCTGCCGGGACCGACCGCCGCCGTCGCGCTGAGCCTGCCGGGGCGACTGGCCGGCCTGGTCGACCCGGTCCCGGTCCTCGCGCAGCTCGTGGACGCCTTCGGCAACCCCACCCCCCTGGCGGGCGTGGCCATCTCGTTCGCGGCCTCGCCGGCGGGACGCGGCAGCTTCGTCCCCGGCACGGGGCTGTCGCAGGACGACGGCGGGCTCAGCGTTCCGTTCCAGCCCTCGGGCCAGGCGGGCGCCGTCACGCTCACGGCCAGCGCCCCGCCCTACGCTGCGGGGAGCGCGGACCTGCAGCTGCGGGATCTGCTGGTGGTCACCGACCCACCCTGGTACGCGGAGCTGCGGACGCGCCAGACCTTCGCCGCCACCGATCTGACCAGCGTTCTCGTGGACAACGACGCCGGCTTCCTGCGGCTCGACATCCCCTTCGCCTCCAACTGGACCGGCTTGCAGCTGAGCGTCATCCTCGAGACGAACTTCGACGCCGCCGGCGGCACGCAGGACGCCTTCCAGATGCCCGTGTCCTTCGGCCAGGCCGATCGGCCAGATTACAGCCTGATCTTCAAGTATTCGTCCAACGACTACGCCGACTTCCGCCGCTGGAACCCCAGCAAGAGCGGCTGGGAGTACTGGAACCGGGAAACTCAGCAGTACTCGACGAATGTCGCGGATGCCAATGATATCCACGCCCTGTGGGTGAACAAGCAGTCCGACCTGGTGACCATGGCGATCCCCTGGGCGCCGTTCGGCGGTCCACCGGACTCGCTGCGGCTGGAGGTCTACCTGACGCAGGATGATAACGGCGTCAAGCG
Source organism: uncultured Fibrobacteraceae bacterium (assembly GCA_964524645.1). Lineage (GTDB taxonomy): Bacteria > Krumholzibacteriota > Krumholzibacteriia > LZORAL124-64-63 > LZORAL124-64-63 > CAZGEC01. The sequence goes on along the minus strand of CAZGEC010000007.1, from coordinate 57,579 downwards.
CTCGGCCTTCGACTCGTGCCCCTCCGACTCGACCCTGAACCTGAGCTTCCCGCCGGACAGCACTGACCCCGCCGACTGGGCCACGACGACACAGAATCACACCCTGGTGGCCTGGAGCCGCGTCTACCGCATCAAGCAGCTCTTCCCCACCCCGCCCCAGGTGAGCGAGGCCGCGGCCGATCCCCGGCAGCTCCAGGCCGGGACTCCCTTCACCCTTTCGGCGCGTGTGATCGACGCGGGCGACGGTGTCGGGGACGTGCTGGCCGACCTGAGCGCCATGGCCGGCTCGCCCCTGGCCCGCATGTACGACGACGGGGATCCGGGGCACGGTGACCTCTTCCCTGACGATGATACCTACAGCCTGATGGCCACCGTCCCGCTGGCCAGTCCGGGGGGAAACCTGAACCTGATCGTGAGCGCCTACGACGCCACCAACGCTCTGGCCGCCCGGGACAGCGCCGCCGTCAACGTGGCGGCGAGCATCGAGGTCCTGGTTCACGCCGAGGATCCTGAAGGCGACGACCACGGGCCCAACCAACCGGGAGAGGAGCGCAAGTTCTACGTCTATCCCACGAACAGCGCCTTCGTGCCCGGGGCCTTCGACTTGACCTCGCTCGACGTCTACGAGACGGTGGCCGTGGTGGCGGGATCCCCCATCGATGTCATCGCCTTCGCGGTGGGGATCCGCGACTTTCCCGATCCCAACGCCCCCGGTACCGCGGACTGGAACCCGCCCTACGCCGAGCTGAACGTCGAGAAGATCGACATCATGATCGACAGCGGTCCCGGCGGCGCGACGCGGGGCCTGCCCTATCGTCAGGCCGGCTTTCAGCGCTGGGACGCCTGGGACTACGCCATCGTGATGGACGGCTGGTACAAGGGGGTGATCCCCTCCCTGGGCCAGAACACCGTGGAGTCCTGGCGCCGGAACGTCCTGCGGAGCGACCGCGACATCCTGCTCCTGGGCGATCCGGTCACCGACCGGGTGACGGCCCTCGTCTCCAGGGAGGCGCTGGGCAATCCCACGGCCGAGGACATCCGCGGCTGGGACATCTGCGTGGTGATGGCCAGCCACGACATCGGCGACGACGAGAACGACTTCGGCGGGATCCGCTGGGTGGATCAAGTGAGAAGCGAGTGGCGCTTCGGGGGCGGCAACAACAACGACTGGGACGCCAACGTGACCGACCTGCTGCTGATCCCGGGCGCCGGTCATGCCCCGGGCCGGTCGCAGGAGTTCCTGCTGGACTACGAGTCCCCCGAGGCGATCGATCGCCTGGACAGGGGCGAGACCCCCGTGGCCATCGAGATGAGCGCCTTCGAGGACACCGGGCCTCCCGTGGTGCGCATCCTGCGCAACGCGGGCGAGGTCGTGCGTCGCTCCCCCCTGCGCGGCGCCCCTATCGCCTTTGCGCTGGAGATCTTCGACGACTATCGCGTGGACGAGGTGCAGTTTCGCTACCGTTCCTCCGGCACGGGCGGTTCGGGCTGGGACGTCGAGACCCCCATGGGCTATCTGGGCAACGATCTCTGGGTCGTCGACCTGATGCCCAGTTGGCTCGATGCCAACCTGGTCTATTCCCCCCTGGACAGCACGCGCTACCTGGAGTTCGAGGTGACCGCGCGCGATCCCCTGAACAAGGAAACCACCACGCCGGTCACCACCATGCAGATCGATCCCGCCACGACCTGCAGCGACACCACTAGCAGCATGGCCGCTGGCGAACTGTCGCTGCGGCAGGTGGAAGGCTCGGCCCTGCTGCTGGACGATGCCCTGCGGCGGGCCCTGGTGGCAGGGTACCAGAAGGAGACCGGGTCCGCCGATCCGGTCGACAGCCTCGCCGCCCATCTGGACCTGCTATGGGATCTCTGCGTGCCGCCGGTGGAGGTCCGCGACGCACCGGCCGTGCCGGCCGGACAGCCGCTGGGGGTCTTCCGCGAGTTCTACCTGGACGGCGTGCCCGCGGAGGCGGGTCCCACGCTGAACTTCGAGGGAATGCTGCCAGGGCAGCTGGACCTCACCTTGCACTATCCCCAGGCCTGGATCCCGAGCGGTCAGGATGAGAACAAGATCGGCCTCTACGAGTACCAGGAGCGCTCCCACCGCTGGGTGCTCGTGGGCGGTCACGTCAACCCGGTGGGCAACAGCGTGACCGCCCGCGTGAACCACATGGGCGCCTACGGTCTGTTCCTCTCCCAGGATGTCGACTACGACCCGAACCAGGTGATCTCGGGGATCCTGATCAGCCCCAATCCCTTCTCCCCCAACGGCGACGGCCTCTACGACGAGTGCACGATCTCGTTCTACCTGAACCAGGAAGCCACGGTGACGGCCGAGATCTACAACATCGAGGGCCGGCCACGGCGCACCCTCACCGACACGTTTCCCTTCAGCGGCGAGGACAATGCCGGCCGCGTTCCCCGGCGCGTGCCGGGCCTGATCTGGGACGGGCGTGACCACTCCGGCAAGCTGCTGCCCTACGGCATCTACGTCGTGCGGCTGGTGGTCACCTACAATCAGGCGGGCGGCACGCGCTCCGTCCGCAGCAACCATGCGGTGGTGCTGATCCGATGAGGCGCTGGCTGCTGACAGCCCTGATACTGCTCACGGGCGGCACGGCCCTGGCGCCCGAGCGTGCGGAGGCCGACTTCCGGCACGCCCGCATGGGCGCCCGTCCCAAGGCCCTCGGCTCCGCCTTCGTCTCGCTGGCCGACGACGCGAACGCCGTTTACTGGAATCCCGCCGGCCTGGCCCAGATCGACCGCTCCTCCCTCATGTTGACCCGGGCCTGGCTCTACTCCGTCCCGGAGATCTACAACGATTACCTCTGCACGACGCTGCCCACCTGGCGCGGCCTGCACTTCGGCTTGAGCTGGGTGCGCCTGGGCGTGGACGATACCTACTCCGAGAACACGCTCAACCTGGCCGCGGCGGTGCGGCTTCCCTGGCTCGACGGCCTGGCGGCGGGCGTGGCCGGCAAGCTCTTCCGCCTGGAGGCGCCCGGCTACGAGCGCTACAACGATCCGGCTTACAACGGCGGCGATCACGACTTCTCCTGCGACCTGGGGCTCCACTACGACAGCGGCGGGGCCTGGAAGCTGGGAGCCGTCCTGTACAACCTGACCTCGCCCGAGCTGCAGCTGCTGAGCACGACGAGCAACCCCGACCCGGTGTACACGGAGTTCGCCGTGGGCGGCAGCTACCTATTCCGGGACACGCTCTTGCTGGTCGTGGACCTGCGCGACCGCGAGGGCGAGTGGAACAACACGGTGCTGCACGGCGGGGCCGAGATCTGGTTCTTCAACGCCCTGGCCCTGCGCTCCGGCCTCGACCAGGGCCTGGTGACCATCGGGATCGGTTTGCAGGACGTCCACTGGGAAGCCGACTTCGCGCTCGAGACCAACCGGGACCTGGGCAACGTCTACATGCTGTCTTTCACGGTGAGGAAATGAGTTGAGGGAGCGCGAGGCCAGGCAGGACAGCGTGACGAAGCACAGGCAAGCCCCGTGGCCGGTCCTCACCTTACTGTCCCTCTCGCTGCTGACCGCGTCTCCGCTCCTGGCCGTCACCAAGCTCGAAGGCTACTACGAGGCCGAGATATCCATGGAGAGGAACGACAACCGCTGGCACTTCGGCCAGCCGGGCGCGAACGGCATGCCCAAGCACTACGCCGAGCTGAAGTTCCTGTCCTTCCCGGCCGACAACCTCGAGGCCTTCATCAAGCTGCGAGTCGAGTCCAACCGCGACGACGACCGCACGAGCCACATCGATTTCTACGATCCGCCCTGGCTGGTGGCCGAGGGGCATCTCAGGCTGCGCGGCGGGCGCTACGAGACGTTCATCTTCAGCCGCCAGAACCGCTTCTGGATCAACGACGAGCCTTTGCTGAGCCTTGTCGAGGATTACAAGCTGAAGAACGACGACTGGGGCCCCAAGGCCCAGGGCGTGCGGCTGGACTTCTGGGACGGCGGCAGCCTTGGCATCCCGAACCTTGGCGGCACGCTCATTTACAGCGACGACGGCGGCACCTTCAACTGGGGCGTGGAGGGGGACCAGCCCGACGGCAATGACAGCTTCATCATTCGGCTGCGCCACAAGGGCTTCGGAAGCCGGCTGGAGAGCGGGCTGACGATCCTGCGCAAGGACTGGACCGACACCGCCAGCCCCGAGTACCGAAACCTGGACTACCTGATGCACAACAGCGTCTACGGCGCGGATCTGGCCTTCTCTCCGCGTGAGCTGGCGGCCACGGGCCTGCACCTGGGCCCCCTCAACCTGGAGCAGTCGCGCTGGACGGCCGAGTGTGCATTCAGCGCGACCCCGTTCCGCGAGCACGTCTTCGCAGAACCTCGCGAGAACAACTACGCGCTCGCCCTCGAGGTGCGGGACATCAACGTCAGCGATCTGATGCTCCACACCTGGTACTTCGATTTCGGGGAGAACTTCCGAGACTACATGTCGGGCCGCTTCGACGAAGACCGGCGAGAGTTCAACCGCCAGCAGAAGCATGCCGAGCTGATCTGGCTCGTCCCGCGCAAGGCCGTCACCGCCAAGCTGGTCTACGACCACTACCGCAAGCGCGTCCGTGACGAGGTCGGCGGCGGCCTGCGACCTGCCACGGAGTGGTACGGCGAGCTGTACATGGAATTCGTCAACGGATTCAAGGCCAAGGTGGCCCACAAGACCTGGCGGGGCTACGACGCCTCGGCCGAGGTGAACGACTTCTTCACCTACCCGGAGTGGTTCGCCGAGGTCTCGGTGGAGAACTTCCTGGCCAAGATCCGCATCCAGGGGCGCATCAAGGACGCCGGCACGTTCCGCCAGGTGACCGCCATAGGTTTCGACATGAACGTGAACATCACGGAGAAGCTGAAGGGCTACCTGCGCATGATGAACGTGAATGAGAAGACCGAGGCGCGCAACACCATGTTCGCCCAGCTCAAGTACGATCTCGGCTGGGGTGCGGAGTTCTACTTCGAGTACGGCGACCCGGGCCAGTCCGACAACATCGTCTACACGGACTGGTTCGTGGACGAGGCCAACAACGACAACCTGCGCGATCGGCTCAAGCTGCTGATCAAGACCTGGTTCTGAGACCTGCGGCGCCGCCCAGGCGACGGGAGCACGACATGAGACGAGGAACCCGCTGCGAGATAGGGACCGCCCTGCTGGTCCCGGCCCTGGCCCTGGTGCTGGTCCTGGCGATCGGTGCAGCACCCGCGCGGGCCGCGGTACGGTCCGTCTCCGGAGGCATCGAGTTCACCTACTACGCTCCCGGTGCCGGCCAGGTGTTCCTGTCCGGCAGCTTCAACGGCTGGAACGCCAGCGAGCTGCCCCTGACTAACGACGGCAAGGGGACCTGGTCCATCGTGAAGAAGCTGGCGCCTGGCAAGTACGAGTACAAGTTCGTGGTGGACGGCGCCTGGTTCGCCGATCCGGAGAATCCCGACACCGTCCCCGATCCCTACGGCGGCGCCAATTCCCTGGTGACGGTGGGCGCCGCTGGCAAGCTGGTCGAGGCGACGGCCGCCGCCGCCCCGCGCCCCCTCGCCAACACCCCCCTCAACGCCCGCGTGTCCGTGTCGGGGCGTTACCTGACCCGGATGAACTTCGAGAAGAACCGGCCCTTCCTGGTGGACACGATTCCCGGGGATCCCGCCACGCGCGTGCAGGGCGAGGATTCACGCTACCGCCTGCAAAGGCCGATCCAGAAGGTGGATCTCAACTTCTACGTCAACGTGAGCGATCTGGTCGACTCCTACACGCGGCTGCGCCTGGACAACACCGAGAACATCATCCAGAACAACATCGCCGCCTTCCTGGACGAGGCCTCCATCAACGTCCATCCCGACCAGTTCGACATCACCGGCTACTGGAACATGGAGATCTTCGACCTGGGGGATCCCCTGCACCTGGGCGACGACCTGGACCTGCCCGGCACCATCCTCGACGATCATCTGAAGTCCGGCAAGGGCACCACCGGTGCCCTGATCACGGCGCATCCCTGGGGTTTCGACTTCCAGGGCTACTTCGCCGACGTCTACAACGCCGATTACTACAACGACCCCGATCTCTTCGACAACACGGGGGAGGACCTGTTCGGCCTGCGGCTCTCCAAGCAGATCGGCCCGGTGGAGCTGGGCCTGCCGGCCTTCCTGCGGCGGGATCTGATCTGGATGGACTTCGGGGCCATCGTGGGGGGCGCGGAGACGGGCCTGCCCCATTTGGACGAGCACCGCGCCCGCACGGGCGATCCGAGCACCTGGTACGAGACCGAGCTGCACGACTATCATTACGGCGTGGACCTGACTCACCGCTTCAACGACGGGCACGGCTTCATCGCCCTGGAATGGCTCTACGGGGATCTCCGCCACGCCCTGGTGACCGGCAACGACGCCGGCCCCAACAACGAGAATGGCTCGCTGGACGTTCCCCTGCTGACCCGCAGCCTGCACGTCTACCACGGCACGCTCGACATGGACCTCGGGGAGGCCGCGCACCTGAACGTCCGGCACACGACCACCACCATGGGTGGCGCCCAGCCAGACGAGAACGAGATCCTGCTGGTCTTCCTGCCGGAGAGCCAGGCCAACAAGAACATCTTCTTCGCCGTCAGCGGCTCGCCGCCCCTCAGCGATACCCAGTACAGCGAGGCCACCCTCACCTGGGAGGGGGGCGATCGCAGCCACCTGCTATGGCTGCAGCGCCTCGAGCAGGACCTGGACTATGGACCCGCCGGCGGGGTCAGCCCTTACGATTCCACTTCCACGCACTTGAAGACGGTGTCCTGGATCCTCAGCCACCGCACCGCGCTCGGTCGCGTGGAAAGAAGCGTCGGCCGCTGGGAGATGGAGAACGCCTTCACCTGGGCCGACAGCGATCAGCGGGGCCCCACCGCGCACATCTTCGAGACCATCCTGCGGTGCGAACGCGGATTGACATCGCGCTTCTCGCTGCTGGCCGACGTGCGCTGGATTCGTTACGATCTGCAGCAGGAGGACGTTCCCGACTTCACGGACGAGTACTGGGCCCCCTATGGGGGCCTGCGTTACCGCCCGAATCCCAAGGTGGACGTGGTCGCCGCCTACGGTGTGGACCCCTTCAACTTCGACATCGACTACGGAGGGCGCCAGATCGGCCGCTGGTGGTACCGCCAGCAGTACCTGAACGCCCATCCCGACGCGACGATCCTCGAGGCGGAACAGGACCTCGAGGACGCGCGCGTGTTCAGCCTGCGGGCGCAGTTCATCTTCTAGGGATGCATCCGGAGATGCCGCCCTGCACGAGGTGAGAGCATGACGTTCAAATTCCGAAAGCGCGGCCGGCGCGGAACCAGGGCGGGGATCCCCATCCTGCTGCTGGGCCTGGCCGCCTGCGTTGTCGCCGTCCTGCCCGGCTGTGGCTACACGCGGGTCCTGCGCAATCGGCTTCCCCAGCCCCATCGCGTGGAGGACGACATGGTGCTGTTCGTGTACGAGGCACCGCAGGCGCGCCACGTGAACCTGTGCGGGAACTGGGAGGACAACAACTGGTGCGGCACCCAGGGCACGGGACGCTTCGACCACACCATCGGTGTGATGCAGGACGAGAACGGCGACGGGGTCTGGGAGATCATGGTCCCCCTCCAGCCGGGCCGCTACCAGTACAAGTTCGCTCTCGACTACGGGGTGCGCTGGGAGCCCGATCCCAACAATCCGTTGACCGTCGACGACACCTACGGGGGCCACAACTCGGTCCTCATCCTGCGCTGAGCCGCCGGGCTCCGGCCCCGCAAACGGAATCCCGGCCCTGCCGGACGGCGGGCCGGGATTCCTGTCTTTCTCCCCGGGACTTCCCGGGGGCGACGAGACGATCTACCGGTACTGGGTCTTCAGCGAGCCCCAGGTCGCGCTCTCGGTGCCGACCGGCAGGCACGTGCCGGGACCGTCATCCCAGGTGTGGGTGACGGTCGTCTCGACGGCGAGGCTGTTGTCGACCGTCAGCATGCGGTTGCCGACGCTCTCCCAGGTGTCGCAGGCGTCCTTCTTGAACTTGTACTCGACGTTCAGCGGGATGGCCGTGCCCTGCGGGAAAATCACACAGTACTGGTAGAGGTCCGAGCCGATCAGGTGCATGACCTGGCCCGTGGTCCAGTCGCCGAGCGCGGGAATCGAGCCGATGACGCAGACGTCGGGCGTGTAGGTGACGCCCTCCATGCAGACCTGGAAGCAGACCACGCGATCAGCGTCCAGGTAATCGCCCAGGCCGCAGCCGATGGGCAGGTTGTTCCAGCTGTCCGGCGGCAGCTCGACGAGCGTGGTACCGTCCGTCGGCAGGGTGACGTTGCGGTTGCCGATGCTCTCCCAGCTGGCGCAGTCGTCCTTCTTGTACTTGTACTCGAAGCTGGGATTGCCACCGGCCAGGAAGGTCACGGTGACCTGCCACAGCTCCCCTCCCAGGTTGGCCAGGTTGACGCCGGTGCCCCAGCTGCCGATCTCGGCGGCGCTGCCGATGACGCAGGGGACGCCCGTGGTGACCTCGCCGCTCATGCAGAGCGTGAAGACCACGTCCACGTCGTTGGGCAGAACGTTGACGATGATGTAGCGGAACGGCGGCGGGTTCCCCGCCTGATCACCGAGGACCTCGAACGTGCTCAGGTCGGTCTCGTCGGTGAAGACCACCGTCACGTCCACGTAGCTCGCGCCGACCAGTGAAGCCTGGGGGATCTGCGCCGTGTACTCGTCGTTGTTGCCGACGTCGGCGTTGTACGTCATGGGTGCCGCAGCATTGGGCGCAATGTCCGTGGTGAAGTACAGCATGGCCGAGATGTCGGGGCCCTGGCCCGCGGCATCAGTGACGCCGGCCTTGTAGACCTGCGCGTAGACGCTCACCGGATCAGTGGGAACGATGTTGGCGCCGCTGTTCGGCCATACGTTGCCGGCCCAGTCGATCGTGGCGAAGGCGCTGCCGGCCAGACCGAGGACGGCCGCCAGGCCGAGCGCCAGCGTGAGCACTCGTCTCATGTTCTCCTCCTACCCTTGGGGTGAAGCGAAGGCCCAGGCGGAGACACCTCCCCTGGACAAAGCCGTCGCATGGGCGGCCGGAATCCGCGCCGCAATATTATACCAAAGTCAGATGATAATGCATAGTCTTTTTTGATGTCTCTAAACGAGATACGCTGGCCGGACTTCGGGATGGATGCAGACGATGGCCCGACCGGGGAAGGTGCTACGGACTGACGGAGGCGGGCGGCTCTCAGCCCCTGAGAGGCGGCGGCGCGGCCGTTCCGGTCCGGACGCGGCGGGCCCACTCGGCGCTGATCTCCTCGTGCGTCATCACGATGCGGCCGTCCTCGGACAGGATCTCCTCGGGATGTCCGACATCGCGCATGATCGCGACACAGGCCGCGTTGACGGCCTGGCGGATGTCGTCGAAGACCAGCTGTCCGGGGGAATCGACCTTGGCCATGCGGAGGATGTACTTCATGGTTCCTCCTCTCATGTTCCCCGTCATGGTAGCACAGGCGGGCCGGGGCGTCGAGGGCGGGACCGGGTCGCTGTGGCGGCGTCTCCGGGGCCGGCAGGATTCCATCCCCGGTCGCCATCATCATGTGGTATAATGCCACCGCACCGCAGCATCGTTTTTGCTTTTTCAATGTGCCTATTGACTCCTCAAAAGACCCGTCCAACTCATGACAAAAGGGGGAGACCATGAGATTCACGCCCAGAATCCTGATGACCGCCCTCGTGCTAGCGGCCCTGGGCTGGGCCGGGATCGCCCAGGCCCAGGTAGCCACCGTGCTCATCAAGGAAGGAGATCCCCTGCCCGGCGGACCCGCCGATCAGATCATCACGGCCATCAACAACTCGGCCGTCGACCACTCCAACGGCTTCGCCTTCACCGTCAACACCTCCGACGGGACGACGACCCTCAGCAACGCCTGGGGTAATCCGGCCGGCGGACCCGGCTACCTCCTGCGCACCGAGGCGACCATCGGCATCTACGAGCAGACCTCCTGGGAGAGCTTCTTCGGCATCGGGGGAGCCGGCCAGGTCGCCTACAGCCCGATCTGCACCAACACCGAAAGCGGCAGCACGGGTCTCGATGCAGTCTTCCTGGACGACACCATGGTGATGATCGAGGAGCTGCCCTACCCGCACGCGGCCGGCTTCTGGTGGAGCTTCGGCAGCCGGCCCGGGGCCACCGAGGACGGGACCCCCTACTGGGTCGGCGGCATCACCGACACGCAGGGCGGCTCCACGGACAATCGCGGTCTCTTCTACGGTTTCGGCGCCACGCCGCTGCTGCTGGGCGGCCAGTTCGTCAGCGGCCTGCCCGATCCGCTGGCGACCAGCTCCACGGTCAGCTTCGACTACCGCTTCTCGGCCTTCGGCACCCACTACATCGCCGAGGTCCAGACCGCGACCGGCTCCACGCTGAACGACAACCACATGGTCATCGACGGGGCCGTCATCATGGCGGGTGGGATGCCGGTCAGCGAGAACGGGACCGTTCCCCCGGAGATCGGCGGCCTGGCGGGCGAGCTGTGGGACAACTTCGACTTCTGCGGCATCACCGAGGACGGCCGCTACATGTTCACCGGTGACACCACGGCCCCCTCGGGGGACGAGATCATCGTGGTGAACGGCAACATCGCCTACCGCGAGGGCCAGACCGTCGACGGCGAGACGCTCTCGGGCGACATCGAGGGCGGCTACATGAACGAGAACGGCGACATCGCCTTCATCTGGGACATCCAGGGCGGAACGCTCGAGGCCCTCTATGCCAACGACAAGCTGCTGCTGAGGGAGGGCGACCCGGTGGATCTGGACGGCGACATGATCCCCGACGTCAACGCCGTCATCTCCGACTTCACCGGCATCAGCACGCTGACCCTCGGCGACCGGGGCGGGGACACCTACACCCGTCTCTACTTCACGGCCGATGTGGACATCGGCCCGCTGCAGGCCGGCGGCCTGCCGGATCCCGCGGACGAACCCCGCGATCTGGAGTCCACCGGCCTCGATGATATCCACGTCGAGGTGAATCCGGCCGGCGATACGCGTGAACTCGTCGAGTGCGGCATCGTGCTGATCGTGCCCACGGCGGTTCCGGTCTACCTGGCCGAGTTCGAGGTTTTGCCGGAAGCCACGGCCGTGGCCCTGGCCTGGACGGTGGCCTGCGAGGTCGACGCCGACGCCTTCCGGCTGGTGGCGCGCCAGGATGGGCGGGAGTGGGAGGTCCCCTACCAGCGGACCGGTCCCGGCGTCTTCGCGGCGCACGACGAGCAAGCGGGGCCGGGCGCGGTGAGCTACACGCTCTATCTCCACAGCGGCGACGGCTGGACCACCCTGGAGCAGCGTACGGTCACGGTCGCGACGCCGATCCTGGCCACCCGGCTGCGGGGTGTCCATCCCAATCCCTTCAACCCAAGCACCCTCATCGCCTTCAGCGTGGACCGCCCGCAGCGGATCTGCATCACGATATACGACCTGAGCGGTCGCCTCGTGTCCACGCTGGCGGATCAGGTGTACGAGAGCGGAACGCACCAGGTCGAATGGAACGGCCTGGACCGGAGCGGACGCGGCGTCGCTTCAGGCACCTACCTGGTGACCCTGGAGGCCGCCGGCGCCCATGACATGCAGAAGATCATGCTGGTGAGGTAGAAACCACCGGCAAGTCCCGGTGCCCGCGCAAGGAGCCCCGGCGGTCCAGCCCGCCGGGGCTCGCCATTCCCGCGCCCTGTTCCGATCCTCCACCGCCGTGGACCCCCTCGCGAGTGTCGGGTCTCCGGGTCTTTTGTATCTTGTGCGGAATCAAGGAGCCTATTCATGTCTCGACAAGGAGAATGGACATGCAGATCGGGATGATCGGCCTCGGCCGCACGGGCGGCAACCTGGCCGAGAGGCTGCTCGTCGGCGGGCACGGGATGATGGAAGCCTACGCCGGGGGTTTCTCCATCCTGGAGCACAAGCCGGATTTCGCACTCGACCTGCACCAGATTGCCGCGATCTGGCGATACGGCAGCGTGAGGCGATCCCGGCTGCTCGACCTGATCGCGCGCGTTCTCGCGGACCGTCCCGCCCTGGACACCATCGCACCCCGGGTGAGCGACTCGGGCGAGGGCCGCTGGACGATCCAGAAAGCCATGGAGCTGGTCGTGCCGGCGCCCGTGATCTCCCTGTCGCTCAGCGAGCGCCTGCGCTCCCGGGAGCAGGAGTCCTTCGCCGACCGGTTGCTGGCCGCCATGCGCAACCAATTCGGAGGACACGCGATCAAGCGGGAGGCGCGGTCATGAACCGGCCGCAGCCGGAACCCCTCGTGTTCGTGATCATGGGCGGGACGGGTGACCTCACCTCCCGCAAGCTGCTGCCCGCGATCCACGCCCTGGCCCATCGGGGACTGCTGGACGAGAGGACCTGCGTGCTGGGAGTTGCGCGCAGCGGGGATCTCGACGACGAGAGCTACCGGTCCTGGGCCCGCAAGGCGCTGCGCGACGCGGGCCTGGAGCCGGAGGGCAGCTGGTGTGACCGCTGCCTGCACTTCAACTCCATCGGCGAGGGCAAGGACGAGGACTACGCGGCGCTGGCGCACCGCATCGCCGAGCTGGAGGAGCAGCAGGGGCTGCCCGGCAACCGCGCCTTTTATCTCTCCCTGCCGGCGCAGGCCTTCGCCCCCACCATCCAGGGCCTGGGCGGCGCCCAGCTGGCGAGCAGCAAGGGCTGGACACGGATCGTGATCGAGAAGCCGTTCGGACGCGACCTTGCGAGCGCACGCGACCTCAACGCCACCGTGCACGAGCACTTCGCCGAGGAGCAGGTCTATCGCATCGACCATTACCTCGGCAAGGAAACCGTGCAGAACCTGATGGTCTTCCGCTTCGGCAACGCCATCTTCGAGGATCTCTGGAACCGGGATCGCATCGAGAGCGTGCAGATCACGGTGGCCGAGTCGCTCGGCGTCGAGAAGCGGGGCGCCTTCTACGAGACGGCGGGGGCCCTGCGGGACGTCTTTCAGAACCATCTCCTGCAGGTGCTGGCTCTGGTGGCCCTGGAAGTGCCGATGACGTATCGGGCCGACGCGGTACGCCACGAGAAGCTGAAGGTCCTGAACTCCATACGGATCCCCGAGCCGGAGGACGTCGTCTGGGGTCAGTACGTCCACGGCCGCAGCGGCGGCCAGGCGCTGGCCGGGTACCGCGAGGAAAAGGGGATCGCCAGGGACTCGCAGGTCGAGACCTACGTGGCCATGCGGCTGGCGGTGGACAACTGGCGCTGGCAGGGCGTGCCCTTCTTCGTGCGGACGGGCAAGCGCCTGGACCGCAAGCTGACGCGGATCGCCGTCTCGTTCCGCCAGCCGCCGGTTTGCCTGTTCGAGTCGATGGGATCGTGCTTGCTGCACCACAACGATCTGCTGATCACCCTGCAGCCGGACGAGGGATTCTCGCTGCTCATGGACGTCAAGGCGCCGGGCATTCCGCTCTCGCTGGCCCGGATCCCGCTGCACTTCAGCTATGCCGAGGCCTTCGGCCAGCTGCCGGAGGCCTACGAGACGCTGCTGCTGGACGTCCTGGAGGGAGACCAGACCCTCTTCGTGCACGCCGACGAGGTCGAGGCCTCGTGGCAGATATGCGACCCCCTCCTGCAGCAGCCGCACGAGCTGCAGGAGTACGCGGCCGGCACGAGCGGCCCCGCCGCCGCCGACCGGTTGCTCGCCCGGGACGGTCACACGTGGGTGAACGAATGAGCGCCGAGATCCTGGTCCTGCCGGACGGCGAGGCCCTGGCCGTCGAGGCGGTCGGGCGGGTGCGGGAGGCCGGCCGGCGGGCGGTGGCGGAGCGCGGCCGATTTACCCTCGTGCTCTCGGGCGGATCGACACCGCGCCGGCTCTACCAGCTGCTGAGCGAGGAGGATGCCCCACAACGTCTGGACTGGTCGGCCGTGGAGATCTTCTTCGGCGACGAGCGCTGCGTGCCGCCGAACGACGCGGCCAGCAACTACCGCATGGTCCGCGAGAGCCTGCTCGACGGGCTGCCCGCTCCCCCCGCCGGTTTGCACCGGATCCACGGCGAGCTGGCTCCCCCGGCGGCGGCCGATCTCTACGAGCGGGAACTCCGCGACAGCCTGGGACCGGGCGTTCCGCAGTTCGACCTCGTGCTCCTGGGCCTGGGCGAGGACGGACACACCGCCTCCCTCTTCCCCGGTTCGCCCGCCCTGGACGAGAGGGAGCGCCTCGTCGTACCGTCCGTGGCGCCGGTGGCGCCGAGCGCACGGGTCACCCTCACGCTGCCGGTGCTCCAGGCCGCGCGGGAGGTCGTCTTCCTGGTGAGCGGCCCGCAGAAGGCCGCACCGCTGGCGCGGGTCCTCGACGCCCGGACCGGCGAGGGCGCGGAGCCGCCCCCCGCCGCCCGTGTCCAGCCGCGGACCGGGCGTCTGGTCTGGCTGGTGGATCGGGCCGCGGCCCGGCTCTGGCGAAAGGACTCGTCATGATCCTCGCCGGCGACATCGGCGGCACCAAGACGAACGTCGGCCTGTTCCGCGTTTCCGGGGAGCTGGTCCGCCAGGCGACCTACCAGAGCGCGGACCACATCGGGCTGCTCCCCATCATCCGGGATTTCCTGGGCGAGCAGACGGTCGCGGCGGCCTGCTTCGGCATCGCCGGCCCCGTCGTCGACAACCGGACGCGCACGCCCAACCTCGCCTGGGAGGTGGACGGGGAGATCCTGGCGCAGCAGGCGGGCCTGCCGCTGGTGAAGCTGATCAACGACCTGAGCGCCACGGCCGAGGGCATTCCCGTCCTGGAGCCCGCGGAGATCGCGGAGCTGAACGCGGGCACCGCCGACGAGACGGGCAACGCGGCGCTGATCGCCGCCGGCACGGGGCTGGGAATGTCGATCATCGACCGCGCGGAAGGCGGCTGGCAGCCTCTGTCCTCGGAGGGGGGACATCAGTCCTTCGCTCCTCATGACGAGCGGGAGCTGGGCCTGCTCGCTTACCTCCTGCGCGAGCTGCCGCACGTCAGCGTCGAGCGGGTGGTCTCCGGTCCCGGACTCCTGCACATCTACCGCTACCTGCGGGAGGCGGGGGTGCCGGCGGACGAGGAGACGGCCCGGCGCATCGAGAAGGGCGACGCACCGGCCGAGATCACCAGGGCGGCCGAAAACGGAACCTGCCCGGCCTGCGACGAGGCGCTCCGCATGTTCCTGTCCGCGTACGGAGCCGCGGCGGGAGACCTGGCCCTGGCAGCCCTGGCCACCGGCGGGCTCTTCGTCGGTGGCGGCATCGCGCCGAAACTCTGGCCCCGCATCGCCGACGGGACCTTCCTCGCGGCCTTCCTGGCCAAGGGACGCCTGCGCTCCCTGCTCGAGAACGTCCCGGTGCGCCTGATCCGCAATCCGGACACGGCCCTGCGCGGGGCGGCCCGCTGCGCCGCCCGCCTGCTGAAGGACCGCTCTTGAACTCCACCGACGGCACCGGTGCGGAAGACCGCCGCCTGCTCGAAAACCGGGAACGCCGGCGGAACTGGCAACGGTGGGGCCCCTACCTGGCCGAGCGGCAGTGGGGCACCGTTCGCGAGGACTACTCCCTCGACGAGAACGCGTGGAACTACTTTCCCCACGAGCAGGCGCGCAGCCGGGCCTACCGCTGGGGCGAGGACGGGCTGCTGGGACTCTGCGACCGCAAGTGCCGCCTGGCCTTCGCGCTCGCGCTCTGGAACGGGCAGGATCCCCTGCTCAAGGAGCGCCTGTTCGGCCTGTCGGGTCCGCAGGGCAACCACGGCGAGGACGTCAAGGAATGCTACTGGTACCTCGACGCCATGCCGACCCACAGCTACCTCAGGTCGGTCTATCGCTATCCCCAGGCGGCCTTCCCTTATCAGCAGCTCGTGGCGGAGAACGCCCGCCGCGGTCGCGAGGTGCCGGAGTTCGAGCTCGAGGACACAGGCGTCTTCGCCGGGAATCGCTTCTTCGACGTGCAGGCGGAGTACGCCAAGGGATCGCCCGAGGACATCGCCATCCTCATCACCGTCTTCAATCGCGCTCCGGGCGAGGCGACGCTGCACGTGCTCCCGACGCTATGGTTCCGGAACGTGTGGTCCTGGGGGCGGAGCGGCGAGGGTTACGGCATGCGGCCGCGGCTGCACTTAGAAGCCGACGGATCCGTGCACGCGGAGCACCCCCAGCTGGGGGCGTACCGCCTGGTGGCCGCCCCGGGACCGGACGGAAACGCTCCCACGGCCCTCTTCACGGAAAACGAGACCGATACGCAGCGTCTCTTCGGCGCCCCCAACGCCAGCCCCTACGTGAAGGACGCCTTTCACGCCTTCCTGATCGAGGGACGGCGGGACGCCGTCTCGCCGGCCGGGACTGGTAGCAAGGCGGCTTTGCTGTACCGGCTCACCCTGCCGCCGCAGGGCGAGGCCACGTTGCGGCTGCGGCTGTTCGCCCACGGCGAGGCCCCCGGGGACGATCCGCTGGGCAAGGGCCATGATCAGGTCTTCGCCGACCGCCGGCGCGAGGCCGACGAGTTCTACGGCGCGCACCTGCCGCCGGGCCTGGATCCCGAGGAAACACGCATCATGCGGCAGGCCTACGCCGGCTTGCTCCACTCCCGGCAGTTCTATCACTACATCGTCGAGGACTGGCTCGAGGGGGATCCCGCGGAGCCGCAACCGCCCCCTGAACGCCGGCAGGGCCGCAATCACGAATGGACCCATCTCTACAACCGCGACGTGGTCTCCATGCCGGACAAGTGGGAGTATCCGTGGTACGCGGCCTGGGATCTGGCCTTCCACATGATCCCCTTCACCCGGCTGGATCCCGACTTCGCCAAGGCGCAGCTCGTCCTCTTCCTGCGCGAGTGGTACATGCATCCCAGCGGCGCCTTGCCGGCCTACGAGTTCGGTTTCGGCGATGCCAACCCGCCCGTGCACGCCTGGGCGGCCTGGCGCGTCTACAAGATGACCGCCGCCAGGGGCCGGCGCGACCTGCCTTTCCTGGCCCGCGTCTTCCAGAAGCTGCTCCTGAACTTCACCTGGTGGGTCAACCGCAAGGACGTGGCGGGGCAGAACCTCTTCTCCGGGGGATTCCTGGGGCTGGACAACATCGGCGTCTTCGATCGCTCGAAGCCGCTGCCGACGGGTGGACAGCTGGAACAGGCCGACGGCACGGCCTGGATGGCCTTCTTCTGCGGGACCATGCTCTCCATCGGCCTCGAGCTGGCTCGCGAGGACCCCGTCTACGAGGACCTGGCCTCCAAGTTCTTCGAGCACTTCGTGGCCATCGTCGACGCCATGAACAGCGTGGGTGGCACGGGGCTGTGGGACGAGGAGGACGGCTTCTACTACGATCGCCTGTTCGTGAACGGGCAGACGATTCCCCTGCGGATCCGCTCGCTGGTCGGGCTGGTGCCGCTGATCGCCGTCGAGGTGCTCGAGCGGGACGTCGTCAGCGGTCTGCCCGGCTTCGCCAAGCGTCTGGACTGGTTCCTGGCCAACCGCCAGGACCTGGCGCGGCACATCTCTTACTTCGAGGCCTGCATCGGCGGCCAGAGCACCGGCCGCCTGCTGGCCATCCCCTCCCCGGAGCGCCTGCGCCGCGTGCTGCGCTACCTGCTGGACGAGAACGAGTTTCTGTCTCCCTACGGCATCCGCTCCCTGTCCAGGTACCATGCCGAGCACCCGTTCGTCTTCCGGGTCGGAGCGCAGGAGTACCGCGTCGCCTACACGCCGGGGGAGGCGGACAGCCCCCTCTTCGGCGGCAACTCCAACTGGCGCGGTCCGGTCTGGCTGCCGATGAACTTCCTGCTGGTCGAGGCCCTCGAGCGCTACCACCACTTCTACGGCGACACGCTCCAGGTGGAGTGCCCGACCGGATCGGGACGGATGCTGGACCTGGGCGCGGTGGCCCAGGAGATCCTGCGCCGCGTGGCGGGGATCTTCCTGCCCGACGCCGACGGTCACCGCCCGCATCAGGGGACGGGCTGCTGGTCGGATGCCGACCCGGCAGCCCGGGAATGGTTGCTGTTCCACGAGTATTTTCATGCGGAGACCGGCCGGGGTCTGGGCGCCAGCCATCAGACCGGCTGGACCGCCTTGGTGGCCACCTGCCTGGAGAAGCTGGCGCGGCGTCGCGCGGCCCCCGGCGCCTGAGCCGCAGCGCGTTCCGCGGCGCTGCCGGCCGCTTGAATTGCGAGGTCCGCCTTTGAGCTTCATGAAGCGCCGACGCCGGAACCGGCTGCGGGAGAGGCCCTTCCCTCCGGAATGGCTGCGGATCATCGCGCGGAACTTCCCGCTCTACGCGCGCCTGCCGGCCGCGGACCAGCGGGAACTTCTCGGGGACATCCAGGTCTTCCTGGCCGAGAAGCACTTCGAGGGCTGCGGCGGCCTGGAGATCACCGACGAGATCAGGGTCACCATCGCCGCGCAGGCCTGCCTCCTGTTGCTGCACCGGGAGACGGACGACTACCCCCGGCTCGATTCCATCCTGGTCTACCCCAGCGCCTACGTGGCGAAGTCCATCGAGCTGTACCCTGGCGGCGTCGTGGGCGAGGGACTGTCGGCCCGGCTGGGCGAGGCCTGGGCGACCGGAGCGGTGGTGCTGTCCTGGGACGACGTGCGGCAGGGCGCGGCGGACATCCATGACGGTCACAACGTCGTGCTCCACGAGTTCGCGCACCAGCTGGACCAGGAGTCCGGCGCCGCCGAGGGTTTGCCCGTGCTCGAGCGCCGGAGCATGTACGTCGCCTGGGCCCGCGTGCTCGGCGCCGCTTACGAGCAGCTACGCAGCGACGTCGCCCGGGGACGTCCGACCGTCCTGGACAGCTACGGCGCGAAGAATCCCGCGGAGTTCTTCGCCGTCGCCACGGAATGCTTCTTCGAGAAGCCGGTGGAGCTGGCGCGCCACCATCCGGCCCTCTACGAGGAGCTCAGGGAGTTCTACCGGCAGGACCCCGTGACCTACTTCGCCGGGCGGCACGGGTCCGGCGGCGGGGAATCGCCGCGGGATTAGGGACCGACGGCCGCGCGGGCAGAGCGGCCCGCCGCCGGGAAGGCGAGCATTTGAAGATCCTCAAGGACAAGCTGGAACCCGCCGCCCCGCGGAAGGACGAGGAACGCGAGCGGAGCCGGCTGCTGGCCCTGGGCCTGACGGCCCTCGGCGTGGTCTACGGCGACATCGGCACGAGTCCCCTCTACGCGGTGCGAGCCTGCTTCCGGGGCGACCGGGCCGTGCCGGTGGCGCCCGAGAACGTCTACGGGGTGCTCTCGCTCATCTTCTGGTCGCTCGTCGTGGTCATCTCCGTCAAGTACCTGCTCTACGTCATGCGGGCGGACAACCGGGGCGAGGGGGGTATCCTGGCCCTGATGGCCCTGATCCACCCCGCGGAGAAGGGTCCGGCCCGGCGCCGCCGCTTGCTGGTGGCGATGGGGGTGTTCGGCGCCGCCCTGCTCTACGGCGACGGCACGATCACGCCGGCCATCTCCGTGCTGAGCGCCGTGGAGGGCGTCGAGGTGGCCACGCCCGCCCTGCGGCCCCTCGTCATCCCGCTCACCATCTGCATCCTGGTGGGATTGTTCGTGATGCAACGACGCGGCACCGCGGGCGTGGGCGCCGTCTTCGGCCCCCTCATGATGGTCTGGTTCGTCTGCATCGCGGTGCTCGGCGCCGGCGGCATCATCCGCCACCCGTCCGTCCTGGGAGCGCTGTATCCGGGGCACGCAGTGACCTTCTTCGCTCACAACGGCTGGCGCGGCTTCATCGTCCTGGGCACCGTGTTCCTGGCGGTGACGGGGGGCGAGGCGCTCTACGCGGACATGGGACATCTCGGCAAGCGTCCCATCCGGCTGACCTGGTTCTACGTGGTGCTCCCGGCCCTCGTCCTGAACTACTTCGGCCAGGGCGCGCTGCTGCTGAAGAGCGCCGGCACCTCCGTCAATCCCTTCTACCACCTGGCACCGTCCTGGGCCCTGTACCCCCTGGTGGTCCTTTCCACCGTGGCGACCGTGATCGCCTCGCAGGCGGTGATCTCGGGCGCCTTCTCCCTGACCCGCCAGGCCATGCAGCTGGGCTACTGCCCCCGCATGCGCATCGACCACACGAGCAGCGAGGAGATCGGCCAGATCTACGTCCCCGGCATCAACTGGACCCTCATGGTGGTCACCATCGCCCTGGTGATCGGCTTCCAGCACTCGACGAACCTGGCCGCCGCCTACGGCGTGGCCGTCTCCACGACCATGGTGATCACCACGCTGCTGGCCTGGACGGTGGCGCGGGAGCAGTGGGGCTGGCCGCGGCTGGCAGTGCTGGCCGTCACCCTGGCCTTCCTGCTGCCGGACACGGCATTCCTCGGCGCGAACCTGCTGAAAGTCCAGCAGGGAGGCTGGTTCCCCTTGCTGGTGGGGGTGGTCGTCTACACGCTGATGTCCACCTGGCAGGAGGGACGGGCCGCCGTCGCGGCCAGGCTGGGGGAAAACCAGCCGGCCCTGGAGGACTTCCTGGCCGATCCGGCGATCCAGGAGCTGCCCCGCGTGCCGGGTACGGCCGTCTTCATGACCGGGGCGGTCACCGGCACCCCGACGGCGCTGCAGCAGCACGTCAAGCACAACAAGGCCTTGCACGAGAAGGTGGTGCTGCTCACGGTGGTGGTGCGCAACGTCCCGCGCACCCCCAAGGATCAGCTGGTGAAGGTGGATGCCCGTGGCCAGGGTTTCTACCGGGTCATCGCCGCCTACGGCTTCATGGAAGATTCCAGCGTGCCGGAGGTGTTGCGCCACTGCCGCGACCAGGGCCTGGACGTGGTCCCGCAGGAATGCTCCTTCTACATCGGGCGCGAGACCGTCATCCCCACGCGCTGGCACGGCCTGAAGCTGTGGCGCGGCCACCTGTTCGCGCTCCTCTACCGCAACGCACAGCCGGTGACCACCTTCTTCCACATCCCTCACGACCGCGTCATCGAGGTCGGTATCGAGGTGGAGTCCTGAGCCGCCGGCCCCCGGGCCGCAGGCCGGCCGGCCCGCGGGTGACCGGTCGGCCGACAGCGACCGCTACTCGCCGGAAGTTCCCGTCATGCCGCCCGCGGGCTGCACGTCGACGGTGACCGATTCCACCACGGCCGGATTCAGCGGCGTATGGTTGTTCTGCACCAGCTCCACCGCCAGCACGTGTCGACCCGGACCCACGTCCGCGAAGGTGTGAGAGAGCTCGATGGACGGCGCGAAGGTGCCGCCCTTCGGGATGGCGGGCTCGCCTTGCGTGGTGGGCGGCGTGGTGTCCAGGAAGTAGTGGATGTGGCCCTGACCCTTGACGGGCTTCTCGCCCAGCTTGTCCACCAGCTCGAAATGGGAAACCTGCACTTGGACCGTCAGGTCGCCGGGAGGCAGCGTCTCTCCCTCCGTGGGCGAGGTGATCTGGATCGTCGGCTTCTCCGCGGCCGCCGAGCCGGAAGAGGAGGACGAGCCGGAGCAGCCGCCCAGGATCAACACCAGCGCGGCCAGCATGGTCGCGGCGGCGCCCAGAAGCGTGGTTCTGCGGGTGAACGGCATGACAAGCACCTCTCTTTCTGCAAGTATGTCACGACCTCTTGTGATCTGGTTCTGCGATCATCAAGCCAGCGAAGAGCACGAGCTTGATCCCGGACAAGATAGGCGGCTATCGCGCAACGGCTACACCGGACGGACCGCGCGGAACGCGGGCGGGTTCGCATCCCGGCCCGGGAGAAGGCCTTGACGCACGACGGCGGGCCGCTAGAATCGGCGGCCTAGCGGGGTCGGAACGCCCACCTCATCGCCGTGGAGCCTTGGTCCCTTGCCCAAATGGCCGCAGCTGCGTGATACCATCCTGCAGAGAGGGCCCGCGGCGCGTGTCCGGTCCCCGGAGATCTACCTGATTACCGCCGTGGCCGCGTGCTTCTTCGTCGCCCTGAAGATCCATCAGTATCGTGCGTTCGACGCCCACTGGGAGCTGGCCGCCTTCGAATCGCTGCTCTGGGAGACGCTGCACGGACATCTGCTGGGCTACACGACACCGGGCAGCTCCTTTCTTGCCCAGCATTTCTCCCCCATCCTGCTGATCCTGGTCCCTTTCTACGCCCTATTCCAGAGTCCCTTCACCCTGCTGGTGATCCAGGCGCTGGCGGCTTCCCTGGCCCTGATTCCCCTCTACCAGCTGTCCTTCCAGCTCCTGGAGAGCCGCTGGTGTGCCACGGCGATGACCCTGGCCTTCTTCTTCTCCCGCGTGGTCAACTACGGCCTCATGTACAACTTCCACATGGAGATCTTCTATCCTCTCTTCTACTTTCCCCTCTTCCTGGCGGCCGAGCGCAGACGGTGGGCGGCCTTCTACATCCTGTTGCTGCTGACCATGACCGTGAAGGAGGATGCCTGCATCGCCAATGCCGGTCTGGGGCTCTACCTGCTCTTCTCGGCGCGCAGGAAGCACGGCATCGTCACGTTCCTCGGATCGCTCGTCGCGTTTCTCGTCACCATGGGCTTCGTGATCCCCGCCTTCGGCGCCGCCCCGCACGGCAGCTATCCGTTCGTGCATTACTGGTCCGGCTACGGCGGCTCCATGCCCGAGATCCTCCGGAACATGCTC
This sequence comes from uncultured Fibrobacteraceae bacterium, assembly GCA_964524645.1. Taxonomy (GTDB): domain Bacteria; phylum Krumholzibacteriota; class Krumholzibacteriia; order LZORAL124-64-63; family LZORAL124-64-63; genus CAZGEC01. The sequence goes on along the minus strand of CAZGEC010000007.1, from coordinate 35,008 downwards.
AACCCGCTTCGCCACTTCGAGGTCATCTTCACGCCGGCCAAGCTGGCGAAGATGTTCAACCTGTTCTCGGTCTTTCTCTTCCTGCCCCTGCTGAACTGGCGGGTCCTCCTGTTCCTGGTCGTGCCGAGCTGGTTCATCCTCTACAGCTCGGACAATCCGCTGCTGTACGGGGCGGCGAACTACTACGGTCTGCAGATCACCCCCTTCCTCTTCTACGGATCCCTGATCGTCCTGCGGAGGGTCCAGGAATGGCGGCGATGGCGGAGCCGGGGATTCCTCCTGGCGGCCACCACGCTCGTCCTGCTGGTCAACCTGGGGAACTCGCGGATCTTCAAGCAGCTGCATCCCGCTTACTGGCGGATCGCTCCCCGCTTCCAGGTCGCCAAGGAGATGATCTCGCGCATTCCCCGCGAGGCCCCGGTGGCGGCCCAGGTGGATCTGGTCTCCCACGTGCCGGTCCGCGCCGGGCGCTTCCTCGTGCCCTACGGCATCGCCGAGGCGGACTACCTGCTCTTCGATCTGGGGGGAAACGGCTATCCCCTGACCCGCCAGGAGAACATCGCGCTGGAGGCCTCGCTGCGGGAATCGGGGACCTGGACCGTCCTGCAGGCAGCGGACGGTTTCGTGCTCATGCGGCGAGCGGAAGCACCGGGATAGGGGAACCGGCCGCCGGCATCATCTCCGGTCGATCTCCGCCGTCCAGTTCTGCACCACGTTGAAGGACGACTCCTGGCGGCTGTCCACCGATACGTTGAGCAGAAAACGCTGGCCGTCCCCAGTGGCGACGTAGCGGTTGCGCCGCAGGTTGCCGCCCTCGTAGAGGTTCGCCTCGAACAACTTCTCCGGAGTCCCTGCCTCGAAGCCGTTCGTGTTCGTGTCCGTGGTCACGGCCATCAGCTCGCCGCCACCGGCCACGTAGAAAAGCTCGCGGCCGTCGTCGCGCCACTGCGGCTCGGACCCGCCATTGGTGGAGATCTGCCATTTGCCCCCCGGCCCGGGATAGGCCTGGACGTAGACCTCCGAACGTCCCGACTCGCGCGAGGTGTAGGTCAGCCAGCGCCCGTCGGGCGACAGCCGGGGCGAGAACTCGGAGAAGGAGGTGTTCAGGAACGGCTGCGCCGCATGCTCGCCCTGGGCGGCCAGGGACCAGAGATCGCCCTGGCCCGCATCGAAGACGCCCATCATGATCTTGCTGCCGTCCCGTGACCAGTCGAAGGGTCCGGCGGCGACCAGGGCCGTGTAGAGGGTGTCCTCGCCCCCGGCGCCGTTGGCGGGCTTGGCCATGACGCAGAAGGGACCGGTGGCATCAGAGGCGTAGGCGATCCGCTGGCCGTCCGGTGACCAGACAGGCCAGATCTCGTTGCCCTCGCCGAAGGTCAGGCGGGAGGTCACGCCCCGCTTGAGATCGCGCACCCAGATGTCCTGGCCGTTGGACTTGGCGTCCAGCAGCCCATAGGCCAGGCGCATCCCGTCCGGGGAGAGGTCGGGATCGCAGTAGGACGCGGGCGGCCCGATGCTGTCCAGTCGGCGGCCGGACCGGTCCACCCAGACCAACTCGCTGCGGCCACCCCCGCCCCCGGTCATGTAAGCGAGGATGCCGGTCCGGGAGACCGAGAAGTTGGCGCGATCACCGGACACGACCTCGACACGTTCGGCGACGGGAAACGGTTCGCCCGTGAACACGAGCCGGCCGGCAGCGAAGGGGCGGGCCATGAGCGTGCCGTCCAGGGCGTAGAGGATGTAGCCCGGCGGCGTGTAGTCGACCCGGCTGTGCATGGGACCGAGCGAGACGACGGCGTCCGATTCCAGGTCGCCGACCATCAGGATCTCGTCGCCCCGCGTTCCCGTGGTGGCCGCGGTGTACAGGAAGTGGCGGCCGTCCGGCAGGAAGCAGGGCCACGCATGCTGGATCTCACCCTTCTCGCGGTCGAAGCTGGTGGCGCCGGTGGGCATCCCGCCGCTCGCCGAAACGGCGCGCAGCGAGTCCCCGCTGCCCCCGTCGAAGAGGATCACGCCGCCGGATCCCCAGGACCCGTCGGACCCCCCCCGCGCCTCGCAGATCAGCTGCGGGGGGCCTCCGGCCACCGCGACCTTCTTCAGCTGGGTGCCCGTGAAGTACGCCAGGTAACGGCTGTCGGGCGACCAGAAGGGACGTCCCGCCCCCTCCGTGCCCGGCAGCGGGTTGGCCTCCAGGGAGCTGAGAGGTCTGATCCAGACCATGGTGCGGCCCAGGGAGTCGCTGGCCTGAAACGCCAGCAGCCTGCCGTCCGGGGAGATGCGGGGCCAGTTCATGGAGCGGATGGCCGGCTCGGAGGCCACGGTGAAGCGCACCGCCGCCGGCTCAACCTGCGGGCGCGTCCATGCCGCGCTCCCGGCCGCCGCAGCCACGAGAGCGAGCACGCCCGCCAGAACCCACGCCAGGCGCTCGCGATGGCGGCGCCGCGCCGCCACCGGGACAGGCAACCCTGCCTGCGATCCTCCCTCGGCCACCCACTGAAGCTGCAGCTTGAGGTCGTGCGCCGTCTGGATCCTCTCCTCCGGGTTCTTGGCCAGACAGGCTCGCACCACTCTCTCGAGAGCGGGCGGGGTCATCGGCGCCAGCGCGCCGACCGAGGGCGGCTCGGCATGCATGATGGTGCCGATGAGGCTGGCCTGACTCTTGCCCTCGAAGGCTCGCTGCCCCGTCGCCATCTCGTAGAGCACGCACCCCAGCCCCCAGAGATCGCTGCGGGCGTCGGCATCCTGCCCTTCCAGCTGCTCCGGCGCCATGTACTGGAAGGTCCCGACCAGCGTCCCCTCGGCCGTCAGCGCTCGCGACACCGTGGGTGAGTGGGTCAGACCGCCCGGTTCGGCCGTGAGATCGACCGCCCGCGCCAGGCCGAAGTCCAGCAGCTTGGCCCCGGATCTCGTCAGCATCACGTTGCCCGGCTTGAGGTCGCGGTGCACGACCCCGCGGCGGTGCGCGAAATCCAGCGCCTCGGCGATCTCGATCCCGACCTGCAGCAGCTCCGTCATGGGTAGCGCCCCCTGCCCCAGCCGCTCGGTCAGCGTCTGCCCCTCCACGAGCTCCATCACCAGGTAATCCCGGTCGTCCTGGCGTCCCACGTCGTGGAGCGCGCAGATGTGCGGATGGTTGAGGCCCGAGATCAGCTTGGCCTCCCGCAGGAAGCGGGCGCGGATCTCGTCCGTGGCCGCCAGATGATGAGGCAGGATCTTGATGGCCACGTCGCGCCCCAGCCGCGTGTCCCGGGCCCGGTAAACCTCGCCCATCCCGCCCGCACCGAGCGGATCCAGGATCTCGTAGGGACCGAGGTGGCTTCCGTTGGCAAGGGGCATGACCGCACCTCCGAGATCACGTGTGAAGCTGCCGATCCGCAGCGGGGCAGGGCCAGAACGAATGCGTGAATCCGGACTTGGAGGTCGCCGCCACCTCCAGTCGATCAATCATGATAATAATAATCCTGTATCGCCACCATCCTGGCGGGCAGACGGGATTGCACCCAGGACGCCAAGAATCGCCAACGGTCATTCATTTTCTGGTATCCTAGTGGACCGGAGGGCCTTGCTGCCGCTTTGCTGCCATCCCTGCATGAACGATATGATCAGAGGAGAAGTCATGAAATCGCTGGGCAAGAAATGCATCCTGACCGCATCCATCCTGCTGCTGGGGCTGACGGCGCCGGGAGCGACGACGTTCGCCCGGCTGGATCTGGGCGCCGAGGAGATCGTGCAGGCCGCCGGCCAGGATCTCGCCGTCGGCGGCTATTCCGTTCCCTGCTACGTGGACTGGAACGACGACGGGCGACCCGATCTGGTGGTGGGCGAGGGGGCCGACGGCTACCCCACCGGCAAGGTGCGGGTGTATCTCAACATTGGGTCCCGCGCGGAGCCCACCTTCGGCACCTTCTTCTACGTGCAATCCGCGGGGACGGACCTGTCCTGGCCGGCCCTGGGCTGCCTGGGGCTCTTTCCGCGAGTGCTGGACTGGGACGGCGACGGGCGCAAGGACTTGCTGGTGGGCACCAACGAGGGCCTCGTGCGCATCTACCTGAACGTCGCGTCGGATTCCGACCCAGCCTTCGACGCGGGGACCAGCCTGCAGTTCGGTCTGGCGGGCGAGAAGGTGGACATCGACGTCGGCAACCGGGCCACGCCCGTCTGCGTGGACTGGGACAACGACGGCCGGCGCGATCTGCTGATCGGGTCCTACAGCGGTTTCGTCTACAAGCTCATCAACGACGGGAGCGACACGTCCCCCGATTTTCTGAGCATGGGCTTCGTCACGGCTGGCGGTGGGATCCTCGAGGTGCCCGGCTATCGCTCCAGCCCCGTGATCCAGGACCTGACCGACGACGGCAAGAAGGACCTCCTGACCGGCAACACCGAGGGTGAGCTCCTCCTCTACGTGAACGAGGGCAGCGACGCGGTGCCCTACTTCACCGCCTGCCAGCCGGTCGCGGCGGCCGGCGTGGCCATCGACCTGCCGGGCGAGGCGCGCTCACGCCCCTTCGTCTGCGACTGGACGGGCGACGGGTACCTGGACGTCCTGATCGGAGCGGACGACGGGAGGATCCATCTGTACCAGGGCTTGCCGGATCTCTCGCCGGTCGCGCCGACCTCGCCGCCGATCTGCCGCATGCTGGCCGCCTGGCCGAATCCCTGCAATCCCCGGGTGACGATCGCCTTCACGCTGGAGCGCGAGGTTCCGGTGGAGCTGACCATCTGGAATCTGGCGGGCAGGCGGATTCGCACTCTGATCCAGGGCGTGCTGCCCGAGGGCCTTCACGAGGCGGTCTGGAACGGCCGGGACGAGAACAGCCGCAGCGCGGCCTCGGGCACCTACCTCTACCGCCTGCAGACCGGGTCCTTCGCCGCGACCGGGAGGCTGGCACTGGTCCGTTGAACCGCCTGGAGGTCGCCGGGGGCCATCTCAGTAGCCTCGCGCCGCGTCCACGACGTGGCGGGGCGGCTGTCCGGCCAGCAGGCGGCGGATGTCGGTCGCGATCTCGCCCGTCGCCGTGTGGGCGTTGGTGAGGCTGGCCACGTGCGGCGTTATCGTCACCTGCGGATGGCGCCAGAAGGGATGCTCGGGCGGCAGCGGTTCGCGGCGGAACACGTCCAGCGTGGCGGCGGCCACCTGTCCGGACGCCAGGGCGTCCAGCAGGTCCTCCTCGACCAGGTGCTCGCCGCGCGCCACGTTGATCAGACAGGCGCCCGCCGGCAGGGCGGCCAGCGTGCGGGCGTTCAGGATCCCCGCGGTCAGCGGCGTCAGGGGCAGCAGGCAGACCAGGATCTCGCTGCGACCCAGGAACGGGAGCAGCCCCGACTCGCCGTGGAAGACCTCCATCCCCGGGATCGCGTGCGGCGTGCGGCTCCAGCCGGCCACCGGAAACCCCAGACCGGCGAGGGCCCGCGCCGCCGCCCCGCCCAGCACGCCGAGCCCCATGACCCCGACCCGCTTCTCGCGGGTCTGCCCGGGCCAGATGCGCCGCCAGATCCCCTCGCGCTGCTGGGCCGCGTAACGCGCGAAGCCCCGGTGATGGTGGATGACCCGGTGGACCACGTACTCCACCATCAGCTCGGTCAGCGCCGGATCCACCAGGCGCACGAGCGGCACGCCCTCCGGCAGATCCGCCTCGCGGAGCAGCTCGTCGACACCGGCCCCGAGGGAGAAGATCGCCCGCAGACGCCGGTAGCGCCGCAGCTCGCTGGGAGGCGGCCGCCAGGCCAGCGCGAAGTCGATCTCCGCCGGCTCGCTCGTCTCGTCCGGCCAGACCTGGAAACCCAGCTCGGGCAGGTGCCGCGCGAAGGCCGCGCGCCAGCGCGCAGGATCGACGTCCGGGCAGATGAAGAGCAGCCGCGCCATGATCTGGCCTCCCGTCGGGATCAGGGCGCGTTGCAGAGCCAGGTCCCGCTCAGACCCGGCAGGGTGACGTTGACCTCTCCGCTGCCCAGGTCCACGGTGTCGCCTTCCTTCAGACTGGCCCCGCCCGCCTGCGGGAAGCGCTCGGGGCCGACGACCACCTGGCAACGCAGCGGCGCGCCGTCGGGCAGGAGGACGCGCAGATCCTCCGACTTCAGCGTGATCGTGGCCGGAGTCGGGCCGGCGTTGAAGAGCGCCACGGCCAGCTGGCGGTCCAGGGTGCGGGCGAAGCCGTAGACCATGCCCTCGGTCAGCAGCGTGTTGAAATCGCCGTCGGCGAGCACGGCGTGGTCGCGGCGGAAGCGGGTGATCCGTCCGTAGAAGTCGCGCAGGGCCACCTTCCGGGGATCCCCCTCGTAGCGCCAGTCGAACGGGCGCCGGCAGTCGGGATCCTTGCCGCCCTGCATCCCCACCTCGTCGCCGTACCAGATGGTCGGCATGCCGACGTAGCTCATGCTGAACAGCGCCGCCAACATGAGCCTGCGCACGTCCTGCGTCGCGGTGAGGAAGCGCACCGTGTCGTGGCTGTCGATGAGGTTCATCATGACGCCGACCGCCTGTGGCGGATACTGGAAGCGTCCCGGGGCCAGGCGCAGGTCGAAGGCCGCGGCGTCCAGTTGGCCCTGGCCGATGTAATCCATCACCGGATCGCGGAAGAACTTGTAGTTCATGGTGGCGTCGAAGCAAGCGGGACCGATCCAGCGGCCGGCATTGCCCCATAGCTCGCCCACCAGGTAGCAGTCCGCCTTGACGGCGTGGCAGCGGTCGTGGAAGAGCTTCCAGAACCAGAACGGCACCTCGTTGGGAACGTCCAGGCGGAAACCGTCGATGTCCAGCTTGCCCAGCCAGTAGTCCGCCACCGAGAGCACGTACTCCACCACCGGCATGTTGGGCTGCGCGTCGGCCATGTCCTCCACCGCGTTCTCGTCGGCGTTGGGCCGGCTCAGGTCGTAGTTCAGGTTGGGATGCAGGCCGAAGCCCCACCAGCAGTCGTAGTAGTCGCTGGCCTTGAAGTCGCGCGTATCGGGCAGGGGCCAGCGGTGGAACTCGTACCAGTCGTAGTAGGGCGAGGCGGGACCCTTCTCCACCGCGTCGCGGAAAGCGAAGTGCCAGTTGCCGGTGTGGTTGAAGGCCATATCCACCACGATACGGATGCCGTGGGCGTGGGCGTCCTGGACGAAGGCGATGAACTCGTCCTCGCTGGCGAAGTGCGGATCGATCTTCAGGTAGTCCACGGGATCGTACTTGTGGTTCGACATCCCCTGATTGAGCGGGTTGAAGTAGATGACGGTGATGCCCAGATCGTTCAGGTAGTCCAGCTTCTGGCGCACGCCTGCGATGTCGCCGCCGTAGAAGCTGTAGTAATCCGGCTTGCCGTCCGTACGATAGGGGCTGTGCACCAGGCCCGCGATGTCGTACCAGTCCTTGACCAGGTGAAAGTACTCCCCGTTGGTCTTGCCGCCGGCCGGCAGCTTGTCGACGCCCTGGTACCAGACCTCGTGAAAGTCCGGATCGTTGCCCGGGTCCCCGTTGCGGAAGCGCTCCGGGAAGATCTGGTAGATGACCCCCGCCTGGGCCCAGTCGGGGGTCAGGAAGGGGGGATGCGTGGCCGCGCTGTAGTGGAAGGGCTGTTCGGGCCTGGTCTCCCGGGTGCCGGCAGCACCCAGGTAGACCACCGTATCGGCATCCCGGTAGCGGATCACGTAGTCCAGCGTGTCGTCCTTGTCGCCGAGCGCGACCCGGGTCGTGTAGTACTGGAACGCCGGATCGTGCTGCGCCGGGCCCATGGGCGCCGTCACGGCCGCGCCGTCGTTCACCTGGTAGACCAGCTCCACCGCCTGCACGTCGTCGAAGTGAGCCTTGGCCGTGATGGCGATCTCCGTCGGCGTGAGGGGATTGCAGGTCGCGTAGTCGAAGATCGGCTCGATGTCGGCGGTGTAGATGCGGCCGTCGCCCGGCTCGATGTCGACGCTCTGGAACGATGCGTCGACCTTGAGCACCGAGTTCTGCCCGCCGTAGCCGTCGTCGGTTCCCTGGGGATTGTCGGGATCCTGGTGCCATTGCCCGTCCACGACGAACTTGTACTGGTAGGTGCCGGGGGCCAGCAGCAGGGTGACGGTGTACGTGCCGTCTCCGTCCGTGTCGGTCATGCGGGTGGCCGAATCGTTCCAGTCGTTGAAGGTGCCGGCCAGGAACACGTTGGTCACGCCCGAGATGACCGGCGTGTAGTGGAATTCCACCGAGCGCATCCCCACTGTTTCGCCGGTGGCCTGCCCGCCGCCCTGCTCGCTCTCGGCACGGCCGCTGGAGGACGCATCGATCTTCTCGACGCCGGCCGGCACGATCACCACGGAGTTGTGGCCCCCGAAGCCGTCGTCCGTCTCCTCCGGATTGTTGGGGTCCTGGTGCCATTGGCCGTCGACCACGAACTTGTACTGGTAGCGGCCCGGCGCGAGCGGGATGGTCACGGTGTACACCCCGTCGCCGTCCGGATCGGTCATCTTCTCGCCCGTGGCGTTCCAGCCGTTGAACTCGCCCGCCAGGTACACCGCGCTCGGTTTTCCGGAAGGCGAGTAGGCGAAGGTGACCAGCACCTCGCCGGCCGCCGGCTGCGGGGCGGGGCTCTCGGCGGCTGAGACGGCGGGCTGCCCCCCACCCGCCTTCACGCCGGTGACGCCCGCGGGCACGTTGACGACGGAGTTCTGCCCGCCGAAACCGTCGTCCGTCCCCTCCGGATTGTCGGGATCCTGGACCCACTGGCCATCCACCACGAACTTGTACTGGTAGCGGCCCGGAGCGAGCGGGATGGTCACGGTGTAGACGCCGTCGCCGTCAGGATCGGTCAGGCGTGCTCCCTCGGGGCTCCAGCCGTTGAACTCCCCCGCCAAGAACACGGCCTGGACGGCGCGGCCCGGCGCGTAGCTGAAGGTCACGGACGCCGTGCCCCCGGCCGCCGGCTTCGCCGGCTGCCCGCCGGCCGGAGCAGCGGTGCTCTCGCCCAGGACGATGTTGGCCTCCGGATCGGTGACGTTCAGCACGGAGTTGTTGCCGCCGAAACCGTCGTCCACGGTCTCGGGGTTGGTCTTGTCGTACTGCCAGGAACCGTCCACGACGTACTTGTACTGGTAGGTGCCGGCCGCCAGCTCCAGCGTGGTCTCCCAGACACCGTCCTGCTCCGGATCGATCATGGGGGTGGCGCTGTCGCTCCAGTTGTTGAAGGTCCCGGCCAGGTACACGTGCTTCGCACCGGGAGCGGCGTGCCGGAAGGTCACCGTGGCCGCGCCGGCCGCCGACGCCGCCAGCGCCAGGGCCAGGATCAGCACCATACCGCAGGTTGCCGCACCAGTTTTCCTCATGACCGCAACTCCTCGAGATTCGGGGGACGATCGCAGATTCACGAAAATTCGCCGCTCCAGCCTAGCAGAAGCCGTCCGGGCGTCAAGTCGACCCGCTCGCCAGCGGGGGGTGCTGTGCGCCGGCGGGACAAGACGCGGACAATTTGCTATTATAAACCTGAAACAACTCCGTTGGTGCCCGATCTGTCCCGGGAGATATGGCATGATTTCGATCCGGCATCCCCGCCGCGGGGCCCTGATGATTCTCCTGGCCGTCCTGGCCGTCGCCGGCTCGCTGCTGCCCGCCTGCACCCGTGACCAGGTGGGAGATCCCGCCTCACCCCCCTCGCCGGTGCTGGACGGCGCGGGCGGGCCATCGCAGCCTGCGCGCGCGGATCCCGACACCTTCACCCTGCGGGCCTACGGGGCCGTCTCGGTCTACCTGGCCGGCTCCATGAACGGCTGGGCGATGAGCGATCCGGCCTGGCAGCTCACGCCGCAGGGCGACGGCTACACCTGGCAGCTGGTGGCGCAGCTGCCGGCGGGGCTCACCCAGTACAAGTACGTGCTCTACGACGGCGGTCCCGGCCAGGAGTGGCTCACCGATCCGGCCGCCGTGGAGATCACGCCCGACGGCTACCACGCCGATCCCGCCTACTGGAACGCCGTGCGCGGGCGCACGTTCACCCCCCCGCGCCCTCTGCCGACCCCCATCGACCGCGAGCGGCTGGTGATCTACGAGATCTCGCCCAACGATTTCTCGGCGACCGGAACCTTCGCGGGCATCATCGCGGGCCTGACCAGCGGGCCGGACCTGGCGGATCTGGGCGTCAACGCCATCGAGCTGATGCCGGTCACCGCGCCTTCCTACAACGGCTGGGGATACGACATCATCCTGCAGCGGGCCGTGAATCCCAACTTCGGCTGGCCCTCCACCTTCGCCAGCCTGGTGGACGCGGCCCACCAGCAGGGCATCGCCGTGATCCTGGACATGGTGCTCAACCACGCCGCCGGGAGCTGCCCGCTGCGGCAGCTCGACTCCTTCGCCGGAGCCTTCAACTTCACCACGGACGAGCCCAATCCCTGGGGCCTGGTGGAGCTGAACTACACGAACGAGGCGCTGCGGGCCTTCATCCGGGAATCGCTCTGCTTCTGGGTGGACACCTACAAGGTGGACGGCTTCCGCTTCGACTACACCGGCGGCGAGCCCTACAGCACCTGGGAATGGCTCGAGGGGGAGCTGCGCGCGCGCTACCCCGATCTGCTGCTCATCGCCGAGGACTTCAACTACGCCAACCCCATCAACTCGGTGATCGTGGGCTACGACGCCCAGTGGGGCGGCAACCACACCGACGGCTGGGGCGGCGGCGGCAACAACTTCAACCAGGTGATGATCACGGCGTTGACGGAGAAAGGCTTCGCCTGGCGGGGTTCGACGATACCCAGCGTCGGCGCCTTCGGGTTGGCCTACCGCAACATGTGGGCCGTGGCCAACGTGATCGGCGCCAATCCCCAGTACGCGGGCAGCGTGCCGGGCGACGGCTTCAGCGACGTCAAGTACCTGGAGTCGCACGACGAGAACCGCGTCGTCTGGTCGGTGAACACCATCGGATCGGCCGGAGCGCAAGCCGTGGGCGGGCTGACCAAGGCATATCTCGGTGCCCTCGTCCAGACGACCTGCGTGGGCATTCCCATGCTGTACAACGGCGTGGAGATCGGATCGGGCGAGTACCGCCCGGCCAACCCGGTCATCTACAAGATCGACTGGAACGCCGGCGACGCCGACCTGCGCGCCGCCTATCGCAACCTGATCCACCTGCGCCTGCGGCATCCCGCCCTGGCTGGCGAGAACACCTTCTTCCAGTGGCGTGACGGGCTGGTGGACCAGGAGGAGATGACCATGGTCTACTGGCGCGGCGAGACGACCGTCGCCGCCGATGCCGCCATCGTGGTGGCCCTCAACTTCGACCACCTGGATCACCTGCTGCCGGTGCCGTTCCCCGCCCCGGGGATCTGGTTCCGCCTGCATCCGGTCAGCGGTGCCCGGGAGCGGGTGAGCGTGCCTCCCGAGGGCCTGACGCTCACGCTGCCCGCTTCGAGCGGCATCCTCTGGATCCGCGAGGACGGTCTGACGGGGGTGCCCGATTAGCTTCCGCCGGATCGCGACACGATCCGGAAGACCAGCGGCTCGCAGATCTCCAGCTCCGCCGGCTCGCCGGTGTCCAGCGTCCGGGCCGAGATCTGGACGGCGGTCAGGCTTCGGCCTGGCTCGACCCGGAACTCCCACTCGCTCGTGTAGCCGTGCAGCCAGTCCTGCGCGTCCCGGGCCGACAGGACCGTCTCGATGCGCGCCGGCGACTCCGTTCCCGCCTCCTGGAGCTCGGCCGTGATCCGCAGCGGTCGGTCGCCCTTGACCAGACCCATGCAGAGTCCGGCCACGGGTTCGCCGCCGTCGAAGCCGACCAGGCGGATGTGCCGCCCCTCGATCCGGAGATGTTCGCTCCCCTGCAGGCTCCGCCGCCGCCCGTCGGTGGTCACGTTCCCGCTCGTGCAGAGGCTGTAGATCCGCAGCGGGCCCGACTCCGCCCGCTCCATCACCCTCAGGGCGGGCCAGTCGTAGAGGGCCGCGATGTTGTAGTAGGAGGCCCGCAGGACGTAACCGAACCTGCGCTGGATCTCCGGACCGAGCAAGTCGTTGCTCGCGAACCACCGGGGACGCAGGACGAAGAACGGATTCTCGTCGCGCGCGAGCAGATCGGTGACCAGGCGCGAGTTCAGGCCGGAGGAATCGATCGTGTGAATGCGAGCTTCCCGCGCGACGTGTCCGAGTCCGACCATCAGGGTGTCCTGCGGGCCGGCGTGGGTGTGGACGAAACGTCCGGCGGCCATGCGCTCGTTCTCGATGAGACGCAGATAGGGGATGTTGTGCCGCATCTTGCCGCGCACGAGCGGCTGGGCCGAAAGGCCCAGAACGACCAGAACGAGCAGGACCGGCACGCGCACGTGCCGTGAGAGGTGGCGGGCGGCCAGCTGCAGCAGCAGCATGCCGGTCTGGATGGTGAGCAGGTACTCGGGCACGGCGTAGTACCAGCTCATCCGCTCCCCCGGATCGTAGACGCAGTACAGGGCGAGGTAGGCCGCCGCCGCCAGCAGGAAGAGCAGGTCGCGCGGCAGCTCGCGGGCCTGCCGGCCCCACAGACGCGAGGCCAGATCCGCGAGGACGAGACCTCCCAAAAGCGGCAGCGCGATCTTGAAGCTGCGGAAGCGCATGATGAAGCCCCACCAGGGCTCCGCGGGATGCGCGTGGAAGTGCAGCTTGGCGTAGGCCGACTGCGGCAGCGGCCCGCCGAAGACGAGCACGGTGAAGCCCAGCCACAGCAGGAGGGGCAGCACGCCCCACAGGGCGAGATCGCGTCCGACGACCCGCCAGGCCGGTCGTTGCGGCGCGACGTGCAGCCGCCACAGCGCGACCGCTCCCAGGACCGCGGCCACCGGCACGGCGTCGATCTTCGAGACGACCGCGGCGGCGCAGGCCAGCCAGATCCAGCGGGAGTAGTCGCGCCAGACCAGCCAGCAACCCAGCAGGATGATGGCCAGGTGCAGGGGAGTCTCCAGCCCCTGCTTGATGTTCATGAGGAAGTCCGGGACCGAGGAGACGACCAGCACCCACGTCGCGTAGACGAGGAGCCGGTCGCGGCTCGCCAGCTTCAGCAGGTGCAGCGTCAGGAACGCGGTCAGGAACAGCCCCAGCAGGTTGCTCGCCAGGAGGCTGGTCTGCGGGGAGAGCCAGCGGGTCCAGGCCAGGAACCCGGCGAGCAGGCCGTGCAGGAAGCCCGACACGCCGAAGATGGGCCCGTCGGCCGCGTTGTAGCAGTAGAAGTGCCCCGCGGCGAAGTTGTCCATGTACCGGAGTACGATCGCACCGTCGTCGACCAGGGGCACGCCCCGGTACAGGCTGAAGAACGTGGCTGCGGCCAGTCCGGATGCCAGCAGTTCGCTGATCGTGTCTCGGCGATCCTGCACCATCTTGCAGTTCACCAGCCTTCGTTGCCGTTCACGGCGTCGGTGGGGGCGAGGAGCGCTGCTCCCGGGCGGCCAGCAGCCTCGCCCGCTGGAGGATCTGCAGGATACCCGCGTTGTCGGGGGCGAGCCGGGCGGCCCGCTCGAGATCGTGCACCGCTTCCGGCCACTGCTCGTGATGGAAATGCATCAGGCCACGGTTGTACCAGGCCACGGCCAGCCCCGGATCGAGGGCCAGGGCATGATCCAGGGCCGCCTCGGCCTCGCTGGGATCGGCCGTCATGATCAGGGCGAGGCCCAGGTCGCTCCAGGCCAGCGCATCGGTGGAGTCGGCGGCCACCACCGCTGCCAGGAGCGGGCGCGCCGAGGCGTAGTGCTCTTCCTTCAGCAGCAGGTGCCCGGCCCAGTAGAAGGTCGGCGGGTCGACCCTTCCGCGGGCCTGGTAGCCCGCCACGGCCTTCTCCAGGTCCGGACGGGCCAGGTCCGGCAGATCGATCTGGGCATAGATACGGCCGCGCAAACCGTGGGCCCAGGTGACGTGCAGCTGCTTGCGGACCAGGATGCTGGCGGCCGCCACGGCGGACTCGGCCCACCATTCCCGTGCCGCCCGGTCCGTCGTCGCCTGGAATCGCTCCTCCGCCAGCACGGCGAAGGCGGTGGGGGAACCGGCGGCAAAGGTGCGGTCGAAGGCCAGCCAGCAGGGCAGGAGCGGGGCGCCGGCCGGCGCTGCGGGTGGATGCCTCTCCGCGAGTTGCAGGCACTCCCGCACGGGTGACGGCAGGGCGTGCTGGGCATCGCGATAGGCCTGGCGCGCCAGGCGCCAGTCGCCCAGGCCCTCGTAGGCCAGGCCCAGATCCTGCCAGAAGTCCGGGCGGTGCAGGACAGCGGGCCGGGCACCGGCCAGGTGATAGATGGCTTCCTTGTACTGGCGTTGGTAAAAACCGGCCATGCCCCGCACCCAGCGCCAGTCGGACCAGAAGAAATCGAGGCGCTCGATCTCGGAGGCCAGCCAGGTGGCGTCCTGGCTGAGCTCGGCTCCCGCCAGCATGAGACCGTGGATCAACAGCGTGCGTCGATCGGCCGGCTCGATCGCCGCGGCCTGATCCACCCAGGCCCTTCCCTGCTGCCATTCGCCCATGTCGTAGCAGAGCCAGGCCTGGAGCAGGGCCGCCCGCAGGCGCAGATCGGGCTGTTGCTCGGCAGGAACCTGCCCGATGGCCTCCGCTGCCGAGCCGAGGGCCGCCTGCGCCCCCTCGCGGTCCCCGAGCAGACGCCGCAGCTCCGCCAGGCGCAGCCAGGGTGCCGGCTCGTCGGGAACCAGCCCCACGACCTGGTGCAGGGCGTGCAGCTGCTGGATCACCGGTTCCTTCTCGCCCAGCCGGAAGAGCCAGACGCCGGCGCGGCGCCGGCGATCCTGGACCGAACCGGCGTCGAGGGAATCGAAGGCAGCCAGCCCGAGGGAGTCCACGGGTTGCGCGTAGAGCACGGCCGCTCGGTCGCCGCAGGCGGACGCTCGCAATCCGCTGCAGGAGGCCAGCAGCAGCCCGGCGCCCAGGCCGAGCGCCGCGGCGGCCAGGATGGCCGCGTCCCGCCAAGGACGCCGGCCCCGCCGCCCGCAGGGGGCGCCGGGGCCGGTCGAGAAAAACATCGCCGCGCACCGGGGGAGCTGCCCGCGGCGGGCATACCCGGTGTCAGGCACCGTCTAGTCCTCCTTGGGGACGGGATGAGCGATCGCCTTCCATGCCTCCTCGTAATTGAACGCCTTGTAGGTGGGGCTGTTCTCGTTGTGGCACTTCACGCAGAAATCCGGACCGTGCAGCTGCAGGCCCGCGGCGATGGCCGCCTCGCGGTTCTTCATCACCGACATGGTCTTGTACGCCGAGCCGGGGCCGTGGCAGGCCTCGCAGCCGACGCCCTCATCCACCGAGTAGGAATCCATGGCCTTCACGCCCTCGTCCAGGAAAGCGGAAGTGACATGGCACTTCAAGCACTCGGGGGCCTTCTGCGGATCGGCGATGCCCTTCTTCTTGGCGATGGCCTTGGCCTCGTCCGAGCCCAGGGCCGTGTAGGCCTGGGCGTGCTTGGAGGCTTCCCAGATGCCGTACTGGTTTCCGCTCTTCTCCGACCTGTGGCAGATCTTGCACTTGCTCGTGCCGATGATCTCGGGCTTGGCTTCTTCCTTGGCTTCCTGCGCAACGGCATTCAGGTAGCTGCCGGCCAGCAGCCCGCCGCAGAAGAGCAGGCCGAACATGATCCAGCTGAGTCGCTTCATATCTCCTCCTTGGGCGCGAGGGGGGCACCAGCGGTCGCGACACCCGATCAGGGTACAGAATCGTATCAGCCGGGATTCTAGTCAACGGAGGCCGCAAAATCAATCGCTTTCGCTTCTTTGCAGATACCCCCTAGTGGAACAGCCGGTCGAGCCAGGAGCCCTTGGGAACGCTCTCGAGGCTGACGATCGCGACGGATCCTAGTTCCCGGCCTTCCAGCATCGCCACGCCCCGACCCACCACCTGGCCCTCCTCCACGGGAGCGGAGAGCTCCTCCAGCGGCTCCGCGCGGAGGGTCACCTCCTTCACCCTGTCCTTGAGCATGCTGACCTCCAGGGGCCCGACGTAGGCCGCCGCCAGGTCGCCGCGCTTGCCCCCCCGGACCGGCAGGCGCTCCTCCAGCGGCGTGCGACCTTCCTCCACCACGGTCACCTGCGTGTAGAGATTGAAAGCGTAGCTCAGCAGGCGGCTGGTCTCGGTGGCGCGGGCCTTGTCCGTGGGCGCCCCCATGACGACCGAGATCAGGCGCTTGCCCTTCTGGACGGCCGTCGCCGTCACGCAGAACCCCGCCTGCCCGTGGTAGCCGGTCTTCAGACCATCCAGGCCGCGAAACTTCCCGATCAGCTTGTTGGGATTCCAGAGACCGAACTGCCCGTCGCGGAAGGAGGCCTTGGCCGTGGACGACCAGTTCAGGGCCTCCGGGTACTTGATCAGCTCCCGGCCCAGCAGCGCCATGTCGTAGGCCGAGGTCAGGTCCGGCTTCTGCCCGCGGCCGGGCGGCAGCCCGTGCACCGAATGGAACTCCGAGTCCTGCATGCCCAGCTCGCGGGCACGCAGGTTCATCAGATCGACGAAGGCCGCGACGGTGCCGGCCAGGTGCTCGGCCAGGGCCACGGCCGCATCATTGGCCGATTGGATGGAGAGGGCCATGAGCAGCTCCTCCACCGTGAAGACCTCGCCGTGCTTCAGGTAGACCTGCGAGCCTCCCATGCGGCTGGCCTTGGCAGAGACCCGCACCTCGTCCTGCAGCGAGATGTCCCCCTCGTGGATCCTCTCGAGCACCAGCAGCTCGGTCAGCATCTTGAGCATGGACGCCGGCTGGCGGCGAGCGTGCGAGTTCTTCTCCAGCAGCACCTCGCCGGTGTCGGCGTCGACGACGATGGCCGAGGCGAACTGTCCGTCCAACAGGGCCGGTGCGGCGGGAGCGGCCGCGCCGGGCGAGGGCCCCGCGATCTGCAGCAGAGCGAGGAGGGCCGGAAGCAGGGCGAGTCGTGGCTCCAGTTTCATCGGGGGCCTTCCTTGGCGGTGGTGGAACGATCATCCTGCAATCGGGAGATCCAGGTTAGCCAGACCGCGCGAGGTGTGTCAAGGTGCGGCCTCGGTGAACCGCAATGGACCCATGGCCCTCTGAAACGAACGGGACCGCCGGGAGGTTCCACCTCCCGGCGGCCATGATCCCCAACCTGGTTGTCCAAGGGCATGATCGCGCGTGCCGCCGCTCACATGAAGAGCCGATTTCCCGGTCCCTGGCGGTCGTCGTGGCCATTGCGGCCCGTCAGCCCGCGCCGCAGCCCGTACTCGTCCAGGTCCTTGTCGCCGCGACCGGACAGGTTGACCACGATCAGCATGCCCTGATCCACATCACCGCGCAGCCGCTCCAGATAGGCAAGAGCATGGCTGCTCTCGAAGGCTGGGATGATGCCCTCGAGTCGGCAGAGGCGCTCGAAGGCACCGAGGACCTCGTCGTCCGTCACGGCCACGTAGGCTACCCGGCCGATGTCCTTCAGGTAGGCATGCTCGGGCCCTATGCCGGGGTAATCCAGCCCTGCGGCGATGCAGTGGTTGCCCTCGGCCGTCACCTCACCCTCCGCCAAGTGGTAGGTGTTCATACCGTGGATGACGCCGGCCACTCCGCAGGTGAGCGTCGCCGCGTGGCGACCGCTGTCGGTGCCGGAGCCGGCGGCCTCCACCCCCACGATCCGCACCTCGTCCTCGAGGAAGGGATGAAAGAGACCGATGGCGTTGCTGCCGCCACCGGCGCAGGCGGTCAGCAGGTCCGGCAGCCGGCCCTCCTGCTCCAGACACTGTTGCCGCGCCTCGCGTCCGATGATGGACTGGAACTCCCGCACCAGCAACGGATAGGGGTGCGGGCCCACGACCGAGCCCAGCAGGTAGTGAGTGGTGCCCGCCTCAGCCACCCAGGCTGCGATGGCCTCGTCCACGGCGGCGGTCAGGGTCTGATCGCCGCTGGTGGCCGGGACGACCCGGGCGCCCATCAGCTGCATGCGCTTGACGTTGGGTGCCTGACGTCGCATGTCCTCGGCCCCCATGTAGATTTCGCAAGCCAGCCCGAAGCGGGCGGCCACCGCGGCGGTGGCCACGCCGTGCTGCCCCGCCCCCGTCTCGGCGATGAGCTTGGTCTTGCCCATCCGCAGGGCCAGCAAAGCCTGGCCCAGACAGTTGTTGAGCTTGTGGGCTCCAAGGTGGTTAAGGTCCTCGCGCTTGAGCAGGACCCGCGCGCCGATGTGGGCGCTCAGGCGTGCGGCGTGATACAGCGGTGTGGGCCGGCCGCCGTAGTGCTGGAGCTCCTGGGCCAGCTCCTCCTGGAACGCGGCATCCCGGCTGGCATCGAGGAAGGCGTCGGTCAGGGCCTGCAACGGCGGCTGCAGCGGCTCGGGCACGAACCGACCGCCGTAGGGACCATAGAAGCCGTCCGCGTCGGGCACGTTGTAGGGATGGTTCTGCAGTGCGCTCTCCATCTCTGTTCTCCTCGGTTGGGGCGAAAAAGAAACCGCCGGCTTCCCGGGGAAGCCGGCGGTCGGTGCTTGTGCCTGATTCTAGACTCCTACCGCAGCACGCACCTCACCGTCCGGCGCTGGCGCCACCACCAGAAACGGACGCTGCCGGGTGCATGCTGCCGCAACGGGAACTCTCCTTGCCGTCTGCGAGTCTGCGCATCGATGCGTTATCATACGAGTGGCCGGCCGCGCATGTCAAGTCGGCCGGGCCGGCAGCGGCCCGAGGACCGGTAGCGGGGAATACCCTCGGGACTTTCGCAGGCGGCTTCCAGCGCGTATCATGGGAACAGCCCGGCTCCCGGCCGGGGGAAAGGCCACCCGTGGGATTCAGCAGCGACCGCGCCCCGCTCCGACGCCTCAGCGCGTTCCTCGCCGCCCTGGCGATCGCCGCCGGGCTCGGCGTCGCCGCGCTCCTGCCCGGCTGCGGCGGCCGGACGGGGCCCTCGGTGATCCTGATCATCATGGACACCACGCGGTACGATCGCCTCGGCTGTGCGGGCTATCCCGCGGCCACGACGCCCACCCTGGACAGTCTGGCCGCGCAGGGCGTGCGCTTCGCCCAGGCGGTCACGGCCGCCCCGGTCACGGGCCCGTCGATCACCTCGATCCTGACCGGCGTCTATCCGGCCGTGCATGGCGTGCGGGACAACCGGCGCTTCGTCATCAGTCCGCGGCTGGAGCTGCTGGCCGAGACCTTCCACCAGGCCGGCTACCGCACGGGCGCCGTGGTGGGCGCGGTCCCCCTCCTCGGCCGCTTCGGCTACCGTCGCGGCTTCGAGCGCTACGACGATCGCTTCGCCGAGGACACCTATCTCACGCACGACCCCACCTACGCGGACAGGGCGGTGGACCTGCGCGAGAGCGAGCGCCGCGCCACCGCCGTCACCGATCACGCCCTGGAGTGGCTGGGCTCCCTGCGCCAGGGCCAGCCCTTCTTCCTGCTGGCGCACTACTTCGATGCCCACGGCCCCTACGATCCACCGCCCCGCTATGCGGCGCTGCATCCGGACGAGCCCTACGACGCGGAGATCGCCTACATGGATGCCGAGATCGGCCGGCTCCTGGCGGGTGCGCGCTCGTTCCTGGGGAATCCCGGGAATCTGCGCGTGGTGGCCGTGGCCGACCACGGGGAAGGTCTGTTCGATCACGACGAGATGGGCCACGGCTTCTTCCTGTACGACAGCACCGTGCGGGTCCCGCTGATCATGAGCGGGCCGGGAGCGGCGCCCGGCCTGGTGATCAGCCGTGCCGTGCGCACCATCGACGTGGCCCCGACCCTCTGCAGCTGGTGCGGCGTCCCGACCCCGGCGACCTGCACGGGCGTGGACCTGGTCCCGGCCCTGGCCGGCGGCCCGGTGCCGGCGGCCTGCGACACGGCTTACATCGAGACCTTCTGGACCCAGCTCCACTACAGCTGGTCCCCCTTGCAGGCCCTGCGCACGCCCGACTGGAAGTGGATCCGCGCGCCCCGTCCCGAACTCTACAACCTGGTCGGCGATCCGGACGAGAGCGCGAACCTGGCCGGCGACAACCTTCCCCAGCAGGCCGCCCTGGCGACCAGGCTCGACGCGCTCCTGGCCGGCTTCAGCGGGCCGGCCGCCCGGCTCGGGGCGAGCCTCGCCGACATGGATCCCGATCTCGACCGCAAGCTCAAGGCGCTCGGCTACGTATCGGGGCAGGAGAGCGACGCCGTGCGAGCGGATTACGATCTTCCGGATCCCAAGGACGGCAACCGGAACTGGAACCGGGAGGAGCGACGCCAGCAGCATTTGCAGGCCGCCCTCCGCTACTACGAGAACCAGCACTGGGCCAAGGCCCTACGCCGCCTCGAGATGGCCGCAGCCCTGGCGCCGCTGGAGAAGCAGGACGAGGCCCTGCTGGGCGTGCTCCTGGCCCGGGTCGGCCGCTACGAGGAGAGCCTGGCCGCCTACCGGCGCACGCTGGCGACCGAGGACGACCCGGCCGGCCGGTCCTACGTGCGTCTTGAGCTGATCCGCCTGCTGCTGCACCTGGGCCGCCTGCCGGAGGCCCGCGCCCAGGCCGAGACGCTGCGGGCCGAGCCCGGCATTCCCGAGGTCGTGCGATCCGGCCTGCAGGAGCTCACCCCTCAGCTGGCACCCTGACGACGATCCGCCGGCCGAGCCGGCCGGCTTTTCCGCCCCCCCGAACTTGCTGTTGCAATCCAATTGCATTTATTATGGATTCCGGACCGGAAGCCCGGCGTCGCGACATCCGGCCCGAGGAGAGGAGCACTCATGTCCGGGGTTCGGCGTTCGTCCGACCGCGAGATGCTGCGCGCGGATCTGCGGAGCCGCGCCCTGCGGGCCACCCGCCCGCGCCTGGCCGTGCTGCAGCTGCTGCGCGCCGCCGAGCATCCGCTGAGCCACGCCGACGTGGTGGAGGCCCTGGCCGGCGAGCCCTGGGATCGTTCCACCCTGTACCGCAATCTGGCCGATCTGGTGGCCGCCGGGCTGGCCGGCAAGACCGAGCTGGGCGACCACGTCTGGCGCTTCTATGATGCCCTGTGGCACGACGCGGGTGATCATCCCCATTTCGTCTGCACGGAGTGCGGCCACGTGCAGTGCCTGACCGACACCCGGATCTCCCTGCGGGCCGGCAAGAGCGGCCCCCGGGCCCTGTGCGAGGCGCACCTCGAGATCCAGCTGCGCGGGCTCTGCGACGACTGCCGCTGAGCACCCACCGGCAGCGGCGAGGAGGAGGAGGATCGGCCGTGATGAGGATGCACGCGAGGGTCGCGCGCCGCCCGCAATCCCGGCCGGGCGCGGTCTGGATCCTGCTGTCGACCGTCCTGGCCCTCGGGCTGCCGGGCCTGCTCGCGGGCTGCTCCGGAAAGACCGACGGGACGGATGCCGGATCCCTGGTCGTGGCCGTCAGCATCCCCCCCCAGGCCTGGTTCGCGGAGAGGATCGGCGGCCGCCTGGTCTCCGTCCAGGTCGTGCTGAAGCCCGGCGATTCCCCCGCAACCTACGATCCGACACCGCGGGAGCTGGCGCGGCTGGCCGACGCGCGGATCTACTTCGCCGTGGGCGTGCCCATGGAGACCCGGCTGCTCCCCGAGCTGCGGCGCGACTTTCCCGACCTGCAGATCGTCGATACGACCGCCGGAATCGCCGAGCTGGCCTTCGGCGCCACGACCCAGGAACCTACAACCGGAGGCAGCCTGAAGCCCGAGCAGGCCTCCGGCGAGCTGGATCCTCACATCTGGCTGAGCCCGCGGCTGGCCAAGATCTTGGCCCGCAACATGGCGAACGCGTTGATCGCTCTCGATCCGGCGCACACCGACTCCTACCAGGCGGGGCTCGCCGGCGTGGAGCAGGAGCTGGATCGCCTCGACGCGGAGCTGAAGAGCCTGCTGGCCCCGCTGGCCGGCCGCGAGCTTCTGGTCTATCACCCGGCCTTCGGTTACCTGGCCGCGGAGTACGGCCTGGTGCAGGTGGCGATCGAGAGCGGGGGCCAGCAGCCCTCGCCGCGGCAGCTGGCGGATCTGCTGAAGCAGGCCAGGACCCGGCATCCTGGTGCCATCTTCGTCCAGCCCCAGTTCTCGGCCACGACAGCGCACACCCTGGCGCGCGAGCTCGGCGTTCCCGTGGTGGAACTCGATCCCCTGGCTCGCAACTATCCGGACAACCTGCAGCGAATGGCGGTGACCATCCGCAACAACCTGCTGGGCGGATGAGAGGGGAACGACGCATGGATCGCGAGGCGGTGGTCAGCCTGCACGACGTGGATTTCGCCTTCGACGATCATCCCGTCCTGCAGGACGTCCAGCTGGAGATCGCCGGCGGCGACTTCGTGTCGCTCATCGGGCCCAACGGCGGCGGCAAGACCACCCTCCTGCGCCTGGTCCTGGGATTGCTAGAGCCCGATCGCGGGACGGTCCGCGTCTTCGGACGCCCGCCGGCGCAGGCCCGCGGGCGGATCGGCTACATGCCCCAGTTCGCCCTGCTGGACGAGCAGTTCCCCGTCACCGTGGCGGATGTCGTGCTAATGGGGCGGCTGGCCCGGCGCATGCCGCTCGGACCCTTTCGATCCGCCGATCGGGGCGTTGCCCGGCGCGCCCTGGCCGAGGTGGAAATGGCGGATCTCGAGCAACAGCCCTTCTCGGCTCTTTCCGGCGGCCAGCGCCAGCGGGTGCTGATCGCCCGGGCCCTGGCCTGCCAGCCGGATCTGCTGCTCCTGGACGAGCCGACGGCCAGCCTCGATCCCGGCGTCCAGGACGACCTCTACGAGCTGCTGCACCAGCTGAAGGAGCGCATGACCGTGGTGCTCGTCTCGCACGATGTCGGGGTGGTATCGCAGCACGTGGACCGCATCGTCTGCGTGAACGTGCAGGTTGCCCAGCATCCCGCCTCGGCCATCAAGGGAGAGCTGGCCAATCTGTTCACGAGCCGGGGCGGCATGTGCCTCGTGCACCACGAACAGGACACCGGACGGGAGTGAGGAGCGGCTGGTGGATTTCTGGACGGCCCTGACCCAGTACGCCTTCCTGCGCAACGCCCTGCTGGCCGGTATCCTGGCCAGCCTGGCCTGCGGCGTGGTGGGGAGCTACGTGGTCAGCCGTCGGATCACCGTGATCGCCGGCAGCCTGGCCCACTCCGTGCTCGGCGGGATGGGCGCCGCCTTCTACCTGCGCGTGGTTCACGGCTGGTCCTGGCTGCACCCCATGCACGGGGCGGTGGTAGCCGCCCTGCTGGCAGCCCTGATCATCGGCTGGATGCGGGCCCACAGCCGGGAGCGCGAGGACACGATCATCTCCGCCCTGTGGGCCGTGGGCATGGCCGGCGGCATTCTCTTCCTCTTCCGCACGCCCGGCTACAAGGCCGACCTGATGACCTACCTGTTCGGCAACATCGTGATGGTGGACGTCCCCACGCTGCATCTGGTGGTGGCTCTCGACCTGCTGATCCTGGGCGTCGTCCTGCTCTTCTACAATCCCTTGCTGGCCGTCTGCTTCGACGAGGAGTTCGCGCGCCTGCGCGGGGTCAACGTTTCCTTCTTCTACACCCTGCTGCTGTGCCTGACGGCCCTGACCATCGTGACCTTGATCTACGTGGTCGGCGTGGTCCTGGTGATCGCCCTGGTCACCCTGCCGGTGGCCGTGGCCGGCCGCTTCACGCGCAAGCTCTGGCAGATGATGCTCCTGGCCGCCCTGCTCAGCGCCCTGCTGACGATCGCGGGCCTGGGCGTCAGCTACGGCTCGGACCTCCCGACCGGGGCGACGACCATCCTGCTGGCCGCGGCCGTCTACGTCGTGGCGCAGCTCTGGGCGGCCTGGCGCGAGCGGCGGCTCCGCCCCCGAGCCGGCGTGGGTTCGTGAGACCCTCACCAGCGGGCGGCCGATCCCGACGGCGATCGGGGGCGGTCCCGCACATCAGGGCTTGCGAGCGACGTAGCCGATGGCACCCGGCAATCCTGCCGCCGCGTCATGCACGTTGACCTGGGGTTCCCGGCTCAGCACGTCGAGTTCAGCGAAGAGGGCATCCGGCTCGCCTGCGGCGAAGAAGCTGTGCATCTCGGCGCCGCAGACCGTCCCCAGGCGGAATTCGCCGGGGCCCAGCGGCTCTCCCACCCCGAAGTGCCAGTCGTCCGGCGTCAAGAAGTTCAGGTAGCAGAGCCCTCCGGATCGCAGGACCCGGGCGATCTCGCCGACGGCGCGCCCGACGTCCCGCTTGCTCATGTGGCAGATGGAATCGTGGGAATACGCGAAGCTCACCGAGGTGTCCGCCAGCGGCAGTGCGCGCATATCTCCCAGCACCAGCCCGAGATCGAGGTCGTGGCCCCGGCCGTAACTCACGGCCTCTGCCAGTCGCTCCCGCGAGATCTCGACGCCGCAGGTCTGGAAGCCGCAGGCGCGAAACAGGGCCAGCGGCGGCCGGGGACCGCCAGCGCCGCAGTCCAGGACGACCTTCTCCAGGTTGCTGCTCCGGCAGACGGCCAGGAATTCCCGCAGCGGCTCCGGGGCTGGGAACATCCCCCTCATCCCTTCACCTGCGCATCAACGGCCACGACTGCCCGCAGCGCGCGAGTCCGCGGTCCCCGCATTCCGGCCACGGACCGGTCAACGACCCCGGCCGAGCACCTCCTGCAGCTTGGCGTAGAGCTGCACGGGCAGGTAGGGCTTCTGGAGGAAGCCCGCGAGACCCCGTCCCAGGAACCGCTGCGTGATATCCTGCTCGTTGTAGCCGCTGCAGAGGATGACCTTCACGTCCTCGCGGATGCGGCGCATCTCCTGCAGGACCTCCTCGCCGCCGAGACGCGGCATGGTCAGGTCCAGGACCACGCAGGCGATCTCCCTGGGACGGGCGCGGAAGATCTCCAGCGCCTCGCGTCCATCCGCCGCCAGCAGGACCTGCATCCCGACACGCTCCAGCATCCGGCGACCCAGCTCCCGGATCGCCACCTCGTCGTCGACGAGCAGGACCAGTCCGGAACCCTGCCAGCCGCGGGACGTCGCCGCCTGTGGTGTGATGGGCGCAGCCGGCCGTTCGCTGGCCGGCAGCAAGATCCTGAACGTGGTACCCCGTCCCGGCGCGCTGTCGACGTGGATGGTCCCATGATGACCTCGCACGATCCCCAGGACGGCGGCCAGACCCAGGCCGCGGCCCGCGAACTTCGTCGAGAAGAACGGCTCGAAGATCTTCTCGCACGTCGCCTCGTCCATGCCGCACCCGGTGTCCGCGACTTCCAGGCAAACGTATCGCCCCACGGGCAGATCAGGCGCCAGGAAGGTCCGTCCGAGGTCGGATCGATCGCAGTCCTCGGCGCCGGTGGCGATGGCAATGACGCCGTTCCGATCCTCGAGAGACTCGGACGCATTGGTGATCAGGTTCAGGATCACCTGGCGGAGCTGCGTCGGATCCGCTTCCACGGCCGGCAACACGTCGGCGAGATCAAACTTGAGCTCAGCCTTCTTGGAGATGGAGATCTCCAGCATGTGGGTCATCTCCCGCACGATCGCGTTGAGGTCCACCGCCTCGACGGCGAACTTCCCCTTGCCCGAGTAGGCCAGCATCTGGTGACAGAGATCCGAGGCCCGGCGGGCCGCCCGGGCGATCTCGTCCAGGTTCTCGCGGGCCGGGGAGATCTGGGAAACGTGATCTTCGGCCAGGGTCACGTTGCCGATGATGACCTGCAGGATGTTGTTGAAATCGTGCGCGATGCCGCCCGCCAGCACACCCAGGCTCTCCAGCTTCTGGGTGTGGCGGATCTGGGCCTCGAGCCGGCGCTGCTCTTGCTCGATGCGCAGGCTGTCCGTGATGTCCTGCCCGGAGCTGAGCGTGCCGATGATGCGACCCCGGTCATCCTCGAGCATCTTGTTGTGCCAGGCGATGGTCCGACGCTCGCCGGCGAGGGTGATGACGTCGTTCTGGAAGTACTCGACGGCCTGCTGCTCTCCGGCGATCAGCCGGGCAAAGGTCTCCTTGACTCGCTCGCGCTCCCTCTCGGGGATGAAAGTGTCGAACCAGGGGCGCCCCTGGACTTCGCTCTCCCGGCAGCCCAGGATCTCGCAGCCCTTGCGGTTCAGCAGCGTGATCTCGCCCTTCTCGTTCAGCGCCAGGAGGATCACCTCGGCGATCTCGAGGTAGCGCTGGGCGCGGTCACGCTCGCGACGCAGCTCCTCCACGGTAGCGCGGCTCGGGCTGTATTCATTCAACGGTCTGCCTCCTCGAGGCGGGTCCCGTACCCGGGATTCCGCTGGCCCGGGATATATCTCGGCCGTCCCGGCCGGCCGGCGGCAGCCGGCAGGACGATCCTACACCGGAAAGGCTCTTCGCGCAAATGCGGATAAATCACATCGTGATTATGATGGAACGCCAGAACCGGCCTCCCTCGCCTGGAGCATGTCCAGGACGAGGTCTGCCGGCGCCGCTGCGTCCGGTGCGGGCGCGGCCGACCCAGGGCTGGAAACCGGAAGGAGAGCATCTTGAAGCTCATGAATGACCGCAAGCTCGCGTTTCCCGTGCTCGCTTTCTGCCTCTTCATCGGGCCCGCCTCAGGGCACGCCGGAAGCGCCGGCATCGAGGTGGGCCAGCCGATCAGCCCGCGCGTTCTGGACAGCATCCCCGCGGACTGGGCCGGACTCTGGCAATACGAGACCGACATCAAGGACTGCGATTCCGGAATCACGGTCTTCCACATGTCCCGTCTGGACTCCCTTTGTGTCGGGGACACCTTCGATCCCGAACAGGACGGGACGATCACGAACCTCGTCTGCAACGGTACCATCACCGGATCGGAGATTCACTACGTGTGCACCGGCTCCGCGCAGGAGGAACCCGGCTGCTTCGCCGACTACGAGATCGTCTACGACGCCGTACGCACCGGGGACAGCGTGCAGGCCACGGAGACGTTCAACACCACCTACTCGGGCGATTGCCCGGTGTCCGACCAGTGTGTCCGCATGGAAATGTCCGGCACTCGTCTGGCCGGCACGGCGCCCGGCTGCCAGCTGACCCCCTCCCAGCAGAGCAGCTGGGGGGCCCTCAAGGGGACCTATCGCTGAACCAGCAGCCGATGATCTGACGGTGGGGGGCCGGGTCGCGTCACGCGGAACGAGCCCGGCCCCCTCTGGTGGACAGGGCGGCGCCATTCTGGGGTGTTCACCCCTAAAAACCCTGGCGGCTTCGTCAGAACGCGGAGGTCTTGTACGTGCCCCGCATGCCGGCCAGGTTGTTCCAGACCCGCCGGTTGTGATCGTGGACCCGCTCGACGGTCAGGCTGTTCGGCTTGACGTACACGTTGACGCCCTTGGGCGCGTTGTCGTCCGTCGTGACCCCGAAGAAATCCGCTCCCCACCGCGCCATGGCGGTGCCGGCCTCGGCCCCCAGGTCGCCGTGCCACCAGTTGCCGTGCCCCGCCACGATGAGCAGATCGGGATCGCCGCCCACGCGCAGCCGGTTCGCCTCCATCAGGTTCAGGATCTTGGCGATGCAGCCGCTGTAGTTCTTCTCGGGCGCGTTGTGCCACTGCTGGGGGACGTGTCCCCCGATCAAGCGTCCGGTGTCCAGGATGAGGGCGAGAGCCAGACAGGAATCCACGTGGGGGAAGATCAGCTCCGCGTTCGGGCTGGCGTCCGTGACCCCGACGTACCCCCGACCCCGGGGAATGGCCTCCCCCGGCTCCAGCAGCTCCACTCGCAACGCCATGACGACCTCCCATCGGGTTACGGGATGGCCCCCTGCACCTGCCATCCGCGTTCGATGCAGCCCATCCTATCACGTCCGTTAAGGTTGGAAAGACCGAAACCGCGCCGCCCTGGCGCCGGAAGACGCGGGCTAGGAGCTCCCGGCAGGGCCTGCCCGGCCGCCGACGCTCGCGGCCCGGGCGACCCAGCGCGGAGCTGCATCGACGGTCTGGCGCAGTATGAGATTCAGCTGGGCGGCGCCGTGCTGGACATGGCGCATGTTGTAGAGGAGCAGCTCGGCGAAGCTGGCCTCGCCCCAGCCGAACCGGCAGTGCTTGCGCGCCTGCTCCTCGGTGAGGGCCTCGATCGTCTCCCGGCACTTCCGGCGGCCATGCTCGAGATACCAGAGCAGCTCGGATTTCGTGTAGGCCCGCTCCGGCAGCAGCCCGGCCGAGTCCAGCTCCACCAGCGTGAAGGGGGCCGGAGGAGTGAATCCCTCGACCGCGCCGGACAGGTAGAGATCGAGCCAGAAGAGCGTGTGATAGACGAGATACCAGTACTCGGGCTGCCGGGACCGGTCGGCCCACAGCTCCTCGGGACAGGCGTTCAGGGCATTCTCGAGCATGTCGATGGCGGCCCCGAACTGCCTCCACGTCCCCGTCTTCCACGTACGATCCACCTCGCAACTCCCGGTGAAGTCCACAGCGCGTACCCGCGGATCATGAGGTTCATCAGCACACCGAGGGACCAGATCCCCGGTGTATCCAGTCGTGCATCCCGCTCCTAGCCGAACCTGTCGTCGGCCTTACGGTCCTTGACGTCCCGCCCGGAGTCCTCGAGCCAGCCGGTCCTGATATCTTCGGAGGCGTCGAACGCCGGCACGTAGGGCTTGATGTCCAGGAGCGGGGTTCCATCGAGCATGTCGACGTTCTCGATCTGCAGGACCCCGTCATCGACGCTCCGCAGGCGGACGATCGAGAGCCCGATCGCGTTGGGTCTGCGGGGCGCACGGGTGGCGAAGAGCCCGCGCAGCTGCGAGTCCAGGAAGGGCACGACCTGGAGGTCGAAACCCTCGCTGCGGTGGAAGTGATAGAGCAGGACGATGTGCGAGAAGCCCGCGAGATCGGCGAGCCCCCGTCGGTATTCCGCGAAGACCTCGACCGTGCCGGACACCCCCACGGCTCCCGCGGGCTGGATCGGCATCCCCCGGGGATCCGTGAAGGGCGTGTGGATGATGCCGATCGGTCTGTACGCGATGTTCATGGCTTCCGGACCGCCGGTTTCGCATCCATGGTGGCATCAGACGCACTCACCGAAGCCACCGTAGCACGGCGTCCACGTGAACTCCAACCCCCCGTGCCGCCTGCGTCGAGCCGCTCCGCGCCGACGGGCGGCGCTGCCGGATCAGGACGTCGCTACCTCGGTCATCCAGCGACCGACCACCCAGGCCCCCACCAGGCACAGCAACCCGGTGACCAGAAACGGCATCTCGAAGGAGATCAGCGCCAGCAGACCCGCCAGCAGCGGCCCGACGGCGATGCCCAGACCGAAGCCGATCGTGACGGTGCTCATCTGCCGGCCTTCCTGGCCGCTCCCTCCCTCCTGGGTGACGTCTCCCGCAAAGGCGATTGCGGGCGCGACGACGGCCGCCGCCGCGATGCCCTGCAGGAACCGCAGCGCGATGAACTGGAAGAGGCTGGCCACTTCGCCGAGCAGGGCTGTGCTCACGGCCAGCAGCAGAAGTCCGTACATCACGAAGGGCTTGCGCCCGCGGCGATCGGAGAAGTGCCCCATGGGCACCTGGAACAGCAAGCGCGAGACCATCAGCGTACTGAAGGCGAAGCTGAAACCGAGAGCGTTGATGTCCAGTCGCTTGTTGAACTCATTCTCCAGGGTGGTGACCAGCGTGAAGGCCACGGCCATCAGGAAGGTCGCCAGGGCGGCGCTGAACAGCCCGGAGGTCATGGCTCCTTGCTTCCGCTCGCGCCGCTCCGGCTGGACGCGGGCCGGCTGCCGCTTCACGCCGAACTGCACGGCGCCGATCGCCAGGAAGAGGATCGCCGCACCGCCGATGAAGGCGGCCCGGTTCCCGAAGTGAACGTGCAGAAAGCCGCCGATCACCGGCCCGATCGCCAGGCCGAGCATGCGCAGGGTCGTGTAGAATCCCATGGCGGCGCCGCGGGTCTCGCGCCGGCTGGCCATCGCCAGCAGGGCCATCGTGGCGGGGATCTCCAGGGCCAGCCCCACCCCCTGGATGACCCGCAGCACCAGCACGTCGAGATAGCGCGAGGCGAAGACGAACGCGAAGGTGGTGAGGGAGAGCAGGACCAATCCCGCCTGGATGATGAGCTTGTAGCGCCCGACACGATCGGTCAGCCGTGCCGTGAAAGGCTGCAGGGCCGCATTGGCCAGGCCGTAGACCGAGATCAGCACGGCCACCAGCAGGGGCACCGGCAGCGGCAGCAGCTCGTCCGGAATCGCGGCCACGTACAGCGGGATGATCACGTACAGGATGCTGTTGCCGATCCCGTCCGCCATCCTGGCGAAGGACAGGGCCAAGATGGTGCGGTTCATCCCCAGCAGGCGGCGTCCCTTTTCCAGCACGCCGGCGAGCGACGGCGGGCTCTCCATTCCGGTTCCCTCCGCAAGCTGAGCGCTGCGTTCGTTCCGGCAGGAGCCGGCCGTGCCCGCGCCAGGCGGGATGATCCGTGCTGTCAAGGAAGCCGAGACTGCGAGCATTCGCCAGTGATTGCGGGACGGCCCGTCCCGCGGTCACGGAATACGGGGCAAGCCCGGATTAGCGGATCTACGGCCGGTCGAGGACCCAGAAGAAGGCGGCGCGCTGCAGCTCGACGTGCGTCGAGAGGTTGAGCTTCCGCTTGATGTTCTCCCGGTGAGTCTCGATGGTCTTGATGCTCAGATGCAGCAGATCCGCGATCTGGTGGGTCGTCTTGCCCTGGCCGATCAGCTCGAAGACCTCGAGCTCGCGGTCGGACAGATCCCGGGGGGACGGCAGCTCCCCGCCCTCCTTGCCGCCGAGGCTGCTCGAGAGCACCTGATCGGTCATGGCGGGGCTGAGATGAATCCGGCCCTGGATCACCTTCCCGATGGCCTCCATGAGCGTATCCAGGCCCTCGGCCTTGTTCACGAAGCCGGAGGCACCCGCCCGGATCACACGGGCGGCGAAGAACTGCTCCTCGTGCATCGTGTAGACGAGCATCTTGACCGCGGGATAGCGGGAGCGGACTTGCTTGATGAGTTCCAGCCCGCTGCCATCCTGCAGGGAGAGATCGACCAGCAGGACGTCGGGCGGGTTCGCTTCCAGGAGAGAGAGGGTCTCGGCACAGCTGCCGGCTTCCCCGCAGACGTTGAAGGCCAGCTCCTTCTCGAAGGCCAGGGCCAGACCCTGCCGGATCGTCGGGTGGTCGTCCACGAAGGCGATCTTGATCGGAGAGGACCGACGCGGTCCGGGAGCCTCTTTTCTTCGAGGCAGCATGGAAGCTTCCTTTGCGAGACGGGCCCGCCAAGGCAGGC
The DNA here is from genome assembly GCA_964524645.1 of uncultured Fibrobacteraceae bacterium. Lineage (GTDB taxonomy): Bacteria > Krumholzibacteriota > Krumholzibacteriia > LZORAL124-64-63 > LZORAL124-64-63 > CAZGEC01. The sequence goes on along the minus strand of CAZGEC010000007.1, from coordinate 3,983 downwards.
TCCACCGGCGACAAGCGGGACAGCTCAGCGGAGCAAACGCAACCTGCCTCGAGCGCGCTTCAAGTGCGATAAATTCCAATCCATTACTTTATCAGAATATGTTCAAGCGCGCCAGAGCGCAATCGGAGCGATCCCCGCCGGCAGAACAAGGCCAATCCGGGGGACGAGTTACTTCCGCGCAAGCTCCCGCTGGAGCTGCCGGGCGGTGCGGGTGTTCAGGATCTCCTGTCTGCCCAGCCAGCCGCGCCGGGCGACGGCCACGCCGAACGGCAGGTAGTCCAGGTCGTGCGGACTGTGGGCATCGGTGCCGATGGTGAAGCGGACCCCCATCTCGCGGGCCCGCTGGCAGTAGGTGTCCGGCAGATCCAGGCGATCGGGCTGGGCGTTGATCTCGACGAAGACGCCGTGCTCGGCGCAGGCCCGGAAGATCTTCTCGGTGTCGAAGGCGAGCGGTTCGCGCCGGCCGATCAGCCGGCCGAGCGGATGACCGAGGCAGTGCACGAGACCGCTCTCGATCGCCGCCAGCAAGCGCTCGGTCATCTTCTTCTCGCTCATCTTGCGGCCGTAATGGATGCTTGCCACGACCCAGTCCAGCTCGGCGAGGGTCTTCTCCTGCAGGTCTAGCTTCCCCGACTCGAGGATGTCCACCTCGACCCCCGCCAGCAGCCAGAAATCGTCCAGCTGAGCATCGACCTCGCGGATGCGGTCGGCCTGGCGGTGGCAGCGGTCGTCGTCCATGCCGTTGGCCACGCGCACGCGCTGGGAGTGGTCGGTGATTGCCAGGTACTGCAGCCCTCGCTGGCAGGCCGCCCGGGCCATCTCCTCGATGCTGGCCTGGCCGTCGCTGGCCACGGTGTGCGATTGCAGGTCGCCGTGGATGTCCTTCTCCTCGACCAGGCGGGGCAGCTGGCCGCTGGCGGCCGCCTCGATCTCGCCGCGGTCCTCGCGCAGTTCCGGGGGAATCCAGTCCAGGTCGAGCCGGCGATAGATCGCCGCCTCGTCCCGGCCCGCCAGACATTCGTCCCCCGCGAACAGGCCGTACTCGTTCAGCTTCCAGCTGCGCTGCTGCGCCCGCTTGCGCAGGACGATGTTGTGCGCCTTGGCGCCGGTGAAGTAGAGCAGGGCCGCGCCGAAGCTGTCCGGTTCGAAGAACCGGAAGTCCACCTGCAGACCGCTGTCCAGGTACACGGTCACCCTTTCCCGCCCGCGGGACTCCACGCGCTCGATCGTCTGGTGGGCCAGGATGTCCTCGGTGGCCTGCCCCCTGTCCCTCGCCTGCACCAGGATGTCCAGGTCGCCGATGGTCTCTCGCCGCCGCCGGAAGCTGCCGGCGATCTCCCAGCGCTGCACCGATTCCAGCTCGTGCAGGTGCCGGGCCAGGGCCGCGACCTGCTCGCCGGCGTCCCGCAGGAGGAGCCGGCCGGTCGTCGAGGAGACCGTCCGCAGGCCCTGCAGGATGTTCTGCTCGGTCTTGGGACCAAAGCCCTCCAGCTCCCGCACCCGGTGCTGCCGGCACGCCCTTTCCAGGTCGTCCAGATCCTGGATCTCCAGCCCCCGGTACAGCTGCATCGCCTTGCGGGGACCGATTCCGGGCAGTCGCATCACCACCATCAGACCCGCCGGCAGCTCCTGCCGGAGCTCCTCCAGCTGCCGGCAGGTTCCGGTGTCCACGATCTCCCGGATCTTCTCGGCCGTGCTGTCGCCGATGTTCGGCAGCTCGGACAGGTCCTCGCCCGCGGCGATCAGGTCGGCCACCCGCTGCGGCAGGCCGGCCAAAGTGCGGGCGGCGTTGCGGTAGGCCCGCACGCGGAACGGATTGGCCTGCTTCATCTCCAGCAGGTCGGCGATCTCCTCGAGCAGGCCGGCGATCTGCGCGTTTTCCATGGCCGAATCCCTTCTCCGCTCCCGCGGCCAGCAGCAAACCGTGCACATGGTTAACGCCGCCGGCCCACTCTCCGCCAGTCCGGCGGACAGCCCGGCGGACGGGTGGAAATGTCTCGGGTCTGCCAGTACCATGGCTGGATGCAGCAACGAACGGGCAAGGACGGTCCTCGCAGCCGGACGCTCGGCGCCGCCGCACTGGCGGCCGCCGGCCTGCTGCTGCTCGGCGGCTGCGGCGGCCGTTCCGGCCACCCGCTGGTGCTCGCCGTGGGCGGGGCCCCCGACGAACTCGCGGTGTGGCAGGAACTCGTCACGGCCTTCAGCGAGAGCAGCGGCACGCGAGTCGAGATCCTGCGCCAACCCGCAAACACGGCCCAGCGCCGGCAGGGATTGGTGGTCGCCCTGGCCGCCCGGCGGCCCGATCCCGACCTGTTTCTGATGGACGTGGCCTGGATCGGTCTCTTCTCCGCCGCGAACTGGCTGCGGCCGCTCGAGGGCGTGGACACGACGGCCTTCTTCCCGGACATCCTGCAGGCGGCCGACCGCCGCGGCAACGAGCTGATTGCCCTGCCCATCGACCTGGACATCGGCCTGCTCTACGACCGGAGCGACCTGCTGCGCCACTACGATATCTCCGGACCTCCGGCGACCTACGCGGAGCTGCGCCGGACGGCAATCGCGGTCCAGGCGGCCGTGCGCCCGCATCACCCCGGCTTCTACGGCTTCGCGTGGCAGGGAGCCCAGTACGAGGGTCTGGTCGTCGACTTCCTCGAGTTCGCGGGCACCCAGGGCGGTTTCGTGTCCCGCGGCGGCGGCTGGATCGTCGACGTGCCGGCCAACCGCCAGGCACTGCAGTTCATGCACGATCTCATCTGGAAGGACCGGATCTCGCCGCCGAGCACCTACACCGAGATGCGGGAGGAACAGGTGCGGCGCTTCTTCCAGCGGGGCGACGCCCTGTACGAGCGCAACTGGCCCTACGCCTGGGCCCTGCACCAGGCCCCGGACTCGCCCGTGCGGGGCCGGGTGGGGGTGTCTCCCCTGCCGGCGCCGGCCACCGGCGGCGCGGTGAGCATCCTGGGCGGGTGGCACGTCGGCATCTCTCGCTTCAGCGACGCGCCCGAACGGGCCCGGGACCTGGTGCGGTATCTCACCTCGCCGGCGGTGCAAAGGGAGATGGTGCTGCGCCTGGGCTGGTATCCCGGCCGGCGCGATCTCTACGAGGATCCGCAGCTGCGGAGCCGGCTGCCCCTGCTGGCCGACCTGTGGCGGGCCTTCCGCCACGTGCGGACCCGCCCGGTGGTCCCCTACTACCCGCAGCTGTCCGAGGTTCTGCAGAGTCATCTGAGCGCGGTGCTGGCCGACCGCAGCACGCCGGAGCGGGCGCTGGCCGCGGCGGACGAGGAACTCGCACGGCTGGTTCGTCGCTACGCGCCCGACCCGGCCGGGAAAGCAAGTGCAGAGGCATCCGCAGGGAAGGGGGCCGCACGTTGAGAGAGAGCCGCCTGGCCTGGCTGTTCCTGGCACCGCTGCTGCTGCTGGTCGGCGGCTTCGTGCTCGTGCCCATCGGCGGGGCCGTCCTGCAGAGCCTCCAGCAGGACGTCGTCTACCTGCCCCGGCGCTTCATCGGTCTGGCCAACTACCGCTGGCTGCTGGGCGATCCGGCCTTCTGGCAATCGCTGCGCTTCACCCTGCTGTTCGCCGTCGTCTCGGTGCCGATCGAGGTCGGGCTGGGGCTCGGCGTCGCGCTGGTGCTGAACGAGTCCTTCCCGGGCCGCGGCCTGCTGCGCGCGGTGGTGCTCATCCCCTGGGCCATCCCGGCCGTGGTCTCCGGACGCGTGTTCGAGCTGATCTACAACTACAGCTTCGGGGCGGCCAACTGGCTGCTCCGGCTGGTGCGGCCGGGCTTGGAGCCGGTCAACTGGCTGGGCAGCGGGACCGGCGCCTTCGCCGCCCTGGTGGCGGCTGATGCCTGGAAGACCACACCCTTCGTCGCGATCATCCTGCTGGCCGGCCTGACCGGCATCCCGGAGCCGCTGTACGACCAGGCGCGGATCGATCGCGCCGGGATCCGGCAGCGCTTCCTGCACATCACCCTGCCC
>CAZGEC010000006.1:0-170613 GCA_964524645.1 uncultured Fibrobacteraceae bacterium | reverse complement strand
CGATCAGGGTCGAGAGGGTCAGGCCGGAGATGGGGTTGTTGGAGGAGCCGATGAGCCCGACCAGGTAGCCGGCGATGGCCGAGAAGACGAAGCCGGCGAAGCCCATGACCAGGGTGGAGACCAGCGCGCCGATGACGATGCGCGGCATCCCCAGTTCGCCATGGGCGCCGTGGTGGATGAAATAGAAGTAGAGACAGAACATGGCCGCCAGGCCCACGCCCACGCCGCCGAAGATGAACTTGAAGTCCAGGTCCTGGCCCGTGCGCGGGACGCCGGCATGCTGCCCACCGACCCGGTTGATGTCCTGGAAGGCCCGCGCGATGCCGCCGATGAGCTGGGTCTTCATCTTCCAGAGGGTGGAGACCGCCCCGACCAGCATGCCACCCACGGCGATCGGCTTGACGTAGTTGGCGAAGACCTGCTTGCCGAGACCGACGGCGTCGGACACGCCGCCCGCCTGTTGGATCACGATGTCGTTCAGGGCGCTGGGGTTGAGGTACATGATGAGGGGGACCAGCAGGCCCCAGGCCAGCAGGGCCCCGCAAAAGGTGATGGAGGCCAGCTCCGGTCCGATGATGTAGCCCACACCGAAGAGGGCGGGAAAGATGCCCGGCGAGGTGATCACCAGCCCCCCCTCGCCCCGGTGCATGTAGAAGATCTCCTTGGTCTTCTCGGTCATGAAGGTGACGGTGCTCTGGGAGAAGGCCCGGAACAGGTTCCAGCCGGTCTTCATGATCGAGAACTCGCCGAGGGCCAGGATGAAGGCGCCGATCAGGCCGCTCTGGAAGACGAGCTTGGCCTCCGTGCCGCCCTTCTGACCGGCCTTGTGGATCTCGCCGGCGGCCACCGACTCGGGGAAGGGCAGCTCCGATTCCTCCACCAGGATGCGCCGCAGCAGGACGATGAAGAGCACGCCCATCACCCCGCCCACCAGCATGATGGCCGTGGAATCCAGGTAGTTGAAGCTATCCCAGACGCCGGCGATCTTGAAGGCCGGGATGGTGAAGATGGCGCCGGCCACCAGCGCCTCGCCCACCGAGGCCACGGTCCGCGCCATGTTCTCCTCGAGGATCGAGCCCTTCACCAGCCGCAGGGCCGCCATGGAAACCACGGCCGCCGGGAAGGTCGCGGCCACGGTGAGACCGGCCCGCAGGCCGATGTAGGCATTGGCCGCCCCCAGGATGACCGCCATCACCACCCCGAGCAGAACGGCGCGCAGGGTGAACTCCGTCAGGTTGGCCTCGGGGGGAACGAAGGGCTTGTAGGTCGCGACGGGGGGCGAGTCTTGCTTCCCAGCCATGCGGGCTCCTTGTTGCTGAGGATTCGCCGGACGGCCCGCGCGATGCGGCGGGCGAACACGAGAGATGACATTAGCAGGCGACCGGTGGCGGGGCAAGAACTTGAGTCGACGCGGGCAGGTGGAACCGGACGGGGGGTGGTGCAGCGGAGCGCGCGCTCGCGCGACGCGGGGGAGGAGCAAACGCAGGCGGCACCGGCTGCGCTCCAGCCCGGTGCCGCCTGTCCAGAAGGCAGGGACTCCCGCATGCGGGACGTGTCTCTTTATGCCCTGTCGTACCCTGGTTCGGGACGAAACCGGAGAATAGGGCTTCAGAGCCGAGGGATCACGATGCCACAGGAGCACCGCCACCTTCTGGTGCAGCCAGTCTAGGGCAAGGCCGGCCGGCCTGTCAATGCCCTCTTGTGTGTTCCCGGCACCCCCGCCTGCGGGTGGATATTCGGCTGACAATGGTGTATATTCGCGACGACCGCGGCCTGCGGTCTTTTTCAGGCATGAAGACCGAGACCAGAGAGGTGAACCTTGAGTGCCCAGAAGCTCACCCGCAAGAAACTCAAGCAGGACAGCTTCCTCGACTGGACCGCCAGAACGGTGGAGTTCGTGCAGGAGAACTACGTCAAGCTGGCCATCGGCATCGGGGTGGTGGTGGTCGTCGTCGTCGCGGTGAGCCTGTACTTTCAGGGACAGCAGAGGGCTCATGAACAGGCATCCTTCTTGCTTTATCAGGGTGAATCCCTGATGTACAGGGGGGCCTACGAGGCCGCCCGTGAGCGCTTGCAGGAGTGTCACGACCGGTACGGCGGCTCGCTCTTCGGCAAGCGCGCGGGGCTGGACCTGGGACACACCTACCTGGCACTGGGGGATCCCGTGCAGACCCTGGCGATCCTGGACGGTATCGCGGACCAGGTGGGCCAGAGGGGCGCGATGCACCGGGAACTGCAGATGATCAAGGGCGCGGCCCTGGTCGACCTGCAGCGCTTCGACGAGGCTGCGGCGGTCTACCGGCAGCTGCGGGAGGAGGACCTGGATCCCAACGAGCGTTACGAGGTCGCCATGCGGCTGGCCGATTGCCTGAGGCTCTCCGGGCAGGTGCAGGAGGGGCTGAACGTGCTGGAGGACCTGAAGGCGGCGGTCGACCGCGGCGACATCCCCAGCGAGAGCCGGGATCTGGACACGCGCTTGCAGATCTTCCGGGCTCTCGCCATGTAGACCGCGGCACGGGGGGAGAAGCTGTGAACGAACAGACGATCCGAGACCGCTGGCTCGCCGCGGTCTGCTATCTGAGCCTGCTGGTGTTCTTCCCCATCCTCAGCAAGGACAAGAGCGCGTTCCTGGGCCGGCACTGCCGGCAGGGCTTCTCGCTGTTCTTCGCCGAGGTGGTTGCCTTGCTGCTGCTCCTGGCCGTCGACGCCTCCATCGGCCGCATCCCCATCCTGGGTCTGATCATCTCGATCCTGCTGAATCTGGCCATCTTCCTGATCTTCCTGATGCTGTCGGTCATCGGCTTCATCAAGGCCCTCTCGGGCGAGGAATGGCGCTTGCCGGTCTTGGACGACCTCGCTCAGCGCGTCCCCATCAGCTAGTCCGATCGCGATCAAGCCAGGGGAGGCGGGTCCGGCAGCTCCGGTATCCGGCGCCGGGCGAAAATGTGGAATGTGTGCAATGGCAGGACGTTGGGATGGAGACTTCAGAATATGCGCATAATGTATATTATGTTAAGTTCGTATTCTCGCCATTACCGCTGCCTGCGCTGAACGCTCTACTCCAGCATCGCCTCGATCTTGGCCTGGATCTTTTCCTTCTTGGCGGCGCCCACCAGGCTGTCCGCCAGCTGGCCGTTCCGGAAAAAGAGCAGGGCCGGGATGGTCCGGATCGCGTACTGGACGGCCGTCTGCTGGTGCTTGGCGATGTCCATCTTGGCCACCCTGAGGCGTCCGGAATAGTGGGCCGCCAGCTCCTCCATGATGGGCGTGATTATCTTGCAGGGCCCACACCAGGGGGCCCAGAAATCGACGACCACGGGCTGGTCGCTTTGCAGGACTTGACTCTGGAAATCGCTATCCGTCAATTCGATCAGGTTGCCGGCCATGGAAATCCTTTCTGCTGGCCCGGTCGATGATCCGTGGACCGCCCCGCCGGAGGGCGCGCCGGCAGATCAATGCGCGGGTGGTGCCTGCGGCGGGACTAGCTGTTCCCGCCGCAGACCTCGATGATCGCTCGTTCCATGACGATGTCCGGGGGCACGGCCGAGCTCTTAAGGCTGGCGTCGCAGCGCTGACAGGCGGCGAGCGCTTGCTGCAGCCTCTGCGGCCCCAGCTGATGAGCCGCGCGCAGCAGCTGCTGGCAGGCATACGGATGCATGCCGAGCAGCGCGGGAATCTCGCCCGGTGACAGCCCCTCCGCCTCCAGGGAGGCCACCAGGGCCATCTTGCGGAGGCGGGAGAGCAGCATGGGGGCCTGCTCCATGGCGCCTCTCCCCCAGGCGGCCTGCCGGCGCCAGACGCGCAGGCCCGGCACGGCATCCCCGGGGACCAGTGCGTTGGTCAGATCGAAGACCTCTCCCGCGCGCTGCTGGACGATCAGTTGCTCCAGGCGGTCGCTGTCCAGCCCACCTCCACAGGCCTCCACGAGCAGACCGAGCTTCTCGATCTCGGCGGCGAGTGCGAAGAGGTCCTCCCCGACCAGGTCGATCAGCAGGTCGGCCAGGCCGGCGGTCAAGGGGACTCCGGCCAGCCGGGCGGTCTTGCGCAACCACTGGCTCAGCTCCGCGCCCCTGGGCGGGCTGAAGTCGAAGAAGTAGCCGGCCTCGCGGCAGGCCTTGACCCAGCGCTTGCGCCCGTCGACCTTGCTGGCCGACATCACCAGGATGCTCGCCTCGGCCGGATCGGCAAGATAGGCGAGCAGGGCGCCCTCCGCTGCGGCGCCCGTCACGCATCTGTCGACGTCGCGCAGGTGGATCAGCTGGCGCCCGCCGAGCATGGGATAGCTGAGAGCCTGCTGCAGCACGGCGTCCAGGCCGACCTGGTCGCCCTGGTAGACGTGGTAGTTGAAGGCCGCCCCTCCCGGGCCCAGCAGGTCCTCCCGCAGGTGGACCATGACCTTCTCCAGGCGGTAGGCGTCCTCGCCCACCAGCAGGTAGACCGGGCGGTATTTCCGGGTCTTCAGGTCGCGCTCCTTCAGATCCCTGAAGGTCGCCTTCCCCGCGGAGCGGGATCGCGCGCTAGCCCCCATGAATCACCAGCTTTCCACCACCTGCGCGAGCACGTCGCGCACGATCTCGCCGGCCGCGTCCTGCCGCGCCGTGTTGATGTCGCGTCCGGCGGGATCGTCCAGCTGGTAGTTGCCCGTGCCGATGAAGCGCTTGTTCTCGAAGATGTGCTTGCCCGTCTTCACGACGGTGAAGGTCAGCTCCACCGCGATCTGCACCTGGAAGGCGTTGACGAGCTGATCGGCCGTGGCGAACGACTCCTGCAGCTGATACCGGACCACCTTGCCGCTCAGGATGCTGTCGGCGTTGTCCTCGCTGACGATCTTGAGGGTGTTGTCCTCCTGGATGGCCGTGATGAGGCCCTCGGTCAGCTCCACCTCGATGTCGGGCTCCGCCGAGAGGTTCTCCAGATACGGCACGGCCACGCGCCGGATCTCCGCACTGACGCGCCCGGAGCTGGCGGAGTAGATCCCGCATCCGGCCAGCGACAGCGCCACGACAGCCAGCAGGCCGGCCACGGCAGTCGGGAAGTTCACCCATCCTCGCCGCACCGTTCCTCTTTTCAGCTCGGATCCCGCGCGTCGCTCTGCAGGCGGCAGCCCGGCGGATCCCCGTTCGGACCCCGCAGCCGGGCCGCTCGGGTTTGGTTGTCGTCGCAATCGGCCAGTGCCTTGCAGATCAGGATCTCTACCAGGCGAGCCAGCAGGCTGCCCAGCTTTACCCCGCCGGACGGCAATGGTTCCTGCAGGGCGCGGCGCAGGTCCGCCAGCAGCCGCCTTCCGGAGCCTGGTCCCCCGGCCGGTCCGGAGCTCAGGGCTTCATGCGACCTCCATGTCAGGCCGGGCCGGGCGGTGGTCCTGGCGGATGGGGACATTATGGCCGGGACGCGGCGGCCAGGCAAGCACAAGCCCGTCTCGACATCGAGACGGGCCGGACTCGGTAAAGCGCCGGGCCTGCTAGTGCGCGCCCTCGCCCTTGATGACCACCTTCACCGTGGAGAGCAGGATGCGCGCGTCTGTCAGGGGACCGTAGTGCCGGATGTAGCTGCGGTCCAGTTCCACCTTTCGGCGCACCGATTCGGCGTCGATATCGTAGCCGTTGATCACCTGGGCCAGTCCGGTGATTCCCGGCAGAACCAGCAGGCGGTCCCGGTAGTTCGGAATCACCTTCTCGAGCTGACGGATGAAGCAGAGACGCTCGGGGCGCGGGCCGATCAGGCTCATCTGACCCCGCAGCACGTTCCAGAACTGCGGCACCTCGTCCAGCCGCGTCTTGCGCAGGAAGCGCCCCATGCGGGTGATTCGGTCGTCGTTGATCGAGGCCCACCGCGGACCTGCGTCCTCGGCGTCCACCCGCATCGTCCGCAGCTTGAGGATGTGGAAGGGGCGCCCAGGACGCAGCACCTTGCGCGCATCGCGACCGGAGAGAGCACCATCGCGGCGGCGGCGGCGGTTGATCCCGATCCTCTCCTGCCGGTAGAACACCGGGCCCGGGGAATCGAGCTTGATGGCCACCATGATGAAGGGCAGCAGGAGTCCAAAGACCGTCAGCGCCAGCAACGATATGACGATGTCGCCGGCGCGCCGCAGTCTCGGATAGAGAACCCGCTCGCCAGGCCGCACGGGCCAATCGCTCTGGATGCTCGCGGCCTGCTGCAGAAGTGGAGAGAAGCCAGGATAAGGCGAGGTCGGGCTGGGGACCGCCGAGCTGGCCAGGTTGCCAGCTACGGCACTCGTCCTCGGCTGCGCCTGGCGCTCCTCGACTGTTTCCGCACGATACCTGAAGAATTTTTTATTTCTCATAAGGCTGGCCTCAGCGCGTTTCTTGACCCTCTTCGGACGGCTTAGGTCCGTTGAAATCTCAAACCTAGCTTAAATTCTGTCCATTGAAGCTCTGTAATCGAGGTCCCCCGGCCTCTGCGGAGCTGGACACAACCATTCTATAACACAATTCGCTTTCCGGCAACCCTATTCCGAATGATTTTCGGTTCATTTTTCACCGGACGCACAGACCTGCCCGATGGCCGCATTGGTGCTTGAATTATGCCGGGTATGGCCCATCTTAACCTGTGGCCGCGGGCTTGTAAAGCAGATTCTGAAAACCACTCTCAGCAGACCGGACGATCCCGCATGAACGGCGCGCGGAGCTGGATGGGCCGCATCTTCGCCGGGGTGGCCGTCGCCATCCTGTGCTATGCTGTGCTCGTCGCCCTCACCGGCTGGCGCGACCTGAGCCGCCAGCTGGGGGCCTTCCCCCTGCGCTACCTGCCGCTGCTCCTGGCATTCTCGCTGTCCAACTACGGGCTGCGGTTCCTGCGCTGGGAGATCTTGCTGCGGCGGCTGGACGTGAGGATTCCCCTGCGCGACAGCGCCGCCATCTTCTTCGCGAGCTTCATCATGGTGATCACGCCCGGCAAGGTCGGCGAGGCCTTCAAGGCCGGCTTTCTCTGGGAGCGTCACGGCCTGAGCCCGGCACGGGGCTTGCCCGTGGTGCTGGCGGAGCGGCTCTTCGATTTTCTGGCCGTGTTCCTGCTGGCCTGCGGGGGTCTGTTCTTCTGGCACGGCACGCTGAGCGGCATGAGCACCGCCATCCTGATCGCCTCGTTGCTCCCGCTCCTGCTGGTGGTGCTGCGCTCGACCCGCGTGCGATCCTGGTTGCTCCGGCGCGCCAGCCGTGCCGCCTACTTCCAGCGCCACCAGCTCGGCCTGACGGATGCCTTGGAGGCCCTGGCGCGACTTCTGGGCGGGCGGCGGGCCCTGCCCGCCGTCCTGCTGCTCAGCTGCGCGGCCTGGGCCGCCGAGTGTCTGAGCATGTGGCTGGTCAGCCGCGGCTGTGCTGCGCCGCTGCCGCTCGCCGATGCGATCTTCATCTACGCTGCGGGTACCCTGGTGGGCTCGCTCTCGTTCCTGCCAGGCGGGTTGGGGGGCACCGAGGGGACCATCATCTGGCTGCTGACCGAGAGCGGTGTGGCGGCGGCCACCAGCGTGACCATTGCCCTCGTCGTGCGGGTGGCCACCCTCTGGCTCGCGCTGCTGATCGGGCTGGGGGTCTTTCTGGCCTTTCGCCGGCTGTTCCTGGCGGGCCGCAACCCGTCCGCGGCGGGCACGTCCTCCCCTGGTCTCTAGTTGCTGTTGATGCGGTCGAGGGCGTAGATAATGGCCGCCATCGTCCCGGCCGTCCCCAGCAGGGCCGGCCAGAACCTCCCCAGCCAGCTGGGACCCTGGACCGGCACGCGGATGGTATCGCCAGGGTAGACCAGCGGATTGCCGGCCAGGCTGCCTTCCTCCAGGAAGAGCCGCAGATTGACCTGCGTGGAGCGGAATCGCCCCGCCTCCTCCCGGTGCACCCACCAGACCTTGTCCAGCGCCGCCGTGGTCTGCGGCGTTCCTGCCTGCATCAGCACGGTGACCAGCCGGGTCGGCTCCGCGACGGCCACCGTGCTGGGCGAGCCGACCGCCCCGAAGACCTGGACGCCGGCGTTCGAGGGCACGCGCGACACGCCTTCGCTGGTCGGTACGATCACCGTGTCACCCGGCTTGAGCTGGATCTCGGGCAGTTTTCCCTGCCCCGTGAACAGCGCCGAGAGGTCGAAGACCTCGCTGCGCGCGCCGGCTTCCTGCTGGTGCACCACGCGCACCACGCCGAGATTGGCATTGTCCGAGGGCCCGCCCGCTGCGCGGATGGCGGCCCAGAGCGTCGGCGGCGAGGTGAAGGAGTAGGAGCCGGGATTGGTGACCGCCCCCAGCACGAAGATGCGCAGGGCGTTGTACTCCATGACGGTCAGCGAGACCTCGTTGATGGCGGGATCGTACAGCCGCAGGCGCTGACGTATCAGCTCCTCGGCCTCCTCGAGCGTCAGGCCGCCGATGGTCACCGGTCCGATCTGCGGAACGACGGCCGTGCCGTCGGGTCGAATGGTCAGCGTGCGATCCAGATCCGGCTGCTGGACGACGTTCAGCTGCAGGATGTCGCCGCTGCCCAGTCGGTAGGCCTCCCCGGTCTCGTCGGCCGGCTGGGCCAGCGCGGCCGCAGCCGGCAGGGTGATGCTCAGCACCAGCAGCGCCAGGGTTCCCGCACGTCGCTCCCTCATGCTCTTCCCCCCCCCCTCTGTGGGCCCCGCCGGGCCGGCGGCTCGCTTTCAGCGCATCTGGGCCCGGTACCAGGCCACAGTTTCCGCCAGGCCCGTCTTCATGTCCACCAAAGGCTCGAAGCCGAGCAGATTCCGGGCCAGGGTGATGTCGGCCTGGGAGTGCTTCACGTCCCCCGGCCGCGCGGGGCCGTGCACGGGCTGCACGTGGCTGCCGGTCAGCTCGGCCAGGATCCGGCACAGCTCGTTGACCGATAAGCGGTCCCCGCAGGCGACGTTCATGCTGCGACCCCCAGGGGCAGCGGCCCGCGCCGCCGCCAGGTTGGCCTCCACGACGTTGCGGATGTAGGTAAAGTCGCGCGACTGCTCGCCGTCGCCGTGGATCAGCGGGGCCTCCCCCCGCAGCAGCCGGGTGATGAAGAGCGGTACGACCGCTGCGTACTGGCTCTGCGGATCCTGCCGCGGTCCGAAGACGTTGAAGTAGCGCAGGCCGATCGTGCTGAGCCCGTAGAGCCGGTCGAAGACGGCGCAGTACAGCTCGCCCACGTGCTTGCTCACCGCGTAGGGCGAGAGCGGACGGGGGACCATGCCCTCGTGCTTCGGCAGTTCCTCCGTATCCCCGTAGACCGAGCTGCTGGCCGCGTAGACGACGCGCCGCACGCCCGCTTCCTTGGCCGCCCAGAGCACGTTGAGAGTGCCGGAGACGTTGGCCGCGTTGGAAGCCACGGGATCGGCGACGCTGCGGGGAACGGAGGCCAGCGCGGCCTGGTGGTAGACCACCTCCACGCCCGTGCAGCAGCGCCGCACGGTCGGCAGATCCGTCACGCTGCCCTCCACGAACGTGATGCGGTCGCGGAAGGCCGCCATGTTCTCGGGCTTGCCCGTGCTGAGATTGTCGAGGACCACGACGTCCTCGCCGCTATTCACCAGGGTCTCGGCCAGATGCGAGCCGATGAATCCCGCTCCTCCCGTCACCAGATGCTTGGCCATGTCCTTCCTTTCCCCCGCGGGGGTTCAGAGCCTCGTCACGTTCGCGGCCGCGTGCCCCTTCAGGGCGTTGCGCGTATCGACCACGACGGGTCCGGCGTCCAGCAGCAGCGTGTGATCCACGCTCCGATGCGCGGTGACGATCACGGCGGCATCGAAGCCGGCCAGCTCGTCCCTGCTCCATACGTCGAGGCGCGCCGCGGCGAGTGCCGCCGGCAGGGCCGCCACGTGCGGATCGTACCAGCTGACCTCCGCCCCGCGCTGGGCCAGCAGCTCGATGATGTCCAGCGCGGGCGACTCGCGGATGTCGTCGATGCCGGCCTTGTAGGCCACGCCGATCACCAAGATGCGGCTGCCGCGCACCGCGCGGGCCCGCCCGTTGAGAGCCTCGCTCACCAGCTGCACGACGTGCTTCGGCATGGACGAGTTGATCTGGCCCGCTAGCTCGATGAAGCGCGCTTCGGCTCCCGCCAGCTTCGCCTTCCAGGACAGATAGAAGGGGTCGATCGGGATGCAGTGGCCACCCAGGCCCGGACCCGGATAAAAGGGCATGAAGCCGAAGGGCTTGGTGGCCGCGCCCTCGATCACCTCCCAGACGTCGATGTCGAGCGACTTGCAGACCAGAGCGATCTCGTTGACCAGTCCGATGTTGACGCTGCGGAACGTGTTCTCCAGCAACTTCACCGTTTCGGCAACCCGGACCGAGGAAACCGGGACCACCGATTCCATCACCTGGCCATAGAGCGCGCCGGCGATCCGCGTGCAGGCCGGTGTCACGCCGCCCACCACCTTGGGAATGTTGGTGGTGTGATAGCGGGGGTTGCCGGGATCGACCCGTTCCGGTGAGAACGCCAGGAAGAAGTCCTCGCCCACCCTGAGCCCGCCCGCGCTCAGCCTGGGCAGGATCACTTCTTCCGTGGTCCCGGGATAGGTGGTGCTCTCCAGGATGACCAGCATCGGCCGGTGCAGGTGGCTCTCGATGACGGACACGGCGTCCTGGATGAACGAGATGTCCGGATCGCGGGTCTTGCTGAGAGGCGTCGGCACGCAGATGTTGACGCTGTCGGCGCTCGCCAGCACCGCAGGATCGGTGGTGGCCTGGAAGCGTCCGGCGGCCTGCATGCTGCGGACGTCCGCGGCCGGCACGTCGATCACGTAGCATTTACCCTGCTCCAGGGCCGCCACCTTGTCCGCGGATTTCTCGATGCCGGTGACGCGGAATCCGGCCTTGGCATAGGCGATGGCCAGGGGCAGTCCCACGTACCCCAGCCCGATGACGGCAAGATGAGCCTCGCGGCTCTCGATCTTCTGGATCAGCTCCATGGAAGCGATACCTCGCCGGTGTTCGTGACGATCACGGAATCTCCGACCCGGATCGGCACGGGCCGGCGGATGACGGCGCGCGGAAAATTGCAAGAAGCATTCCCACATGAACCCGAGGCGTCTATATCCGCCAAAGCCGCGGCTTTGTCAAATGGCCAGGTGTCTTCACGCCGGCGGCTCGCTCCCCGAACCCGGCGGCCTGTCCCCGCTTCCGTTCCCGTCTTCGTCCTGCTGCTCGAGCCGCCGCGACAGCTCGCGCATCTCCGCCCTGGCTTCACGTGCATTCTGCAGGCGCGACCATAACCTTTTGATGGCCAATAAGATGGAAATTGCGAGTCCCCCAAAGATCAGGACACGGTACCAGGAGCTCAGATGGCGACCGTGCACGGCGAAGACCTGCCACAGGACGTGTCCGAGGATGATCAGCACCACCACGAAACCGGCCAGGAGCACGGCATGGATCAGCGAGCTGACCATGTCCTCCCGGCAGCGGAAGTACTGCCGCAGGGGGAAATCGGAGTTGTCCTGATCGAAGCGGGAGTGGAACAGCTTGCTTCGCCTACGGGATTTCCTCGTAATCAGCATCGCTGATTTCCTGATCGGTGAGGTCCGGGTAACTGCCATCGTCCGGCTCGGGGGCGGCGGGCCCACGGCGTCGGCGGGGGGTCTTCAGATGCGACCAGGCTCGTCTGAGGATCCATCCCAGCCAAAGGACGCCCAGCAGGAAAATGAAACCGCGCATGTCCGGGTCGGGAGGAGCGGGGACGAAAAGAAAAATGGTACGCCCGAGAGGATTCGAACCTCCGACACCCAGCTCCGGAGGCTGGTGCTCTATCCAGCTGAGCTACGGGCGCACCGCGATCGAAGTCTAGTATCGTTATATATCCGGCGCCGGTCAACCGGGTTTTCGGCTCAAGAGGCCGCCTGGCGGGTGATCTTGCCCGCGCTGAGCAATTCCCGGGCATAGGCCTGCTGCGCCTCGCGGTCGTCGCCGCCGTATCCCTCGCCTCCCAGCAGGCGCGCCACCTCCATCACCCGCTCCTGCTCGGGCAGCGAGCGGACATCCAGCAGGGTTCGTCCCCTCGTCACGCGCTTGCTCACTTGCAGATGGACCTGCCCGTGCACGGCCATGGTCGGCAGGTGTGTGATGACCACGACCTGCCCTGCCGCGGACAGCCTGCGCAGCAGGCGGGCCACCGGCGGAGCCGCGTCCATGCCCAGACCGGCGTCCACCTCGTCGAAGAGCTGCAGGGGTGGCTCCGCAGCAGCTCTCCGCAGCAGGCTCAGGCCCAGGTAGATGCGCGAGCGCTCCCCGCCCGAGGCGATGGCGCCGGCCGGCCCCCAGCTCTCGCCGGGATTCGGGCGGATGAGCAGGTCCACGTCGTCGGCGCCCAGGGGTCCCGCCGCGCAGCGCTTCCCGCCGATCTCCAGCGCGCCCTGCCCGTCAAGGCGCAGGCTCACCCGGCAGCTCAGCTCCAGATCCGGCAAGGACAGGGGACGGATCAGCTCGGCGGCCCTCCGGGTCAGGTCCATCGCCGCGGCTGTCCGCGCCTCGTGCAGCTCCAGCGTGGCCGCCGCCAGGCGCCCCCGGGCGTCCGCCAGGCTCGCCTGCAGCGCCGCCAGGTCGCCGGCGGCCGCCTCCTGGCGCGCCAGACGCTCCGCCAGCGAGGCCTGCAGCCCGAGCAGGCCCGGCGTGTCCCGCCGGTACTTGCGCTGCAGCTCCTGGTACAGGGCCAGCCGCGCTTCCATGTCCTCCAGGCCCGCCGGATCCAGCTCCAGCTGGTCCAGAAAACCGTCGAGCAGCCGGTTCGCCTCGCTGAGGGATTCCGCCGCGGCGGCCAGCCGCTCCACCACCTCGGTCAGGCGCCGGCTCTTGCCCGCGTGCGGCTGCAGGGCCGCCAAGGCCTCCCCCAGCCGTTCCCGGGCCGCATAGGGGCCTTCAGCCACGCACTGCAGGGCGGCCGCTGCTGCCTCCTGCAGGCGGCTGGCATGGCGCTTGAGGACCAGCGACTCGCTCAGCTCCTGCTCCTCCCCTTCCCGCAGGCGGGCGCTCTGCAGCTCCTCGTGCTGGTAGGACCACAGATCGAGCTGCTCGCGGGCCAGGGCCTCCTCCTGCTCCCGGGTCGCGAGCGCCGCCGCCAGGTCGCGGTAGCCCTCCCAGCATTCCGCCACGGCCTTCCGGGCCCCGGGATCTGGAAGCTGGTCGTCCAGCAGGCGGCGGGCGAAGGTGGGATCCGCCAGCTCCCGCGCCTGGTCCTGGCTCTGCACGGCCACCAGCAGGGAACCGGCCTCCTCCAGCAGAGCGAGGGAGGAGACGAGCCCGTTGATCAGGACCCGGTTGCGGCCCTCGCGCCGGATCTCGCGGCGCAGGACCAGCATCCCGTCGGCGCCCACCCGGATGCCCAGCCGTGCCAGTCTGTCCCGCTGCCCCGGCTCGCCCTCCAGGTCGAAGAGCCCCTCGACCCAGGCGCAATCCTCCCCCTGGCGCACCAGGTCCTTGTCGGCCTTGCGGCCGCACAGCAGGGCCAGGGCGCCGGCCACCAGCGACTTGCCCGCCCCGGTCTCGCCGGTGAGCACCGTCAACCCGCTGTCCAGGGGAATGCGCAGCTCGTCCACCAGGGCCAGGCTGCCCAGCCGCAGCTCGCGCAGCATCTCAGGATCCGTTCTCCCGGCGGGTAGGACCGCCCCAGTTCAGCTTGTGCCGCATGACACGGTAGAAGTTGCTGTGCGGAAACTTGATCAGCCTCACGCCGCAGTCCGCCACCGCGAACTTCACGACGTCCCCGCTGGCCAGCCGCCGGCTCTCCTGGCCGTCGGCCGTGAGCTGCGCACCTTCACCCGCATCATGAAGAAGCAGCTCTATCCTGGTGCCGTACGGCACGATGAGCGGCCTGATACCGAGGCTGTGGGGGCAGATGGGGGTGATCAGCATGCCCCGCACGCCGGCATGGCAGATCGGTCCGCCGGCCGAGAGATTGTACGCCGTCGAGCCCGTGCTCGTGCTGAGGATCAAGCCGTCGCCCAGGAACTGCCCCAGGGACTCGCCGTCCAGCTTGATCTCCATCACCAGGGCCCGCGGCAGCGGTCCCATGTTCAGCACGATGTCGTTGAGCGCCGCGAAGGCAGCCAGCTGCCGCTGGTCGCGCCAGGCGGTGCTCGCGATGCGATCCCGCTCCTCCAGGTGATAATCGCCCGCGACGAGCCGATCCAGCGCGGCTCCCACCTCGGTGAAGGGGACGTCCGTCAGGTAGCCCAGAGAGCCCAGGTTGATGCCCAGCAGCGGTGTGAGGGTCTGGTCGATGGCGCGCGCCGCCTGCAGCATGGTCCCGTCGCCGCCCAGGGCCACCACGACGTCCACCTGGCGCACCAGCTCGCTGGAGGGCATGCCACCGGCCGTCTCGCCGATGATGCGGGCCATCCGGCGCGTGAGCTTCGCCTCCACACCCAGCCGGGCGCAGTGGTCCCGGATGAACTGCACCGAGGCGGCGATGTCGTGCTTGTCGGCGTTGCCGAAGAGACCGATGGTCCGGATCGACATGGTCACGTCCGTGGATTCAGGAGGCATTCTGCGCGCTGCGCTTCCGGTCGCCGCCCTCCAGGATGGCCAGCACCCGGTCGCGGACCTTTTCGGCCTGCAGGCCCACGGCGGCCAGCAGCTCCGTCCGGCTGCCGTGCTCCTGGAAACGATCGGGAATCCCGAGATTGACGACCTGGACGTCGTGCTCGGCACCGTTCCGCGCCGCCCACTCCAGAACGGCGGCTCCGAAGCCGCCCACGAGGCTGTTCTCCTCCAGGGTGAGGACCAGCCGCTGCTCGTGCCAGACCTTCTCCAGCAGCTGCTCGTCGAGCGGCTTGACGAAGCGCATGTTGATCACCTGAACCGACAGGCCTTCGCGGGCCAGCAGCTCGGCCGCCTCCCGCGCCGGCTGCACCGCGGCCCCCACCGCCAGCAGTCCGATGTCATGCCCGTCCCGCAGGATCTCGCCTTTGCCCAGCGGCAGCGGCTGGGGCTCCGCCAGCAGCGGCACGCCCAGGCCGCCGCCGCGAGGGTAGCGCACGGCCGAGGGACCGTCCTCGCGCTGCAGCCCGGTCACCAGCATCCGCTGCAGCTCAGCCTCGTCCTTGGGCGCCATGACGACCATGCCGGGGATCAGGCGCAGGTAGGACAGATCGAAGACCCCGTGGTGCGTGGGCCCGTCCTCCCCCACCAGGCCGCCGCGGTCCACCGCGAAGACCACCGGCAGCTTCTGCAAGGCGACGTCGTGGAGGAGCTGATCGAAGGCCCGCTGCAGGAAGGTGGAGTAGATGCCCACCACCGGGCGCTGACCCGCGCTGGCCAGGCCCGCGGCGAAGGTGACGGCGTGCTGCTCGGCGATGCCGACGTCGAAGAAGCGCTCCGGGAAACGCTCGCGAAAACGACTCAGCCCCGTGCCCGATGGCATGGCGGCCGTGATCGCGTGGATGCGACGGTCGCGCTCCGCCAGCCGCGTCAGGGTTTCGCCGAAGACCGCCGTGTAGCTTGGGACGGTGCCCGGCACCACCTTGATGCCCTCGGCCTTGTCGAACTTGCCGACGCCGTGGTACTTCTGGCCGTCCTGCTCGGCGAACCGGTAGCCCTTCCCCTTCTCCGTGATGGTGTGGATGAGGATCGGGCCGCGCAGCTTGCGCACCGAGCGCAGCGTCGGGATCAGCGCCGACAGGTCGTGCCCGTCGATGGGTCCGAAGTACTTGAAGCCCAGCTCCTCGAAGAGGATGGTCGGCACGATGAGCTGCTTGAGGCTCTCCTTGATGCGGCCCGCCAGCACCTGGGCCTTGCTGCCGTAGGGAATCTTGCCCAGCAGGGCCCAGATGTCCGCCTCGAAGCGCGTGTAGAGCTTGCCCGAGGTGATGCGCGTCAAGTACTTGGCCAGCGCGCCCACGTTCGGCGAGATGCTCATCTTGTTGTCGTTGAGGATGACGATCAGGTCGGTCTGGAGCTGCCCCGCGTTGTTCAGGCCCTCGAAGGCCAGTCCCCCGGTCAAAGCTCCGTCCCCGACCACGGCGATGACGGCATGGTGCTCGTCGCGCACGTCGCGGGCCACCGCGAAGCCGAGGGCCGCGCTGATGGCCGTACTGGCGTGCCCCACACCGTAGGCGTCGTGGGGGCTCTCGCTCCGCTTGGGGAAGCCGCTGATGCCGCCACGGCGCCTGAGGCTGCCGAACTCCCGCAGCCGGCCCGTGAGCAGCTTGTGGCCGTAGGCCTGATGCCCCACGTCCCAGAGGATCTTGTCCCGCGGCGAATCGAACACCGCGTGCAGGGCCACGGTCAGCTCCACGACGCCCAGGCTGGCGCCCAGGTGCCCTCCGTTGCGGGAGACCGTGGTGATGATCTCCTCCCGCAGCTCGGTGCACAGCCGTTGCAGCTGCGGCAGGCTCAGTCCGGCGATCTGCTCCGGTCCGGCCAGGCGGGGGAGAATCGGATCCATGAAGCGTCCTTTCCGCGGCTACGAGCCGCCGACGCCCAGCGCCAGGGCGAAAAATAGTCCAAAGAGGACGCCGATGGCAACATGCAAAGGATGATGGACGCGCACGTTGAGCAGCGAGGCCATCTGCCGCTGCCAGCGACTGTCGGGCGGCATGAGGTCCAGGATGTCCAGCAGCGCCTCCTTCTGCGCCTGGTTCGCTCCCTTCAGGCGCATCGCATCATGCACGACGATCACCGCGAAGACCAGCGCCACGCCGGTCTGCGGATCGTGCCAGCCCTGGCGGAGGGTTAGCACCGTGGTCAGACAGGTCAGCACGGCGGCGTGCAGGCTGGGCAGCCCCACGCTCTGGAACAGCAGGCGCAAGGCCAGCTTCCCGCGGGCCGCCGAGTAGATCACGAGCTTGCTGATCTGCGCGGCTGCTCCGCAGAGAAGCACCAGGGCCCAGGCCGGCCAGCTGGCGACACCGTCCATGCCTCATCGCTCCCGACGCCACATTCGCCCGGCCAGCTGCAGCAGGCGCTCCCGTGCCGGCCCCGCCGGCAGGGAACTCTCCAGCATTCGCTCGCCGCGCCGCCCGTAGCGCGCCGTGCGCCGCCGGGCCGCCGCGAGCCCCTCCAGGCGCACCCAGGTGGCCTTCCCCACGGCGCCGTCCTTGCCCGCCGTCTTGCCGAGCTGGTCCGTGGTGCCGGTCACATCCAGCAGATCGTCGGCACCCTGGAAGGCCAGGCCCAGGGCCAGGCCGGCGGCCTGCAGTCCGGCCAGGCGAGCCCGGCCCGCGCCGGCCAGGTGTGCGCCCGCGGTCAGGGAAACGGCGATCAGGCACGCTGTCTTCTGCAGGTGGATGCGGCGAACGCCTCCGGCGCCGACCGGCCGGCCCTCGGCCAGCAGGTCCCGCTGCTGCCCGCCGACCATCCCCGCCGGTCCGACCGCCGTCCCGATCATCTCCACCAGCGGACCCGCCGGGATCAGGCAGCGGCCCAGCACCGTGAACGCCAGGGCCTGCAATCCGTCCCCGGCCAGGATGGCCGTGGGCTCGTCGAAGGCCATGTGGCAGGTGGGCCGTCCCCTGCGCAGCACGTCGTCGTCCATGGCCGGCAGGTCGTCGTGGATCAGCGAGTAGGTGTGGAGCATCTCGAGGGCGCAGGCTGCATCCAGGGCCCGCGGCCGCGAGGCCCGCGCTGGTCGTCCTCCGGCACCGCGCAGGGCCTCGTAGGTCCACAGCAGCAGGACCGGACGCAGCCGCTTGCCGCCGGCAAAAAGGCTATGCGCCATGGCCCGGCGCAGCCGCCGCGGCACCCCGGTCTGCCCCCTCAACAGGGCCCGCAGGCGCGCCTCCAGCTCGCGGCGCGCGGCCGCGAGATCGCTCGCCAGGTCCCCTGCAGGGACCTGCTTCATGCCGTGGACTCCCGCGACACCATCGCCTCCCAGGTGTTCTCCAGGAGCATGGCGATGGTCATGGGCCCCACCCCTCCCGGCACCGGCGTGTAGGCGGCGGCCCAGCCTGCCAGCGCCTCCGGGGCGACGTCACCCACCAGGCGCGTTCCGTTCCGGGCCGCAGGATCATCGATGCGGTTGATGCCCACGTCCACCACCACGGCTCCCCGGCGCACGTGCCGGCGATCCAGCCCGCCGGGCACCCCCATGGCGGCCACGACGATGTCGGCCTCCTGGACGACCGCCGGCAGGTCGCGCGTGCTGGAATGGCAGAGGGTGACCGTGGCGTCGCCCGCCGGGCCTTTCAGGCCGAGCAGGAGCGCGAGAGGACGTCCCACGATG
The DNA here is from genome assembly GCA_964524645.1 of uncultured Fibrobacteraceae bacterium. Taxonomy (GTDB): domain Bacteria; phylum Krumholzibacteriota; class Krumholzibacteriia; order LZORAL124-64-63; family LZORAL124-64-63; genus CAZGEC01. Next base: position 152,470 of record CAZGEC010000006.1, on the reverse strand, counting down.
ATGCTGCGCCCGACCACCGCCACGCGCTGGCCCGCGACGCTCACGCCGTGATGCGCCAGCAGGCGCAGGATGCCCTTCGGCGTGCAGGGGACGAACCGGGGCCGGCCGCTCACGAGACGACCGAGGTTCTCGGGGTGGAAGCCGTCCACGTCCTTGCGCGGGTCCAGGGCCAGCAGCACCTGCTCGGCGTCGATGTGGGCGGGCAGGGGAAGCTGCACGAGGATGCCGTCCGTGGCGGGGTCGGCGTTGAGCCGCGCGAGGCGATCCAGGACCTCCTGCTGGCGGGTCTCCGCGGGCAGGCGGATGGTCTGCTGCCGGAAGCCGACCTGCTCGCAGCCCTTGCTCTTGTGGCGCACGTACACCTGCGAGGCCGGATCATCACCCACCAGGATCACGGCCAGCCCCGGGGGACGCGCCCTCGCCCGCACCTTGCGCTGCAGATCCGCGAAGACCGCGTCGCGCACCACCGACCCGCGCAGCACCCTGGATTCCACGCGTTCCTCCCCACCAGGCGGGTGCGGCCGCCGCCCTCAGCGCGCGTAGGCGGTGGCCCGCGTCTCCCGGATCACCATGACCTTGATCTGCCCCGGATACTCCAGCTCGCCTTCCACGCGGCGGCTGACCTCCTCGGCCAGCAGCGCCGCGTCCGCATCGGAGATCTTCGTGTGATTGACGAGGATGCGGATCTCGCGCCCGGCCTGGATGGCGTAGGATTTCTCCACGCCCTCGAAGCTCTCGGCGATCTGCTCCAGACTCTCCAGCCGCTTGATATAGGTTTCCAGGCTCTCGCGCCTGGCGCCGGGCCGTGAGGCCGAGGCCGCGTCCGCGGCCGCCGTGATGTAGGTGTAGGGCGACTGGGCGTCCACGTCCTGGTGGTGCCCGCCGACCGCATTGACCACGGTCTCGTTCTCGCCGAGCTTCTTGCAGATCCGCGCGCCGATGAGCGCATGCGGTCCTTCCTGCTCGTGGTCGGCGGATTTGCCGATGTCGTGCAGGAAGCCGCAGCGGCGCGCCAGCTGGGAGTCCAGGCCGAGCTCGCTGGCGATGATGGCCGCGAGCGCGGCCACCTCCTTGCTGTGCAGCAGGAGGTTCTGGCCGTAGCTGGTGCGGTAGTGGAGACGGCCGATGTAGGGCAGCAGCTCCGGGTTGATGTTCTGCAGACCCACCTCCAGACAGGCCTGTTCGCCGATCTCCCGGATCCGCTCGAGGATCTCTTTCTCCGTCTTCTGGACGATCTCCTCGATGCGCCCCGGGTGGATGCGACCGTCCCGGATGAGCTTCTGTAGCGCCACGTGCGCGACCTCTCGGCGCACGGGGTCGAAGCCGGAGATGATGACCGCCTCGGGCGTATCGTCGATGATGACGTCCACGCCGGTGGCCAGCTCGAAGGCGCGGATGTTGCGGCCCTCCCGGCCGATGATCCGGCCCTTCATCTCGTCGTTGGGCAGATCGACCACCGAGATGGATTCCTCGGCCACGTGGTCGGCAGCGTAGCGCTGGACCGCCAGGCTGAGGATGCGTTGCGCCTGCCTCCGGGCGTCCCGTTCCGCCTCGTCGCGCACCCGCTTGATGGTCTTGGCGGCCGAATGGCGGGCGTCGGCGACGAGGTTGTCCATGAGCATCTGCTTGGCGCCCTCGGCGCTCAGCCCGGCAATGTGCTCGAGCTTGCGATTCTGCTCGGCGATGCGCTCCTGGAGCTGCTGCCGATCCTGCTCGACGACATTCAGCTTCTGCTTGAGTTCCTCCTCCAGCCTCTCCAGGCGGGCTTCCTTCTTGTCGATGAAGGAGACCTTCTTGGTCAGGTTGGTTTCGCGCTGATCCAGCAGTTCCTGGCGGCGGCCGTTCTCGCGCCGCTGCACGTCGGTCTCCTGCTCGAACTCCTGTCGCGCGCGGAAGAACTCCTCCTTGGCGTCGATCTGGGCGCCCTTGCGAATCGTGGCGGCCTCGCGCTGCGCCTCGACCAGGATCTGGTCGCGCACGTCGCGGGCGTTGCCGTTCAGGCGCTCGTTGCGGTGCTTCTGGACGACCCATCCCAGCCAGAAACAGATCACCGCCGCGGCCAGGCCGACCACGTATGCCGGTACCTGCGGCATGGGGTGCTCCTTTCCCTGTGGAAAGGAGAAGGTAGGAAGCTGGCGGGTTCGGAAGAAGCTAGGATTCCCCGCCGAGTCGTGTGCGCCCGAAGCAATTGAACCTAATTGCTTCAGGTGGGTTCCCTGCCCCCGCCCTCGGCCCTCCCCGCAGGGTGCGGCCTCCGACGGGGGACGTGGGGATCCCGCGTGCGAAGTGTTGGCTCAACTTGATGAACGCATCACGGGCCAAGCAGGGAATCACTTTCAATTGCGGATCCTCAGAGTTTGCCCACTTCCTTTTCCAGGAGTTGGGCGATCTGTCCCGTTCGCTCGTCCAGCATGGCCAGCGCCTCGTGGCGCTTCTGTCGTTCCCGAAAGAGCTCGTCGGCGATGTTGATGGCGGCCAGGATGGCCACCTTGGTGGTCGACGCGAGCGTGGAATTCTCGGCGACCTCCCTCATCTTGCGGTCGACGAACCGGGCCACCTTCTGGACATACTCCGAGTCGGCCTCCCCCTTGAGGGTGTATTCGTGGCCGTAAATGTTAACCGTCACGCTAGTTGGATCGAGCATCCGCATCGCTGGTCCTGTTGGAGCCGGCCTGCCTGTGCAGGCTGCTATCCGGGCGGCGGTCGCACCCCTTCCGGGAACGGCCCGTCACCCGATCTCTTCCAGCTTCTCCAAAAGGCCTCCTACCTTCTCCTCGATCAATCTCCTCTTCTCTTCGAACTGCTCGAGCGTCGCAGCGGCCTGCCGCGATGTCTCGAGCTCACGATTCATGCGATCACGGTCCTCCTTCAATGCCTCGTATCGGGCCTGCAGCTCAAGCTGCGATTGCTGAAGCTGCTGATTCTCCGCCCTGAGATCCTGGATCAGTCGAACAGCCTTGAGCACTCTCTCCTCGAGCTGCGAGAAGTTGTTTTCCATCTCTCTCTTGACCTTCCGTGTTCTGGGGACTGCTCGCCGGGGCCCCTGCTCCATCCGCCCGGAGCCTAGCCACGCATCCGGACCTCGAGCTGCGCGGCCAGAGCATTTACGATCGCCGTCACGGCCTTATCCACCGTTTCGCCCTTCAGGTTACCTTCTGAAGATCGGAACTTCAAGCGAATTCCCATGGCGGTCGTGCCGTCCGGTAGACCTTTACCTTTGTATATATCAAAGAGTTCCAGACTTTCCAGCAGCTCTCCCCCGCCTTCCCGGGCCAACCGAGACACCTCCCCGTAGGGCACCCCGTCGGGCACCAGCAGCGAAAGGTCTCGCTTGACTGCGGGAAACCGCGGGAACGGGCGGTAGACCAGCGGCGGTCGCTGGAAATCCAGGCCGCTCAGCTCGATCTCGGCCACGACCACGGGCGCCTCCAGATCCCAGGCGCGCAGCACGTCAGCCGCCACGGCCCCGGCCACGCCCACGGCGCCGCCTCCACCGCCCCGGATGCGCCACTGATGCCCGGTGGCCAGATACGGCGCGGCATTCTCCGGGCTGAGGCTCAGGGGCAGGCGCAGCTGTGCAGCCAACCCCTCGATGACGCCCTTGATCTCCAGCAGATCGGCGGGGACACCGCCCACGGGCTCCGCGTCCAGCCCGATCAGCCCCAGCTGCAGGATGCAGGGCTCGTCCGGCAGCAGGCGTTCCTCCGGCCGCCGCGCCTCACGCGGGGGCTCGCTGCGGGGAAGATACACTCGGGCCGCCTGGAACAGGCGCAATGGTAATACATTGGAGGCATTGACGTTGCGAACAGCTGCCTCCATCAGGGAGGGCAGCAGCGAAGTGCGCAGGAGCGTGCCGCCCCCGTGCCGGGCGTTGACCACGCTCAGGGGATGCAGGCGCCGGTCCTCCGCGGGCAGGTTCAGTCGCAGCAGATCCTGCTCGTGACAGAACGAGGAGGTCACGATCTCCTGGTAGCCGGTGCTGGCCAGGTGCCGGCGCGCCGCCAGCAAGGCGCGGTCGTCCGGTCTGCGGGCTCCCCCCGCCCCTCCCCGGAATCGTCCCTCTCCGCGGATGCGCTCATATCCGTGGAGGCGGGCGACTTCTTCGATCAGATCCACCTCGGCCTGCAGATCCCGCCGGAACGAGGGAATCTCGACCATGAGACTGGCGGCGCTGCTGCTGCGGTCCCTGGCCCCGCCCAAGGGACTGACCTTGAGCTGCAGCTGCTGCAGCAGGGACGCCACGGCGGAGGTGTCCAGCTCGGTGCCCAGCAGGCGGTTCACCTGGACCACGCGCAGGGGAATGCCGGGATGCGCCGCGCGGTCGGGATTCTGGCGATCCGCCCAGTCCCCGACGATGCGCGCCCCGGCGTGCTTCTGCAGGAGATGGAGAGCCCGGTGCGCCGCGAAGGGAACCATGTCCCAGTCCGCCTCCCGCTCGAAGCGGTAGGAGCTCTCGCTCTGCAGACCGAGGCTGCGGGCCCCGCGCCGCACGACCAGGGGATCGAAGAAGGCGCTCTCCAGCACCACCTCCTCGGTTCCCGCGTCCACCTCGCTGCTGGCCGAGCCCATCACGCCGGCCACGGCCACGGGCCCGCTGGCGTCGGCGATCACCAAGTGCTCGGCGCCCAGCTTTCTCTCGACCCCGTCCAGGGTCCGCAGGGTGGGAGCCTCCCGAGCCCGCCGTACGTAGATCCGCGCGCCCTCCAGCTTGGCGCGGTCGAAGGCATGCAGGGGCTGTCCCAGCTCGTACATGACGTAGTTGGTGACGTCCACCACGTTGTTGATGGGGCGCGCCCCGATCGCCCGCAGGCGGTTCTGCATGAAGCCCGGCGACGGGCCCACCTGGACCCCACGGGCGGCATGGGCCACGTAGCGCGGGCAGTCCGCGAAGTTCTCGATCTCGACGCTCAGCTCCAGCTGCTCACCCTGGGCCTTGCGCGCCTTCCAGATCTGTGGCGGCGCGGCCTTGGTGCCCCGCAGGGCGGCCACTTCCCGGGCCACGCCCAGGTGGCTCAGCCAGTCGGGACGGTTGGGCGTGACCTCGATTTCCAGGACGTGGTCGCGGAAGCCGTACAACTCGTCCGCAGTCTGGCCCGGGACCGTCTCGTCCGGCAGCTCCATGATGCCCGCCGCGTCGCTGCCGAGCCCCAGCTCGCGGGCCGAGCAGATCATGCCCGAGCTCTCCTCGCCCCGGATGCGGGTCTTCTGGATGCGCACGCCGCCGGGCAGCTGAGCGCCGGGATGGGCCAGCAGGACGTGCAGGCCCTCCCGGACGTTGGGGGCCCCGCAGATCACCGAGAGCAGCTGCACTCCGTCGTGGACCTGGCAGAGGGTCAGGCGGTCGGCGTTCGGGTGCCGCTTCACCTCCCGGACCAGCCCCACCACGACGCCCGGGAAGGCGATCGCGAACGGCTCGAGTCCCTCGACGTTGAGACCGAGGTTCGTGAGCTGCCGCGCCAGCTCCTCGGGCGTCTGCTCCCAGGCGACGAAATCCCGCAGCCAGTCCAGACTGATCTTCACGACTCACCTCGGAATTGGCCCAGGAAGCGCAGGTCGTTCTCGTAGAAGAGCCGGATGTCGGTGATGCCGTAGCGCATCATGGCCATGCGATCGATACCGAAGCCGAAGGCGAATCCGGTGTAGGCGTCGCGCGGATATCCCACGGCGGCGAAGACGTTGGGATGCACCATCCCCGCACCCATGATCTCGAGCCAGCCGGTGTTGCCGCAGATCCGGCAGCCGGAGCCCCGGCAGACGCTGCACTGCAGGTCCACCTCGACGGAGGGCTCGGTGAAGGGGAAGTAGTGCGGCCGGAAGCGCGTGGCGCGCCCCGCCCCGTAGAAGCTCTCCACGAAACGCTCCACCGTGTCGCGCAGATCGGCCATGCTCACGGCCGTGTCCACGCACAGCCCCTCGATCTGCAGGAACTCGGCGCTGTGGGAAGCATCGCTGCTCTCGTTGCGGTAGACCCGCCCCGGGAAGATGCAGGCGAGCGGGGGTTCCCGGCGCTCCATGGTGCGCACCTGGACCGGCGAGGTGTGGGTGCGCAGGCAGACCTGCTCGCTCACGTAGAAGGTGTCCTGTATATCCCGCGCCGGGTGGTCGTCCGGAAAGTTGAGCGCCGTGAAGTTGTAGTAGTCCAGTTCCACGTCCGGCCCCTCGGACCGGTCGAAACCGAGGCCGTAGAAGATGTCGCAGATCTCCTCGAGCACGGACTGCAAGGGATGCAGACCCCCGCGGGGTGCCGGGGGCCGCCCGGGCAGGGTCAGATCGCAGGCCCGGGACTCCGCCGGAGCCGCGGCGCCGGCCAGGGCCTGCTGGCGCCTGGCCAAAGCTGCCAGGAGCTCCGCCTTCAGGCGATTGAGACGCTCGCCCCAGAGCGGGCGCTCTTCCGCGGGCAGATCACCCAGGCCCCGCAGCAGCGCCGTCAGACGGCCCTTGCGGCCCAGCAGGGCCACGCGGACCTCTGCGAGCTCCGCGGGTGAGGCCGCGGCGTCGATCTGCGCCATCCCTTCCGCCCGCAGGCGGTCGCTGCTCTCTTGCATGGCGTACCTGTTCGCTCGGTCCCACCGCAGCTCAGGCCGCAGTCGACAGGGCGTTCCTGGCGATCTCCGCCAGCTTGGCGAAGCTGGCGCTGTCGCGCACGGCCAGGTCCGCCAGCACCTTCCGATCGATGTCGATATTGGCCAGCTTGAGCCCGCTGATGAAGTGGCTGTAGCTGAGACCGTTGATACGGGCGGCCGCATTGATGCGGATGATCCAGAGGCGGCGGAAGTCGCGCTTGCGACGCTTGCGGTCGCGGTAGGCATAGGCCATGGCCCTTTCCACGGCCTCCCGGCTCGCCTTGAACTGGTTCTTCTTGCCCGCGTAGAATCCCTTGGCGCGGCTGCGGATGCGCTTGTGACGCTGCTTGCCGGCCGGGTTGTTGGTTGCTCGTGGCATCTGTTGCCTCCTCGCTCTGGTGGCGCCGCGCGCCCGTGTGCGCGGCGCTCAGCCGCCGGCCAACATTTTCTTGGCTCGCGCCACGTCCGAGCCGGCCATGATGGCCGACTTCCGCAGGTTACGCTTCCGCTTGGCGCTCTTGGAGGTCAGCAGGTGACCGTGATACGCATGCGCACGCTTGATGCGCCCGCTCCCGGTCACCTTGAAGCGCTTGGCCGCGGCGCGGTTGCTCTTCATCTTCGGTTTGCCCATGGTGCTCTGCCTCTCCGTTCTCGATCACACGCGGACCGCTCCGGAAACCGGCCCCGGTCGATCGGACCCCTCGGTCCCCGTCTAGCTGCTCTTGCGAGGTGCCAGGATGAAAGTGATGAAGCGGCCTTCCCGGGTCGGCTGTGCCTCGGGGGCCCCGAACTCCTGCACCTCTTCGATGAGGTGGTTGAGAAACTCCAGGCCCAGATCCAGATGGGAGATCTCCCGGCCCCGGAACTGCATGATCACCTTGACCTTGTTACCGTCCTGCAGGAACGTCTCGATGTGTTTCTTCTTGAAGTTGTAGTCGTGGTCATCGGTCTTCGGCCGGAACTTGATCGTTTTCACCTTCTGTGAGTGCGTCTGTTGGCGGGCCTTCCGGGCCTTCTTGCTCTGCTCGTACTTGTACTTGCCGTAGTCCATGATCCGGCAGACCGGCGGGCGGGCCGTGGGCGCCACCTCCACCAGATCGAGACCTCGCTCGTCGGCGATGGCCTGGGCCTCCGCCGTGTCCAGGATGCCGAGCTGCTCACCCTCCTCGTCCACCACCAGGACGCGCGGGATCTTGATCATGCGATTGACCCGGATCGTCTTGCTGCTCTTGATAAGCCTGACCTCCCGATCGTTTCGCTTCGTGCGGCCCCGGCCGCACGAGCACAAAAAAATGCGGGCACAAAGGCCCGCCTCGGGATATCAACCGTTCCGTCCCCGGTGTGGAGCCAGCTACGGTGAGAGGCCGGACCTCTGCTTGCCTACCCGCCGGTCCGATCGCGCCGGTCCGGCGGTCCCATTCGTGGGCATAATCTATTGCCTGGTCGCGATTTCGTCAAGCAGTTCCTGGGCCAGCTCGTCCAGTTCGCGCTTTCCCAGATCACCCCGCTTGCGGGTGCGGACCGCCACGCTGCGGTCGGCCTGCTCCGCGCTCCCCACCACCAGCATGTAGGGCACGTGGAAGAGCTCGGCCTCCCGGATCTTGAAGCCTATCTTCTCGTCGCGCACGTCGGTCTCGGCGCGCAGGCCCCGCCCGCGCAGCCTCTCGGTCACCTGCATCGCGTAAGCGTGCTGATCCCGGCTCACGGACATGACGCGGCAATGCTCGGGCGCCAGCCACAGCGGGAAGTCGCCGGCGTAGTGCTCGGTGAGGATGCCGATGAAGCGCTCCAGGGAACCCATGATGGCGCGGTGGACCATGTAGACGTGCCGCTCGTGCCCTTGCCGATCCGTGTAGACCACGCCGAAGCGCCGGGGCAGGTTGAAGTCGAACTGGACCGTCGTGGCCTGCCAGGGACGCCCCAGGGCGTCGATGAGCTTGATGTCGATCTTGGGGCCGTAGAAGACGGCCTCCCCCTCCTCGCGCGTGAAGGGGAGCGCGTGGCGCTCGAGGGCGCGGACGAGGGATCGCTCGGCGGCCTCCCATTCCTCGTCGCTTCCCGCGTACTTGCTCTTGTCCTGCGGGTCGCGCACCGAGAGGTCCACCTTGTACTCGTGGAAGCCGAAGGTCTCCAGCAGCTCCCGCGTCAGGTCGAGCACCCCGGCCACCTCGTCCTCGAGCTGCTCCGGCGTGCAGAAGATGTGGGCGTCGTCCTGGGTGAAGCCCCGCACGCGCATCAATCCGTGCAGGGTGCCCTTCAGCTCGGCACGGTAGACCGTCCCCAGCTCCGCGTAGCGCACCGGCAGATGGCGGTAGCTGCGCACCTTCCGCTTGTATATCAGGATGTGTCCCGGGCAGTTCATGGGCTTGACGACGTACTGCCGCTCGTCCTGCTCGAAGACGTACATGTTCTCCCGGTAGTACTGCATGTGTCCCGAGGTCTCCCACAGTTCCGCCTGGGAGATGTGCGGCGTGGTCACCATGTGATACCCGCGCCGGCGGTGGAGGTCCTGCCAGTAGCTCATGACCTCCTCGCGCAGGATCTCTCCCCGGGGAAACCAGTAGGAAAGTCCGGGGCCCGCCTCCTCCATGATGCCGAAGAGATCCAGCTCGCGGCCGAGTTTGCGATGGTCGCGTCGCTTGGCCTCCTCCAGCATGGTCAGATGCTCCTGCAGCTCCTTCTGCTTGAACCAGGCCGTGCCGTAGATGCGCTGGAGCATAGGCCGGTCGCTGTCGCCGCGCCAGTAGGCTCCGGCCACGCTCAGCAGCTTGAAGACCTTCAGCTCGGCTGTCGAGGGCACGTGAGGACCCTCGCAGAGATCCGTGAACTCCCCCATCGTGTAGATCGAGAGCGTCACGTCGCCCAGCTCGTCGATCTGCTCCAGCTTGTAGGGCTGCTCGCCGAATAGGTGGACGGCCTCGTCGCGGCTGACCTCCCGCCGGCTCACCGGGACCTTGCGCTGCGCCAGCTCCTTCATCTTGGCCTCGATCGCCGCCAGATCCTCCTCGCTGAAGGACGCCGCGCGGTCGAAGTCGTAGTAGAAGCCGTTCTCGATGGCGGGGCCGAAGCCGAATTTCACGCCCGGGAAGAGCTCCTGCACCGCCCAGGCCAGCAGGTGGGCCGTGGAATGGCGCAGCGCGTGGTAGCCCGCGGCGGTACCGCGCGTGATAACCTCGAAGCTGCCTCCTTCCGGCAGCGGCTCCTCGAGGGTGTAGTTCCGGCCGTTCAGCCGGACCGCCAGGGCCTGCCGGAGCAGCCCCTCCCCGAGGGAACGGACCGCCTCCCGGATGGGCTGACCCGCCTGCGCGGTGATGGACTCGCCATCGGGGAGCACCAGTTTCACGCTCGCCATGGTCATCCGCCTCGTGGTTCCGCCGCAGAATGCGGCGCCTGTCCAGCGGCTGCCGGCTCCGCACCGCAGCCGCCCGCTTGCCTGATGAAAACGCAGGGGCGACCTCACCGCAAGCCCGAAGGACCGCCGGCCCCTCTCACCGGTACCAGCTCGGACCCGGCAGCAGCCCCAGAAAGCGAAACGGGTCGCGATCGTGCAACCCGCCTTCCCGTCACGGACTTCTGGTGGGCGATACTGGACTCGAACCAGTGACCTCTTGCGTGTCGAGCAAGCGCTCTAACCAAACTGAGCTAATCGCCCACCGGGCGCGAAAAAATAGTCCGCAGGAGTGCAAGCTGTCAACGTGAAAGCCGCTCGCCCTCGCTCCGCCCGTGCAGGTGCCGCTTCCAGATGGGCAGCCGCTGCTTGAGGGCCTCCAGGTAGTAGCGGTTCGCGGCATAGGCGGGCCGGCGCCGCGCGGCCGCCGTGCCGATCCAGACGGCCGCCTCCCCCACGGGCACCGTGTCCACCCGGTGGCGCACGCCGAGCCAGAGCACGGGCCAGCGGTCGGCGATCTCCGCGGCGATACGCGCCGATTCCTCGCGGGCCATCTCCGCATAGGCGGCGAACGTGACCGCGACCAGGTCCTGCTTCCCTTCCCGGCGGCGGATACGTCCACAGAAGCTCACGACGGCGCCGATCTCCCCTTGCAGCGTCTCCGGCGGCAGCGGGGTCTGCAGCGGACCCGTGATCAGCTGGAAGCTGTACTCCAAGCCTAGCCTCCGCTGAAGGGCGGCATCACGGCGATCTCCGCGCCATCGCGCAGCGGCGGATCGCCCTGCACGAGGCGCCGGTCCACCGCCCAGACGGCGCCGGCCGTCGCCGCCCCCAGTTCCGGGAACTCCTCGCCGAGCGCCGCCTGCAAGGCAGAAAGACGCGCTCCTTCGCCCAGCTCCAGCTCCAGCTCACGGGAGCCCGCGAGATCGGCAAAGGAGGCGAAGAGGCGAAGGCGCAGGTGCATGGGCGCTGCCGTCTCAGCTCAGGTAGTCCACCAGCTTTTCGCCGTTGACCGCCTGCCGGATCTTGGTGAGCGCCTGGTTGCGGATCTGGCGGACCCGCTCCCGCGAGAGGTGGATGTCCTGCCCGATGGCCTCGAGCGACGCCGCCTCCTCCTTGCCCAGGCCGTAGTAGCGCATCACGATGTCGCGTTCGCGCTCGTTGAGCAGGTTCAGCGCCGCCGCCATCTCCCGTTCCAGCTCGTCCATGACGAAGCCCTGCTCGGGATTGACGTCGTCGGGATTGATGATGGTCTCCGCGAGCGTGACCTCGTCGTCGTATAAGCTCTGGTCCAGGCTGACCAGGGGCCGGCTGGCGGCCCGGATCTGGCCCATCTTGCGGTTGCTGAGGCTCAGCTCCTCGGCGATCTCCTCCTCCTGGATCGGACGCTGGTACTTCTGCTCCAGGCGCTGCGCGATGCGCTTCATCTTCTGCGCCTGCTGGGAGCGGTTGATGGGCAGGCGCACCGTGTTCGTCTGCTCGGCGATCGCCTTCTGGATGGCCTGCCGGATCCACCAGACGGCATAGGAAATGAAGCGGAAATCACGACGTTCGTCGAAGCGCTTCGCCGCCGTGATCAGACCGATGTTGCCTTCGGCGATCAGGTCCATGTAGCTGAGACCCTGATTGAGGAACTTCTTGGCCACGCTCACGACGAAGCGCAGGTTGGCATTGACCAGCTTGTCCAGAGCTTCCTTGTCCCCGGCACGGACGCGGCGGGCCAGCGCGAATTCCTCTTCCTTGGTCAGCAGATTGTGCTTGCCGATGGTCTGCAGGTAGTGCTGCAGACTGGGATCCTCCCTGCGGTCGCTGCTCAGTTCCACCTCATACACGTCGTCCCCTCCCTTATATGGCAAACCGCCTCCGGCGGAATCGCACTCGCTAATCCTCTTGGTACACCTCGCGCCGGGCGAGAGTTCCCGCATGCCAGCCGTCAATATCAGACCTTGATGGTAAACTATTACGGCGTGCTACTTGAAAGGTTTCCAGTCCACCTCGGCGTCGACCGCCCTCACGTCCCCCAGGATTGCAGAGTATCGAATACCGTTTTCGGTATCCACTCTACAGCAACGAAACGATGCTGTCAAAGACTATATTTGCCCATTTTTGAGGCCGGCGGCCTTCCTGGCGCGGCTGCCCCGGACAGAAAGATCCGGACCGGCCCTCGCCCCGGTGTGATTCTCCATAACGTGCTACCTTACAACACGTTAATCATCAACCACTTCATAGTCCGCATCCACGGAGCCAGGCCCTGAGGCATCATTCGTTTTATGTTCGCCCTTCCGCTCGTTCCCGGTACCACCAGTCTGCGTGCTGTCGCCGCCGCCCTGGGCCGCGGCCTTCTCGTAGGCCTTGCTGGTCAGCTCACCGAGGGCCGTCATCAGGGCCTCGCTGGCCGTGCGGATGATGGCCGCGTCCTCGCTCTTGAGCACCTCCTCCAGGGCCTTGATCTTGGTCTCGACGTTCTGCTTGAGGGCGTCGTCCTCGACCTCGCCCAGATCGTTGAGCGTCTTGCGCGCCGCATGGATGCGCGCGTCGGCCTCGTTGCGCGTGTCGATCAGCTCCCGCTTCTGCTTGTCTTGCGAGGCGAAGCGCTCGCCATCCTTGACCATCCGCTCGATCTCGGACTCCGTCAGGCCGCTGGAGGCCTGGATCTTGATCGACTGCTCCTTGTGCGTCGCGCGATCCACGGCGGAGACCGAGAGGATGCCGTTCGCATCGATGTCGAAGGTCACCTCGATCTGGGGCACGCCCCGCGGCGCCGGCGGGATCCCGGTCAGCTGGAAGCGTCCGATGGTCTTGTTGTCGAGAGCCATCTCGCGCTCGCCCTGCAGTACGTGGATGTCCACCGTGTCCTGGCTGTCGGCCGCCGTGGAGAAGACCTGGCTCTTCTTGGTGGGAATCGTGGTGTTGCGCTCGATCAGGCGGGTCATCACCCCACCGAGCGTCTCGATGCCGAGGCTCAAGGGCGTCACGTCCAGGAGCACGATGCCCATGTCCTCGCCGCCCAGGACGCCGCCCTGGATGGCGGCACCCATGGCCACCACCTCGTCCGGGTTCACGGAGCGGTTGGGCTCCTTGTCGAAGAGCTGCTTGACCCGCGCCTGCACCGCCGGAATGCGCGTGCTGCCGCCCACGAGGATGACCTCGTCGATGTTGCTGGGCTGCAAGCCGGCATCCTTCATGCAGTTACGGCACGGCCCCATCGTACGCTCGAACAAGTCCTCCACCAGCGATTCGAACTTGGAACGGGTCAGCGTCAGCGCGAAGTGCTTCGGACCCGAGGCGTCGGCGGTGATGAAGGGGAGATTGATCTCGGTCTGGCTCGAGGAGCTCAGCTCGCACTTCGCCCGCTCGGCGGCCTCCTTCAGGCGCTGCAGGGCCATCGGATCCTGGCTCAGGTCGATGCCCTCCTGCTGCAGGAACGTCTCGACCAGGTGGTCGATGATGCGCTGATCGAGATCGTCGCCCCCGAGATGCGTGTCACCGTTGGTGGCGAGCACCTCGAAAACGCCGTCACCGATGGTCAGGATGGAGATGTCGAAGGTGCCGCCACCAAGGTCGAAGACGGCGACCGTTTCCTCCTTCTTCTTGTCCAGGCCGTAGGCGAGCGCCGCGGCCGTGGGCTCGTTGATGATCCGCTTGACCTCGAGGCCGGCGATGCGCCCCGCATCCTTGGTGGCCTGCCGCTGGCTGTCGTTGAAGTAGGCCGGCACGGTGATGACGGCGTCCTTGACCTCCTCGCCCAGGTAGTCCTCGGCGGTCTCCTTCAGCGTGCGCAGAATGATGGCCGAGATCTCCGGCGGCGAGAACTCGCCGTGAGCCGTCTTGACGCGCGCCTCGCCGTTGGGACCGGAGATGACCTCGTACGGCACCTCGGCGATCTCGGCCGCCACCTCGTTGAACTTCCGCCCCATGAAGCGCTTGATGGAGAACACGGTGTCGTGCGGATTGGTCACGGCCTGGCGCTTGGCCAGCAGACCCACGAGCCGCTCGCCGTTCTTGTTCCAGGCCACCACGGAGGGCGTGGTACGATTGCCCTCCTTATTCTGGATGACCTTGGGATCCCCGCCTTCCATGATGGACACGACGCTGTTGGTGGTCCCCAGGTCGATACCGATGATCTTGCTCATGGCTCACTCCTCGTTCTCTTCACGTCATTCCAAAGCCTTCCTGGCAGCGCCGTAACAAACAAGATGCATGCCTCGAGCAAGCACCTCGCGGACAGTGGCACAAGTGGTTACAAATGAATAACCTAGGCGAATTGCGTCGCTGGATTGATGCGTCACGTGCCGGAGATGCGAAGTCCACGACTGCCGAAGTGACAGCAATTAATGACATAATGACTTGCGACTACTTGGAGTCCGTCAGGCCCCGGCTGTAAGCGAGGATCACCAGCGCATCCATCAGCCGCGTGTACAGCGGCGGGACCCAGGGTCGATGCCGGCTGCGTGTCGGCCAGCGCCTCAGGAGCCCTTCCAGGCCCCTTGCCGGCCATCCTCGCGCCGCCCGGCGCACGAGGCGGGCTCGCCAGGTCGCACCCCGCTCGTCCCCCAGGATCCAGTTCAGGCGCATCTCGGGAATGCGGTGGGGATGGCGGGCCGCCAGGCGGAGAAGCGCCACCCGACCCACTTCCCGCCGCTTGGAGAGGTACTGCTCCAGGCTGTGATGGTGCAGGTGCTGGGGGACCGGCCGGCGGACCGGCCTGAAGATCATGCCGAGGCGGTCTTCCAGCCGGAAGGCCAGTTCCACGTCCTCGAAGCCGTAGCCGGAGAAGGCCTCGTCGAAGCCCCCCACGGCCAGGAAGGCGTCGCGCGGAACAGCCGCATTCTGGGTCACGAAGTAGCGGGCCGGAACCCGATCCCCCTTGATCTTGGCCAGTCCCCGCGAGTCCAGGTAATGAAAGTGCGGGGCATCCACGAGAGCCGGCGCCGTGCGCACCAGGCCGATGGTGCCGCAATGGGGCTGCGCTTCCAGAACGGCCAGGTGCGCGCCCAGCAGACCCGGCGGCGCCAGGATGTCGTCGTCCAGGAAGAGCACCCAGTGCCCGACCGCGGCGCGCACGCCCAGGTTGCGGGCCGCCGCCCGCCCGCGATTGTGCTCCGACCGCAACACGTGCAGCCGGCCGGCAGGGACTCCCTGCCGGCCGGCCAGCAGCTCCGGCGTACCATCCCGGGATCCGTCGTCCACGACGACGACCTCCCAGCCCCCGGCCACCTCCTGAGCCGCCAGGGCCTCCAGGGTGCGCTCGAGCAGGTCCCGCTTGTTGTGCGTCGGCACGACGACGGACAGCTTCACGCGGATCCGACCTCCCGGCCCTGCCGCAGGCTGGTCAACGCCACCTGCTGCGGCCAGTCCCCCGCTCCGGTCACGAGCCGGTGGAAGATGCGGTCCACGCGCACCATGTTGTCGTTGAAACCCGCATACCTCCGGGCCGTCGCGAGCGCCGCCTCGCCGCAGCGCCGCCGCAGCGCGCTCTCGCCGGCGAAGCGCAGCATGGCCGTCGCCAGCGCCGCCGCGTCCCGCGGCGGCACGACCAGCCCCGAGACGCCGTCGGTGACCCACTCCAGGGCCGAGGGCAGCCGACTGACCACGACGGCGCAGCCGCAGGCCATGGCCTCCAGCAGGCTGACGGCCGTGGCGTCCACCGAGGGCACGGAGATGAAGACGTCGCAGGCCTGCAGGGCGCTGGCGAATCGCTCGTGGGGAAGTCGGCCGACGAAGCGCATCACCGGGCCGATACCGGCTCGCGCGGCTCGTGCCCGGAAAGGGCCGGGATCCCCTTCGTAGCCGGAGAAGACGAATCTCGCCCGGGGCTCCTGCCGCTGCACCCGCGCCGCGGCCTCGATCACCACGTCGATGTTGTAGTACGGCTGGGTAAAGCTGCGGGGCGAGAAGTAAACAACGTCCTCGTCCGCCAGCTGCAGCTCCCTGCGGAAATCCGCGGCCGGAGCCGGTCGGAAGCGGGCGAAGTCCACGCCCCAGAGCACGCGAAAGCTGCGACCCGGATCCGCGCCGAGCCGCGCGGCGCGGTCCAGGATGTCGGCGGAATCGCCCGTCAGGGCGTCGCAGGAACGCAGCGCGCGCCTGGCCAGCCAGTTCTTCAGCGGCGATTCGAAAGGCGTCACGTAGACGTCGTCGCCCCAGACCGTCAACACGTTGGGGTGGAATCCCGAGAAGTGACCCCAGTAGCCGTAGCCCGTCAGGAAGTGGGTGTTGAGCAGGTCCGGTCGCAGCCTGGCCAGCAGGCGCCGCACCTTGACCAGCGAGCAGGCGTAGCGCAGCGGCTTGGCACCGCCGCCCGCCCGGATGTCGTGAACCGTGAAATCGTCGCAGGGCCCCGGCTGTACCGTCAGCAGGTGGCATTCGTGATCCCGGGCGGCGAACCAGCGGATCCACCGCTCGGTGTGGATGTGGCGTCCGATGGAGAGGAATGCCAGGCGCAATCCAGTACCCCTGCGGCCCAGGCCGGGACCGCCCGCTGCCGCCCCCTGGCGGCGGCGTGCCGGGGGCCGGACTCGAACCGGCACGGAGCAACGCTCCGAGGGATTTTAAGTCCCTTGCGTCTACCCGTTTCGCCACCCCGGCGCCACCCGCGTCGTCGGGGCCATCATGGCCGTTCGGCCGCCGACGTGTCAACCGGCGCGGCCGTGGTCGGTGGGCACAGAAAATGGAGGCGGCACCCGGACTCGAACCGGGGATAACGGTTTTGCAGACCGTCGCCTTAGCCTCTTGGCTATGCCGCCTCCGTTCCGGAGCATAATGTAGGACACGCAGATGAGTGTCAAGAAAACGCGGCCGGCGCCGCGCAGCCCCCCGGCTAGCGTCCCCGATCGGCAAAAAGCAGGACGGCCTTGCAGCCGTCCTGCTCGATCTGGAGCGGGCAACGAGACTCGAACTCGCGACCACTACCTTGGCAAGGTAGTGCTCTACCAACTGAGCTATGCCCGCTTCGCCTGCGGACCCTACAAATAATGAAGCCGCCCATTCCTGTCAACCCCAAAGCCGGCGGCGCTTCAGGCGCCGCCGCCGCGCCCCGCGCCCTCGGTCAGGAGCTCGCGATAGAGCACCTCCGTCTGGCGGGCCACGTGATCCCAGGAGTAGTTTTCGATGGCGTGCAGCTGGGCCCGGCGGCCGAAGTCCTCGCGCCGATCCGGGGCCGCCAGCAGCTCCTCCAGGCGGCGGCCCAGATCCGAGAGGTCGCCGGAGCGGAAAAACGGCGCACAGCCGCCCGCCGCCTCCAGGTTGGGCGGGATGTCGCTCGCCAGGCAGCAGCGGCCGTAGCTCATGCCCTCCAGCAGGGTGATGGAGAGGCCCTCCAGCGTCGAGGGCAGCACCACCAGGTCGGCGCTGGTGTACAGCTCCTCCAGGATCGGCCCGTGCACGTAGCCGAGGAAATGAACGCCGGGGCCGGCCCCCGCCTGCAGCCTCTGCACGTACCCGCTGGTGAAACCGGCGCCGCCGGCTATCACCAGCTCGAAGCGGTTCCGCAGCTCGGGCGGCAGGGCGGCATAAGCTTCGACCAGCAGGTGGCAGCCTTTCTCCGGCACGAGACGCCCCACGAAGAGCAGGTAGCCCCCGGCGATCCCGCGCTCCCGGATGAGGGCGGGCTCGCGGTAGACCGGCGGGGTGATGCCGTTGGGGATGTAGGCGGTGTCGCGCCCGTGCTGCCGCCGGAAGTGCTCCTGCAAGGCCCGGGAGACCACCACGGTGCGATGCGGCAGACGCACGCTCCCGAACTCCCCCAGCCTCAGCACGGCGGAGGCGGCGCGCCCCCATTTCTCCCGCTGCCAGTCCAGGCCGTGCACCGTCACGACGGTGGCCTTGTGCGCCAGCCAGCGCGGCAGGCCGGCCAGCAGGGCGGGTCCGAGGGCGTGGTAGTGCACGATGTCCACCGGCCGCAGGAGCACGTCGCAGGTGGCCAGCAGGCTGTGACTGAAGGCGTCCAGGTGCTTGGTGGGAATGCTGGGCAGGCGGCGCACCGTGATTCCGGGCTCGCCGGTCGGGCCGTCGAGCCGGCTGTAGTGCGGCCGGCTGTAGATGTCGATGGCGAAGCCCGCGGAGCCGAGCCGGCGGGCCAGCTCCGCGACGTGCTTCTCGATCCCTCCGTGTATCGGCGGGTAACCCTTCTGGCCGATCATGGCGACCCGGATCGATCTGCCAGCCACGGAATCCTCCCGCGAACCCGATGCACGGCCGCGAACGCCCATCATGCCCGGCCCAGCCTACGGCCTGGGCACCGGCTTGTCGAGAGGCGGCCCGTGGCGGCCCCCAAGACGAAGCGCGCTCCGCCGGCGGAGCGCGCCCGGTACGATGCGGCGGGGGGACGGCCTCAGGCCTCGGAGTACTCCAGGTGGTACGGCTGTCCATCCTGCCGGATGGAGAGACAGGCCTTCTCCAGCACCTCCACCACCTGCAGGCCGTGCTGCCCGCTGCTGAGGGGCAGGTCCCGGCCCTGGATGCAGGCCACGAAGTGGGCCGTCTCGATCTTGAGGGGCTCGACCTGCTCGACCCGCGGGATGAAGATGTCCCCGAAGCGGTACGAGAGCTGGAACTCCCCGAAGTTGTCGTAGTGCGGCAGGACGTCGACGCCCTTGTCGTAGACGCGGATCTTCTCCAGGCTGGAGACGTCGTCGTAGACCAGCATCTTGCGGCTGCCCACGAAGGTGGACTTGCGGATCTTGTTGGGATCGAGCCAGCTGACGTGGATGTGCGCGATCTGGCGGCCGGGGTACTCGAGGGTCAGAAAGGCCACGTCCTCGATTCCCTGCTGCACGTAGGAGCGCCCCGTGGCGCTGACCACCTCCGGGGTGGCCTCGAACAGGTAGTTCAGCATCGCGATGTCGTGCGGTGCGAGATCCCAGACGACGTTCACGTCCTGCTGGAAGAGACCCAGGTTGACCCGCGTGATGTCCACGTAGAAGATGTCGCCCAGCTCGCCCATCTGGATCAGCTCGCGGATCTTGCGCACCGCCGGGGTGAAGCAGAAGGTGTGCCCCACCATGATCTGGAGCTCCCGGTCCGCGGCCAGGTCGTTCAGGAGGCGGCACTGCTCGGAGCTGGCCGCCATCGGCTTTTCCACGAAGAGGTGCTTGCCCGCCTCGAGCACCTCCCGGCCGATGGAGAAGTGCGTCGAGACCGGCGTCGCCACCACGACGGCGTCGATCTCCGGATTCGCGATGATCTCGCGGTAGTCCGTCGTCCGCTGGACGTGCGGGTAGAGCTTGCCGACGTGATCCAGACGGGCCCGGTCCAGATCCGCGATGCTCTTCAGCTCCACGTCCGGCAGACCATGGAAGTTGCGGATGAGGTTGGGGCCCCAGTATCCGCAACCGATGACCGCCATCTTGACCATGTCTCACTCCTCAGGCTGATCCCGTCCCGCCGGGCAGACCACAACCGACCGCGGGGACGGTCCGCCCTCTGCTGGTCATTATCGTGCGGCGGGGAGAGCTCTTGAGCCGAGCCTGGACAGGATCAATAGCCTCCCGTCCCCTGGAGGACCACCGGGACCGTCTTGAGCAGGATGCGCAGGTCCATCCAGAGGGACCAGTGGTTGATGTAGTGAACGTCCAGCCGGACCATCTCCTCGAAGGGTACGCTGCTGCGGCCGCTCACCTGCCAGAGGCCGGTGAGTCCCGGCGTCACCTTGAGGCGCTCCATGTGCCAGGGCTGGTAGTGCTCGATCTCGTAGACGATGGGCGGCCGCGGGCCGACCAGGGACATGTCCCCTCTGAGCACGTTGAAGATCTGCGGGAGCTCGTCGAGAGAAGTGCGTCGGAGCCAGGCACCGATTTGCGTGACCCGGGGATCCTGGCTCATCTTGAAGATCTTGCGGTCGCCGTTGCTCTTGCGGCATCCCTCCTCGTCGCCGTTGATGAACATGGCCGCGAACTGCCGGTGGATGGCGTCGTCGCTGTTGTGTTCCATGGTCCGGAACTTGTAGAACAGGAAGGGCTGCCCGTCGCGCCCCAAGCGCTCCTGGACGAAGAAGACCGGCCCCGGTCCGCTGCGCTTGATCAGCAGCGCCACGATCAGGAACAGAGGCGAGGTCACGGCCAGCAGGCCCACGGCGATGAGGATGTCCATCAGCCGTTTGAGCCGCGCCTGCAACCCGAAGAACCGGGTCGTGTCGGCCGCCAGGAAGAGGCTGGGTTGTGGAGACGAAATAGCCCTCGAGTCGCAGGTAAGAGCCGCCGCGTCTTCCTTCATGGTGCAAATCTCCTTAGCCGCGCCAAAGCCACGTCAAGGAATCCAGTTGTCGAGAACGCGTTAGCCTCTTTTCAGATCGTCATCCCTTCGGTGTGGTCTCCAGGGCCCGGGCACGCCAAGGTGCCGACACGACGACGTATTATATCAGAAAATCGAACTTGTCGTCTACCCTCTCATGCCGTTTCTCCGGCCAGCCAGCCGGCGAATGCCGGATGGTCAGGCCCCCGGAAGGGGAAGGGCATGGTGTGATTCTCACCCCAAAGGCCCGAGTATTGTAGCATAAGGCGCGCCGGGCGTCTAGCCCCCACTTGCCGAAGTCCCCCGGCTTTCCCGGTACGGGGAGCTTCCGGGAGGACCGGGGCACGCGAGGCCCACCCGCAGGATTTGCTTTGCCTTATGCTGAGGAGCGCCATATCCTGGGGGCGCTACAGCTCGCCATGACGGCGGCGTAGACGAGAGAGGAGCTTTGCCATGCCTGATAGGCTCGCGATCCGACCCGCCCAGGGCAAGCTGGGCGTTCTGACGCCCGGTATGGGAGCCGTGTCCTCCACCTTCGTCGCCGGAGTGGAAGCCGTCCGGCGCGGCCTGCGGCTGCCCATCGGCAGCCTGACCCAGATGGGTCACATCCGGCTGGGAAAACGGACCGATGCCAGGCAGCCGATGATCCGCAACTTCGTGCCCCTGGCTGAGTTGGGCGATCTGGTCTTCGGCGGCTGGGACATCTTCGAGGACTCCGTCTACGAGGCCGCCGTCAAAGCTGGCGTCCTGGATCGCACCCTGCTGGACGAGCTGAAGGAAGGCCTCGACGGCATCCGGCCCATGCCGGCGGTCTTCGACAACTACTACGTCAAGAAGCTGGATGGGAAGCACGTCAAGAAGGGCGCCAACAAGATGGAGTTGGCGGAGGCCCTGCGCGAGGACATGCGCAACTTCCGCCAGGAGAAGGGCTGCGACCGGCTGGTGGTGATCTGGTGCGGTTCGACCGAGATCTTCCTGCGCCGCGCCGAGGTCCACCAGAGCCTGGCCGCCTTCGAGAAGGGGCTGGCCGACAACCACGCCGACATCGCGCCCAGCATGGTCTACGCGTACGCCGCCCTGAAGGAGGGTCTCCCCTACGCCAACGGCGCCCCCAACCTGAGCGCGGACATCCCGGCCCTCGAGGAGCTGGCGAAGAAGAGCGGTTCCCCGATCTGCGGCAAGGATTTCAAGACCGGTCAGACGCTCATGAAGACGATCCTCTCACCGGGCTTCAAAGCCCGCCTGCTGGGCATCAACGGCTGGTTCTCCACGAACATCCTCGGCAACCGCGACGGCGAGGTGCTGGACGATCCGGAGTCCTTCAAGACCAAGGAGGAGTCCAAGCTCGGCGTGCTCGCCACCATCCTCCAGCCGGATCTCTATCCGGACCTCTACGGCAACCTCTACCACAAGGTGCGCATCAACTACTACCCGCCGCGGGGGGACAACAAGGAGGGCTGGGACAACATCGACATCTTCGGCTGGCTCGGCATGCCCATGCAGATCAAGGTGGACTTCCTCTGCCGGGATTCCATCCTGGCCGCGCCCATCGTGCTCGATCTGGCCCTCTTCCTGGATCTGGCCGGCCGGGCCGGGCTGTCGGGAATCCAGGAATGGCTGTCCTTCTACTTCAAGAGCCCCATCGTGGCGCCGGGCCTCTACCCGGAGCATGATCTCTTCATCCAGCAGACCAAGCTCAAGAACACGCTGCGCTGGATGATGGGCGAGGAGCAGATCACGCATCTGGGACGGGAGTACTACGAGGAGTGAGTGAACAGGGGATGGCGCCGCGGTCCATCCCCGTCCACCGCCGGAGGTCCGATCGGCGGCCGGACACAGGCGAGGACGCGCATGCCGGAGCTGAACATCACCTGCCTGCCGGTCGGGCCTCTGGAGACGAACGCCTACCTGCTGACGGATCCCGTGGCCGCCGAGGCCTTCCTGATCGACCCGGGCGACGAGCCCGAGCGCCTGCTGGCCGCGCTGGAGACCAGCGGTTGCGCGCTCCGCGCTCTCGTCTGCACCCACGGGCACTTCGACCACATCGGCGCCGCCGCGAGCATCCAGGCCCACCGGGATCTGCCCCTGCTCTGCCATCCCGCCGACGTGCCGCTCGTGGAGCACATGCAGCAGAACCAGGCCGCGTACGGCTTCCCGCAGACGGAGATGCCGCGCCTGGAAGCCTCGCTGGCGGAGGGGCGGGAGCTCCTGCTGGGGGGGAGCCGGTTGGCCGTGCGACACGTGCCGGGTCATTCCCCGGGACATGTCATGCTCCTCTGGGAAGGAGCTGCTCTGGTGGGGGACTGCATCTTCGCGGGATCGGTGGGCCGGACGGACCTGCCGGGGGGCAGCTTCCGGCAGCTCGAAGCGAGCATCCGCCGCTGCATCTACGTGTTGCCGGGACCCACCCTTCTCTACCCCGGCCACGGGCCGCCCACCACGGTGGCCAGGGAAATGGCGACCAATCCCTTCGTCAGGCCGGAGGTGCGGCCGGCGTGACGGCGTTGGCCGCCCCCTGCTCGATCTTCTCGACGCGCTGCTTCTCCAGCTTGGCGTGCTTCTTCAGAAACTCCTTCTTGATCCAGTCCCGGTAGAGAGAGGCCCCGAGGCAGCCCGAGTCGTAGGCGTAGATGCTCTGGAAATGAGCCGGCGCCTCCTCGATCTTGATGTTGTTGGTGATGATCGTCCGGAAGAGGTCCCCCTTGCCGAAGATGCCGCGCAGCTCCTTGAGGACCTCCTTCTGCAGCTCCGTCCGCCCGTCCTTCATCGTGATGAGGATCCCCAGGATCTGCAGCCAGATGTTCTGCCGCTCCTGGACCCGTTCCACCAGGCTCTTAACGTGGCGCAGCGTGCCCACGGCGAGTCCCGTGCAGGGCGTCGGGATCAGCACGTAGTCGGCGGCCACCAGGGCGTTCTGGGTCAGCACACCGAGGTTGGGCGGCGTGTCGATGATGATCCAGCCGTAGGAGGTGGCGAGAGCCTGCACCACCTTGGCCAGGCGGTCGGTGATCTGCGTCTTGGCCATGCTCTCCAGCGAGGGATTAGCCGGCAGGATGTCGATGTTCTCGTCGTAGACGGTCGACGTGATCCCGTCGTGCGGCGTGATCGCCCGCCGCAGGACGTCGAAGATGCTGCGGGCGGGCGGCTCGCCGTCCAGCTTGCCCAACAGGGTATTGGTGGCGCAGCCCACGGGATCCATGTCGATGAGCAGGCAGGAAGAGGTGACATCGCTGTAGCGGGTCAGACCGGCGGCCAGGTTGATGGCCGTGGTGGTCTTGCCGGATCCGCCCTTCCCGTTCACGACGGCGATCACGTTGCTCATAACACGAGACCCTTCAAGGAATTAACGCAACGACCCGCGATCCTCTACCGAGTACCGAATATAGCCGAGACGGCTGGGAGAACAAAGCAAAATTCCCATGCAAGTAGTCCTGGCTATGAACACGACTGTCACAATATCATGGATGACAGTAATTTGCAACGCCAGCGCGAGAATCGACTCGAAGCCGTCCCGCCTGGCCCTTGTTGCATAAGGCAGTATCTCGCCTAAAAAATACCGCGGATACTGAAAGTCAGTTCGAAGAAGTTCTGCGGTCCCATCTGCTCGAACTCGATGGCCGGTGTCGTCGTGCCGGCGATCGTCCGCGGATGATGTCCGGAAAAGTCCAGCTGCTGGACCGTGTCCCGGATCTCGAACCGCCCAGCCCAGCGGGCGTCGAAGCTGTACTGGAAACCGGCACCCAGCCGCCAGCCGATCAAGCTCTGGTCCAGATCCCCCGTGCCCTTGGCGCCCACGTCCACGAGCGCCACCCCGCCGAGCACGTAGGGGAAATGGCGGGCGCGCACCAGCTCGCGCTCCAGGCTCAGCCCGCCCATGAGCACGGTCAGGCGATCGTATCGGTGGAGCTCGACGGTCTGCGCGATGCGGGCCTCGGCCGTCATGTCCATCTGGCTCCAGCTGAAGTCCAGGCGCAGCCACCAGCGTCCCAGGACCGCGTGCGCCAGGTAGACCCCCGTCTGCACATCCTCGTCCAGCGTCACCGTGAACTCGTAGGCGTTGAATCTCCCCCCGGCGGGCGTCTGCCAGATCGCACTGCTCCCGGAGGGGATCTCCACGGTGAAGAGATCCCCGCTGGACATGAAGCCCACGCCGGCGCCCAGCACCCAGGCGCCGTGCCCCAGCGCCTCCGCGGGCGCGGCCGGC
The DNA here is from genome assembly GCA_964524645.1 of uncultured Fibrobacteraceae bacterium. Classification (GTDB taxonomy): domain Bacteria; phylum Krumholzibacteriota; class Krumholzibacteriia; order LZORAL124-64-63; family LZORAL124-64-63; genus CAZGEC01. Next base: position 128,085 of record CAZGEC010000006.1, on the reverse strand, counting down.
GGCCTGGTGCGGCCCGTCACGGTCTGGGCGAAGCCGGTCGCGGCGCCGCTGGGCGCCAGACCCGCGATCAGCGCGCAGCACAACCATGCCGCGCGCCGGTGCGCTTTCCCTGAGGCCGGCAGGATGTCGAACATGACGTGATACTCCTGATCGCGTGGGGTTGCGAAAGCATGCCGGGTTCGTCGGGTCGTCCGCCTCAGCTCCCTTCGGGGCTGGCGCTGGTCAGGTCCTTGGATCCCATGAAGTAGCTCAGCATGTCGATGGGCAGCGGGAAGATGGTCACGGAGTTGTTCTCCCGCGCGATCTCGGTCAGGGTCTGCAGATACCGGAGCTGGATGGTGGCGGGATTGCGCGAGATCACCTTGGCCGCCTCGGCCAGCTGCTGGCTGGCCTGGTACTCGCCCTCGGCATGGATCACCTTCGCGCGGCGCTCCCGCTCCGCCTCCGCCTGCCGCGCCATGGCCCGCCGCATCTCCACCGGCAGGTCCACGTCCTTGATTTCCACCGTCGAGACCTTGATGCCCCACGGATCGGTGGCCTTGTCCAGGATCTCCTGGATCTCCAGGTTCAGCTTCTCCCGGTTGGAGAGCAGCTCGTCCAGCTCGGCCTGCCCCACAACGCTCCGCAGCGTGGTCTGCGCCATCTGCATGGTGGCGAACAGGTAATCCTCGACGTTGACCACCGACTTGTTGGGATCCACCACCCGGAAGTACACCACCGCGTTGACCTTCACCGAGACGTTGTCCCGGGTGATGACGTCCTGCGGGGGGACATCCATGGGGACCACGCGCAAGCTGACCTTGACCATGCGGTCGATGATCGGGATCAGGAGGATCAATCCCGGTCCCTTGACGGCGATCAGCCGCCCCAGCCGGAAGATGACGGCCCGCTCGTACTCCCGGAGCACCCGAATGGCATTGCCCAGGAAGATCAGGAACAGGACCAGGATCGTGCCCAGCGTGAAGAACCCCATGCTAGCTCCTTTCCGGACGGACGGCTGCGCCGCGGGGAGGTCAGACGTCGCCGGTGTCGACCGGCTCCACCACGAGACAGCGCCCCTGGCTCTCCACCACGCGGACGGCCTGCCCGGCCTTCAGACGTGTGGCACAGCGGTATTCCCAGTACTCCCCATCGACGAAGAGACGGCCGCCGAACTGGTCCCCGAACTGTCCGTCGTCCTTGATCACCTCGCCCACCCGGCCCGTCAGGGCTCCGCGGCCGCTGTAGGGCCGCCGTCGCTGGGCCGCCAGGCCCAGTCCCACGATGGCCAGGAAGAAGAACACCGTAACGACCACGGCGGGCACCATGACCTGAAAGGGAACGCTGCCGAAGGGATTGCCCGGCTCGAACATGAGCAGGGAGCCCAGCACGAGCGCGATGACCCCCCCGATGGTGAGAGCGCCGTAGCTGGTCACCTTGATCTCGAGCAGGAGCATGATCAGGCCCACGATGATGAGCAGCACGCCCACGTAGTTCACGGGCAGGCTCTGGAAGGCCAGGAATGCCAGCAGCAGGCAAATGGCGCCCACGATGCCGGGCAGCAGGCTGCCGGGATTGCTCAGCTCGAAGAAGAGCCCGTAGAAGCCCAGCAGGAGGAAGATGTAGGCCACCGTGGGATCGGTGATGCGCTGGAGCAGGCGGTCCCGCCAGCTGAGCGGGCGCTGCTCGATGAGGGGATCGGAGGTGTGCAGGATGCCTCCACCCGCGCCGTCCCGGTAACGATATCCGTTGCAATCCTGCAGGAAGGCCGCCAGGTCGGGCGCCAGGAACTCCACGATGCCCAGCTTCCGGGCCTCCTCGGCCGTGACGGAGACGCTCTCGCGCACGACCTTCTCGGCCCATTCCACGTTGCGACCCCTTTGCTTGGCCAGGCTCTGCAGGTAGGCCACCGCGTCGTTGGTGACCTTCTCGGTCATGGTCTCGTCCAGCTTGCCTCCCATATTGACGGGATGCGCGGCCCCGATGTTGGTGGCCGGCGCCATGCCGGCCACTTGGGAGGCCATCACCAGGAAGACACCGGCGCTGGCGGCCCGTGCACCGGACGGGGAGACATACACGCCCACGGGGACGGGCGAGGAGAGGATGGCCTGCACCATCTGCCGCATGGAGGTGTCCAGGCCCCCCGGCGTGTCCAGCTCCAGGACGACCAGGCTCGCCGAGTCCCGGACCGCAGCGGCCAGCTGGTCGTCGAAATAATTGGCGACGATGGGACCGATGGCGCCATCGATGTGCAGGACGCGCACGAGATGAGGCCTGCTCTCCGCATCTCCGGCCGCGGCCGGCAGGCACCAGCCCGCCAGCAGGAGCTGCAGGGGCACCAGCCCGAGCGCCAGCCGGGCCGATCCCCGGCGACCGCCGATGCCGCGCCTGCCGGTCCTGGTCACACGGTCTCCCTTCCCCCGGGGGAATGCCGGTCCTGACTATACAGAACGCCGAAAGCGGCCTGATTGTCAATGTCGAGCTGCCGGGCGTGCGAGCGTCGCTGCCGGGGTGGGAATCAGGGCTGCGGCGCCTCCACGGAGAACGTGGAGGCTATGGCCTGCATCTCCCTGAAGAAGGGCAGCTTGTCCTCGTTGGGTGCGTAGCAGAGCAGATCGATGCAGAAGACGCGGCCGTTCCGCTCATCGGGCAGGAAGATGGACCAGAAGGGGCCGCCCCCCGCGAACTCGCGTCCGCTCCAGGCCCCTGTCAGCTTCTGGGCGGGCAGATCGGCAGCCGTGGTGTCGCTCCAGGCCAGGCTCTGGTCCACGAGCTCCTCGTCGTGGACCTTCTCCCCCATCTCGCGCCGCCAGGCCAGCAGCTTGGCGCGGTCGCCCAGGAACGCCCGGGGATCGGCCTCCTCGCGCCAGGCCAGCGTGATGCCGCGCGAGGGACTGGTGCGCATCCACTCGATGGAGGGGAAGCCCTGGGGATTCTCCTGGTTCTGGCGATAGGCCTGGGGAATCTCCAGCTGGAAGTGATACTTGCTCCAGTTGCGGGCCACCAGATCCTTCGCGATCCCCTCGTGGCGGAAGCGGCCGAGGATGCGGTCGCGGCTCGAGTCCTCCAGACCGCTGCGAATCTCGTCCACGCGGCGGTTGAGCAGGCTGGCCAGCATGTTACGGTCCGGGGAAACGGCGACGAGGACATACTGGTAGCGTGCGTAAGTGTTTTCCAGCTGGACCAGCCCGCCGCCCTGCACCCGCTGCAGGCTCTCGTTCGAGAGCAGATGGCTGACCTCCTTCTGCACCGGCCCGCCCGCACCCCACTGCACGACGAAGAGGATGTTCTTGTAGTTCTTGCAGAGCTCCCACTTGTCCGGCCGGTAGACGTCCACCTTGTAGGACATCTCCTCCTTGATGACGAAGGAAACGGGCCGATTCAGCCGGGCCAGGAAGGGTCGGACGGCGGGGTCCAGGTCGTCCTGCGAGACCACCACGGCCAGGTCGCCGTAGGCCCCGCCGGCCATGAGCATGGCCTCGTTGCGATCCAGATGGCAGCCTGTGCCCGCCAGGAGCAGGGCCGGCAGGATCACCGCGCCGGCAAGCAGAAGGCGCGCCGGCTGCCTGGCCACCGAACGCACCCGTCGATTCATCTGCATCATGGGCCTCTCCCGCGCGGAGCCGCTAGCGGTTCTCCCCCTGCTCCACATGCTGGGGGACCTGCGCGGTGCTGTCAAGGGAGGCCTTCAAGGTCTGGAGCTCCCTCCGCGTGAGCTCGTAGACCATCAGGAGCTGCTGGTTCCGCTGGCGCAGCTCGGCGATGGTCTTCAGATCCCGCAGGCTGCTCTGGTCCCAGAAGCTGCCGAGAGGATCGTGCGTCGGCCGCGCCCCCGGGCCCTGCCGGCGCGTGTCCACGGGCAGGCTCGAGAAGCCGCCGGCGCGATTGCTCATCAGCGGGAGCCAGGTCGCCGGATTGGGAACGCGCTCGGCTGCGGAGAAGGTGAACTCGCCGCCGGTCGCCAGACCAGCCCCGCCGGTCCCGTATGGATCGGAAGCGGGGGGAATGACCAGCGCGAGGGCCAGCACCGCCGCCAGGCCGACTGCCGCCGCCCCACCGGCGACGGCGAACCAGCGGCCGGGTCGCCAGGCCGCTTCGTGCCAGGGCAGCACGGCCTCCTGCGCGGCCTCCTGCAGGATCTGGTTCAGCTTCAGCTGGAGCCGCCACTCGAAACCGGCCGGCAGCTGAGGCTCCGTGGCCCGTAGCAGCCGGCGTCCCTGCTCCAGGTCCTCGCGATAGCCGCGACACGCGGAGCAACGCTGCAGGTGTTCCTCGAGCGAGAGCGTCCGATCGGGGGGTAGCTGGCCGTCGAGGGCCAGGCTCAGCCAGTCTCGCACCTTGCCGCAACGCATGGGGTCGCTCCTCCTGATGCCTAGGACTCGTCCTTGTCCGATTCGGCCTCGGCCTCGAGCCGCTCCAGCTCCGCCAGGAGCGCTTCGTTCTTCAGAAGCGGCTTGATCAGCTGCCGGAACCGGTTGCGGGCGCGGTTGATACGCGAGCGCACGGTCCCCAGTTTGAGGCCGGTCACCTGCTGGATCTCCTCGTACGTGAGCTGTTCCACTTCCCGCAGCAGGAACGGGATGCGGTACTTCTCGGGGATCCGGCTGGTGGCCAGAGCGATGAGCTGGCCCAGCTCCTCCCCCTCCACGAGCCGCGAAGGATCGGCCACGGGATCCGCTGGATCCAGCGGCAGCTCGTCCTCCTCGGGTGCCGGATTGAGGCTGAGGATCTGCGGTTGCCGGGAGCGCTGGCGCATCCGGTTGCGCACGAGGTTGGTGGCGATGGTGAACACCCAGGTGGAGAAGCGGGCGATCTCCCGGTATTTCTCCGCATGGATGTAGACCCGGATCAGCGTCTCCTGAGCCAGCTCCTCGGCCACGTTCGGATCCTGCACCATGCGCAGGATGAAGCTGAAGAGGCGGCCGCGATAGCGGGCGACGATTTCGTCGAAGGCCTTGCGCTGCCCCTTCTGGACGTAGGCGATGAGATCCTCGTCGCGCAGGTCCTTCCACACGGGCCCGGCAAGCCGCGACGCATCGCCGAAGGTATCTTCCCTGGTCATTACCACAGTGCCGCCTCCATGGCGTCGGCCCGTGTCGTTATACCACCTGTTAAACAGCCGGGCGGTACGGAAGTTCCAGACTGCGGGAAGGAAGACAGCCGGTCCGGCCGGCTGCGGCTCAGGGCTTCTCCGGAGCGTTCCCCTCCAGCAGATCCGCCAGGTTCCAGAGGGGCAGAAAGGTCTCGTACTCCGGGTAATCCACGGCCATGGCCCGCGTCTGCCAGATCTCCAGCCCGCCGGGCCAGCGACTGCTGTTGATCTCCAGGCGAGGCTCGCTCCCCGGCGCCCGCCAGGAGAGCCGCCAGATCTCGCCGGGACCGCCTCGCCCGCTCCCCCGGGCCACCAGGGCCCGGCGCAGCCCTCCCGGGGAATCTCCGGGCGGCTCCCCGACCTCCAGCCGGAGCTGCCGGTCCGCCGCCGCCCGCGCCCGCAGCCAGCGCAGGCGCGCCGGCGCCCGGGCCACTTCCGGCAGCACGCGCGCCCAGGAATCCCAGCCCGCGCGCCGCGGATCCCGCGCCGCCATGGCGGCCCTGGCCAGCGCCTGCAACTCGGCCGTCAGGGGCGGCTCGACCTGGCGCCATTCACCCCCCCACGGCTGCAGGAGCATGGTCTGCGCATCCGGGCAGACGATGGTCGTTCCTTCCCCTTGCCGGGTCAGCAGCCGCTGCAACTCCTGCCCGGGGGCTCCGGGCAGGCTGTCCAGGGGCGCGATCTCGACCCGGGCCTCGCCGCCGGATCCCAGGATCCAGCAGGCCACTCCCTGGAAGCTACGGCCCCAGTAACGGGTCCGCCAGCGGGCGGAGCCGAGCTGCCCCGCGGCCGCATGGGCTTCGCTCGCCGGACACATCGTAAGGCAACACAGCAGGAGCACGGCCAGGGCCGGCAGGTCGCGCGGTGCCCGCATGCCGATCCGGTGGGCAGAATTCATGCTGGACGCCGCCTCAGCGCGGCGCGGTCTCGTCCTCGAGCTCCTCCAGGGCCGAGCGCAGCTCGGCACTGTCCGCGCCCAGGGCTCGCGCCCTCTGCAGGACCCGCAGCGCCTCGTCCGCCTGATCGAGGGCGTGCAGCGCCAGGCCCAGGTGCTCGAGGATCGTCGGATCGTCGGGAAGGGCATTCGTCGCCAGGATGAGCTGATCGAGGGCCTCCGAGAACTTCCCCTGGCGGAACAGGGCCCAGCCCAGGGAATCCAGGTACGCCCCGTTCCGGGGTTCCGCCGCCAGAGCCTGCTGGATCAAGGTCACCGCTCGCTCCAGCTCCTCGCCCCGATCCGCCAGGAAGTAGCCCAGGGAATTGGCCACGTTGGCATCGCCCGGATTCTCGCGCCACAGGATTTCCAGGGTGCCGCGGGCCTCGTCGTCGTGCTCGGCCTCGTCCTGGGTAATGGCCAGCTGCAAGAGGGCCTCCTTGCGCAGGGCCGGAACCTCGCTGGCCGCCGAGAAGAGAGGAAGCGCCCGCCGGGGTTCCCCCAGGCTGCGGAAGGCGTAGCCCAGGATCATCTGGCCTCGATGATGGCCCGCCGGGAGCAGAGCCGCTCCCCGCTCGGCCAGGTCCTCGATCTCCGCGCGGACCTGCGCGCCAGCGTCGCCGTCCCGCTCGGACAGCTCGTCTTCGTGGCGCAGGATCAGCAAGCGGACCAGGGCCACGTAGCTGTCGGCCTCCTCGGGGGCCAGTTTCAGGGCCTTGCGCAGGGCTTCCTCCCCGGCCGCCGGCTCTCCCCGGGCGGCCAGCAGCTCACCCAGCAGCCTGAAGACCTCCGGCGCCTCGGGATATCGACCGGCCAGCTCCTCCAGCATGCCGCGGGCCGCAGGCCAGCGGTCACCGCCCGCCAGCAGGCGCACCAGCCAGAGCTGCCCTTCGAGGTCGAGCGTACCGGCGGCGCGCCGCTGTTCCAGGATCTGGATCGCCTGCTGGGGCCGACCGGCCTGCACCAGGAGATCCACCAGCTCCAGTTCCCAGCCGAGGTGGGGCAGCACCCCCCGTCCGGTGGTGTCCGGCGGGGAATGGGCGGCCTCGCTGTCCGCCTCCTGTGCCACGGCCACGGCCCGCTCGAGCTCGTCGCTGCGCACCAGCTGTCGCAGCAACCCGTAGCGCATGGCGCGAGATGCCGGCAGGGCGCCCGCGGCCTCCTCCCAGAGCGCCAGCAGCTCGGCGGACCGGTTCTCCCGCTCCAGCAGGGCCGCCATGAGCAGGTAGATGCGCTCGTTCTCCTCGGGGACCGCGCTCAGGGCGCGGCGGTAGGTCGCCAGGGCCTCGGGCACGCGGCCGGCGCTGGCCAGCAGGTTGCCCTCCATGACTAGCAGCTCGGCGTCCGGAAGGCCCGCCTCCCGCACGCGCGCGATCTCGGCCAAAGCCTCGTCGTAGCGGCGCAGGTCCCCCAGCAGAGCGATGCGCCGGCGCCGGATGTCCAGGTCCGCGGGCCAGCGGCGCACCATGTCGCCCAGGACCTCCAGCGCTCTCTCCCCGTACCCCAGGCCCAGCAGGGCATCGAGGAATGCCTCGGCGATCTCGCGCTCCCCGGGGCCCATCCGGTAGGCGTGGTCCAGGTAGGGCAGGGCTCCCTGGTAGTCGCCCTGCTGCATCAGAGTCGTGCCGAGGAGGTAGCTCGTGCCGGTGCCGAAGGGCAGCGCGTTCTCCGCGGGGGCCGTTCCCTGGACGAGGCTGTCCAGCGGCGAGGCGAGCGGGGCCGGGGCCGCCGCCAGCCTTCCCGCCCCCAGCAGGGCCAGCGCCGCCAGTAGCGGCCCGATGTGGCCGCGGCGCGGCCTGCCTGTCTTGCCCCAGTAGGTCATGATTCCGTGAAATCCAGAAGATCGGGTTCTTGTTCCAGCCTCTGGAGGGCCGCCTGGGCGGCACGCTGCTCGGCGGCCTTCTTGTTGTGCCCCTGCCCCGAGCCGAGCACGACGCCGTTGTAGATCACCCCCACCGTGAAGACGCGGGCGTGATCGGGACCGGTGGCGCGCAGAACCCGGTAGCGGGGCGGGCTCTTGTACTTGGCCTGGATCAGCTCCTGCAGCCGGCTCTTGTAGTTGCCCAGGCCGCGCCGGGAGAGGATGCGGTCGGCGCTTTCCAGCAGGCAGCGCTGGATGACGACGCGCGACGCCTCCAGGCCGCCGTCCAGATACACGGCTCCGAGCAGCGCTTCCATGGTGTCGGCGAGGATGCTGGACCGCTTGCGCCCCCCGGTGGCCGCCTCGCTGCGGCTCATGCGGATGTGGAAGCCCAGATCGAGCTGGATGGCCACCTCCGACAGGCGCGCCCCGCAGACCAGCAGCGACTTCATCTTGGTCAGATCGCCCTCCGCCCGTCGCGGGAAGCTCCGGTAGAGGTACTCGTTGACCACCAGTCCCAGGACGGCGTCACCCAGGAACTCGAGCCGCTCGTTCGATTCCTGGCGGTCGCTTCCCGCCACGTGGATGTGGGAGCGATGCAGCAGGGCCCGCCGCAGGATCTCCGGATCGGCGAAGCTGTAACCGATCTTCTCCTGCAGCCCTTCGAGGGAGGGAAGGTCTTCCTTGCGCCACCGCGGAACGCGCCGGCCTCGCAGATGGATTGGCAGCTTGACGGCCAGCCATTCCCGCAACTTCACGGTGCTGCTCCCCGGCGCTCGGATGCCGTCCTGACTCGATCTCAGCGGGCACGCAAGCAGATCGATACATTGTGCCCGCCGAAACCGAAGGAGTTGCTCAGAGCGTGCTCGACCTTGCATTCCACCGGTCGCTGCGGACAATAGTCGAGATCACAATCGGGATCCGGCTTTTCCAGGTTCGTGGTCGGCGTCAGGATGCCACGCCGGAGGGAGAGGATGGTGACGGCGCATTCCACCGCCCCGGCCGCACCCAGCAGATGTCCGATCATGGACTTCGTGGAGCTCACCTTCAGGTCCCGGGCATGGGCGCCAAATAGATCCTTGATGGCCTTGGTCTCGATCTTGTCGTTGTAATAGGTGGAGGTCCCGTGTGCGTTGATGTAGCCCACGTCCGCCGGGGACAGCTCCGCCGACTTCAGGGCGGCAGCCATGGCCGCCCTGGCCCCCGCCCCGTCGTTATCCGGCTGCGTCATGTGATAGGCGTCGGCGGTCAGCCCGTAGCCGGCGATCTCGCCCAGGATCTCCGCCCCGCGTGCCTGCGCGTGCTCCTCGGCCTCCAGGATCAGCACGCCGGCTCCCTCCCCCAGCACGAAACCGTCGCGCTCGGCGTCGAAGGGACGGCTGGCGTGCTGCGGGTCATCGTTGCGGGTGGATATGGCCTTCATGGCTCCGAAACCCGCGAGCGCCATGGGGCAGATGCTGGCCTCGGCCCCGCCGGCGATCATGACGTCGGCATGCCCGAACTGGATCTGATCGCTGGCGGCCGTCAGGGCGTGGGCTCCCGAGGCGCAGGCCGAGACGGTGGCGAAGTTGGGCCCCCGGTATCCGTAGCGGATCGAGACCAGGCCCGCCGCCATGTCGGCGATCATCATGGGGATGAACAGCGGCGAGATCCGCGAGGGCCCGCGCTCGAGCAGCCGGCGATGCTGCTCCTCGAAGGTCCACATGCCGCCGATGCCCGAGGCGATGATCACCCCGGCCCGGTAGGGATCCACCTCGCCCGGTGCGGCCTGGGCCATGGCCTGGGCCGCCGCGCCGATCGCCATCTGGGCAAAGCGATCGGCCTTGCGCACCTCCTTGGGATCCATGACCGATCCGGGATCGAAATCCCTCACCTCGGCCGCGATCTGGGTGCGGAACTCCCGCGGATCGAAAGCCTGGATCCTGGCCACGCCCGAGCGACCCTCGAGCAGGGAACGCCAGGTGGACTCGCGATCGAGTCCGATCGGGGTGATGAGTCCCAGCCCCGTCACGACCACCTTGCGTCGGGACATCGTCCATCCTCCGTTAGTGCATACAAAGTGTACCCCGACCCCACCCGGAGATCCAGGAGGGACCGGGGCCACCAGTCCAGGAGCCGTGCGTCGCGGAGCTCGTACGAGCCCATTCAGCGCTACTGCTCCAGGTGAGCCTCCAGGTAGTCAATGGCGTCCTGGACGGTGCGCAGCTTCTCCTGGTCCTCCTCGGGAATGGTGATGTTGAAGACTTCCTCGAGGTCCATGACCAGCTCCACAGTATCCAGGGAATCGGCGCCCAGATCTTCCGTGAAGGAGGCGTCGGGCGTTATCTGCTCCGGATTGACGGAAAGCTTCCGCTCGATGATCTCGTAAACCTTCTCTTGAATCGAGGCCATGCTGTCGTACCCTCCTTGGGGTGGAAGACCGGGTTCAATAGATCATGCCACCGTCGATCACGAGGGTCTGGCCCGTGATGTAGGCAGCTTCCGGAGAAAGCAGGAACGCCACGGCCCCCGCGATGTCCGCAGGCTCGCCGAAGCGCTTGAGGGCGATCTGCTGGAGCATCCCGCTCTTGACCTGTTCGGGAAGACCGGCGGTCATGTCGGTGGCGATGAACCCCGGCGCGATGGCGTTGACCGTAATGTTGCGTCCTCCCAGCTCCCGCGCCACCGACTTGGTCAAGGCGATCACGCCGGCCTTGCTGGCCGCGTAGTTGGCCTGGCCGGCATTGCCGGTGATCCCGATGACGGAGGCGATGCTGACGATGCGCCCCTCGCGCTGGCGCATCATAAGCGGCGCGACCGCCCGTGTAAAGTTGAAGGTCCCGGTCAGGTTGATGTCCAGCACCTTCTGCCAGTTCTCGGGGGACATCCGCACCAGCAGGGCATCGCGCGCGATGCCCGCGTTGTTGACGAGACCGTAGATGGCTCCGAACTCCTCCTGGATCTTCTTGACCACCGCCTGGACCGCCTCACCCCGGGAGACATCGCAGGCGTAAGGCCGGCAGCGGACACGCTCCGCCAGGCTCGCGACTGCACCGGAGAGCAGACCTTCGTCAATGTCCACGAGCGCCAGCTCGTGGCCCAGGCCCGCCAGCTGCTCCGCGACGGCCAGGCCGATGCCCCGGCCGCCTCCGGTGACGATCACTGCTCCGCTGGCCATGATCGCTCCCTCCCGTTCACGCCGCCACCGGGACCTCACCCGGGCGGGCGGCATTATGTCAAAGCTGCCCGGAGACTGTCCACTACCTTGTCCAGCTCCTCGAGCGTCCCGGCAGCCAGGAAGCTGACCTCGGGATACTCGCGCCTGGCCAGGCCCGCCAGCACCCGGCCCGGTCCGACCTCGAGGATGGCCCTGGGCTCCCCGCCGCCCGCCCCCGCCACGATCGCCTCCAGGCTCTCGTGCCAGAGCACGGGGGCCGTCAGCTGCCGGGCGAAGCCCTCCCGCAGCGCGGCCGCGGTGGTCTGCGCCCTCGCCGAGACGTTGGCGACCAGCGGCACCTGCGGATCGCGGATCTCCACGCTGTCCAGCGCGGCCGCGAAGCGCCGCCCCGCAGCGGCCAGCAGCGGCGAGTGAAAGGCTCCGCTCACCTGCAGGGGCACGACCTTCCGGGCCCCGGCCTCCTTGAGAACCTCGCCCGCCTCCGCCACCGCCGTCACCTCGCCGGAGATGACCACCTGGGTGAGCGAGTTGTGATTGGCCAGGACCACGACACCGGACGCGCGGCTCACCTCGGTACAGATCGCGGCGACGCGCTCGGCCGGCAGGCCCATGACGGCGGCCATGCTCCCCGGCCGCTCCCGGCCGGCCATGAACATCAGCTCGCCGCGCCGGCGCACCAGGCGCAGGGCGTCCGCGGCCGCGAGGGCCCCGGCCGCCACGGCGGCCGAGTACTCCCCCAGCGAGTGCCCCGCCACGATCGAGGGTGCGACCCCGCGCTCCTGCAGGGCCAGGGTGGCGGCCACCGAGTGCGCCAGGATGGCCGGCTGGGCATGACGGGTCTCGGTCAGCCGCTCCAGCGGTCCCTCCCACATGACAGCCGTCAGCTCGTAGCCCAGCACCTGGTCGACGCTCCCCAGGAACTCGGCGCCGCGCCCGGGGCGCTCCGCCAGGTCCCGGGCCATCCCCACCACCTGGGAGGCCTGACCCGGAAAGATCATGGGGACTCGGAGCATGCCTTCCTCCGCCCGTGCGCCGCTCAGGGGCGATGGGCCAGGGCTTCCTGCAGCTTCCGGGGTATGTCGAGCCGGGCCTGGCGCCGGGCCACCAGCACGGCGTTCGCGATCGCACGGCTGCTGCTGCGGCCGTGGCTGATGATGCTGATGCCGGCGATGCCCAGCAGGAGCGCGCCGCCGTACGCCTCGTAATCCAGGCGCTTCTGCAGGATGCGCAGGCCCGGCAGGAGGGCGCCGCGTTCCTCCTCGCTCAGGTGCGGATCGCGCGCGACCTCCTGCAGGTAGCGGCCGAAGCCCTCGATGAGCTTGAGGGCCATGTTGCCCGTGAAGCCGTCCGTGACGACCACGTCGGCCTCCTGCAGCAGCAACCGGTTGCCCTCGACGTTGCCGATGAAGTGGAACGACCCCTCCTGCATGAGGCGATGGGCCGCCACCGTCAGCTCGTTCCCCTTCTTGGCCTCTTCGCCGATGTTCAGCAGGCCCACGCGCGGCCGCGCCAGACCCATCATCTCGCGGCAGTACAGATCGCCCATCTCGGCGAAGCGGAGCAGGTGCTCCGGCGTACACTGCACGTTGGCCCCGGCGTCCAGGAGCAGGAAATGATCCGCGACCGTCGGGATGAGGGTACCGATGGCCGGCCGGTCGACCGAGGGAATCCGGCCCAGGATCAGCAGGCTGGCCGCCACCATGGCGCCGGTGCTGCCGGCGCTCACGAAGGCCTGCAGGGCCCCCGACTTCTGGTCGTGCATGCCCCGGGCGATGGGGGAATCCGGCCGGCTGCGGATGGCGGCCGCGGGGGCCTCGCCCATGGCGATGTCCTGGTGGCAGGGCACCACGCGGATCGCCTCGCCGGTCGCACCCAGGCGCTCCAGCTCCTGCCGGATGGCCGCCTCGTCGCCGTAGAGAGCCAGCTCGAAATCCCGCTGCTGCTCCAGGGCGGCCACGGCCCCGGGCACCACGACCTGCGGGCCGTGATCGCCTCCCATGGCGTCCACGCCGACGACCGGCATCCCGTCCTTGCGGGCCACGCGTCCGACCTCCTTGCCACCGCGTGCGGGGCGATCAGGATTCGACGACCATCACTTCCCGGTCGCCGTAGTATCCGCATTCCCGGCAGACCCGATGCGGCAGGCGCGGAGCGCCGCAGTGCGGGCACTTGCTCGGGTCCGGGGCCCGGAGATGCCAGTTGGCACGCCGCAGACCCTTGCGCGAGCGCGTGGTCTTTCTCTTCGGAACCGCCATTTCAATCTCCTCCGCGCCGCGTCCGCTGCGGACCCGGTCGCGCACTCTTAGGTGCCGTTCAAGCCTCGGGCAGGCCTTCCCAGCGTGAATCGGCCGCCCCCGCGGTGCAGCGGCAGACCTCGCCGTTGAGGTTCGCGCCGCAGGTGGGGCAGAGGCCCCGGCAGTCCTCGCGGCAGAGCCGCTTGACGGGCAGGGCCAGGACAACGGCTTCGTACAGAGGAGGAGTCAGATCCACTTCCCCCTGCTTCTGGTGGATGATGTAGGTCTCCCCCTCGTCATCCGTGACCTCGGTGTCGCGGAGCACCAGCAGCTGCACTGGCACCTGGAACGTCAGCTCGAAGTCGGCGAGGCAGCGGTCGCAGACCACCCGGCCGCGTCCCTGCAGCGTGCCCATCAGGACCAGCCGGCTCTCCAGGTTGTCCACCGTCAGGATACCCTCCAGGTGCACCTGGGCCGGCTCGGCCTCTCCCGCCAAGTGCAGCGGGAGATCCTCCGTCATCTCAAGACTGACCCGGCCGGGAGCCTGACGTTCGACATCCAACTTCATATCAAGAGCTCCAACGCTATCCACAGTCTCAGCTTGTGTCAAGCGCGGGCCGGCCGGCACCTGCCCGCGCTAGGACCCATAGCCAGCTAGACACTGAAGATGATCTCCAGTTCCCGCCTGGCGTCCTCGGGGCTGGCCGAGCCGTGCACCGCGTTGTTCTGCAGAGAAGCGCCGTAGAGGAAGCGCACGGTGCCCGTGGCCGCCTCCGCTGGATCCGTGGCCCCGATCAGCTCCCGCAGGCGCCGCACCGCATCCGGGCGCTCGAGCCGCACGGCCACCACCGGTCCGGAGACGATGTAGTCCACGAGTGCGGCGTAGAAGGCCTTGCCCCGATGCTCGGCGTAGAAGTCCTCCACGGTCGCGCGGTCCAGCCTTCGCAGCCGCAGGTCGAGGATGCGGAAGCCCGCCCTGTTCACCATGGCCAGGATGTCGCCGACCTTCTGCTCGGGGGCGGCCACGATCTCCGGCTTGATCATGAAGTAGGTCTGTTCCATCGCACTCCTCGCGGCCCGCCGATCCTACTGCCAGAGTTCCTTGAGCTTGGGCACGATGTCCACGGGACGGTCGGCGACCGGGATGCCCGCCGCCTCGAGGGCCGTCTTCTTCTCGGCGGCCGTGCCGGTCCCGCCGGAGACGATGGCGCCGGCGTGACCCATCCGCTTGCCGGGAGGAGCGGTGCGTCCGGCGATGAAGGCCACCACCGGGATCTCGAGGTTCTCCCGGATCCAGGCGGCGGCACGCTCCTCGGCGTCCCCGCCGATCTCCCCGATCATGACCAGCGCCTCGGTGTCGGGATCCTCGCCGAAGGCCTGGATGGTGTCCATGAAGGTCGTGCCGATGACCGGATCACCGCCGATCCCGATGCAGGCCGACTGTCCCAGATCGTTCGTGGTGAGCTGATGGACGACCTCGTAGGTGAGGGTTCCGCTGCGCGAGACGAGCCCCACCTTGCCCGGCTTGACGATGCCGCCGGGCATGATGCCCAGCTTGCACTGTCCCGGCACGATCAGGCCGGGACAGTTCGGCCCGATCAGCCGCACGCCGCGCTCCTGGAGATAGGGCATGACCCGGACCATGTCCACCGTCGGGACGCCCTCGGTGATGCAGACGACGAGCTCGATCCCCGCGTCGGCCGCCTCGTAGATGGCCCCGGCCGCCGCGAAGGGCGGCACGAAGATCACCGAGGCGTCGGCCCCGGTGGCGCGCACGGCCTCCTGCATCGTGTCGAATACGGGCACGCGATCCGCGAACTTCTGCCCTCCCCTGCCGGGGGTCACCCCGCCCACGACCTGGGTTCCGTACTCCAGCATGGACTGGGTGTGAAAGCTGCCGTCGCGGCCGGTGATGCCCTGGACGATGACCCGGGTGGAGGCGTCACAGAAAATCGCCATGTCCAGCCTCTCTTCCTGCTGAGCGGCCGATGCCGCATGTATCCTATAGTCAGTGACTTCCGCCGGCCAGTTCGATCGCTTTCTGAACGGCCTGATCCATGGTCGGAGCCGGCACCAGCTTGGTGCCGGCCAGCATGCGGCGCGCCTCCTCCTCGTTGGTCCCGGTCAGGCGGACGACGATGGGCACGGGGATGTCCATCTGCTCGGTGGCCGCGATGATCCCCGCGGCCACGTCGTCGCAGCGCGTGATGCCGCCGAAGATGTTGAAGAGGATGGCCTTCACCTGGGGATCGTCCAGGATGATGCTCAGCGCGTTGACGACCTTCTCGGGATTGGAGCTGCCGCCGATGTCCAGGAAGTTGGCCGGCATGCCCCCGTAGTACTGCACCAGGTCCATGGTGGCCATGGCCAACCCCGCGCCATTCACCAGGCAGCCGATGTTGCCCTCCAGCTTGACGAAGGACAGCCCGGCCTCGCGCGCCTTGCGCTCCGCGGGATTCTCCTCCTCCAGGTCCCGTAGCTCCTCGTAGTCGGGGTGGCGGTAGAGCGCGTTGTCGTCGAGGTTCACCTTGGCGTCGATGGCGTGCCCCTCGCCCGTCTTGGTGAAGATCCAGGGGTTGATCTCGGCCAGAGAAGCGTCGGCGTGGATGAAGGCGCCGTACAGCTTCTGCATGGCCTTGGCGATCTGACGCGCCTTCTTCACGTCCTGGTGACAGAGTTCGAGCCCCAGGGCCATGGCCTGGTGGTCCAGCAGTCCGTAGCGCGGATCGACAAGGCGCTTGAGGATCTTCTCCGGCGCCTCGCGCGCGACCTGCTCGATCTCGACGCCCCCCTCCGCACTGGCCATCAGCAGCGGACGCTTGCTGTTGCGGTCGATGAGCAGGCCGACGTAGTACTCCTCGGCGATGTCCAGCGCCGGTGTCACCAGGACCTTGCGGACCGTGTGCCCCTTGATGTCCAGGCCGAGGATGGCCTCCGCGTTCCGCTTCACGTCATCCACGGAAGCGCAGTACTTCACCCCGCCCGCCTTGCCGCGCCCGCCGGTCAACACCTGGGCCTTGACCATGACCGGCAGCCCGAGCTCCTCCGCCCGGGCCACGGCCTCCGCCGCCGTCCGCGCCACACCTCCGGCCGGCACCGGCAAACCGAAGCGGCGGAAGATCTCCTTCGCCTGATACTCGTGGATGTTCACCTGTGACCTCCCCGGGCTGGAGTGCAGCGGCGGCCGGCATCCCGGCCCCGGCCGCCTTCTCGGCCGATGCTAGTCCGTGAACCGCTGCAGCAGCTGGGCCAGGTTCGGCTCGCCGATCTCCTGCAGCTCGTAGCGGACCCGGACCCAGTCCTTGTCGATCTTGATGATGCGCGACAGGTCGATGGGCGTTCCCACCACCACCGTGTCGCACTCGACCGCGGCGATGGTCTTCTCCAGATCCGCCATCTGCTGCGCGCCGTAGCCCATGGCGGGCAGCAGCGCCCCGATCTCCGGATAGAGCGCGAAGGTCTCGGCGATCTTGCCGGTGACCCACGGCCGCGGGTCCACGACCTCGCTGGCCCCGAAGCGCAGGGCCGCCACCACGGCCGCCCCGTACTTCATGCCCCCGTGCGTCAGGGTCGGCCCGTCCTCGATGCAGAGCACGCGCTTGCCGCGGATCCGCTCCGCGTGCTCCACGGTCAGGGGCGAGGCCCCGTCCACGATGGCGCAGCGGGCGTTGAGGCTGCGGACGTTCTCCCGCACTTCCTCGATCTTGTCGAACTCCGCCTCCACTTCCTTGTTGATCACGACGGCGTCGGCCAGACGGACGTTGGTCTCCCCCGGGTAGTAGGTTAGCTCGTGCCCCGGCCGATGCGGATCCGCCACGACGATGTGGAAATCGCTCTTGAAGAAGGGCGTATCGTTGTTGCCGCCGTCCCACAGGATGATGTCCGCCTCCTTCTCGGCCTCGCGCAGGATGGCCTCGTAATCCACGCCGGCGAACACGACCACGCCGGCGGCGATGTGCGGCTCGTACTCCTCCATCTCCTCGATCGTGCACTTGTACTTCTTCAGATCCGCCAGGCTGGCGAAGCGCTGGACCCGTTGCTGGACCAGGTCGCCGTAGGGCATGGGGTGGCGGACCGCGGCGACCTTCTTGCCCGCGCCGCGCAGGATCCGGCTGACGCGGCGCGTGGTCTGGCTCTTGCCGCAACCCGTGCGCACGGCGCAGATGCTGATGACCGGCTTCGCACTCTCGAGCTGGGTCAAGCGCTCGCCCAGCATCTTGAAATCGGCTCCCGCGGCGTTCACGAGGGAGCCGATGTGCATGACCTTCTCGTGGGAGACGTCGCTGTAGGAGAAGACGCAGCACTCCACCTGGTGCTTGCGGATCAGCGCGGGCAGCTCGGCCTCGCTCTCGATGGGGATGCCCCGGGGGTAGAGCCTGCCGGCCAGCTCGGGCGGATAGACCCGGCCCTCGATGTCGGGGATCTGGGCCGCCGTGAAGGCCACGACCTCGTAGTCCTCGTTGTCCCGGTAGACGCAGTTGAAGTTGTGGAAATCACGCCCCGCGGCGCCGATGATGATGATTCGCTCCCTGGCCATGTCAACTCCTTACGTGGTAAACCGCTGCTTCGTCCGCGGGCAGCTTCCGGGTCTCGCACGCGCCGGCGGCCGGGGCCACCGCACCGCGGTCAAGGCAGGCTCTTGATCTTGGCGATGATCCGCGAGGTCGACCACCCCGGCCGCATCGGCACGCGCTCGACGCGGCCGCCCCAGGCACCCACCTCGTCGGCACCGACGATGTCCGCCTGGGCGTACTCGGACCCCTTGACGAGCACGGACGGTTTCACGCACAGGATGGTTTCGAGGGGCGTTGGCTCGGGAAAAATAGTGACTGCCGCTACCGGGCGCAAGGCGCACAGGAGCGCCGCCCGGGCCTCCTGCGGCAGAATCGGTCGCCCCGGTCCCTTCAGCTGCCGCGCCGACTCGTCGCTGTTGAGGGCCACCAGCAGCAGGTCGCCCAGCGCCGCCGCCGCGGTCAGGCTGTCCAGATGTCCTGGATGCAGCACGTCGAAGCAGCCGTTGGTGAAGACGATGCTGCGGCCCTCCCGGCGCCGGGCCGCAGCCCAGCCGGCCAGCTCCTCGCGGCCCAGTACGGGCGCCGTCTCGCGCTCTTTCACGATTCCATGGCCTCCGCGAGCGCCCGCGCGCTCACCGTGACGGTGCCCAGCTCCCGCACCGCCAGCCCCGCGGCGTGATTGGCGAGGTTGGCGGCCTCCAGGAAGGTGGCCTCCGCCACCAGCGCCGTGGTGAAGGTGGCGATGACCGTGTCGCCGGCGCCCGTCACGTCGAACACGTCCGTGGCCTCGGTGGGCAGATGATGGGCGCGTCCGTTCTTCTCGAAGAGGGCCATGCCGTGCTCGCCGCGCGTGATCAGCACCGCTTCCGCCGCGGCCCGCTCCAGCAGGATGCGCCCGACCCTCTCCAGGCTCTCGAGATCCTGGACCGGCGTCGCGCAGGCGGCGCCGGCCTCCTTCTGGTTGGGCGTCAGCGAGGTGACACCCCGATACTGCGCGAAGTCGCCGTGCTTGGGATCCACCGTCACCACCGCATCATGCTCGCGCCCGTAGCCGATGATGCGGGGAAGCGAGCTCTCGGTCAGCACGCCCTTGGCGTAGTCGCTGAGGATGATGCCGTCGAAGGGGCCCAGGTCCTCCAGGCGCGCCAGCAGCCGGGTCGTCTCCGCCTCGCCGAGCGGGGAATCCTGCTCCCGGTCGGTGCGCACGACCTGCTGGTGCGAGGCGATGATGCGGGTCTTCAGCGTGGTGGGACGCTCCGGCAGCGCGAGGATGCCGGAGCCGGCGAGACCGGCCTCGTCCAGCAAGGCCAACAGGGTCCGGCCCGCTTCGTCCTCCCCGGTCACGCCGATCAGCTGGACCTCGGCGCCGAGGGCCCGGATGTTGCCGGCCACGTTGGCGGCGCCCCCCAGCTTGACGGTCTCGCGCTCCAGACGCACCACCGGCACGGGGGCTTCCGGGCTGATGCGATCGACGCGTCCCCAGAGGAAACGGTCCACCATGCAGTCGCCGACGACCGCAAGGCGCCGGCCGGGGAAGCGCTCCAGGATCTGCGAGTAGCGCGTCATCATGGCGGCTCCCGGGGGTAACGGACGCCGCCACTTCGAGTTGGCGGCGTCGTAGCCGCAAGCTACCACCGCCCGCCGGCCGTGTCAACCTCGCGCCCCGCAGGGGCGACTGGCCAGGGTCGGCCGCGGCGGTTAGAATGGAACCCTACCCGAAGTAAGGAGAACCGACCATGGACAAGCCGGCGACCCGCATCTCCGTGGACCTGCCCGAGAAGGAGGCCGAGGGCATCTACTCGAACCTGGCCTTCATCAGTCACAGCCCCTCGGAGTTCATCCTCGACTTCGCCCGTCTGCTCCCGGGGTTGCCCAAGAGCAAGGTCTTCGCCCGCATCGTCATGACCCCGCAGAACGCCAAGGCCCTGCACCGCACGCTCGGCCTCAACCTCGAGCGTTACGAGAAGACCTTCGGCGACATCCGCCTGCCGAACACGGATGCGCAGCACGGGATCGGCTTCCAGGCCGGGGACTAGCCTCAGGCGTCCTGCAGCGGCTGGGTTTTCCAGCGCCGGTGGACCCAGAAGTAGTGCTCGGGGTGACGGCGGATGAAGGCCTCGAGGCGCTCGGTCTGGATGCGGGTCAGCTCGCGCACCGCGGTCTCCTCGTCCCAGCTCGGATCCGGATACACGGGGGCCGTGAACTCCGCACGATGGCGCCCGTCATCCCCGCGGAAGATCACGCCGACCAGCAGGGGGACCCTGGTCCGCCAGGCCATGTAGGCCGGCCCGCGCGCGACGGCCGCCGGGCGTCCGAGGAACGGCAGGAAGATTCCCTGGCGCCCTGCATCCTGATCGCTCAGGATCCCCACGAACTCCCCGCGCCGCAGGGCGTACACCAGCTGGCGCACGGAGAGTCCCTGCCGGATCACGCCGATGCCGGCCCGGCGCCGGATCTCGTTGTGCATACGATCCACGTAGGGGTTCGCCTGGCTCTTGATCAGGTAATGCGTCGGGTAGCCGTAGGCGACCATGGCCGCCCCCAACAGCTCCCAGTTGCCGAAGTGCCCCGAGATGAGCACCGCTCCCTGGCCCTGCGCCCGGCAGGCGTCCAGATGCTCGCGTCCCTGGATCTCCACCCGCCGGCGGATCTTCTCGCGGCTCAGGCCCCACAGGGAGAAGAACTCCAGGAGCGTGACGCCCAGCTCGCCGTAGAAGCGCCGGGCGAGGGCCCGGATCTCCTGCTCGCTCCGCTCGGCGCCGAAGGCGGCGCGCAGGTTCTCGAGGACCACGCTCCGCCGGATCGGCAGCAGGCGATAGACCGTCAGGCCCAGCCGGCGCCCCCAGGGCACCAGCGCCCGCTGCGGCAGCAACCGGGCGATCAGGAAGAGGAAGTAGAGGGAGGCATACTCCAACCACCAGCGCACGTGCTTGAGCCGACGGCGCACGCATGTCCTTCCGCTGCGAGATGCGGCCGCGGACCGCCGCCGCGGCGCCCCGTTCAGGAACGCCAGATTCTACGGGCGATCACCCCCCCTGGCAACCGCCGGATCAGGCCGGCCATCTCCAGGGCCACCAGCCCCTCGGCCCACACCTCGGGGCCGCCGGCCCAGCGGCTCCGCAGCTCCTCCAGGCCGCTGCCCTCCAGGTCGAGACGGTCCCAGATCCAGCGGGCCGCGCTGCCCGGCACCGGCAGCGGTGGATCGGCCGGGACCGCGGTCGATCCCGCACCGCATGACGGTGGCGCGAGCACCCGGTGCACGTCCTCGATCTCCTCGACCAGCGTGGCTCCCTGCTTGAGCAGGTGATGACAGCCGCGGCTCTCGAGCCGATCCACCGGTCCGGGCACCGCGAAGACCTCCCGGCAGAGATCCAGGGCCAGGTAGGCCGTCAGCAGCGCGCCGCTGCGCAGCGGCGCCTCCACCACCACCACGCCCTGGGCCAGGCCCGCGATGAGGCGATTACGCCGCGGAAAGTGATAACGGAGCGGCGGCGCCCCGTCGGGCAGCTCGCTCAGCACGCAGCCCTGCGTCTCGATGCGCCGGCGCAGTCCGGCGTGTCCGGCGGGAAAGGTCCGATCGATTCCCGTGCCCATGATCGCCACCGTCACACCACCGGCCGCCAGCGCGCCGCGATGCGCCGCGCCGTCGATGCCGCGCGCCAGACCGCTGACGATGACCCAGCCCGCAGCCGCCAGGTCCCTGGCCAGACCCTCCGCGACGGCCAGGCCGCGCGGCGTGGCCGCGCGCGTGCCCACGATCGCCAGCGCCGGCCGGATCAGAGCCGCCACCTGGCCGGCAACCGTGATCCCGGCGGGCGGGTCGTCCATCTCGCGCCAGAGGGGCGGCCAGAAATCGTCGCCACGGGATAGACGCCGCAGGGCGCCGCCCGCACCCGACCGCTGTCGCATGCGTGTTTCCTAACCGGGAGGAAGTTCGGGGGAGCCGGGCGTCGGGGGCTCGGGCTCCCCGGAGCCGCCGGATTCCTGGTAGAGCCGGCGCATCAGGTGCCGAAGATCAGCGAGCCCCGTCCGCGCAACCGCCGAGATCGCCACCACGCTCCGCCCGCCGTGGCCGGCGCTCCAGCTCTCGGCCTCGGCGCGCGCCGTGGCCAGCCGGTCGGCGTCCACGAGATCGATCTTCGTCAGCGCGACCGCGAAGTTCAGATCCGGCAGCCGGTGACCGTACGCCACCAGCTCCTGGCGCAGCATGTCCAGGCCCCGCGCAGGGCTGCCGTCCTGCACGTCCACCAGGTAGAGCAGGGCCCGCGTCCGCTCCACGTGACGCAGGAACTCCAGGCCGAGCCCCTTGCCCGCGCTGGCCCCCTCGATGAGGCCCGGGATGTCGGCCACGGTGCAGCTGACCCAGCCGCCGAGGTCCACGATGCCCAGGTTCGGCACCAGGGTGGTGAAGGGATAGTCCGCCACCTTGGGACGGGCCGCCGAGATGGCGCTCAGCAGCGTGGACTTGCCGGCGTTAGGCGCCCCCACCAGGCCCAGGTCCGCGATCAGCTTCAGCTCGAGCCGGATGCGCCGGGACTCCCCCGGTCTTCCCTCCTGGGCGTGCATGGGGGTCTGGTTGCGCGCCGTGCGGAACTCGTAGTTGCCCTTGCCGCCCCGTCCGCCCCGCGCCACGCACAGGCGCTCGCCCGCCTGGACGAGGTCTCCCAGCAGGACGTCCGTTCCGACCTCGTGGACGGAGGTGCCGCAGGGCACGGGTATCTCCAGATCCCCGCCGCCGGCCCCGGTGCGGCACTGGCCGCTGCCGGGGCGGCCGTCAGCGGCCCGGTACCGGCGCTGGTAACGGAAATCCAGGAGCGTGCTGCTGCCGCTGCTGGCCACGATCCAGACCGAGCCGCCGCGCCCCCCGTTGCCGCCGTCCGGCCCCCCCTTGGGCACGTACTTCTCGCGACGGGTGGACACGCAGCCGTTCCCACCCCGGCCCGCCTCGACCTGGATCTCCGCGACGTCGACGAACATTCCCGCCCTCCGCAGGGGCGCGCCCTCAGTCCGCGCCCGCGTCCCCGGCCCGCAGCGCGGCCACCACGACGGCGTCGACCACGTCCAGGGCCGAGCATCCGCGGCTCAGATCGCAGACCGAGCGGCGCAGCCCCAGCATGAGCGGGCCCACCGCCCGCCAGCCGCCGAGCCTCTCCAGCAGCTTGTAGCCGATGTTGCCCGCCCCCAGGTCGGGGAAGACGAGCAGATCGGCCCTCCCGCTCGCGCCCCAGTCGATCCCCTTGGTGTGCGCCACCTCGGGCACCAGCGCGGCATCGACCTGCACCTCGCCGGCCAGCGGCCAGTCCGGGTGGCGCCCCCGCAGTTCGCCCGCCGCCCCGGCCACGGCCGCGGCCACCGGATGGGCCGAGGAGCCCGCCGTGGAGAAGCTGAGCAGGGCCACGGCCGGCTGGCGACCCAGCAGCTCCCGGTAGGCGGCCACCGCGCACTCGGTGATCTCCACCAGCTGCTCCGGCGAGGGCTGAGGCACCACCGCGCAGTCCGTCAGCATCAGCGGGCTTCCCCCGCCACCCGGCGGCAGCATCAGCATGGCGCCCGAGACCGTGCCCACACCCGGGGCCGGTCGCACGACCTGCAAAGTGGCCCGCGCCACCTCGGCGGTGGCGACCGAGGCGCCCCCGACGACCGCGTCCACCCGATCCAGGCTCAGCAGGGCCAGCGCTTGCCGCAGGGGATCCGCCGCCGCGACATGGGCCTGCCCCTGCGTCATGCCGCGGTGACGCAGGCGGCGCAGCAGCAGCTCCGCCGCCGCCTGCCGCCGCTCCGGATCGGCCGGATCCCACCAGCAGGCGGGGCCCAGGGCGGCCGCGACGTCGCCGGCCAGGCCCCGCGCCGGGCGGGCCCCCAGGAGCAACGGCCGCGCCAGTCCGCTCAGCTGCAGGGCCGCCGCCGCCAGGAGCACCCGCCCGTCGCCGGCCTCCGGCAGCAGGACGCGCCGCGGACGCGACGCCGCCCGCCGTCGCAACGGCTCCAGCGAGCTGCGGTCCAGCTCCAGATCCCCGAGCAGACGTTCCAGGCTCATGTTCCGGCGCTTCCCTTGCGCCGCCGCAGGGCGGCGGCCACGACCGGCGGCACGAACAGCTCGACGTCGCCCCCGTGGCGCGCCACCTCCCGCACCAGGCTGCTGCTGATGAAGGCCAGCTCCGGGCGCGCCAGCAGGTAGACGGTCTCGCCCGCGGGATGCAGGCTGCGGTTCATGCCCGCCAGCGACCATTCGTGGTGGTAATCCGCGGCCGAGCGGATCCCCCGCACCACGGCGTCGACCTTGCGCCGGCGCACCTCGTCGACCAGGAGCCCCGCGAAGGACACCACCTGCACCTGCGGGCGCTCGCCCACGGCTGCCAGGAAGAGCGCCACCCGCTCCTCCACGCCGAGCAGACCGGCCTTGCCTCCCTCGGCCACGGCGACCGTCACGCGGTCGAAGAGAGCCAGCGCCCGCTCCAGGATGTCCAGGTGTCCGAGCGTGACGGGATCGAAGGTGCCCGGGTACAGGGCGTGTCGCTCGCGCATGTCATGCCTCCAGGATGGCCAGGGACGAAAGCCCGTAGCGCCGCACCCGCCAGCGCCAGCGGGCCTCCGCGGGCGGTTCCAGGGGAAGGCCGCTGCGAAACTCCAGCACGGCGGCATCCAGGCGCGCCGCGGCCGGCCAAGCGCGCAGCACGGCCAGCAGCTCCGCCGCCAGGTCGCTGTCGTAGGGCGGATCGGCCAGCAGCAGGAAAGGGCGCGAAAACGGCTCCCGGCCCCTCCGCCGCAGCCAGCCGGCGGCATCTTCACCCTGCAGGACCCAGGTGTCCGCGAGCGCTCCGCAGCGCTCCAGGTTCGCCTGCGCGGCACCCAGGGCCGGCGCCGCCAGATCGACGAAGGTGACGCGCGCCGCCCCCCGGCTCAGCGCCTCGATGCCCAGCCCACCGGCGCCGCAGCAGAGATCCGCCACCTCCGCTCCCGCCACCCGCGTCCCGAGGATGGAGAAGATCGCCTCCTTCACACGGTCGGTCGTCGGCCGCAGCTCCTCGCCGCGGGGGGCCAGCAGCCGCCGGCCGCGCCACCTGCCGGACACCACCCTCATGCCGCACTGCGGCGCCGCTGCCGGCGCCAGAAGAGGCTGCGCAGCAGGGCGTCCCGGGCCACCGTGGCCGGATCGGCCTGGTCGCTCCGCAGGCGGAAGTGGGCCGTCGCCGCGTAGATCCGCTGCCGCCGCCGGTACAGCCGCTCCAGGCCCTCCCAGCCCAGGTGCGCCAGGACAGGCCGGCGTCGCGCCCCGGCCGCCTCCAGACGTCCCCTGAGGATCTCCCAGGGGGCGTCCAGCCAGATCACGACTCCCTGGCGCCGGAGCAACTCCACGGCGCGCGGCGACTCCACGCAGCCCGCTCCCGTGGCCAGCAGCAGGGCCCGCCGCGCGGCCAGCTCCTCCAGGGCCTGCAGCTCCAGGCTGCGGAAGCGCTCCACGCCGCCGAGCCTGAAGATCTCCGGCACGTCGAGGCCGGCCAGCCGGGCGACCTCCGCGTCCAGATCGACCGCCGGCTGGCGCGTCCCCTGGCTGAGCAAGTACACACAGGTGCTCTTGCCGCTGGCCAGGAAACCGATGAAGGAGGTCCACATCGTTTCAACGCCGCGCGAGGCCGGTGGCGGCGCCCCCGGGCGAGCATAGGCAAAAGAGCGGGCGGGAGCAAGCCTGCTCCCGCCCACATCCGGAGGGGGATCGATCTACTGCTCGTCGGGCTCGAAGGTCAGCTTGCTGTCCTGCGTGAGCTGACGGCGCGTCATGTACTCGTCGGTGACGATGCGCGGGGTGACGAACACGACCAGCTCGCGGTTCTGGTGCGTCTTGGAATCCGAGCGGAAGAGGCCGCCCAGCAGCGGGATGTCCTTGAGGATGGGCACCCCGGTCTGCAACTCGCTCTCCACGCTGCGGATCAGGCCGCCGATGATGGCGGTCTCGCCGTTCTCCACCAGCACGCGCGTGTCGGACTCGCTGGTGTTGATGATGATGCCGCCCTGGACCGTGGCCTGCGAGGAGAGGTCGCTCACCTCGTTGTGCACGTCCAGCGTGATGCGCTCCGGGCTGTTGATGTGCGGCGTGACCCGCAGCAAGATGCCGATGGTGGTCAGCTGCACGATGGCGTTGCCCGCCTCGTCGGCCACGATGAGGGGGATCTTCTGCCCCACCAGGATGTTCGCCTCGCGGTTGTCCGTGGTGGTGACCACCGGATTGCTGATGATGTGGGCCAGGTTCTGCTTCGCGAGGGCCTGGAGGTTCAGCATGAGATCCCCGAAGGAGCTGACGGCCCCGATCTTGAGCTGACCGGCGGGGCCCTGGAGGGACGCGTTGACGCTCGCATCGCCGACCAGGTTGTGCTCCACGTCCTTCAGGTTGTTCGCCGACCAGACGATGCCCAGCTCCTCGGAGGCCCGCTTGTCCATGTCGACCAGCTTGGCGTTGATCTCCACCTGCGGGGTCTGGGTGTCCAGCTCCTCGGCCATGTTCTGGATGATCTCGACCCGCGCCGGGACGTCGTTGATCAGGAGCGTGTTCGTCCGCACGTCCACGTCCAGGTTGCCGCGCGGGGTGAGCATCCGCTTGAGGGCGTCGCGGACCTCCATGGCGTTGGCGAAGTGCAGCCTGACCATGCCCAGGACGAGAGGTTCGAGATCCTCGACCTGCTTCAGGGCGCGCTTGCCCTCCACCTCGAAGCGGCGCAGCTCCTCGGCGGTGTCCACCCGCAGGATGCCGTACTCCTCGACGTAGTCGAAGCCGTGCGCGCGCAGGATGACGTCGAGAGCCCGCCGCCAAGGCACGGCCTCCAGCTTCACCGTCACTTTCCCCGTCACGTTGGGCGAGGTGACGATGTTCATGCCGGAGAAGCTGGCCAGCGACCGCAGGACCGTGGCGATCTCTGCGTCCTGCACGTCCAGGGACACGGTCCGGCCCTCGTCCCGGGTGGCGGGCGCGACGAGCTGCTCTTCCTGGTCGGCCTGCGCGCCCGCAGGACCGGGCTGCGTGAGCAGGAGAACCAGAGCGGCCAGCAGGACCGCAGCGCCGCCGTAGCGTGACCGAGCGAACATGGTTTACCCCTCCGTTTTGTCGAGCTTCAGGACCACCGAATTCGATATCCCGTACAGGGTGATCCTGGCGGTCAGGGAAGACTTGCTGATGCCCACGACCCGCCCGTTGCGGACCCTGTCACCGACTCTCAGGATGTAGCCGAAGCCTTCGCCGTCCTCCACCAGGGCGAAGCGATCCTCGCCGCCCCAGATGACGCCCACCAGGCGTGCGCTGCTGAGGTCGACCAGCTCGGCGGCGGACTGCTGTTCGAACTGCCCGTCCACCAGGCTCCGGAACGGATCGCTCTTCCCGAAGGACTGGTAGAAGAACTCGTTGCTGCGGATCCTGTTGATCTCCTCCCGGGCCTCCTGCGAGGGCGACAACGCCTGGGGCGCCGTCGCGTCGCCGGCCGCCGGGCTCGGTTCGGCGCCGCTGCTGGCAGCCAGGGCCGTCAGGACCAGCCCCAGTCCGACGAAGATGACCAGGAAGACGAGGAATTGCAGAGTACACTTCGTCATGTCCGTCTCTCCTAGTGCGTGCCGGCCGGCTGCGCCTTGCGCGCCGGATTCGGCTTGCCCTTGGCGGCCAGCTTCTCCTGCGGCACATCCTGCGGCTCGGCAGGTCCGCCGCCCAGCGTGTACGCCGTGAGCGTCAGGCTGGTCTCGACCGTTTGGGGCTGATCTTCCTGCTTGTCCAGCCCCTTCAGCTTGAGGTCCGAGATGTTCACGATCCGGTTCAGGTTGGCCAGGCGGCTCAGGAAGACGCCCGTCTGGTGATAGCCGCCCACCACCTTGACCTCGACGGGATTGTCGGCGTAGAAGCCCTTGCTGATGAGCGGGGCGGGGCGGAAGAGATCGAAGATCACCCCGGACTGCTGGCCCGCGGCCGTCACCTTGCGCAGCAGCTGCGGCATCTCGTTGGCTTCGGGCAGCAGCGTCTGCGCCACCTGCCATTGCTGGTGCAGGGCCTCGTACTCCTGTTCCACCCGCTCCAGGTTCCGCACCAGCAGGCGCGCCTTCTCCAGGTCACGGCTCAGATCCTGGTGGCGGGTCTCCAGCCGCTGGATCTCCATCTTGCGCGCCGCGTAGGTGAACGGCATCATGGTGGTCATGAAGTAGACCGGCAGCATGATGATGATGAGCAGGACCGCCGCAAACCAGCGGATGAACCGGGGATCCTTCACGTCGATATCCATGCTGTCCTCCGCCTCCTAGCTGCCCAGCGGCGCGCCAGCGGGCTGGCGCACGGCCGTCGCCTTGGCCTTGAACTTGACCACCGTGACCTCGTTGATGCTGCCCTTCTCCGTCACCAGGAGGCTGATGTTCGAGAAGTAGGGCGAATGGATCATGTTCTGCAGGAAATCGCTGACCAGGAAGTTCGAGAAGGTCACGCCCTCCACGGCGTACGTGTCGCCGCCCACGTCCTCGAAGCGGCTGAGCCACATGTGCTCCGGAATGCTGCGGTTCAGCTCGTCCAGCAGATGGATCCGGAAGTAGCGGTCCTGATCCAGCGTCTTGATGACGTTGAGCCGGTCGGTCAGCTGCTGCCGCTGCGCGTTGAAGCGCTTGATCTTGGCGATCTCCGGGGCCAGCCGCCGCGACTCCTCCTCCTCCTGCGCGATCACGGTCTGCAGGGAGGCGATCTTGCGGCCCTGGTACGACGACAGCGCGACCAGACCGGCCAGGCAGATCAGAACCAGCATCACCGGGGCGAAGCTGCCTAGCTGCGGGAGCTGGAAGCCGCGCCGGCTCGGGATCTCCTCCCGGGGCAGGAGGTTGATCCGGATCATGATTCCACCGCCTTTCTGAGAGCGAGCCCGACGCAGACCGAGAGCAGCGGGCTCAGGTCCGCCGGATCGTGGTCGCCGAAGACCTCCGGCTCCCAGTCCAGCGCCCGCAACGGATCGGCCTGCTCGGACTGGACGTCGTAGCAGCTGGCGAGATACTCGCTCAGGCCCGGAAGCTTGGCGCCGCCTCCGCTCAGCACGATGCGATCGATGCCGTCCGCCTCACCGGCGGTCTTGAGATAGGAAAGGCTGGGTTCGAGGCCCTGGTAGATGTCCGATCCCACGCTGCGGACGATCTCGGCGAGGAGCTGTTCGTCCACGCCCCCCGTGTCCCCCTTGGCCAGCTGCACGGCCTTCTCGTAGGTCAGCCCCAGCTGCTTCTGGAATTCCTCGATGAAGTGGCTCGTGCCCACCGGCAGGTCCCGCGTGAAGTAGGGAATGCCGTCCCGGACGATGTGGACGTTGGTGACGCCGCCGCCCACGTCGAGCAGGGCCACGAACTCGCCGCCCCGCGACGCCTCCGGCTCGGCCTTCGGCTGCGGCTCCAGGTCGTCCTCGAGCCCCACCATGTCCGCGTCGGCCTGCACTGTCTCGGCCACCGCCTCCTCCACGAGCTGCACCGCCTGCTCGGAGGCGAACTCCCAGGCGTTCTGGTTGGCGAACGAGGCGACGTCGATGACGGCCGGCTCGAATCCCGCGTCCCGGATCAGCTCGGCATGGTTGAGGATCATGTCCTTCTTGGCCGCCACGAGCAGCATCTCCATCTGGCTGGCTCCGATGTCCTCCCGGAGGATCTGGAAGTCCAGCGAGATGTCGTCGATGTCGAAGGGCACGTGCTGCTCGGCCTCCCAGTAGATCGCCTCGCGCGCGTCCTCGCGGCTCATCTTGTCCATGACGATCTTCTTGACGATCACGGCCCGGCCGGACACGGCGCTGGCCACCGGCTCGTCCGGCAGCCCCGCCTGATCCGCGCACTCGGTCAGGGCATGGATGACCAGCTCCCGGTCCATGATCTCCCCGTCGACGATCGCCTCCGGCGGCAGGGGCACCATGGCAAAATGCGTGATGCGCGGCCGCCCCTCTCCCCTCTCGAGCCGGAGGCACTTGATGACGTTGGAGCCGATGTCCATGCCGATCAGCGTCTTCTTCTTCGGTCTGAGGAAACCCAGCATGTCTGCCTGCCTTGGTGGTCGAGTGCCACATCGTTCCCGCGTGCATCTTGCGCTTTCTCTTGCGCACCGACGTTTACGGGCAACATGCATGCCAAACCCTGATTCGGCCGCCGGAAGCAGGGCTTGAGTCCAAATCGCCGCGGGAAGGGAATCTCGGCCGCAGGGGCGCCGGCGGGACGGGCGGTCCCGGTGGCGCGGGCTGCCGGGGCCTGCAGAGTTTGCCCCTCGCCCGCGCCCCCCTGCCGTCCCTCAGGACAGCAACCCCAGGTACCAGCGCACCAGGGGACCGCCGCCCAGCAGGGCCAGCCCGGCCGCCGCGGCCAGGAAGGTGCCGAAGGGCAGGCGCGCGGTGCCGGGCGGCCGGCCCCGATGCCGCACCAGCACGAACAGCGTGCCCAGCAGCGCCCCGCCGACCAGCGCGAGGGCGGCCCCCCACACGCCCAGGAAGACGCCCACCATGGCCATGAGCATGACGTCGCCCCCGCCCATCCCGATCTGGCCGCGCACCAGGCGGTAGCCGTAGGCCAGGATCACCACCGCGCCCGCGCCGGCCAGGCCGCCGAGCAGCGCCGCTCCGAGCCCCTGTCCGCTCCAGGGCGCCAGCAGCAGGCCCCAGAGGATGCCCCCCAGGGTGAGGGTGTGCGGGATGATCATGTGCCGCCAGTCGATGCAGGCCACCGCCAGCAGGATCACCAGCAGCAGGAGCGCCGCGAGTCCGGCGGCCCCGGGTCCGAAGCGCCAGACCGCCAGCACGCCGCTGGCCGCACCGGCCAGCTCGATCAGCGGGTAGCGCGGGTCGATGGACGCGCCGCAGTCGCGGCAGCGGCCGTGCAGCAGCAGCCAGCCGAGCACCGGCACGTTGTCGTGCCAGCGGACGGTGTGCCGGCAGGCGGGGCAGAAGGAGCGCGGCCCGACCCAGTTCAGGTTGCGCGGCAGCCGGTAGATGAGCACGTTGGCGAAGCTGCCGAGGCAGGCTCCCAGCACGGCGGCCAGCACGGCCAGCGGGGGATCCAGCGCGGCGGTGGCGGCGTGGAACAGCATCAGGTCCCCCCCGTCCCGCCGGATTGGCGCGCGCGCAGCTGCTCCTCGCAGCGCTCGATCATCCGTTCGGCCAGATCGCGCATGGACGGATTGCTCGTGGTCTCGTAGAGGTTGCGCCACAGCAGGAGCGACACCTCGGTGTCCCCGGCCCGCTTGTGGCAGAAGGCAGCGAAGCGGCGGGTGAAGTCGGTGGCGTCCGGCGACCGCGCCGCCGCGTCGAACCAGCATGCCGCGCGCCGGTAGTCCTGATCCAGCACGTAGTGGACGAAGCCCACCTCGAAGGGCAGCACCCAGGTATCGGGATTGTCCTGGATGCCCCGCTTGAGGATGTCCACGGCGCCGGGGAGATCCCGGAGGTCCATGGCCAGCACCAGCGAGCCGAAGCGGTACGCCTCGATGAACTGCGGATCGAGCCGGCAGACGGCGTCGAGCAAGCCCCGGAAGTAGCCCAGGTCGTGCTCGCCCCGCCGGTAGGCCCCGTAGTACTGCACCGTCTGGAACCAGAGGTAGTCGGCCGCCACCTCGCGGAAGCCGAGGGCGGCCTGGCGCAGGTAACGCCCGGACGGCACGTAGAGCTTCTCGTCGCTCCCCCCGCCGCGCGGCACGTTCTCGAGCGCCCGCAGCGAGCCGACGCTGCCGCAGGCCAGCAGACCCGCGACCAGCACGAGCAGCAGACGCCGGGACCGCATCACTTCAGCTCCCTCCGGGCGAAGATCCCCGCCGCCAGGACGATCAGCAGCGCCGTGTAGCAGAAGCCGTAGAGCGTGGCCAGGCCGAGCTGGGCCGCGCTCACGGTCCCGCCGTGCACCACGAGCCCGCGGGCATTGAATATCTCGAGATTGGGCACCAGGTAATAGATCACGCGCGAGACGGTCGCCTGCATGGCTCCCCCCATGAGCTGGCCGAAGCTGAGGATGTCCTCGCTCAGGTGGCCGATGGCGAACAGACCCAGCGTGAAGACCATGGCCAGCACCGGCGACACGAAGGTGCTGTACAGCAGCACGGCGCCGTTGATCAGCAGCAGCTCCCAGAAGACCAGGTAGATGGCCGCCAGGTAGCGCGCGCTGAAGGTGGCCGGCGTCACCAGCGTCACCAGCACGAACAGCAGGACCATCGCGGCAAGCATGCAGAGCAGGGTCAGGGTCAGCCCGGCGTACTTGCCCAGCAGGTACTCCAGGCGCGAGACCGGCTTGGTCAGGATGGTGGTGATGGTCCGCTTGTCCAGCTCCTTGCGCAGCATGCCGCTGCCCACGAAGACCACCACCAGCAGGCCGAACAGGCTGAGCGAGGCCAGGCCGACGTCCGCCACGATCTTGCCCTGGGCTCCGATGGTCAGGGGCGAGAGCAGCGCGCTGCTCGCCAAGAGGATCAAGCCGAAGATGGCCACCAGGTAGAAGATGCGATCCCGCACCGTCTCGCGGAACGTGTTCAGGGCCACCGCCGTCACCCGCTGGATCATGCTTCACCTCCCGGCCTGCCGCCGCTCGGGATCCGTTCCCGCTGCCCGGGCAGAGCCGTCGCTGCGGGCGCCGGGGCCGGGGCCGCCGCCGCGGCGTCGCCGACGCCCAGCGCCGCCATGAACAGCGACTCGAGATCGCTCTGCCGGCTGAGGACACCGTGCACGTCCACCCCCGCATCGCTGCAGATGACCAGCAGGCGCTGCAGCGACTCCACGTCGGGCACGCTGACGATCACCTCGGAGCGGCCCGGGGCGGGTTCGCGGACCGCGCAGCCGTGCAGCAGCGCCTCGGCGGCGTTGCCCTGCGGCCGCCGGCCGAGGGTCACCTCGAAGCTGGGATCCGCCCGCAGGGCCACCAGGTCGTGGCTGGCCTGCAGCCTGCCCTCGCGCAGGATGGCGACGCTGTCGGCCAGGGCCTCGACGTCGGGCACGATGTGCGAGGAGAGCAGGATGGTCGTCCCGTTTCGCTTGAGCTCGCCCAGCAGGGAGCGCACCTCGCGCCGGCCCAGGGGATCCAGTCCGGACATGGGCTCGTCCAGGATCAGCAGCTCCGGCTCGTTGAGCAGCGCCTGGGCCAGCCCGATGCGCTGCAGCATCCCCTTGGAGTACTTGTGCAGGCGTTCCCCCGCGTGCCGCTGCATGCCCACCTGGGACAGCACCTCCGCGCTCCGCCGCTTCCGTTCTCGGCCGTCCAGCCCGCAGAGCCGGCCGTAGAAGTCCAGCAGCTCCCGGCCGTCGAGGTGCTCGTAGAAGTACGGGCTCTCCGGCAGGTAGCCGATCCGGGCCCGGGAGCGCCGGTCGCGGTGATCGCGGCCGAAGATCTCCACGCGGCCGGCGTCGGCGTGCACCAGGCCGAGGATCGCCTTCAGCGTGGTGGTCTTGCCGGCCCCGTTGTGGCCCAGCAGGGCGAAGATCTCGCCCTGTTCGACGACGAAGCTGATCCCGCGCAGGGCCGTCCGGGGGCGCCGCCAGAAGCCGCTGCGGTACGTCTTGGCCAGGTCCAGCACGCGCAGGACCTGCTGCCGCGGTTCCTGCGCGCCGTCCGGACCTTGACCTGCCGGTGGTCCATTCCTGATCATCGAAGCTCCTCCCGCAGCTCGGCGCCCGTCCGGCATGTGCCGCAGGGCGTCCTCTCTCGGCTGTTCGCGCCCATCCGCGAGGGAAGGCCTCTGGCGGGCGTAGGCGGTTTTGCAAGGGGAATGCCAGGCGTGCGCTGCGGACCTTCCGGAGTCCGCCGGTCAGCGGACCTTCCGGGCACAAACGAGTGGGGCCCGCCTAAGCGGGCCCCATGTCTCGTCACCTTGGCTAGGTGCTACTGACCACTGGTGAGAACGATGATCTGCCCGGCCGCAGGATCCTGGCCGAGCCCGTCGATCGTGTACCCGTCCGGCACGGTGTCACCATTGGGGTCCGCCATGACGTAGCCCACCTGGCCCGCCGCGCCAGCCGCACCGCCGACCGGGGAGTCGGCAACCCGGCTGAACGGGTTCGTCAGCAGGGCGCCGCCCGGCAGCAGGTCGATCAGCGTGTCGCCGTTCGGCAGGGCCGTGGCGATCGCTGCCGCATAGACGCCGTTGTTCTGCACGGAGAAGTCCTCGGCCGCCAGCTGGATCGTGTGCGCGTTGCTGCGCACCGAGGCTTCCTTCGCGCGCGACTGCATGTTGATGAAGTTGGGAATGGCAATGGCGGCCAAGATGCCGATGATGACCACCACGATCATGAGCTCGATCAGCGTGAATCCCTTCTTCGTAAACACTGCCATCCTCCTTGCTTCCGGTCGCCAGTGAATGAACCTCACTGGATGGGTTGCTTGCGTGTCGTGCCCTCGACCCCCGATGGGTCCTGCCCTGGGCAATCTCTCTTGGCAGATTTCGTGCCAGGAAGCGAATTCTGAAGCGAATTCCCTATCTCAATACCAGGGCACCAGTTGGACCTTCGCCCCTTCGCCGACCACCTCCTTCACAGGCCGCTTGATGCCGGCAGGATGCACGATCCGCGGCGCGCACGGCGCGAATTGCCTACTCCGGCGGGATGATCTCGCCGTCCGGACCGACCATGATCGGTTCCGCGGCGGGCGCCCCGTGATCCGGAGTGCTGTCCGGAGCGTGGTCCGGAGGGTCATCCGGCGACCTCTCCGCCATGGCGTCCCCCTTGGCGGCCGATCCGGCCTCATCCTCCTCTTCGTCGTCCTGCTCCGTGTTCACTCCGTAGCGGAGCAGCTTGCGGTAGAGCGTCGATGGGTTGATCTGCAGGATGTCCGCGGCGCGCTTCTTGTGCCCACCCACGCTCTCGAGCACTTGCAGGATGTGTGCCTTTTCCAGCTCCTCGAGCGAAACATGTGCCCCCACCAGGCTGGTGGCCGCGACCTCGCGCGAGGGGCGCGCGACAGTCTCCGGCAGGTCGAAGCGGGTGATCCGCTCCCCCTCGCGGATGATGCTGGCGCGCTCCATCACGTTTTCCAGCTCGCGCACGTTCCCGGGCCAGTCGTAGCCGAGCAGGGCCTGCAGGGCCGTTTCCTCCATCAGGCTGTGGAGGTTGCCCTGGTAGCCGGGGCAGAACATGCGCAGAAAGTGATCAACCAGCAGCGGGATGTCGTCCACCCGCTCGCGCAGGGCCGGCAGGTTCAGGGGGATGACGTTCAGCCGGTAGAACAGGTCGGTGCGGAAGCGCCCCGCGGCGACGTCCGCTTCCAGGTCGCGGTTGCTGGCGGCGATGACCCGCAGGTCCACCTTGACCGGCTTGCTGGAGCCGACGGGGTAGATCTCGCGCTCCTGCAGCATCCGCAGCAGCTTGACCTGGATGGCGCCGGGTGTCTCCCCGATCTCGTC
Organism: uncultured Fibrobacteraceae bacterium; assembly: GCA_964524645.1. Taxonomy (GTDB): domain Bacteria; phylum Krumholzibacteriota; class Krumholzibacteriia; order LZORAL124-64-63; family LZORAL124-64-63; genus CAZGEC01. The sequence continues at coordinate 92,970 of CAZGEC010000006.1, read as the reverse complement.
CAGGAAGATGGTCCCGCCCTGGGCCTGCCGGCAGAAGCCCTCCACGTCCCGGTCCGCTCCGGTGAAGGATCCCTTGACGTGACCGAAGAGCTGGCTCTCCAGCAGGGTCTCGGGAATGGCGCCGCAGTTGATGGCCACGAAGGGGCCGCCCGCCCGCTCGCTCCGCTCGTGGATGGTCTGGGCGATCAGCTCCTTGCCCGTTCCGCTCTCGCCCTTGATGAGCACGGTGGCCGAGGTGGCGGAGATCTTGTCCACCATCTTGAAGACCTCGCGCATGCGCGGGCTCTGCCCGATGATGCGCTGCCGGCTCTTCTTCTTCCGCAGCTCCCGCTTGAGCTGCAGGTTCTCCGTCTTGATCCGCCGGAGGGCCAAGGCGTTGCGGACGACCATCTTGATGTCGTCGTTCTTGCAGTGTTTCTGCAGGTAGGAGAAGGCCCCCAGGTTGACGGCGTCGATGGCGGACTGCTCGCTGGCGTAGGCCGTCATGATGACCACCGGCAGGGTGGGATCCTTCGCCTTGACGCCCTTGAGCAGCTGGATGCCGTCCATGCGCGGCATCTGGATGTCGGTCATCACGACGTCGATCGGCTGGTCCTCGAGCATGCCGAGCGCCTCGGCGCCGCTCTGGGCCGTGGCCACCTCGTGCCCCTCCTTCTCCAGGAGGATGGAGAGGTACTGGCACATGGACTCTTCGTCGTCGACGACCAGGATCCTGCCTGCGGTCATGCCGAGCTCCTTCTGTGTGTCATGGCTCATGATGTCGTCGTTCCTTCGGTGAGCCGTCGCGGCCGCTGCGCCGCGTCCGCGGCTCGTCAGGTGGATGCTCCGACCGGCTCGCGCCGCTCGCTCGCTGGTTGCGCTTCCGCCCGCACCGGCTCCGTGCGCCGGGGCGGCCGGGGCAGCCGCACGCAGAAGGCCGCCCCGCCGAACTCCGAAGCCCCCGCCTCCACGCTCCCCCCGTGAGCGTGGGCGATGCGCGCCACCATGGGCAGGCCCAGGCCGGTCCCGCTGCGCTTGCTGGTGATGAAGGGCTTGAAGATGTCCTCCCGCACCTCGATCGGCAGTCCTGGACCGGAGTCCCGCACCCAAAGCTCACACGTTTTGCCGTCGCTACCCTCGGAGACGGTCAGCTCCAGCTCGCCCTTGTACTCCATGGCCTCGCAGGCGTTGATGGCCAGGTTCAGCAGCAGCTGGGTCAGCTGCTCCGGATCCACCCGCAGGGCGAGATCCGCCGGCTCGACCCGGTGCGCCAGCCGCACCCCGCCCCCGTGCACCCCCACGTGCTGCCGCACCTGCAGGGCCACGTCCTCGAGCAGGTTGGCGGCCTTCACCATGCGAGGGGCGGGCGGGCGCAGCCGCGCGTAGGCCAGGAAATCGTTGATGATGGTGTTGACCCGGCCGCTCTCCTTGAGGATCAGCTTGAGCAGCTTCTCCTGGTGGCCGGAAAGGCTCAGCTCGCTGTCCAGCAGTTCCACGCTGCCGCGGATGCTGGCCAGGGGATTGCGGATCTCGTGCGCGATGCTGGCGGCCAGCTCGCCCAGTCCGGCCAGGCGGTCCGCCTCGCGGACGCGCTCTTCCATGCGCCGGATGTCCGTCAGGTCCCGGAAGATGGCGATGGCCCCGCTCAGGACCCCGTCCTCGTCCTCGATGCGGCTGACGCTCAGGCCCAGCGGCACCTCCGTCTCGCCCTGATGCAGCGTCACCTCGTGCCGGGGCACGGGGGCTCCGCCCTGCAGGACCGCCGTCACGCACTCCGCCAGCTCCGCCCGGTCGCCGCCCAGGGCCGTCGGGAGAGGCTGGCCGATGATGTCACTCAGCCGCAGGTTCAGCATGTTGGTCGCCGCGGGATTGGCGCGCGTGATCGTGGCGTCGCTGTCCACGATCAGCAGGCCGCTGCCCATGTTGTCCAGGATGTTGCGCACCTCACTGCGCGCCCGCTGCATCTGGGCCGTGGCCTGGTTCTGCAGGCGCTGGCCGGTGTCGGTCCGGGCCGCCATCATGCCCCCCAGCTTGCCCACCCAGAGGAAGAGGCCGGCGTGCAGGACCGCCGTCAGCGAGGGCAGCCCCCCCACCGCCTCGGTCGTGGAGGCCGCGCTCGGCAGCCAGCCCGCCGCGTAGGCCCCGTGAGCGGCCAGGGTGCCCACGCCGGCCAGGCTGCCGAGGGTCAGCGCGGCCCGGGCGCCCAGGAAGTAGCCGCCGAGCAGGATCGGCACGCAGAGGAAGAGCAGGAAGCCCGCCGACACGCCGCCGCTGAAATGGGCCAGCAGGCCGATGGTCGTCACGTCGAGGGTGAGCTGGATGATCAGCAGGCGGCGCTCCGGCATCTCCATGATGATGGCGGCGTAGGAGAACACCAACCCCGCCACCAACAACCCGCAGCTGAACAGGAAACCGCCGACCGGCTCGCCCGGCGCGGCCTGCGCGCGCATCAGGTACCCGGTCTCGACCAGCACGAGCCCCAGCAGCAGCCGCCACACGAGCAGCTGGCGGTTGCTGTTGCGCAGAGCATTCGTGCTGCGATTGATAGCCGTCACGATTATCCTCCCGACATGACGGAGGCCATCTTGAAGATGGGCAGATACATGGCCACGAGCATGCCGCCGACCATGGCCCCCATGACCACGATCATGATCGGCTCGATGGCGGCCGTGAGGGCTTCCACGGCCGCGTCGACCTCGTCGTCGTAGAAGTCCGCGATCTTGCCCAGCATCTCGTCGAGGGCGCCGGTCTGCTCGCCAATGGATATCATCTGCACCACCATGGGCGGAAATACGTTGCTCGAGCGCAGCGGTTCGGCGATGGTGTCGCCCTGGCTGATGCTCACCGATGTCTTCTCGATCGCTCCCTGGATCACCATGTTGCCCGCCGTGCGGGCGGTGATCTCGAGCCCCTGCAGGATGGGCACGCCGGAGCCGATCAGGGTGCCCAGGGTGCGGGTGAACCGCGAGACCGAGGCCTTGCGCAGGACGTCGCCCAGCACGGGGATGCGCAGGAGCAGCTTGTCGATGTTGAGCCTGCCGCTGGTCGTCTTGCGGTAGGCCTTGATGCTGGCCACGACGCCGATCACGCCGGCGAGCACCGCCCACCAGTAGGCGCGCAGGAAATCCGAAGCTCCCATGACGACCCTGGTGGGCGTCGGCAGCTCCCCGCCGAAGTCGGCGAACATCTTCGCGAACACCGGGATGATCGCCACGAGCATGAAGATGCAGGCGCTCAGGGCCACCACGAGCACGATGGTGGGGTACATCATGGCGCCCTTGACCTTGCGGTGCAGGGCGTCGGCCTTCTCCAGGTAGACCGCCAGGCGCTGCAGGATGACGTCCAGGATGCCGCCCGCCTCGCCGGCCGCCACCATGTTGGTGAACAGGTCGGAGAAGGCCCGGGGATGGCGCTTCAGACCGTCGGCCAGCGTCGAGCCGCCTTCCACGTCCAGCATGACCTGCTGCACGACCTGCTTGAAGTAGGGTTTGGTCAGCTGCCGGGCCAGCACGTCCAGGCACTGCACGAGCGGCAGGCCGGCGTTGACCATGGTGGCGAACTGGCGGGTGAAGACGCAGAGATCCTTCACGCTGACGCCCTGCTTGGGTCCGAAGTTGAAGCGGATCTCCTTCTGCTTCTTCTTGATCGAGGTGATGATGATCCTGCGCTTGCGCAGGTACTCGGACACATCGCGTCGGTCGTCGGCGCTGTACTCGCCGCTGAGCACCTCGCCCTTGGGCGATCGTCCTTTCCATACGAATGTCGTCGCCACAGTGCTCCTCCTAGACCGGGACGCCGGCCGGTTCGCCTATCATTTGCAGCAGTTCCGTGGGATCGGTGCTGCAGCCCAGCGCCCATTCCCGCGAAATCCACTTGTTGACGTAGGCCTGGTACAGGGACTGGTTCATGGTCTGCATGCCGTGCTTCTGTCCCGCCTGCATCAGGCCGTAGATCTGGTGGACCTTGTTGTCCCGGATCATCGCCTTGATGGCCGGGGTGCAGACCATGATCTCCAGGCAGAGCACGCGGCCGCGCCCGTGTGACCGCGGGATCAGCTGCTGCGTGATGACCCCCGAGAGGCAGAACGAGAGCTGCGAGCGCACCTGGTTCTGCTGCTCCGGCGGGAAGACGTCGATGATGCGGTTGATCGACTCGAAGGTGCTGTTGGTGTGCAGGGTGGCCATGGCGAGGTGGCCGGTCTCGGCGATGGTGAGGGCCGCCGCGATGGTCTCGCGATCTCGCATCTCGCCGATGAGGATCACGTCGGGATCCTGCCGCAGCACATACTTGAGCGCCGCGACGAACGACCGGGTGTCGTTGGTGACCTCGCGCTGATTGACGATGCACCGCTTGTGCTGGTGCACGTACTCGATGGGATCCTCGATGGTGATGATGTGGCCGAAGCGGTTGCTGTTGATGGTGTCGACCATGGTGGCCAGCGTGGTCGACTTGCCGCTGCCGGTCGGCCCGGTGACGAGCACCAGGCCCTGGTTCCGCTCGATGAGCGCGCGCGCGATCGGGGGCAGCCCCAGCTCCTCGAAGCTGTGAATGGTGTAGGGGATCTGCCGGATGGCCATAGCGGTGGCGCCGCGTTGCAGGAAGACGTTGGCGCGGAAACGGCTGATGCCCTGCACGCCGAAGGAGAAGTCCAGCTCCTTGTCGTTCTCGAAGGTCTTCTTCTGCTCCTCGTTCAGGATGCTGTAGGCCATGCGGCGGACCTCCTCCGCCGTCATGACGGCGAAGTCGCTGTCCTGCACCACGCCGTCGACCCTGAACTTGGGCGGGATGCCCGCGGTCAGGTGCAGGTCGCTCGCACCGCGCGCGACCATCTCCTCCAGCAGCTCTCGCATTCCGATCACAGGCGCCTCCTCGTGTACCGCCGGGCGGTTTACTCGCTGCTCGCGGTCTCGCGCAGCACTTCCTCGATGGTGGTGATCCCCTTCTCGATCTTGATCAGTCCGTCCTGGCGCAGGGTCAGCATGCCCAGCTCCACCGCCTTCTTCTGCAGCTCGGCCGCGGAGCAGCGGTCCAGGATCATCTCCCGGATCTCGGGCGTGATCGGCATGACCTCGTACAGCCCCTGGCGCCCGGAGTAGCCCGTCCCGTTGCAGCGCTCGCAGCCGCGGCCCTTGTAGACCTTGGTCTCCGGCGGCAGACCCACGTCCGCCAGCGCCTCGGGGGGGACCTTGTCCTCCGTCTTGCAGTTCTCGCAGATGCGGCGCACCAGCCGCTGGGCCATGATCACGACGGTCGAGGACGCCACCAGGAACGGTTCGATCCCCATGTCGATCATGCGGTTGACGGTACTGGGGGCGTCGTTGGTGTGGAGCGTCGAGAGCACGAGGTGTCCGGTCAGGGCGGCCTTGGTCGCGATGGAACCCGTCTCCAGGTCACGGATCTCGCCGACCATCACGATGTTCGGGTCCTGGCGCAGGAAGGCCTTCAGGGCCGCCGCGAAGGTGAGCCCCACCTCTTCCCGGACCTGCACCTGGTTGATGCCGTCGATGTTGTACTCGACGGGGTCCTCGGCGGTCATGATGTTCAGCTCGGTGACGTTCAGGCGCTGCAGGCAGGAGTAGAGGGTCGTGGTCTTGCCGGATCCGGTCGGGCCGGTCACCAGCACCATGCCGTAGGGGCAGGCGATGGCCTTGAGCACGTCCTGCTCGGCCTTGGGTTCCATGCCGAACTTGGCCAGGTCGATGTTCAGATTCGACTTGTCCAGGATACGCATCACGACCTTCTCGCCGAAGATCGTGGGCAGGGTGCTGACGCGCAGGTCGATCTTCTTGTTCCCGATCTTGATCTTGATGCGCCCGTCCTGCGGGATGCGCCGCTCCGCGATGTCCAGCTCGGACATGATCTTCAAGCGGCTGATGATGGCGTTCTTCAGCTTGAGCGGCGGCTCCATGACCTCCTGCAGCACGCCGTCGACGCGGTACCGCACCCGCACGTTCTTCTCGTAGGGCTCGATGTGGATGTCGCTGGCGCCTATCTTCACGGCCTCGGCCAGCAGCGTGTTCACGAGCTTGACCACCGGCGCGTTCTGGCTCTCGGTCTGAGCGGCGTCCTCCTCGGCTTGCTCCTCGACGATCTCGATGTCTTCCTCGAGGCCCTGCATGATGGAGGCCAGCGAGTCCGCGGTGGCGTAGTACTTGTCGATGGCCTTCTTGATGGCCAGCTCGCTGCAGACCACCGGTTGCACGTCGAGTCCGGTGATGAACTTGATGTCGTCGATGGCGAAGATGTTGCTCGGGTTGGCCATCGCCACCGTCAGCACGCGCCCCTGGCGCTGCAGCGGCAGGACCTGGAACTTGGTCGCCACGTCGGAGGGCACGAGGTCGATGCACTCGAGGTGCACGTCGACCGCCTCGAGATCCACGACCGGCAGGTTGTAGATCTTGCCCAGGAAATTGGCATACTGGGTATCGTCCACGGCCCCGATGCGGATCAGGGCCATGCCCAGCGAGCCACCCTCCCGCTTCTGGTACTCCTGGGCCTTGGCGAGATGCTCCGTGGTGATGATGTTCGCCTCGAGCAGGCGCGAGGCGATCTTGTCCTTGACGGCCACGTTCTTGGCGCTTTCCATAGCCCGTCCGTTCCGGTGCGGTGCCCCGCGCGGCCACGGGGGACCGCTCTCGACCCCCTGATGCCCCGGCGTCCCGGCGGGGTTTTCCCGTCCCGTCGGTCGCGCTCTCCGGACCCCTGCGTACGCCTCCCATTATCGACGCGAGGCGTTGCAACTTGAGAGACCATTGGCCGCGCGCGGCGGGGTGTGCGAGTCCGGGGCCGCAACATGCAAGAGCGAGTCCGGTCGGGGGGCACGGGCGCTGCAATTCCTTGCAAATGCGAGAAATGGGGAGAGTCGTGAGGCCAGCTTGGGCCCGATGCCCTTCACGCGCTGCAGGTCCTCCGGATCGGCAAAAGGCCCGCCCGCCGTGCGGGCGGCCACGATGCGCCCGGCCAGGACCGGTCCCACCCCCGGCAGCAGGACCAGGGACTCCGCCGGGGCCCGGTTGACGGCCAGAACCGGGGGTGGACCGCTCGCGGCCGGCTCGGGCGGCTCCGCGGGCGCCGCCGGCAGCAGGTCCTCCCAGAGCAGCGGCTCCCGCCAGGTGTCCTGCGGTCCCACGAGCAGCCGCTCGCGCACCAGCCGGCCCCCCGCCAGCAGCAGGGCCGACAGCAGCAGACCCAGCGCCTGCCGCCGCGTCATGCCACGGCCGCCGCCGGAGCGGCCCTACTGGGTGAAGGTCCAGTGCAGGCGCCAGCGCAGCTCGCGCCCCGAGGACAGGGCGCCCGCCGAGAGCTGCAGGCGTTCATCGGTGAGGTTGCGCAGCGCCAGGCTGAGGTTGGCTCCCAGCAGCCGGAAACCGAGGATGAGGTCGTGCCGGGTGATCGCCGGCAGTGCAATCCCCTGCCCGGGGTACCAGGGATCCGACGTCTCCCCCTGGCGGGTGAGCCAATAGCCGAGCTGGAAGATGCCGTCTTCCCTGAACAGGTGTTTTTCCCACAGCACCTGCAGGCGCATCCAGTTCTCAGGCGGCAGGAAGACCGGCACACCCGCGCGCACGCTGGGTCGCTGCCAGCCGGCCTCCAGGCGCAGGCGGGCCCAGCCCACGAACCGCCCCGCGTGCTCGACGCGCGCCGTGACATCCGGGGTTAGCATCTCCAGGTCGTTGGTCCAGCGTCCACGGTCCGGCTCTCCCGGCAGCGGCCGCCAGGTGATGCCGTCCCGCAACCAGTTCAGGCTTCCCCGCACGGCAAGATCGGTGCCCAGCAGGTGCAGCTGGAGCCGCGCGGCACCCCGCCAGGTGTCCTCGCGCCCCAGATCCCGTTCCGGCAGCAGGGTTGCGCTCAGCAATCCGCCCCCCGTGGGGACGAACACCCGATCGGCCGTCAACAGCTCGTCACTGCGTGGCGCGCGCCCGCAGCGCTCCAGACGCAGGTTCCACCAGCCGTGGCCGGCGGCCGGCCCGCAGTCCAGGTGTCCGTGCGGCTGCCAGCCCCCGTGGCTGTCCCACCAGCCGGCCAGACCCATCTCGCCGGCCAGGGCCCCCCAGCCCCAGGGCAGCGCGGCGGCGATCCCCGCCTCCTGCCCGTCGCCCCGCACCGGCCCGCCGTCGGCGCCCGCCCAGCTGGAGTCGGCACCGCTGTCCTGCACGCGCCAGGCCAGCACCCGCAGATCGATCCTTCTGGCGCCCTCCTCCCCCAGGGCGATGGCCAGCCCCTCGCGCGAGGCCTCCAGCTTGCGGCTGCGGTTGCGCTCCACGTCGCGCCCGGTCCAGAAGAGCGTGGTCCGCAGTGCGCCCGCCGCGGTGCGCCGCCGCCAGTCCACGTTCATGTGGTCGCCCCACAGCTCCTCGTGGTTCACGTTGGCGGAGGGAATGCCCGTCTTGAACTTGCGCAGCTTCTCCACCTGCACGCGCAGGTGCTCACCGCCGGGCAGCCAGCGCTCCAGGCTGCCTCGCCCGCAGCGGAACTTCGCAGCGCCCAGGTCTGGTAGACCCGTGAAGCGGAAGTCGCCGGGAACCTGGAAGTCGTAGCCCTCCTGATCGAGCGTCTCCTCGAAGTCGAAGCGCGGCTGCCAGGGGGCGCGCACGGTGCGGAAGGCCACGCTGCGCAGGTAGGTCTGGTGCGACCCCTTGTAGAAGCGCGTGTCGGCGATGGTCTGGTCCGGGCGGCTGTCGTCGGGCTCCAGCTGCACCGCGCCCGCGCTTCCCCCCCAACCATCCGCCCCGAGGGTCGGCGCGCCGACGGTCAGGCCCGCCAGCGGTACGACCCAGGGATCATCGGTCCAGCGATGTCCGGTGCCATCCGGCACACCGCCTCTGAGGAAGAGCGGAGCCGGCGCGGTGCCGGCCTCCCCGCACAGCACCAGGCGGGAGCCGAAGCCACCGTCGCTGCGCACGAGCCAGGGTCCTTCGCGCTCCAGCAGCTCGATCAGGTTGCCCGGGAAGGGAATCCAGAGCGGCCGCCGGCCCCAGGGGGCTGCCGGCGCGGGCGGGACGCTGTCCGGGGGCGCCGCCGCCGAGACCTGCAGGGAGTCCGCCGCCGCCTCGCCCGCCGGGACCGCTCCGGCGGTCGCGGCCGCCGTCAGGCCGGTCAGCAGGCAGACCAGGGCTGTTCCCCCGCGCAGCGCGGGCCGGCCCAGCACCGCGGCCCGCGGCGCCAGCACCGGGAACAGCAGGGCGAAGATCGGCACGTTGCCGGCCAGGTGCAGCAGCGCGAAGGGAACGGCGCCCACCGCCACCACCCGCAGGTCCAGGGCGAGGGCCAGGGCGCTGGCGCCATTGGTCAGCAGATCGTAGACGAGGGTGGCCGCCAGCCCCACACCGGCGGCGAGCAGGGCGGCCGTCCCGCGCCGGCCCGCCCGCCGCAGGTCCAGCAGGGGCTCCGTGGCCAGCCCCCCGAGCAGGCCGGCCGTGGCCTGCCCGGCCGCCTGGGCGGCGAGCAGCCAGGGAAGCGGCGGTCCGTAGGGATTGCCCAGCGAGAAGAGCGTGGCCGCCAGCGCGCCGGCGACGGCTCCCAGCCCCGGTCCCAGCGCGGCTCCCGCCAGGGCGCTCAGCAGGGTGACCAGTTCCAGGTTGGGCACGCCGCTCAGCAGATAGCCGACCCCCACTCCGGTGCCGGCGAAGAGTCCCAGCAGCACCGCCCGGCGGATACCGCCACCCCCCGGCCGTTTGTGGCGCGCTTCGTTCATGAGGTCGCGATCTTAGGAGATGCTGCTCCCCGCGGCAAGCGCCGCTCGCGGCTGACGGGGGCTTGTAACGGGGGCGTCCGCGATCAGTTCCCGTCGAGCTTGCGCAGACGGTCGATCACGTCCAGGAAGGAGGGCTGAACCTCGTGGACCTTCTTGTAGAAGTCGCGCGCCTGCGCGGGTCGACCCGCGTCCTCGTGCGCTCGCCCCGCGTGGTAGAGCAGGCCGAGCTGCTCCTGAGACGTCGCTTGTGGCACGCTCAACCCGCGCTCGAAGATCGCGATGGCCTCCTCGGGCTGCTGCTGGCGCAGCAGGGTGATCCCCCACATCTCGAAGGCGCGCACCGCGAAGTCCGGATCGTCGGCGGCGGCGGACAGACAGATCACGGCCTGCTCGAACATGCCCATCTCCAGGTAGACCATGCCCATCTCGTATTGCCGCTCGGGATCGTCCGGGGCGCCGTCGCCTCCGACCAGCTGCCCGATCTCGCTGGCGATGGTGCTCACCTGCCCATCGGCCGCCTTGCCGAGGTCGGCGCCGCCCTCCGCCAGGATCTCGGCGAGCAGGTCCACCGGTTGACCTGCCGGCGCGGACTCTCCAGATCGCGGCCCGGCCCCGAGAGCCGGATCCGCCATCAGGTCGTCGAAGGAGGTCGGGCTGTCCGTGTCGATTTCGAAGCAGCCGTCCTCGGATTTTTCCGGCATCGCCGCGTCGGCGGCCGCGGGGGTAGGGGCCGTCTCGGTTGCGGCGATGCCGGACAGAAGATCATCGAAGGAGTCCTCCGGGGCCTGCTCCCCGGTGGCGACGGCACCGGCCGCCGCCGGCTGGGCCGCCGGCGCGGCGGGCCGCGCCTGGCCGGGGGATTGTGCTTCGTCGTCCATCAGGCCGCCGAAGGAGGTCTCGCCAGCGGACGGCGGGGGCGACTGCGCGGCGCCGGCCTGGCTCGGTGCCGCCACGTGCTCTCCGCCGGCCGGCGAGAGATCGAGGGCGTTGACGTCGGCGTACTCGGCCGGTCTGGTGCCGCCCGGCTGCGTCTTCTGCAGCCAGAGCCTGTACTCGGGGTAGTTCTCCAGATCCCGCTGGCGCTGCAGGAGCGTGGCCATCTCGGCGCGAGCCGGCTCTTCCTCCCCGCCGTCGAAGACGAGGCAGAGCACGAGAGCACGCGCGCGCGCCGCCTCCAGGGACATGGACCAGAACCGGAAGACCTCCGTCAGCTTTTCCAGGACACCCAGGCTGTTGGAGTAGAGCGCCAGCATCTGCGCGCAGCGCTTCAGAAAGATCTCCTTCACCTCGGAGGAGATGCGATCGCTGGCGGCCAGGAAGCGCAAGGCATGGTTCTCGCCGTCCACCGACAGACCCTGGCTGGCGCGCAGCTCGGCCAGGGACCAGTGCGCGTTGAAGTTGTCCGCGTCGTGGCGCAGGATCTTCTTGTAGATGGCCACCGCATTGTTGTGCAACCCGGTGCTGCGGTAATTGGCCGCCGCCGACAGGAAGAGCTCGATGGCCCGCGGGATGTCCCCCTTTCGCAGACACAGATCGCCCAGCTCATTGATGAGGGTGGGGTTGTTCTTGTCGACTTCGATGATGCGCTCGTAGACGGAAACGGCCTCGTCCCAGTTCCGCTTCTTGCCTGCGAGATAAGCTTCCTGCTTGAGCTTGCTAAGCTTCGACAAAGAGAGGACCCCCGCTGTACCTGGTCGCATCGTCGCGTCGCATCGTCATGGGAACAGGCCCGTGGCCCGATTCCGTGTCCTATTTCATCGCCGTCCGGGATGTCAGGTTGAGAGTTTTTTTCGGAGCGGAAGAACGCCGCGGATGGCGGCCGCATGCGCTTTTCGCGGCCTGCAAGGGCGCACCGCCGGCGGGCTAGGGGACGGCCACGCGCTGCCCGTTGCGGAAGGCGGCCGCCACCGGATTGTGTCCCGCGTGATAGGGGATCAGGCGGTAGTCCTCCGCGTCGAGGATCAGGAAGTCCGCACACTTGCCCGGCGCCAGGGAACCCACCTCGTCCTGCAGCCCGAGGGCCCAGGCCGCGTTGAGGGTGCCGGCGACGAGCGACTCCGCCGGCGTCAGGCGCATCTGCGTGCAGGCGATGGCCATGATGAGCGGCATCGAGAGGATGGGACAGCTTCCCGGGTTGAAGTCCGTGGCCAGGGCCACGGCGACGCCGTCCGCCAGCAGCTCGCGCGCGGGGGCATAGCGCGGCAGGCCCAGGCTGAACACCGTTCCGGGCAGCAGAACCGCGACGGTGCGCGAGGCCGCCAGCGCGCCGCGCCCCGCCTGGTCGATCACGATCAGATGATCCGCCGACTGAGCGCCCAGCCGCGCCGCCAGCGCCGCGCCGCCCATGGGCTCCAGCTCGTCCGCGTGCACGGTGAACGCGAGGCCCAGCTCCCGCGCGCGGCGCAGGATCAGCTCCGTCTCCGCCAGGTCGAAGACCGACGGTTCGCAGAAGACGTCGCAGCGCTCGGCGAGCCCCTCGGCGGCGACCGCGGGCAGGATCTCCTCCGTCACCAGCTTCAGGTAGGCGGGGCGTCGCTCGCGGTACTCGTCGGGCACCTCGTGCGCCGCCAGGCAGGTGCGGACCACCCGCACGCCGGCCTGAGCCGCGGCCCGCCCCGCCGCGCGCAGACTCTTCAGCTCGTCGTCCAGGCGCAGCCCGTAGCCGCTCTTGATCTCCACCGTGGTCGTGCCGTGGGCCAGCATCTCGCGCAGGCGCGCCGTGGTGAGCGCGACCAGCTCGTCCTCGGAGCGCTCGCGCAGATCGCGCACCGAGGCCCGAATGCCGCCGCCGGCCGCGGCGATCTCCAGGTAGCTCTCCCCGCGGAGACGCCGCTCGTACTCGTCCTGCCGGGTGCGCCCGAACACGGCGTGTGTGTGCGGATCGACGAAGCCGGGAATCACCGCGCGGCCTTCCGCGGCGATCTGCTGCGTGGCGCCGGTGACCTCGACGGCCGCCAGCACGGCCGGCTCGCAGCCGGCGGCCAGCACCCGGCCCCGACCCACCGCCAGGGCGGCCTGCTCGTAGATTCCGAGCGCCGCCAGGTCCACCCCCCGGCGGGGACCCCGGCAATCCAGGGCGGCATCCGCCAGGCTGCAGAGCTGACCGATGCCGGTGACCAGCAGCTCGGCCGCCGGCCGGCGCTCCCGGTCCGCGTCGCCCATGTCGTCCTCCCCGTTCATGGCACGCTCCCCTCCTCGCCGGCGAAGAAGGCCACCGCCCGGTCCACGAGATCCGTCGGATCGCGGCAGACCCGCGGCGCGGTCGGCAGGGCACTCAGGAAGGTAGCGCCGTAGCTCTTGGTGTACAACCGGCTGTCCAGCAGCACGACGACGCCGCGATCGTCTCCGCGGCGGATGAGGCGGCCCAGTCCCTGCCGTAGGCGCAGCACGGCGTCGCGCACCATGAAGGCGGTGAAGGGATTCTCGCCGGCCGCCTGCAGGCGCTCGCAGCGCGCCTCGACCCAGGGATCGCTGGGCACCTGGAAGGGAAGCTTGGTGACGACGAGCACCTCCAGATCCTCGCCCGGGAAATCCACCCCTTCCCAGAAGGTGGTCGTGCCCAGCAGGACGGCCCGGTGGGAGCGACGGAAGCGCTCCAGCAGCTCGGACGTCTCGCCGGCCGGTTGCTGCACCAGGATCTCCGGCGGCGGCCCCGCGAGTCCCGCGAAGAGCCCCTCGGCCTCCTCGCCCTCGACCGTGAGCAGGCGCGCGGCGACGCGCTGCAGCGCCTGGTAGGAGGTGAAGAGGACGAGGGTCTTGCGTCGGGCCCGGTGCACGAGGTCGTGCACCAGATCCGCCGTGGCGTCGGCGAAGTCCGCATGGTCCGGCGGGGGCAGGTCCGCCAGCGTCAGGAAGCGCGCCTGCCGCTCGTAATCGAAGGGCGAGGCGACCAGGGCCGTCGTGGTCGCCGGTTGCAGGCGGCGCAGACCCAGCTCGCCCAGCATGTGTCCGAAGTCCTCGCCGACGGCGAGGGTCGCGCTCGTCATGATCGGACGCAGGCCGGAGCCGAGCCAGTACTCGCGCAGCAGATCCCCGGCCTCCAGCAGGGTCGCCCCCACCGCCAGCAGTCCGGGGCCGCTGCCCGGCTCGATCCAGGCGACCCACTCCTCGCTCCAGCCTCCGGTCAAGAACCTCACGTCCTGCTGCAGGCCGACCAGCAGCTGACCCACCTGCGCCAGCGTGGCCAGGCGCTCCTCGGTGCCGGCCGGCAGCTCCGGCAGCATCTCCACGCGCTGCTCCACCGTCACGTAGGCACCGGCGGCGGCCGCCGTCGCCGCCAGCAGCCGCTCCGTATCCGTTCGCACCGGCCCGAAGCCCTCGTCCGCATCGGGGATGCGCTGCCGGCCGGGTTGCCGCGCCCCCTCCGGGAGCCTGGCGTCCACCATGTTCCCGAGCGCACCCCACCAGGCGCGGTACGCCTGGAAGCAGCGCAGCACGGAGGCGGCCAGCTCGTTCAGCGCCTCGACGACCGCGGCACCGGCGTGCCCGTGGCGCTGCATCGCCGCACCCAGCTCGCGGATCAGGTGGGGCGGCCCTCCCTCAAATCGCACTTCGCCGATCAGCTCCTCGACCACGCTCAGCCTCTGCCGGTCGCAACGGATGGCGTGCGTCTCGAGCGCCACCTGCGGCAGGCGGTGCGCCTCGTCGACCACCAGCAGCTCGTAGGGTCCCACCAGGGTGTGGTCGGCGCGCAGATCGTGCATCAGCAGCGAGTGGTTCACGACGATCAACTCGGCCTCGCGCGCCCGCCGCCGCGCCCGCTGCACGTGGCAGCCGTCGTTCTCGTAGCAGACCGAGGGGGAACACGGCTCCGGCGAGTCGAACAGCTCGGTCAGCTGGTCCCGCAGCAGGGGATGCCCCGCTAGCTCCTCGCGCTGCCCCTCCTCGGTGGCGGCCAGCCAGAGGCGGAAGGCCGCCGCCGCCAGACCTTCCGCCAGCGACTCCGGCCGCCGCGCCAGGAAGCGCAGCCGCCGGCGGCGGCAGAGGTAGTTGCGCCGGCCCATCAGCAGCCTGGCGCGCAGGTCGGGAAACAGCGGCGCCAGCAGCGGCAGATCATGCCCGAGGATCTGCACCTGCAGCGCACGCGTGTGAGTGGCCACGACGGCGCGCCCACCGCGCCGGCGCACCTCGGCCAGCAGCGGCAGCAGATAGGCGAGGGTCTTGCCCACCCCGGTTCCCGCCTCCACCAGGAGCGGCCGTCCGGCGGCCAAGCAGCGCGCCACGTCCTCCGCCATCTCCGCCTGCTCGGGCCGCGGGGCGAAGCTCCGGCCGTAGAGGGCGCCCAGCCCGTCCGGATCCACCAGCCAGGCCGCGAGGGCGGCCGGGCTCGTCTCTCCCGGCCAGGCCGCCGCCCGGACGACCGCCGCGCCCGGTCCGCCGCCGCTCGCGGTGGGCTCGCCGGCCCCCTCCTCGCCGGCGCTCCAGCCGGCGAACGGATGGCCCTCGCTGCTTTCCGCCCAGGTGTCCAGATGAGCGAGCAGGCGCCCCACCGGTCGCGAGAAGGCCGCCGTCAGGCTCCGGCATTCCTGCCGCAGATCCGGCGCGAGCCCGCCCCACCACTGCAGGCGCTCCCAGAGGCGCCGCGCCTCGCTGCGCAGAGCTCGCTCGGCCACCAGCGGATCCGCCTCCGCCAGGCGCAGGCCCAGCGCGGCCCGTACCGGATCCAGCAACGACCAGAGCAGGGGGCGGGTCACCAGCAGGCCGCCGCCCGGCTGCTCCTCCACCGCGGGCGACGGGCCGTCGGTGACGAGGAGGGCTCCGGCCGCCTCGGGCGGCGGCCAGCGCTGGTCGTCCAGCTCCTGCCAGCGGGACGGCGCCCCGGCGTCGAGGCAGATCCAGCGGGCCGCCCCCTCGCCGCCCACGCGCGCGGCCAGCAGGAAGGGCGCCGGAGCTCCACCCTCAGCGCGCATCGTTCTCGCCGCCTTCGTTTAGCGGCGCACGCCGGGCCGCTTCGTCCAGCACGGTGATGCCCGGCCGGCGGGCCCGAGCCAGCTTGGGCTCGACGGTGTCGCTCAGATCGGCCGGGGCCCGCCGGCAGTAGAGCTGGTCGTGCCGGGCGAGCTCCGCCCGCAAGCGTTCGATCTCGCGGCGGATGGCGTCGTCGGCCATGGCCCTCCCCTCGCGAGTGAGCGGGCAAGGTCGCAGCAGCCGGTCCGGGCCGGCCCGGACCGACTAGAAGGCTTCCAGGAGGGAAACGTGCAGCTTGGCGTCGTCGAAGTTCACGCTGCCGGGGAAGCCGATCGCGAGCGAGATGTCGCCGCCCGGCGTCCGCGTCTGCAGTCCCAGGCCGAAGCCGCGGACCGTCCCCTCACGTTGCTCCCGGCGCGCCGGGTTCTCCGGCGTGGGGACCGGGGCGGAGAACTCAAAGTACCCCATGTCCAGGAAGGTGTAAAGACGGGAGCGGCCCGGCTCGCCGATCCTCAGCTCCACTCCTCCGTAGATGACCCGCTCCCCGTGAAACTCGTCCTCCCGGTAGCCGCGCACGCTGTTGGCGCCGCCGAACCGGTACTGCTCCGAGAGCGGGATGGGGCCGCCCTCGCCGGTCACCTCGCGGTAGCTCGAGCGCCCGGCCAGGCTCAGGACACGCCCCAGCCAGAGCTCGCCGGCGATGTCGAAGGACAGCAGGCGTTGGCGCTCCTCGCTGCCGGAGGCGAGCGCCGAGCCGGCGTCGGTCGTGTCCTGCCGGGCGATGGCTTGCCGGCTCGCCGTCTCGATGGCGAAGGCGCCCGACCAGCCGCTGCGCTGCAGGTCCAGCCGGTGATGCAGGAAGGCGCCCCGGGCCCGCAGGCGGCTGGTGCGTTCCAGGTTCCCGCTGGGGAAGGTGCTGCGGTCCCAGCCCAGGCCGATCTCGACCCCCCAAGCCGCCACCACCGCCAGCTGCCCGCTGCCGTCCAGCCGGAACCGGCTGTAGGCACCGGTGGCCACCTCCTGATCCAGGGAGACCTGCAGATCCAGCGGCGTCCCCCAGGCCAGCGGCTCCAGGTAGGCAAAGCCGAGGCGGCTGAGGTTCGCGCCGTCGTCGCTCCAGCCCGCCGCCAGCCGCCGCCCCGTGCCCGCCAGGTTCGGCAGCAGCAGATCGACCTGTCCGCTCAGGCGTCCGCTCTCGCCCTCCCGGCCCTGGCTGTAACCGAGCACGACCCCGAGCCGGTTGGCCCGCGGCCGCGGCACGACCGGCCAGAAGACGCCCACCGTGTCGGGTGCGGCCGTCAGGTACACCACCGGCTCCTCCACCCGGCTGTAGATTCCGCGCGCCTGCAGGCGCCGGCGCGCCTCGGCCAGGTCGGACTCCCGGTACAGGCTGCCCTCGTGCAGGCCGCTGGCCCGCATCAGGAAGCGCTCGCCGCGTCCGGCGGGCAGATCGCTCGTCTGCGGGCCCAGGTAGGACCGGACACCGGGAAAGAGGGAGGCCTGCACGTCGACCCGGGCGTCCTCCGGATCCACCATCACGTCCTTGACCAGCCAGTGCGCGAACGGGTAACCCTCCTCGCCGACGGCGGCCAGCAGCCGCCCGACCGCCTCCTGCCAGCGGTCGGCCCTGAACCGGTCACCCGGATGCGGCAGGTTCAGCGCCAGCAGCCGCTCCCGCTCCGGGAAATCGAGTCCCGCCACCTCGAGGCTCCCCAGATGAAAGAGGGGACCGGGCCACACGCGCAGCGACGGCGATGCCGGCGCCGGCGCCGAGGAATCCGGCGGCGCCTCTCTCGCCACCTGCACGGCGAGGTAGCCCCGCGCGAGCCAGCGATCGCGCAGCAGGCTGGTCAGGTCGCGCGCCGAGGCCCGCACTCCCTCGCGCGGGCCGGACGGGCCGCCCGGTCCTCCGACCAGTCCCGCCGCCGCCCGGCGTACCCAGCCGGCCAGCGCCTCGCCGCCTTCCTCCGGCGGGGCCTGCGGCGGCACCTTCTGCCGCTCGAGCCAGGCCTGGTCCTCCCGCAGGAAGCGGGCCAAGTCCCCATGGGCCTGTACGCCCGCGGCCAGCGCCAGGTGCGGCCGGGATCGTCCCGCTCCCGCCGCCGGTGCTCCGGCGCCCCAAGCCGGGCCGACGGCCCCGCCGATCACCAGCAGCAGGCCGACCGCAGCCGCAGCCAGGGCGGCCGGTGGGCGGCGCCGGTTGCGCTTCCCGGATCCGAGGGCCCGTCCCTCAGAACCGCGCGGTGGATTCCAGCCTGACATCGTGCTGCCACTCCACGTCGCCGAGACGTCGCCCGAAGTAGACCAGGGCGACGCTCAGCTGATCGCTGGGATCCCAGCCCAGGCGTGCCGACATCTCGACGTTGCGCCCCGGCCAGGAGTAGAAGAAGGGTC
Organism: uncultured Fibrobacteraceae bacterium; assembly: GCA_964524645.1. Taxonomy (GTDB): domain Bacteria; phylum Krumholzibacteriota; class Krumholzibacteriia; order LZORAL124-64-63; family LZORAL124-64-63; genus CAZGEC01. The sequence goes on along the minus strand of CAZGEC010000006.1, from coordinate 74,993 downwards.
GGATCGTTCCCGGCGGCTCCTCGCTGGTGACTTGGGCCCAGCGGATCTCGGCCTGGCCGCTCCAGCGCCGGGCCAGCCGGTAGCGCGCCGAGGGGCCGAGAGCCCATTCGGTCTGGGACACTCCGGAGACCGCGTCTCGCCGGGTGATGTACTCCACGGCCAGCGCGAGGCGGTTGCCAGCCCCCGGACGCACCGAGGCCTCGAGCTGCGAGCGCCGGGTCAGACTGCTATAGGGGCGGCTGAAGCCCAGGCCGCTGCTGCCGGTGTCGCGCACCTCGTCGGTCGTCTCGTAGCGCCCCTGCAGGCTGCTCCACTCATGGGGATTCCAGGTCAGGGTGCCCTGCCAGACGCGGCGCAGCCGATCCTCGGGATGTGCCGAGTACTGGCGATCCCGCGCCTCGTCGTAGTCGAAGCGCAGGCGCGCATCGAGCCACCGCACGCTCCGCAGCAGGTTGGCCTCCTGGCGCAGGCTCACCTCACCCAGCACCACGTCGTCGTCCTCCAGCAGTCGGGCCCGTTCCAGCCGCAGCAGCCCACCCACGTCCTGGGTACGGCTGCGCCCCTTCACCCCTACCTGCGTGAGCGTGGACCAGGACCCCCAGACCCGCCGGCGCCCCAGGAAGCCGAAGTCCTGCCGCCAGGTGAGATCCGCCCCGACCGCGGTGGTCGCCACCAGGCTGTCCGTGCCGGCATAGATCACGTTGAAGTCGCCGAGATTGCGCCCGACGAAGTCGCCGTTCTCGTTGTAGTCGCCCTGGCGCTCGCCCACGAAGACCACCTGCCGGTCCAGAACCTCGGTACGGCTGTTGTCCACGCTGTAGGCCAGACTCCAGTCGCTGCCGACGTGCTCCCAGCGTCCGGCCAGCTCCAGCTTGCCGAGCCGCGTGGTGCTCTCCAGCCCACCGGGCCGCAGGATGCGCCGCCAGGTGGCATCCGCCACGAGCCGTATGCCGGCCACGCGGGGCGTGGCCGTCTCGCCCCGCCAGGTGCGGCTGTCGCGCTCCAGGCTCCAGTCCCCGCGCAAGGAATCCGCCAGCCCGCGTTCCCAGCCCAGCTGCCAGCGCCAGGCCCGCCCCGGCTGGGAACCCAGGCTGCCGCCCCAGCGGCGCAGGCGGGAGCCCGCGGCTCCCGACCCGGCGCGGACCGCATCCTCCCACTGCTCCTGCTCGCCGAAGGCGGCCGGCCGCATCCCGAGCAGGTTCCAGGCGACCTGGTGTCTCCACTGCCGGCGCTGGATGTCCAGCGGATCGACCGTGTCCCGGCTCCCGGCCCATTCCCAGCGGGACTCCCCCTGGCCGCCGAGCCAACTCCAGCCCGCGACCAGGATCCTCAGGTCCGCGTCCAGATCCTCGCCGTGCCCCAGGCGGTCGTACTGGCCGCTCACGTGCAGGGAGCGCCCCCCCTCTCCGGTCGCCCAGACGGCGGTCAGGTTCGTCTCGGCGTCGCGCTGCTCGAGGAATCCGGGCCGTCGCGCGCGCGTGGCGAGCCCCCAGCGATCGTAGGAGAACAGGTCCCGCTGCAGGAGGAAGGCGCGGAAACGCGCGTCGCGATACTCGTGCCGGCCGCGCAGGGAGAAGCGACCCAGACTGTGCCCATCCCAGGCGAGGGAGCGCTCTCCCGTCTCGCCCGCCAGGACCCAGGCCTGTCCGTCGTTGTCCCCGTCGTCCCGGTCCGAGAGCTCGTTCAGATCCCGCCGGCTCAGATTCCATTCACCCTGGAGGTAGGGGTGGTCCGCGGATCCGACGCGGGCCGCCACCGTGGCCAGGCTGTGACTCTCCGGCAGGGGCAGCGGCCGCCCGACCAGGTAACTACCCGCATTCTCGCCCCGGTAGCCGTAGACGCGCGTGCCGGTCACCGTGAGCGAGTCGACGCCGTAGCTGCCCTGTCCGGCCCCGGTGTAGAAGAAGTCCACGTCGAAATCGCCGTTCACGGGGTCGTAGACGAAGATCTGGCGACCGCCGACCTCTTCCTGGCGGTAGCTGCCCTCGCCCGGTTCGCGCGGGGTGATCCCTCCCACCACGGCCAGATTGGCCCGGTCCCCCGCCGCGGACAGGACCTCCTCGTCGGCGGCGTCCAGCTCCCCGCTGCGCAGACGGCGGGGATCGTCCTTCTCCCGCGTCAGCTGCACCCTCAGCCCGGCCGGCACCCCGCCCGCGAGCGGCAGCTGGGTGGTCGCCGCGCCGCCTCCCCCCGCCACGGTACGCACGTACGCGCCCTCTCCCTCCTCGTACTCCACCACGATGGTCGACTCGGCGGTGATCAGGCGCCGGTAGGTGAAGGTGACGGTGCCCTGCACGTAGTCGATGACGTAGTCGCGATCCGCCCCGCGCGTCAGGCTCTCGCCGTCCAGGGTGACCTTCTCCGATCCGGCCACGATGAAGATGTCGTCACCCACCTCGCTGCCGCCCAGCCGGTAGGGCCCCTGATTGGACTCCTCGCCGCGGATCTGCAGCGTGCGATAGGTGCCCCGGGGTGAACCGGCCAGCACGTCCATGCCGAAGTGCTCCGGGTGAGCGGTGAGCGAGGCCCCTTGCAGCTTGCGCCGGTAGCCGCCGAAGACCGTGCCGTTCCGCTCCGCGACGAAGTCGCCCAGGGTCGCCTCCCAGGTGGGCGCCTGCAGCTGCACGAGGACATTGTCCACGTCCTGCAGCTCCTCGGTGCTCCCCTCGGGCACGACGGGAAGGTTGTCGTCCGACAGGAAGGCCTGCACCGCGATGTCCTGCGTCAGCTGCCCGGCGATCGTCAACCGCAGGTTCTGGTCCACGGTCAGGTCACGCCGACTGCCGGACGCCACGCGCACCGTCTTGCTGCCGCGCACGCTCAGGTCCCCGGTCGTGCTCTCGACCGGCTTGACGGTTCCCGTCGCGATCGCCTCGCCGCCGGTTTCCGGGCGGCGGGGGGGCGGCACCACGGCGTGCAGCTCACGGCTCGGCGCCGCAGGGAAGGGGCGAAAGCGATAGTGGATGACGAGCAGGACCTCGCGCTGGACCTCCCCGCCGAGCGGCTGCAGCGGCAGCAGCAGACCCTCGCGCGCCCGCAGGCGGTAGTCCTGGCCGGTCAGCAGCAGCCGCCCGTCCGCAAACAGCCGCAGGCTTGCGGCGTCCACGAAGGGATGCGCCAGCTTCAGCTCCTGCAGCCGCGGCGCCACCAGGTGGAACTCGGTCTCCCACTGCCAGCCGCTGCTGTCGGCGGCCGCCGGAGACCCGGGGGCGGACGTCGTGTCGGCAGCGGTCGCCGCCGCGGCGGAGGCCCGCGGCGACAGGAAGAGGAGCAGCAGGAGCCAGCAGCACCCGGAAAACACCCTCCCCGGCCGTCGCGGGGCGGGCCCGCTCCGCGCGCCGGCAGGGGGTGTGGGAAAGTTCGGCTTCCCCACGCTGGCTACCCCCGCTCTACTAGTCGTAAACGATGCGGAAGACAAGGATGGCGCTGCGGCCTCTGTCCGCCACGGCCAGCAGATCCTCGGGGCCGACGGCGACGTCGACGGGCAGCTCGGGATCGGCCATCAGATTCAGAGCCGAACCCAGGGAGAAGAGATAGCTCAGGCCCCGGGAGTAGACGTGCACGTCGCTGGCCGCGGGATCGGCCACGAAGATGTTGCCGTAGGTATCGCAGTCGATTCCCTGCGGGGTGATCAGTGGATTGTTCAGGTCGAACTCCCCACCCACGATCTGCTCGAAGTAACCCTGACGGCTGTAGTGCTGCAGGCGACGGTTGCCCCGATCGGAGACCATGAAGCTGCCGTCCGGCAGGAAGACCACGCCGCTGGGATCCTGGAACTGCTCGCGATGAGAGCCCGGCCCGCCGATGGTCTGCGTGAGCGTCAGGAAGGAGTCCAGCATGAGAACCTGCTGCTCGGCCGCATCGGTGACCACCAGCCGGCCATCGCGGTCCACGTCGAAGGCGGTGGGCAGGCGCTGGATCACCGGATCCAGCCTGGCGAAGTTGAGCAATCGGTCCTGGAAGGCTCCCTTCAGGTCGTACCGCAGCAGCAGGCGGCTGCCCATGTCCAGCACCAGCACCGAGAAGCCGTCGACCTGGATCCCAACCGGCCGGAACGGTCGCGACGGTGCGCTGTCGAACATGGACCAGAGGCCGCTCTCCGGATCGTAGCCGTGGACGCGCCCCCCCTTCTCGTCGCAGACGTACAGCCCCCCGTCCTGGCTGTAGGCCAGGCCGCCCAGACCCTCGAGGGGAAAGTAGGGGGCGTCCTTCTCGTTCTCGAAGCTGTAGAGGAAATCCAGGCGCGCCGGCGTGGTGCCCAGCGGTGCGGGCGCGGGAACCGGAGCCTCGTCCTGGCCCCAGCCTCCTCCCCCGCCGCCGCTCCCCGCACAGCCGCCCAGGCCGGTGGCCCAGATCATCAGGCCGGCGGCCAGAAGCCCGGCGAGCGGAGCGCCGCGGTGCCCCGCCGCTAGAAAGCTCGTTTGAAGACGCATTCCGCCCGTGGATGGTGCAGGGAGGGCTTCACGTCCATGGCCACATCGAAGCCGAGGACGCGGGCCGATAGCTTATCGTCTACGCTGTTGCGCACGGCGTCGAAGACGGCCACCGCGCGGTTGACGATTGCGAACAGGACCATGAAGTCGCGCCGATCGTAGGCGCGGTTGGCGTCCGCCCGCAGCTCCTGATAGGTCCGCAGGTTGCTGCTGGTGCGCCATTGCCAGACGTCGTACCCGGTGACCAGTCCCGCCGGCTCCTCGCCGAGGGCCCGCGCCTCGCGGCGCACCGCCTCGTTGTAGGCGTCGCTGTCCATGTGCCGGCCCACGGACTGCCAGTAGCGGTCGTTGTGCTCGCCGCTGATCCCGGCGTAGATGCCTGCGTACTCCTGATAGGTGTCCGTGCGGTGCTCGCCCTGCACGTTGAAGGTGATGTAGCTGGCCCAGACGGCCGCTTCCACCCCGGCGAAGACGAAGGCCTTGGTGCGGTCTCCGTTGTAGAACTGGCCGGCACCGGGCAGGATCAGGGAAAGCAGGCCGGCCTTGGCCTTGCGCCCCAGGTTCGTGACACCGTGGGACCCCTCCTCGCGCACGCCGCCGACGCTGCCCGGACCCACGTCCGTCGCCTGCCAGCTCGCGAACGCGCCGCTGCCGAAGACCGCGTACTCCGCGGCCGTCCAGTCCGCAGCGCCGGTGCGCTCGCCGGCCACCGCGCCACAGGCCGCCAGCAGACAGGAGCCGAGCAGGGCCAGACCCACCAGCGCGCTCGGGATGAGTGATCGTCTTGCTGTTCTCAAGTATGGGCGCTCCTCACCAGGGGGTCGTCAGTAGGCCACCGCGATGCCGACTCGCGAGGCGTTCAGGCCGTGGGATTCGGCGATCAGCTGCACCGGATGGCCGGCGACCTGCAGGGACTCCTGCGGCCGCCCGCCGAACATGCCCTGCAGGTAGGCCACCTGCAGCACGCTGAGCACACGCAGACCTATGTTAAGGTACAGAAGCCGGTCCCGTTTTGTAAACTGGTCGTTGGAATCAATGCGCATGGAACGGTAGATCTCGCGGTGCAGCGAGACGCCGGGCTGTTTGAGATCCTTGATCGTGCCGGTGGGCGTGTAGCCCGGGATGTCCTCCGGCCGGCGGAAGTCATCCCAGCCGAAGACGAACTGGTCCCACTTGCCCAGGTTCTCGAAGTACTCCCGCTCGTCGGCCTGCCGCGAGATCCAGAGGGGCAGCTCCGTGTAGGTGCTCACGTCGGGGAAGTACTCCAGCCCCACGCCCGCGACGTACTCGTCCTCGTAGAAGGGATCGAAGGCCCCAGCCAGCTTGGCCTCGCTCCAGTGCTCTTCCGCGTAGGCCATGTAATCGTCCCGCTTGTCGCCCCCCAGATCGTGGTAATGCTTGACTCCCAGCCAGGTGACGATGTCGGCCGCCATCATGAGGTATCCCCGCTTGTAGCCCATGGACACCTCCCCGGCGCCCGGCAGGATCAGCGAGAACAGGATGGGAAGACCCCGGGGTGCATGATGCTCACCCGCCTCCGCCGGAGAGCTGCTCCCGCCGATTTCCGTCTGCCGGAAACCGGCGAAGTCCAGCCCGCGGGCATCCATCTCCATCCGCGCCAGGAGCCAGCTCGCTCGCGAGCCGTCCGTCGCGGCCGGCCGGGCCTGGACCATTCCGGCCGTCAGCAGCAGGGACAAGGCCGTCACCAGCAGAATTGCCGGCCTTCTCATGGTGATCCTCCCTTCCCCGGCGCCCCTCGGGAACGCCGGGTCTACTTCTCCACCGCCAGGCTGGCGAGGTCCCGGACCACGCCGCGGTCCGTGCTGCGTTCGAGCTGACAAAGGTAGACACCCGAAGCCAGGAACGGAAGGCTCAGCTCGTGCTCGTTCACCTGGCTGGCGCTGGTGGGGATGGCTTCTTGCACCACGATCTCCCCCTCCAGATTGTAGATGACCAGGCGGGCCGTCCGGTCCGTGGCGCTGAAGAAGCGCACGGTCAGCAGATCCCCCGCCTTCAGGGGGTTCGGATAGAGCACCAGGGGATCGACGTCCTGCTTCCAGGCCGCGGGCCCGGCCAGCTGCTGGGCGAGGCCGGTCTGGCCCAGGCGCGCGCTGCCGCCGCCGAGGCCCAGCCACTCGGTGCTGGCCGCGGCGGCCGTCCCGCTGCCCGGCAGCCGGTAGGCCACGGCCCGGCCGTTCCACCAGCGCCGCTCCAGGGGCGGCGCCCGGCGGCCTCCCGCATCCAGCAGCCAGAGCAGGCGCTCGCCGCCCGCGGCGGAGGGTCCCACCGCCAGGACCGGCGTTCCATTTGCCCCGGCGAAGAAGGGGAACCGCGGCAGCAACCCGCCGCGGGCATCCATGCCGAACAGGTGGCCCGGCCCTGTGGCCAGAAACAGCTCGTTCCCCGCCACGCCGTCGGCATCGCAGATCACCGGCGCGGTGGCGACGTCCGTGCTGTCCGGCAGCGGGAACAGATCGGTCACGGTCACCGGCCAGCCCGAGAGGCGGACCCCGTTTGCCTGGAAGACGTGTACCTTGCGCGCCGTGGTCACCACCAGGTCGTCATGCCCGTCGCCGTTGACGTCGGCCACGGCCGGCTCGGCGACCGCTGCCCCGTCCAGCTCGCCGCGCCACGGCTGCACGGCCGGCTGGCCGCCCGCGGGCAGCCACCAGGCGCCGAGGAAGCCGGCACCGTCCATGGCCACCAGGGTGACGCCTCCGGCGCCGGGGATCTGCGCTCGCCTGACCTCACCGGCGGCGGCGTGCGGATACCGCGAGAATGTCGGGTCCGCTCCCAGCTCGCCCTGGCCCTGGGAGACCAGATACCAGCCGCTGCGGGCCAGGACGGCCCAGCTGCCGTCGTAACCGGCCGCCGGCTGGCGCAGGGGCAGCGGCGTGGCGGCCACGCCGCCGGCCGCCGGGTCGAGAACGAGCGGGGCGGGCGCCGGCAGGCCATCCAGTCCGAGCAGGCGCAGGGTATCGGGCGCCGTCGCGCAGAGCAGGCGGGTGCCGGCTTCCCGGGTGGCCGAGGGCGCGCAGAGCAGGCTGTCCCCGGCCGCCACTGGACCCCAGCGAGGCACCAGCTCGCCGCCGGCGCCCAGAACGGTATCAAAATCCCAGACCGTGCCGTCCCGCAGGCCCACCAGCAGATGATCGCCTCCGGCCTGATGCACCAGCTGGGGAGGTCCGGCCACGGGGGCCGCGAACTCCCAGGCCGCGCCAGCCGGCCCGTCCGGCAGGCCCGCCGCCGCCGGCGTGCCGTCGGGCAGGAAGGCGAAGAGCTTGGCCCGCCAGACGCCGCCCGTCCAATCCGCCGGCGGGGCGTCCGCCACCAGCAGGGCCGGACGTGCGCCGCCGGCACCGGTCAGCTCCAGGCAGGTGGCCGTCCGCGGATCCAGGGCCCGCGGCCCCGCCACGCCGCCCAGGCCCGCCGCCTCGGCCGAGTCCAGCGGGGCGAGGCTGATGGGGGAGCCGGCCGCCACGGGCAGGACGGCGCCGCTGAATCCCACCACGGCGCGGGCCGGATCCGTACCCGCGATGTCCCGCAGCTCGAGTCCGGTCCAGGAGCGATCGAAGGCACGGCTGGACGGCGCGCCCTCGGCCAGCAGGGCGTCGCCGTTACCCTCGTGGAACGGGTCGCGGTAGGAACCGAAGAAGCCCAGGACGTAGGGATCCAGCACGCCGATGTCCTGGATGCCGTCCGCCTCCACCAGCCGCAGGCCGTCCCCGAAGGCGTTGATCGTGTTGCTCTCCAGGTTGGGCTCGATGCGGTCCATGTTCACGTGCCAGATCAGTAGACCGCCGTCGGGCAGGAAGAAGTCGTACATGCCGGTGTTGCGCGGCTGCTGGGTGACGGGATCGCGATCGCCGCCCAGGTAGAGGATGACGCCGGTCTGCTCGTCCGCGGTGAAGCCGATGCCGGTGGTCTCGGGCAGCTCGTCACCCGTGGCCGGCACCCAACGGTTCTCCACCAGGAAGAACTCCCGCGGCGAGACACCTCCGATCAGCGCCTGGGGATAGGTGAGCCGGAAGTCGTAGCCCCAGCTCCGGTACCGGGGATACTCGTCGGTCGTGCGCGGTATCTGCACCGCCGGCAGGCGGTAGTCCGCCTGCGGTCCGTCCACGGATGCCAGATCCAGCCAGCCCAGGAACCACTTGTCCCAGGCGCCCAGGGAAGGCGGCAGCAGACCCACGACCGAGAAGACCACGTTGCTGTCCGGGATGGTCGGATGCGGAAAGCCGATGTTCGCCACCAGGTTGGTCCCGGAGTCCATCAGGTCCCAGATGCCCACCTGTGGCAGCCCGGTGGTGGTGCTGTAGATGTCCACCAGCCCTAGGGCGTGCCCGAACTCGTGGTACAGCGCGCTGGCGATGCTGCCCAGCAGGCCGTCCTGGCTGGTGGTCTCGGGGATGACGGAGCACTCGCTGAGGCTGCCCGCCTGGCCGCTCTCGCTGTCCAGGCTGGTGAGCGCCGCCGGCTCGCCCAGGCTGACGAAGAAGGTCGGGATGTCGTTGGGCGAGTCGTTGTTGATGTCGCTCTGCCAGTCGGCCCCGGCGTGCACGAAGATGACGTAGGAGAACGGATCGTCGTCGTCGTAGTTCGCGAGGCTGACGGGCGGCGAGGCATCGGCGCTGCCGCTGTCGGCCGCCGCGATCATGTCGCGCACGAAGCGCTCGAGGGCGTCGATGGTCCAGTAGCCGCCGGCACCAGGACCGTAGTCGGCGAGATCGGACAGCTGGTAGCTGTCGTCGAGACCGTCGGGCAGCACGCGACCGCGGATGGCCAGCCGGCCGCCGGATTGGAAGCGGTAGAACTCCGAGAGACCGTACAGGTAGGCCTCGAAGTAATTGCGGTTGTGCGGAGGGGGATCGATGTAATCGTCGGGGCCGGCTGCGCCCAGCTGGAAGTCGCCGTCCGTGGTCACGCTGGTCAACGCGCCGCTGCGATCGCTAGCGAAGGAGATGCGGACGATCAGGATGTTCAGGGTGTCGGCTCGCTGGACGGCGGCCGGTATCTTGGCCGGATCGCTGCCGGGGGCCAGGAGCGCCGGTCCCAGACCGCGGCGGCGCAGCAGCTCGTGGCTCTTGTGGGAGACAAGGTGCGCGCCGAGCAGGCGGTGCACCTCGTGCTGCCGGTCCGCGTACTCCACCAGGCGCCGCTGCAGATCCTCCGCGGCGGAAGCGGGCAGCCGGCTCTTGGCGTCACGATCCTTCAGCAGACGGCAAGGGGCCTTGACCAGCGTTCGCGGCATGTCCGTGACGAGCGGCCCTTCGGGACGCCGCGCACCCGTCAGGACCACGATCGCCAGTCCCGTGATCAGCAGACCGCACAGGGCCCGACCCGCGCGTCGCCAGGTTACGTTCACCCGTTGTCCCCCTCTGCTGGTGGGCGGTGGCCGTTTCCGGCGGCCGCCGCCCGGCCTGGCCGTCCGGGGCTAGAAGCGGAAGCCCAGCGACAGGCGGTTGACCCGGTCCAGACCGGTGGCCTGGGGAACCGAGGCGTAGTCGAAGGTGATGCCCTTGCCCACCCAGCGCGCCAGATCGAAGCCGAAGCCCCAGGTGGTGTCCTGGATGTCGCCCGCCTGGGCGCTCTTGTAGCCGAAACGGAAGAAGAGCGAGTGGACATAGGACCACTCGGCACCCACGCCGTACTCCTCCTCGTCGAACTCCGCCCCGAAGCCGTAGTCCTGCTGGCCGGTGTCCCAGTTCAGCAGGGGCACCAGGTAGTCGCCCACCAGCAGCAGCGAGGACGCCTCCGAGTAGTAGAGGTTGTAGGCGAAGCCGACCGCCACCTTCCGCGGCATGGGATCGCTCTGGTCCGCGTCCACGTGCTTGATGTCGGGACCCAGGTTGGTGACGGTGGCGCCCAGGTTCATGCGCCAGCTCGGGATCTTCCAGAGCAGGCCCAGGTCCACGCCGAAGGAGTCGCCGGAGCCGCCCTGGTTGTCCTGCAGGACGATGTCGGGCGCCAGCCGGTCGCGGAAGTACTTCACGCCTATCCCGACGCCGACATTCCGCGTGACCTTGACGCCGTAGACCGCGCTGAGCGCGAACATGTAGGAGCTGAAGTTCTCCGTGAAGTCGCCGGTCTCGTTGCGGCCCTCCTGCGTTCCCATGTCCAGGTAGTTGATGGCCGCGCCGAAGACGCCCTGGCCCATGACCGTGGCATAGCCGCCCCAGTAGAGAGCGATGTCGTCGGCCAGACCAGCCGCCAGCTTGGACTGCATGACGTGGATGTCGTGCTTCTGGCCCCGGTCACCCAGATAGGCCAGCCCGCCGGGATTCCACCAGATGGCGGTCGCGTCCTGGGAAAGGGCGATGCCCGACTCCCCCATGGCGGCGTAGCGCGCGCCGATGGGGAATACGAGGTTGATGGCCCCCGCGCCCGAGACGGCCAGGGCGGAGCCGGTGTATCCCGCCAGGAGAACCGGCACCAGCACCACGGCCAGTGTTCGCCTCTTCATCTTATTGAACCTCCCTGCACTCGTGACGGCTCGCCGTGCCGCGTTCCTGCCGGTCCGCGGTCCGGCGCGTTTATTTCATGATGACCAGTCGTCCGGTCTGCTTGATCTCATGCTCGCGGTCGCCGTCGCGGCGGCCTCGCAGCACGTACAGGTAGACACCGTTGGCGATGCCATCGCCATACTGGTCGCGACCATCCCAGGCCATGATCTTCGGTCCCGCGCTGGCGTAGTCCTCCCGCAGGAGCTTGATGCGGTGCCCGGAGAGCGTGTAGATGGACCACTCCACGCGCATGGCGTCGCTCAGCTCGAAGACCAGCCGGCACGGGCCCGCAGTCGGGTTGGGAAATACCGTGGCGTCGGCGATGCCGGCCGTCGCCCCGGCCACGATCTGGAAGGAGAGCGTGTCGCTCCCCACGTTGCCCAGCACGTCGCTGGCGAAGAGGGCCGCCTTGTGCTGGCCCAGCACCAGGTCCGCCGGCAGCGCCACGCTGACGCGGCCGCTGGTGTAGCTGCCGGGATCGAAGACGAAGCGCTCGGAGACATTGATCGGCCGCCCGGAGTCGTCGAACTCCAGCAGCACGCTGTTGCTCGGCAAGGTCCCCAGAATGCTCACGCCGCTGGTATCGCTCACCGCGGCCTCGACCAGGCTGCCGGGCTGCACGCGGTAGCGGCCGTCGGCAAACGACAGCTGGACCTGCGGGCCGCGCAAGTCGTCCGTCTCCGGCAAGGCCGCCAGCACCACCGGCATCAGCCGGGCATCCGCCCACTCGGTATCCGGCGAGCCGAGCAGCACCCGGACCCGCCCCGAATCCCCGTACGCCAGCTGCACGGGCACCTTGAAGGGGATCTCGAGCCGATCCCCCTGCACCGTCCCGGTCCCGTGGAAGACCGTGGCCCCCGGCAGCCAGTAGTAGACGGTCTGGTAACCGTTGGTGATGCTGGACCAGGGGCGCGCATCGGCCACCTGCAGGTCGTAGCCGAGCGCACCGGACAGCCCGAGGCCGCTCAGGTCCACGACCACCCTTTCGAGGCGGCCGCCGTGCAAGGTGTCCGCGCTCTCGGCGCTGAAGTCGAGCCCGCTGAGCGGCTGGGGCAGGTGCAGCGCCGGATCGCCGAACAGGTGGTAGCGCTGGCTGTTCTCGAGATACCAGCCGATCACCAAGGGACCCAGGTCCTGCTTGCCGAGCAGCAGGGCCTCGCCCACCGAAGTGCCGGCCACCGCCCGCTGGCCGGGGAACAGGTTCGCGTAGAAGAACTCCGAGAAGCGATTGTTTGCGCCCGGCCAGCTCGCCTGGGCGGCCGCGATGGCGGCGATCGCGCCCCCCTGGGACTGGGCCACGAAGATCTCGGCCATGCTCTGCGACACAATGTCGTCGAAGACACCCACGTCGCAGCTGAAGGCCAGGAACAGCGGCCGCCGCTCCCCGTTGCGCAGTGCGGGGATGTCGTTCATCCGCATGAGCTGCTCGTCGGCGAGCACGTTGTTCGACCCGTGGCCCACGTAGTGGAAGATGGTCACGCCGTCGTTCAGATGGGTGAGCGCGTCGAGCCGCGCGCCGGGCTTCAGGCCGCTCCCCGGCGGCTTCGGATACTCGCTCAGGTAGACCTTCAACACGTCCAGGCTGCTCGCGACGTACTGGCTGGAGAGCTTCTCCGCTTCCTCCGTGTGGTCCAGCTCGCCCTCGCCGTAGGCCAGGCTGAAGGTGTCGTCGGCGGTCATCAGGGCCCGGTTGCGCCAGGTTCCCTCGGCAGGGGCCGTCGTGTAGTCGCGGATGCGGGCCACGGTGTCGCGCGCCTCCGCGGCGCTGTGCACCGTGAGCCGCCCGGCCGCCAGGTCGGGAGTGTCCAGGCTGTTGGAATACGGCGGCACATCGAACGAGACCAGCGCGTCGTCGCAGGCGTAGGGCTCGTTCTGCCAGGAGTTCTCGTGCAGGCGTTGCGGGAAGTGCGAGCGCACCCAGGTGGGCAGAAAGTCGTAGAGCTGGCTGCCCGGATCGTGGTTCAGGTAGTTGCGGGGATCCCGCGTGGCGTCGCCCATGAAGCACACGTAGCGCAACCGCCCGTCCCGCTGGTAGAACCAGCGCAGGAAATTCCGCAGCGCCAGCGGGTCCTTCAGCCCGCCCGAGAAGCTGTCGTAGATCGCCTCCTCGCTCACCGCGATGGCCACCGGTGCCGCAATCCCGGGCAGGTGCTCGGAGCGGAGAGCCGCCAGCTGCGCGGCGGCGTCGGCGAACAGCGGATCATAGATCACCACGTAGTCCGCCGCGGGCAGGGACGTCCGGAGATCCTGCGCGCCGTAGACGCGGCGCAGCACGACCGGCTTGCGCAGGTCCGCCTCGGCGAAGGCCACGAAGTGACGCTGGCTGTCCGGATCCCGCACAAGCCCCAGATCGATGGCCGCCGACGGCGAGGGGACCGCGGTGCCAGCGAGGGCGACCGGCGCGGTCGCCTGGCTCACGTCCCACACCGTGACCTCGTCCGGCGCAGAGCCCGGCAGCTCCAGCCGCAGGTCCACGGCCTCCCCCGGCGCACTCACCTGGTCGCCCCAGTGCGCGAACTCCAGCTGACCGGAGGCCTTGGACAGGGGCGCCCAGTACAGCAGGTCGATGCAGTCGAGGGCCAGTCGCAGAGGAGGCATCACCGTGCTGTTCTGGACGTAGGTCGGATTGCGGTTGACCAGGGTGAGCAGGTTGCGGCCCCCAACCAGACCCGTGGACCAGCCGCTCAGGATCACCCGCTCGAGGGTGCTCTCCTGGCTGATGGTCCACTGCAGGCTGGCCGTGTCCGCCGCGGCGTCGTTGAGCCAGGCCACCGCGTCGTTGCGGTAGGAGTCCGGCACGCGCCGCGTCATCATCGAGCGCAGATCCAGCGAGAAAAACGTGGAGCGGCCGGGCAGCACCGATCCGATGTCCAGCGGCCAGACGTTGAGCGACGGCAGCGGATTGACGACCGTCGACCAGGCCCACCCGTCGGCGAAGATGCCCGTGGCCTCGACGTTGGAAACCTCGAAGTGCACGCGGACCTGCTGCTCGCTCACCGGCGTCACCCCGTGCGCCGGCGCCCCCGCACCGCCGATCCGCAGCGGCGGATCCGGGAAGGGGCTGGGCGTGGTGTCGTACTCCCAGGTCAGCCAGTAGACCCCCCGCGTGGCGCTCCGGTGCTCGAAGCGGTCCAGCCGGTCCGCGCCGGGCTCCAGACGGTCGCGCCAGGCGTCCCCGCCGCAGCCGTAGAACAGCAGGGAAGCGTCCTGGTCCCACTCGCCACTGTCGTCCCGCACCGCGATGGCGACCTCGTGCAGGCCGACGCGATCCTCCTGCAGGCTGTCGGGCACCGTCACATCGGTGTCCAGCGGCAGGCCGCCCCCCTTGAACAGGCGCAGCTGCGTGGGATCCACGCTCGAGAAGGAAACGCCCTGCAGCACCAGGTCGCCGGCGGCGATCTCGTAAACGCCGGTCCTGTCCACCTCCACGCGGATCCAGTTGCCGGTGCGGGAGAACGGATGGGGCTGGAGCGCCTTCACGGCGGCCTGTCGTTCCTGCCGCCAGATCCGGGCGCCGCGGCGCAGGCTCCGGAAAAGATCGGGATTGGCCAACCCGGCCGGCACCGGTTCGGTGGCCGGACCCCGGAGCAGCTCCCCGCTGCCCGCCTTGTCCAGGAAGCGGCCGGCCTCGCCGCGCGCCGGATGCTCGATCACCAGCACCAGGCGCCGCAGCACGCCGCCGTCGGCGGTTCCCGGGCGGATCGCGAAGTTCTGCAGCGGGACGTCCCGGAAGATCGCCGGCGGGCCGGTACGGACCAGATCCTCCGGCGCGGTCAGCGAGGCGGGGGCCCGCCACCAAGCGAGGCTCTCCACCCGCCAGCTGCCCTCCGCCGCGCTCGGCAGCGCCACGCCGAAGATCTGCGGCGCCGGTTCGGCGGGCGCATCCGGGTGCTCGTCCGGACGCTTCACCGTGGAATACCAGTGCACCCGATCCAAGGGCAGGGCATCCCAGTCGCCCGGGGCCGCCGCCACCGGGAACTGGATCTCCACGCGCGTCCGCGACGCGTCACCCCCGAGCAGCAGGGTCCGGGGGCGTCCCATGCGCGCTTCCCCGCCGGCATCGGGTGCCGCCGCGGCCCGGACGCCGCCGGGAGCGACCAGGCCCAGCAGGACGAAGCAGGCCCCCGCCAGCAGACCCTGCCAGACCAGGTTGCGCGGCGAGCATTCCCGGCCATGCGGCACGAGGCCGGTGTGGGAAGGGAAGACGAAGTGCCGCCGCTCCAGCTTGCCCAGCTTCTGCAGGAGGTTCTCCAGGTCCGGCAGCATCCCGGCGAGGCCCCCCAGCAGGGCGGCCAGGGAGCCGAACGGGAGCAGCACCAACAGCACGAGGGTCGCGGCTCCCCCCGCGATCTCCACCCGCCAGTCCGGGAAGTCGTAATGCGGCAGCACGTCCAGCACCACGTGGGAGGCCAGCCCGGCCAGCACGGCCCAGCCCGGCTGGCCGGTCAGTCCACCGGCCAGGGCTCCCGCCGCGAAATGCGTGAAGAGGCACATGCCTCTCACTCCCCCCCTGGAATGGCCACGGCCTCGTCCACCAGCATGATGGGAATGTCCTTCTCCACCCGGTAACGCAGTTTGCAACGCGGGCAATCCAGGGCGGAATGGTCCGGCAAGGGAACGACAGGCTGCTTGCACTGGGGACAGGCCAGGATCTCCAGCAATTTCGGATCGAGCATGGCGCCCTCCTCACACCCGGTGCGCAGGTTTCACGATCCCGCGCGGCGCATCGTCCCGCCGCGGCCGCCGGACCGGAAAAACCCGCCCGCAAGAGTCAAGCCCGAAGGAAAAGTAAAGCAAAAAAAAACCCATGTTCCCCGCCCGTGAGAGCAGGGGAAGGGAGGATCCTGGAATAGGTTGGCATCAGCAATCATACGACGGTTCAGCGCCCGTGTCAAGCCGTCGGTTCGGCTCAGCTCCGTCTGCGCCCGTTCTCGGCGAACACGCCCATGGCGAGGAACTTGCGCAGCCGCCGATCCAGGAGCTCCCTCTCCTCCAGACCCTCCAGCTCCGGCAGCACCTCGAGGATGGCCTTCCGGATGGCCGCGGCCGCGGCGGCGTGGTCCCGATGGGCTCCGCCGATCGGTTCGGGCAGGATGCCGTCGATGACCTCGAGCTTCAGGGCATCGGCGGCCGTCAGCTTCATGGCCTCGGAGGCCTCCGGGGCCTTGGCCCGGTCGCGCCAGAGGATCGCGGCGCAGCCCTCGGGGCTGATGACGCTGTAGATCGAGTTCTCCAGCATGTAGATACGATCGCCCACGCCCAGGGCCAGGGCCCCGCCCGATCCCCCCTCCCCGGTGACCACGCAGATGATTGGTACCCGCAGAGCCGACATCTCGCGCAGGTTGCGGGCGATGGCCTCGGCCTGGCCGCGTTCCTCCGCTCCCACGCCCGGAAAGGCGCCGGGAGTGTCGATGAAGGTGATGATCGGACGCCGGAAGCGCTGGCCGAGCTGCATCAGCCGCAGGGCCTTGCGGTATCCCTCGGGGTGGGCCATGCCGAAGTTGCGCTGGATGTTGCTCTTGGTGTCGCGCCCCTTTTGGTGGCCGATGACCACCAGGCGTCGCTCGTCCAGCGAGGCCAGCCCCGCCACCACGGCCGCATCGTCCCGGAAGCCGCGGTCCCCGTGCAGTTCCACGAAGTCCGTGAAGATGCGCTGGATGTAATCGAGAGTGGTGGGCCGGCGCGGGTGGCGGGCCAGCTGCACCCGCTGCCAGGGCTGCAGGTTGGCGAAGATCTCCCGTCCCAGCTTCTCGACGCGGGCGCGCAGGCGCGCCACCTCGTCGTGAACGTCCAGCCCCCGGACCTCGGCCGAGTCCTGAAGGGTCCGGATCCGCTCCTCCAGCTCCAGGATGGGACGCTCGAAATCGAGCCAGGGACCCTTGGCATTGCCATTCATCGGCGCCTCGCGCTCCGGCTCCACGCCGCAGCCCCATCGCCGCCGGCGGGTTGCAAAGAAGGCATTAACCCACTTCCTTGCGGTGCTGTCAAGTTACAGCGCTCCGCCGGTGAAAGCCGTTCTGCCGCCGTTCGACGGCCGGTGGCGGGATGCGCACCTGCAGCCGAACCCCCCGCGCGCCCGGCAGGCCGCGCAGGCGGCGCAGGTTGGCCAGCGTGAGCGGCAGGCGCTGGCGGCGCGAGCGCAGCAGCCAGCTCTTGCCGTGCCGCTCGATGTCCACGAGCAGCGGCACGCAAGGCGGCTCCGCTCCCCCGTCCTCCCCGCGCCGCGGAGTGCAGGACGCCAGCATCCGCTCCAGGGCCGGGACCGCCTGCTCGCCGCCGGCGGTCAGGTCCAGGCGCAGCAGGATGCCCTCCGTCCATCCCGCCAGCGCCTCGTCCACGGGCACCAGGCGATCCGCCACCACCTCCCGCTTGCCGTCCGAGCGTACCTGCACCCGCCCGCTGAGCAGCAGGATGCCGTCGCCCCGCACCAGCGGCGCGTCCTGCGCGTAGCGGCTGGCGTAGACGACCATCTCGATCATGCCCGACCGATCCTCGAAATGGGCACGGGCGTAGAGGCGCCGGTGCTTGTCGCGGACCTCGCTGAAGCTGGTCACCACGCCCGCCAGGTCGACGCGGGTCCCTTCCCCCAGCGCCGCCACCTCGCGGGCGGTGCGCACCGGCAGGGCCTCCATGAATTCGCGGTACTCCTGGAAGGGATGCCCCGAGAGAAAGAAGCCGACCGCCTGGCGCTCGTGGCTCAGCTGCGCGAGGGGATCGTAGGGCCCGGCATCCTGCAGGACGGGGGCGATGGCCGCGGTCTGGACCCCGCCGAAGAGGGAGGCCTGACCCTGCTGCCGGTCGCGCGCCAGCTTCTGGCCGTAGACGAGCGCCCGGTCCAGGCTCTCGATGAGCTGCCGGCGGTGGCCCGGCAGCCGGTCCAGGGCTCCCGCGTGGATCAGGCTCTCCAGCACCTTGCGATTGACCTTCTGCAGGTCCACCGCGGCGCAGAGATCGAAGAGATCCCGGAAGTCGCGCCCCAGCCGCTCGCGCGCGTCCCGGATCTCCTCGATGGCCTTCTGCCCCACGTTCTTGACGGCGCCCATGCCGAAGACGATGGCCCGCCCGCGCACGCCGAACTCGGAGCGGGGCTGGTTCACGTCCGGCGGGACGATCTGCAGGCCCAGGCTCTTGACCTCGTCGATGAGCACCGTGATACGCTCGGACTTGCGCATCTCGGTCGTCATGTTGGCGGCCATGAACTCGGCCGGATGATGCGCCTTGAGCCAGGCGGTGCGCAGGCTGAGCACCGCGTAGCTCGCGCTGTGCGACTTGTTGAACCCGTACTCGGCGAAGAAGGCCATGTCGTCGAAGATCTCCGCCGCCACCCTCTCGGCGTAATCGCGCTCCGCCGCCCCCGCGAGGAACTTGGCGCGCATCTGGTCCATCATGTGCTTGCTCTTCTTGCCCATGGCCTTGCGCAGCGTGTCGGCCTCGGCCATGGTGAATCCGCCCATCAGGCTGGCGATCTGCATGACCTGTTCCTGGTACAGGATGACCCCGTACGTCTCCTCCAGGATGGGCTTCAGGCGCGGATGCTTGTAGGCGACGCGCTTGCGTCCGTTCTTGCACTCCACGTAGACCTGATCCATGCCCGCACCCAGCGGGCCGGGCCGGAAGAGGGCGTTGACGGCCGTGATGTCCTCGAAGCAGGTGGGCTTGAGCTTGCGCACGAGCTCCTGCATGCCGGAGCTCTCGAGCTGGAAGATGGCCACGGTCCGCCCCTCCTGCAGCAGGGCGAAGGCGGCGGGATCGTCCAGCGGGATCTCCGCGGGCGTCAGGGCGACGCCTGCGGTCTCGCGGATCAGGGCCAGCGCCTTGTCGATGACGGTCAGCGTGCGCAGGCCCAGGAAGTCCATCTTCAGCAGCCCCAGCTGCTCGCACATCTTCATGTCGAACTGGACGGTCACGTCGCCCTTGGCCGACTTGTAGAGCGGGGCGTGGTTGATCAAGGCGGTGGGCGTGATCAGCACCCCGGCGGCGTGGATGCCGGGATTGCGGCACAGCCCCTCCAGGATCAGGGCGTTGCGGATCAGCATGTCGTGACGCGGCGACTCCTTGCGCACCTCCGCCAG
Organism: uncultured Fibrobacteraceae bacterium; assembly: GCA_964524645.1. Taxonomy (GTDB): domain Bacteria; phylum Krumholzibacteriota; class Krumholzibacteriia; order LZORAL124-64-63; family LZORAL124-64-63; genus CAZGEC01. The sequence continues at coordinate 55,985 of CAZGEC010000006.1, read as the reverse complement.
CCCCGGCGCCTCCTTGAGGGCCTTGGCGAGGGTGATGCCGATCTCCTCGGGCACCAGCTTGCTGATGCGATCGGCCTCCGGGAAGCTGAAGCCGAGCACGCGCGCGACGTCCTTCAGCACGCCCCGGGCCGCCATGGTGCCGAAGGTGATGATCTGGGAGACGTTGTCCCGCCCGTACTTCTCCGCCACGTAGTCGATGATCCGGGGGCGCTTCTCAAAGCAGAAGTCTATGTCGATATCCGGCATGGAGATACGGTCGGGATTCAGAAAACGCTCGAAGATCAGCCCGTTGGCGATCGGATCGATGTCGGTGATGCGCATGCTGTAGCAGACGAGGCTGCCGGCCGCCGAGCCGCGCCCGGGGCCCACCGGGATGCCGAGCCTCCGGGCCGCGCTGATGAAGTCCCAGACGATCAGGAAGTAGCCCGCGTAGCCCATTCGCTGGATGATCCCCAGTTCGTAGTCCAGCCGCTGCTGGAGTTCGGGCGTCACGCTCGCGTAGCGCTCCTGCAACCCCCGGCGCGCCAGGTGGGTCACGTAGGCGTCGGCCGTGGCGAAGCCCTCCGGCAGGGGGAACTCCGGCAGCAGCAGCCGCCCCAGCTCCAGCTCGAAATCCACCATGTCGGCAATGTGCAGCGTGTTGCGCACAGCGTCGGGCCAGTCCTGGAAGAGCTGCTGCATCTCCACGGGGCTCTTGAAGTAGACCTGGTCGGTCTGGGAGCGCCAGCGGCCGGCATCCTCGTAGAGGCGGTTGGTCTGGATGGCGAGCAGGAGATCGTGGGCCTGGTGATGACTCCGCTCGAGGAAGTGGCAGTCGTTGGTCGCCACCACGCCCACGCCGACCGCCTTGGCCACCTGCGGCATCAGCTGGCGGATGCGCTCCTCCTGGGGCAGGCCGTGGTTCTGGATCTCGAGGAAGTAGTTCTGCCGGCCCATGATCTCGGCGTATTCGCCGGCTGCGCGGACGGCGCCCGGCACGTCGTCGCGGCTGAGGGCCCGGTTCGGCTCGCCGGACATACAGGCGCTCAGGGCGACCAGCCCCTCGCTGTGCCGCGCGAGCAGCTCCTTGTCGATCCGCGGCTTGTAGTAGAAGCCCTCGAGGAAACCGCTGCTGGAGAGCCGGATCAAGTTGTGCCAGCCGGTCGCGTTGCGGGCCAGCAGGATGACGTGCGCGCTTCGCTTGGCGCGCTCGCTCGTGCGATCGAGACGATCCCGCGTGACGTAGGCCTCCATGCCCAGGATCGGCTTGATCCCCGCCTTGCGGCAGGCCTGGTAGAACTCCACCGCTCCGAAGAGGTTGCCGTGATCGGTCAGGGCCAGGGCCGGCATGCCGTAGCTGGCCGCGCGCTGGGCCATGGCCCGGGTCTTCATCGCGCCGTCCAGCAGCGAGTAATCGGAGTGATTGTGGAGATGGACGAACGACGCGTCGGCCATGCTGCTGATCCTCGCTCCGCTGGTGCTCCCCCCGTGGCAGCCCTACGATAGCAGCCGGCCGCAGCAGCGTCCACCGCGGCGCCCCCACTCCGCGCCCGGACCCGGTTCTCCGCGTGCTAGCGACCGTCCGGCAGCTCCCGGGACGCGCACAGGAGCGTCCAGCGTCGCCGCGTGCTCTGCCCGGCGCGGTCTGCGACCCGGACCAGCAGCTCGTGTTGCCCCGCAGCCAGCTCGTCCGGCAGCTCCACCAGCAGCCGATCGCGCGGCGGGTCGGGCTCGGCCGGCAGCCATTGCCCGTCGCAGAGAACGCGGCAGGAGTCGGGCTCGATCCCCGCCCCCCGATCACGCACGGGGATCTCCACCAGCTCCCAGCGGGGCAGCCGCACGCCGGCCGAATCGCGCACGGCGGCGGCCGGCACCCGGAGGCGCGAGCCGGCGTCCCCGAGCCGCGGGGGCTCCCGGTCGCGCAGCAGCGCGTAGCGTCCCGGCCCCGGCAGCGGGAACACCAGCCCCTCGCCGGCAGCCGTCCCCGGCCCCGGCTCGGGCCGGCCGGCGAACGCCCACGACCCGTCTTGCTGCTGCGCGTAGATGCCGAGGCCGGGGTCGCCCGCCAGCGACTCCGGCCAGGCCGGCAGGAAGAGGTCCAGTGGCCCGGCGGCCGGCCAGTCCGCCGCCACGAAGATCGCGCCCCGTCCCTGGTCCTCCAGCCCCTGCACCGTCCGGAGCCCCTCCCGCTGCGCCTCGTCGAGGCTGTCCGGGGCGGCCCAGAGCACCGTGGCTGCCAGCAGCGAGGGTTGCGCCTCCGGCGTCAGCGGCCAGAGCCGCGCGCGGTCCAGGGGCCAGCTCGGCCGCTCCGCGGAGTTCGCCAGGGTTGGCGCCACCTCCCAGGCGCCGTCCCGCCGGTGCACCAGCTGCAGGAAGGGGGTCAGAAACCTGTCCGGCTCGCCGGCCCGCGGCAGCGGCAGGCCCAGCGGATCCTCCCGCCAGACCACCGCCGCGGGCCGGGCCTCCGCGGCCGCCGGGGCCGGCCCCGCCGGCTCAGCCGGCGCCGCCACCAGGAGATCCCAGGCCACCCGCGCCGTGTTGTCCCACCAGTCCGCGGCCTCCAGCTCCACCCGGTGGCGACCGGGCGTCAGGACCGCCGGATCCAGGCTCCAGGCGCCGCCCGCGCGCCCGGGCAGGTCGTCCCCGGCCCGGCGGTGCAGCCAGTGCTCCCGCAGGCCGTCCAGCTCCAGCCACTCCAGCCGCATCTTCGCGCTGGCCGTGAAGTCGAAGCGGTCGTTGCGCAGCGAGAACACCTCCCGCCCATCCAGCCGCACGCTCAGGCGATAGGGCTCCAGATGGTGTCCGGCCGCATCCGCCTCGTCCAGCAAGGAGGCCGCAAAGGCCACCGGGCCGCGCACCTGCAACGCGGGCAGCTCGCCGCGCAGTCCGGCCGCATCGGCGATGCTCCAGGCCGTCGGCTCCTGCTCGATCCTGGCCTGCGGCGTCGCGGGCAGGGCATGCAGGCGCAGGATGCGCGGCGGGATCGTATCCGCCGGCGCGAATCCCTGGCCCAGGGGGTTGAGCGGCTGCTGGGAGCCGTTGCGCACCTCGAAGTGCAGGTGGGGACCGGCGGTGCCGCTCTGGCCGGAAAGGCCCAGCACCTCGCCCCTGCGGACCGGGAGCTGCTTCTCCGGCAGGGCGATGTCCACCCGCCAGGCGCGGCGCCGCCGCTGCTCGGCCCGCACCCGCTCCCGCAACGGATCGGCGAAGCGCTGCAGGTGGCCGAAGACGTAGGTCCGACCGCCGGCGGTCTGCAGGTAGAGAGCGCGGCCGTAGCCGTCCGGGGCCGCCCGCAGGCGGCTGATCCAGCCGTCCTCGGGAGCCAGCACCGGGAACCCGGGCTGGCTGCGCGTTTTCAGATCCAGACCCGCATGGAAGCGACCCGCCCGGTACTCCATGAAGTTGGAGGTGAGCCAGTGCTCCGCCAGGGGCAGCGGCCAGAGCGGCTCCTGCTCCGCGGCCGCCGCGAGCCGGATGCCGCGCGTGTCCGGCGTCAAGAGGAGGCCGAGCAGACCGATAACCAGGAACGGCAGCCTCGGGACTCGCAGCCGGAGTCCGGTGCGCGGCGCCGCAGTCGCGGGTTGCCAGGCCGTCCGTTGCGACATACCGTTGTGCCTCCTTGCTGCCTCGAGCACCGGCTCCGGGTGGCCGCGGGCCGCGATCCCGGCGCGACGGGGCGCGGCCGACCGTGGGATCCGGCGGGGGCCCCGGGGGCCGACGCCCGCTGCACAGGCTACTACATCCGCCCCCGCACGCCCAAGCCTGACCACGGACCGGCGGTCGCCGCGGACCCCCGGGGATCTTCCGTGGAGGAGCCATGAACGACTACACCCATCCCCCCAGCCTGTTCCATCCGCGCCTGGATCCCCACCAGATCCAGGGCCGCTGCTTCGTCCTGGACACCAACGTGCTGCTGCACGACGCCACCTCCCTGGAGGCCTTCGAGGACAACACCATCGTGCTGATGGTAGACGTCCTCGAGGAGCTGGATCGCTTCAAGCGCGAGAACGACGAGCGCGGCCGGAACGCCCGCCAGGTGATCCGCACCATCGACGCCCTGCGCCAGGGGCACTCCCTGAGCGGGGGCGTCCCCCTGCCCAACGGCGGCCGGCTCTTCGTGCTGGTCAACGGCTTCATGGAGCACCTGCCGGCCAGCCTGGACCCTCAGATTCCCGACAACCGGATCCTGGCCGGCGCCCTCTACCTGGCAGCCCAGGGGGTGCAGGTGGTCTTCGTGACCAAGGACATCAACGCCCGCGTCAAGGGCGACGCGCTGGGCCTGGTGGCGGAGGACTTCAAGCGCAGCAAGATCAACTTCGACGAGCTGTACACCGGCTGGCGGGAGCTGGACGCCCCCGACGCGCTCATCGACGACTTCTACGCCGGCCATCCCCTGGAGCTGGAGCAGGACTTCTACCCCAACGAGGGGGTCCTGCTGCGGGGCCGCGACAACGCCAAGCACACCGCCCTGGGCATCTTCCGGGCCGACAGCGGCCGCGTCGAGCCGCTGCAGTACTCCGGCAGCCGCCCCTGGGGGCTGCAGCCCCTGAACCTGCAGCAGCACTTCGCCTTCGAGCTGCTGCTGCGTCCGGACATCCAGCTCGTCACCATGCTGGGACAGGCGGGCACCGGCAAGACCCTGCTCGCCCTGGCGGTGGGTCTGCAGCTGGTCGCCGAGGAGAAGCTCTACCGCAAGATCATGGTCTCGCGCCCCGTGATGCCCCTGGGCCGGGACATCGGCTTCCTGCCCGGCTCCAAGGAGGAGAAGCTCTACAGCTGGATGGAACCGATCTACGACAACCTCCAGTACCTCGTGGACCCCAAGCTGGAGCAGAGCGCCGACAAGGTGGACTACCTCTTCGACACCGGTGTCATCGAGGTCGAGGCGGTCACCTACATCCGCGGGCGCAGCCTGCCCAAGCTGTACATCCTCATCGACGAGGCCCAGAACCTGACGCCGCACGAGGTCAAGACGGTGGTCAGCCGCGCCGGCGAGGGCGCCAAGGTCATCCTGGCGGGCGACGCCTACCAGATCGACAATCCCTACCTGGACGCCTCCAGCAACGGGCTGACCTACGTGGTGGAGCGCTTCAAGAAGGAGCGCCTGTACGGGCACATCACGCTGACCAAGAGCGAGCGCAGCCAGCTGGCCAGCCTGGCGGCCCGCCTGCTCTGAGCCGGCCCGGCGTCGCGGGCGCGTCGCGGCCCCCGCTCAGTAATCCAGCAGCTCGCCGCGCTGCTGCCGCTCCAGGCGCTCCGTCAAGTAGACCGCATCGCGGTCCGCCGGGTTGACGGCGAGCGCCTGCGCGTAGCAGGCCTGCTCCTCCGGGAACTGCCCCATGAGATGCGCCTCGTGCCCCCGCAGCAGGAGGCCCGTGGCGCGGAAGTACTGCAGAAATGTCGCGCGCCGGGCGGTCGCGGTGTCCGGATCGGCGCTCCAGCCCCCCATCATCGCCTCGGGGAAGTTGCGGAAGCGCAGCAGCCTCTCGAGGTTCCGGTACTCCGTCACCACGCGGTTCATGTTGCGCGGGGCCCGGAACTCGATGAGCGGCCGGTCCTCCGTGTTGAGCGGCCCTTCCCCGAGGTACGCGGCCACGTTGGCGCCCCCCAGGATGACGCAGTCCAGCAGGTCGTAGACGTTCTCCAGGTGCACGGTCGCCAGATCCTCGCGCAGGGCCGGCCGGGCGATGCGCTCGGCCAGGCGGTCGAAGTCCACGGTGAAGGGGCGCCGGCTGCCCATGGCGATGGTGTAGCCCTCGACGGTGTTGTTCATGTACCAGATCAGGACGTACGGGAAGACCGACTGCAGCGTGCGCACGATCATGCGGAACTCGTCGTCGCCGAGGAAGGCGGTGGGCAACCAGGTGGAGAAGATGCCGTCCTCCTCCATGACCTGCGCGCAGATCTCGAAGTAGTCCTTCGTGTACAGCAGTCCGTTGCCGGTGAAGCGCGGGTGGATGGAGTCGGACAAGATGACGTCGTAGCGGTGCGGCGTGGTGAGCACGAAGTTGCGGGCGTCCTCGATGGTCACCGTGACCCGCGGATCCCGTCCCGGCTCGTAGATCCCGTGGTTGATCTCCTCGAAGTGAGGCGCCGCGGCGATGACTCCCGGGTTGATCTCGACGCAGTCGATCCGCTCCACCTCCGGATGCAGCGAGACGGACCAGCAGGTGCCGCCCGTGCCGAACCCGATCTGCATGACGTGGCGCGGATGGGGGTGCATCAGCAGCGGGAAATGGGCCTGCAGCTTCTGCGTGCAGTGGAAGCCGAACTTGGTGCCAGCCACGTTGAGCCCGTTGATGTCGATGACCCGGAAGCCGCCCGGCGTCTCGTGGATGGTCACCGTCCCGGCCACCGTCTCGTCCACATGGATGAGGGTCTTGTCCTTCTCCGCGCTGGCGTAGATGGGATGGAAGACGGTCTGCGGGATCAAGAGCAGGGCGAGCAGACCGGCCAGCAGCGTCAGGCCCCAGCCGGGCACGGCCGGCCAGGGACGCCAGCGCCCGCCCCGCCGGCTCAGCAGCAGCGCCGCGGCCGCCAGGTTGAGGACGGCCATGATCACGGCCGCGTCGCGCACGCCCAGCCAGGGGATGAGCAGGAAGCTGGCGGCGAAGGAACCCACGATGGCCCCCACCGTGTTGCCCGCGTAGAGGGCTCCCACGCCCCGCACCACACCTCGCAGGTCGCGGACGTACAGCCGGTTGGCCAGGGGAAAGCTGGCTCCCATGCAGAAGGTCGGGATCACCATGAGCAGGAAGGTGACGCCCACCTTCCAGGCCGTGAACTGCCACCAGGGATCGTGGTAGGCGGCGAGGGCCGCCGCAACGCTGCCATAGGTCTCCATGTGGCTCAGCGAGCCCAGGAAGGCGTCCCGGGCGATGATCAGGCGGCTGAAGAGCGGCAGCATGAACAGGGCCGCCAGTCCGATGATCACCTGGCAGCCGGCGAGCCAGCCCCGCGCCCGCTCCAGCCGATCGGCCTGGCGGCCGGCGACGGCGCTGCCGAGAGCGATGCCCGTCAGGAAGGCGGCGAGCATGATGCTGAAGGAGTGCACGAAGTTGCCCAGCACGTAGACCAGGAGCCGCGCCCAGAGCACCTCGTAGGCCAGCGCGCAGCAGCCCGAGACCGCCAGCACCAGCAGCACCAGGCGCCGGTCCACCGCCCCCAGCGCCGGCTCGGTCCCGCCGCCCGCGGGTCTGGGCGGCGTCGCGGGCCCCGGTCCGGCGCCGCCCGGCAGCAGGCGCCGCTCCAGCGCGAGGGCCCCCACGAAGACCAGCAGGTTGAGCGCCATGGCCACCAGCGTGGTCCGGCGGATGCCCAGCGCCTCGATGAGCAGGTAGCCGGTCACGAACGTCCCCAGCGCCGCGCCAGCCGTGTTCACGGCGTAGAGCCGCCCCAGATCCCGTCCCAGGGACGACAGCTGGCGCACCCCGAAGCGCGTGATCACCGGCAGCGTGGCCCCCATGAGCGTGGCCGGAAGCACCAGGGCCAGGAAGGCGAGCCCGAAGCGGATCAGCGAGAAGACGTAGAAGGAGGCCCCCAGCTGGCCGAAGGACGCCACGTAGATCCCCGTGACGCCCTTGAGAATCCACGGGAAACCGAGCGCGTATATCCCTACTCCCAGCTCGAGATACGCGTACGCCCGGAGAGAGGAGATGCGCAGCCGGTCGCCCCAGCGGGAGGCCAGCCAGCTGCCGAGGGCCAGGCCGACCATGAAGGAGGTCAGCACGGTCCCGCTGGCGTAGACGGTGGCCCCGAAGACGCTCAGCAGCACCCGCGTCCAGGCCACCTCGTAGACCAGGGAGGCGAACCCGGAGCAGAAGAGCAGCAAGAAGAAGAGGGAGCGTCCGGCCGCTCCTGCGTCCGCTCGCGAGCGTCGGATCATCGCTCAGCTCTCATCGTAGATCAGGATCTGTCGCAGCTGCCCCAGCAGGCAGGCGTTGCAGCGCTTGACCGCCTTGGTAAGGTACTTGTCCACCAGGGACTGATCGCTGCGCGCAGTGGCCGTGACGTAGACGATCTCGTCGGTCTCTCCCAGGCAGGTCTGCTCCCAGACGACCTCGCCCTGGCGGTTCTCCAAGTGCATGCGCGCCTCGCAGGTGGCGCGGTGCGAGGTCGGCAGCGGCACGGCCAGCAGCGCGGCCACCCCGACCAGCGCCCCGGTCTTGAGGCGATCGGAGGTATCCTCCCCCACGGCCAGGCCCACGCCCATGCCGCCGGCCACCGGCAGCAGGAAGGAGATCGGCGAGCGCTGCAGCCGGCTGCCGAAGCTGACCAGGTCCACGGTCAGGATGTAGTCGGCCTGTCGCGCCAGGGGCACCACCTCCACCAGCTGCGTCTGGGTCAGGTCCTGGACCAGGGCCTCCCGGTAGATCTGGTGCACCGGCTTGTCCCAGGCCTCGTCGCTGGGATAGGTGATGCCCAGGAAGTGCCCCTGGCCCAGGCGCTGGGCCTCCGGGCGCAGGTCCCGCACCAGATCGATGAAGATGCTGGGCTTGGGACGCTGGAGCAGCGAGAAGTCGAGCTGCTCGCCGGGATAGTGAAAGCTGACGTGCTGGGTTCCGCACGAGCTCAGCCAGGCCAGCATCGTCAGCCCCGCCAGCAGGAATCCGGAAAGGCGCAGCTGACACGGCAGTTTCCGGGGCATGCCCCTCGTTCCTTTCGGTGCGGTGGAGTGCACGCGGTTCCCTAATCTTACGGGGCGCCTTCCTGGATGGCCAGACCACATTCCCAGCCGTAGGTCGCCGCCGCGTCCCCCAGCGGCAGGGCCACCTCCAGGCAGTCGCCGCTGCCCCAGTACCAGAACGGCCGGCCCGGCGGCGCGAGCCCGAAGGTCGCCCGCGGACCGTCCACGTCGATCCGCCCCAGCCGCAGCCTGGCCCCGCCTGCCAGGCGGCGCCCCACCGGTCCGGCGCGCGTGATGTCGCTGATGACGTTGCCGAAGCGGTCGATCCAGACCACGCTGCCCAGCCGCCCGTCCGCGGCGCCCGCCGCCCCGGCGAAACTGGGCGCCGTGCCCAGGTCCGCCGCAACGCCCGGCGAGCCCAGCGAGGCCAGGTCCACCCCCGTCGCCAGCCGCGCGGCCACCGGGCCCATGATGTCCCGGCCGTGGAAGGTGGGCGCCGGCGCGCCGCTCGCGGCGGGCCGCCAGGCGCGGGGATCGTCCAGGATCACCACCCGCAGATCCTCGGCCCCGGCCAGGAAGGCCAGGCTGCCGTTGCCCGGAGCCACGAATCGCTGCCCGCGGGCGCCGGCCGCCACCAGCGGCCGCGCGGTGCCGACGCCCGGGTCGACCACGACGAGGTGGACGGTTCCCGGCGGGAGGTGCGGATGCACGCGGGCCAGGAACCAGGCCGCCGCGCCCACGTCCCCGCGCGGTACCTCGTGCCCCAGATCCAGCAGGACCAGGTCCCGGCCGCCGACCGGAGCGCGGCGCCAGACGGCCAGGCAGGCGGCCTTCAGCTCGGCCAGGTAGGGATCGCGCGTGCCGAAGTCCGTCAGCAGGGTCAGGATCGCGCTCATGACGCGATCCCCGCCCGCCGCCCGCGCCACAGCAGAAAGCCCAGGAGCAGCAGGGCTCCGGCGCCCAGGGAGAGGAACGGCGACAGCCCGTACCCGGTCGGCAGGTAGCCCAACAGGAGAGCCGCGGCCGCCACGGTGAGGGCATAGGGCAGCTGCGTCCGCACGTGGTCCACGTGGTCCGAGCCCGAGGCCAGCGAGGAGAGGATCGTGGTGTCCGAGATGGGCGAGCAGTGATCGCCGAAGACGGCGCCGGCCAGGACGGCGCTCACCGTCGCCAGGTGGATCCCTTCCGCCACCGACGGGGACAGCCCCTCGCTGCCGGGCAGCAGGGCCCCCAGCGGAAAGACCAGCGGCACGAGGATCGCCATGGTGCCCCAGGAGGTCCCGGTCGCGAAGCTGATGCTCGAGGCCAGCATGAAGGACATCGCCGGCAGCAGGCGGGCCGTCAGTCCCCCGCGGCAGATCTCCACCAGGTAGGGTGCGGTCTGCAGGTCGGTGCAGACGGCGCTGAGGGACCAGGCCAGCAGCAGGATCACCAGGGCGATGAGCATGGCGCGCGCCCCGGCGAGCCAGCCCTCGATCGCCTCCCGCAGGCGCAGCCGCCGGGTGCCCGTCATCAGCAAGAAGGCGCTGACCGCGCCCCCCATGGAGGACCACATGAGCACGTCGAAGCTGTTGGCCGCGTTGAGCACGGCCCGCAGGTTGCGATCGACGGCGCCCGCCTCCTGCAGCTTGCGCAGACCGTCCCACCAGAGACCCAGACCCGTGAGCAGGATGACCAGCAGCACGGGGATCACGGCCAGCAGGGGGTGGGCCGGCTCCTGGTCGCCCGTCGCGCTCTCGAAGGCCTGGGTGTCGCTGGCCGGCTGGGCGCCGGGCCGCAGCACCTCGCCGCGCACGCGAGCCCGGGTCTCGGCGGCCAGCATCGGGCCGTAGTCCCGTCCCAGGCAGGACACCAGGTAGACGAACCAGATGGTCAGCAAGGGGTAGAAGCTGTAGGGGATGCTGCGCAGGAAGAAGGTATAGGCGGAGCCGCCGCCGTCCAGGCGCACCATGGCTTCCTGGATCAGGCCCACCTCGAAGCCGATCCAGGTGCTGATCACCGCCACCGTGGTCACCGGGGCCGCCGTACTGTCCACCAGGTAGGCCAGCTTCTCGCGCGAGATGCGCAGCCGATCGGTGAGCGGACGCATGGCGTTGCCCACCAGCAGGGTGTTGGCGTAGTCGTCGAAGAAGATGACGGTGCCCATGATGGCGGCCGAGCGCTGCCCCCCCCGGCGCGTGCGCACCTTCCGGGTCAACCACTGCACCAGGCCCTCCGTGGCCCCGGCCCGCGAGAGGATGCCGATCATGCCGCCCAGCAGGCAGGTGAAGATGAGGATGGAGGCATGGGAGCGTTCGGCGAGCGCCGACACCAGGTAACGGTCGCCCACGTGCAGGAAGGCCAGCCCCGGGTTCCAGCCGTAGAGGATCCACGCGCCGACCCACACGCCCAGGAAGAGCGCCACCAGCACCTGGCGCGTCAGCAGCGCCAGGCCGATGGCCAGCAGGGGCGGCAGGATGGAAAGCCAGCCGGGCAGGACGCGCGCGGCCACCGGCTGGGCGAGCGCCTCCGCCGTCGTCGGGCTGCGGTCCGGATCCGGCACGCCCTGCAGGCGGAGCGTGGGCAGATCGCTCCCGGTGAGCCGGACCTCCTCGAGCACGGCGCGTCCTGCCTGGAACCTGCCGCTGGCCAGGGTCGTGAGCACAGCCCGGCGGCGGGACTCCAGCCGCACCTCCAGCGGCTGCAACCCGCCCGTGTCCTCCACGCTCATGGTGAAGGGGACGCCGGAGAGGATCAGCTCCGGCAGGGTGATCCGGTAGGGAGCCGCGGCGGTCGCCGATGGCGGATCGGCGGCGGCGCGGAGGGCCCCGAGGATCAGCAGCGCCAGGATGCAGCCGTGCAGGGCGGGACCGGGACGTGCCTTCACGCGTCCTCCCCCCAGGCCCAGCGGCCGTAGGCCTCGTCCACCCGCGTGACGGGCCAGGCGGTCAGCTGCGGGACGTCGTAAGGATGCTCGGTGCGCAGGAACTGCAGGCAGGCGTCGAGGCGATCGTCGCGCACCTTGAGCACCATGCCCACCTCCTGCGCGTACTGGGTCCGGCCCCGCCAGCGATAGCAGGAGGTCAGGCCCGCGCTCACCTGGGCACAGACCACCAGACCGCGTTCCACCAGCACGGCCGCCAGCTGCTCGGCCTGATCCGCTCCCGGCATGGTGGTGGTCACGACGTACAGCCGGCCGTCATAGCTCCCCATGGATCACCTCCGCGAGGATCGCGCGCATCTGTTCGTAGAGGACGGGCGCCGCGGCCAGCACGCTGTCGCCCGACAGGTTCCCCTCGCCGCCCGCGAAGTCCGAGACGCGCACGCCGGCCTCCCGTGCGACGAGCGTACCGGCCGCCACGTCCCAGGGTCGCAGCTTCATCTCCCAGTAGCCGTCCAGCTTGCCGGCGGCGACGTGACACAGATCGATGGCCGCGCTGCCCGCGCGCCGCACTCCGTGGCAGGGGGCCATCAGGAACCGTCGCACCAGCTCGGCGTTGAGGCCGACCACCGCATCGCGTGTGTACGGGAAGCCCGTGGCCAGCAGGGCCTGCCGCAGGCCAACCGCCTGGCGCCGCGGCAGGGCCAGGTCCGCCCCGGCCGCCGGCCGCTGGAGCCGGGCGCCCCGGCCCGCGGCCGCCAGGTAGAGCTCGTCCAGGTAGGGGGCGTAGACGGCCCCCAGCACCGGCCCGGCGGCGTCGGCGCAGCCCAGCGACACGCAGTAGAAGGGATAGCCGTGGACGTAGTTGGTCGTGCCGTCCAGCGGATCGAGGTGCCAGGTCCGGCCCGTGCGGCCGGCGCCGCCACCCCCCTCCTCCGCCTCCACGGCGTCACCGGGGAACTCGGCGGCCAGCCCCTGCACCAGCAGCGACTCGACCCGGCGGTCCAGGTCGGTGACCAGCTCGGTGGCGGACTTGTAATCCACCTGCCCGCAGTGTCCCTGCTCCTGCAGGAGCAGCCGCCCCGCCGCCAGGGCCAGGACACGCAGCCGGGCCAGTTCGTCCTGCCAGTTCTCGGACATGGGGTCGCCTCGTCGCAGCGGTTTCTTCTCGTCCGGGCTCGTGGCCGCGGCCGGCCCAAATCATAGGACCCGCCCGCGCCGCCTACAAGCCCGAGCTTCCGCAACCGGGCCGGGGACCCACCGCGGCCGGGCCCGAGGCATGACTTGACATCCCGGGTTCAACACGTACGTTCATGGATGGTGGAGGTTTTTCGTCAGGTAGCGTGCACACCCGGAAGGTTGCCCGATGGAAGAGAAAATCAAGCAGATCCTGGAATCGATCCGTCCCGCCCTGCAGGCCGACGGCGGCGACGTCGAGTTCATCGACTACAACAACGGCATCGTGACAGTGCGGCTGAAGGGAGCCTGCGGCACCTGCCCCATGTCCATCATGACCCTGAAGCAGGGCATCGAGGCGCGCATCCGCAGCCAGATCCCCGAGGTGAAGTCCGTCGAGTCGCTCTAGCGGCCGGTCGGTCCCGCCGATCCCTCCGGCCCCGTTCCGGTCCCCTGGACCGGGCGGGGCCGCTTGCTGCCCGCGGCAGCCCGTGGTCGCATCGCGCTCAGTAGCCCAGGGCCCGCAGCTTGCGCGCCAGCTCGGGCGGCCAGGCCCCCGGGCTCGCCGCGGCGTCGCGCAGCTCCCGCCCGCCGGCCCGCCAGCGCGCCTCCAGGGAATCGGCCGCCGCCAGGACGTCGGCCCCGCACGCCGGCGCGGCACGCGCGGTCTGCGCCGTGGGATCCGCGTCCAGCTCGAACCAGCTCGTCCCAGTTTCCCCCTCGCACCTGACCGCCAACCAGGGCCAGGCCAGTACCCCCCGCTGCTGGGGCTCGTAGAGCAGGTTCTCGAGCAGGAAGGGCTCGGCCCGCGGGCCGACCGCGCGCGCCTCCTCGCGCGGCCACAGCGGGCGACCCGGCGCCGCGGCCGGCACGGGCCAGTCCAGCAGCCGGCACAGGGTCGGCAGCAGGTCCAGGGTGGTGACGGGATCCTCCACCTGCGTGCCGGCCGCCTCGTCCTGTGGCAGGCGCAGGATCAGCGGGACACCGGTCACTTCCGGCAGCACGCTGTGTCCGTGCTCGAAACCCCCATGGTCGAAGAGCTCCTCGCCGTGATCCGCCAGGACCACCACCAGCGTGTTCCGCCAGAGCCCGCGATCGCGCAGGGTCTGCAGCAGCTTGCCGGTCCAGTGGTCGGCGAACTGGACCTCGCGGTCGTAGAGCGTGCAGAGGCCCTCGCGCGCCGCGGCGTCGGGCACGAAGCGGCCTTCGCGGATGTCCGCCAGGCGATTGAAGGCGCGTCCGGCGAACTCCGGCGTGTCCGGAATGCGTCCGGCGTCCGGCACCCGGCCCCGCACCGGTGTCTCCTCCGCCGGCAGCCGGCGCCAGCGGTAGGGCAGATGGGGATTCATCAGGTGCACCCAGAGAAAGAAGGGGCCGTCAGCGCCGCGCCGCCGCAACCAGCTCATCGCCTTGGGGATCACGATCTCCGCGCTGTCGACCTCGAACTTCTCGTCCGCATAGCGCGTGAGCTCCCGCGCCAAAACGGAGCGGCCGGCCGGCAGCAAAGTTTCCAGCACCAGCGAATGCTCGAAGAACTCGAAGCCCCGATCGAAGCCGAACCACCCGGTCAGGAAGGCGTTGGTGGCGAAGGCCGCGGTCCGGTAGCCCTGGGTCCAGGCGATCTCCGCCAGGCGGACGGGCTGCCGGGGCAGGGGCCGGTACCTGTCCACGCCCAGTTCCTGGGGCGGCAGCCCGGTCATCAGCGTCGCCATGCTCGGCAGGGTCCAGGGGCTGACGCTCCAGGCCCGCGTGAAGAGGATTCCCTCCCGGGCCAGGGCGTCCAGCCGGGGCGTGGGCGGCCCCGCGGGATCGCTCAGCGAGAGGTGATCGCGCCGCCAGGCGTCGATGGTGATCAGGACCAGGTTCGGAGCGCCCGCGCGCCCCGCCGCGGGCTCGGCCGCGCGCACCAGCTGCTCCGTGCGGAGCTGCCGCCCCTCCTGCCGCCAGTCGGGCCAGAGGGATGTGCTCACGATGACGATCAGCAGGGGAAAGACGAGCGTGGCGCTCCGCCGGGGCGCGAGCCGATCGGCCAGATTCCGCAGGGGCCGGCGCACCAGCAGCAGGAGGCTCAGGCCGGCCATACCCAGCAGCAGCGCTCCGAGGCCGCCCCCGTGGCCCGTCCACCAGCCGGGCAAGACGTGCTGTCGCAGCAGGTAGTTCAGCTGGACGAGCAGCACGGCCGTCACGGCTCCCGCCGTGGCCAGGCTGAAGGCCACCCGGCGAGGCCAGGGACGCCACCGCGCAAGCAGCGCCGCCGGCGGGAACAGCAGACCCGACCAGAGCAGTCCCCACCAGCCATAGAGCACGAAGGGCGGCAGCAGGAGCCGCAGGGGACTCGCGGCCGGCGACCCGCCCCCCAGCAGATCGAAGCGCAGCCACTGGCTGAGCGCCTCGGCGCAGCCGATCGTCCCCGCCAGCAGGAAGCCCCAGAGGGCCGCTCCCAGCCAGGCCTTGCCCCAGCGCAACATCGCACCCCGTCCCTGTCTGCGAACCCTTTCCCGACGATCTCCGGACCGCGGAGCGACGGCGAACATCTATCTACTAGAGGAATCGCCGGTGGCGGTCAAGCTGCGCTTGTGTACCATGGTCGCAGCGCCGGCCCGGCGCGAGGTGCCAGACCGGCTGCGTCCCCGCGACCGCTGATCCGAAGACGGAGACGACGATGAATCCTTACCAGGGAATCGACTACTACCACCTCGAGGACACGCTCAGCGACGAGGAACGCTCCGTGCGCGACACCGTGCGCAGCTTCGTCGAGCGCTCGTTCCTGCCGCTGATCCGCGAGCATCACGCGGCCGGCACCTTCCCCACGGAGATCGTCCCCGAGCTGGCCGAGCTGGGGCTGCTGGGCGCCAGCGTGAAGGGCCCCGGCTGCGCCGGCCTCTCCTCCACCATCTACGGCTTGATCTGCCAGGAGCTGGAGCGGGGCGACAGCGGCCTGCGCAGCTTCGCCTCGGTGCAGAGCAGCCTCGTCATGTGGCCCCTCAGCACCTACGGGAACGAGGCGCAGCAGCGGCGCTGGCTGCCCGGGCTGGCCCGGGGCGAGCTGATCGGCTGCTTCGGTCTGACCGAGCCCGGCCACGGCAGCGATCCGGGCGGCATGGAAACGACCGCCACCCCCGACGGCGATCACTGGGTGCTGCAGGGCAACAAGATGTGGATCACCAACGCCACGCTGGCCGATCTGGCCCTGGTCTGGGCCAAGGGACCGGAGGGCATCCTGGGCTTCGTGGTCGAGAAGGGCCTGCCGGGCTTCTCCGCGCAGCCGGTGCACGGCAAGTTCAGCCTGCGCGCCAGCGACACCGGGGAGCTGATCCTGGACGAGGTGCGCGTGCCCGAAGCGAACCGGCTGCCCGCGGCCCGCGGTCTGCGCGCTCCGCTGTCCTGCCTCAACGAGGCGCGCTTCGGCATCGCCTGGGGCGCCGTGGGCGCGGCCGCTGCCTGCTATCACCACGCCCTGCAGTACGCCTTGCAGCGGAAGCAGTTCGACCGTCCCATCGCCTCCTTCCAGCTGGTCCAGCGCAAGCTGGTCAACATGCTGACGGAGATCACCAAGGGGCAAGCCCTGGTCCACCGGCTGGGCCGCCTCAAGGACCAGGGCGTCAACGAGGCGCCCCTGGTCAGCCTCGCCAAGCGCAACAACGTGGCCATGGCCCTCGAGTGCGCCCGCACCTCCTGCGACATCCTGGGGGCCGCCGGCATCACCGACGAGCATCCCATCGGCCGCCACATGACGAACCTGGTATCGGTCAGGACCTACGAGGGCACGCACGACATCCACACGCTCATCGTCGGCCACGCCATCACCGGCCTGCAGGCCTACCGCGGCTAGCCGGGTCCTTCCCGGGCGCGCCCGGCTAGAAGGCCATCAACCGGAACGTGATCTCGCTGAGCCGGTGGAGCGCGCCCGGCATGATGCCCAAGAAGAGCACCAGAAAGGCCAGGATGGAGACGGCGAAGGACGATTCCCAGCTGCGCCCGTCGTAGGACGCCTCCTCGGCCGGCTGCATGTACATGACCACCACGACGCGCAGGTAGTAGTAGACCGAGAGCAGGGAGTTGACGACGCCCCAGATCGCCAGGGGCACCAGATCGGCCCGCACCACGGACTCGAAGATGTACAGCTTTCCCATAAAGCCCACGGTGGGCGGTATGCCGGCGAGCGAGAGCATGAACACCGCCATGGAGGCGGCGGCCAGCGGCTGCCGCCGCGCCAGACCGGCGTAGCCGCTGATGGCGAACGCCTCTTCCTCGCCGCTGCGGCTCAGGAAGCTGACGACCCCGAAGGCCCCCAGGTTCATGATGGTGTAGGCGATCAGATAGAACAGGATGCCGCCGCCCGCCGCGCCGGCCACCTCCTCCACCCGCAGCGAGGCGGCTCCGCCCCGTCCGGTGGACAGCAAGGCCACCAATCCCAACAGCAGGTAGCCGGCGTGGGCGATGCTCGAGTAGGCCAGCAGGCGCTTGATGTTGCTCTGCGCCAGGGCGACCAGGTTGGCGAAGGTCATGGTGAGGACAGCGAGCACGACGAGCAGCGGGAACCAGAAATCGGCCATCGCGGGGAGCAGCAGCCACGCCAGGCGCACCAGGGCCGCGAACGCAGCGGCCTTGATGCCCGTCGCCATGAAGCCCGACACGTACGCCGGAGCACCGTCGTAGACGTCCGGTGTCCACATGTGGAACGGCACCATCGCGATCTTGAAGCCAAAACCGATCAGGACCAGACCCGCACCGAGCGAGAGCAGGAAGGCGTCGCCGCTGCCCAGCTTGGCCGCGAGCCCCGCGAAGGAGGTCGTGCCGGCGAAGCCGTACAGCAGCGCGATGCCGAAGAGCAGGAAGGCCGAGGCGAAACCGCCCAGCAGGAGGTACTTGAAACCCGCCTCGCTGCTGCGGGCGAAGCCTTTCTGTCCCCCCACCAGAACGTACGTCGCCAGGCTCATGCACTCCAGACCCAGGTAGAGGATCAGCAGATCGCTGGCGGCGGCCAGGACCATCATGCCCAGGATCGCGAACAGCAGCAGCGGATAGAACTCGCCCCGGTAGCGGCTGTCGCGGTCGTAGGCGCTCGTGGCGAAGGTGGCCGTCAGCAGGGCGACGCCCAGGAAGAGGTAGGTGAAGAAGCGCGTGTAGAACTCGTTCTTCAGCATGCCGCCCAGCAGAGTGCCGGCGGAGATCCCCCCGGGCGGAAAGAACTGGGCCAGCACCGCGCCCAGCAGGAGCAGCACCGTCAGCATGTAGAGGTGGTCCTTGCGCAGGGTCTTCACGAAGGAATCCACCAGCATGACCAGCAGGCCGCCGCCCGCCAGCAGCAGGTAGGGCAGCAGGATGCCCAGCTGCTGGGTCAGGGAGGGCTCGGTCGCCAGGGTTGCGTCGTTCATGGCTCACTCTCCGCGCGAGCCGCATCCGCCGGCAGCACGACGGTGGCGCGCGCCTTCCGGGACAGCATCTCCGCGTGGCGCGGCGCCTGCTGCACCTCGGTCAACAGCGGCGTCAGCACCCGCTCCAGCGAGGGCTGCAGGCGGTCCAGAACCAGGCCCGGCCGGACGCCCAGCCAGATGATGAAGACCGCGATCGGCAGCAGAACCAGGACCTCGCGCGGGCTGAGATCGGGCAGCCCGTGGTTCTTCTCGTTGCGCGACGGCCCCAGGAACACGCGCTGGTACATCCAGAGCATGTAGATCGCTCCGAGCACCACGCCGGAAGCTCCCAGGATCGCCAGGAGGCGGGCGTGCGGCAGGAATCCGCTCTGGAAGGAACCGAAGAGGATCAGGAACTCCCCCACGAAGCCGCTGAGCCCCGGCAGCCCGATGCTGCCGAGCGTCACGAGCATGAAGGCGGCGCCGTAGGTGGGCATCTCGTGGGCCAGCCCCCCGAACTCGGTGATCTCCCGCGTGTGCCGACGCTCGTAAATCACGCCCACCAGGAGGAAGAGCGCTCCCGTGGTCAGACCGTGCGACAGCATCTGGAACATCCCGCCGGCCAGTCCGTCCGGCGTGAGGCTGAACAGCCCCAGCACCACGAAACCGAGATGGCTCACGCTGGAGTAGGCCACCAGCCGCTTGACATCCGGTTGCACCATGGCCACCAGGGCGCCGTAGATGATGCCGATGACCGCCAGCGCGCCGAGCCAGGGGGCGAAGACCGGCAGCGCCGCGGGGAAGAGGGGCAGGGCGAAGCGCAGCATGCCGTAGGTGCCCATCTTCAGCAGGATGCCGGCCAGGATGACCGAGCCCGCCGTGGGCGCCTCCGTGTGCGCGTCGGGCAGCCAGGTATGGAACGGGAAGACCGGCACCTTGATGGCGAAGGCCAGGATGAAGGCGGCGAAGAGCCAGAGCTGCTCGCGGCCGGAGAGATCCAGCTGCATGAAGGCCGCCAGATCCATGCTGCCGGCCTTGAAGTAGCAGTACAGGATGCCGACCAGCATGAAGACGCTGCCCAGCATGGTGAAGATGAAGAACTTCACCGTCGCGTAGATGCGCCGCTCGCCGCCCCAGATCCCGATGAGGAAGTACATCGGGACGATCATGGCTTCCCAGAAGATGTAGAAGAGCAGCATGTCCCGGGCGAAGAAGGTGCCCAGCATGAAGCTCTGCAGCATGAGCAGGAAGGTCATGAACTCGGGCACGCGCTCGCGAATCGCCTGCCAGGTGCTCAGCACCACCAGCGGTCCCAGCAGGGTGGTCAGGAGCACCAGCACCAGCGAGATGCCGTCGCAGCCCAACGCGTACTGCACGCGACCGCCGAAGAGCCAGGCCGCGCGCTCGACGAACTGGTCCTCCCCGCTGTCCACCGCGAAGCGGAAGTAGAGCTGCAGCGAGAGCACGAAGTCCAACAGCAGCGCGGACAAGGCGATGACGCGGGCCGTGGCGTCCCGCCGGCCGACCAGGACGATCAGCAACGCCCCCAGCAGCGGCAGGAAGGTGACCCAGGACAGGATGTGGTCGGTGACGAACGACAAGACCGCGCCCTCCTAGGTGGCTAGGGTCAGGTAGAGAACGAAGGCCGTCACCCCGAGCACGAAGATGTAGGCGTAGAAGCGGATCATCCCGTTCTGGAACAGGCGCAGCACGGCCCCCGCAATGGCCACGCAAAGGGCCGAGCCGTTGACCAGCAGCCCGTCGATGAGTCCCGCGTCGATCCACTTCCAGAGAACGCGCCGCGAAAGCGCGTAGCCGGGCTTGATGAAAACGGCCTCGTAGGCCTCGTCCACGTAGTACTTGTTGGCGACCAGGCGGTAGAGCGCGCCGCCGGCCAGACTGCGCAGGCGCTCGACGATCCGGATGCGCCGCGCGTAGAGCCAGTAGCCGAAGGCCAGCCCCAGCAGGCCGATACCCAGGGAGGCCAGCATGAGAATCCACTCCTGCAGGCCCTCGGTGAGGCCCCGGCCCACGGCGTGAGGCGTCTCCACCAGGGCCTGGTGCAGCAGCGCGGCCGTCTCCCCGAGCGCCCCACCCGGCGCCGGCGCGCTCGCCGCGGCCGCCCCGCCGTGGAAAACCGGTTCCAGCCACTGCGCGAAGCGGTTGCTCCCCCCCAGGACGTGCGGCCAGCCGATCCAGCCGCCCACCACCGAGAGAATGGCCAGCACGACCAGCGGCACGGTCATGGTCGGCGGCGACTCGTGGATATGCTCGCGGACCTTCTCCGAGGCCCGGTTGCGTCCGAAGAAGGTCAGCACCACCAGGCGCATCATGTAGAAGGCGGTCAGGCCGGCGGCAAGGAAGCCCACGACCCACAGCACGTGACCGCCCACCCCGCTGCTGAACGCCCGCCAGAGGATCTCGTCCTTGCTGAAGAACCCGGCCAGGGGAAAGATGCCGGCGATGGCGAGCGTGGCGGCCAGGAAGGTCCAGAAGGTGATCGGCAGGGCGCGGCGCAGCCCCCCCATGACCCGCATGTCCTGCGTGTTGCTCATGGCGTGGATCACCGAACCGCTGCCGAGAAAGAGCAGGGCCTTGAAGAAGGCGTGCGTCATGAGGTGGAAGATCCCGGCCGCGAAGGCTCCGACGCCGCAGGCCAGCACCATGTAACCGAGCTGGCTGACCGTGGAGTAGGCGAGCACCCGCTTGATGTCGTTCTGGGCCAGGGCGATGGTGGCGGAGAAGAGCGCGGTGGCGGCCCCGACGATCGCCACCACCAGCATGGCGGTCGGCGACATCACGTAGATGAAGTGCAGCCGGGCGAGCATGTACACGCCGGCGGTCACCATGGTGGCCGCGTGGATCAGCGCGCTGACCGGGGTCGGACCCGCCATGGCGTCGGGCAGCCAGATGTAGAGGGGGATCTGCGCGGACTTGCCGGTGGCGCCCAGGAAGAGCAGCAGGCCCACGGCGGTGGCCACCGGCGCCAGCAGGTCGCGATGGGCGGCCAGCGTGCCGAAGGAGAAGAGCCCCTCCCCCGCCCCCAGGTGCGGCAGCAGGGTCGTCCCGATCAGGAAGATGCCGATCAGGAAACCGAAGTCCCCGATCCGGTTGACGACGAAGGCCTTCTTGCCGGCGGCGGCGTTCGCCTCCTCGCCGAACCAGAAGGAGATCAGCAGGTAGGAGCAAAGGCCGACCCCCTCCCAGCCCACGAAGAGCAGCAGCAGATTCTCGCCCAGGACGAGTGTCAGCATGAAGAAGACGAAGAGGTTCATGTAGGCGAAGAAGCGCTGGAAACCCGCGTCGTGCGCCATGTAGCCCAGGGAGTAGACGTGGATCAGGAAGCTGACGCCGGTGACCACCAGGGCCATGACGGCGCCCAGCTGGTCCATGCTGAAGCCCAGGTCCACGGTCAGCCGGCCGAGGCTGAACCAGGCGCCCAGGCTGTCGGTCAGGATCCTCTCCGCCGGCGGCAGCTGCAGCAGGCGCAGGAACAGACGCACCGCCAGCACGAAGGAAAGGGCGACGGTGCCGCAGGCCACCAGCCCCACCAGCCGGCGGGGCAGACGCCGGTTGAGCAGGCCATTGCCAGCCGCTCCCAGCAGGGGCGCCAGCACGATCCATCTCAGCGCGGTGTCCACGGCGGCGGATTCCACGGCATCACTCCATCAGGGTTTTGAGTTCGTCCACGTTCACCGTACGCCGGCGGCGGTAGATCTCCACCAGGATGCCCAGCCCGATGGCGGCCTCGGCGGCGGCCACCGCGAAGTTCATGAGCACGAAAACCTGGCCCGAGGCGTCACCCCAGTGCCGGCTGAAGGCCGCGAAGGCGATGTTGGTTGCGCTCAGCATCAGCTCGATGCTCATGAGCATGATGATTGCGTTGCGCCGCACCAGCACACCCACCATGCCGATCAGGAACAGGGCGGTGGCCAGCACCAGGAAATGCGTCAGGCCTATCGCCACGGCAGCCTCCTCTCCACCAGGCCCAGGGCGAGGGCCCCGATGATGGCGACCAGCAGCACGATGGAGATCAGCTCGAAGGCGAGCAGGTAGCGATTCAGCAGCAGGAGACCCACCTGCTGGGCGCTGCCGAAGCCGGGCGGCAGATGCGCGTTGGCCCCCGTTCCGGGCGCGCTCACGAACCAGGCGGCCACGGCGGCCCCCACCACCCCGACCGGCAGCAGGACCGCCGGCCAGGTCCATCCGGGCACCGGCCGCCGCTCGGCCGACAGGATCGGCCCCTGCAGCATCATGATCACGAACAGGAAGAGCACCATGATGGCGCCCGCGTAGACCAGGACCTGCAGGATGGCCACGAACGGCGCCGCCAGCAGCGCGAAGATGCCGGCGGCGTTGAGGAAGCCGAAGATGAGCCAGCAGGCGGCGGCGACGGCGCTACGGCTGGCCACCATCATGATCCCGGCGAGCAGCATGAGGCTGCCGCAGAAGTAGAAGAGAATGACGTCCCACATCGCTCAGGCCTTCCCGCGGGGGTCTACAGCGTGCCGTCCGCGTCGTTCGTGAGCAGAAACTCCTTGTTCACGTAGAACTTCTCGCGGCTGTCCGCGGCGATCTCGTAGATTCCGGTGTCCATGCGGATGGCGTCGCACGGGCAGGCCTCCTCGCACAGTCCGCAGTAGACGCAGCGCAGCAGGTCGATGTCGAAGACCGCGGGGTACTTCTCGATGGACGGATCGGGATGCTCCGCCGCCACGATGTGTATGCAATCGGCCGGGCAGACGGTGCTGCACATCATGCAGGCCACGCAGCGCGGAGAGCCATCCTCCCTGGGTACGAGACGGTGCCGGCCCCGAAACCGCGCCGAGTACTGCCGGTGCTCTTCCGGGTACTGCAGGGTCGGCATCTCGCGCGTGCGCAGGATGTTCCGCAGCAGGTGCCGCATGGTGATCCCCAGCCCGCGCAGAATCTCCCACAGGTAGATGGACTCGCGAAAGGAGAAGCGCTTGGACCAGGCGCGCTCTGGCAGGATTTTCTGGGTCTTCGTCTCCAAGTCCGATCACCCCTTCGCGCCGGGAATCAGCGCCACCACCAGCGCGGTGACGGCCATATTGGCCAGGCCGAGCGGCAGCATCACCTTCCAGCCCAAGCGCATCAGCTGGTCGTAGCGGAAGCGCGGCAGGGTCCAGCGCACCCAGATGAAGAGCCAGCTGAAGAAGACGACCTTGACCAGGAA
Source organism: uncultured Fibrobacteraceae bacterium (assembly GCA_964524645.1). Lineage (GTDB taxonomy): Bacteria > Krumholzibacteriota > Krumholzibacteriia > LZORAL124-64-63 > LZORAL124-64-63 > CAZGEC01. The sequence goes on along the minus strand of CAZGEC010000006.1, from coordinate 32,790 downwards.
GGCGCTCACCTGGACGAGGGTCGCGAAGACCGAGGCCCCCACCGGACCGATGGCCCAGGGCCGCAGGGCGAGGGCCAGCAGCGCCGCGAGCGCGACAACGACGAAGAGCCCGCCCAGCAGCCCGGGCTCGCGGTCCCGGGCGTCATGGAACTTCCCGCGCTCCTGCTGGGCCCGGCGGAAGTAGAGCTGGCTGATCCAGCCGCAGGCCAGGGCTGTGCACGCCAGCAGCAGCGGCAGCAGCAGCCCGGCATGCGCCTCCAGGACGGACCGCGGCAGCCAAGGGATCTGGTAACCGCCGAAGAAGAGCGTCGTGATCAGCATGGCGGCCACCACCATGTTGGCGTACTCGGCCATGAAGAAGAGCGCGAACTTCATGGAGCTGTACTCGAGGTGGAAGCCCGCCACGATCTCGGATTCCCCCTCCGGCAGGTCGAAGGGATTGCGGTTCGTCTCGGCGAACATGGCCGTCAGGAACAGCACGAAGCCCACCGGCTGCACCACGACGCCCCACTTGGGCAGGAAGCCCCAGATGAGCTGGCCCTGCCCCGCCACGATGTCCGTGAGCCGGAGGCTGGAGAAGACCAGCAGCAGGCCCATCAGGGCCAGCCCCAGGCTGATCTCGTAGCTGATCATCTGGGCCGACGAGCGGACCGCACCGAGGAAGGAGAACTTGTTGTTGGAGGACCAGCCGCCCAGGACGATGCCGTAGGTGCCGAGGCTCGCGATGGCCAGCACGTAGAGGATTCCCACGTTCAGGTCGGCCACGATCAGGGGGATCCGCTGGCCGGCCACCTCCAGGTAGTCCCCGAAGGGGACCACCGCGAAGGTGGTCAGCGCCACGGCCATGAGCAGGAAGGGGGCCAGGCTGTAGAGGATGGGCTGGGCGTTGGCCGGCCGGATGTCCTCCTTGAAGAGCAGCTTGAGGACGTCGGCCACCGGATGGATCAGGCCCGCGAGGCGGATGCCCAGGATGCCGGCCCGGTTGGGGCCGGTGCGGTCCTGGATGAAGGCTGAGCCCTTGCGTTCGGCCCAGATCAGCGGCGGGACCAGCCCCAGGATGACCAGCAGCATGAAGACGATCTTGAGCAGGGTCTCGATCAGCAGCGGCATCAGCTCTCACCTCCGGCCGGGGTCCCGGCCGCCAGGTCGGGGACCAGGCCCGCAGCGGGCAGGTCGTTCAGATCGATCTCCCCCGGCAGGCCCAGCTCGGCCGCCACCTGCCGGCGCAGGGCCGCCAGGCCGGACGGCTGCTCCCCGGCGCGGGCCGCGGCCAGCAGGTCCGCCAGCACCCGCCAGTCCTCGCGCGCGTCCTGGGGGCGGGCCACGGCCCGCTGGAAGGGCTGGATGCGCCCCTGCCTGTTGACGAAGAGCCCGTCCTTCTCGGCCCAGGTGCTCAGCGGCAGCACCACGGCGGCCAGGCGGGCGGTGGCGTTCAGGTGCGTGCCCAGGTAGACGAGACCGCCGCTCGCGCCCAGGGCCTCGGCCAGGGCCGCGTCCGCGGCCGCCGGATCCTGCCCGTAGACGAGCGCCGGGCCGCCCGCGCCCAGGCGCGCGGCCAGCTCGTCCGGCCGGGCCTCCGGCAGGCCCAGCCACTCCAGGGCCCGGCGATTCGGCGCCCGGTCGGCGTCGAGCAGCAGGGCGTCCCCCTGCCGGAGGTCGACGCCGGCCACGGTCCCGGCCACCCGGTCGCTCCCCGCCAGCAGGCCGGCCAGCCGCCGAAACAGCACCAGCTCCTCCAGGGTCTGATGCGCGCAGGCCAGGGCTAGACTCAGGCGGCCCGGCGCCAGCAGCCCGCCCAGGTGAGCGGCCGCCTCCCGCCAGGTCGCGGGCCGCAGCTCACCCTCCTGCCGCACGAGGGGACTGGCCAGCCGCTTCTCGTCGTGCACGCATTTGTAGATGTAGCGCCCCAGGTCGCACATCCAGGGGCCGTTGACCTCGTCGTTGCGCCGCGGCTTCAGGCGGTAGACGCGTCCCGCCTCGTGATCCAGGCGCACGTTGCAGCCGGTGGCGCAGCCGGGACAGATCGACGGGGTGCTGCGCAGCAGCCAGACCCGCTTCTGGAAGCGGAAATCCCGGCTGGTCAGTGCGCCCACCGGGCAGATGTCCACCGTGTTCAGGCTGTAGTTGTTGGCCAGCTCCCCGCCCGGGGCCACGTCGATCTCGGCCCGATCGCCGCGCTGGAAGATGCCCAGCTCGCCGGTCCCGGTGATCTCCGCGCAGAACCTAACGCACCGGCTGCACAGCACGCAGCGCTCCTGGTCGAGGATCACGTGCGGCCCGATGACCTTGGCCTTGCTCTTGTGAACCTTGTCGGCCTTCTCGACCTCCGCGCTGTAGAGGCCGTAGTTCATGTACTGATCCTGCAGCGCGCACTCGCCGGCCTGGTCGCAGATCGGACAGTCCACCGGGTGGTTGATCAGGTGCATCTCCAGGATCCGCTGCGCCGCCTCCTGCACCCGCGGACTGCGCGTCCGCACCACCATGCCGTCCTTGACGGTGGTGTTGCAGGCGATGGTCAGCTTGGGCAGCCCCTCGATCTCGACCTGGCAGAGCCGGCACACCCCGGCGATGGAGAGGTCGGGGTGATAGCAGAAGTGCGGGAGCGGTTCGCCCCGGACCTGGGTGCAGGCGTCGAAGAGGCGGGTCCCGTCGGGGACCTCGATCTCCTGGCCGTCGATCGTCAGTCTGGCCATCGGTCAGCTCTCCCGCTCTCCCCGCGACCACCGGCTGCGGGGTCGCGGCGCCGCGGTCTCGTGGATGAGGGTCTCGAACTCGGGGCGGAACTTCTGCAGGAAGCTCTGCATGGGCATGACGGCGGCGTCGGCCAGGGGACAGATGGTCAGGCCGGCCATGCCCTGCGTTACCTTCTCCAGCAAGGCGAGATCCTCGGGCACGCCCTGCCCCTTGCGCAGCCGCTTGACGATCCTGTGCAGCCAGCCCGTGCCCTCGCGGCAGGGGGTGCACTGCCCGCAGGACTCGTCCCAGTAGAAGTGCATCAGCACCTGGATCAGCTCGACCATGTCGGCGCTCCCGGGGATGATGATCATGCCCCCCGAGCCGAGCATCGTGCCGGCCTGCGCCAGGGACTCGTAGTCCAGGTTCACCGCCATGGCCTCGGCGGCGGTCAACACCGGGACCGACGAGCCGCCCACGATCACGGCCTTGAGCTCCTCGCCGTCCCGCATGCCCCCCAGATCCTCGTGGAAGAACTCGCGGAACGGCAGGCCGAGGGGGATCTCGTAGACGCCCGGCCGCTGCACCGGCCCGCTGACGCTCCAGAGCTTGGTCCCGGCCGATTTCTCGGTGCCGAAGGCGCGGTAGGCGGCCGCTCCCTCGTTGATGATGTAGGGCACGCTCGCCACCGTCTCGACGTTGTTGACGATGGTCGGCTTGCCCAGAAAGCCGCTCACGGCCGGAAACGGGGGCTTGATGCTGGGCTGACCCTTGGTTCCCTCCACCGAATTGATCAGGCCGGTCTCCTCGCCGCAGATGTAGGCGCCGGCCCCCTTGTGCACGATCATCTCCAGGGCATACCCGCTGCCGAGGATGTTCGGGCCCAGGTAGCCGGCCGCGTAGGCCTCGTCCACCGCACGCTGGACCCTGTCCACCAGCCAGCCGAACTCGCCCCGGATGTAGACGAAGCAGAGGCCGCTGCGTACGGCGTAGGACGAGATGACGGCCCCCTCGATCATCAGGTGGGGGTCGTAGTCCAGCAGGTAGCGGTCCTTGAAGGTGCCGGGCTCGCTCTCGTCGGCGTTGACGAAGAAGTAGACCGGGCCCCCCCCCTGCGGCACGAAGCCCCATTTGACCCCCGTGGGGAAGCCCGCGCCGCCGCGGCCGCGCAGACCCGAGTCCTTGACCGCCTCGCGCACCTGGTCCGGGCTCATCTCGGCCAGCGCCCTGCGCAGGGCCCGGTAGCCCCCCTCGCTCTCGTAGACGCGGAGCAGGTGGCCGTCCTTGCGGCCAAAGCGGGCGGACAGGATCCGGCAGGCCGTCCGGCTCATCTCACTCCTCCAGTTCCCGGTCCGTGTCCGCGCGCGGAACGACGCCCTTCTTCAGGCTCTCCAGGAGGGCGTCGAGCTTGGCCGGGTCCAGATGCTCGTAGAGGTGCTTGCCGAGCTGCAGGGCCGGTCCGTGCCCGCAGGCCCCGAGGCACTCCACCCCCTCCAGGGCGAACTTGCCGTCCGGCGTGCGCTCCCCCGGACGGATGCCGAGCCGCTTCTCGAGGTGCGCGATGATCCCGCGGGCTCCCATGACGTGGCAGCTGATGTTGTGGCAGACCTGCAGCACGTACTGGGCCTGCGGCTCGCTGCGGAACATCGTGTAGAAGGTGATGAGCTCCCAGACGCGGGCCGGCGGGACCTGCAGCTCCGCCGCCAGCCAGTCCACGGCCGCCGGCGGGATGTGGCCCAGCTCGTCCTGGACGACCCAGAGGGCCGGCATGAGGGCGCTCTCGCGGGTCGGGTAGCGCTCGCGCAGGCCCTGGATCCGGGCGCGGCTCGCGGTGGACAGGTCGAAGTCGTTCCGGGCTTCCGTCGGCGTGCTCATGCGAGGCGAACCCTTTCCCGGCGAACCGCGGCGGCGGTCCGGCTCAGCGATCCAGCTCCCCGGCGATGATGTTGAGGCTGCCGAGGATGGCGACGATGTCGGGCACCATGTGGCCGGTGATCAGCCGGCCGAAGGCCGAGAAGACGGGGAAGCAGGGCGGGCGGACCTTGAGGCGGTAGGGCCGGCCGCTCCCGTCGGAGACGCAGAAGAAGCCCAGCTCCCCGTTGGCGCCCTCCCCGTAGCCGTAGGCTTCGCCGGCGGGGACCCGGATCCCCTCGTAGATCAGCTTGAACTGGTTCATGACCCCCTCGATGCTCCCGTAGACCTCCTTCTTGGGGGGCAGGATCACCGCGGGATCATCGATGTTGACCGGCCCGTCCGGCAGGGCCGCCAGGGCCTGGCGGATGATGCGCGCGCTCTGGTGCATCTCGGCCATGCGGCAGGTGATCCGGTCGTGGGTGTCGCCGTTCTGGCCCACCGGGATGTCGAAGTCGTAATCCTCGTAGCCGGAGTAGGGATGCGCCCTGCGCACGTCGTAGGCGACGCCCGTGGCGCGCAGGCAGGGCCCGGTGAAGCCGTAGCTGAGGGCCTCCTCCCGGCCGATGACGCCGACGCCGATCGTCCGGTCCAGGTAGATCCGGTTACGGGACACCAGTCCCATCACGTCGTCGATGGCCTGCTCCATCTTCCGGAGATGGTGCTCCACGGCCTCGCCGAAGCCGTCGAAGAGGTCGTGGGACAGGCCGCCGATGCGCGCGTAGTTGGTGGTCAGGCGCGAGCCGCACAGCTTCTCGATGACGTCGTAGTAGATGCCCTCACGAACGTTGTACAGGTACCAGTAGTTGGTCAGGGCGCCCAGATCGACCAGGTTGGCGCAGATGCAGACCAGGTGGTCGATGATGCGCGACAGCTCGCCGACGATCACCCGGATGGCCTGGCAGCGGGGGGTGGTCTCCACCCCCAGCATCTTCTCCACCGCCTGGGCGTAGATCACGTTGTTCAGCATGGCCGAGCAGTAGTTGAGCCGGTCCGTGTACGGCATGACCGCCGCCCAGGTGTGATCCTCGGCCTCCTTCTCGAAGCAGCGGTGCAGGTAGCCGATCTCGGTCTTGGCGGCGACGATGGTCTCGCCGTCCAGCAGGACCTCGGCCCGCAGGCAGCCGTGCGTGGCGGGATGGCTGGGCCCGATGTTGACGGCCAGCAAGTCGGACGGATGCACATCGCCCTCGATCCCGCTGCCCGTCGCGGCGTCGGCCCGGCGGGCGGCCTCGGCGATCTCGTGATCGCTGAAGAGCCGCTCCGGCGTCGTACAAGTCTGGCCCCGCTCGAGGGGATAGTCCTTGCGCAGGGCATGGCCCTCGAACTCGTGGTGGCAGAGGATGCGCCGCAGATCGGGGTGCCCCTGGAACCTCACGCCGAAAAGGTCGTACACCTCGCGCTCGTGCCAGTTGGCCGACCGGTAGAGGTCGCTGATCGTGGGGACGGTCTCCCCCTCCTCCACGTCCACCTTGACCCGCAGGCTGTGGCGGTGCGCGAGGGAGCGCAGGGCGTAGTTGATCTCGAAGCGCTGCGGCCGTTCCGGATAGTCGACGCCGATGACGTCCAGCAGCAGCTCGCAGCCCTCGCGATCCCGCAGGTGCTGGATCAGCCTCGGCAGGTTCTCCCTGGCCACCCGGACCGACTCGTCCCCGTGCTGGCTGTGCGTCCCGAGGATGGCCTCGCCGAACTCCGCCTGCAGTCTCTCCACCAGCTGGCTGCTCATCTGCTCCGTCCCTGCTCGGTCGTCACGCTCTCAGGCACGCTCCGCCTTCCCGGCCCGGGCGGCATGCCGCCGGGCGGCCGGCGCGAGGCCCTCCTGCTCGACCTTCTGCTGGAGCTGCACCAGCCCGTGCAGCAAGTTCTCGGGCGTCGGCGGACAGCCGGCCACGTAGACGTCGACGGGAATGATGCGGTCGATACCCTGCAAGGTCGAGTAATTGTTGTAGAAGCCGCCGCTGCAGGCACAGACCCCCATGGAGATCACCCACTTGGGCTCCGCCATCTGGCTGTAGATGGTCTTGAGGATCGGCGCCTGCTTGTAGGACACGGTGCCCGCCACGATGAGCAGGTCGGACTGCCGCGGCGAGAAGCGCACCAGCTCGGCTCCGAAGCGGCTCAGGTCGTTGTACGAGGAGACCGTGCTCATGAACTCGATGGCGCAGCAGGCCGTCCCGAAGGGAAGCGGCCAGAGGGAGTACTTCCGCCCCCAGTTGACGGCCTGGCGCAGCCGGGTGGTCAGGAAACCGCCCGGATTCTCCAGGTCTATTGCCATTCCAGGCCACCTTTCTTCCAGACGTAGATGAACCCGACGAGCAGCACCAGCAGGAAGACGCCCATCTCGCCCAGCGCGAAGGCGGCCCGCCCCTCGGCCAGGAAGGTGCGGTACAGGAGCACCCAGGGATAGAGGAACACGGCCTCGAGGTCGAAGAGCAGGAACAGCAGGGCCACCAGGAAGAAGCGCACGAAGAAGCGGATCTGGGTGCTGCTGCGCGGCGGGATCCCGCACTCGTAGGTCGAGTCCTTGAGCGGCGAGGACCGCCGGGGGCCCAGCAGAAAGCTCAGGCCCAGGAAGACCGCCGCGAAGATCACGGCGATGCCCAGGACCAGAAGGATCGGCAGGTACTGTGCAGCCATCTCACGCTCCCAGCGGCGATCCGCAGCGTCGGCAGGCGGGTTGCGGCAGAATAGCCAATCCCCCGTCGATATCCAAGGGGAATTGATAAAGCCTTGTCCAGCTTGAAGCTAGAAGCTGTTGCCAAAATAACGTTCCGGAGCGCCCTGTCAACCACGCACCCGCCGACTCGGTCCCGTGCCTGGTCGGGAGCCTGACGCAGGAGACCGGAAGCTGGCCGCGCCGCCCGCCGGGATCCCGGACCCCTGGCGGCGCCGGGACGGTTCCCGACCGCCCAGCGCCCGCGGCCGCAACGCCTTGCGAGAACGGATCGCCACGGATCGGCGGCCCGCAGCCCGCCGGCTTGCCGGCACACCGGTTGCAATGCTGCGGGGGCGCCGCCGGGCTCCCCGCGCCGGGGATCCGGCGAGGATTTACCCTTTCCCGACCCGAGGAGATGTCATGAGCACCTCCGTGCCTCACCCGGCGGCGGATCCCGCCGCCGCGGATCCCACCTCTGCATCAGCGGCCGCAGCGGCACCGGACGTCGCGACGCAGGCCATCCTGACCCACGTCCAGGAGGGCAAGGCGGCCCTGGCCCGCGGGGACCTGGACGGCGCGCTGAGCCAGTTCGAGCTGGTCGTGGACCGGTTCCCCCAGCGTCCGGAGGGCCACAACAACCTGGGATCCCTCTACGCCGCCCTGGGCCGGTTCGACCGGGCCGAGGAGTGCTTCTCCAGCGTCCTGGAGCTCCTGCCCGGCAACGTCAACGTGAGCTACAACCGCGGCGTGGTGCGCATCCGCCTGCAGGACTTCGACGGGGCCATCGCGGACCTGGGCGCCGTGCTGAGCGTTTTCCCGGAGGATGCCGACTGCTGGAACAACCTGGGAGTCGCGACCTTCCTGCAGGGCGACTACGAGGAGGCCCGCGGTCACTTCCGGCACGCTCTGGAGCTGGTGCCCAACTACCCCAACGCCCTGCTCAACCTGTGCGACACCGAGACCGCGGCCGGACGACCGGAGGCGGCCATCGCGGCCTGCGAGGACTACCTCCGGCAATACGGGGACACCGAGGTCCGGCGCAAGCTGCTGGACCTGCTCGCCGATTCCTGCCGGAACCTGCTGGGCCGGGCCTGCGCCATGGCCGAGCAGGTGCTGCGCGAGTCTCCGGAGGACGCGCAGACCCGCGTGCAGCTCGGGCAGCTGATCCAGGCCCAGGAGAACCTGGCCGTCTCCGCGGAGCCTACTCCCTAGCCGGGGGGCCGATCGGGTCTTGCCGCCGGCCGCCGCCCGGGGCTATCCTGCGGGGAGCGACGGGGCTGAACCGGGCTGTCGCGCCCGGCGGGTGCCCACCCTGGAGGGGTCACCGGACATGATCGTCTACCTGAACGGTTCCTACCTGGACGCCGCCGAGGCCAGGATCTCGCTGTTCGATGCGGGCTACCTCCACGGCGACGGGCTTTTCGAGACGCTTCGCCTTTACGCCGGACGCCCCTTCGATCTGCAGGGGCACCTGGAGCGCCTGCAGCGACAGCTCGAGCTGCTCGCCTTCACCTGGCGGCCGGAGCTTGCCACCGTGGGCGCGGTGCTGCGCGAGCTGGCGGAGCAGAACGGCCTGGCGGACGCCGATGCCCGGGCCCGCCTGACCGTCAGCCGTGGCGGACTGCCCGGCCGGCCGCGCCTGCTGCGCCGTCTGGAAACCCTGACGCCCAACTTCTCCATCATCCTCGAGCCGCTGCCGCCCGAGATCCCCGTCTGGCAGGAGAACGGCATCCACACGCTGGTGATGAAGGCGACCTTCGCCCGGGGCAATTTCCCCCAGCTCAAGAGCCTGAACGATCTCCCCTCCCTCCTGGCCCTGCGCTTCGCCGTCCAGCGCGGCTGCCAGGAGGCGATCCTCGTGGATCGCCAGGGCAAGATCCTCGAGGGCGCCACCAGCAACGTCTTCCTGGTCAGCCGGGGCGCCGTGTACACCCCGCCCACCCGTCTCGGCCTGCTGGCCGGCCGCGCGCGCTCTCTGGTCCTGGCGGCCGCGCGGGCCCTCGGCCACACCTGCCACGAGGAAGCTTTCGAACGCCGCGAGCTGCTCACGGCCGACGAGGTGTTCGTGACGGGAAGCGTGCGCGAGGTGGTGCCCGTGGTGCGCATCGACGATGCCCCGGTCGGGAACGGCCGTCCCGGGCCCCTCACCCGTGCCCTCCAGACGCGCTACCGCCAGGATGTCGCGGACATCCTGGCGGCGGCGGACACGGGACCCGAGCGGGCTCGTTCCTAGAAGTCGAAGCTGTTGTAATCCACGCTCGTGCTGATCTCGTTCTTGATCTCCCGCTGCAGGGCGATCTCGTCCTTCAGGTCGGCCAGGTCGGTGTAGACGTCCGCGGCCGCGATCAGGTCGGTGCTGGTCATCTCGCGCAGCGCGCAGACCTCCATGTGGCGCCCCTTGCGCGCGACGGCGCTCACCAGGGGCACGAAGTCCCCATCGCCGCTGCACAGGATGATCACGTCGAGATGCTCCGACATCTCCAGCACGTCGATGGCCAGCTCTATGTCGAGGCTGCTGCGCACGTTGCGCATGGCGGTGTCGTTCTCGTTGTACGACTTCAGTTCCTTGGTGACGACCGTGAAGCCGTTCAGCTTGAGGAAGTTCACGAAGTCGATCTTGCCTTCGGACTGATTGCTGACCGCGGTGTAGAAGTAGGAGCGGACGAGGCGCCGCCCGGCCGCCAGCTTGCGACAGAGCTTCAGATAGTCCAGGCGCATGTTCAGATGCTTGGCGCTGTAATGGATATTCTCACCATCGATGAATATTCCGACGCGGTCCATGGTGTTGGGCTCGTACATGTTCCATCCGCCTTTCTCGTGAGACACCCAACGAGGTTGTGGAATCACCATGCACGGTCGGGCTCACTCCTCCCCTCCCGGGGAGCGCGCTGTCACCGTGCCCGTACCGCTGGCGGGGCGAGACGCCGACCGGCGGGCGGTGTAGCTCAGGCTTGAGACGTGAATCGAATACTGAGTATCGGTACGGTTCTCAAGCGGGGCTCGCGACGGGAATATACACGCTGAGCTCGTTGCATGCAAATCAGATCCGGCTCGCGCGAGCGTCCCCGGCGGCCGCCGGCGCCCCGTCCCGGCCCCGGCCCCGGGCCGCCCGCAGGCAGCGCTGGAAAGCCCGGGCCCAGCGGGTGTTGAGCAGGTAATAGGTGGGCAGCACCACCAGGGTCAGGAGCGTGCTCGAGGTCAGACCGCCGATGATGGCCCGCGCCATGGGGTAGTACTCCGCATCGCCCACGTGCGCCCCCCGGAACACCGCCAGCGGCAGCAGGCCCAGGATCGTCGTGCCGGCGGTCATGAGGATGGGTCGCAGCCGATCGGCGCAGCCCGCCACGATGGCCTCCTCCAGGCAGCGTCCCGCCCGCCGGTGATTGTTGATGTGATCCACCAGCACGATCCCGTTGTTCACCACGATGCCGATCAGGATGACCATGCCGATCATGGCCATCATGTTGAAGGGCGTGCCGGTCGCCATCATCAGCCAGAAGACGCCCAGGGAGGCGAAGGGCACGCAGCCCATCACCACCAGCGGGTGCAGCAGCGACTCGAAGAGGCTGGCCATGACGAAGAAGACGCAGGCCAGGGCCAGCAGCATGTTGACGCCCATCTCGCCGGCCTGCTGCTGGCTGCGCTGGATCTGGTCGCCGAAGGACCAGCCGTAGCCCAGGGGCATTTCCATGCTGTCCATGAGCTTGCGGATCTTCGCCAGCACGGGCTCCAGCTTCTCGCCCTCGTAGCTGCCGCTCACCGTCACGCCGGTCTTCTGGTCGTGACGGATGATCTGCTGCGGGCTGCGCCCGAAGGTGAAGTCGGCCAGCTGGCCGAGCTGCACCGGTCGTCCCTCCTGCATGCCCACGGTCAGCAGCGAGAGGTTCTCGATGGACTCGCGGTCCGACGGCTGCAGCGAGACGATCAGGTCGACCTCCTTCTGCCCGGTGTGCAGGCGCGGCAGCGGGACGCCGCGGTAGGTCAGACCGAGTATCTGGGACACCGTGGCCGGCCGGATCCCGTAGCGACCGGAGCGCTCGGGGTCCACGCGCACCTGGATCTCGGCCTTGCCCCGGTCGGCGTCGCTGCGCAGGTCGGCGACCCCCTCCAGGCTGCTCAGGCGACGCTTGACCTCCTTCGCGATCTCCTCGAGCAGCTCGGTCTCGTGGCCGTAGACGGTGACGGCGAAGGTCTTGACCCCGCCACCCTGCCCCTCGTCGTCGCCGAAGCGGTACTTGACGCCGGCCTGGACCGGCAGACTCCCGCGCAGGTCCTCGCGCAGCTTGCGGTAGAAGGCATCCGACAGCACGCCGCTGCGGAAGAACAGCGTCACCCCCGCGGCGTCGGCCTGGTAGTAGCAGTAGATGTCGCGGATGTCCAGCTCCTCGCGGCGCGACTCCAGGTAGGAGGCGGTGCGCAACACGTAGCCCTCGGCCGCGTCCTTGTCCACGGAACCCGTGAAGTCGAAACCGATGTAGAAGAACTCGCGGCGCAGGCCCTCTTCCTCGAAGCCCTCGGGCTTGAACCTGGTGACGCCCATCAGGACACCGGTCAGGATCAGCACCACCGGGACGATCACCAGGCCCGTCAGGTGGGGATGCCGCAGCGCGGTCCAGTTCAGCAGCCGCAGGTACCGGGACCGCAGGCGCGCGAGCCAGCCGTTCTCGGGCAGCTGGCCGCCCTGCCGCCGGGTGAGCCGTACCGAGAGGCTCGGGATGACCGTCAGGCTGACCAGGAGCGAGACGATCAGGGTGACGCTGATGGTCAGGCCGACGTCCCCCAGCCAGAACGACAGCTCGTCCGCCTTGCTGATGATGACGGGCGCGAAGACGATGACCGTGGTCATGGTCGAGGCGACGATGGCCCGCCCCACCTCCTTGGTGCCCCGCATGGCCGCCGCCACCGGCCTGGCCCCCTCGTGCTGCCGGCGATGGATCGACTCCAGCACCACCACCGCGTTGTCCACCAGCATGCCCACGCCGAGCATCAGGCCCATCATGCTCAAGACGTTGAGGCTGCGCCCGGTCAGGTAGAGGAACACGCAGGTGCCCACGATGGAGATCGGGATGGCCACGGACACCACCAGCGTCATGCTGATCCGGCGCAGGAACAGGTAGAGCATCAGCACGGCCAGCAGCGAGCCCAGCAGGCCCGCCTGCAGCAGGCTGCGCAGGGAGTCGGTGATCTGGTCGGCCTGGTTGAAGAAGCTGAAGCTGCTAATGCCCTGCAGGGCGGGGTCCAGGTTGATCCGCTGCAGCTCCTTCTCTACCGCCCGGCAGACATCCACCGTGTTGTGGCCCGAGGCCTTCTGGATCCAGAAGGCCACGGCCGGTTCGCCGTTCAGGTAGCGGCCGTAGCTGATTTCCGGGGCTCCGTACACCACGTCCGCCACGTCGCGCAGCCGCAGCCCGCGGGCATCGATGGGGACCTCGCCCAGGTCCTCCACCCCCTGCAACCCGCTCACGGCCCGCACGTCGTAGCGCAGGCCGGCCTCGGTGATGCGGCCGACGGTGAGTTCGACATTGGCCGCCGCCAGCTCGTCGAAGAGGTGCCCCACATCCACCCCGTACTCCAGGATCCGGTCCAGGTTCAGGTAGACCGAGGCCTGAGTGGGGGCCACGCCGTCGATCCCCACGCGACCGACGCCCGGGATGCGCTGCAGCGGGCCGATGATGTGCTGGTCCAGCAGATCCCAGCTCTCGGAGAGATCGCGTCCCTTCGCCGCGATGCGGCCCTGGATGATCGGGATGTCGTTGGTGTTGAAGGTCAGTAGCAGGATCTGCTGGATGTCCTGGGGAAGTTCGCCCCGGACCTGGTCGATCTTCTCCTTGACCTCCATGCGCATGAGGTTGACGTCGCGCCCCCAGTCGAACTCCACCGCCACCCAGGCCTGATCGGCGTCGCTGTAGCTGTTGATCGCCTTCACGCCCCCCAGCGTGGCCAGGATCTCCTCGATGGGGGTCACGATCTCCTTCTCCACCTGGCTGGGAATGCCGTTGGGATAGGGGATCAGCACGCCGATGAACGGGGCATCCACGCGCGGCAGGAACTCCAGGGGCAGCCGGAACACGGAGACGACGCCCAGCACGAGGATCGTGGTCAGGGCCATGGCCAGGGTGACGGGGCGCCGCAGGGACAGGCGGGTCAGACCCATGCTAGCTTCCCTTCCCGGCGGACCCGGGCACCAGCCGGGCCGGGGCCGTTTGGGGCGCCGGCGCGCGGCGGGCCTCCTCCGCCAGGTCGAGGCCGCCCGGGGTGAGCAGGGTGTAGGCCACCGGCACGACCACCAGCGTGAGGGCGGTGGCCAGCAGCAGCCCGGAGATCACCGTGACCGCCAAGGGGGCGCGCAGCTCGGCTCCCTCCCCCAGGCCGAGCGCCATGGGCAGCAGGCCCAGGACCGTCGTGGCCGTGGTCATGAGGATGGGCCGGAAGCGCTCGCGCCCGGCCCGCTGCACGGCCGTGGCCAGGTCGTGGCGCGTCCGCAGCTGGTTGATGCGGGTCACCAGGACGATGCCGTTGTTGACCACGATACCGGCCAGCATGATGGCGCCGATGACGACGATCACGCTGATCACCATGCCGGTGAGCTTCAGGCCGAAGATCGCTCCCATCAGGGCCAGCGGCACCGTGAACATGATGATGAAGGGGTAGAGAAAGGACTCGAACTGGGCGGCCATCACCAGATAGACCAGGAAGACCGCCAGCAGGATCGCCATCTGGAGCGAACGGTAGGAGCCTTGCATCTCCTCGTTCTGACCGCCCAGCTCGAGCGTGGTGTTGGCCGGCAGCGCCAGGCGGCCCAGACGCGCCTCGATCTCGCGGCTCACCGAGCCCAGGTCGCGCCCGGCCAGGTTGGCCGTCAACAGGGCCACGCGCCGCCGCCCCAGCCGGTGGATCTCCGACGGGCCCTGGCTCACCTCGGACAGGGCGACGGCCGACAGCGGGATGGACACGCCGTCCCGCTCGGCCACCACGATGTCCCGGATCGCCGCCAGGGTGTTGCGCTGATCGGCCATGTTCTGCACGCGGATGTCGATGTGGCGCTCGCGGTCCCGGTACTGGGTGACCACGTTGCCGCGCACCTTGCCACGCAGGGTCTCCGCCACCTGGCTCAGGCTCAGCCCGTAGCGGTTCAGCTTGTCCCGGTCGAACGAGACCCGCACCTCGGGCGAGCCGGGCACCATGCCGAGCCGGATGTCACGCAGGCCGGACACCTGCTCCAGCTCCGCCGCCACCCGGTCGGCCGTTCGCTGCAGGGACTCCAGGTCGTAGCCGTAGACGTCCACTTCCACCGGGGCATTGAAGGTGAAGAGCGAGGGCCGCCGCACCTTCAGCGAGACCTCGGGATGCGCGGCCACCCGGCGGCGGATCGCCTCCAGCACCCGGTCCTCGACCGCCTGCGTGGCCTGGGCCAGCTTGACGTGGATCTCGGCGCGATTCTCCTTGCGGCGCTGCGCGGTGGTCTCGCCCTCGCGGCTGACGCCCACGTCGGCCGCCAGCCTTTCCACGCCCGGGACCTCGCGGATCTCGCGCTCCAGCCCGGCGACCACGGCCTCGGTGCGGCTCAGGGGGCTGCCTTCGGCCAGCTCGATGGCCAGCGTGAACTCCCCCTGGGCGAGCGGCGGGATCAGCTCCGTGCCCAGGGAACGGAAGGCCAGGACCGCCGCGGCGGCCAGGAGCGCGACCACCCCCAGCACCGCTCCCCGGTGCACCAGGGCCCCGCCCAGCACGCGGGCGTAGAGATCCTCGCAGCGCGGATAGATCAGGGCGAACAGCCGCGTCAGCGGCGATAGGAGGCCGGCCGCCAGCCAGCGCAGACCGCGCAGCAGCTTCCAGGCCAGCCAGGAGATCCAGACCGGCAGCGCCACGCTGAGGAAGGGTCCGATCGCCCGCAGGATGCGGGGGCCGCGCCCGCGGCCGATCTGCGCCTTCCAGGCGCCGAGCCCGGTCGCCGGTGCGGGATCCGGCGCCGTCCGATCTTCCGCCGCCGGCCGTCCTCGCCGCGCGCGCCGCCGGCCGAAGGCGGCGGCCATGGGCGTGAAGGTCAGCGAGACCAGCAGCGAGATGAACAGGGAGAAGGTCACCGTGAGGGCCTGATCGCGGAAGAGCTGGCCGGCCACCCCCACCACCACGAAGACGATGGGCACGAACACGGCCACCGTGGTCAGCGTCGAGGCGATCACGGCGCCGCCCACCTCGCTGGCCCCCCGCACGGTCACCTCCGCGCCGTCCTCCGGCGCCCCTTCCTCGCCGGCGGACTGCCGTTCCCGCCGGCGGTGGATCGCCTCCAGCACCACGATGCTGTTGTCCACCAGCATGCCGACGCCCAGGGCCAGCCCGCCGAGCGACATGACGTTCAGCGAGACGCCCCGCGAGTACATCAGGATGAAGGTGGCCACGATGGAGATGGGGATGGCCACGCCGATGATCAGGGTGCTGCGGAAGTCCCGCAGGAAGACGTAGAGCACGAGGATGGCCAGCAATCCGCCCAGCAGCGCGTTGTTGCGGACCTCCCGCACGGCCTTGGCGATGAAGACGGACTGGTCGAAGAGCACCTCCAGGTGCGCCGGCTCGGGCAGCCGCTCCTGCAGGCGGCCCAGCTGGGCCTGCACCCGGCGGGCCAGGTCCACGATGTTGGCGTCCCCCTCCTTGTAGACGGCGATCTCGACGCTCTCGCGGCCGTCGACGTGCGTGACCGTCTCGCGCTCCTTGTGGGTGCGGAAGACGCTGGCGACCTCGCCGAGGCGCACCGGCTGATCCCCCAGGACCGCCACCGTGACGTTCTCGATGTCCTGCAGGCTCTCGAAGCGGCTGAGCGTGCGCACGATGTACTCGGCGTTGCGGTCCCGCAGGCGGCCGCCCGAGGCGTTGATGTTCTCCTGGGACAGCGCCTGGTTCACCTGCTCGATGGGAATGCCGAGCACGGCGAGGCGGTCCTCGTCCACCTCGACGTGGATCTCCTCCTCGAGCCCGCCGGAAACCTTGGCCGCGGCGACGCCCTGCAGGGCCTCGATGTCCTTCTTGACGACCTCCTCGGCCACGTGGCGCAGGTTCACCAGGGGCAGGTCCCCCCACAGACCCACGCGCAGCACCGGGTCCAGGGCGGGATCGTACTTGAGCAGGACCGGAGGACGCGTCTCCTCGGGCAGCTGCACCAGATCGATCTTCTCGCGGACGTCCAGGGCGGCGTAGTCCATCTCGGTGTCCCAGTTGAACTCGAGGGTGATCTGGGACAGCCCGGCCTGGCTGATGGAGTGGACCTTGCGGAGCCCCGGCACGACCCCCACCGCCTCCTCGAGGGGGCGGGTCACCAGGTTCTCCACGTCCACCGGAGCAGTGTTGGGGAAGTCCGTCTGCACCGTCAGGCTGGGGTAGCGGATCTCCGGCAGCAGCCGCATGTCCAGCCGGCCGAGGGCGACCACGCCGAACACCACGGCGGCCAGGGTCGCCATCCAGACCGTGACGGGGTGCTGAACCGCGAAGCGGATGATCTTCACGTCAGGAGCTCCTCATTGGTCCCGTACACGCGGGATCTGGGCGGCGAAGGCGTCGCCGCCGGACAGCGCGGAGGTCCCGGGCGACCAGCCTGCCTGCTCCGCGTTCAGCACCTCGATGTGGCTGCCGGTGCGCAGGCCGCCCTGGCCCAGCGTCACCACGAAGCAGGAGGGATCCAGCCCGTCCAGCACCTCGATGTGGGTCTCGTCGTACAGGCCGGTGGCGATTTCCGTCTTGCGCACGGTGTCGGCTTCGGCCACGAAGACGCTGCGCAGTCCGCCTTCCTCCACCAGGGCCAGCTTGGGAATGGCCAGGGCCTCGTGATGGGTGTCTGTGGTGATGCGCACCTTCACGAAACCTCCGACGAGCGCGGTCTCGTCCCCTTCCTCCAGGCGCAAGGTCAGCCGTATGGTGCTGGTGGCGGGATCGACGACCGGCGCCACCCGCTCCACGACGGCCGTCAGGGGGACGTCCACGCCTTCCGGCGAGACGAGCACGCGCTGGCCGGCCTGCACCTTGCGCGCAACGGCCTCCGGTAGGTGCACGCGGATGCGCAGCGGCTCGAAGTCGGCCAGCGTGAAGAGGGCCGCGCCGGCAGGTACGTTCTGCCCCTGGACGATCTTGCGCTCGGTCACCTGGCCGCTGAACGGCGCGCGGATGATGGTCTCCTCCAGGGCGATGCGGGCCAGGTCCCGGTCCGACACGGCCAGATCGAAGGCATGCTTGACGTCGTCGAACTCCTGGTCGCTGATCAGGCCCTCCTGCACCATGGCCTGGTTGCGTTCCAGCAGGCGCTTCTGCTCCGCGAGCTTCAGCTCGCTCTGGCGCAGCCGGATGTGCTCGCGGCCGTTCTCCAACTCCGCCAGGACCTGTCCGCTCGAGATCCAGTCCCCTTCTTCCACGTTCAGGGCCTGCACGCGGCCGGTGACCTTCGCCACCAGGTCCACCAGGCGGTCGGCCTCGATGACCGAGGCGGCCCGGTAGTAGGAGGCTATGGAACGCCGCTCGACGCGGGCGACCTCCACCGGCACCGGCACCTCCGCGGGCTCTTCCTTGCCGTCCTGTTCGCCCGTGGAGTCCGTGGCGGCCACGTTCGTGCTGTCGGCGCCGTTGGCGCGGGCGGCGGACCAGCCGAAGGGCAGCTGCCCGCTGAAGTACAGTCCGGCGGCGATCAGGACCAGGGCGGGCGGCGCGATCCAGAACCAGCGGCGCGCCCGTTTCTGCTTGGCGGTAGGCATATCGTGCACTCCCGTGGACTGAAGACGATCTCGTGGTGAGGACCACGATAAAGACGCAACCGCGTCCACAAGGTTGCATGCCTTCCGCAGGGTGCCTCGGGAGCCCATCGGGGCTGGAATTGTGCGTCCAGGACCGCTATTCTTGCGGTCAGGCCCGTGGCCGGCGATCGCCGGTGCCGCCGCGGGAGAGGTCGCCGTATCCGTCAGCCGGGAGAGGTTCGAACCGATGAAGAAGTTGGTCGAATGCGTGCCCAACATCAGCGAGGGGCGGGATGGCAGCGTCATCGACGCCGTCACCGCGGTCGTCAAGGAGGTGGAGGGGGTTCACCTGCTGGACGTCGATCCCGGGGCGGACACGAACCGCACCGTGATCACCTTCCTCGGCTCCCCGGAGGGGGTCGCCGAGGCGGCGTTCCGGCTGGTGGCCAGGGCCGCGCAGCTCATCGACATGACGGGGCATTCCGGCGCCCACCCCCGCCACGGGGCCACGGACGTCTGCCCCTTCGTCCCGGTGCGGGGCGTGACCATGCAGGAGTGCGTGGAGATCGCGCACCGCGTGGGGCGCCGCATCGGCGAGGAGCTGCAGATCCCCGTCTACCTGTACGAGGAGGCGGCCCTGCTGCCGGAACGGCGCAACCTGGCCCACTGTCGCAAGGGCGAGTACGAGGCCCTGCCCGACAAGCTGGGGACCGCGGAATGGAAACCCGACTTCGGCCCCAACGCCTGGAACGATCAGGTGGCGCGGACGGGGGCCACGAACGTGGGAGCGCGGCAGTTCCTGGTGGCCTACAACGTCAACCTGAACACGCGCCAGCGCAAGATCGCCACGGACATCGCCCTGGACATCAAGGAAGCCGGGCGCGCCAAGCGCGACGAGAGCGGGAAGATCGTCCGGGACGACGGCGGCCAGACGATCCTGGTCCCGGGCAAGCACCAGCTGCCCGCCTGCAAGGCGGTGGGCTGGGTCATTCCGGAGTACGGCCGGGCGCAGATCTCCATCAACCTGGTCAACACCACCGTCACCAAGCCCCACGACGCCTTCGAGGCCTGCCGGGCCGCGGCACGGGAACGCGGCGTGCGCGTGACCGGCAGCGAGCTGGTGGGGCTCATCCCGGAGGGGGATCTGCTGGTCGCGGGGAAGCACTACCTGCGCCAGGCCGGACAGTCGGCGGGCCTGCCCCGCCACCTGCTCATCGAGAACGCCGTCCAGAGCCTCGGCCTGGCGGAGCTCGGCCCCTTCGATCCGCGCGAGAAGGTCATCGAGTACCAGGCGGGCCTGGTGGACGGCCCGCTCGTGGGCATGACGAACCGCGAGTTCGTCGACGAGCTGTCCACCGATTCGCCGGCGCCGGGCGGCGGTTCGGTGGCGGCTCTCTGCGCCGCCCAGGCGGCGGCCCTCTGCGCCATGGTGGCCAACCTGACGGTGGGCAAGACGGGCCACGAGGACGTCCAGGATCGCGTGAAGGAGATCGCGGAAGCCTGTCAGGAGCACAAGGACGCCTTCCTGGCCGCCATCGACGAGGACACCGCGGCCTTCAACGCGGTCATGGACAGCTTCCGCCTGCCCCGGAAGACCGAGGCCCAGCGGCGGTCCCGCGACCGGGCCGTGGCCGCCGCCACGCGGCAGGCCACGCGGGTTCCGCTGGGCGTGCTGGAGCGGATCGGTCCGCTGCTGGAGCTGGTGGAGGAGATCGCCGCGAAGGGCAATCCCAGCTCGCTCTCCGACGCCGGCGTGGCCGCCCTGACGGCCCGCTGCGGCGCCGAGGGGGCCTTCTACAACGTCCTGATCAACCTGGCGTCCCTCGCCGGACTCGCTGCGCCGGAGGAGCCCGACTTCCCGGAGGAGGCGCGGCGCCGGGCGGAGTCCGCCCTCGCCGGGTGCGAGCAGCGGGCGGACCGCGTGCGGCAGGAGGTTCTCCATCGCCTCACGGCGGCGCTGGATTGAGGTCCGCTCGCACCTGACCCGCCGCGTGGACGCGGGCGGCGGGCAAGGCGGGCCTTGACCGCTTCCCGCCGGGAAGTATACCTTTGCCCGATCCCACCGGCGGCGTCCCGGATCCTCACAACCCTGGGCCGGTGCTCCTTGGGACGCTCATAACCCCAACGCCTCTGAAAGGTGTGCCGCGACCCATGGCTGCCACACAACAGGTCACTCCCCCGAAGCCGAGCCCCCTGCGCGAGATCATCCAGCCCTTCATCGACCTGGTCCGCGCCCCTCGCGCGCTGATGGGCGTGAACGTCTCGTACTTCATCGAGGGTTTCGTCTACTTCGGCATGCTCGGCTACCTGGCGATGTACTTCAACCAGTACGTGGGGCTGACGGATACCCAGGCGGGCCCCATGGTCGGTGTTCTGACCTGGGGTATCACCTTCGCCATGTTCCTCTTCGGAGGGCTGGCCGACAAGTGGGGCGTGCGCATCGCGCTGATCGCGGCCCTCTGCCTGATGCTGATCGGCCGGGTCATCCTGGCCGGCGCTCCCACCGCGGGGCTGCCCCCGGCCGGCATCTGGTCGACCATCCACTTCGCCGCGCTGCTGGGGATCCTGTTCATCGTCCTGGGCTACGGCATGTACCAGCCCGCCGCCTACGCGGCCATTCGCCTGTTCACCACGCCCAAGACCGCCGGCATGGGCTACGCCATGCTCTACGCGCTGATGAACCTGGGCGGCTGGCTGCCCACCTTCTTCTCCCCCATCCGCAAGGCCGTGGGCATCAGCGGCTCCTACTGGGTGTACTCGGGATTCACCGTGCTGGGCCTGACGCTGACGGTGATCATCCTCAGCCGCCGCACGGTGGACAAGGCGATCGCCAGGGCCAAAACCGAGCGGGCACGTCTGGCGGCCGAGGCCGGCCAGGAGCCGGCCAAGCCCGCGGTCGAGACGGCCACCCCTTCCGCGGTCGAGAGAAAGCGGGGTTTCTCCGTCCTGAGCTGGCTGCGCAGCCACCCGCTGGCCAACGTCAAGTTCTCCTTCTTCATCTTCTGCCTGATCCCCGTGCAGACCTTGTTCGCCCACAACTGGCTCACCCTGCCGATGTACGTCGAGCGGGCCTACGTGCACAGCTGGCCCTGGATTCACCGGAATTTCGAGCCGGCCGTGAACTTCAATCCCCTGCTGATCTTCATCCTGGTGCCGATCGTCACCGCCCTGACCCAGGAGCGGAAGGTCTACAACATGATGATCATCGGCACAGCGGTCATGGCCGCGCCGACCTTCCTGCTCGCCCTCGGACCCACGCCCTTCACCCTGGTGGGTTACCTGGTCATCATGACCGTGGGCGAGGCCATGTGGCAGCCGCGCTTCCTGCAGTACGCGGCCGAGATCGCCCCCGAGGGGCGGACCGGCGCCTACATGGGGGTGGCCCAGTTCCCCTGGTTCCTCACCAAGGTGGTCACCAGCCTCTACAGCGGCTGGTTCCTGGCGCACTACTGTCCCACGCCGGAGGCGCTGGCCGAGGGGATCGGTCGCATGGCCACCCAGAAGATGTGGCTGATCTACGGGTTGATCGCCATCACCTCGCCCGTGCTGCTCATCCTGGCCCGCAACTGGATCGGCAAGGACTTCAAGACCAAGGCGGACGCCTGATCCACCCCCGCGTCCGGAATCGCAGGCGGGGCGCCGTGTTTCGGTGCCCCGCTCTCTTTGGCGAGCCGGCCTGCCCCGCTCAGGCGTCGGGTGCCTGTCTCTTGCGGTGCTCGTACCCGTAGTACTTGCTGTCGTAGTAGTAAGGCAGGACCTCGGAGAGGTTGTTGGCCACCACGCCGAGGATGTTGGCGCCGGCGCCGCGCAGGATCTCCACGCCGCGCTTGACGACGTCGCGCGGGGTGCGTCCGGCCATGACCATGTAGATGATCCCGTCCACCGCCTCCACGTAGTGCAGGGGATCGCTGACCGGAACCACGGGCGGCGAGTCCAGGATGATCAGGTCATAGCTCTCGTGGAAGTGGCGGATGGCCCGCCGGAAGCGACCGCCGCTGAAGAGACGGCTGGGCTGCTGCCCCGCCGTCCCGGCCGGCAGGAAATCGAGGTTGGGCAGCTGGGTGCCGTGCGCGGCCACCCCGCCGCCGCCGTCCGCCGCGAGGTGCTCCGCCAGGCCCGGCGAACGCGGCACCTGGAAAACGCCGTGCTGCACCGGACGCCGCACGTCGCCGTCGATGAGCAGGATACGCTGCCGCAGGTGGTAGGCGAGCACCAGGGCGAAGTGCAGGGCGAACAGGCTCTTGCCCTCTCCCCGCTCGGCGCTGGTCACCATGAGGCACCGCTTGCGGTCCAGGTCGAGGTTCCGGCTCAGACGGATCATGACCCGCCGCAGCTCGATGGCCAGCGGCGACTCGATGTCGAAGAGCGCCCCGCTCTGGTTGCGCTGCCTTTTCCTGTCCCGCATGGACGTCCTTCCCTGCCGGTCCCGGGCGACGCGTCCGCGATCGGCGCTCTCAGCTGAGCTGCGGATAGACCAGCAGCAGCCCCACCGCCGCCACGGCCAGGATGATCACGACGAGGATCAACCAGATCAGCAGCCGCCGCCGCTTCTGCCTCCGGAAGAAGTTGCTCTCGATGACCGGGATGGTCCCGATGACCTGCAGGCCGAGCAGGTTCTCGATCTGGTCGACCGCGCGGAAGGATCGATCGAGCAGCTCGGCCAGGATAACCAATCCTCCGCCCAGGGCCAGCGCCAGCACGAAGCCCATGAAACTCAGCTTCACCTTGTCCGGTTCGATGGGACCGCGCGGCAGCTCGGGATCCTCGTGGACCACCATCTTGTAGCCGATCTCCGAGAGGCTGGCCTCGATGCGCAGGTTCTCCTGGCTGATGTCCCGTTCAATGGCCTGGAGCTGATTCCGCGCCGTCTCGGCCTCTTGCCGCAGGCGGGCGAGCGAGGCCGATTGCTCGGGCTGGCGGGCCGTGAAGTCCCTGAATTCCTTGATGTTCTGCTCGAGCTGGGTCATGATCTGCCGCTGAACGTCCCGGTAGAGGCTGTGATACAGGTACTGGCAGATCGTGTTGCGATCCATCGCGCCGAGCGCCGGGTACTCCTGCTTCGTCTTGTTCTCGATCAGGTCGTTCAGGTGCAGCCGCAGGGGGCCCAGCGAGGTCTGGGTCTGGTCGGTGCCCTGTCCGAGCAGCGCCTGGTACTCCAGGTCGACCAGCTCGCGCATGGCGCCGGCGATGTCGGGATCCTGGCTGTAGGTCTGGACCCGCACCAGATCGCCGCCCAGCACCGAGCGCGCGAGACGCTCCTGCGTGAACAGCTCGGCCGTGTCGGCGTCGAAGTACTGGGAGCGCAGGCGGCCGAGGGCCGCATCGGCCCGGCTCAGGTTGGCCTCGTTGACCGGATTGCCGGCCAGGGACTCCGAGAGCATGGAGCGCTCGAACTCCGTGAGCTGCCGCTCCTTCTCGTTCAGGTTCTGCTGGTAGCTCTTCCGCTGTCCCTCGAGGAAGTCGCGCGTCGTGGTGCGGGGCTGGACCCGGCTCGCCCGCTCCTCCTCCAGGAAACGATCCAGTAGGACCTCCGTGAGCAGGTAGGCACGCTCGGGATCGGTGTCGCGGATCCCGATGCTGAACAGCTGGCGCTTCTCCTGCCGGACGCGCACCCGGCTGCTCAGCCGCCGGGCAAACCTGCTCGTCACCGGCTGCGGGTCCTCACCCACCACCGCGTCCACAATCTGCGCCCCACCACCGGGCATCTTTTCCGGATGCAGGCGCGCGAATTCCTGGGCCACCCGCTCCAGGAACTTGGGCCCCGTGACGATGGTCTCGATGTTGTACAAGGCGTCGTCGTCAAGATTGCGCCGCCCGTAGCGTGACTCGTTCGGCAGAATGTCCGACGTGGTCGGCTCGTAGATGACGCGGATCTGCGCGCTGGAGAAGAAGACGGGAGTCATGGTCATGATCGCCACGGCGGCCATGGCCAGACACAGGATGAAGGGAACGAAGAAGAGCCACTTGCGCCGCCAGAACATGCGCAGCAGCTGGAGAGGATCGAAGCCCGTTCCGGAACGGGCGCCAGCTTCGTCGTAAGGATCCATTTCGGCTCCGTGGCTCCCCGGTCTGCTGCAAATCCATCGGGCCTCCCGACGCGGGAGGCGGCCCGAGGCTAGCCCATCACCCCATGTCGCGCAACGACCATCACCAGACCGGAAGCGGCGATCCCGCCGGGCCGGCTGTCGGTCCGGCGCGACACTGCGGGCCCCGCGCGCATCCTCGCGTGAACAGCGGGGACGGTTCCCCGTTCCCGGATTCCCTCCTGACCATCCCCGCTCCGGCCTCCGGGCGCGACTCCGTCCCGCAGGCCGAAGACCGGCACGCTTCCTGATGGCCGGCCGGTCACGCCGCACGTCACCCAGAACATCGGACCCGCGGAGGCAACCCTGAAGCGAACCCTGTCGCTCTTCGCGGCATGTCTGCCGCTCCTGTTGGCGATCTCCTGTGGAACGGGATCCGAGATGGTCGAGCCCATCCCGCCGCAATGCAACGCATCATCTTTAATGACAACATCATATGCTGATGATCTCCACGATTTTCTCAAAGTGCCAGAAGGGCTTTCGGCCTGGCGGTGGACGATCCGTACGGCGCGGGGGGACGTCCGCAGGGGCCTGGCCGTGCTGGCCCTGGAAGACCGGCGCATCCGCTGGAGCTTGCTGGACGATCGCGGCGCCCCCCTGCAGGCGCCCCAGGACAGCGGCCGGCTCAGCCTGCTGCCCCTGGTACCTGGCGGCTGGCACAGCGTGCAAAGCGCCTGGCCGCCAGCTCCCGGCGCGGTCCCGCTGCCCCTGCCGCGGATCCCGGTCCGTTCGCCCGAGTACGCCGATCTGCTGGATCTCCTGCAGGACCTGCTGGACGTCCAGGATCGTCGCAGCCTGCGCCGCTGGCCGGCCGTCCCGGTGCCAGTCCGCGCTCCGGCGGCGCTCAGCGGGGAGGTGGACCTGCAGCTCTGCCTCCGGGCCGCGATGTCTCTCTGGAATGCCGGCGAGCCGGACAGCCTCTTCCGCTGGGATCCGGCGGCGGACTGGGGTGTGCGTCTGGTCTTCCTGCCCGCGGAAACCGCCCCTCCCCCCTTCCCGGTGAAGGTGGTGCGTCTGGATACAGATGGAAGACCGCTGCGCGTGCACATCCTGGCCGCGGTGTGTTTCGTACGCCCGGATCAACGCCCGGAAGCCGTGCGGGAGCTGGTGCGCGCCCTGGGACGGGCCCTGCTGCTGCGGGGGGCGAGCCGGGATGCCGGGCACGTCCTGGCGCAGGACCCGGGCGTGCTGCATCCCGCAGCCGACGAGCGGAACGCCGCCCGCCTGCAGGCCAGGCTGCCCGCCGGTCTGGATCTGTCCCGCTACGGCCGGCTTGTTCGGATCGTTCAGGAATGATCCGGGCTATTGCACGTGGATGCGATAAGGCAGCAGCGCCAGGGGGCGCCCATCCAGCAAGGGCACGGCCGCCATGACGCCGTCCTCCGCCAAAGGCTCCAGCAACCCGGTGGCCGCCGCGGGCAGGGCCGGCACCAGGGTCTCGTCGCTGAGCGAGTGCAGGAGGACCCGCTCGAGCAGGCTAAGCTTCTTCTCGTAGGTCACGATCGCGACCCGCTCCTCGGCCTTCAGCCCCATCATGAACTTGGCCGAGTCCAGGGCCCGCAGCAGACCGCCCAGGCCGTCCACCAGGTGGCGTGACAGCGCTTGCTCGCCGGTCCAGACGCGGCCCTGGGCCACCTCGTTCACCGATTCCGGGGTCATGTCGCGCCCCGCGGCCACCTTGTCCACGAAGCGGCTGTAGAAGTCGTCCAGCAGGCCCTGCAGGCGCGCGCGCTGTCCGGGCGTGAAGACGGCCTGGTTGCCGAAGAACAGCGCATTCTCGCCGCGGGTGATGTACTCGCGGTCGATGCCGATCTTCCCGAAGAAGCCGGACATGTCCACCTTCCCCGCGAAGACCCCGATGGAGCCGGTCAGGGTGCCGGGCTCGGCGAAGATGGAATCCGCGCCGCAGGAGACGTAGTAGCCGCCGGAGGCTGCGTAGCCGGACATGGAGACGACCACGGGCTTGATCCGGCGCAGGCGCTGCACCTCGTTCCAGATCAGATCGCTGGCCATGGCGGAGCCGCCGGGGCTGTTCACGCGCAGGACCACGGCGTCGATGCTGTGATCCTCCCGGGCCTGCTGCAGCCTGTCGACCACGGTCGAGCTGCCGGCCAGCTTCCCCTGCAGGCGATCATCCCGGGAATCGCCGGGAACGATCGTGCCGTCCACGTACACCAGGGCCACGCGCCTGGCGCCCCGCTGGCTCGCACCGCTCCACAGGTAGTCCTCGAGAGTCGTGAAGTCCTCGTCCGCGAAACGCTCCTGCTCCAGATCCTCCCGGCTGAGGACGCTGTCCACCAGGCCTGCGGACAGTGCCGTGGGGGCGTCGTAGATACCGGCATCGATCCAGCTGCGGACCTTCTCCGTCGTCGTGCTGCGACCCTCGGCGATCATGCCCACCAGACTCTCGTACCGGTTCTCCACGATGGCGGTGACCATCTCGCGGTTGGCCGCCGAGGCCTCGCTGCGCATCAGCTGCTCGGGGGCCGACTTGAACTTGCCCACGTGGACGAAGTCGGCCTTCATGCCCAGCTTGTCGAGAGTGTCCTTGAGGAAGGTCAGCTCCGCGCTGACGCCGAGCACCAGCAGGTTGCCCTCCGGAGCCAGCACGATCTCCTCGGCGGCCGTGGCCAGGGCGTATTCCCGCGTACCGCCTCCCTCCAGGTAGCAGACCACCGGCTTGCCCGAGCGCCGGAATTCGCGGACGGCCGCCCGCAGCTCCTCCACCTTGGCCCAGTCCACCGGCACCGCCGCCACGTCGAGCAGCAGTCCCCGGATGCGACGATCATGGGCCGCCCTCCGCAGGCCGAAGATGACCTCGCGCATCAGGGGCGGCCGACCGTGCAGGACCTGACCGAGGAAGTTGTTGCCGCGCTCCTCGGCGTAGGCCTCCTCGACGCGCCAGTGCAGGACGCCGCCGACCGCGACCCCGCCCTTCTCCAGGTTGCCGGCCAGCCGCCAGAGGATGATAAACGCGCCCACCATGCAGACCGCGACGATCACGAAGACCAGCCAGAATCGCTTCATGTCATGCTCCTTGGATCCCTCAGCGGACCAGACAGATCTTGCGGGTCATGGCGCGATCACCCTGCCCGATGCGCAGCAGATAGGTCCCGCTGGCGACCGGGAGCCCCGCGGCATCCCGGCCGTTCCAGCCGATCCGGCCGGCGGCGTCCGCCTGGACCGGACCGGAGACGTAGATCAGCCGCCCCCGCAGATCGTAGACCCGCAGGGACCAGGGCTGTCCGCCGCTGCCCGTCACCGGCACGCTCACCTGGCCGTTCCAGGGATTCGGAGACGGCGGTCCCACCGTGAAGGGGAGGGCCGGCGGCGACCAATTCTGTTCCATCAAGAGGGAACCGGCAACCTCGATTCCGCGGGCGGCGTGCACGCCGGCCTCCGCGGACGTGACGCCGGCCGCCAGGACCAGGACGCAGCGCAGCGAGTCACCGGCGGCGAGCTCGTAGGGGCCGGCCGCCCAGACCTGGCTGATGTCCGCCACCAGCGCCTCCTGCGGGCCGTCCGCCACGCTCAGGGCCTCCCACTTCTCGTCGTCGGAGAAGCCGTCGTAGATGCCCCAGGAGGGATTCTGCGGGTCGGCGTGGTCGTTGTCGATGGCCCGGAAGTGAGCCTCCGTCCCCGGCTCGCAGACGAGGCCCGTGGCCACGGTCATGCCCGCGGGCTGATCCGAGCGGACAACCCGCGCGAAGCTCTCCCCCGCCTCGCGGAAGGTGGAGTTCTCGCGGAAGGAGGGAAAGTACCCGCCGCCGTTGAGATCCCAGTCCATGAAGAAGCCCAGGTGCAGGTCCGAGAGATCCGCCCCGCCCTCGTTGGCCACGGTGATCAGGATCCAGGCCAGGCCGGGCAGGTCCTCGCCCGGGGGCGCCAGGGCCTGCCAGGACACCCGCAGGCCGAGAGGGTCGGTCGCGCCGTCATCGCGGAACCCGGCTCCCGCCCGGGCCAGGGTGGTGCCATCCGCGAGCTGCACGTCCGGCAGGGAGCGCGGCGTGTGATTCAGACCGTCGGGCAGGAAATCGGGATCGAAGCCGCCCAGGGCGCCCCGGCGCGCGGCATCGCTGATCCGCTGCGGGCCGTCCCCCAGCAGCAGCGCCCCCTCGAAGAGCAGGTTGCCCAGGGCTCCGTCCCCCTGGGACTGGCCGGCCGGGACGTAGCGCACGCCCAGACCGTCGCGGCCGTTGCCGCCGCCGAGTCCGGTGAATCCGATGCGGCCGTTGCCGCCGAGGCTCAGCCGGACCTCCCCCGCGGCGAGATCCGCGAACAGCGGGGTGATCACGAACTCCGTGACGTAGCGATCCCGGTACGCGCCGGCCTGCCCGGAGATCCCCGCGAGCTGCCAGACGAGCGACAGCGTGCTGCCCGGAGCGGCCTCCGGCGCGATCTGCAGGCGGAAGGAACGGTCCGCCGCGGCCCGACCGTCGTGCGGGAGCGCCGGCAGGACCGCCTCGCCCACCAGGATCTCCACCGGGGCGCCGGCCGCGTCCAGCCAGAGCCGGACCGGCCCGTCGCTGTCCGCCAGGCGGTTCCGCCAGACGGGCCGCAGCAGCACCTCCTCGCCCGGTTCCAGCACCCCGTCGCCGTCCGCATCCACGACCTCGATCCGCTCCGGAGCGTAGCCGGGGCCCTGGTACGTGAGCGCCGCCGCGGCGTCGATCAGGCCGCTGCCCAGCAGCCCCTCCTGCCCCGGGTTGATCTCGTCCAGAGGATGGGCCGTGATCCGCAGCTTCTGCTGCACGGCCGCGCCGTCCAGCCCGGGATCCAGGCCCCAGAGCAGGGCGGCGGCCCCGGCCACCACGGGGCTGGCCATCGAGGTTCCGGTCAGGGGCCCGACCTGGCCGCCGGGGAAGAGGGAATAGATCCCGACGCCGGGGGCGGCTGCGTCCACCCAGAGACCGAAGCTGGACGAGGCGTGTCGCACGCCGTTGTTCAGGACGTTGGCCACCGCGAAGACCCCGGGGTAGGCCGCCGGGTAGAAGGGCACGTCGTTCCCCTCGTTCCCCGCGGCGGCGAACACGATGGCTCCGAGCGACGAGACGTACTCGAGCACGGCCATCTCCAGCAGCGAGGAGTTGCCCGGCCGCCCCCAGCTGCAGTTGATGACGCGGACGCCCCGCTCGGCGGCATAGAGAATGCCCTGGTAACCGAAGATGATGCTGTCGTCGATGGTGGCGCTGTTGGTGGCGATGCAGAGCACCGGATCGTTCCAGGTCATGCCCGCCACCGCGGCGCCGTTGTCCGTGACGGCCGAGATGATGCCGGCCACGTGGGTACCGTGTCGCACCGCCAGCGGCAGCTGGCTGCCCAGCGCACCGGGATCGTCGTTACCCGTGGCGAAGTTCCAGCCCCGGCAATCGTCCACGTAGCCGTTGCCGTCGTCATCCAGGCCGTTGGGAGGATCCGCGGCGTTGACGAGCACGTTCGCCGCGAGGTCGCCGTGTCCGCTGTCCATCCCCCCGTCGACCACCGCCACCGGCCACGGGCGTTCCTCCCCCCGCACTAGATCCCAGGCGGCGAAGGCGTTCACGATCCCCAGGTGTCCCTGCAGCGGGAGCAGGGGATCGTCCGGCGCCCGGCACAGGCGAGCGACCCGGTAAGGCTCCGCCCACGCGACATCCGGCAGGGTGGACCAGCGCGACGCCTCCGCCACCGCATCGCGCCCGGGCGCTAGGAAGACCAGCCGCACATCGGCGAGCGGAGTACCGGGAGGACCGTCGCGCCAGGCCGCCGTGGCCAGCACGCCGGCGGCCGCCGCCACCTCCCCGTGATCGGGCGCGACGCCGGTCTCGCCCTTGAGCGCCGGCACACCCAGGCGGACCACGATCACCCCCTCCAGGATCGACGCCGCACCGGGCGCGGCCCCCTTGACGCTGGTGAGCGGCTGCCGCGCCAGCAGTGCCTGTCCCTGCCGGGCCGCGAGGGAAGGAGCGCTGGCGATCACCGCCGCCGCGGCCGGCGCGGCGAACTGCCGGGCGTCCGCGGCCGCTGCCGGTCGCGCCATCCCGGCCAGAACGACGATCAGCAGGCCCCAGAGGGGCGCGTGGCAGGTGATTTTCCGGAGGCCGGGGCGGAGCTGTCCTGGGCGTGGAAGACGGGGCAAGCGAAATCTCCTCGGCTGCGGGCGGATCCCGGTGCGCTGGCGGCCAGGCACGAGGTGTGTTGTCCTTCCTAACTATGTACGGAATTCCGCGGCGGCCGACCAGAGCCTAATCTTCAAAGCGCATCCCTGGCAACGCCTTAGGCTGTGCAGAAGGCCGCCAGGGAGCGCGCCGCCCGATCGA
Organism: uncultured Fibrobacteraceae bacterium; assembly: GCA_964524645.1. GTDB lineage: Bacteria > Krumholzibacteriota > Krumholzibacteriia > LZORAL124-64-63 > LZORAL124-64-63 > CAZGEC01. Next base: position 2,459 of record CAZGEC010000006.1, on the reverse strand, counting down.
TCTTGCGGAATACGGGAATCCCCGCCCGCTCGATCATGAAGGCCATGGGGTCGTAGAGACGCCCGGAATCGACGACCACGACCGCCGGCTTGTTGCTGGCGCTCAGCAGCCGGATGAGCTGGCGCGGCTGGGAATCCTCCAGCCAGATGTTCTCGCCGTGCCTGCCCCAGGGATCCGGTTCCAGGTTGTTCAGCGAGGGGGTCACGGGCACGGCGGAAACGATGGCCAGGTCCACCGTCTCGCACGCCAGCACGGCCGCCGTGGCGCGACCGAAGGCATCCGTGTCGGCGATGGGCGTGGTATCGATGGGGTTGTCGCGGTGCGCAAAGGGCGGCAGAGCCTCGCGCAGGGCAGCCCGGGTCTCGTCCGTGAAGACCGCCAGCTCGAGGCCGGCGAGCCGGTCCATGACGGTGGAGCACTCGAAGCCGGCGTTGCTGAGGATGCCGACCCGCCGGCCCGCAGGGCGGCGCCGGGCCAGCAGGGTGTGGGTCTTGATCAGATCCTCGAACTCGTCGAGGGATTCGGCCACGGTGACCCCGGCGTGCATCAGGCAGGCGCGCGCGACCTCGTAGTCGCCGGCCAGGGAGGCGGTGTGGCTCGCGGCCGCCTTCGCGCCCAGCTCGGTCTTGCCGGCCTTGCAGGCGACGACGCGCTTGCGGGCCGCCCGCGCCCGCCGCGCATACTCCAGGAAGCGGGCACCGTCCCCGGTGCGGAATCCCTCCACGTAGCAGGCGATGACGTCCACCTCGTCATCCTCGAGGAAATGTGCGAGCAGATCCGACACCGTCAGGTCCATCTGGTTGCCGAAGCTGATGCTGGCCTTGGGATAGATCAATCCGTCGTAGTTGCTGGCGAAGGTCACCAGGTAAGCCCCCGACTGGCTGATCATGGCCAGGTTCTCGCCCCGTCCCGGCCGGTAGGGCAGCTTGTAGGGCGGCAGGAAGAAGGTGTTGTAGCGATTCCTGCTGACGATGCCCAGGCAGTTGCCGCCCACCATGATCGGTCCGCCGCCGGGACGGGCGTGTCCCTCGCGCAGCTTGGACTCGATCGCGGCCGCCAGACCGGTCTCTCCCGTCTCGGCGAAGCCTCCGGGGATGAGGATGATGGACTCCGCGCGGTCTCCGTCCACGAGGGCCGCGATGGCCTCCCGCGCACTCTCGGCCGGGATGGCGACCACGGCCAGATCCACCTTCTCCGGCAGGTCCGCCACCGTCGGGAAGCACGGCACCCCGGCGATCTCCCGCTCCTGATGATGGACCACGTAGAGCCGATCCGCCTCGACCGCCCGGGCGCGCCGCAGGTTGTCCAGGATGATGCGACCCGGATTGACTCCCCTGGCGCTGACTCCCAGCACCGCGGCGCTGCGCGGTGCGAGCAGCGGGACGATCTTGGCCAGGGGGCGATCCGCCGCCGGCCAGCGGGTCCGCGAGACCAGCCCGACCCCGTCGAGCGCCACCAGCCGGCCCCCGGCGGCCACGGCGGGGTTGATCTCGATCTCCTCGATCGTCCATTCCGCGGAGCCGTCCGGGGCATGGACCTGCCCCAGACCCGCCAGGGACAGCACCGCCATCGCCAGCTCCTGCGGCGGCAGCGGCGCCTCCGGATAGAGACGCGAGGGGCTGCAGATCACGGAGAGCAGCGGGTGGGCCTGGATCGCCCGGGTCACCTCGGCGGCGGTCAGACCCCGGGCGGGGAAGATGAGTGTGCTGCGGCCGCCGGTACCGCGGCCGTACCACTCGGTGAGCAACCCGCCCACGCCCAGCAGCACCACCGGACCGAAGGCCGGATCCAGTCGCAGGCCGAGCAGCAGCTCCTGGCCGGGCACGTTGGCCTGGTGCGGCACGAATCCACAGGCCAGGATCCCTTCGCACCGCGTTCCGTGCTCCCGCTTGCCCGCAGCGCGGAGGATCTCGTCGGCCTGGTCCAGGATCCAGGGAACGGCGTCCTCCACGGGCAGCCGCAGCGGCTTGACGCCCCCCTGGTCGCTCTTGTGCAGGATGTCCCTGCCGGCCACCTTGAGGACGAGACGCCCCCGGCTCCCGGCCACCGCCACGGCGCGCTGCGCCCAGCGCCGTCGCTCCTCGGCCGCGGCCTCCGCCGGCAGGTACTCGGCCGGACTGCGCGCGAGCCCCACGGCATCCAGCAGCGCGTAGACCTCGGCCTCGTTGAGCCGGAAGGGCTTCTCCCCCGCTCCCGCCCGCAGCGCGGACGCGGCGAGCACTTCGGAGACGACTTGCCAGTCCTTCTCGACCATCCTCGCACCCTTCCCGCTGCCTCCGGCGCCGCGTCTCGGTTTTACCCCTGGCTGGCGCCGCACGGCAATACGATAGACGTCGCCCCCTCCTCTGCAAAGAACAAGTTGCGCCCGGGGACACACTCTCCGGGGTCCGCACTTCAAGCAAAAAGTTGTGCCGCGGAGAATGTGTTTGGCCCTGAAGCTGCAGGCCCAGGGGCATGCG
>CAZGEC010000005.1:181039-204968 GCA_964524645.1 uncultured Fibrobacteraceae bacterium | reverse complement strand
TCTTCTGCACGCTGTCCAGGCCCGTGGCCCCAGAGGGATGCGGTGGGGAAGGGGTAGAGATCTGCGGGACGCCGTCGCCGTCGCCGCAGCGGACGGTGAAGACGTGCCGGCCGGCCTCGAACGGCCAGTCCAGCCGCCAGATGACCCAGGTGGTCTGGGACAGCGGCTTGCGCAGCAGCGTGTCCTGCCACGGGCCATCGTCGACCTGCAGCTGGACCCTGGAGATGCCGCGGTCTCCCGCGAAGGCGATCCCGCCGATCGGCACCAGCAGTCGGCCGTCTTCTCGGTTAACCAGATCGGCGTCCACGGTGTCGATGACCGACGTGGTCCGCATCCTGGCCGTTCGGTCCCAGCCCCGCACCACCCAGTAGCCGGCCTCCCAGCGGTCGATCGCCTCGATGGTCTGGATCCACTTCGGCTGCTTCATGCCGTAGACGTCCGGGATGTAGATGCGCAGCGGGAAGCCGTGGACCGCGGTCAGGGGCAGGCCGTCCCAAGCATAGGTCAGCATCACTCGCGGATCCTTGCGGATCGTCTCCAGGGAAACGATCTCGAAGTAGCCGTCGACCGAGCTGATCCGCAGGTGCGTCGCCTCGGGGCGCAGTCCCAGGTCGGGCAGGACCTGCTGGAGGCTGGCCCCGGTCCAGCGCGTCGTGCCGATCAGGTCACCGCCGATCGGGTTGGAGATGCACTCGAGCGTGATGAACTGGTGCAGCGGCGGGTAGCGGTCGCGGATCTCCTGCAGCGTCAGCTCGCGCGGACTGGCGACCAGGCCCTCGATCCTGACCTGCCAGCTCGCGGCGTCGACGTGGGGAGGCATGGTGTCGATGTCGGTCCGGTAGTGTTCCGCCACCGGGGTGAGCTCCGGGCGCGTACCGGGGGCGGGCACGACCGGATCGTCCGCGTTCGGTAGGGCGTGGTCGCTGGACCAGGGACTGGCGGAGGCAGTCCGGCGCCGCGCCGGCAGCGAGCCCACGATCGCGCCGGAGACCGCGATCGCGGCGGCGGTCGTTCCCACGCGCACCAGGAAGTGCCGGCGGTCGATCCGCTCGACGGTCACCTCCTCGCCCGATGGCGATGCCCCCGCTTCGCGAGCGCCGCTCAGCCGCCGCTGGCTCCAACCCAGCAACGCCCCCCAGCCCAGGGCGGTGGCCAGCACCCAGGGGATGCCGAGCAGGGGGCTCACGCCGCCGGTCCACTCCAGGCCGGCGCCGATGGCCGCCGCAGCCAGACCGAGCACCCCGCCGAGCACGGTTCCGGCGACCAGGGCCGGCAGCCGAGGCCGCCGGCCGACGATCCAGAAGAACAGCGCCCCGAGCACGCAGCCGCCGATCACGAAACCGCCGACGGCCATGAGCTGCTCCATGGTCTTGGCGACGGGGGAGGTCCGGCCGAGGTGCAGGCTGCGAATGAACCTGACCATGAGATCGATGCCGGCCGTAACGACCGATCCCGGCAGCAGGCGGGTGGTCCAGTCGAAGAGATCGAAGGGGACGAAAGGCAGCCCCAGCAGCCGCCGGGCGGCGAAGAGGATCCCCGTCAGCGAGGCGGTCAGCAGCAGCCCGATCAGCGCCCCCGTGCCGATCCCTGGTCGCGCCGCACGCCCCATGCCTCCCCTCCCCGCCGCGGTGATCGCTGAAAGGGCCCCGTCAAGATAACATCGTCAGGCAGAAACGCCCGCGAGCACGCAGCCCGTGCTCGCGGGCGTCCGGTCCGGTTCCGGGACCCATCAGCGGATGAGGGTTACCTTGTACGACTGCTGTCCCTGCTCCGCTTCCAGCCGCAGCAAGTAGCTGCCGGAGGGCACATCGCGGCCGCTGCCATCGCGCCCGTCCCAGGTGATCGTGTGGTCGCCGGCGTCGAACGTGCACGCGGCGAGGTCGACCACCTTGCGACCAGCGAGATCGTAGATCGCAAGCTCGACCCGCTGCGCCCGATCCAGCGTGAAACTCACCGCGGTGCGGGGATTGAACGGGTTGGGGCTCGCCCGCAACCGCAGGGCCGGCCGCGGCGGCTCGTGGTCGGCCACGTCGACGGCGGCGAGGTTGAGGCAGTCGGTCGGCGCCACGGCCAGCACGTGGTCCAGGCCGACCAGGTAGGCGAAGTAGGGATCGCTGACGTCGAAGGCGAAGCCGGGAAGGCTGCCGGCCGGGACCGGATCCGTGACGTCGCCGATATCGACGAGCTGGACGCCCCCCGTGCCGCAGGCCACCGCGGCGACGATGTTCGCCCCCCCGAGCCGGCGAGGAACGCCCGGCAGGGCGAGCGAGCCGAGCAGCGTCGGTGAGGCCGGCGAGGTCGCGTCGTAGATCAGGAGGCCGAGATTGGCATCGGCGACGGCGAAGCGATCCAGCGCCAGCCGGACACCATCGACCGGCGAGCCGCCGGGGATGGCGACGGTCGCGACGGGCACCGGCGCCGCCGGGTCGCTGATGTCCAGGATCACCAGGTGGCCTTCCGGCTGCATGACGCAGAGACCTCCCGGATACTGGACCACGGCCACGCCGCCGCCCACGTCGAGGCTCGCCACCAGGACGGGCGCCGCGGGATCCAGCAGGTCCAGGACCCTCAGGTAAGCGTCCGCCTCGATGGCGTAGCCATAGCGGCCGAAGACGAACACGTCGCGGCTGAAGATGCCCGGTTGGAGACCGAGATCCTGCGGATCGGTCGGATCGGTGATGTCGATCACGCGCAGGTTGGAGCCGTAGCCGGACCCACTATCCATGGAGAGAAGGAGGGCGTTGTCCTTCAGGGCGATATCGAAGGCTATGAACTCGCCGCCATCATTGGGGATGAAGTACAGACCGTCGAACAGGGATACCGGTTCGGCAGGATCGCTCAGATCGATGACGCCCAGCTGGCCATACTCGTAGTAGGTGAATCCATACACGCTGTAGGCGATGTAGGCCAGGCCATCCCGGTAGACAACGGCGTCGACGCCCGTGTTGCCGCCCATGCCATCGTTCGGGTAGATCGACGACCACAGAGGTGGCGAGGCGGGCGTCGAGACGTCGACCCGCTGCAGGCCGACGTTACCGGCCGCGACCCAGGCGACATCGCCGGCCACGGCCACTCCGGCCGCCGTTCCCCGGACGGCCGCGCTGCCCAGCAGCACCGGCGCGGTCGGAGCGCTCCCGTCGACGCAGAACAGGCCCACCGGCCCGTTCGTACCGTACACGACGTCACCCACCACGGCGAGGCGGCCGGGGGACTCCCGGCCAATATAGATCTCATTGCCGAGGACGGGATCGGTCAGGCTCGCGCGGTCGACCCCGAACAGAGCTGTATGTGGATAGAGGTCCATGGGCGTCGGTCCGGCGTAATAGGTCGCCGCGATGAAGAGCCCCGTCTCGGTGACGGCGACGTCATCGGCGATCACTCCCGGGTGAACGTCGTCGACGACCAGCGGTGTGGTGGGATCGGAGATGTCGACCACGAAGACGCCCCAATCGCCGTTGGCGACGTAGGCGCGATCGCCCCACACCGCGATCCCGCCGGCCTCGCCCCACGCCACGCCGGTCTGGCCGACGATCTCGGGGGCGGACGGGCTGGCGAGCGACACGACGTCCATTCCGGCCAGCCCCGCGGCGACGTAGGCATGGATCCCTTCGATGACGACGTCCCTCGCCTCGGGCGGCGTGGCGACACCGCCCAGCAGGGCCGGTGCGGCCGGTGTCGAGACGTCGATCACGAACACACCGGCTTCTCCCGCCGCGACGACCGCGAGATCACCGGCGACGTCCAGGCTCAGCGCCGCGGCCGGCAGCGGCAGCGTGGCGAGCAGAGCGGGCGCCTGGGGATCGGCGATGTCCAGCACCGTGAAACCCGCTACGGCGTCGGCCACGAAGGCGAGATCGCCGGCGATGGCGACCGCCTGGGCATCGCCGGCCGTGGCGATCCCTCCGGTCCAGTGCAGGTAGTCGCGGTAGTCCTGGCAGGGGGTGGCGAGCGCGGCCGGAACCAGGGCAAAGCAGGCGATGGCAGCCAAGACACGGGGTGACATGGCAGCCTCCTCGTTGGGGGGAATGGGCGAGGGTTGGCGGGATTGTAGCACATTCTCGTCCACCCGCGCCTAGGAAATCTGGGTTCGACCAGGAATGAGGCTCCGACTTCGCTGGCGGGGCGACGGTGGCAGGTTTAGCCTCAGCAGCCTTGCTGCGCCGTCCACGCAACCCGGGGACCGGCGGATCCGTCTACAGGGCGCAGGGTGTGATCCACGAAAGGACTCGTTTTCATGGCTTCGTCCTGGTCATGGCTCAAGGGCTGCGCCCTCGGCTGCGGCGGTCTCATCCTGCTGACGATCCTGGGCCTGGTGATCATGGCCGGGATCCTGAGCATCTCGGGCGGCAAGACTATCAAGGCCCGCGAAAAGCTGGAGACCGCCTATGGGGCCGCCGCCGATTTCACGCCCTGGCCCGATGGGCGCGTTCCGCCCGACCGGCTCGAGCGCTACCTGGCCGTGCGCCGCGAGCTGTTCGCACATTGTGAGGCTTTCACCGCGGCGGCGGCGAAGTTCCGAGCCATGGAAGCGCTGGATGCACTCCCCGAGAACGAAAAGCCGAGCGGGCGCCAGCTCATGAACGGCGTGGGCCGCGCCGTCGGCGGCATGATCACCATCGCCGCCCACCTCAACGCGCACCTCCTGCTACGAAATCGGCTCCTGCTGGAGCGCGAGATGAGCCTGGCCGAATGGACCTACCTGCACGTACTGATCTACTACGCCTACCTCGGTCACGATCCGCGGCCTTTCGTGCTGGAGGAGAAGCACGACGTGCCGCGCGTCTACACCACCCGCGTCCGCGGCGAGATCCGCAACATGATCGCCCGCCACGTGGAGGATCCCCTGGCCGCCGCCCAGGACCCCGACCTCGCCCTGTGGATCGGGGAGCTGCAGCGGTTGCGCGAGAATCCCGAGAGCATCCCCTTTCGCGGTGATCTGCCGCCCCTCCTGGAAGCCTCGCTGGCGCTCTACCGTGCGGATCTCGAGGCCCTCTGGTGTCCAGCCACCGACGAGGTGGACCTGTCCATCACCTCGCGTGAGGGGCCGGGATTCGAGCATATCTAGGCCGGGATGCCTTCGTCGATGCGGGATCCAGGCGCTTCGAGGTTCTGGATCGGGATCCTTTAGACTTCACATGTCCACAGGGTCCGGTTGAAGACCGATTCCCTTTCGCGAGCAGAATTCCCTTCCAAAATGGCAGTTTGGGCAACTTGCTGGCTATCTGGATAAATACTATCTATTTTATCGGCATTTGTCGGATCATTGCGGAGTGGCCTCCTTGATCGGAGATGCTGGATGAGTGGAATCTGCGTTCGGATGTCCAATGGTCGCTTTGACACTGGATCCCGGAATGACATCTCGAGTCCTTCACCGGATCGCATCACCCGTCTGCCCACCGACCAGATTATCCATGTCGATGCCCCGCCTTTGCGTGGAACAGTGAAGCACCATGGCCTCTTCGACAGCGGGGGGATCCACAGGTCCTCCTGCGGACGGCACATCCTGCTGGTGACGGGAACCTGCTGGCTGAACGACGAGGACAGCCGCATGGCCACTCCGGCCGAGTTCTGCCAGCACATCCAGACTCACGGTTTCGGGGAGGGCCCGACCGCCAGGGGGAACTTCGCCTTCGCTTACTTCGACGCCGCGTCCCGCCGGCTCGTCATGGAGAACGGCCACCTGGGCGTCGTGCCCCTGTACTACCGCCTGCTGACCGGCGGGATCGCGATCGCCTCCGAGATCAAGTGGCTCCTGGCCGACGGCAGGGACAAGCCCAACCTGGAAGCCTTCGTCGAGCTCTTTCATTTCGGGCACTTCATCGGCCCCGAGACCTTCGTCGAAGGCGTTTTCAAGCTGCCGGCCAACCACCGCCTCGTGTTCGCGGACGGCCAGCTGGAGCTGCTGAAGCTCCCCCAATTCTCCTTCAGTCGAGACCGCCCGGTGGACGACGGGATTTTCTCGGAGTTGACGCGGCGTTTCGAGCTGGGCATTACCCGCTACGGGCAGGGCACAACCGGGCTTTCCTCCTCCCTCAGCGGCGGCCTGGATTCCCGCTTGGCCGCCCTAGCGGCTTCGAAGCTGGGTTACCGGGTACGAGCCATGTCCTCCGGCGAGAAGGGATCGCTGGACTGCCGGATCGCGGCCACCGTGGCGCGAGGGAGCGGGATTCCCTTCCACCAGCATGTCGTCGACGGCCGGCGCTTCCCCTCCTGGTTTTCCGAAGCGGTGTGGGTGACCGAGGGTCGTTCGCCCCCGCAGCACATGCACTACATGGACAGCCTGTTCGGATCCCATTATCTGCCCGAGCCCCAGCTCCACGGACTGGCGGGCGAAGCCGTCATCGGGGGCTACCACGAGGTGCCGGACCTCGGACGGGATGACGGAGAGCGAATCAGGAAGATGTGTCGGGATCTGGTCCATGGCAGCATCTACTGGCCCCACGACCGCCAGCAGAAGACCCTCTCTCCGGTCCTGCGGGAGCACCTCGGCGGGATCGACGAAAGGGTCTTCGCCGCAACCCTGGAGAGGATCGACTTCTCCGGCAAGTACGCGGATCTCATCAACTTCGGCATGGCCTTGAAACTGACATTCGCCATTTCCTGCCTGTCCAGCCAGGTTCTCCCCTGGACGGACATCATCACACCTTATCTGGATCCGACCTTCTTCCACTTTTGCGCCTCGCTCGAACCCGGTGCTCTCTGGGAGCGACAGACGCAGATCGCCTGGGGTCTGCGCGACCACCCGGATTTCGGCCGGACTCCGCGGGTGAAGGACGGGATCCTGCTGTCGGTCGCCAACCACGACCCGCACGCCTATCGCAGGAAAAGCGTCATCCTGCAGCGCAAGCGGGGCATCAGGTATCTCGTGTGCCGGCTCTCGCAGGGTCGGATCAACCTGCCCCAGCGGGAATCGTTTCCAGCCTACGGCCAGTGGTACCGCAAATGGCAATCGGTTCGTGACTATTTCTCCAGCATTCTGCTGTCCGAGGAATCCCTCGACAGGGGCCTGTGGCGGCGGGAGGGCCTGATCTCCTTGATGAACGACCTGCGTGTGGGTCGCAATGTCTGGCCCACGCTGGGAAACATCCTGCTGGCCGAACTGCTACTCCGGCAGTTCATCGATGGGACCGACCGCCCCGATTGTGTCCTGGCCTCCTCCAAACTGGTGTGATCCGTGCGGACCTTCGCTCGCTTGCCGCGAGCCAGCCCGGCTGCGTCTGTCGCGGCCGTTGCGGGCCAGGTTGCCGACGGAGCCGAACGCGCCGAGATTCTGGTCGGGGAGCCTGCCCGTTTCACATGCCCTGGAGGTTGGGATGAGAGCCGCCACTTACCTGCTGCTGGGAATGCTCGCCGGGGGGGCAACGGACGCGGAGGCGAAGATCGTGAACAGGACCGTCACCTACGAGCACGACGGGGTCGTGCTGGAAGGCTACCTGGCCTGGGACGACGCGGTGCAGGAGCCGCGGCCCGGCGTCCTGGTTGTGCATCAGTGGATGGGCTTGAGCGACAACGAGCGCATGCGAGCCGACATGCTGGCCGGCCTCGGATACGTGGCCCTGGCGGCCGACGTGTACGGCCGGGGTGTGCGCCCCCGGAACGCCGAGGAGGCGCGACGGGAAGCCGGCAAGTACTACGGCGACCGTAATCTCTTCCGCGCCCGGCTGGCCGCCGGTCTGGCCGAGCTCCGGCGCCAGCCCCTGGTTGACGGTGCGCGCGTGGCGGCGATAGGTTACTGTTTCGGCGGCGGCGGCGCTCTCGAGCTGGCCCGCGCGGGGGCCGATCTGGCGGGCGTCGTGAGCTTCCACGGCAGCCTGCAGACCCCGCTGCCGGCGTCCCGGGGCGACATCCGGGCGAAGCTGCTCGTCTGTCACGGCGCGGTCGATCCCCACGTGGGGCCCGAGGCGGTGCACGCTTTCGTGGAGGAAATGGAGGCGGCCGGCGTCGACTACCAGCTGATATTGTACTCCGGTGCGGTCCACGCCTTCACGCAGCGGGAAGCCGGTGACGATCCCTCCCGGGGCGCGGCTTACAACGAGGCCGCCGACCGGCGTTCCTGGCAAGCCATGCAGGACTTCTTCGGGGAGATCTTCGCGCCGCAGCGATGACGAGCGCTCTGCACCGCGATCGAGGAGCCGGGGCCGCTCATCGCTGAGCGGACCCGGCGCACTGTGGAAGGCGCTGGAGCATCATGTTCAGGATAAGACGCGTCTACGACGACCTGCTGCCCGCCGACAAGGAAACCCTCCGGCAAGTGAAGAGGATCCTGAAAGCCCAGTTCAGCGGACTGGAGCGTCAGGAGATCGAGTCCCTCGGCGAGAAGCTCCGCAATCCCTTCAAGCAGCGCTTCCGCTCCGTCCTCTTCGTCGCGGAACAGCATCTGCGCAAGGTCATCGGCTTCGCCCTGGTGATGTACGAGCCCGAACTCTCCTTCTTCTACCTCGACTTCATCGCCGCGGATCCGGAAATCAAGATTCACGGGGTGGGCGGGGCGCTCTACCAGACGGTCCGGGACGAGGCCAGGTCGCTGGGCGTGAAGGGGATCTTCTTCGAGTGTCTGCCCGACGAGCCGGGCGAGGGCCGGACCCCGGAGGTCCTGAAGCAGAACCGCGCCCGGCTGCGGTTCTACGAGCGTTTCGGCGCCAGGCCGCTGGTGAACACGGGGTACGAGATGCCCGTGAAGCCCGGGGACAAGGACATGCCCCACCTGGTGTTCGACGGCCTGGACGGGCCGCGCTCGTTGCGCCGGGCCTATGCGCGCAAGGTGATCCGGGCCGTGCTGGAGCGCAAGTATGGGCACCTGTGCCCTCCGGAGTACGTGCAGGCGGTGGTCCGCTCCGTGCGCGACGATCCCGTGCAGATCAGGCCGCCGCGGTACGTCAAGACGCCGGGCACGGTGCGCGAGGTCGGGCCCGTGGTGAGAGCGGATCTCATCACCCTCGTGGTGAACGATCGGCAGGCGATCCATCACGTGCACGACCGGGGCTATGTGGAGGCGCCGGTGCGCATCTCGCGCATCATGCGCGAGCTCAGCAAGACCAGCCTGTTCGAGATCGTCAAACCCGAGGAGTATCCGCTCACGTGGATCAAGGCGGTGCACGATGCGGACTTCGTGGAGTACCTCCGCCGCATGTGCCTGCGGGTGCCGGAAGGGAAATCGGTCTACCCGTACGTGTTCCCCATCCGCAACAGCACACGCCCGCCCAAGGAGATGCCCGTACGCGCGGGATACTACTGCATCGACACCTTCACGCCGCTCAATCGGAACGCCTATTTTGCAGCCAAGCGGGCCGTGGACTGCACCCTGACCGCGGCGAAGCGGGTGCTCGAGGGCAGCCGCCTGGCCTACGCCCTGGTGCGTCCTCCCGGCCACCATGCTGAGCGCCGGGTGTTCGGGGGATTCTGCTACTTCAACAACAACGCCGTGGCCGCGAACTTCCTGAGCGCCCACGGCAAGGTGGCGATCCTGGACCTGGACTACCATCACGGCAATGGCCAGCAGAGCATCTTCTACGAGCGGTCCGACGTGTTCACCGTCTCCATCCACGGCCACCCCAGCTTCGCCTACCCTTACTTCTCCGGCTTCGCCGAGGAGGTGGGGAAGGGCCCGGGCAAGGGCCACAACCTGAACCTCCCCTTGCACGAGGAGGTGGACGGCCCGCACTACCGCAAGGCGCTCGAGCGCGCACTCAAGGCGATCCAGAGCTTCCGGCCATCCTTCCTCGTCGTGGCCCTGGGGCTGGACACGGCCCGCGGCGATCCCACCGGGACCTGGAACCTGATGGCGAAGGACTTCGAGCAGAACGGCTTCGAGGTGGGCAGCCTCCGCCTGCCCACGCTGGTGGTGCAGGAGGGGGGCTACCGCACCAGGACCCTGGGCATCAACGCCCGGAACTTCTTCAAGGGCCTTTCCAACGGCGCGCGCCGGACATGATCGACAGGCACAAAACGCCTCTCCGCGGCAAGGTTCGGTCAACGGCCAGCCCATGCTTGCGGCTCAGGAGTCGGCTCCCGTTACCAGGTTTCCGACCCATCCAAGCAGCCGAGTTGCCGCACGTGGACAATCGTGGTAACTTGGCTGAGCGGCCAGATCGTGTTCCTTCCATCCGAGCTTGACACCCCTTTGCCGACTATGCGGCTTTTTTGGTTCTCTCTTGCTCCACCAGCAAGGAGCGGAGGAGAGGGAAGACGTCTGCAGATTCCGGTATTCCCGAACCTGTACTGGGCAATGCCGGCCGTCGATTCCGACGTGAAAGGAGACCCCGACATGATCGAACGAAACCTGTCACGATTCGCTGCGGCGATCGCCTTTACCCTGGTTCTCGGCACCCTGCTGATCCCGGCCTTGGCCGTGGCGCAAGCGACGGGGATCGAGAGCGAGATCGCCGCCGTGGAGACGCGGCTCCTGGACAGCCAGGCCGCCGATCTGGCCCTGATCGCCCCGAAGGCCTTCGGCGAGGCCAAGGACAAGCTCGCCGAGGCCAAGCAGACGCTTGCCAGGGGCGGAAGGATCGAGGAGATCCGGGCGAAGCTGCAGGAGACGACGCTGAAGCTGGACGAAGCGGCCAAGGTGGAGAGCGTAGGCAAGCTGCTGCTCAAGAACTCCCTGATCGCCCGGGCCGATGCCCTGGAGGCCAACGCTCCGAAGTTCGCGATGAAGGAATGGGAAAGCGCGAACTCCTCCATGTACGACGCGGGCCGTGAGGTCGAGAAGGGCAACCAGAACAAGGCGCGCGAGAAGGCCGCCGAGGCCGAGCAGCTCTACCGCACCGCCGAGCTGGAGGCCATCCGGGCCGATTTGCTGGGTGCCGCGCACACTTCCCGCGACGAAGCCCGGGCTGCCGGGGCGGACAAGAAGGCGCCGTTGACTTTCAGCGAGGGGGAGAACCTGCTCGGCAGCGCCGAGAAGACTCTGCTCGGTGACCGTTACCAGCGCGCCGAGGCCAAGGACCAGGCCCGCCAAGCGACCATCGCCTTCCGCCACGCCACCTACCTGGCCGGACTGGTGGACAAGGTTGGGGAGAAGAACAAGGGCGAGGTCGAGGAGGTGGTGCTCTCCTACGAGGACGCCCTGGCGAAGGTCGCCCAGGAGCTTAACATCGAACCGGACTTCAGCCAGGGTGTCGGACCCGTCGACGCGTCCATCCTCAGCGCCCTGTCGAGCCTGAAGACCGACCGTGAAAACATGCGGGCCGACATCCACGACCGCGACAGTCGGCTGAAGCGGGCTGCCGCGCGCATCGATTCCCTGGACGCAACCCTCGCCGTCCTGCAGCAGCGAGAGCGCACGTCCGTCGCCGCCATCGAGCGGGAGCAGCAACGCCAGGCCACCCTGAAGGATGCCCGCAACATGTTCACAAAGGACGAGGCGACGGTCCTGCTCGACGGTGAGCACCTGATCATCCGACTGTACGGTCTGTCCTTCCCGGTCGGCTCCTCGGAGATCCAGCCCCAGAACTTCGAGCTGCTGACCAAGCTGCAGCAGGTTCTGCGCAGCTATCCGGCGGCTCCGGTCACCATCGAGGGGCACACCGATGCCCAGGGGGACGACGATTTCAACCAGGCCCTCAGCCTGCGCCGTGCCGAGGCGGTCCGCAGCTACCTGATCGCCAACATGGGGGGAGACGCCAACCGGTTCCAGGCGGTCGGATTCGGCGAGTCCAAGCCCATCGCCAACAACGAGACGGCCGACGGACGAGCTCTGAACCGCCGCATCGACGTCAGGATCGACATCTCTGACCAGTGAGGCGCGGAACATCTGCCGAGGTCGTACGGGGACGGCCATTCGCGGTCGTCCCCGCACTTGCCGTCTCTTCTCGTCGCGAAGAACCACCGGTCACGCGAGAAGGGGGCCGCTCCCGCGAGCGGGCCCCCTCCCCTCACCCCTCCGGCGGGGCAATCACGCGATCACTTGATCAGGACGAGCCGGTGGTTCTCCACCGTGCGGCCGACCCTGAGATGCGCGAAGTAGACGCCCGCGCTGACCTGGCGGCCGGCGGCGTCCTTCCCGTCCCAGCGCACCTCCTGCCGGCCGGACGGCTGGTAGGGCAGATCCACCAGTGTTTTGACGAGCCGGCCCTTCACGTCGTAGATGGCGAGCCGCACGGGCACGCCGCGATCAAGGTCGTAGCTGATCGTCGTCAGCGGATTCAACGGGTTCGGATAGCACGAGAGCTGATAGCGCGTACCCCCGGGATTGATCGGGGTCGGCGGCCGGCAGGGACTGGGTGTACAGGACACGCCGTCACCCTTGTAGTTACCTCCCTGCGCACCGCAGCTCAGGGCCGTCATGACCTGGCACGTCCCGCCCGGCAGACAGCAGGCACCGGTCGGCGTCGGCACGGGATTCTCGACGTTGTTGTAGTAGATGTCCCCGAACACGCCGCCGCGCCGGGTGTCCGTCCAGACCACGTGGGCGTGGGTGTTGTCCACCACCAGGCCGTTATAGTCGCCGACCCACCAGCCGGGCGCGGGCTGCAGGAACGGCATGTTCGTGACCGGCTGGTTGGGCCCGAACGTCGGGGCCCCGGGCAGCAGCGCCGCGAACATCACCTCGAGATCCTGGTCCAGGGGGCTGTTCCGCTTGTCGTACCAGATCACGTCCGCGGTGCCGTTGGGCTTGATGTCCAGCCAGGGATGGCTCTGGTCGCTGATGCCCGGGTCGTCGTTGACCCGCAGCGGCGGGTGCAGCCAGGTCTGGCCGCCATCGAGCGACTCGGTGTAGAAGATGTCGCCGTCGTCGGGACCGTAGTGGAAGGCGTTGCCCATGATCTCGTGGCCGGTGCTGCCGCGCGTGTCACGCCAGACGAAGAACGCGCTCGGGCCGCCCGCGACGTGCGGCGTCTCCGAGTTGTACCGGCCCGGCTGGGTCCCGGTGTCGATGCGGCAGTCGGCCACCATCCAGGTCGTGCCGCCGTCGTACGAGATGTTGCCGTAGACGTCGTAGCGGGTGCCGACGGCGTTCCGGTCATCCTGCCAGGCCACGTAGACGTAGGTGGCGACGTCGGTCCCGCCCAGGGCGACGCGCGGGTAGACCGAGTGGCTGGTGCTGTTGGGATCGCCCGTATCCAGCCGCGTCTCGGTCCAGGTCATCCCGAAGGTGCGGGACACCGCGATGAAGATGTCCTCGGTCGCGGGGTTCGCCAGGCGATCGCTTTCGTAGACGATGTAGACGTCCTGGCCGTTGCAGGCGATCTGCGAGAAGTAGTCGCGGCTCATGCCCGGGCCGGTGCCGACGTCGACCCGCACCTCGGGATTCCAGCCCATCATGCCGAAGTTGGTGTTGGTGGCGCAGTAGATGTCGTACTGGCCGAGGTTGCGGTCGTCCACCCAGGTCACGTAGACGTAACCCCCGCTGCAGCAGATCTTGGGCGCGAAGGAGTTTGTCGACAGGGGCGAGGCGTCCAGCCGCACCGGTGCCGACCAGGTGGCGCCGCCGGTGTAGGAGTAGCTGAACCAGATCTCGCTGCCCACGCCGGAGGCGTCCATCTGGGACCAGGTCAGGTAGACGACGTGGGTCCCGCCCCCGCTGTAGTCGTAGGTCGCCGCGATGTCGTGTGCGAGCACGGGCTGCGTCGTCGGCACGCGGATCTCGGCGGGCTGGAAGGTGTTGCCGCCGTCCAGCGAGTAATTGACGTAGAGGTCCTGAGTGCCGTCGAGCTGCACTTGCAGCCAGGCCACGCAGACGTTGTTCATGGTGTTGCTCGCCACGATCGGCGTGTGCGCGGGACGGCCGGCGAAGTCCAGGTTGATGGCCGCCGGCTTCCAGGTGGCCCCCTCGTCGGGGGAGCTGTTGAAGAAGATGAAGTGGTTGATGTCGGTTCCGGACATCTCGTCCCAGGTGATGTGGACGCTGGTGCCCATGGCGTCGATGTTGGCGTTGTTGGGGATGCCCCGCGGAAGCATCGTCTGGGTGCTGATCAGGACGTCCGGGCTAGCGTAGGTGACGGGGAAGCTCAGGGTGCTGGCGCCGTTGTACATGACCTCGACCTGGCCGGTACGGTCGTCGATCCAGCAGGCGTGCACGCGCGTGCTGCCGGTGGCGAGGTTCGTCGCCCCCGAGAAGGGATTCAGGAGCCACGCCCGGCCGGTGTCGAGCGGATCCTGGTCGACCTTGTTCTCGAAGCAGGGCCCGTTGTCCGGATCGGCGGCGTAGGCCATGCCGATCCGCAGCGGATTGGATGGATCCACCGCCACCGAGCAGTAGCTGAAGGCGTTGTGCGTGTTGGCGAAGGCGGCGTCCCGGAGCATCTGCGGAACGCACCAGAAGGACGTCACCGGCACGTCCGCCCCGAAGGTTGCGGCGCCGTCGGTGGAGCGGTCGAAGTAGAGATCGCCCTGGTGCTGCGCCTGGACCGGCGTGTCGAGCCAGCCCACGGCCACGCTCCCGTCGCTGCCGATGTCCAGATCCGGCCACAGACCGAGATCGGTGCCCACGTTGTCGTTGACGGGCTGCTGGACGGGCCAGGTGTTCGCCTGGTCGGTCGAGCGAGCGATCATGATGTCGCTGTTCATGTTGAACCCCATGTCCAGCTCCCAGGTCGTGTAGACGAAGCCCCAGTAGGGACTGGAGGCCTGGTAGGGATCCGCGTCGATCTTGGGCTCGGTCTGCCAGAACGGCGCCGGCATCATGCCCACCGGATTGGCCGGGCCGAAGTTCACGCCGCCGTCGGCGGAGACCGCGACCAGGATGCTCGTCTGGGTGTGGGCCCCGAAGGGGGCGTCGGCGAAGGCCGTGGCCAGGTAGACCATCCCCGTCGACGAGCCGATCGCCGGATCGTCGCACCCGCCGAAGGGCGGCAGCAGGGGCGGCGTCGCGCTGGGCAGCCAGGTCACGCCGCCGTCGGGGCTGTAGCTCGTCGAGACCACGTTGGGCCAGGCGGGGTTCGGGTACTGCATGTACCCGGAGACCAGGTACGCCGGCCCGGGCGGCGGGGGCTCGAGCAAGGTGATGCACGGCGAGTTCTCGAAGGTGCCCGGGGGCGGCGGCGGGGTGTTGGGGACGATGACGTTGGCGTGGGCGGCGGTCGCCGCGAGCCCGAGCGCCAGCGCGAGGATCAGGATAATGGCTGCAAGTGGTTCATTCTGCTTCCCCTGTGGCCGCGAGGCTCCGCTGCTGGAGCGGGGCGGCAGGCCGCGGGTGCCGGAGGGATGGGCCGGGGTTCTCATGACATTGCCTCCTCGATGACCGGTGAGAACGTGCATTCACCTCCCTGTATTTGCCGGGCCGGCGGAATCTCACACCCGATCGCGGCTCCCGGTGCCTTCCGGCTGATAAATCCGCGCTCGCGGTCTGAAAGTGGTATATAGTCGTGCCACCCCTGTCCCCTGCTTCCCTGACCGTGGAGGTGCTTCCATGGGACGTGTTCGACATCTCGCTCTCGTGCTCGGCCTCGTCCTGGCGGCCACCGGTGCGCAGGCCGCCTACGTGACCCCCGGATTGGGCGTGGACTGGACGCTCGACGACCTGGTCGCCAACTCGGCCGGCGTCGTCACCGGCGGCGGCAGCAGCTACGAATTCCACGACTCCGTCGTGATCACGGTGGGCGATCACCTCACCGCGAACGCCGGTGCGACGCTCACCTTCCTGGACACCGGCGGCGTGATCGGCCTGACGGTCAACGGCTCCTTTGTGGCCATCGGGACCGAAAGCTCGCCCATCTCGTTCACGTCGCAAGTCGCAACGCCCGGCGCCTGGCGCGGTATCGACTACGAGGACACGATCGCCGGCTCCGAGCTGCATCTGGCCTTCTGCGACATCGCGTACGCCGATATCGCGGTCGACGTCTCCGGCGCCAGCCCCTTCGTCGAGGACTGCACGCTGCACGCCTGCCTGAACCGGGCCCTGGATTTCACGTCGGCCGGCGGCACGGTGCGCCGCTGCACGCTGCGGGACAACCAGCAGCGGACCGTCACGATGACGCTCAGCTCGTCGCCCGTGTTCGAGGATTGCTGGCTGGAGAACAACAACATCCAGAACACATCGCCTTACCCGTACTTCAACATCGGCCTGCAGGGCGTCAACTCGCCGACGATCCGCGGTTGCACGATCCTCGGCAGCGGCCACCACATGAGCGGCGGCATCTCGGTTTGGGGAGCGAGCGGCGCGCTGATCGAGGACAACCGGATCGAGGGTTGCGGCTACGGCATCCTCTGCTACTCCACGGGGGCGAATCCCACGATCACCGGCAACCGCCTGCATGACAACACCATCCATCCCGATCAGGTGAACTGGGGCTTCGGCGTCGCCTGCAACGGCAGCAACGCCCCCATCCTCACGCACAACCTCATCACCGGGCACTGGTACGGCGTCGCGGCGATCAACGGCGGCCAGCCCAACCTCGGCAACCTGGAGAACGCCTTCCCCGGCGACGACGGCCACAACTCCATCTTCGGGAACGGACTCGGCAGCGAGATCTACGGCTTCTACAACAACACGCCGCTGCCGCAGATGGCGCAGGGGAACTACTGGGGTGTCTCCACCGCCGCCGAGGTGGAAGACGCCATCTACCACCAGGTCGACGACCCGGCCCTGGGACTGGTGGATTTCGCCTTCTTCATCACCGGGATCGCCGCGGCCCCGCAGGGTGACGGACCTCCCGCCCTCGTGACCGGGGCGCGGGCCTTCCCGAACCCGTTCAATCCGCGGGTGAAGATCGCCTTTGCGTTGGAACACCGAGCGCATGTATCGGTCACGGTGGTCGACCTCGCCGGCCGTCTCGTCCGCAAGCTGCACGTGGGCGGCCTCGACGCGGGCAACCAGGAGTTCATGTGGGACGGCACGGACCGCGCGGGGCGGCCGCTGGCCAGCGGCACCTACTTCTACCGCGTGGTCGCGGACGGGCAGTCGCAGGTGGGCAAGCTGATGCTGGTGAGGTAGCTTCCTTGCCATACTGGCGGATTGATCACGGCCCGCCGCCGATCAGGAAGCCAAGGCCGATGGTGAACTCGGGACCGCTGTAGTTCCGGCAGCCGCCGATCGGCTGCTGGAAATCGCTCATCAGGTCGTACGCGAAGCGAAGGCCGGTCATCACGCGCCGGCCCAACAGGAAGTCGATCCCGGCTTCCACCTGTCCACCGAACACCGCCTCGGTCCGCGACGCTTCCGTGCAAGGCCAGGGATTCGCCGAGCCAGTGACCGTAGGCCAATCCCCCGAGGAAGCCGCTGCTCTCGACCGAGCTGCCGACCCCCCCGGCATCGATCTCGGTTCGGATATCGGTCACCTCGTTCCACATTCCCAGTCGCAGCTCAATCTGATGGCGACTCTCGAGGCACAGATCGGCGGCGGAAGCGCCCACCGCCGAGCAGACAACGGCGATCGCGACGGCAAGCTTCAGCCTTCTCATGGCCGGGCTCCTTCCGATCGTGGAGGCGGAGGACATGGCATCACTACGTCGCGTGGGGAAAGGTGGTTTCAAGCTCCTGGCGGGTGGTCGATCAACGTGCCGGTCTCAGCCTCCGTCGCGGATGCGGTGCAGGGCCCAGGCGGCCATCTCGCGGGTGGCCTCCTCGGGATGGAAGGCCGAGACGTGGGCGATGCCCTTGACCGCGCGCAGGGAGCAGGCCTGCACCGGCGGCCCGATCCGGCCGAGCGCCCAGAGAACGCCCCGCTCGATGGGGCCGGTCTGGATCATCTCCTCGTGGGTGACCATGGCGCAGAGGACCGGCAGGAAGCCGGCCAGGAACTCCCGGCGGCGGGCGAGGATCTCGCCGATGGCCTCGGGCACACCGTAAGGCACGGCGCCAGACTCGTCGTTCAGGGCCCAGAAGAAGCGGCGCAGCAGGTCCTCTGCCTGCCGGTGGTCCACCGTCTCGCGGTCGCCCACCACGGCCCCGAAGCCCCGCACGGCCCGCATCTTCTCCGCCTCGTCGGTGCTGTAGAGGCGACCGGTGAGGAAGCGCAGCACTGCACCGGTGCGCTCCCGCGCGGCGCGGACCAGACCATCCCAGTCCTCGCGGCTCAGCAGTTCGGTGTACTCGGCGCGGCCGGCCATCGCCTCCTCCTCCGGCCACCGGAGCGGCGGCTCAAGGCCGGCCCAGCAGACGATACATTTCCTTCTTGTAGGCCTCCACCCCCGGCTGATCGAAGGGGTTGACGCCCAGCAGGCGTCCGCTGACGGCCACCGCCTTCTCGAACAGATAGATCAGGCCGCCCATGGTGCGGGCGTCCAGCCGCTCGATCTCCAGCGCCTGCCAGGGCACGCCACCCGCCTCGTGGGCGGTCCTGGTTCCCTCGTAAGCCTTCCAGTTGATGTCGTCGAGCGAGCGACCAACCAGGTCATCCAGACCATCGCCCGCCGGCCGGGACGCAACCGGCTTCCTGCCCGCGGCGCGATCCCGCCGCGTGGCGTGGGCGGACGGCGGATCGGCGGGCACGGTCAGTCCGGGCACGCCCTCCCGCACGCAGAGAAAGGTCTCGAGCAGCTCGCGGCGGCCATCCTGCAGATACTGGCCCAGGCTGTGCAGGTCGGTCGTGAAGAGCGCGGAGGCGGGAAAGATGCCCCGCCCTTCCTTTCCCTCGCTCTCGCCGAACAGCTGCTTCCACCATTCCTGGAACCAGGTCAGCCTGCTGTGGAAGGTGCTGAGCACCTCGGTCCGGTATCCCTTCGCGTAGAGCCCGTGACGGACGGCCGCGTACAGGTGGGCGGGATTGGCGCGCAGATCATCACGCCGGCAGGCCTCGCGCATCTCGGCGGCGCCGGCCAGCAGGGCGCGGATGTCTGCGCCCGCCACGGCCAGCGGCAGCAGACCCACCGGCGTCAGCACGGAGAAGCGGCCTCCCACGTCGTCGGGGATGACGAAGGCCTCGAAGCCCTCGGTCCCGGCCATGGCGCGCAGCGCCCCCTTCCGGGCGTCGGTGACGACGGTGATGCGCCGCGCGGCCTCGTCGGGCCCGTAATGATCCTGCAAGTGGGCACGCAGGAAGCGGAAGGCGAGTGCGGGCTCCAGGGTCGTGCCCGACTTGGAGATGACACAGAGCCGGGCGGCCCGGTCCTTGATCCTCAGCAGCAGGCCGTCCAGGGCCTCCGAGCAGAGCCCCGTACCGGCGAACAGCACCTCGGGCCCCTGTCCCGGGACCACGGCCTCGAGCACGGCTCGGGCTCCCAGGTAGGAGCCTCCGATGCCCACGACGATGTAGACCTCGCAGTTCTCCCGCGCCCTCTGCGCGGACGTCTCCAGCGCCGCCAGCTCCTGCTCCGTCACCTGCACCGGCAGGTCGAGCCAGCCCAGAAACTCCGCCCCCGGCCCCCGGCGGGCCTCCAGGTCCGCGGCGGCCGCGGTCACCGCAGGCCCCAGGGCATCCACTTCCGCGGCCGGCAAGAACCGCTGCGATCCCGCGACGTCCAACCTGATTCCCGGCATGGCCTCCATATTCGCCCCTCTTTCGCCTTTCCATTCCATGGGAGTCATCGCCCGGGGGCTACACCCGGCAAGCGATATCTGCTAGTATACAGGTTCCCCCGCAAGACGGGACACGGAACTGGCCGCAGCATAATAGGGCTCCGGGGTAATGCAATGTCCGTTTGGGGTGCCAACCGTATCCGGCAGGCGGGAAACTCGCGGTCCGGCGGTATGTTGCTGAGCGGGATCCTCCTGGGCCTCGTGCTCGCCGCCGGCGCTCACGCCGCTCCGGTCAGCGCTGCGGAATCGCCCGCATCCTGGCCCGATGCCGCCTGGTACGAGGCCCGGGCGCGCGCAGCCACGCGTCGACTCGAGCCTGTCCGGCAGCCTGCGCTGGATCCTCGAATGGATGCCTACGACGTGCAGCACTACGACCTCTGGTTCTACCTGATACCCGAGGCCGAGATGCTCTTTGGCCGCAACGCCGTGGTCCTGGAGGCCGTGGACGAGCCGCTCACCCAGCTCGTGCTGGATTTCCGCTCCGCCCTGGAGGTGATCGACGTCCTGGCCCCTCCCTATCCCGGGGCCGTTCCCTTCACGTGCGACGATGAGCACCTGATCATCGATCTGCCCAGCCCGATGCCGCCGGGCCAGATCGGTCTGGTCTACATCTACTTCCAGGGACATCCGGAACCCGACGGCTTCTTCGGCTTCCAGTTCCAGAACCGCCCGGATGGCCAGCCGGTGGCTGCCAGTCTCAGCGAGCCCTGGAGTGCACCCTCCTGGTGGCCTTGCAAGGATGATCCACGGGACAAGGAGAGCTTCAGCACGACCATCTACGCACCAGCGGACATGATCGCGGTTTCCAACGGCCGGCCCGAGAACCAGACCAAGCAGTGGACCGGCCTGCTCCCAGCCCGCGACGACCCCCGCCTGCAGGGCTTGCTGGCGGGAAGGGATAACTCCTACCGGTCATGGTCCTGGTTCGAAGGCGTCCCGCTCTCGACGTATCACTACTCGGTGGCGGCTAGCAACTACGAGGTGCTAGAGGATACGTACGTGGATGCGCAGGGGAACACGCTTCCCCTGCGCTACTACGTCTACCCCTATCTCGCGGAGGCGGCGGCCGCCGATTTCGCGATCGTGCCGGAGATGATGGCCTTCTGCGAGGAGCGTTTCGGGCCCTATCCCTTCCCCGACCAGAAGTACGGCATGGCCCTCTTCGAATTGGACGGCGCCATGGAGCACCCCACCGCCACGAGCTGGGGTTCGGTCATGGTCACCGGCGACGGCTTCTTCGAGTCCATCATCCTGCACGAGCTGGCTCACCAGTGGTTCGGCAACCTGATCACCCCCGCCGACTGGACGCACTGCTGGTTGAACGAGGGTTTCGCCACGTATGCGGAGGCCCTCTGGGCCGAGGCCCGCTACGGGGTGGGGGAGATGCGTCACTTCATGGACCGGCGCAGCCACTTCGAGAACTGGAACGATCCGCTCGTGCGCTATCCCGGCAATCCCAACCCGAATTACTACTTCAACAACATGGTCTACTTCAAGGGGGCCTGGCTCCTGCACATGCTGCGGCACTTGCTGGGGGACGCCACGTTCTTCACCTGCCTGCACAACTACCTGGACGATCCGGACCTGCGGTACGCCACCGCCACCAGCGAAGACTTCGTGGAGCACTGCGAGGCGGTGGTGGGCAAGGACCTGAACTGGTTCTTCGATCAGTGGCTCTACTGGGAGAGCTACCCCGTCTACCACGTCACGGTCCGCAACACCGTGGCGGAAGGCCCCGGGCCCACGGACATCATCATCCAGCAGACCCAGGAGCCGGATCCGGTCTACGGCGCCGTGCCCTTCCGTATGCCCGTGGATCTGAGGCTGCACTTCGGCGGGCGAGACACCCTGGTGACGGTCTTCAACGACCGGCCCCGGCAGACCTACCGCTTCGTGCTGGACGCCCCGGTCAGCGCCGTGGTGGTGGATCCCGACGAGTGGCTCCTGGAGAGCGACGAGACTATCCTGGTCGGCACGGGCGAGTTCCCCGCCCGCTCCGTGCACTTGCTGGCGGCGGCGCCCAACCCCTTCAACCCCCGCTGTCGCATCGCCTGGGAGGCGAACCTGGCCACCCGCGACGAGCTTTCGATCTACGACCTCCAGGGGCGCCGCGTCGCCCGGCGCAGCTGGCCGCTGCGATCCGCCGGGCTCCGGTCCTTCACCTGGGAGGGATCCGACGACCAGGGCCGCGATTGCGCCTCCGGAGTCTATCTCTTCGTGATCCACTGCCGGGAGGCCGGCGGGACGGGTCCGGGCGATGCCGGCGCATCTCACCGCCTGTCGGGCAAGATCACCCTCGACCGCTGATCCATGCGGGTTGACAGCGAGACGGAAAGGCCTAGCGTAAGGGCGTCGCGCTCCGGCCGGTCACGGGCCGGCGCCAACGCGACGGAGCCGCCAGCGAACCCGAGGAAATCGCCTTGATCCAAGCGCCGTCCGTCATCGCCGCCCACTACGCCGAGATCGCGCTCAAGGGGCGTAATCGGCCCCGGTTCCTGCGCCGCCTGGTGCGCAACATCGAGGCGGCGCTGGCCGGGGAACCGGTGACCGGCATCGACCACGTCGAGAGCCGGCTGCTCGTGCACCTGGCCGATCCGGAGCGCACCGGGGCGGCGGCCGCCAAGCTGAGCAGGGTGTTCGGCATCCAGTGGCTCTCGCCCACCGTATCGGTGCCGCGTACCGAGCCGGGCGCGGACCTGGCGGCCCTCTGCGAGGTGGCGACCGACCTGGCCCGGGCCGATATCGGTGACGCACGTCACTTCAAGATCGACACGCGGCGCTCGGATCGGAGCTTTCCGCTCCCCTCCCCGGAGATCAACCGCATCGTGGGGACGGCCGTGCAGGAGGCGGTCCGCCTGCCGGTTCGTATGCGACAGCCGGACTTCACGGTGCACGTGCTGATCATGAGGGAGCGGGCGCTGGTTTTCACGCGCCGCCTCCCCGGACCCGGTGGGCTGCCCGCCGGCACGGGGGGCAGGGTGACGGGGCTGCTCTCCGGCGGTATCGACTCGCCCGTCGCGGCCTGGCTGCTCATGAAGCGGGGCTGTCGGCCCGACCTTGTGCACTTCTTCTCCGGCCGGTCGGCGGCCGAGGCCGACGCCGGCAAGATCGTGGAGCTGGCCTCCATCCTCGCCGGATACGCCCCCGCCTCTCTCAACCTCCATCTGGTTCCGGTCTACGCCTACGAGCTGCGCGCCATCGGCCAGATCGAGAGCCGCTACGACATGGTCATGTTCCGCCGCTTCATGGTGAAGGCCTCGGCCGCCATCGCCCGCCGCACGGATTCGCTCGCCCTGGTGACCGGCGACAGCCTGGGCCAGGTGGCCAGTCAGACCCTGCCCAACCTCGCCGCCATCAGCTCCGACGTGCAGCTGCCGATCTTCCGCCCGCTCATCGGTCTGGACAAGTACCAGATCACGGAGCTGGCCAGGAGCATCGGCACCTACGAGGTCTCCATCAGGCCGTACCGCGACTGCTGCTCCATCCGCTCGCCGCGTCCGGTCCTGAACGCACGAGCCGAGGATCTGCTGCAGCTCTCGCAGGCGATGGATCTGGAGACCGCCGTCCGGGAGGCCGTGGACGCGGCGGAGCGGCGCGTGATCGAACCGCCCGCCGGGGACGTCCGTTCTCGCTGAAGGCTCGGCCCGGACGCGGCGGTCTCCCGGCCTCTTGACCCGTCCCCGGCGATTCCGTACCTATATGCGGGAAAGGTAGTCTGCCATCATCGCCTGGGCTCGGTTGGATGCCACATCACTGTCATACCTAGGATGTGCTGCTCACCCCACCAACGAGCCCGGGCTCCTTTTTGCCCGCCAGAGTCGTCGCCCGGGCCTGCTTCCCGACCCCCGTCCCCGCCCCAACCTTGGCTTGACATCGCATATGAAGATGTGATTTATTAGTAGGAGCCTGGATCTGCGTCGCCTCATCTGGACTATGCAACTCGCCCACCGACGTAGGTCCAGGCTTCTCTCTGCCCGGACTCCCCCGCTCAGGCAGCCTGCCGGGTGGCCTCTGCGCCGGGCGTCGCCAGCCGGCGATATCGCCGCCCGATGACCAGGGACAGCCCCAGCCAGACCGCGACCAGGGCCAGGTTCACCGTGGCGAATCCCTGCACCGGCAGGCTGAGCTGCACCGTTCCCACGTAGACCAGCACGCCGGAGAGAACGTCGCCCATGCGCACGCAGAAGGTGTCGATGGCCTGCTTGGCCTTGTACTTCTCCTCGCGGTTGGTGGGCAGGAAGAGCACGCCCCGCAGCGTGTTCTGCAGGGAGTAGTCGGTGGCGTTCTCGGCCGTCTTGGCCCATCGCACGAACGCCAGGACGGGAGCGAAGGCCAGCAGGGTATAGCCGCTCAGAGCGATCACCGGCAGGATCAGGATGGCGAACTTCACGCCCAGGTACTTGAGGATGCGCGAGACCACGAACAGCTGCAGCAGCAGACCGATCACGTTCACCACGGAGAAGAAGTTCGAGTAGAACTCGCCGATGAACTCCTCCTCGGTCAACCCGCCCGCCGTTCCGTTCTGCACGG
>CAZGEC010000005.1:71557-180939 GCA_964524645.1 uncultured Fibrobacteraceae bacterium | reverse complement strand
AACTCGCCGATGAACTCCTCCTCGGTCAACCCGCCCGCCGTTCCGTTCTGCACGGCCTCCGTAGCGGCGTTCTGCACGGTTCGTCCCAGGATGTACTCCCCGGTGGTGTTGACCCAGTTGAGGAAGAGGATCATGAAGGCGATGAGCAGGAGGTAGCGATTGCGGTAGAGCAGCGCGAAGGCCCCGCTCCGGCCGACGGGAGCATCGATGTCCTTGTTGGGTTTCGCAGGCGTCGCCTCCGGCGTGACGACGCGAAGGGCTGTTCGGGCCCGCTCGCGCCGGTCCACCAGGTTAGTCAGCACCAGGGCCAGCCCCAGGACCGCGGCCGAGACCAGCAGCAGCTGGGGAATGCCCAGCGGTGCGATGAGCAAGCCCGCGATCTTACTGCCCAGCACGGCACCGGCGGAGGCCCCGAAGGCGACGATGACGAACAGCCGCTTGCCCTCCTCCTCGGTGTAGATGTCGTTGGCGAAGGACCAGAACTGAGCGACCACCATGATGTTGAAGATGCCCACCCAGAGGAAGAAGACCAGGCCCAGGCTCAAGGGGACCTTCACGAAGCCGAGGGGCAGGGTAATCAGGATCCGCGCGGGGGCGGCGCGCGCCCAGACGTAGAAAACCACCAGGCAGCCCATGAAGATGAAGGTCACCGTGTTGATCAGCGGACGGCGGGGCAAACGGCTGGCCAGCTTGGCGTAGCCCGGCACGATCAACAGGAGCAGCAGCGCCATGCCGGCCGCAGCGTAGCTCTTCACCTCGGCTCCCTCGCCCGCGATGATCAGGGCCTCGCGCACCGGCTTGATGATGTAATAGGCACTCAGCAGCAGGAAGACGTTCAGGGTCAGCAGGAGAGCGGTGGGAGCCTCACCTCTGCGGACCTCGGTGAAGATGGTCAGGAATCGCTCGAGCGGGCTCTTGCGATGGGCCGTGTCCATGTCACCCCCTCCCGGGGAGTGTCCTGCGCAGCCCTCTCCGCGCCCAGGCTGTCCGGTGCCCTTCCCGCGATCGCCGAGCAAATGGTCCCGACCGACCGCCTCACGACATAACCAGAATCCGGGAGCGCTGCCAACGGTGGACGGCCCACCTTGCCTCAGTGCACGCGGCGGGCCCCGGCGTAGCGACGCTGCCACCAGGGATTGTGCAGGCTCTCGCGACAGACGGCCCTGCCGGAGCGCGGAGCGTGGATGAACTCGTCGTCGCCCGCGTAGATGCCCACGTGGTTGATCCGTTCCCCGCCGATGCGGAAGAAGACCAAGTCGCCCGGCTCCAGCTCCTCCCGCTCCACGTGCTGTCCGGCCCGGGCCTGGCGCCGGGCCGTGCGCGGCAGCTCCAGGCCCTGCTGCCCGTAGACGTACTGGACCAGGCCGCTGCAGTCGAAGCCGCCGGTGGGGGTCCGGCCGCCGTACCGGTAGGGCTTGCCGATCAGCTGCTGGGCGAGGCTGACCGCGGCCAGGGTGGCGCCGATGTCCTCGTAGACCTCCCGCAGCTCCGGGGCACCGGCCACGTCCCGCGGGGCCGCCAGACCGGCCCGCGGCCGAGGCGACGGCGCGAGCTCGGGCGGAGTCGGCCATGGTGTCAGCTGGGAGCCCGGCAACGAGGCGTGCAGGGAATCGGGCAAAGATGGGGAATCCCGGGCATCCAGCGGGGGTTTGTCCTGAACATCCGGCGACGACGGTGGCTGGGTGTCGGATGCTGGCACGGGCTCGGCACCGTTCCGCGGCAGGTCGGGCTCCTGCATCGGTGGCGGCGTCTGCCGGGAGGGGAGGGGGGCTGCGGCTGGCGGCCGGGTCAGGACCCGTTTGGGGGCGGCGCAGCCGGCGAACGACAGGATGCTCAGGACGCCCAGCAAGCCGCTGCTGAGCCCCAGCGCCGCCGGGAGGCTGCGGGCGGTGCGGACAGGCACGGTTGCACGGTGGCGTCGGGTGGGCCGTCGAGTCGGCATCCCTCGCTCCTGGCGCGGGCGTCGGCGACGCGGTTCTCTTGACGAGCACGCAGCGCCCGGTCAGCTCGGCGCCCCGGCTCCGCAGACGGATGAAGTAAACACCCGGCCCCACGTTTTGTCCCGCGCCGTCTCGACCGTCCCCGTCGCATGCGTGCCGCCCCGCCGGCAGGGAGCAATTCGCCGGCCTCGGGGTATCAGCAGCGGAGGACCGGCGGCCGGCGGGGAGCCGGGAGGCGAGAAGCCTGGCTTTCGCGGCGGCACCGGGTTATGGTTGCGCCGCCATGAGCGAGCAGAAAGACGACATCTTCGAGACCGAGATCGAGAAGCTGGTCACCGGCGGCGCCGGGCTGGGGCGCTACGAGGGCATGGCCGCCTTCGTACCCCTGACCGCCCCGGGGGACCGCGTGCGCGCCCGCGTGCTGCAGCGGAAGCGGGGCTTCGTGGAGGCCGAGCTGGTCGAGCTGCTCGCGCGCGGGCCGGAGCGGCGCCAGCCCCTCTGCCCGCATTTCGGCAGCTGCGGCGGCTGCGACTGGCAGCATCTGCTGGACGTCACGCAGCGGCAGGCCAAGGCCGCCGTAGTGGCCGACTGCTTCCGCCGCCTGGGCGGCCTGGATGTGCAAGGGATCCTCGAAGGACCCGAGGCCGTGAGCCCGCCCTTCGGCTATCGCAACAAGATCCGCCTGATCGCCGCGCCGACGGGTCCCTACGGGCTGATGCGCCGGGGCAGCCACGAGGTGATACCCATCGAGACCTGCCCGCAGATGCCGGACGCCTTCAACACGACCATCCTGCCCTGGATCCGCACCCTGCCGCCGCAGGAGCAGCTCGTGGTCCGCACCGACGGCCAGGGGCACTGGCTCGTGCTGCTGTACGGCCACCCCGGCCGCCTGCGCCTGCTCAAGCAGGTGCTGGGGGACCACGCCGAGAACGAGCCTCCCTTCCCCGGCTGCAGCGGCGTGCTCTTCAACAACCTGCCCCTCTGGGGCCGGGACTACCTGGTCGTCCCGGTGGCGGGCAAGAAGTACCGCGTGGGACCTCACAGCTTCTTCCAGACCAACCTGGCCGTGACCGAGGCCATCGTCCGCACGGTCCGCAGCTGGCTGGAGGCGGCGCGCCCGCCGGGCGGCCTGCTGGTGGATCTCTACTGCGGCGTGGGGGTGTTCAGCCTGGCCCTGGCCGATCGCTTCGGTCGCGTCCTGGCCGTGGATGCCGACGAGAATGCCGTGCGGGACGCCCTGAACAACGTTGCCCGCGACCGTGCGGCGCGGGACAGGATCGAGGTCCGGCAGGGCCGCAGCGGCCGGTTCCTGAGCGATCCCGCCGTCGTCCGCGAACCGGGCTGGGCCGAGGCCTGCTGCCTGGCGGATCCGCCCCGCAGGGGCCTGGGCGAGGAGACCCGCAAGGCCCTGGCCGGCCTCCGGCCCCGCGACGTGCTCTGCCTCAGCTGCGACCCCGCCACCCTGGCCCGCGATGCCGCCGCCCTGGTGCACGCCGGGTACCGTCCGGAGCGGCTGCGCCTGTTCGACATGTTCCCCCAGACCGCCCACGTCGAGGCCCTGCTGCATCTGCGGCGTGCCCCGACCGCCTGATGCGGCGGAACGCGCCGGCCAGCCGCGACTCACCCTCCCTGCGATGGCCTCCGCGCCGACAGGCTGTCCCGACGGCGGGATTCGTTGTATAATTCGAGGCGCACGGGCGTGGCCGCCGCCACGCCGCCCTGACCCGGAGCGCGCCTGGATCCCCCGATCCAGCGCCCACCCCTCATCTTCCCGCGCCGGCCGCCGGTGTGGGCAACCGGGAATCGACACCATGCGCCGTTGCAACTCGCGCCTCGCCGCAGCCCGACGCCTCCTCGCCGGGCTGGCCGCCGCCCCCCTGCTGCTCGCCCTGTCCGCCGCTCCAGCCCTCACCCAGGGTCTGGATCTGAGCGGCTGGCAGATCCGGCAGTACGCATCGGACAACACCTACACCATCCCGGACGGGACGGTCATCCAGCCCGGCGGCTACCTGATCCTCAGCCGCTTTGCCGGACAGAGCGCCTTCGAGGCCTTCTACGGCGTCACCCTGGGCCCGGACGTCGTCTACCTGACCAATGCCGTGAGCAATCCCGTCGTGCCCATGATCAACGGCGACGAGATCTACGAGGTCTGGGACGCGACGGGCTCGGTGGTGGACGGCCCCACACCGGCCATCGGCACGCTGTACCAGGCCTACCACCGGGACGATCCGGAGGCCCCACCCTGGACCGCCATCGACGGCACACCCACGCCGGGCGGCGGCGTCGAGCCGCCCGACGCCACCTACAGCGGGCTGGTGATCAGCGAGGCCAACGACCCCGGCGGATCCGGCGCCTACGTCTACGAATACGTGGAGCTGTACTACGACGCCGAGGCAGGGGGGACGAACCAGCCCCCGGTCATCGCGGACCCGGAGCACAGCCCGGCGACGCCGGAAGACGGGGACGACCTGATCGTCAGCGCCACGGTGACCGACCCGGACGGCACCCTGGTCGAGGTGCTGTGCTACTGGCGCTACAGCGGCGATGTCTTCGCGACGCTGCCCATGACCGGAGCCGGCGATCTGTACAGCTGTACGATCCCCGCTCTGGTGGGAGACCAGCTCCTGGAGTACTACCTGACCGCCCGGGACGACGGTGGGGCTCTCGTTTCCGATCCTGCGGGCGCGCCGGGAGCCGTGCACAGCGTCTGGGTGCAGGGCGGCCTGCCGACCGGCAAAGTCGTCCTCTTCGATCGCGGGCACGGCCAGGACGCCGGCAGCGAGGGCAACTGGCGCATCGACGACGACGTTCCCTACCCTCTGCCGGCCGACCCGTCGTCCGAGAGCGACTGGAGCGGCCAGCTATCGGCGTGGGCCTACGAGCTGTACCTGGCCGGCCACACGCTGCGCACCACCGTCACGCCCATCGATGCCGCCCAGCTGGCGGGCGTGGATCTGCTGGTCATCGTCGAGCCGCAGGATCCCTTCGCCGGCGCCGAGATCACGGCCATCGGCGAGTGGGTCCACGCCGGGGGCAGCCTGTTCGTGGTGGCCAACCACAACGGCAGCGACCGGAACAACAATGGCTGGGACTCCCCCAGCATCTTCGGCGGCTACAGCGAGCCGCACATCAGCGTGCCGGTGGGCGACGACATCGAGACGTTCTGCGGCGCCCTGTTCGGCCTGCATTTCCACGTCAAGGACGAGGGCAACAACGGCATCACCGGTACCTTCGACAACGTCGACAGCGATCCGGCCAATCCCCTCATCAACGGGCCGTCCGGGCCGGTCAGCGCGGTCATCTATCACGTGGGCAACGTGATGTCGCTCTGGCCGGCGGCCAATCCCGACCTCCGCGACGTGGCGGGGCATATCTGGAAGGACGGCGACACCGGCAATCCCGACGTGAACATCGCCGCCTGGTCGCGTTACGGCCTCGGCAAGATCCTGGGCTACGGCGACTCCTCGAGCTGCGCCGACGGGACGGGCGCCGAGCCGCACGAGAACGACTGGACCGAACCCGGCGGCAACAACCGCGAGTTCTTCCTCAACGCCACCTGGTGGCTGCTGGACAACGATCTCTCGGCCGCCGGCGACGGCCCGCCGGGACTCTCCGGTCTGCACCTGCACGCCGCGCCCAACCCGTTCAACCCGATCACGACGATCCGCTGGCTGCAGACCGCTCCGGGCGACGTGGAGGTCGCCATCTTCGACCTGCGCGGCCGGCACCTGCGGACGCTGACCTCGGG
The DNA here is from genome assembly GCA_964524645.1 of uncultured Fibrobacteraceae bacterium. Lineage (GTDB taxonomy): Bacteria > Krumholzibacteriota > Krumholzibacteriia > LZORAL124-64-63 > LZORAL124-64-63 > CAZGEC01. The sequence goes on along the minus strand of CAZGEC010000005.1, from coordinate 175,251 downwards.
CCGCCGCGAGGCGGGCGAGCAGAGCCTGCTCTGGAACGGCCGGGACGGCGAGGGCCGGCCTCTGCCCAGCGGTCTCTACCTGGTGCGAGCCCGTGGCGCCGGGCAGATCGCCTTCACCAAGATCACGCTGGCCAAGTAGCCGGACCGCGCGGGGGACCGAACCGTTGCAAGCAAGCGGTACGCCGCACGAGAAGGGGGCGCCGGCGGGTGCCCCCGATCTCGAGCGCATCATCATCGTCCTGAGCCACACCACCGAGCCCGCCAACATCGGCGCCACCTGCCGGGCCATGAAGACCATGGGGTTGAAGCGCCTGCGGCTGATCCGTCCCCTCAATCCCCGGGGCCGGACCTCGCGCTCGCTCGCGCACGCCTCGCAGGACGTGCTGGACGCCGCGGAGGTGGTCGACACCCTCGAAGAGGCCGTGGCCGAAGTGCACGTGGTGGCTGGCACGACCAGCCGGCGCCGGCAGCTGCGCAAGCACGCTCTGCTCCCGCCCCGGGACCTGGCGGAGCGCCTGGTGGCCCACACGGCGGACGGCCTGGTGGCGCTGCTGTTCGGCACCGAGCGGACCGGGCTGACCAACGACGAGGCCGACCTCTGCCGCTACCTCTCGACGGTCGACACGGCGGCGCCGCAACCGTCGCTCAACCTGTCCCAGGCGGTGCAGCTCTACGCCTGGGAGATCCGCCAGGCCTGGCTGCGGGCAAAGGCGGACGCCGAGGCCCTGGCCAGGACGACGGCCCGCCGTCCGGAGATGAGCGTGCACCATCCCCACCGTTCGACCCGGCTGCCGACCCAATTCCAGCTGGACATGATGTACGCCCACCTGGCCGGGGCCATGGAGGCGCTGGAGTACACGGAATTCGAGCGGCGCAAGTTCCTGACCTACCTGCGCCAGCTCCACATGCGGGCGGGGATCGTGGACTGGGAGCTGCAGATCTACCACCTGCTGGCCAACCGGATCCTCAAGGCCGCCGGTCGACCCGGCCTCGCCGAAGAGGACTGATCCGGCTTGCGAGGCGGCGGATCAACCCTTTCCTTGAATCTGACTGATGGCCGCGGTGAGCTTGTCCAGCTCCTGCTCCAGCAGCTCGATGACGGCATCGGCGCCCTCGATGCGGCCGCTCTTGCCCATCAGCTCGAGGTGCTTGCAGACGCGCGCCAGGCGCTCGGCGCCGTAGGTGCTGCCCGCTCCCTTGAGGCTGTGCGCGCTCTTGCCCAGGGCCTGGGCGTCGCCGATCCGGCAAGCGTCGCGGATTTCCTGCAGGAGCGAAGGAAGGTGGGCGAGAAACAGATCGCGGAGCTCGCCGAGGATTTCCGGATCGTCGCCGAACTCGGCCAGGAGACGGCTCTGATCCAGCACAGGGACGTCGGGTCCGAGATCCAGTGCATCGGGAGACAATTTCGGCTCCTTCACGATGTCCTGTTCCGATTGCGAGGTCTCTGCATGTTGTATCGACAGCTTCACGCTGGTCTGAACATCTTCCTGGGCGCCGCCCTGCTGGCTGCGGTGGTCGGTTGTGGCGGCCGCAGCGAGGAATCGGCGGAGGCCCGCGCCAAGCTGCCGCCGGTGGACAACGAGTACGAGGCCTCCGCGGCCCATATCCTGATCATGTACAAGGGTAGCCTGGGGGCTCCGCCCGACATCACCCGCAGCCGGGAGGAGGCCCAGGAACGCGCTTATCGGGTGGCGTTCCTGGCCCACGACCGCGGCGCCGACTTCGCGGAGCTGGCACAGAAGTACTCCGACGACAAGACCACGGCCGCGAACGGCGGCTACCTCGGCATCTTCCACCGGGGAGACATGGTGCTGCCCTTCGACGTGGCGGTGTTCGGTCTCCAGATCGGCCAGACCAGCGGCGTCGTGGAGACGGACTTCGGCTTCCACATCATCAAGCGCCTGCCGGTGCGCCGCCTGCTCGCCGCCCACATCCTCATCGCCTGGAAGGGGGCGAGCGAGGCTTCCTCGGCCGTGACCCGCACCAAGGAGCAGGCCCGCCTGCTGGCCGAGGACGTGCGCCGCCAGGCGGCCGCCCCCGGGGCCGATCTTTGCTTGCTGGCGCGCAAGTTCTCGGACGATCCGAACAACCGCACCCAATGCGGCGACCTGGGCGTCGTCGAACCCGGCTACTTGCCCAAGAACCTGGAGGAGGCGCTGTTCCGGCTGAAGCCGGGCGAGGTCTCACAGATCGTGGAGACCCAGTTCGGCTTTCACATCATCTGGCAGCGGTCCTGAGGAGCGCCGGCCAGCATGCGCGGATCCCTCGCCGGACGAAGCACAGGGGAGGCGACGGTCGTCGCCTCCCCTGTTTGCGAGGTCCGGGCTCGTCGATCACCGGGATCGTCTGGCCTGAACCGTTGCGCTCGCGCCCGCGCCGCCGCCGGGGCCGGTTGCGGGCCAGCTGCTGCGACTAGCGGTACAGCCCCTTGACCTGGCCCCAGCTCGTGGGCTCGTCGCCCACCGTGACGGTCAGGAAGGTGGTGATGCCCGTCGCCGCCGACAGATGACCGGCGCAGTCCGAAACCAGGACGCCACCCTCGGTGGGGTGATCCACCACGTGGATCTGCGCGTTGGTCATCAGCTCGTTGCCGGTCCAGAGCTGCAGGACGCAGACCAGCACGCTGTTGCCCTCGACGCCGTTGCGGCAGTCGGTGAAGCCGACCGCCACGCCATCGGCGGGCTCGCCCAGCTTGATGGCGTCGGGGTAGTCGGCGCTCATGATGAAGATCCGCGGATCCAGGGTCACGCGGAAAGCCGCGCCGCCCATCCACATCTCGGTGCCCACGGCCACGACGTACGCGGTGTGGTACTGGGTCATGCCGCCCTCGAAGACACCCACCATCTGGGTGCCGGCCTCGTCGAAGTACACGCCGATGGACCCGCCGGCCATGGCGGGGCTGGCCAGAGCCACCAGGGCCACGGCCATCAGGATGCTTTTCCAAGTCCTCATCGTTCCCAATCCTTTCACTCCGTGGTTCATGAACCGCGATTGCTCTCCCTACAGGTCTCCCGAGCTGATTCCGTTGCGGCGATCGGGCGCCGTCCGCGGCGAAACGGCCCCCGGCGAGGCCGCCTCAGCATTTTCCGTTCCGCGGACCTTGCCCTCCCGCTGGACGGATGACTCTCCATGTTCAGCCTTGCCTTCGGCAGGGAGAGCTGCGGACTTGAGGGATTTCTTGTGGACGCATGGGAAACGGCAGGGAACAGGAATGCCATGGCGGCGCCGGCCGCCGGGGCGGCCATCGGCTAGAGGGGCTTGCGCGCGGCCACGAGGTGGGCGATACCCAGGGTCTGGCGGGCCACCAGGGGATCCGTGAATCCCGTGTCGGCCAGGACACCGAGCAGCTGGCCCGGCGTGAGAAACGCATTCATGCTGCCGGCGAGGTAGGCGTAGGCGGAACCATCGCGGACCAGGAGCCGGCCCATCAGCGGCAGAACGAGGCCGAGGAGTGCGCGCAGCGGGGCGGTGGTTCCCCTCTGCTCGCCGCGGGCCCGGGGATCGGACCGGAAGAAGTCGAGGATCAGCAGCTGGCCTCCCGGGCGCAGCACCCTGGCAACCTCGGCTACACCGTGGCGCACGTCGGCGAGATTGCGGACGCCGAAACCCGCCAGCACGGCGTCGAAACTCGCCTCACGGTAGGGCAGCTGCAGGGCGTCGGCGACCGCGGGGCGCAGAGCATGAGACCCACGCTTGGCCGCGCCGATCCGCAGCATCGCGGCCGAAAGATCGGCGACGTACAGCTCGCGTCCCTTGCCGGCGGCCGCGCAGGACAGGGCCAGATCGCAGGTTCCCGCACAGAGATCCAGAACCTCCCAGGCGTCGGCATCCAGCCGTTCGACCAGGGCCCGTCGCCAGGCGCGATCCCGGTTCAGGCTCAGCACATGGTTCATGCTGTCGTACCTGGCGGTGATGCGCGCGAACATGGCCCGCACGCGGCGCCGGTGTTCCGCCGGATCGCTTACGGCCCATGTCTCCGGGGAGCGGATGTGCACTTCGTCGAGGCTCATGGCCCTGGCCTCCGAACAGGAACCGCGGGTCACCACCGGGCGACCCGCGGTCGCAGAAGTACGCCTGCCAAGCCCATTCAATCTAGCAGGCGCCTCGGACCGCGACAACTCCCGTGTATCCGGCCGGGAGGCGGGAGGGCGCGATCCCCCTTTCCCGCAGAGCACCGGCACGCTAGTCTCCAGGACAGCAGGTCCTTGCCGGTCGTCGTGCACCGCGGAGCGGAGTCCGTCATGAAGAAGATCGTGGTCGCATCGCACAATCCCGTCAAGGCCCGCGCTGCCCTGGGCGGATTCCGGCGGATGTTCCCCGGCGAGACGTTCGCCGTGGAGGCCGTCTCCGTGCCCTCCGGCGTCAAGGACCAGCCGCTCAGCGACGCCGAGACGCTCCAGGGTGCCCGGACCAGGGCCGCGCGTGCCCGCGAGGCAGCTCCGGCGGCGGACTACTGGGTCGGGATCGAGGGAGGAATCGAGGAGCTGGTCGGAGGCATGGCCGCCTTCGCCTGGATCGTCGTGCTGGCGGATGGACGCTCCGGCCGGGGCCGTTCCGGCACCTTCTTCCTGCCGGAGCCGGTCGCCCGGCTGGTCCGCGAGGGCACGGAGCTGGGCGAGGCCAACGACCTGGTCTTCGGACGCGAGAACTCGAAGCAGGACGAGGGCGCCATCGGACTGCTCACCGCCGGCGTCGTGAATCGCACGCAGCTCTACGAGCACGCCATGATCATGGCCCTGCTGCCCCTGCGCAATCCCGATCTCTATCGCGCCCCGTGCTGAACGCAGCCGGCCCCCGGCGCTCGCCGGGGGCCGTGCCTTCCTCGCCTTCAGGCCGCGGGCGGGTCATCCGGCCCGTGCCGGATTACTTGATGTCGACAGGAATCTGCCTACCGACGTACTCCGCGGCCTTCGGCATCTCGATGCTCAGGATGCCGTTCCTGTAGCTGGCCTTGACCTTGTCCGCCTGGACGCGGTGCGGCAGCTGGACGGCGCGCTGGAACGAGCCGTAAACGTGCTCGCGCTGGAGGTACTTGCCCTCCTGCTTCTCCTCGCGCTCCGCCTTGCGCTCGCCGCGGATCAGCAGGCTGTCGCCCTCGAGCGTCACCTGGACGTCCTTGGGGTCGATGCCGGGCAGCTCCAGTCGGGCGATGAAGCGTTCCTTCTCCTCGACCAGATCCATGGCCGGGTACCAGCCCCGGGGTTCATCGCGCCCCTCGTCGAATATCTCGAAGAAGCGGCGGAAGAACGGATCACGCGTGAACGGATCCACTTCCATCCTCGGGTTCCAACGGATCAGTGCTGACATGATCATTCCTCCTCTCTCGCCCGCCACCGGTCCCCACCGGTCGGCGGGTATCCGGCGCCTCCTGTTCGGAGGCCCCTCGGGTCACTCCGGATCGAGCCCTCGCTGGCAGGACCCGACCGGTACCGCTCTTGTCAGCCGGGCTGAATCAACTGCCGTGCCCGAGGCGGGCATAACGCCTAAGTGATAGTTCTATATACTGATGAATGGAGAAGGCACCATCGGGCGCGATCAGGAAAGTCCTCTAGGACGATCGCCCCTGAAGGCCTGTCATGACAGAACGCAACAACCTGTCAGGCCTGGCACGGGCAGCGAGCAAAACCGGAGAGGGGGTTCCTACTAACGCACCAGGACCATGCGGCGCGCCGGACCCAGAGGACGTCCGTCCAGGGAGAGCCGGTAGATGTAGGTCCCGCTGGGCGCCGCACGGCCGCTGCGGTCGCGCCCGCGCCAGGTCACCGCCAGGGGTCCGGCTGGCTGCTCCCCGGCGTCCAGCTCCCGCACCAGCGCGCCCCGCAGGTCGTAGACGCGGACCACTGCGCGCCCGGCCCGGGGCAGGACGAAGCGAATCTCCGTGGAGGGGTTGAAGGGATTGGGAGCGGCATGCAGATCCAGTCCATGGGGCGCCGGCGGTTGCTCCGGATCTCCGGAACCGGCCCCCACGCCCTGTCCGTACAGGTCGATATCCAGGACCGGATGGTCGGGATCGTCGCTTTCCACGGTCAGACGCGTGTGGTATTCCACCGCCTCCTGCGGGAGGAACGTGACCACGACCTCCTGGCTCTCCCCCGCCTCGAGGCTGAAGGCCACGGGATCGGCCTGGAAGACCGGATTGCCGCACCAGATGTTGGAGACCGTCAGGACGTGCGGCGCACAGCCCTGGTTGCTGACGGTCAGGATCGCGCTGCCCATCGGGATCTGACCGAAGTCGATCTCGAAGGGCTCCAGCACGATGTCGGCGGCGGCGGTCACGTTCAGCGTGGCGGGCACGTTCACCAGCGTGTCGGCCGGCGCCTGGCCCTGCAGGACGAGCGATCCGCTGAGCAAAGTGTCGCAGAGGGCGCGGGCGCGAAGGCTGACCCGGAGCGCGAGACTGTCACCGGGGGCCACCGTGCCGCCGGCCGGTCGCGTCGAGATCCAGGTGCAGCCGGGCGCGGGGGCGGCCGTGAAGGCGAGGGGATACCCGCCGGGATTGCGCACGATCAGCGTGCGGTTGGCGACGCCGCCCGTCGGGACGTCGCCTGCCAGGCTGTCCGGCTCGACCCTCAGCACCGGGGGCGGCACACCCTCGCCGGCGAGGGCCAGCGTGACGAAGGGGCGGGCCGGATCGTCGGTGGCGAAGCCCAGGACACCGGTGAACGAACCGAGACCCGGCGGCCGGAAGGCCAGCAACAGGGATTGGCTCTCGCCCGCCGGCACGATGAGCCCGCCCGGTGCCACGACGGAGAAGATCGAGCTGTCAGTCAGCGGACTGCCGACCACCAGGGGAGCGCAGCCCGTGTTCACGATCGGCAGGCTGCCCTGGACGGTGTGGCCGGGGACCGCGGGGGGCAGCGTGAAGCCCTCTTCGGGCAGCTCCAGGACGGCCGGGCCGGAGACCTCGACCCTCACCGGGACAGCCAGCTCGGGCTGGTCCGCATCATTGCTGTGCACCAGCAGGGAACCGAGCCGCTCCCCGCAAGCCAGCTCCGCGGCGTCGAGAGTGACCGTCACGGTCAGGTCCTGGCCCGCCGGAACGGCCGCCGCGGGGGGCGCGGCCGCCAGCCATCCGTCGCCCGCCGCCGGCGTCAGGACGACATCGAGCACGCCTGCACCCGCGTTGTGCAGGATCAGCTCCCGCGAAACGAGGTCTCCCTGCAGCAGGTCCGCGCTCAGCTCCAGGGGCTCGACCACCAGGACCGGCGCGCCCAGGGTGGTCGCCGTGACCACGTTGGAGAGGGGCGAGATGTTGGCCGGATCGCCGTAGGCCCCCCACTCGTCCAGGACGCGCAGGGCGAAGTGGTACTCCGTGCCGGGCTCCAGGCCGGCCACGTTCAGCATCTCCCGGCCGCCGGGCGGTCCCGGATCGGGCGGCGTCGCCACGGGGGTGCCTTCGCCGAAGTTCGCGGCGTCCAGGGGAAAGGTCGCGAAGCGGATCTCGTAGGCGCTGGCCTGACCGCTGCGGCCGTCGTCGCCGCCGGCAGTCCAGGTCAGGGTGACCCGGCTCGATGCCAGCTCGCTCACGCTCAGATCATCCACGGCGGCGGGGGGAACGACGTCGGGATCGGCCAGGGCGAGGAAGGCGTTCAGCCGGCCGCCCGTGGCCGTCCTGCCCGCCAGGTCCGGCAGCGGATCCACGGAGGCGAGCAGCCGCTCTCTGGCCGCGGCAGGGGAGAGGCCGGGATCGTGCCCCAGCATCAGGGCCAGGGTGCCGGCCACGAATGGGGCCGAGAAGGAGGTCCCGGAACCATGGCTGCCGCCGAGCACGTCCAGGTAGAGCCCGTAGCCGCCGCCGGGTTCGGTGCTCCAGATGCGCAGCCCCGGGGCGGCCAGATCGACGTTCTCGATCCCCCAGTTGGAAAACGTGGCCAGCTGGTCGTTCGCCGTCGTGGCTGCAACCGAGACGATGTTGGCCAGGTCGAAGGCGGCCGGGTAGAAGGGGACGCCGGTGGCGTCGATGTCCTGACCCTCGTTCCCGGCGGAGCAGACGGCCAGCATGCCCTGCTCCGCGCCCAGCGTCAGGGCTTCCCGCAGGGTCTCGGAAGCGTCGCTGCTGCCGAAGCTGCAGTTGATGACGTCCGCGCCCGCCGTCACGGCATAGAGAACGCCGGCGGCCACATCGGCCATGCTGCCGGTGATCCCGCTGGTCCATCTCACGGGCAGGATGCGGACGCGCCAGCACACGCCCGCCACTCCCAACCCGTTGCCGCCCCGGCCGCCGATGATGCCCGCGATGGCGGTGCCGTGCCCGTTGAGGTCCTGCGTGTCCGGACTCCCGCTCTGCGTGTTCCAGCCGTGAATGTCGTCCACGTAGCCGTTGGCGTCGTCGTCCAGGCCGTTGTCCGGGATCTCGCCAGGATTGGTGTAGAGGTTGTCGCGCAGATCAGGATGCGTGGGGTCCACCCCCGAGTCGAGCACGGCCACCAGCACGTCCTCGCTGCCCACGAACACGTCCCAGGCGTGGCTGGCCTGCACGTCGGCGCCGGGCACGCTTCCCGCCTGCTGCCCCGTGTTGCGAAGACCCCATTGCAGCGGAAAGTCCGGATCGTCGGGAATTTCGCAGAGTCGCACCAGGTAATTGGGCTCGATCCACTGCAGGGCGGGGTTCGAGCGACCGCGCACCAGGGCCTCGGCGACATCGAGGTTTCCGAGCCGCCACTGCTCGACACCCAGGGCGGGGAACTCACGCAGGACGGACGATCCCAGCTCGGCCCGCAACGTGGATCGCGCGGTCTTGTCTGCATCCGGCCTGAACTTGACCAGCACCTCTCCCGGAACATGATCGGCCAGGGTAACGGCCGCCGGCACGCCGGTCGCCTGCAGGCGCGCTCGGCTACCCGCCAGGCCGATCAGCACGGCGGCGCAGCCGAGGACGAGGCAGGTCCTTCCAATGCTGCGTGGCATGGTTAACCTCCTGACCCTCATTCTAAGGAATGCCGGGGGCCGCCGACAGCGGATAGATACAGAATGGCGGTGAGATCGACAGGAGCGGCTATCTGAGGCGCGCGGCCACCAGCTCGACGACGCCGTGGCGCTCGGGCGGGCCGTCACCATGCCGGTGTTCCGGTCCCATTCCTTCCCAGTGATGAACCTGCCACCAACCGATCATGAGATCGAGGATCTCGCCGCGGGCCAGGAAGGTGCGCACCCGGTCCTCCGGGTTGCAGTAGCTGTGCAGTCCGATTTGCCGCCAGGTGGCGCTGATCTCGGCATAGGACGGATCGTCCACGTGCCAGGCCGTCAGGTAGACCAGGCCGCCGCGCCGGGTCCAGGCGCGCAGGCGGTGCAGCAGGCTGGCGCCCTGGGCCCGGGTCAGGGTCTGGAGCAACCCGAAGATCAGAATGGCGGCAAAGGGCTCGGGCCCGGGATCGTAGTCCTCGAAGCTGCACGGCACGAGTTCGAGGGAGAGTCCCTCGGCGACGGCCCTCTCCCGCACGGCGTCCAGGGCGATCCGCGAGGGATCGATGCCGGTCACCTCGTAGCCGTGTCGCGCCAGATGGAGGGCGTGGCGTCCCTGTCCGACACCGATGTCCAGCACCCGGCTCCCGGTCGGGATCAACCCTGCGTGCTCCACCAGCATCGGTGAGGGTTCGCTCCCGAAGTAGCTCGCGTGCTGCGCGTAGAGACGGTCATAGTCGGTCATCTCTGACCGCTCCCTTCTGGCAACCGCTACGGCTCCCCCGTCCCGGGAGCGCGGATAGGCCATCTCCAGGGTCGGCCCTCCGCAGCGGAAATGTAGCAGGAATCGAACGCGGCGGTCGCCGGGAACCGGCTGTCTGCGTCGCGCTCATTTCCGCCCGGTCAGATCCCGGATGCGTCCATCGACCTCCGCATGCACCGTGACGGCCGCCCGCACGGCGTCGACGATGGCGGTGGTCAGCATGACCCCCACCGGCTCGGTGGCCGGGGCGGGCATGCAGAAGTAACTGTCGGCCATCATCACCACGTAGTCGGGGGCAGCCGCCCGGTAGACCCGGTCACGCACCAGCGGCTGTCCGCCCACCGTCACCTGCTCCACTTCCACGTGGTCGCCCACCTCGCGAAAGGCATAGCGCACACCGGAAACCTGCAGCAGGCCGTGATCATGCGTGACCTGGGCCCTGGCGTTGCAGGTCAGGATCGCCAGCAGCTGCTCGCCGCTCAGCTCGCAGCTGACCAGCGTGTTGTTGAAAGGCAGGATTTCCTGCACGTCGAGCAACCGGATGGGGCCTGCCGGCAGGTCCTTGCGGATGGAGCCGGAGTTGAGGAAGGCGACGTCCGCGCCCGCTCGCTCGCGCATGCGGTCCGTCAGCCAGTCGCCGATGTTGGACTCTCCCCGGCCGCGTTTCCAGTCCGTGGTGAGGGTCCCGATGACCACCCCGAACTCCTGCTCGATCCTGCGCTCGTTCCGCTCCACCAGGGCGGTGAGCAGCGGGCCGGCCTCCGCCCCCTCGGCCAGCAGCGGGACGAGCTTGCCCGCGTACGCGGTCACGCGGTCGTCCTCTACCCGCAGGTCCAGGCGACCCAGATACTGCAGGTGCGAGCCGGCCTGCACGATCAGGATTCCGCCCGCGAGCTTCGGCTCCTCCAGGCGCGTGTGGCTGTGCGCGCCGACGATGACATCCAGGCCCGAGCCGGAAAGCTCCCGGGCCAGGGCCTCGTCGCTCTCGATGCCGTCGTGGGTGATGAGCACCAGCAGATCCGTGCGCGGGTCGAGATCGCGGATCTGCGAACGCACGACGGCGGCCTGGTTCTGCAGGCTGAGCCCGGCCGTCAGGTCGTGGGCGGTCATCGAGAAGAGACTGGAGCAGGAGACGCCCATCACGCCGACGCGGAGATCGCCTCGCTCGAACACCACGGGCTCGTACGGAAAGGGATGGTCCCCGTGCTCGTCGAGGATGTCGGCCGCCAGGATCGGAAACGACGCCCGAGCGACCAGGGCCTCGGCGTTGGCCAGCCCGTGGTCGAACTCGTGATTGCCGACCACGCCCGCGTCGTAGCCGACGGCGTTCATCATGTCCACCAGCCCGCCGCCCAGGACGCCAGCCTCCGCGATGTCGCAGATGGGATTGCCGGTCATGAAATCCCCGCCGTCCAGCAGCAGCGAAACCGGCGCCAGCGAGCGCTCCTCCGCCAGATGCCAGGCCAGGGCGATCATGCCGCCCACGAGAGCATGGTCGTCCCGCCATGCGGCCGGTTCGGGCAGGAAGGCGCCGTGGATGTCGTTGGTGTGAAAGATGGTGAGGTTCCAGGGGCCTGTGCCGGCCACCGGCCGGGCGGCCGGGCGATGGGCGGCACACCCCGGACAGCCGAGAAGCAGCCAGGACAGAAGCAGCGCGAGCAGGAGCGAAGGCGATGGTCCCCGGCGTACGGTGCGCATCATGGCGGGAGTCCCCCTTCAGGATCGGTGTCCGCGGCGATCGGCGGGAATCCATGCGCATTGTTAACGTCCCGCCGGGCCGCGGGCAAGCCCCGTCATGGCCCGGCCCGCTTCGCAGCTTGCCGGAAGGCCTGACATGCCGTATGCTCAACCAGCCTGGGGAGACGCCCGTCCCCGGAACATCGGGATCCCGTACCGTAGCCCCGAACCCCTCGCCTTATCCCATGAAGACCCTGAAGCGCCACGGTTCCGTCCTGCTCCTCCTGATCCTGGCCATCTTCGCGGCATATGGTCGCCTGATCTCGGCCCCGCTCTGGAACCCCCTCGACTTCCAGATCATCCGCGAGGCCCACCAGCTCTCCAGCCAGCCGCTGCACATGTTCCTTCACCTCGGCACCTACTTCAGCCAGCCTCTGCTGCAGCTGGCCTACCTGCTCGAGTACTCGCTCTTCGGCCTCCACACCGCGGGCTACTACGCCGTCAACCTGGCCCTGCACTCCCTGAACGCCTTCATGGTCTACCTGCTGGTCCACATGCTCTTCGGGCGGAAGCGCATGGCCGTGCTGGCCGCACTCCTGTTCGCCCTGGGCGTGGGTCATTACGGCAAGGTGTTCTTGGCGATCGCCCAGCAGGAGGCTCTGCTCCTCTCGCTGTTCTACCTGCTCGTGCTCTACTTCCTGATCCGCAGTGACTTCAAGCACGGAGGCAGGCTGAGCTCCCCCTATTTCCTGCTGGCGCTGGGGCTGTTTCTGCTCTCGGGCTTGACCAAGCCCACCTCGTTCAGCCTGCTGGGCTGCCTGCTGGCCTACCGCTTCTTCTTCTACAACCAGCGTGGCGGCAAGGCGGTCTTCTCGCGCAACTTCCTGATCATGACCGGTGTGGGAGTGATGTTCTACCTGGCGCAGAGCCGCTGGGGCTACACCCAGCATACCGTGGTGACCCCGGATCATGGCATACTGCACTTCACCTGGATCTCGGTGAAGAACCTCTTTCGCTACCTCGTGTTGATGGTCTTTCCGATCCAGGAGAGTGCCCTGCTCCGCAAGGTCAATCCCGCGATCCTGCTGCTCTACGATGCCCGGACCTACGTTCGGGTCTTCCTGACCATGGCCATCGTCTCCTTCAGCTTCTTCGGGATCGTCTTCGGGAGCCGGCCCCTGCGTTTCTTCATCGCCTGGACCTTCATCACGGTCCTTCCCTTCACGGGCATGACACCCAGCGGCGGCTGGCTGAACCTCACGCATCTCTACCTGACGGCCATCGGTTTCTGCACGATCCTCGCCGCCGGCGTGGACGGCGCCGCGGGGCTTCTCGCCATCCACCGCTGGCGACGCTACGTTCCGTATCTCCTGCCCATGGTCTTCGTGACCGGCGGACTCCTGCTCACCCACAAGATCGAGGCGCAGAACCGCAGGAGCGCCCATACGCCGCGGATCCAGGAGCTCCGGCTTTCCCTGGAGCAGGGCTGCGCACAACCGCCGGCTCGCTCACCGGGCGAGGGCTAGCCCGGTCCCCGGCCTGGCGCTGCACCGTCCCTCGAATGCCGCCACCTGGCGCTGGTTTTTCGACCTCCGGCTTATATCTTTGAGCCGGCATGCGGCACCGCACACCTGCGGAGCCGCAGGGAGTGTTCGGAAGGACCCGCTATGGCGGCTCAGGCAGACAAAACCTTCTCGGAGAAGATCCTCGGCGCCAAGGCCGGCAAGCCGGTCGTCCCGGGGGAGATCGTGGACGTGACGCCGGACCTGGCCATGTCCCACGACAACACGGCGGCCATCGCCAGGACCTTTCAGTCCATCGGCGTCCGGAAGATGCTCGATCCCGAGCTGCACGTGATCGTTCTCGATCACTGCTCACCAGCGGCCAACGAGAAGTTCGCCGCCATTCATCAGGAGATCCGGGCCTTCGTCGAAGCCCAGGGAATCGAGAACTTCTTCGATGTCGAGACCGGCATCTGCCACCAGGTGCTGCCCGAGGAGGGCTACGTGCTGCCCGGCCGCCTGATCGTGGGCAGCGATTCCCACACCACCACTTACGGCGCCCTGGGCGCCTTCGCCACGGGCATCGGGCGCTCCGAGATGGCCGTGATCATGGCCACCGGCAAGATCTGGCTGCGCGTCCCCGAGACCATGAAGATCGAGATCGGCGGCGTCTGGCCCGCGGGCGTCGCGCCGAAGGATCTCAGCCTGAAGATCATCGGCGACCTGGGAGCCGACGGGGCCCTCTACAAGGCGGTGGAGTACTGCGGTCCGACCATCCGCGAGATGTCCGTCTCGGGCCGCCTGACTCTGTGCAACATGACCGTCGAGATGGGCGGCAAGTGCGGCTACGTGGAGCCCGACGCCAGGACCCTGGCCTACCTCAACGGCCGGGCCCGCGGCAACTTCGAGATCGTCACCAGCGATCCGGAGGCCGCCTACTCCGACCATCTCCGGTACGACGTCACGGACCTGGAGCCGCAGGTGGCTTGCCCTCACAGCGTGGACAACGTGGCCCCGCTGCGCCAGGTGGCGGGCCGCCGGATCCAGCAGGTGGTGATCGGCAGCTGCACCAACGGCCGCCTGGACGACCTGCATGCCGCCGCCGCCGTGCTCAGGGGGCGGCACGTGGCCTCCGGAACCCGGCTGCTGGTCCTGCCGGCCTCGGCCGAGATCATGCGGGCCGCGGCGGCCGACGGCACCCTGCTGACCCTGCTCGAGGCCGGCGCCATCCTCCTCAATCCCAACTGCGGTCCCTGCATGGGCAATCACGAGGGCGCCCTGGCCCCCGGCGAGACGGCCCTGAGCACGGCCAACCGCAATTTCAGGGGACGCATGGGCTGCAAGGAGGCGGAGATCTTCCTCGCCTCGCCCCTCACCTGCGCGGCCTCGGCCGTGACCGGCTGCCTCACGGACGTGCGCGAGCTGCTGGACGATCCGGCGGTCCTGCAGGCCGTCCGCGGAGAGGAATGAGATGGAGTCGATCCACGGCAAGGTCTGGAAGTACGGGGACGACATCAACACCGACGTCATCTTCCCCGGCAAGTACACCTACACGGTCACCGATCCCGCCGAGATGGCCGCGCGCGCCCTGGAGGATCTGGATCCGCAGTTTGCACGGATGGTGCAGAAGAACGACGTGATCGTGGCCGGCAGGAATTTCGGCTGCGGCTCCAGCCGCGAGCAGGGAGCCACCTGCCTGGTTCATGCCGGGGTGGGGGCCGTCATTGCCAGGTCCTTCTCGCGCCTGTTCTTCCGCAACGCCATCAATGCCGGCCTGCCGCTCGTGCAGTCGGCGGCGGCGGTCGAGGCCCTGCAGGCAGGCGACGAGGTCACGGTGGACGTGGCCGCCGGCCAGGTGCACACCCCGCGCGGCGTCTTCGATTTCCCGCCCCTGCCCGAGGCGGTCATCGGCATCTTCGAGGCCGGCGGCCTGCTGCCCTACACCCGCCGCAGCCTGGGGCTGGATGGCGGCGACTGATCCCCCGCTCCCTCACCTGAGCAGCGTCAGCTTGCGGGTCAGCACGCGCCTGCCGGCCTCGAACCGGCACAGGTACATCCCGCTGGGCAGGGCCCGCTCCCGGCCGTCCCGGCCGTTCCAGCGCAGAGCGGTGCGGCCGGCGGGAAGCTCCACCCCGGCCAGCAGCACGCGGACCAGCCGGCCGCGCAGGTCGTACAGGCTGACCGTGCAGCGCCCCGGAGCGGGCAGGGTCAGGGTCACGGACGGTTGGCTGCCGGCCGTGGTCGCCAGCCGCCACACTCCGTGATCTCCCCCCGCCGCCGAGAGGCTGCCGGCGATCTCCACGGGGTCGGCTTCATGGACGACGGTCAGCAGGCCGGCCGCCGCGTCCCAGTGCCAGCCGGGGCCCGGGTCGCCGGGCGTCGCCATGGCAGGCAGCGGCTCGCCGCCGGCCTGCACCCCCGCCGGGGCCGCGGCCAGGCGCAGCAGCTCGCGGCCGGCTCCACCCGCCACCGCGTAGCGAAGTCGCGCCTCCTGGGGCGGGTAGACGATCCAGCGGACCTCGTGATCGGACCGCAGCATGTGCGGCTCGTCCGCCGGCGCCAGGGCGGGATCGAGGGCCATCAGCTCCAGGTAGTACTTGACGGTGTTGAAGTTCTGCTCGTACCAGCTGCGGTTGACGAAGGTCTGCGTGATGTCCTTGAGCGTCGTGTACATGCGGCCGTCGGCGGCGATGCCGCGCTGGTTCTGCCCGTGCGAGCAGGCGGCGGCCATACCGTGGGCCCAGGAACTCCAGTCGGGATCCAGCAGCGGATGTCCCGCCAGCCGCCGGTCCAGCAGCAGCGCGGTGCGGGCGAACTGCAGGCTGGCCGCGTAGGTGGCCTCGGGCCAGCCTTCCCATTCCAGGGTGGCGGGGACGTAGGGGCCCAGTCCCTGATCCTCCCCTTCCACGAGATACAGGCTCGCGCACCAGTCGAGGATGTCGGCGGCGAGTTGCTCCCAGCCGGGCGGCCGTCGCGCCTGCAGCTCCACGATCATCTCGTGGGCCGAGTAGTGATCGCGGAATCCGAGCTGCTGCTGCGGGCCCTGATCCTCGTAGAAGGCCTCCCAGCGCATGTACTGCGGGCTGGCGGGATTGCAGGGATTGGCCAGCAGCCACTGCCAGGCCCGGTCGCGGGCCTGGGCGTAGGCGGGATCGCCGGTCCGATCCGCCAGGGCAGCCAAGAGGCGTACCGCCGGCTGCAGGTGGCTGGTGTAGTCCTGGCGCACGGCCCCGTCCAGCGGCCGGACCCGGAACGGCCAGCGACCGTCGTCCTCCGGACCGCCGCCGAGCTGGGTGGCGACCAGCACGTCGGCGATCTCCAAGGCACCGTCCAGGTACGCGGACTCCCCCGTGGCGTCGTGCACCCGCAGCAGACGCACGGCGAACATGGCCGCCTTGTCGGGCATGATGGCATCCTCGTCCCAGCCGCCGCCCATCACGCCGTCGGTCTGCGTGCTGTAGGGGAGGTTCCCGTAGAGGTCGCCCGGCGGGGTGCGGTGTTCCAGAATCCAGTCGGCGAAGGCGCGCGCCCGCTCCAGCGCCTCGGGCAGGCCGCTGTAGCGGTGGTAGTCCAGGAAGACATCGATGGCGACGCTGGCCGTGAAGGCGGGATAGCTGATGGACGCGTGGTAGGGATAGGTGGTCGTCGAGCTCCACAGCCGGTTCGTGTCGAAGATGGCGAAGTGGTAGAAGTAAGGCGGCACGGGGTAGCCGTTCGGATCGTGGTCGTTGGTCCGGATGCCGCCGTCGCCCACGTCCGACATCAGGAAGGCCGCGACCTCGTCCACCAGCTGACCGTAGGGCTTGGCCGGAGGGACGGCGCGTCCGTCCGTGGGCCACGCCATCAGGAAGAGCGCCAGGAGGACGGCGAGGCGCGTCGTTCGTCGGGCCGACCGGCCCAGCGGGCTGCAGCGGCGGCGTGGCATGGATCCCTCGCAGAGCATGAAAGGATTCTACCAGATGGCGCCGCGGGAAGCCAGGCGGGCGGCCGGGAATTCCGCCGGCCGCCGATTCTCTTGGCCTTTCACGCGGCGAAACGTATCTTTGTCCGATCTCGAAAACGCCCGCAGGGCCCTGGATCGGGCCCCCGGGAGGCTCGTGAGGTTCTTCAGGAGGCAAAGGGGTATGGCCAAGTACAGGATCGGCTGGCTGCCGGGCGACGGCATCGGCGCGGACGTGATGAGCGCCGCCAAGGTCGTGCTCGACAGGCTGGGCTTCGCGGCGGATTACCTGCACGGCGACATCGGCTGGGAGTTCTGGCGCACCGAGGCCGCTCCCCTCCCCGAGCGCACCCTGGAACTGCTGGAGAAGGTGGACGCGGCCCTCTTCGGCGCCATCACCAGCAAGCCCAAGGAGGAGGCCGAGAACGAGCTGATCCCCGCGTTGAGGGGCAAGGGGCACGTCTACCGCAGCCCCATCGTGGGCCTGCGCCAGGCCTTCAACCTCCGCACCAACCTGCGCCCCTGCAAGGCCTACGCCGGCAATCCCCTGAACTATCGCGACGGCATCGACCTGGTCGTCTTCCGGCAGAACACCGAGGGCCTGTACATGGGGGTGGAGTATCATCCCCTGCCGCAGGAGCTGCGCGACATCTTCGCAAAGAGCCATCCACAGCAGATGAGCCGCATCCAGCACGCGACCAACGAGGACATCGCCGTCAGCTGCCGCATCTTCACCCGCCGGGGCTGTCAGGAGATCGTCCGCGACGCCTTCGAGTACGCCCGGAAGTTCGGCTACAAGACGGTCACCGTGGTGGAGAAACCCAACGTGATCCGCGAGACGAGCGGCCTGATGATCCGCGAGGCCCGCAAGATCGCCAAGGACTACGCCGAGATCTCGCTGTGGGAGACCAACATCGACGCCATGTGCATGTGGCTGATCAAGAACCCCCTCGACTACGGGGTTCTCGTGGCGAGCAACATGTTCGGCGACATCATCAGCGATCTCTGCGCCCAGCTGGTGGGCGGTCTCGGCTTCGCCTGCTCGGGCAACATCGGCGACAAGCTGGCCGTCTTCGAGCCAAGCCACGGGTCGGCGCCCAAGTACGTCGGCATGAACAAGGTCAACCCGATCGCCATGATCCTCTCGGCCAAGATGATGCTCGACTACCTGGGCGAGACCAAGATGGCCGCCCGGCTGGACGCCGCCGTGGCGGCCGTCATCGCGGAGGGCAAGATCCGCACCTACGACATGGGCGGCGACGCGACCACCACCGACATGGCGGAGGCCATCGCGGCCAGGTGCTAGCCCGGCGAGCAGTCTGAAGCGCCCGCGAATGGAACCGGCGTGCGCTGGCCGGGTCCCTGCCCGGCCGCCCGCCGGTTTCGTATCTTCAGGTAAACGTATCCCCACCGCGCATCGTCTCCCCACATGAACCCACCCCCATACTGGAGGCAGCCGCCATGAAGCCGTGCTTTCCTCGCAACGAGGCCACCGCCCTCATGATGGCGGTCCTGGCCGCCCTGCTGGTCCTCGGGGCCGGCGGGGGAGCTTCCCCCGACCCCATGAGCAACGGGCCCGCGACCGGGGCCCAGGCCGAGATCACCCTGCTCGATCTGGACGCGGACGGTGCCCGCCTGGCGGTTCGCCCCGCGGGCGGCCTCCCGGACGTGTTCGAGGCCGAGATCTGGGATCTGCAGGGCGATCTGCGGGGCGAGGTCGAGCGGCGGCACGACGGCCGGCCGTTCGAGGTCACCCTCCCGGCGGAGCTGGCCGGCGCCGGTCCCGACGACCTGTACCTGCGCTACCGTCTGGGCCGCGGCGAGGCGTTCCAGCAGCGAAGCCTGGTGTTCCTCTCGCCCCTCCCGGAGACGATCGTCCTGGGCCAGCGGGAGTACCTGGCCGGCAGCCGGCCGGTCCTGCGCCTCCTCGTGCGCGACCGCGCAAGGGGCGAGCCCGCAGCCGGCGCGGCGGTGCACGTGACCCTCTCCAGCGGCGAGGCCCGCCTACAGGAGCTGGATCTCCTGACGGATGACCGGGGCGAGGCGCCGGTGCAGCTGGAGCTGCCGGCGCACGACGTTTCCAGCGTGGAGCTGCTGGTGACCGTGAAGCTCGGCGGCGCCCGGGACGAGGTCCGCCAGACCCTGGGCCTGGTCAGCGGCACCCGTACGCTGCTGACCACCGACAAGCCGATCTACCAGCCGGGCCAGACCATCCACATGCGCGCCCTGTCCCTGAGCCGGCCGGAGCTGGTGCCCCTCGCCGATGCCGTCGCCCTGTTCGAGGTGCAGGACGCCCGGGGCAACAAGGTCTTCAAGCGGGAGCTGCGCACCGACGCCTTCGGCGTGTCTCATGCCGACTTCGTCCTGGCCAGCGAGCTGAACGAGGGCCGCTACCGCATCCGGCATACCGCCGGCGGCCGGACCGAGGAGAAGACGGTCAACGTCGAGCGCTACGTCCTGCCGCGCTTCAAGATCGCTCTGACGACCGATCGCCGGTTCTACCTGCCCGGCGAGACGCTGCGGGGCGATCTGCAGGTGGACTACTTCTTCGGCAAGCCGGTGGCCGGCGGCGACGTGCACATCGCCTGCGCCAAGTTCGACGTGGCCTTCACGGATTTCCAGACCGTCGAGGGCAAGACCGATGACGGCGGGCATTACCGCTTCGAGGTCCGCTTGCCGGATCACTTCGTGGGGCAGCCGTTCGAGGCCGGCAACGCCAGCGTCCGCCTCGACGTCTCCGTGATCGACGGGGCCGATCACCGCGAGGGCCTCACCCGCAGCGTGACGGTGACCGCCAGCCCGGTGGTCATCGCCGCCGTGCCGGAGGGGGGCGAGCTGGTGCCGGGCCTGGAGAACCGCGTGCATCTGGTCACGACCCAGGCCGACGGCTCACCGGTCGCCTGCCGCGTCACCTGGGCGAATCCGCCGGAGGGCGGGGAGCGGGTCCTCGAGACCGACGCCGGCGGCTTCGGCGATCTGAGCTTCACCCCCAGTTCCGACCAGCCGGTGCAGCTCGAGCTGAGGGCGCGGGACGCCCAGGGCCATGCCGGCGCCGCCACGGTCACGCTCCCGGTCCGCGGGAAGACCGGCGACGACCGCCTGCTGCTACGCCTGGACCGGGCCCTCTACCGGGTCGGCGACCGGCTGGCCCTGACGGCGCTGGCCACCCGCGGCGAGGGAACCGTCTACGTGGACCTGATCAAGGACCGCCAGACCTTCCTGACCGCCACCTATCCCCTGCGGGCCGGACGGGCCGCGGGCGAGATCGCCCTCGGACCCGAGCTGTCCGGCACCCTGCAGGTGAGCGCCTACCTGATCGGCGACAACGGCGTGATCGTGCGCGACCGGCGCATCGTGGTCGTGGACCCGGCCAACGCCCTGTCGGTCGAGGTGAAGGCGGACCGGCCGGTCCACCGGCCCGGCGAGCAGGCCCGCCTCCATTTCCGGGTACGCGACCGTGACGGGGCCGGGGTGCCCGCCGTCCTGGGCGTCAGCATCGTGGACGAGGCGGTCTACGCCCTGCAGGAGCTGCAGCCGGGTCTGGAGAAGGTCTACTTCTACCTGGAGCGCGAGATCGCCAAGCCCCGCTACGAGATCCACGGGCAGGAGCTGGACGCGATCGTCTTCGACGGCCCACGCGGCGACATCCAGCCGGAGCCGCCGGCGCCCGAGGAACCGGAGCGTCGCGAGCAGGCGGCCCGCGTCCTGCTGGCCTCGGCGGCCGGCACCGAGGATCACACGCTGGCCATCGACACCTCCCGCGAGCACGACGAGCTGAAGAACTTCGAGCGAAAGCTCAGCCGGCTGATCGCGCCGGACTACGGGCGCATCCAGGAGGCGTTCCAGAACCTGGCGGAGAAGCGCAGCCTGCGCCTGAGCGCCCTTCCGGAGGATGAACTCACCCTCGGCGAACTGGTCCGCACGGGCGAGCTGCGCCGCACCGAGGTCCTGGATCCCTGGAGCGGGCCCTACCGGCTCAGCTGGACCTCCACCGTCCAGGGCCGCCAGGCGAATCCTACCTTCTCCCTGGCGTCGGCGGGCATCGACGGCCGCTGGAACACGGCCGACGACGTGAGCTGCAGCGCGGGGGATTGGACACAGTGGCGCCGGGAAGTCCGGAGCCGGGGCCGCGCCATCCAGCGCGACGGCCGGTGGATCGTGGTCGACGAGCTGGGCCGCGAGATCGAGACGCTCCAACCCTTGGACGTCTGGGGCGCCAGGTTCATGGTCGATGTCAAGAGCGCGGTCACCGAACATAAGTTCGAGGGAGACAAGTTCCGGAAGTACGCCATCCCCGACATCGAGGAGGCCCTGACCGAGCAGGCGGGCGTGGTCATGCGCGCCGGCGAGCTGTACGTGCGGGGCGGTCGGAGTGCCGAGCTGGGCCTGAACATCGCCCAGCCACCCCGCATCCGCAGCTACTTTCCCGAGACCCTGCTCTTCGCGCCGGTCGTGATCACCGACGGCACGGGCCGCGCCGAGCTGGACGTGCCCCTGGCCGACTCCATCACGGAGTGGCGCCTGGGCTGTCTCGCCTCCTCGGGCGCGGGCGAGCTGGGCTCGGCCACGGCCGGCCTGCGCGTCTTCCAGGACTTCTTCGTGGACGTCGACTTCCCTGTCGCCCTGACGCAGCATGACCGCGTCTCGGTGCCGGTGGCGGTGCACAACTACCTCGACGGGCCGCAGCGGGTGCGGCTGGTGGTCGAGCCCGGGAACTGGTTCCGCCTCGCCGGGCCGGCCGAGAAGACCGTGGAGCTGGAGCCGGGCGAGGTGACGGCGGTCTACTTCCCGATCTCCGTCGAGGGGATCGGCGTGCGCAAGCTGACCGTGCTCGGTTACGGCACGCAGATGAGCGATGCGGTCTCGCGTACGGTGGAGGTCGTGCCGGACGGGCGCGAACAGACCATCACGCTCAGCGGACGGCTCTCCGGCCGGGCGACCCACGCGGTCCGGATCCCCGGGAGCGCGGTGCCCGACGCCAGCAAGATCCTGGTCCGGCTCTACCCCGGCGTCCTGTCCCAGGTCCTGGCCGGGCTCGACGGCATGCTGCGCATGCCCTCCGGCTGCTTCGAGCAGACCTCGTCCGTCACCTATCCCAACGTGCTGGTCCTGGACTACCTGCAGGCCACCCGGCAGCTCACGCCCGAGCTGCAGATGACGGCCGAGGGCTTCATCAACAACGGCTACCAGCGCCTGCTCTCCTTCGAGGTGGCCGGAGGCGGCTTCGAGTGGTTCGGCAACGCGCCGGCCCACCGCATCCTGACCGCCTACGGGCTCATGGAGTTCCACGACATGAGCAAGGTCCACCCCGTGGATCCGGCGGTCATCGCGCGCACCCAGCGCTGGCTGGCGGCTGGCCAGGAGCCGGACGGCTCCTGGCAGCCCGGCGAGGGCGGCATCCGCGAGGGGGCCATCAACAAGTTCACCGACGACGTGCTGCGCACCACGGCCTACGTGACCTGGGCCCTGGCCTACTCCGGGTACGCGGGCCCCGAGCTGGCGGCCGGCGCCCGCTACGTGAGCGACCGGCTCGACGCGTCGGCGGACGTCTTCACCCTCGCCCTGGCCGCCAACGCCCTGGCGACGGTGGATCCGCAGTCCCCGGCGACGGTGCGGGTGCTCGACCGCTTGCTGAAGGCACGCCAGGAGAGCGGGGACAACGCCTGGTGGCCGTGCGATTCCGAGACGCCCACGCACGGGCGCGGCGAGACGGCCGACATCGAGGTCACCGGTCTGGCCATCCAGGCCCTGCTCGAAGCCGGCCGCGATCTGGGCACGATCGGCAAGGCCGTCAACTACCTGGCCTCCCGCCGTGACGCCTACGGCTCCTGGCAATCGACCCAGGCCACGATCCAGGCCCTGCGCGCCATGCTCCAGGCCGAGCGCGAGCTTGCCAGGTCCTCCAAGGGCCAGGTCATGATCGCGCTCGACGGAGCGCCCGTCGACACCCTGAGGGTGGACGAGAACACCGCCGACCTGCTGAGGCTGGTGGATCTGGGCGACGACATCGGACCCGGGGAGCACCGGGTAGATCTGAGCTTCGCGGGCGAGGGCGCCCTGCTCTACCAGGTGGTGGGCCGCTTCTACGACGCCGAGCCGTTCCGGGTGAACCTTCAGCTGGAGGAGCCGCTGGCCATCGACCTGAAGTACGACCGCACCCGCCTGGCCACCGACGACCTCCTGAACGTCGAGGCCACGGTCGCCTGGCGGCAGCCCGGCCGCGCCAAGATGGTGATCGTGGACCTGGGCCTGCCGCCCGGTTTCAGCCTGATCCCCGACGATCTGGACTGCCTGGTGCAGCAGGAGAAGATCCAGAAGTACGACACCACGGGCCGGCAGATCATCGTCTACCTGGACGAGCTGGCCCAGGGCGCGCCGCTCACCGTCTCCTACCAGCTGCGGGCCAAGTACCCGCTGAACGCCAAGACCGCCCGCTCCAGCGTCTACGAGTACTACAATCCGACCTCGCGGGCCGAGGCCGAGCCGATCGAGCTGGAGGTCGCCGGGCGCTGAGACCCGGTCGCGACGAAGCCCGCCGCACGGTGTGCGGCGGGCTTCCGACTGCGAGGGCGGATCCTGGAGCGGACTCAACGACCGGCGTCGAGCGCCCCTTCCTGCAGCAGGCGCGCTGTCTCGCCCAGATCCTGGCGCACGGTGCGGTAGAGCTGCCAGCGCAGCGCGGCGGCCACGGGCTCGTGGCTCCTGTCCTTCTCGATCAGGGACGTCAGCAGGCCCTTCTTCTCGGGCAGGTGCACCACTCGGAGGGGCGTCTCCGGGGCAATGCCGGCCTGCTCGGCGGCCAGGCGGACGGCGGCGTGCAGGTCGCCGACCGCGTCGATCAGGCCGTTGGCCACGGCCTGCTGGCCAGTGAAGACACGGCCAAGGGCCAGCTTCTCGATCTCCTCGTGAGACACGCCCCGCTTCGCGGCGACGGCGTACATCCAGGTGCTGAAGCTCTTCCAGTGGGCGTCCGCGAAGCGATCCCACTCCGCGGGTGTTGGCTCGTGGTAGTCGCCGCCCAGGCGGGCCATGGGGCCCTTGGTCACGAAGTCCTTGGTGATGCCCAGCTTGTCGTACAGGCCCTTCATGTCGAAGAAGCCGCTGATGGAGCCGATGGAACCGGTCACGGTGAGCGGATCGGCCATGAGCTTCGTCGCCTCGAAGGCAATGTAGTAGCCGCCGGAAGCGGCCACGTCGACCATGCTCACGATCACCGGCTTGACCTCCGCCAGCAGCTCGACTTCGTGGGCGATCAGGTCGCTGGCCAGGCCTTCGCCACCGCGGCTGTCGACGCGAAAGACCACCGCCCTGACCTTCTCGTCCTCGCGGCAACGCTGCAGCTCCTGGACGATCGACTCGTGCCCCATCATGACGCCCAGCAGGGGGTCGACCTTGTTCTCGCGCCCCCCGATGAGCCCCTGGGCGTGCACCACGGCGATCGTCGCCTCGCCCTTGTGCCCCAGGTCCTTGAAGCTCACGGATCCATAGTCGTCCAGGGTGACCAGCGGCAGCTCCTCCTTGTCGGCGGGCTTCAGTCGCTGTGTCAGCTCCTGCCAGTAGACCGCCTCGTCGATCAGACCGGCCGCGGCCGCCTCCTCGGGCATGAAGATCGCGTAGGACATCAGCTCCGACACCTTCTCCTCGCTCAGCCCCCGTTCGGCCGCCAGGGTCGGCACGACCTGGGCCCAGGTGTCGTCCAGCATCCAGGTTCCCATCTCGCGCGCGGCCGGCGACATGTGCTCGTTCAGCACCATCTCCGCGGCCGTCTTGTAGTCTCTGATCTTGTCCAGATGGGGGATGATGCCCAGCTTGTCCAGGGCTCCCCGCACGTGCATGGTCTCGGCTTCCAGCCCGGTCATCTCGAGGTAGCCACCGGCCGGCATGTAGATCCCATCGCAGGTGGCGGCCAGGTAGAGGGTCTTGAGATCGAAGGCGTCGCCCCAGGCGTAGACCTTCTTGCCCGTCTCCTGCAGGCGGTCCACGGCGTCGCGTATCTCCTGCAGCTTGGCCCAGCCTGCATTGTTCGAGCTGCTCAGCTTGAGAATCACGCCCTCGATGCGCTCGTCCAGGGCCGCCTTCGCGAAGCCGTCCAGGACCTCCTGCAGGACCAGGGCCTTGCCACCGAGCGCCTGGCTCATCAGATCGCCGGGAGGGTAGTACTCGTGGATCTCGCCGTAGAGGTCCACGAGGAGCCAGGAGTGCTTCTCGATATCCGGATGCTTGTTGAACTTCAGGGCCAGCGCCCCGACCACGATCAGGCAGAAGACCACCAGACCCAGAACCGTCCCCAGGATCGTGATCCACAACTTCCTCCAGAAACCGTCCATGACCGTCCCCCTTGCGCTGGGCTGCTCTTGAGGCCAGACGCCGGCCCGCCGCCCCGGGCGGGCGGCGCGCCGGATGTGGAGATACAGACGCGCGGCGGCCCGGTCCGTTGCATCGCCGCCGCCGCCGTCACCCGCTCAGGATTGGCCGGTGCGCCCCTTGCGACGGACGAAGCGCAGTCCGGACCAGGTGGCGTCGATGGCGCAGACCTTGTGATCAACCAGGCCCGCGGCCAGACCGATTCGGCGCACGATGTTCTGGTTCAGATCGGTGGCCACGCCGGAGGCCTGCTTGGGCCAGGCGATCCACAGGCCGCCCCCTGCGGCCAGGGCGCCCGTCACCGGCGCGAGGCGGCGCTGCAGCTCCCGCAACGAGATCACGAACCAGACGATCAGGTCGCTGCGGCCCCGGGCCTGCCGGCGCAGCTTCACTCCCGCGGGGAGCGGCCCGAGAGTCCGCACGAAGTCCGGCGGCGCCGCCAGCAACGCCACGGTCAGTTCGGGCTTGATCCCGAGCTTCCGCGGCAGGGTTGTGCCGGAGTAGCCCTCCAGCAGCGAGCGCGGAGCGACCGGGGCGTCCGGCGGGCGCGCGACGGCGTGCTCCAGCGCCCCCTTGATCCCGCGCCAGCTCGCATACACGGCGTCGGGCAGGAGCGCGCGGATGCGCGCCACTTTCTCGGGCACGCCCTCCACGAAGACGATGGGCACGTGGCGGGTGCCCTTGAAGTGGCGCAGGGCCACAGCGACGTCGCGCCCCTGGCTGGGCAGGCGGGAGAGATCGATGACCACGGCCGCCGGCGGATCTTCCCGCAGGGCGCGGAACGTCGCCATGCTCTGCAGCTCGACGTGGCAGGGAGTCCAGCCCGCCCGCTCCAGCCGCGCCAGGCGCTCCGGCACCTCCTCCGCTTTCCAGTGGAACAGACAGACGCGCGACATACCTCGTCCTCTCCCGCCGCATCGCGACGCCGTTCGGGCGTTCAGGCGCTCGGAGGTTCAGCCGGTCGGGCCATCAGGCAATCAGCCGGCAGAACAGGCTCGAACCGGCCACGACCTCGATCTCCGCCCGGCGCTCGACGTCCGCCGCCAGGGCGGCGAACTCCTCGGGCCCCACCGTGGCGGCCCGGAAGCCGTCCCGGCAGACGATGACCCCGTCACCGGTGGCCGCCTCGTCGATCTCCCCGACCAGGCCGTGCGCCGCCTGGATCCGGAACCAGTTCAGACGCTCCTCCCAGAACTCCGCCGCGTAGCTGGAGAAGAGGACCTGGCCACCCGGCCGCGTGACCGCCAGCGCGGCGGCGAGCAGGCGCCGCCGCACGACGCCGAGGGCGGAGATCCCGTTCTGCACGCAGCAGACGAGATCGAAAATCTGCGGACGGAAGGCCAGGTTCGCAGCGTCCATCAGGACGAGCCGCACGTTGTCCCGATGCGCCAGCTCGGCGTGGGCGAGGGTGAGACTGCTCAGCGAGATGTCGATGCCCACGATCTCGGCGGCCCGCGGCGCCAGCTCGCGCAGCACGCGGCCGTACCCGCAACCCAGCTCGAGCACGCGGCTCCCCGGCGTCATCCCGCGCCGGACGTGATCGATCTCGGCCGCCAGGTAGCGCTCGACCGGCGGTGGGGCTAGCTCGTAGCAGCGCCGCAGCCGCTCGGCGGACAGCTTGTCGGCGTAGTAGGATTCCATGCCGTGGGTCTCCGGCCCGTCGGCGATCCCGGGGCCGTACTGCGCGGCGACAACGTGGATCCACGCCGACGTGAAGCGGCGGCGGGAGTCAGTCGAGCTGCGCGTGGATCAACGCCGCGATGCGTCCCAGCCCCTCGACGTCCACCTCCGAAAAGGCGTCGGGCAGATCCGAGTCCACGTCCAGGACCCCGACGATCGATCCCGCGGCGTCGCGCACGGGCAGCACGACCTCGCTGCGGGCGCGCGCGTCGCAGGCCACGTGGCCGGGAAAGGTCTGGACGTCGGGCACCAGCACAGGCTCGCCGCGCTGCAGCCCGGCCCAGCAGACCCCCTCCGGCCCCGGCAACACGGCGCAGGCCAGCGGACCCTGATAGGGCCCCACCACCAGGGCGTCGGCCTGCCGGCGATAGAAACCGCTCCAGAAGTAGTGCGGCATCTTGTGATGCAGGACCGCCACCGTGGTCGCCATGCGCGCGATGGGATCGCTGGTCTTGAGGAAGAGTTCGCGCAGCTGCACGGCGATGCGCGCGTAGCGCGCGGCGAGCTGCTCGGGCGAGGTGGCGGGCATGATCGACTCCTTGGGCCGAACGGCGGATGTGCGAGTGATGTCACGATAGAACTTCACGGAGGTCGGCGCCAGCCAGCATAACCCGGCCGCTGCTCTGCTCCACGACACAAACTATTTTTTTACATTCCACCACAAGATGTAGTATCCCTCTTGCATGCCCCCTCAACATGTGCTACTGTTCGCTCGCCTCGAAGTCTTACCCGGGTAAAGAGGGCCGACCGCGGCAGGGACGTTGCGGCCGGTTCTTCTTTTGGGGAGATGAGGGGAGTGCGGCGGCCCGAGCGTCGTCCGCCGCGGCCTGCAGGTTCCGTCCCCCGTTCACCCCCGGGTGAACCGCGTTCGCGCCGCCGACGCCTCTCGTCGCTCGCGCCATCGACCTCACTCGGCGGCTGCCAGATGCGCTTGCACGAGGGCGGCCACCTGCTGCGCCACCGTCTTCACGCCCGAGTCGTAGTCGCGGTTCACCTGCACCGCCACGGCGAAGCGATCGGCGGGGTAGTAGGCGACCACGGTGTGATAGCCGGGATACCAGCCGCTGTGGCCGTAGGTGGTTCCCAGCGCCGTCTCGTCCACGATTACTCCCAGCCCGTAGGCGTCGTAGCCGGGACCGTCCGGATCCCAGGGGACCGCATCCAGCAGGTCTTCCAGGTAGGGCCCGGACAGGGCCCGCCCCTCGTAGAGCAGCCTGGCCCAGCGGACCAGGTCCTGCGGGTTGGAGGCGAGTCCGCCGCCGGTCCACTCCAGGGCCGGATTGTGGTTCAGGCGACCGCCCGGCTCGAGCGTCCTGGTCGGCAGCCCGAAGGGATTGTCCGGCTTCAGGTTACCGCAGGCCAGGCCGGGGATGTCCCGCCGGTCCGCGGGCACGGTGCGCTGCAGGCCGAACGGCTCCAGGAAGCGACGTCGCAGCTCCTCGTAGTAGGTCCGACCCGTCGCCTTCTCGATGATCAGACCCACCAGGATGTAGCCGGTGTCGGTGTAGCTCATGCCTTCGCCCGGTGGGAACAGCGGTTCCCGGTCGAGCACATACTCCAGCACCTGTCGCGGCCTGATGACGGCATCGGGATCGGCACCGGGCCGCACCAGATCGCCCACCGACCTCAGGAAGGCGGGATCCTTCACGTGATCGGGCACGCCGCTGCTGTGGGTCAGCAGCATGCGCAGCGTGATCTCGTGGCCGTTCCGGAGGCGGCCGAACCACGGTTCATCCCCGAGCCAGCGGTCGATGCTGGCGCCCAGCTCCAGCCGGCCCTCCTGCACCAGGGCCAGCGCCACGGCGGCCACGAACGACTTGCCGACGCTGCCGGCCGGCATGCGGTTCTCGGGCGTCATGACCGCGCCCGTGCCGCTGTCCGCCAGCCCGGTGGCGAAGCCCTCGACGGTGCCGTCCGGCAGGATGATGGCCGCCGTCGCGCCGGGGAATCCCATCTCGACGCGCAGGCTGTCCAGTGCCGCCTGCACCGCCTGCGCGAGCGCCGGCCCGGCCGGCGAGGCGAAGGCCGCAGCAGTCGCCATCGACATCAGGACGATGCCCAGGAACACGCCGATGCAGCGAAGGAGGAAGGCCCGCCGCGTCCGGCTCCATCGGCTACGCTTTCCGATCATCGAAGAACCTTCCTTTCCCCCGCGCACGGTCGTCAGAGGCGAAGCGAGAGGCACGTCAGGCCGCCGTCCATCTTGCGCGCTTCGCTCAGGTCCAGCTCGTGGAGCGGCCAGCCCAGCGTCTGCAGTCGGCGCTGCGTCTGCGGGAAGCCGGCCGGCACGAGCAGGTGGCCGTCGATCCGGAGCACGCTGGCGGCGTACTCCTCGCCTGGCGGCACGACGATCTGCACGAAGGTCCGGAACTCCTCGCGCCGCGCCATGTCCTCCGTGAGGATGAGCGCATCGTCCCCGAGCCCGTTGACGCTGGACTTCAGGTGCAGGCCCCCCGTCACGGGGACCGCCGTCACGGCATAGCCGTAGGGAGCGAGCAGTTGGGCGAGCTGCGAGATGCCCGCCGCGTTGGTGCGGGCCGAGAGGCCGGCGAAGACCTGACGTCCGGCCACGAGCACGTCGCCCCCCTCGAGGGTCCCAGGCTCCACGATGCGCGCGACCGGCCGGTACCAGCCGAGCACCGTCTCGCAGCCCCGCTCCTCGCCGCGGCGCGCCGCGGCGCCAGGACGTGCGATCACGGCCAGCTCCGGCACGACCACCGCGGTGTCCTCCACGAAGTGCGCATCCGGGAAGTCAGGCTCCGGTGCCAGCTCGATGATCTGCAGCCCCAGCAAGCGCAGGGTCTCGACGTAGGCGCGATGCTGCGCCAGGAAGAGCGCGGGATCAGGAGGGCCCAGACCGGCGGTAGTCAG
The DNA here is from genome assembly GCA_964524645.1 of uncultured Fibrobacteraceae bacterium. Taxonomy (GTDB): domain Bacteria; phylum Krumholzibacteriota; class Krumholzibacteriia; order LZORAL124-64-63; family LZORAL124-64-63; genus CAZGEC01. The sequence continues at coordinate 145,553 of CAZGEC010000005.1, read as the reverse complement.
GCCTTGGCCGCAGTTCTCGGCCGGCGGACGGACGATGGCGCAGGTGTACAAGCGTGGCTCCTCTAAGGATTCACGGCAGTCGAGGCCGCGTCCCGGGCCAGGGGTCCGTCACGGTCCCGCCTGTAGCGCCCGCGCTCTTCCCTCGGCCACCACATCTTCATCGAGGTCGTCGTCGTAGGAGAAGCTGTAGGTCATCCACTCGTTCTCGGGACGGTAAAACTGGAACTCGAAGCGGATGGGCTGGCGATCGAAGAGCACCATATAGCTCAGGTAGACCCAGCAGCCCGCCAGGCGCACCTCCGACATGGGCAGGTGACGCTTGTAGGCGCCGACGATGCCCTCGAGCCCGGCCAGCTGATTCTTGAGACTGAGAATGTCGTCCTGCGAGGACTGGACCCAGGGATTGCTGGCGTAGAGCTCATCCAGCGCTGCCACGCCGTTGCCGGCACCCAGCTGCGTCAGGAAACGCTCTGCCCGTGCAGTGCAGGGATCGTCCGCCGCGACCGCCGGCGCACTCGCTACCAGCAGCGTCAGGCACGCGGGGATCAACAGGAAAACGAGAGCATATCGCATGACGGGCGCTCCTCTCGGGAAAGGCGGCCGGCTGACCCGAGGCCGACAGCGACCGGGCCGGCCCCGCAGGTGGCGACCGGAGGACAGAAAGAGGTACACCGATGCACGCGCGGCTCCTCGGTCGGAGAACGAGGGAGATCGTCGCAACATCTTGCCGCGCCGCCCTCTCGCTGTCCAGCCGGGAACCCGGCGGGCCGTCAGGGCCGGATCAGCGGGCCCGTGCGGCCGCCAGGGCCTGGTGCACGCGGCGGGCCGCGGCCTCGACGCCGGCGGGGGTCCAGCCGGGCGGAAAGACCTCGCCGCCGACACCGACCGCGACGGCGCCGGCCGCCAGGTAATCGGCCAGCGTCTCGGCGGTGGGCCCGCTGGTCGGCACCAGGGGCACCTCGGGCAGGGGACCCCGCACGGCCCGCAGGTAGGCGGGCCCCCCCAGGGGACCGGACGGGAAGAGCTTGACCAGACGGGCGCCGTGGCGCCAGGCCGCCAGGATCTCGGCCGCCGTGGCGGCTCCCGGCACGGCCAGCAGGCCGTGGGCGCGGGCCTCGTCCACCACCTCCACATCGAAGACGGGCGAGAGCACGAAGCGGCCGCCCGCGGCCGCCACGCTGGCCACCTCGGCCGGGGCCAGGACCGTGCCGCCGCCGACCAGCAGATCCGGATCGCGGGCCAGCACCTCCATGGCCTCGAGGGCGCCCGGCGTCGTGAGGGTCAGCTCGAGGACCTTCAGGCCGCCGCGCGCGGCGGCCCGGCAGGCCTCGATCACGTCGCTGCCCTCTCCCAGCCGGATGCAGAGGATCGCGCCCTCGGCCAGCAGGGTGGATCTTGTGTGTTCGATGTCGTCGCCGGGATGTCCGACCACCCGTCCGCCTCCTGGCCATGGCGATTCCCGCCGGCACGTCAGGCCGTCCGTTGGTTTGCGCGGGTACCCGCCGCTTGGGGACGGACCACCGCGAGATGGTCCGCCCCCGGCGAGGTGGCTCAGTAGAGAGCCTTGACGCCGCCCCAGGTCGTGGCCCGCTGCGGAAGGAGGGTGGCGCCCGAGACACGGATCTCGTAGAGCTCGGCGTCGTACCCGGAGATGGCGAGGATGTAGTAACCCGCGCCGTCGGCCGTCACCGTCAGGGTCTCCGTCTGCGCGCTCGGATCGCCGCTGAACATCGAGTCCACCAGCGTGGACAGCCCATCGGTGTAGAGGAAGGCGCGCGTGGCTCCCGCTGCCCAGTTCTCCTGGACGTCGACCTCGACGGTCGTGACCCCGGCGAGGGCCCACATGTTCACGTACAGCCGGACGCCGTCCAGTTCCAGCGAGCCCGGATTGACCGCGAAGTTGCAGTAGTAGTTGTCCCCGACGTGGTAGTCCTCCTCGGTCATGAAGGCGAAGTTGAGCGCGAAGACCCCCTCCTGCCAGGACTCGCCGCAGTGGATACCGCCGGGCACGGCGTCGAAGGCGATGGTGAACTGGTCTGCCGCGGCGGGCACGGCGGCCCCCGAAACCACCAGCGCGAGAACGGCCACCAGGAAAAAGACGCGCAAACGCATCATCATCCCCCTCTGGAAATGGAAACCTGGCATTCCTCCCGTGAGCGATCGATCATCGCCATTGTATCACATGGGGTGACCCTTCCGGAAACGGGATCCAGGCCGTCCGCCGCCACCTGCAGACCTGCGTTGCATCGGTTGCCCCTTTGCGGATATGCTGGATGCGAATCGCGAAGCAGATCCTCGAGAGGAGCGACCGATGAAATGGACCCGCAAGCCCAAGGGCAAGGTGATGATCCTGGTCTGCTCGGGAAAGCTGATGGGCGGACCGGACTACGAGAAGTTCCACGGCGAGATCAAGTCCCTCGTAGCCGAGGGCTTCAAGAACGTCCTGCTCGATTTCGAGAAGATCACCTTCATCAACTCGACGGGTGTCGGCATCCTGATCTCGGGCTACACCACCCTGAAGACCAACGAGGGGCATCTGAAGATCTGCAAGCTGACCGATCGGATCGAGAGCATCTTCATCGTCTCGCAGCTGGACCGGGTCTTCGAGCTCTTCTGGGACTGCGAGCAGGCCCTGGGCTCCTTCGGCGAGAGCTGAGAGCGCGTACAGTATGGAGGGGCGGCACCGGCCGAGATGCTGGAAACCGGCCGGATCATCCAGCCGGGATCACGGACATTCCTTCCCCAGGCCCTGGGCCAGCAGCACGACATCGGACAGGTCCAGCACACCGTCCCAGTGGAAATCGCTGCGCCAGTCGTAATCTCCCAGGTAGTCCTGGATGAAGTGAACGACGTCGGTCAGGTTCACCTGCCGGTCCCCGTTCAGGTCCGGGCTGTGGAAGCGGATGTCCAGATCCGGCTGGGGCAGGGACATGCCGATCACCATGACCCTGGTCCCCGCTCCGGGCTGCGAGGCCGCTCCGCCCGCGGGCGCACTGCGCCAGGTCGTGATCCCGCTGGCGTCGGTATCGCCGTCCGCGACGGCGCCCCCGGGACAGAAGTTCACCCCGTCCGACTCCAGCCACATATCCTCGGCGGGGATGCCGGGGATCGGGTTGAGATACCAATCCAGGAGCTGGAGCGTGATGGAGGCGTCGATCTTGCCCCCGCCGAAGGCACAGCAGGTGCGCAGCGGGTCGCCGCTCCCGTCGGGCAGCGTGTACGCGGAAACCGGCTCGGTGGCGGCCGTGACGGCGGTGCAGTTGCTCAGATCGGGGTAGGGATTGGCGCCGGCCCAGGCTGGCAGGATCACCAGCAGGCCGGCGGACAGGAACATGAACAATCTGTACATCTCGGCTCCTCCCGGGTCGCGGGTGGCGAGCATGGGGTCTCGATTGCGATGGCGTCTGGCTGTGGCATCCTTGGCCTGCCATTATAGCGGATCCAGAGTGGTTCGTGTATCCATCTCCGGTTGCGGGTGCCCTGGTGCAGCTTCAGCATCCGCGCCGCTCGTGCCGCGAGGGGGTCGTCGATGTCCGCAGAAATTCCCGCAGGCCGGTCCGCGCCCTCTCCCGAAGAGGGGCGCAACCGCCTGGCCATGAAGCTCTTCCTGCTCTCGCTGGGCATGCTGTTTGCCGCCAGCATGATCGGCTACACCGTCATCCGCCTGCGCACGACGGCGGACGTCCGCATTCACCTGCCGGGCCTGCTCTGGGTCAGCACGGCGGTGATCCTGATCAGCAGCTTCGCGATCCAGGGAGCCCTCTCCGCCGTGCGGGACGGCCGGATGACGGTCTTCCGCCGCGCCTTGCTGGCGGGCTTCGCCCTGAGCCTGGTCTTCCTGGCCGTCCAGGCGCCAGCCCTGATGCAGGTGCTGCGGGATCACGCCGCCCTGCGCGCCCGGGAGGTCTACCTCTACGCGCTCATCTTCTTCCTCATCCTTTTGCACGCCGCGCACGTGGTCGGGGGGCTGGTGCCTCTGGGCATCGTCACCGTGCGGGCGCAGCGGAATCCAGCCGCCTACACCCCGCAGCGGCACGGCACGGTGCGGGCGGTGACCATGTACTGGCACTTCCTGGACGGCGTCTGGATCGTGATGTTCCTGCTCCTGCAGCTGCTGGGCTGAGGAGGCCCGCCGCCGGGACCGCCAGCGGGCTCGATATCGGGCTCAATATTGGGATTCCCCCGCACCGATCCGCCGTGCGAGAATGCATGTCACGACCCGCCCGCGGCGGGCAGCTGCGCACCCGATCCTCTCAGCCCCGGAGGCCACCATGTTCCGTGCCCCTCAGCCTCGCTTCGGACCTGGACTCCTCGTGATGTGCTGCTCGCTCCTGCTGGCGGCCATGCCGGATGCCGGCGCGGCCCCCGGCGAGCTGCTGGTGGACGGCGACTTCGAGACCGTCGGCAGCGGCGCCTCCCTGCGCCGCGACGACCAGGGGCAGGACTGGTACGAGAGCCGCAAGGACGGCGCGGAAGGGACGTCGCGCCTGATGCTGAGCACGCGGGACGTGGGCGGCAACGCCACGCACAAGGCCATGATCAAGGCCGATCCCGAGCACAACACCTACCTGAGCCAGCGCTTCGCCCCGCAGACCGGTCGCTTCATGGTGCAGTACGACCTCTACGTGCGCGAGATCCTGCCCGATGACAACCGGTCGGCCTTCTTCCTCGTCGGCGGCATCAAGGACAAGAAGAACGGTCCCAATTCCACCGGCGCGGAGCGCTTCGTCTTCCTCGGCTGCGAGAACGGCGCCTCCGGCGGTCTGATGAACCTGTTCGCCCGGGAGGGCGACAGCGCCTGGGGCGAACGGACGCCCGTGGCGCCCAACCTGGAGCTGGGCCGCTGGTACACCATCGTCGCCGACATCGACGTGGCCGCCGGCGTCTACCGCGTGAAGGTGAACGGCGTCACCGACTGGTTCGATCTCGAGGCCTTCTATACCAAGGGCAAGGCCCCGAAGAAGCTGACGCACCTGAGCTTCGCGTCCTGGGACGACGGCGCCGGCACCTTCTACGTGGACAACGTGCGGGCCTGGACCCCCTGAACGACCGGGCGGGGAGCGCAACATTTCCCCCTCCCAGCCGTTCTGGAACGGCGACGGTCGGGCTCGCCCGGCGGGCATCCGACCGCATGGCCCCGATCCCGGCCCGGAAAGCCCTTGCCGGACCTCAGCCACGCCATTCCCCGGGGAGGTCGATGTCATGAAACGAGGCAGGAGCTGGCTCCTGGCGGCCGCACTCTGTCTGCTGGCCGCTCCGGCTGGGGGCGGCCAGGAGAAGGACATCGAGAAGCAGATCGACGGTGTCCTGCACGTGCAGAACCGCGGCTCGCCCGCGCAGGGGATCGAGACCTGGCGACTGGAGGAGCTCTGGCGAGCCGGCGGCGAGGACGATGCGGACGTCTTCTTCGGCCTGATCGGCCAGGTTCGCAGCGACCAGGAAGGGAACATCTACCTGCTGGACGGCCAGCTCTCGGAGGTCAAGGTCTTCTCGCCGGCAGGCAAGCTCGTCAAGACCCTGAGCCGGGAGGGGGATGGTCCCGGCGAGGTTCGCGGCCCCAACGACATGATCCTGCTCCCCGACGGGCGGGTGGGCCTGACGCAGACCTTCCCCGGCCGGGTCGTGCTGGTGGATCAGGACGGGCAACCGGCGGGCGGTTTCACCCTGGGCGCGGCCGATCCCACCCAGGGCGGTTTCACCCTGGTGCGCGGGGTCCGCAACGGGGGCGGCAACCTGGTCTTCGGCGTGGAGAACGCGACCCAGGGCGCGGACCAGCAGTCCCAGAACCGCACCTCGCTGCTCGCCAGCTACGACCTGGAGGGCGTGCGCGGCGTGGTCTACCACGAGTACGACTGGGTCTTCACCTTCGACCGCTTCAAGATCGACGACGACAAGTTCATGGACTTCGCCGTGCGCCGCTTCGACGTCGGCCCGGACGGCCGCGTCTACACGGCGGCCGACCGCGAGCACTACGCGATCACGGTCTACAGGGCCGACGGCACAGTGGACCGCGTGATCGAGCGGGACTGTTCGGCCCGCCGCCGCACGGACGAGGAGAAGGCGGAGCTGCGCGAGCTGTTCGAGATGGCCGTGCGCCAGATCCCCATCCCGACCGAGATCGAGATCGGGGAGACCGAACCCCCCATCAGCTGGCTGCTGAACGGCGTCCAGGTGCGGCAGGACGGCTTCCTCTGGGTGCTCACCGACGCCGGCACGCGGGACCAGCCGCCCGGCGTGATGCAAACCTACGACGTCTTCGATCCCGCGGGACACTTCGTCCGGCAGGTATCCATGGTCTGCGCGGGGGATCCGCAGGAGGATTCCCTGTTCGTCGTGGGGCAGGACCGCATGCTGCTGGTGACCGGCTTCATGGACGCCCTCCGGGCCGTGCTCGGCGGCGGCGCCACCCCCGAGGGGGAGGAGCAGGAGGAGGCCGCCCCGGTGCAGGTGATCTGCTACCGTATCGCCCGCGCGTCCTAGCCCGGGTCCTTCAAGCTGTTGCCGGGAAAGGTCCGCCCGGGAGGGACGCGCAGCAGGAGGAGGAACGCCACGCCGGCCAGGCCGGCACCGCTGAGGAAGGCGGCCTCGACCCCCAGGGCCTGCCAGAGGAGGCCGAAGAGCAGGCTGGCCGGCAGGGCCGTCAGGCCCACGGCGCCGTGGTAGCCGCCGAAGGCCGTGCCGCGCAGCCGGGCCGGGACCAGGTCGGCGACCCAGGCCTTCTCGGCGGGCTCGGTCAGGCCGAAGTAGAGGCCGTAGGCCAGGAAGACCACCACGATCCCGATCTGCGAGCGGACGAGGCCGAAGGCCAGGTACACCGCCGCATAGACCGCCCAGCCCGCTCCCACCATGCCCCGCCTTCCCACGCGGTCGGACAGCCGCCCTCCCGCGTAGGTGGCGGCCATCCTGACCAGGCTGTGCAGGGACCAGAGCACGGCCACCAGGCGCGGCCCGAGGCCGAGGTCGGTCAGGCGCAGGAGCAGGAAGGCGTCGGTGGAGTTGCCGAGCGTGAAGACCGCCACGGCCTGCAGCAGCCGCCGGTAGCCCGTTCCCAGACGGCGCCAGTCCGCACGGAAGCCGACCTGGACGGCGGCCGCTTCAACCGGCGCGGCGGCCGGCTCGTGCACGCCGAACACGAGGACGAGAAGGACCGCGATCCCCGGCACCCCGGCCAGCAGGAAGACCAGGCGCAGGTTCACGCCGGCCAGGCTCAGCAGGCCGGCGGCGACGAGAGGGCCGAGCACGGCGCCGGCGTGGTCCATGGCCCGATGCAGGCCGTAGGCGCGCCCCCGCAGGGGGGCTGGCGTGACGTCGGCGATGAGCGCATCCCGGGGCGTCGTGCGCAGGCCCTTGCCCAGCCGGTCGGCGAAGCGCATGACCAGCACGAACGGCCAGACCCGCGCCAGGCCGATCAGCGGCCGCGCCAGGCCCGACAGGCTGTACCCGGCGAAAACCAGCGGCTTGCGGCGCCGCAGCCGATCCGACCAGGCTCCGGAGATCACCTTGAGGAGGGCGGCCGTGGACTCGGCCACCCCCTCGATCAGCCCCAGGGAGAGGGCGCTGGCCCCCAGGACGCTGGCGAGGAAGACCGGCAGGAGGGGATAGATCATCTCGCTGGAGAGATCGGTCAGGAGGCTGACCAGCCCCAGGGCGATCACGGTCCGGGGCAGCCGGCTCCGCGCCGGGCCACCGTCGCTGCTCCCCTCGCTCCGCAGCATGCCGGCCGCCTTTCTCACAGCCGAGGCCCGCAGGACCCGCGGTGGGCGCCACGGGCCGGTAACGATCCGAGCATAGAAGCAGTACCGGGACCGCCGCCAGTCGCAATACAGGGCCATCCACGGCCGGACCCGCCTGCGGCCGGCCGAGATCGGGTCCCCCGCGCGAACGGCGTCCGGGCGGCGAACCTTTCGGCGGCCCGTGCGTCTTAAAGATGTCGCGCCCTGGCGGGGCGCGGCTCGCAGCTGGACTGCCGGGAACCGGTCCCGGCTCCCACCCCGGGAGCCGGCCATGATCTCTTCACGGGGAGAGTACGATGAAATCATGCGCCACGACCTGGCTGGCCGCGGGTCTGCTGGCCGCCGCGCTGGCGGCACCCACGCCATCCGCCGCCCGGCAGGTCAACAAGGACTATCACGAGACCTTCAAGGTGGCGGCGGGGCACCGCCTCCTGCTGATGCACGGGGACGGCGACGTGACCATCACGCCCTGGGACCGGGACGAAGTGGACGTGGTGGTCCACTACCGCGCCAGCGTCACCAAGATCGGCCCCGGCAAGGTCGGGGACTTCGAGGTGGAGTTCTCGCAGGAGGGCAAGACGCTGCGCGTCGTCGGCAAGGAGGGCGACAGCTACGCCGTCGGCTTCCTGTCCCGGCACGAGTACGAGTACACCTACAAGATCCAGGCCCCGTCCTACCTCCAGCTGGAGCTGCGAGGCGACGACGGCGACGTCTCGATCCGCGACTGGCGCGCTCCCATCTCCTGCGACCTCGACGACGGCGACGTGGACATCAACGGCGTGCAGGCGCCGAAGACCGAGATCAGCCTGGAGGACGGGAATTTGCAGATCGCGGGCCTGGAGGGCGACCTGGTCGTCGAGGGCGAGGACGGTGCCGTGGGCCTGCGGGACTGCCGCTTCGGTCTCTGCCGCGTCGAGGGCGAGGACGGCGAGGTGTGGATCGAGGACTGCGAGGGGAGCTTCGAGCTGGAGACCGAGGACGGCGACCAGGACGCCCAGCGGATCCTGGCGCACCGTTTCGAGGCCCGGACCGAGGACGGGGACATCGAACTGGACCTGCGCCGGAGCGACGATCTGGACCTGGAGATGGAGACCGGGGACGGGGACGTGACGGTGGGACTGGCGCCCGGCTTCTCGCTGCGCTTCGACGTGGAGACGGACGGCGGCAGCATCCGGGTCCATCTGCCGGACGCGACCTTCGGGGAGAACGAGGACGATCACGTGACGGGCCAGCAGCAGGGGGGCCGGGGCCGCCTCCGCATCCAGACGGATGACGGCGACGTGCGCCTGCGCGAGACGGGCTAGCCGCCGCCGGCTGATAACGCCGGCAGAGGTGACCAGAGCGTTGCCGGTGAGCAACGCGCCGGCCGCGGCAGGGACGCTGCGGCCGGTTCGCTTGTCGGGAGCCGGCGGTCCCGCGCCGCGGCGGGCTCAGCCCCGGGCTGCGGCGAAGCCGCGCTCCAGGTCGGCCCGCAGGTCGTCCAGATGTTCGATGCCCACCGACAGGCGGATCAGCCCATCGCCGATGCCCAGCGCCGCGCGCTTCTCGGGTTCGATGCTGGCGTGGGTCATGATGGCCGGATGCTCGATCAGGCTCTCGACGCCGCCCAGGCTCTCGGCCAGGCTGAAGATGCGCGCCGCCTCCAGGAAGCGCCGGGCCGCCGCCAGTCCCCCTTCCAGCACGAACGAGATCATGCCGCCGTAGCCGCGCGCCTGCCGTCGCGCCACCTCGTGCTGCGGGTGCGTGGGCAATCCCGGGTAGTGCACGCCTGCCACCTGGGGCTGCTCCAGCAGCCATTCCGCCAGGGCGCGCGCGTTCTCCTCGTGCTGTCGCATGCGCACGGCCAGGGTCTTGATCCCCCGCAGGACCAGGAAGCAGTCCAGCGGTCCCGGTACGCCGCCCAGACCGTTCTGCAGGAAGCGCAGCCGCTCGTGCAGGTCGTCGTCGTTCGTGACCACGGCGCCGCCGATCACGTCGCTGTGGCCGTTCAGGTACTTGGTGGTCGAGTGCAGGACGAGATCCGCCCCCAGGGCCAGCGGATTCTGCCAGTAGGGCGTCATGAACGTGTTGTCGACGACGGTCCGCGCACCGTGGGCGTGCGCCCGACCGCTCAGCGCGGCGATGTCGAGCACCTTGAGCAGGGGATTGGTGGGGGTCTCGATCCAGACCAGCTTGGTCGCTGGACGCAGGTGCTCCTCCAGGGCCCCCGGGACCGTCAGATCGGCGAAGGTGAAGCTGAGCCCCTGCCGCGAGAGCACCTTGTCGAAGAGCCGGTAGACCCCGCCGTAGACGTCGTCGCAGCAGATCACGTGATCACCGGCGTCGAGCAGGTGGAGCACCGTGGTCGCCGCAGCCAGGCCGGAGGCGAAGGCGAGCCCGTGCCGCGCCCCCTCCAGGGCCGCCAGGTTGCTTTCCAGGGCCACGCGGGTCGGGTTGGCCGTGCGCGAGTAGGGATATCCCCGGTGCACTCCGGGCGAGCTCTGGGCATAGGTCGAGGTCTGGAAGATGGGGGTCATGATGGCGCCGGTACCGGGATCGGGGGGCTGGCCGGCATGAATGGCCAGCGTCTCGAACTTGGGCTCGCTCACGGCATCCTCCTTCGGGCCCGACCCGGATCCGGGCGCCGGCGGGCGGCCGGGTCCGCGGGCCGGCATGACGGCGTCCTCGCGGCTCGCAGGTTCCAGGGTAGCGCCGTTCCCTCCGGACGTCACCCCGGGACCGCGTCGGGGCGCGTTCTCCGCTGTCGCCGCCGCCGACCGGCGCGCGGGACAGGATTCCCTTTGACAAGCCGGCGCCCGGCCAGGTTATTGGGGGACGACGAAGACATCTCCTGCGTCGAAACGAGGAGGATGCCATGAAGCGCGCCGATCTGGACTGGCCTAATCTCGAATTCGCCTACTACAAGACCGATTACAACATCCGTCACGTCTGGCGGAACGGGGAGTGGAGCAAGGGGGAGCTCTCGGCGGACGAGACCATCCCCATCCACATCGCCGCCACCTGTCTCCACTACGGGCAGGAGGCCTTCGAGGGCTTGAAGGTCTTCGAGCAGAAGAACGGGGACGTGGTCGTCTTCCGGGTGGAGGAGAACGCCCGGCGGATGATCCGTTCCTGCCAGAAGATCTACATGGAGCCGCCGAGCGAGGAGATGTTCTGCGAGGCGGTCATGCGGGTGGTCAACGCGAACCGCCGCTTCATCCCGCCATACGGTACGGGCGCCGCGCTGTACGTGCGGCCCCTGATGATCGGCAGCGGCCCCCAGATCGGCGTCAAGCCGGCCACCGAGTACACGCTCCTGATCCTCGTGACGCCGGTGGGGCCCTACTTCAAAACCGGATTCAAGCCCGTCAAACTTGTGGTGGAGGACGAGTTCGACCGGGCGGCCCCCAACGGCGTGGGGGACGTGAAGGTGGGCGGGAACTACGCGGCCGGCCTGCGCGCCACCCTGCGGGCCAAGCAGAGCGGATTCACCGAGGTGCTCTACCTCGACGCCAAGGAGAAGCGCTACATCGACGAGTCCGGACCGGCCAACTTCTTCGGCATCACCCGGGAGGGGCGGTATCTCACCCCCCAGAGCCCCTCCATTCTGCCCTCGATCACCAATGCCTCGCTGCTGGTCCTGGCCGACGAGATGGGGCTGCGCCCGGAACGGCGGCCCATCGACGTCGAGGAGATCTTCAGCCTGCAGGAGGCCGGGTGCTGCGGCACGGCCGCCGTGATCACGCCCGTGGGCTCGATCACCTGGGGCGACCGGGTCGTGGACCTCTGCCCTGACGGCCGGCCCGGGCCCCTCTCCACGAAGCTCTACAAGAAGCTGACCGGGATCCAGTGGGGCGACGAGGAGGACACGCACGGCTGGCTTCGCAAGGTGCCCGACGCCTGATCTCTCGCGACCCGCTTCTGCCGGCCCCTCTTCCTGCCCGGGAGAGGGGCTTTTCGTCTGCGAGCCGCTCCGGGGATTCCGCCGGACGGCAAGAAAGTGCTTCCCGTTCCCGGTCAGCCGTCTAGAATGGCCAGGAGTTCATCCTGGTCGGCGATCGGCATGCAACGTGATGGCCACATCCCTCGCCGGCCACGGCAGCGTTCCATCCGGCCACCCATGGAGGGTGGGCCTACCAGCACAGGAGGTCCTCGCATGCAGTTCCGGCGTCTTTATCCGCTGTACCTGATCTTATTCCTGGCCCTGCTGCTCGGCCTGCCGGCCTGCAGCGACGACGAAGACTCTTCCTCGCCTCCCGCGGACAGTACCGCGCCCTTCGTGCTCGACCTCGCTTACGACGGCCAGATCGACGTTCCCGTCGACGCCGACATCGAGATCACCTTCTCCGAGCCGATGGATCGCAGCACCGCCGACGGCGCCATCTCGCTCTCCAGCAAGGAGATCACCGGCTTCGTCTGGGACGACGACATGACCCTCCATGTCGAGCACACCGACTGGGCCGAGGGCATCCAGGTCACGCTCACCGTGGGCACGGGCCTGAAGGACAAGGCCGGCAACCCGCTGCCGCAGGCCTGGACCTCTACCTTCTGGACCCACACGACCCAGGCGCTGCTGGTCGCGAGCATCCCCGCAAACAACGACACCGGGGTTGCGCTGAACGTGCAGCCGATGCTCCGCTTCACGCGCGAGATGGACCTGATGAGCCTGACGAGCGCCACCACGCTCAGCGTCGTGGGCGGCGCCACGGTGCCGATCTACGCAATCCACAACATGGGCGACAACTGGTACCGGATCGAGCCGACCGCGGACTTAGCGGAGCTGACGGACTACAACCTCGCCGTCACCACCGACGCCCTGGTGGCGGGCACCATGGACGATTATCTGGATGAGGCGGTGAGCATCGATTTCCAGACCGGGGAGGAGGCCGATATCACGCCGCCGACGCTGGTCTCGACGGTTCCGGCCAGCGGCACGGTCATCCAGGCCAACCAGCAGACCATCGTCCTGAACTTCAGCGAGCCCCTCGACGAGAGCGCGACGCGCGTCTCCAGCGCGGCCGCCCAGCTCGCCGCGCTGGTTCCCGGCGAGCCGACCTGGAATGCGGCCGGCGACCAGCTGACCATCTTCCTGCGCACCCCGCTGCCCGCCGGCGTGCGGCTGTTCGCGAGATTCCTGCCGGGCAGCATCCGCGACCTGGCGGGCAACGGCAACGCGGCCACGGACTCGGTCTCGCTGACCGTGGCGGGCACGGCCGACTACATTCCGGTCGAGCCGACCTGGACCTGGTACTACAATCGCGTCGGCGAGGAGACCCTGACCGCCAAGGAGATCATGGAGGACCGGGTGCGGGTGACCATCGAGAACCGGACGGGTCACCGCTTCGACTACGTGATCAGCTACTCCCCCTACGAGTTCACGCAGTGGACCGAGGAGGACCGCCAGTACCGCGAGAAGCTCGCCGGCGGGCTGTACTTCCTGGGCCTGGCGGACGACCCGCAGGACATCACGTTCGATCCCAAGGTGCTCTACCAGGAGCTGCCATTCAGCGTCACCGAGTGGAGCGGCACCGCCACCATGTCGATGGGCGCGGAAACCGCCGACCTCGAATACACGGGCACCGTGGTGGGCCAGGAGACGTTCGTCTGGGACCCCGTGGAGCCAGGCGATCCCGACATGGTCTGGGAGGGCTGCTGGAAGAGCATCCTCTACCATGAGATCAGCGCCGGCGGCGAGACCATCGAGGCGGGTGCCGACACGCTCTGGTACGCCCCCGGCGTGGGCGTCATCCAGCAGTTCTCGGGACTGACCGAGCAGACCGACGAAGGCACACGCGAGTCCTGGTCGCATATGCAGCTCCACGAGCTGGACTTCGGCGACTAGCGGCCCGCACGGCTTTCCGACGGGATGGGGGAGGGAGGACCGGCCGGTCCTCCCTCCCCGTCCGGATTTCCGGCACCCCCCCAGGATGCGCGCGGGTATCGCGTGCATCCGGTGGCCGTCGCCCTTATGCTTGTTCCCAACTGCGCGCCTCGCCCCGCACAGCGATCGAGCACGCTCGAGCGGAGGAGGTTGCCATGACACCGAGCGCTCTCGTCCCCATCGCCAGCGGCAGCGAGGAGATCGAAGCCGTCTGCATCATCGACGTCCTGCGCCGCGCCGACGTGGCCGTGACCGTCGCCTCGATCGAGGCCGAACTGCAGGTGACCGCCTCCCGCGGCATCAGGCTCGTGGCCGACCGTCTGCTCACCGACTGCACGGAAGCGACCTGGGACCTGATCGCCTTGCCCGGCGGCGCCCAGGGGGCCGAACGCCTGCGGGACTGCGCCGAGCTGATACCTCTGCTGCGCGAGCAGATCGCCGCCGGCCGGCTCCTGGGGGCCATCTGCGCGGCCCCGGCCCTGGTGCTGGCCCATCACGGCCTGCTGGCGGGCCGCAACGCCACCTGCCACCCCGGATTCGCCGAGATCCTGGCCGGGCGGCCGGGCCTGGAGCAGCGCGTGGTCGTGGACCGACCCATCGTCACGAGCCGGGGCCCGGGGACCGCCCTGGAGTTCGCGCTGAAGCTGGTGGAGATGCTCTGCGGTCAGGACAAGGCCGCGGCGGTATCCGCGCACATGGTGATGCCGCCGGCCGCCGGGGCCTGAGCCGTGCGGAGCCGGCGCCACGTGCGACCGCACCGGAGCTTGCGCAGGCTTCCGCCCGTCAGAAGCTCTGGTCGAGGTGCTGCCGCGCCGCGTCCAGCTGCTGCTCGGCCAACTCGAAGCATCTCTCCCACTGATAGCGGAAAGGCGTCGGCCAGGCCCCGACACCGCTGGGCACGCGCCGCAGGTCGGCGATGGCCTGGGCCACGTCCTGGTAGGCCAGCAGGTAGTGGCCGTCGTCGTCGAGTCCGGGGGCGGGCGGCAGCCGGCGGGCGAGATCGGTCAGCTTGTCGTTCCATTCGCGCGACCAGGCCTGCCAGTGGGCGATCTGCGCCTCCCCTTCGCGATCGACCAGCTCGAGCGCGTAGACCGGCTCGCCCAGCTCCTCGACCTGGCGGCGTCCCTTGCGGACCATGTCGTTCAGCCGGTCGACGACCTCGCCGACATCGTGCACGTCCGCGGCCGAGGCCCGCGGCCGGGCCGCCTGCCCCCCCGCCTCCGGCCCGGCATCCCCTTCGCGAAACCAGTCGGCATCCCGGAAGACCTCGGCGCGCACCTGGCACCAGCGAGTCCGCAGGCCGCCCAGATCGGGCAGGGCGTAGCCGGCATCCTCCACGGCACCTGCCTCGCCGGCGAAGGCCACCAGCACCCGCGCCCTTTCCTGCTGGGCGGGATCGCCGCTGGCGGCCATCGCCCGACTGGCGGCGTGGTAGAGCGCAGCGCTGACCTGGTCGCCGTCGCCGTAGCCGGCCGGCGCATCCTTGTAGAGCACGGCCTCCGCCGCCTCGAGATCATTGCGATACGGCTCGGGATCGATGCGCCCCGCCTCCGCACTCGCCCCGTCATCCTGGCGGGTCCCGCAGCCTGCGGCCAGGCCAGCCACGAAGACCCAGACAGCCATGCCGGCGATGCTTCTCATCCTGCGCCTCTCTTCTCTCCCCGCGCGCTGCAACCCGCGTCGCCGCCGCCGCGTAGTCCACGGGGACGAGCGACCGGACCGTCCCGCGCGGCCCGTCCGCCGCCCGGGCTTGATCATTCTCGCCACGCGGCGCACCCGCGCGGCCCCTCGATTCCTTATCGACCGGAAGAGGAAAAAGATGAGCCAGATGCCGAAGATGATCGCCGCCGCCCGGGGCGCGCTGCTGCACGTCATGCAGGTGAAGCCCGCGCACAGGGTGCTGGTGGTGACCGATGCGGCCACCCTGCGGGTCGGCGAGGCCTTCCGGACCGCCGCCTCCGAGCTGCACTGCCCCACCGAGATGTTCCTGCTGCCGGAGAAGGAGCGCCCCCTGGCCGAGGTGCCCGAGGACATGCGCGAGGCCGCCGCCGGCATGGATGTCGTCCTCAACATGTTCCAGGCCAGCAGCGAGGAGACCCCCTTCCGCATCAAGTGGTTGAACTTCCTGGCCGAGGGGCAGCGGATCCGCGTCGGCCACGGTCCCGGCATCACCGAGAGCATGATGACCGAGGGCCCCATGAACGTGGACTACGCCCGGATGCAGGAGACGGCCCGCCGCCTGATCGAGGGATTCGCCGCCGCCGCCGCGGTCCACATCACGACCCCCGCCGGTACGGATCTGACCCTGGACGTCACGGACCGACCCTTCCAGGGGGACGTGGCCATCACCCCGGGCCTGGCCGGCAACCTGCCGTGCGGCGAGGTCTACTGCGGGCCGGTCGAGGACGGGGCCGACGGAATCCTGGTGGTCGACGGCACCTTCGCCGACCTGAGAAGCCTGGCGGCCCCCCTGCGCATCAGCGTCGAGAAGGGCCGGATCACGCACATGGAGTGCCAGGACGCCGCCGCCCTGGCCAAGGCCCGGCAGATCACCAGCGTCGACGAGGAGGCCAGCGTGATCGGCGAGCTGGGCATCGGCATCAATCCCGGCGCCCGCCTGACCGGCAACATGCTCGAGGACGAGAAGGCCTTTCGCACCGGCCACATCGCCTTCGGCGCCAACTACGAGTTTCCCGGCGGCCGCAACCACTCCCGGACGCACCACGACTTCCTGTTCCGCCGACCGACCCTGGTGGTGACGTACAAGGACGGCTCGCAGCGCACGCTGATCGAGGCAGGGGAGTTCCGGATCTGACGCCGGGGGCGCGGGGAAGCGCCCTGCTCAGGGGCCGTAGTTCTGCGCGAAATCGTCTACGATCTGCAGGAGATCCTGGGGCAGGCGCCGGCGCACTTCCTGCACGATCTCGGGCGGCACGGCTCCGTAGTGGGCGTGAGCGACGCCGCCGGCGATGCAGGCCAGGGTGCCGGTCTGGCCGCCAAGCGCGACCGCGAAGCGCACGGCCTCCTCGAAGTCCTCGCTCTCGAGAAACGCGATGAGGGCGCGCGGCACCATGTCGCGCGTGGAGGTCCCGCCCGCATCGCGGAGCAGATCCTCCATCCGGCGGTCCAGATCGTAACCAAACCGCTCGCTCAGCTCGCGCCGCAGGGACGCCTTGCTCACGCCCCGCCGGCCCAGGTGGATGGCCAGGGCCACGGCCTGCGCGCCGGCGATGCCGTGCTGATCGCGGTGGGTGACCTCGGCGCTGCTGCGCGCCTCGCGCAGGACCTCCTCGCGCTGCGCGAAGGCGAAGCCCACCGGACTGGCCCGCACGGCCGCGGCGCAGTCCAGGCTGCTGTAGGGCTCGGGAAACTCCTGGGTCAGCCAGGCCTGGAAGAAGCCGCTGTAGCCGGCCATGGGATAGAGCCGGCCGAAGATGCGCAGCGCGGACGCGTAATCGCGGTCGGTCATGATGGCGAAGCCGATCGCCGCTGTCAGCACGGTGCCGTCGGTGAAGCGCGAGGCCTCCGTGAAGAGGGGAAAGGCCCCCGTTGCGGGCGGCCGGGCCCGGTAGCCCGAACCGATGACGTCGCCGGCGATGGCTCCGAGCATGGGATCCCCCTTTCTGGAAGTGCTGGCGTCCGGGCCCCTGGGGCGGACCGGCTCGTTGCTCATTATAGGGACTCGGAACGCGTCTGCCCACGCCCGAGGTGCAGCGGGCCTGCTCCTCGCTCCGCCGGCGAGACCGGACCCGTCTCATTCCGGCGGGCGTTCGACGCGGCCGCCCAGGCACTCGCCGAAGAACTCCTCGAGATCGCGATAGTAGGAGTACTGGCTCCGCATGGAGACGAGGTTGTGCCCTTCACCCTCCACGCGCAGGTAGCGCACGTCCCGATCGAGGCTCCGCAGGATCGCGACCAGGCTATCGGCCATGGCGACGTCGGCCCAGGTGTCGTTGGCGCCGTGCACCACCAGCAGCGGAGCCACGATCCGGCCGGCGTGCCGCAGCGGCGAGACCTGCTCCAGGTACTCCCGGTCGGCCAGCGGATCCCCGATCTCCCGGCGGAGGCGGGTCTGCAGGAATCCGGCATAGGGCGGCAGGTTCTCGAGGAAGGCGACGGGATCGGGGATGCCAGCGCAGCAGACGCCGCAGGCGTACAGCTCGGGCGTGAAGGCCAGGCCCGCCAGGGCGGCGTAGCCACCGTAGGAACGCCCCATGATGCCGATCCTCTGCGGATCGGCGATGCCCTGATCCACCAGCCAGCGCACGCCGTCGCTCAGGTCGTCCTGCATGGCCCGCCCCCACTGGCGGTGGGCGGCGGCGGCGAAGGCGGCGCCGAAACCCGCCGAGCCCCGGTAGTTCAGCTGCAGGACGGCGTATCCGCGGTTGGCCAGGAACTGGGTCACGGGGTCGTATCGCCAGACCACCCGGTTGTCGTGACCATGGTGCACCAGAACGATGGCCGGCAGGTCGTGGGGCTCGGCCCCCACGGGGAGGGTCAGATAGCCGGTCAGGGGCAGCCCGTCCCGC
Organism: uncultured Fibrobacteraceae bacterium; assembly: GCA_964524645.1. Taxonomy (GTDB): domain Bacteria; phylum Krumholzibacteriota; class Krumholzibacteriia; order LZORAL124-64-63; family LZORAL124-64-63; genus CAZGEC01. Next base: position 127,431 of record CAZGEC010000005.1, on the reverse strand, counting down.
GCCCTCAGGTGGATGGGCTGCATGTCGGCGAGCCGCTCGCCGGCGAGCCAGGGGCTGACGTCGGCCAGCTTGGTCAGGCGTCCGGCGGCCGGCTCGTAGAAGTAGAAGGATCCCATGGTCTTGTCGCTGTAGGCATAGAGGATCAGGCGGCTCTCGTCGTCACAGCGGTTGACGACGTCGATCACCGGCTCGTGGATCCGCTGCTCCAGCTCCTCCTGCAGCGTCTGGCGGGCGGGATCGAAGAAGTGATGCTCGCGGTGATCGCGGATGAAGGAGACACCCTCCAGGATCCGGCGGTGAGGGGAAAGCTGGACCTCGCGCAGATCCACCTCGGGGTGCTCGTAGATGCGCTGCAGGAACCGGCCGGCGGCGGGATCGAAGAGGTAGAGGCCCTGCCGGTCCCGGTCGGCATGGGCCAGCACGTAGAGATTGCGATCGTCGAAGGTGAAGCTTAGGGGCATGAACGCCTCGGTCAGGCCCAGCTCGGCCACGGGCCGGAACGGCTCCTCCTCGCTGTCGCGGTAGAGCATGACCACGGACTCGCCTGCGGAGCGGAAGGCCAGGCGCAGTCGGCCCTGGTTGTCGGGGAACCAGTCGAGGTGATCGCCCGGGTTCTCGTCCAGAAGCGTCAGATCGCCCGTCCCGGCGTCCAGGCGGTAGACGTCGAACAGAGCCGGATCGCGGCGGTTCAGGCCGATCAGCAGCTCCGTACCCCAGGTCCGCGGCATGGCGATCCACACGGCTCGTACCCCGGGGAAGGGCGTCAGCTCCTTCTCGTCGCCGCCATCGATGCGCACGCTGAACAGGTGGAAGTCCTCCTCGCCGGCGGCGTCCCGCAGGTAGACCAGGCGTTCGGAGCCCGCCCAGGCGTGATAGACGATGTCCCGCTCGGTGCCGCCGGTCACGCGGCGGGCGGAGTCGGTGCCAACAGGTTGCACGAAGAGGTTGGTCTTGCCCTCCCAGCGGGCCATGTAGGCGATGTGCCGCCCGTCGGGCGAGATCCGGTACTGGAAGCGGTCCTGGCTCAGGAAGAAGACCGACATGGGGACCAGCGGCGCCGGGCTCCGGGAACGGTCGAGGACGCACCCCGGCGCGGCGCTCAGGAGGCCGAGCAGTGCGGCAAGCGCCAGAAGAAACAGGCGCGGCTGCCGGGCCGGATGGCCCGCGCCGGGCCTTCCACCCCGCCGGAGAGGGTGTTCCAGCCGGTGATTCGCACCGGGGCGGCTTGCTGGGCTTCCCATGATCGTTCTCTGGTGCCTGCAAAACTCTCGTAAAATTTGGCAATCCGTTTCCGAAAGTTTACCATGGCTGCGGCCGTGCGCAAAGGCGCCGGTCGAGCGGCGGATCTACCCCGGTGCCGCCGCCCCTATTCACGCACAACCGAAGAGAGAGCACCCGTGCTGAGCCTCGAGGACCTGTCCGTTCATCCGAACCCCCTGGCCGCCCACTATCGCCACTTCCGCGTGGCCGAGCGGATCCTGCTCACTGGACATTCCCACCAGGCCTGGCCCGACTGCGGCCTGGCGGCCCAGGAACAGGCCTGGCGCGAGGCCGCCGAGCTGGTCGACGAGAAATGGGATCGTGCCGCAGCCGTGGCGGCCCGGGTCCGGCGGGGCTATGCCGACCTGCTCGGCGACGAGCCGGAGCAGGTGTCCCTCGCGCCCAGCACCCACGACCTGGTGGTGCAGTTCCTCTCGGGTCTTCCCTTGCGCGCACGGCCCCGGCTCGTGACAACCGATGGCGAGTTCCACACCATCCGCCGCCAGCTGGACCGCCTGGCCGAGGAGGGATTCGAGGTCGTCAAGGTGCCCGCCCTGCCGGCCGGCGATGCCGCCTCCCGCCTGGCCGAGGCCACCGACGAACGCACCGCCGCCGTGCTGGTCTCGTCGATCCTGTACCGCAGCGGCCACATGATAACCGGGCTCGGAGCCGTCATGGAGGCGTGCCGGCGACACGGGGCGGAGCTGCTCGTCGATGCCTACCACCATCTCAACGTGGTGCCGTTCTCGCTGCGCGAGGAGGGGCTCGAGGACGCCTACGTCACCGGTGCCGGCTACAAGTACTGCCAGCTCGGGGAGGGCAACGGTTTCCTGCGCTTTCCCCGCGACTGCGCCATGCGGCCGGTGATCACCGGCTGGTTCAGCGAGTTCGCGGCCCTCTACGGCGAGCAGGAGATCCGCGGACGGGTGGGCTACGGAGCGGGGCCGGACCGCTTCGCCGGCGCGACCTACGAGCCGGTCAGCCACTACCGCGCCGCCGCGGTGTTCGATTTCTTCCGGCAGCAGGAGCTCGACCCGCCCCTGTTGCGCGCGATCAACCAGCACCAGATCGGCCTGCTGGAGCGGCACTTCGACGCGCTGGACCTGGATCCCGCGCTCGTGGACCGGGAACGGACCGTGCCGCGGGAGCGGCGCGGCGGCTTCCTGGTGCTGACCTCGCCCCGCGCCGCCGACCTCCACCACGGCCTGCGCCGGCGTGACGTCTGGACCGACTACCGCGGCGATGCGCTCCGCCTGGGCCCGGCCCCCTACCTCTCCGACCCGCAGCTCGAGGAGGCGATGGGGCTGCTGGGCGAGGTTGCGCGCGCCCTCGGCTGAGGCCGGCGCCGGCCATCACCATCGCGGAAAAGTGCCGGTGCCGCGGGCTCAGCCGCGGATGGCTGCCAGCTCCTCGCGGATCAGGCCCGCGAAGAGGGGCAGCTTGTAGCCGTTGTGCTCGAGCGGCTCGGCTCCCTGCACCACCGCCGCCGCCGCGCGGTCGAGGGTCGCCGCATCCAGGGTGCTGCCGGTGACGGCCTGCTCGACCGGCTGGGAGCGCCAGGGCACCGGCGCCGCGCCGCTCAGCACGACCCGGGCCTCGGCGACGCGCGAGCCGTCGAACCGCAGGGCCAGCGCCACGCCGGCCAGGGCGAAATCCCAGGCCTGGCGGGCCCGCACCTTGCGGTAGGAGCTGCGCAGGCCGCGGGCCGGGGCGGGCAGCAGGATCTCGGTCAGCACCTCCCCGCGCTCGAGAACCGTCTCGCGCGTGACGTCCACGGCGGGTCCCACGAAGAACGCCTCGAGAGGCATCTCGCGGCGGCCGCCGGGCCCCGTGATCACGACCCTGGCCTGCAGGGCCGTCAGGGCCGGCGCCGTGTCCGAGGGATGGACGATGCAGCAGCGATCCCCACCGAAGATGCAGTGGTACTGGTTCTGGCCCTCGAGGGCGAAGCAGGTGTCGCCCCCCTTGCGCAGGCAGGCGAACTCCCCGCGGAAGTACCAGCACCGCGGGCGCTGGCAGAGGTTGCCGCCCAGGGTCCCCTGGTTGCGCAGCTGCGGACTGGCCACCGCCGCCGCCGCCTGCGCCAGGCCCGGGTAGCGCTCGCCCACCAGCGGATGGGCCGCCACCTCGGCCACGGTCGTCAGGGCGCCGATCCGCAGCCCGCCGCGCCGGTCCTGGATTCCCCGCAGCTCGGCGAGTCCCGAGAGGCTGACCAGCTTCGTGGCCTCGAACACCCCGTCCCGCAGGCAGCCCAGCAGGTCGGTGCCGCCGGCGTGCAGATGCGCGCCCTCGCCCTCCAGCTGCTGGACCACCTGGTCGAGCGTGCGCGGACGGATGTAGGCGAAGTTGGAGACCATGGCTCATCCCCCCCGGGCCGCGGCGAGGAGCCGGGCCAGCTTGACCGGGGTCATGGGTGTCTCGGTGATCCGCACGCCGGTCGCATCGCAGATCGCGTTGGCCAGGGCGGCGGCGGTCGGGATGGTGACCGGTTCGCCGAGGCCCTTGGCGCCGGTGGTATTGGCCTCCGGATCGTCCAGCTCCAGCGGCAGCGGGACGATGTCCGCCGGCACGTCCAGGGCGGTCGGCAGCTTGTAGTCGTGCCAGTTCCGGTTGCACAGCTTGCCGGTCTGACCCACGTCGAGCACGCGCGCCTCGGTCATGCCCAGACCGATGCCCATGCTGATGCCGCCGTAGATCTGGTTGTCGTAGGTCTTGCGGTCGAGGACCCGCCCGCTGTCGTGGGCGCCCAGGAAGCGGAGGATCCGCGCCTCGCCGGTGCGCGTGTCCACCTCGACCTCGCAGAAGTGGGCCGCGAAGGGGCAGATGGCCTTGTCCTCGGGATTGGGTCCCCGATAGCCGACGCCGACCACCAGGCCGCGCCGCTGCAGGCCCTCGATGTCGGTGATCCGCAGCGGGGTCGCGGGGTCGCTGCGGCGCACGATCGTCGCGCCCCGGTAGTCCAGGTCGCCGACGCCGGCCTGCAGCTGCTCGGCCGCCATCTCCAGGAGCTGCTGCTTGACCTTGATGGCGGCGTCCCGCACGGCGGGCGACTCGGTGGGCACCGTCTTGCTGCCGCCGCTGGGGGTGGCGAACTGGGTGGTGCCCGTGTCGGCGTTCTCGATCTGGATGAGCTGCGGATCCACGCCCAGCTCCTCCGCCACCACCATGGCCATGACGGTCTTGGTGCCGGTGCCGATGTCGCTGGCGCCCATGTTCAGGTTGACGCTGCCGTCGCGGAACAGCTTGACGATCACCGTGGACGGCGGCCCGCCCGCCCCGGCGATCCAGAGGCAGGCCGCCATGCCGACGCCGCGCCGGATCGATCCGCCCTTGCGGCGCTGCTCCGCCGCCCGCCGGCGCGCCTCGGTCCAGCCGAAGGCCTTCGCCCCCTCCTCGAGACAGTCCTTGAGGCCCGTGACGGTGTAGGGCGGGCTGCCCTCGCGGCCCTGGCTGACGCTCGGCACGTTCTTCAGGCGCAGGGCGACCGGGTCCAGGTCGAGCTTGGCCGCCAGCGCATCGAGCGCCTGTTCCAGGGCCCAGGCTCCCTGGGGATGGCCCGGCCCCCGCATGGGCCGCGCCGGTCCGGCGTTCATGTAGACCTCGGTCAGCTCGGTGCGGACGTTGGCGCAGGTGTAGAGGTCCTTCACCAGCCAGTCCAGCAGCGAGGTGCCGCTCTGGGAGTAGGCGCCGCCGCTGGCCAGCCCGGTGAACTCCAGCGCGGTCAGCGTACCGTCGCGCCGCGCCCCGGCCTTGAGGGTCATGGTGGCGGCCGGTCGGTTGCCGCAGCAGAGGAACGTCTCCTCGCGGCTCAAAAACAGCTTCACCGGCCGGCCGGTGCGGGCCGCCAGCAGCGAGGCGACGATGGTGTACTTGCCCGGCTGCAGCTTGCTGCCGAAGCCGCCGCCCATGTACGAACCGATCACCCGCACCTGCGAGATGGGCAGATCCAGGATGCGGGAGACGTAGGCCTGCACCGCGTAGACCCCCTGGGTGGATTCCCAGATGGTCAGGCGGCGGCCGTCCCAGCGGGCCACGCAGCCGTGCAGCTCCATGGGCGTGTGCAGCTCGGCCTCGGTGCGGTAGCCGGTCTCGACCACGGCATCGGCCTCGGCGAAGCCGCGCGCCGTGTCGCCCCGCTCGTAGACCTCCGGTTTCCGGGCCAGGTTGCCCCCCACGTGCACCGGCGGCGCGCCCGCCTCCAGGGCCCGCCGCTCGTCCGCCACGAAGGGCAGGACCTCGTACTCGACCGCGATGGCCTGCAGGGCGTCCCGCGCCTGGTAGGGCGTCTCGGCCGCCACCGCCGCCACGGCTTCCCCCTCGAAGCGGCAGGTCGGGTCGAACAGCTTGGTGGCCGACGCCCCACGCGTGGGCCAGGTCAGATCCGCCTGCGGCGAGCGGCCGGTCAGGATGGCCTGCACGCCCGGCAGCTTCTCCGCCGCAGCGGTGTCCACGCGCACGACCCGGGCGTGCGGATGGGGGCAGCGCAGGATGGCGCCGTACAGCATGCCCGGCAGGACGACGTCGGAAGGATAGATCGCCGTGCCGCTCAGCCGCTCGTATCCGTCCACGCGCGGCAGCGGCCGGCCCACGACGTGCGTCGTGCTCCAGGGCTCGGGCGGTTGTCCCGGGGCCGGGGTCTCGGGGACCTCCAGGTCCTGCTCGAAGTAGATGGGCTCGTCGCTCACGACTCACCTCCCCGCCCGCGCTTCAGCTCCGCCGCCCGCTGGGCGGCGCGGAAGATGTTCGGATAGGCCCCGCAACGGCACAGGTTGCCGCTGACGCCCCGGCGGATCTCCGCCAGGTCCGGGCGTGGCCGGGCCCGCAGCAGGCCCTCCACCGCCATGATCTGGCCGGGGGTGCAGTAGCCGCACTGGTAGCCGTCCTCCTCGAAAAAGGCCTGCTGCACCGGACCCAGCTCCTCGCCGTCCAGCAGTCCCTCCAGGGTCGTCACGGCATGGCCCTCCGCCTCGACGGCCAGGGTCAGGCAGGCGTAGCGCGGCAGGTCGTCGATCAGCACGGTGCAGGATCCGCACTCCCCGCGCTCGCAGCCCACCTTGGTGCCGGTCAGGCCCAGCTTCTCCCGCAGCACGAAGAGCAGCGTCCAGCGCGGCTCGACCAGCAGGCGGTGCCGGCGTCCGTTGACCGTCAGGGTGATCCTGGCCATCTCCTCGGGCCGCAGCTCCTCCTGGGCCGCCGCCGTCTCGGGCGCGAGCTGCCCGGCCGCCGCCACGGCGACCGTGCCCATGCCGGCCGTCTTCAAGAAGTCGCGACGGGTCATGCCGCCGCCGGATGCCTCTTCGCAATCCCGGGCATCGTTCCGGCAGCAGCGGTTCTTCTGTTCGGGGTCCTTTCTCATCGCCACCCCCTGGCTCGCGGGGATCGAATGATCGGCGACCGGCGGCGGGCAGGAGCGTAAGCGCGGATGGCGCGGGGCGGGCGCCGGTCGCGGCACGGATAGCTACGGGGGCAGCCTAGCACAGCCGCGCTCGCAGCGGGAGATGGAATGCACTGGCGCCGGGGCCATGGTAGTATGGATCGGTCCCGCCACGGTCCCTGGCGCCACTCTGGCCCTGAGGAGGTGCGATCATGCGGATCGCTGGTCTTCTGCTCGCTCTGCTCCTCGTTGCCGTACCCGCCCGCTGCGAGATCATCCAGGTGAATCCCCAGGGGACCGGTGACGTGCCCACGATCCAGGCCGCCATCGATGCCGCCGCCACCGGCGACGTGATCGAGCTGGCGGACGGCACCTACCGCGGCGAGGGCAACCGCGACCTGCACAACCGCTACAAGTCCATCATCCTGCGCTCCGCCGGCGGCGATCCGCAGCTCTGCGTCATCGACTGCCAGGGAAGCGCCGCCGCGCCGCACCGCGGAATGACCCTCGATGCCGAGGGAGCCAAGCCGCTCGACGCGCTCGAGGTCTCGGGCCTGACCATCACCGGCGGCTACAGCGACCGCGGCGCTGGGATGCTCGTCCAGAACATGGCTACCCCCTGGATCCACGACTGCATCCTCTCCCACAACACCGCCACCGGGGAGGGAGGGGGCGCTTGCAGTTACTGGGGGCTGCCCCGCTTCACGGACTGCCTCTTCCTGGAGAACTCGGCCACGCACGGCGGCGCCGCCGCGACCCTGCTGGAGGGACGGCTCGATCTGGAGGGCTGCCTCATGGCCGGCAACTCCGCCACCGCCGGCGGCGCGCTCCACCTCGATGCCTACTGGTTCGGCTCGATCTCCCGCTGCACCATCGTCCTCAACGAGGCGATCCAGGGGGCGGGAATCGTCCTGCAATCCCCTTACATGGCGCCGGTGACCATCTTCGCCACCCTCGTGGCCTTCAACCGGAGCGGCGAGGCCCTCCACTGGGACGGGACGGGCACCCTGGACGTGACCTGCTGCGATCTCTTCGGAAACGAGGGTGGGGACTGGGTCGGATCCATCGCCGATCAGCTCCACACCGGCGGCAACTTCCAGGCGGATCCCTGCTTCTGCGACGCGACGGGCGCAGACTTCCACCTCTGCGCCGACTCCCCCTGCCTGCCGGGACAGCACCCCTGGGGTTGCGGCGATCTCGTCGGGGCCTTCGGAACCGGCTGTCCGGCCTGCGATTGCGGCCAGCCGATTGCCACCGAGGACGCCAGCTGGGGTAGCCTCAAGCTTCTCTATCGATGATCAACAATTCGCAGAAACCTGCCGCTCATTCGCGACATTATGGAATTTTAGCAACAATTGTGGTATGATCTTTTGACGGTTGAACATGCCATGCGGCGCATGCCATCACATCGTGGTCCGTGCCTCGGGCTGCGGATCATGCTGGAGGGCCCATCATGAACTTGCGAACGCGCGCTTTCCTGCTGGCCGGAGTGCTCCTGCTGCCGGGCCTGGCGGCGGCCCAGATCGAAACCGGCCACTTCGGCACCGATGCCGAGATGCTCGCCGTCCTCTCGGACACGCTCTTCGTGGCCGAGGGCCGGATCGGCGACGGCGGCGGCGCCGCCACCTTCGAGCTGGACCTCGGGCAGAGCACCGCCGCCCCGAGCACCACGGCCCAGTACCCCTGGCAGAGCGGCGTGTCCGAGGCTTTCACCCTGAGCTACGATCCCGGCACCTCGACCGTGAGCTTCACCCTCGGCGGGCGGGAGCTGACCTACGTGACCGACTTTTCCGAGTTCGGCGTGATGTTCGTGCGCACCCGGGCTGTCAACGACGCCTCGTCGGTGGTGGTGAACGATCTGGTGCTCGACGGGCAGCCCCTGGGCGATCCGAGCAGCGCGGCCGGCCCGGACGCACTGGACATTCTCTGGGTGCAGGGCCAGGACCTGAGCCTCGGCTTCAGCCTGAGCGGCACGGCCACACTCGCCTGGAGCGATCCGGCGCCGACCCAGTCGCGGCTCGCCTTCCAGATCAAGGTGGCCCGGCAGAACGTCATCGGGACCAAGCCGGGCAGCTGGGGCAGGATCAAGGATATCTACCGCAGATCGGCATCCCGCTAGGAGCAGCGCCACCCTCGCTGCGGAGCGCCATTGGCCGTGCGCTCACGGCGATTTCGGCAGGGAGGCTCCAGGGAAGACCTGCAAGGGGGATCGCAGGATCACCTCGGACCGCGCGACGGCCCCCAGACGCCAGTAGGCGATGGCCGGGAAGTCCACACCGCCCGGCAACATCCCCGGTTCCAGCACAAAGAGGCTGTCGGACCTGGTGCCGAGATGAGCCAGCTCGGTGAGGTCGGAGCTGTAGAGCTCGAGGCGGTAGAATTCCGCGCCCGAGGTCGGCCGCCAGGAGAACCGGATGCTCCCGTCCGCCTGCAGCACCGCCCTGGATGCGAGCACCGCACCCTCCTCCACGGGAACCTGGCTCTGCGGGTCCGGCTGCGGCGCCTCCTCGTGATGCCGGTCGATCACCGCCGGCAGACCCAGGATCAGCAGGAGCGCCGCGGCGACCGCCAGGACGGGGCGCAGGCGTGGAAAGTTCAGCAGGTCCCGGACGCGCCGAGCGAGGCCGGATCGCGACCCCTGCGCCCCGCGCTCCTGGTAGGCGGCCAGCAGAGCCCGGCAGTGCGGGCAGGTCTCCAGGTGGGCCCGGCGGGGGTCGTCCGCCGCCAGGTTGGCGAGTTCCGCCAGCTGCTCCGGGGAGTAGCAACTCTCGCCCATGATCCGTTCCTTTCGCTGCGAGCTGCTAGCCAGGGGCAACACCTTATCACAGCGCCGGTTCCGATGTCATCGCCTCTGCCCGTCTCCGGCCGGCGCGTGGCATCGCGGCGGGCGCTGCGTCGGCTCAGCGCCAGCTGGTGCGGGCCCGGAAGATCTCCCGGCCGTCCCGGCGGCGAAACAGGCCGTGCTGGAGATGGAGGGAATCGGCGGGTTCGGCCTTGAGGCGGATCTCCAGGACGTCGTCATGCCGCGCCTCCGCCAGGAAGTTCATCTCGATCTCCGCCAGGTCGTGCTCCAGCCGCCAGTCGTAGGGCAGCAGTTCCTGGACGTACATGGGGTAATGGACGTTGTTCACGTGCCCGTTCATGTCCAGGTCGGCGTAGCGGACGATCAGCTCCTCGCTGCGGTCCCAGCCTTCCACGGGGTCCAGGCGCTGTGGGTCGCGCCCGACGGCCCGTCGTGGCTGCCAGGGCCGACCGCGCTCCATGTAGAGGTCGGGCATCACGGGTCGCCGCTCGGCGATGTCCAGGACCAGCCAGGAGCTGGCTGCCCGGGCGAACTCGCGTCCCTGCTCGTCTTCGAGGATGAAATCGCGCAGCGTTGCCAGCCCTTCCTGGGCCCGGAGCCAGACCTTGACGCGCAAGCGACTCTGGAAAAGCGGGTAGGCAACGCACTGGAGCAGCAGGCCCACCAACACCCAGGTGTGGCCGTTCGCGCGCAGTGCCTCGTAGCCGGCGTCCACCTCGTCGGCGTCGTTCATGGCCGTCTCCTGCATGAAGCGCAGCAAGGCCTGCAGGGTGGCCTGATTCTTGGCGTCGATGTCCCAGGTGTGGACCCTGAAGTCGTCGTAGTGGATGCCATCCGCTCCGCGCGGCATGTCGCTCCTTCGGTTCGCTCCACCGGCAACCGGCGACCGGGGGCAGTCTACTCGCCGGTCAGTGATAGCTGGCCTTGACACCCCCCCAGGTGCTGTCCGTGGTGGCGGCCGGGGAACAGGCGGGGCAGCCGTCGGGCAGGGCTCCCACCAGACCCGCCGGACCGCACCAGGGATGGCGGCCCGCCAGGACCCAGGAATCGCTGCAGACGTGAAAGTCCTCGCCGGCGGCGTCGCAGAAGCCGGGATCGGCCCCGAAGTTGCCGTCGACGCCGGACATTCCCGTCAGACCGCCGACCCAGTCGCCGCCCGCGTTCTGCCAGACCAGGCAGCAGCTCGGCGCGGCGATGCTCGTGGCGTCGACCGACACCGCTTCACCCTGCGTGCTGAAGCTCAGGATGCACAGTACGATGCTGGCGGTGCCGTTGTTCTCGATCTTCAGGGCCCCGCCGTCCGGGGCGCCGTTGCCGCTGAAGGTGCAGGTCTCGATGGCGGGCGACGAATCCCAGGCCCGCAAGCCGCCCCCCGCGAAGAGCGCCGTGTTGTCCGCGATCACGCAGGACTGGATCGTCATGTCGGACGCGTTCAAATCGATGGCGCCGCCGTGCGTATCGGAGCTGTTGCCGAAGAACCGGCAGCCGACGAGCTCGGCGTCGGACTGCCAGTACTCCAGGCCGCCGCCGACGCCCCCGCAGTGGTTGTCCTCGAAAGTGCAGTCGGACACCATCGAGTTGTCGGATTGGCCTAGGTACAGCGCCCCTCCGTTGCGCTCGGCATTGTTGCTGGTAAAGACACAGTTCTGGACCGTGAGCACCGAGTTGTAGCAGTAAATGGCGGCCCCGTCACCAGCCGGCTCGCTCCCGACCGCAAGGCCGCCCGTGAGGGTGAGACCCTCGACGCGCGTGTCGCTGAGCAGGTTCACGCCGTAGATGACGCGGCCCTGCTGCTGGGCGTCGATGATCACGCAGTTCGGATCCTGCGTGTCGCTGCGCAGGACGATCCCCGACTTCAGGATCAGGTCGTGCTCGTGATAGGTCCCGCAATCGATGATCACGTTGTCGCCCTCGGTGGCCAGGTCGATCCCGCCCTGGATCGTCGGCGCATCCTGGGGCACGTGCCAGTCGGCGGCCGCCGCCGGCACGGCGAGCAGGACACAGGCGAGTGCGAGGCGGATGGCGGTGGTGAGGCGGCCCATGATGGTCCTCCCGGTTCGCGATAAGCTCCTCCTTCAGTGTCCTCGATCCTAGAATGCTACGCCGAAGCCGCCCAAACCGCCCGCATTCCCCTTGAAATCCCCCCCGCGGCCCAGGACCCCGCGAACCTACCGAACCATCGCGAGGGTGCCCGCCGGCGCCCCCGCTCCGCATCCCCGCATCCGGCGGCACCGCCTAGCGCGGCGTCTTGACCGGGTAGGGCGGCCGCCGTGGCTCGCGCGGCGGATTCTCCGCCAGCTGCTGCAGAACGATCTCGATGGCCTTCTCGAGCTGGGGATCGTGACCGGCGATGACCGCGGCCGGCCACTGCTCCACCTCCACGTCGGGGGGCACCCCCTCGTTCTCCACCACCCAGCCTTCGTCGGCGGTCCAGATGGCCAGGTTGGGGGCCGTGACGTGGCCCCCGTCCAGGAGGATCGGAAAGCCGAGGATCCCGACCAGGCCGCCCCAGGTCCGCTTGCCGACGAGGGTGCCGAGCTTCATCTTGCGAAACATCCACGGCAGCAGGTCCCCGCCGCTGCCGGAGGTCTCGTCCGCCAGCATCACCTTGGGACCGGGGATGGCCGAGAGGGGTGTGCGGAGGTCCTGCCCGTAACGCATGGCCCAGCGGCAGAGGGGCTGGCGGGCCAGGATGTCCACGTAGTAATCAGCCACCTGCCCGCCGCGGTTGTACCGCTCGTCGACGATGATCGCCTCCTTGTCCGCTTGCGGGAAGAAGTAGCGCTTGAAGTAGGTGTGGCCCAGCGTCGTCGTGTTGGGCAGATGAACGTAGGCCACCCGTCCGCCGGTCGCTTCGTGCACCTTCTGGATGTTGCCCTCCACCCAGTCGCGGTGGCGCAAGGCCTCCTCGCTGGCGATGGGCACCACCTGCACGGTGCGGGCGTTCTTGCCGTCGGGGGAGCGGCTGACCGCGAGAACGACGATGCGATCCGCGGTGTTCTCGAAGAGCCGGTAGAGGTTGTCGGGCGCCTTCAGCTCCACGCCGTCCACCGCCATCAGGTAGTCGCCCACGTGCACGTCCACTCCCGGCTCGGTCAGGGGAGCGCGCAGCTCGGGATTCCAGTTCAGGCCGCCGAAGATCTTGCTGAAGCGGTAGCGCCCGTGCTCCACGGTGAAGTCGGCGCCCAGCAGGCCGCCGGGGATCTCCTCCGGCTCGTACAGGCGATCGCCGCCACCGACGCGATGGTGACCGACCCGGACCTCGCTGCCCAGCCACTGCAGCACGCGGTTCAGATCGCCTCGAGTGGCCAGGTGGGGCAGGAAGACCGCGTACTTCGCCTTCATGGCCGGCCAGTCGGCGCCGTGCATCCCGGGATCGTAGAAGAAGTCACGATTGATGCGCCAGGCCTCGTCGTAGATCTGCGACCACTCCCGGCGCGGATCGATGCGCAGGCGGATCTCGTCCGTCGGCAGGTTGTTCTGATCCTGGTCCACCTTGTCGACGTCCACGATCCGCCAGCTCTCGCCGCTGCGGATCAGGAGCTTCTTGCCGTCCGCCGACACGGCGTAGGCGTCGACGCTCTCGTCGAGCACCTCTTCCTTGCGCTCGGCCAGGTCGAAGCGGCAGAGGCTCACCGGGCTCTCGGGACCCTGCCGGGCGGGGATCCGCGCGCCGCGCCGGTAGTAAACGCGACCCGGCTCGCCGGCCTGCAGGTCGGCGATGCCGGCGGCGGGCACCAGCAGGGCCAGGACGCGCTGGCCGAGGCCCGCGAAATCGACGTCCACCGGCGGCGGCTGCTTCCGTTCCTTCTCGTTCTTATCCTGGCTCTTCTCTCCCTCGTCCGCATCGCCAGCGAGCGGCTCCTCGTCGCTCTCGGCCGCGAGAGGCGAGGGGACGTCCGCAGCCAGCACGGCCAGGTAGAGGGCGTAGGTCATCTCCATGTCGGCGTTGGACATGGCGAACCAGCTGCGCACAGGACCGGCATCGGTCGACGCCAGCATCCAGAGGTATTTCCCGGAGGCGTCGAAGACGGGCTCGGCCACGTCGCTCAGGCCGTCGGTGATCAGATGCGAGGCGCCGTCCGCCAGGGAGTAGAGGTACACCTCCTGGAAGTAGGTCGGCGTGTTCCGCGTGTAGACGATCCAGCGGGAGTCGGGCGACCAGGCGTGGTGCAGGGTGTTGACCGGCCCGTAGACCGTCTCCTGGGAGATCTTGTGCGGTGTTCCCTTTGCCAGGTCGAGCCAGTACAAAGAGCGGGAGTTGTCCGTGTAGCTGAGCTTCTGGCTGTCGGGGGCCCAGCGGATATCCTCGTAGAAGCCGGCTCCGGCCAGCGCGAAGACCCTGACCACCCCCCTGCCGTCCTGCGGCGCCAGGTGCAGGGCATACTCGCCCGAGGCGTCGCTGAAATAGGCCACCCACCGTCCGTCGGGGGACCAGGCGGGGGAGTTCTCGTGCACGCCGGGGGTGTTCGTCAGGTTGCGCGGGCTGCCCTTCTCCGCCGGCACGGTGACGATCTCGCCGCGGCAATCGAACGCGGCGCGGGCTCCCGTGGGCGAGACGGTGAAGCCGCGGAGGTCGTCGGCTCCCTCCACGTAGCGCGGGCGGGCCTCCAGCAAGTCGGCCGCCGCCCCGATCACCAGCCGCTCGGAGCGTCCAGTCGTCGGATCGAGGCGGTGCAGCCAGCCGGCCTGCTCGTAGACCAGCTGTCCGCCGCCCCCGCCGAGGTGCAGCACCGGGAAGTCCTCGTGGCCGGTGAGCCGCTCGACCGTGTTCTCCGCGGGAGCGTAAGCGTAGACGTTGAACTCGCCGTCGCGATCGGATAGGAAGTAGATCCTCTCTCCCTGCCAGATCGGTTCGCTGTCGTTGCAGCGGCCCGCCGGCTGGGGGATCTCCCGCACCTCGTAGCTCTGCAGGTCGCAGATCCAGATGCGGGAGGTGGTGCCGCCGCGATAGCCCTTCCACTCCCGGAAGGCGTCGGCCAGCGGGTTGTAGGCCAGAAACCTGCCGTCGGGCGAGTAGGAGGCCGCGCGGCCGTACGGCAGGGGCAGCTTCGTCAGGGCACCGCTCTGCACGTCGACGGTGAACAGCTGCTCGTGGCGATAGGCGATCGCCGCCTCGCGCGAGGACGAGAACAGCACCCCGGCCCCGTCGGGCGTCCAGCCGCGGACGTGATCCTCGCCGGGATGCCAGGTGAGGCGTTGCGGCATCCCGCCGGTGACCGGCACCACGAACACGTCCACGTTGCCGTCGTACTCGCCGCTGAAGGCGACCAGGCTGCCGTCCGGCGACAGGCAGGGCAGCGTTTCCTCGCCGGGATGGCTGGTCAGGCGCCGCGCCCGGCCACCGTCCAGGCTCGCGATCCAGACGTCGCCGGCGTACAGGAAGACCACCTGCTCGCTGCTGCAGCTCGGCTGGGCGAGCAGCCGCGTGTCGGCGACATCCACGGCCGGGGCCGGGACGGCCGCCAGCACCGAGATCAGGATCAACAGGGTCAGGCACTGGAGCTTCATGTCGCATCCTTTCGCGAGAATCGTGACCGGAACCAGCGGTTGATCCTATCCCAAGCCACGCGGCGACTCAATTGCCGGCACGACGCTCCGGCCCCGCTTGCAGGCGGGGCCGGAGCGTTGCGATCGGTCCTGGTCGTGGATCAGAGCTCGATGTCGTGGATCTTGAGGAGCACGAGGTCGTCGGGATCGAGGTGCTTGATCCCCTTCGCCTGCAGTTTCTCGATGAACGCGATGGAGACGCCGTGGATCTGCATGGCGATCAGGTCGTCCACCGACACGTCCTCGTAGCCCAGGCGGGCCAGCTCGCGGATGAAGCGCGGGCTGACGTCGTGGATGCGCATGGCCACCAGCCTGTCCGCGCTCAGGTGCTCGTAGCCCAGCTCCGCCAGCTCCTTCACGTAGTCGGGATCCACGTCGTGGATGCGCCAGGCCACCAGCTGATCGGCCGGAACGTGTTCGTAACCGGCTTCAGCCATTTGCTTTACGAACTCGGGCGTGACGCCGTGGATGCGCCAGGCCACCAGCTGATCCGCCGGAACGTGCTTGTAGCCCGCCTCGGCCATCTCCTTCAGGAACTCGGGGCTGACGTCGTGGATGCGCCAGGCCAGGAGCTGGTCGAGGTCCAGGTTCTCGTAACCCTGCGCGGCGATCTCGCGGATGAACTGCGGCGTCACGCGATGAATGCCGAGGGCGACCAGCTCCTCGGAATCCAGGTCCGTGTAGCCGAGAGCGTGCAGCTCCTCCACCCAGCGCACGTCCACGTCGCAACAGGCCAGCAGAAAGGCCTGCCGGTCGGTCAATCCCTCGACGCCCAGCTCCGCGAACCGCTTCATCGTACGTGCATCGGGCTGGAAGGTGAACTCCCCTCCACCTCGCCGGCCGTCGTCGAAGGTCAGATCGAAGGTGCCGGCATCGCGTTTCAGCGTGACGGCATCGCCGGTCGCGTCGCGCACGGCCGCCTGCTCGTCGTCGGACAGCCGGATCTCCATGCTCGAATGGCGCCGGCCTCGGCCCGTTTCCAGGCGCAGCCGGTACTGTCCGATGCGGTGTTGCAGCTCCCACTCGCCCTCGATCGCCGTCCTGTCGTCGCGGTCGCGGGCGTCACCCTGCCTCTCCGTACATGCCACGACCGTGATGGGCTCTCCGCCGACGAATGGGCTGGCGTCAGTGCCCAGCGTCAAGCCCTGGGCGGCGAGGACCAGCGCCGAACCGCCGACCAGCAGCAGACCGGCGAGCAGGCTGCCGGTCAGCCTCGAGCGGGAGACGTGATCGTTATTCATGGCGGCACCTCCTGCCAGCCGGCGAATGCGATGCACGAGGGAACCGCCGGCGGCTCCCAGCGCGAGTCGGGGACGAACGTGGCGCAGCTCCTCCAGGCCCAGCAGGGCGCGGGCATAGGCCAGGCGGTCGCCGCCGACCGCCACGGCCACGTCGTCGCAGCAGTGCTCGCGCTCCCGTCGGATCTGCGCGTTGACCCACCAGACGGCGGGATGGTAGAAGAGCAGGGTCTCGGCGACGACCTGGAGCAGGTTCACCAGGTAGTCGCCCCGGCGGATGTGGGCCAGCTCGTGGACCAGCACGATCTCCAGCTGGTCGGGCGGCAGACCGCTCAGCGCCGCGGCGGGCACCAGCACCACCGGCCGCAGCCAGCCGACGACGGACGGCACCTCGACCAGGGTCGAGGACATCAAGCGGACGGCCCGCCGGATTCCCAGCCGCGCGCAGAGCGCGGCCACCCGCCGGCTCCAGGTCCCGGCGAGCGGTTCGACACCCCGGCGCGTCCAGCGCCGTGTGCGTCCCCAGCCAAGCAGGTTCCAGGCCGAAAGAGCGAGGACACCGCTCAGCCAGGCCAGGAAGATCCAGGGTGCGGCGGCCTCCAGCTTCCAGCGTTGATTCCACCGGAGCCCCGCCCGGCCGCCGCCGGCCTCCGCCGGGGCGGGCGTTTCCGTGGCGATGGCATCCTGCGGCGCGGAACCAGCAAGGACCGCGGGGGGCGCCGCCGCACGGACCGCCCCGGTCGTATCATCCGGCAGGTTCAGGAAGGTGACCACCGGCAGCGCGATCATGAGCGCCAGCGCCGTGCAGGCGCAGGCGTAGCGCGCCGCCGCCGAGCGCCGCCGCAGCAGGCCCAGCGCGACGGCCAGTCCCAAGGCCACGAGGCTCCCCTGCCACAGGAAGTGCAGCAGGGTCGTGACCACGGGTCGCGCGAGCACCGCGAGGGCGCCGTCGAGGTTCAGCAGCATCACGATTCCTCCGCCATGCTCTCGAGCCATCGCCGGATCTCGGCGAGTTCCTCCGGAGCGGCCCGCCGCGCCGAAAGGGCCTGCATGACCAGCCGGGCGGTCGAGCCCTGGAAGGCCCGGTCCAGCAGATCGCCCAGCAGGTGCTGCTGGGTCTGCTCCTCGCCGACCCGGGCCCGGTAGACGTGGGCGCGCCGTGACTCGTCGCGTCCCACGAGCCCTTTCTCCGTCATGATCTGCAGCATCTTGAGCACGGTCGTGTAGCCGACGCCGTCACCGAGGCGTGACTGCACCTCGCGCACGGTGGCGGCTCCGTGGTTCCAGAGAACGCGCAGGATGGCCAGCTCGGCGTCGGTGGGGCGGGGTGTGGGCTTGCGGGCCATGGGAGTACCTCCGGGCAGCTTACGCAGAACAGTACGAAATGTTTCGTATAATTTCGACGTGCGCAAGTTGTTGAGATGCAGCATTTTGCGATCTAGAATGCCAAACCGGAATCCACGGCGTAGACTCGACAAGGGGTGCCTCCTCCCGGCGACGTGATCCGCGCCGGCCGGCTCACGCCGCCAAACGACGCCCGGGGAAAGCGAACAGCCAGCGTGGAAGAGCCCGAGTACCGCAAGTTCGACCGCTACAAGGCCAGCAGCTACCGCAGCTACAACTTCACGATGCCGTCGCGATACGACAGGTGCCTCTGGTTGCGGCTGTGCCAGGTCCCGCTCTGGGACCGGACCATGGTCCGGTCGCTGGGCTCGGACCTCGACTCCCTGCGCATCCTGGACGTCGGCTGTGCCACGGGACGCCTGCTCGAGCGGCTGGCCGGGGCTGGGGCGACGCGGCTCTGCGGGACCGACCTGGCGCCGCGGATCCTGAAGCGTGCGCAGGAGAGGCTCTCGCGGGCCGGCATCGAGGTGGAGCTCAAGACCGCCGACGCGGAAGATCGCCTGCCCTGGGAGCGCGGCTCCTTCGACGTCGTCACACTCATGGGTGTCCTGCATCACT
Source organism: uncultured Fibrobacteraceae bacterium (assembly GCA_964524645.1). GTDB lineage: Bacteria > Krumholzibacteriota > Krumholzibacteriia > LZORAL124-64-63 > LZORAL124-64-63 > CAZGEC01. Next base: position 109,244 of record CAZGEC010000005.1, on the reverse strand, counting down.
TCTTCAGACCCCGGGACGCTCTCGCCGAGATCATGCGGGTTTTGCATCCCGGAGGTCGGCTGCTCGTCATCGATCCCTGCTTCTTCCCGCCGTTGCGCCGGCTGTTCAACCTGGCCCTGCGCATCGCTCCCCACGCCGGGGATTTCCGCTTCTACTCGCCGAAGGAAGCCGTCGCTCTGCTGTCTGCCCCCGGTTTCGCGGTCGAACCGGTCCGCCGCGTGGGAGCGTGGGCGTTCCTGGCAATCGCCCACAAGCCTGGATCCTCGCCTTCGTCACGCTGCTCATGAAATGCGTCGGGATCGAGACCGGGACCTGTTTGCCGGATTTGAAAGCCAATTTATCTTGAACTGGAAGAAGAACTAGCCTGGACGAGGCCCAGGGCCGCCGAACGCGATCCGAAAGAATCCGATGATCCGCTGGGAAACGCGATGAGTGACGGCATCAGACCACCCATGCAGAACCGGCCGGCCCGCCCCCCGACCCGCAGCTTCGGGTGGCTGCAGTACCTGATCTGGTTCTTCCTGATCTGGATCGCGATTTCCTTCTTCTTTCACTCGTTCGGCGGCGAAAAGCGCATCCCCATCTCGTACACCGTGTTCAAGCAGCAGGTGCAAGACGGAAACGTGAAGCAGATCACCAGCACGGAGAACGAGATCGACGGGGAGTTCCGCAAGGCCTACAAGTCACCCGCCGACACCACGAAGAACGCCCAGAGGTATCTCCTGTTCTCCACCATCAAGCCGGCATTCGAGGATCCCGGATTGATGACCTTGCTCGAGAATGACTCGGTGACCGTGTACGCCAAGGAGAAGGGAAATTCCTGGCTGCCGAACCTGCTGATCTTCGTGCTGCCCTGGATCCTGATCATCGGCTACTTCGCCTACGCCAGCAAGCGCATGAAGGGCATGATGGGAACCGGTGGATTGTTCGGCGTCGGGAAATCCCGCGCCAAGCGCTTCCGATCGTCCAGCAGCGACGTGACCTTCGAGGACGTCGCCGGCCTGCAGAACGCCAAGCAGGATCTCCACGAGATCATCGACTACCTGAAGGACCCGAAGAAGTTCTCGTCCCTGGGCGCCGACATCCCCAAGGGCATCCTGCTGATGGGCCCGCCGGGCACGGGAAAGACCCTGCTGGCGCGCGCCTCCGCTGGCGAGGCCAACGTCCCGTTCTTCAGCATCAGCGGCTCCGAGTTCATCGAAATGTTCGTGGGCGTCGGCGCGTCGCGGGTGCGGGACATGTTCGAGAACGCCAAGCGGGAAGCCCCCTCCATCATCTTCATCGACGAGATCGACTCCGTGGGCCGAATCCGCGGCACGGGTCTCGGCGGCGGCCATGACGAGCGCGAGCAGACCCTGAACCAGATCCTCTCGGAAATGGACGGGTTCGAACCGCATCAATCGGTCGTGATCATCGCCGCCACGAACCGCCCGGACGTCCTCGATCCCGCCCTGACCCGTCCCGGACGTTTCGACCGCCAGATCACGATGGAGCTTCCCCAGAAAAAGGCCCGGGAGAAGATTCTCAGGATCCACACCAGGCACGTGCCGCTGGCCGACGACGTGGACCTCGTGAATCTCTCGAAGCGCACCGTCGGCTTCTCGGGCGCCGACCTCAAGAACGTCGTGAACGAAGCGGCCCTGCTGGCCGGTCGCAAGGACAAGAAGATGGTGGATGCCCAGGACTTCGAGGAGGCCCGGGACAAGATCCTGCTCGGCGCGGAGCGGGAGGAGCTGCTCAGCGACGACGAGAAGAAGCTGATCGCGTATCACGAGGCCGGCCATGCCCTTGTGGCGGAGATCGTCCCCAATGCCGATCCGCTGCAGAAGGTGACCATCATCCCGCGCGGCCGGTCCCTGGGCGTCACGGAGCAGGTGCCGGAGATCGACCGCCACAGCCTGAAGCGCGCCTACCTGCTGGACCGCATCGCCGTGACCCTGGGCGGGCGCGCCGCGGAGAAGCTGGTCTTCGACGAGATTTCGACCGGCGGAGCCGACGACCTGAAGCAGGTCACCCAGCTGGCGCGCAGGATGATCTGCCAGTGGGGGATGAGCGACAAGCTGGGCGCCGTGACCTTCCGGCAGGGAGAGGAGCATCCCTTCCTCGGGCGCGAGCTGGCACAGCCCAAGGACTTCAGCGAATCCACGGCCAGGATCATCGACGAGGAGATCCAGAGCATCGTGTCCGAGATGGAGCAGAAAGCTTTCGACATCCTGAAGGAGCACAGGGACACGCTGACGGCGCTGGCCGAGGCGCTGGTCGAACATGAGACGCTGGAATACGACGACGTCGAAGCGATCGTGAATCCGCAGAAGGTGTGATATAATAACCTGTTACGTCCTTGGCGCCTGGCGCCACGACGGCCGTTCCGCTCCCACCTCACGTCACGTGCCGGATCACCAGGACAGCCATGACGACGAGGGCCACGTTCAGAGAACGATATAGTGGTAGAAGAGCGGGCCGCGCTGCGAGGCTGATCACTTGACGAGCACGCAGCGCGCGGTCAGCTCGGTGCCATGGCTCCGCAGACGGAAGAAGTAAACACCCGATCCGGCGCTCTGTCCCGCGTCGTCTCGACCGTCCCAGTCGAACCCGTTCCGTCCCGCCGGCAGCACGCCCTCGTGCAGGCTCCGCACCAGCCGGCCCCGCACGTCGTAGATCCGCAGGCTCACCACACCCGCCTCCACCAGCTCGAACTCCACGTTCGTCCGCGCGTTGAACGGGTTCGGCGCCGCACCGTACAGCCGCGTCCGCACCCCCGGCCCCGGGCCCTCCGCCCCCAGCAGCCGGAACGTCCCCAGACGATCCACTTGCGCCCGCGCCGTCCCGCTCCCCCGGTCCAGCCGCAGCCGGTAGTCCGCCCAGCCCGTCCCCGCCCAGGCCTGCAGCACCGGCACCGTCCCCGCCCGCAGCGGCACCGTCAACGTCGCCGCATGGCCCAGGACCAGGCTCTCCGGCAGCAGCCGGAACGTCACCGTGTCCCCCGCCGCCTTCCCACCGCTCCCCTCCACCAGCACAAGGCCCACCCGCCGGCTCACCGCCCCTTCCGGCACCGCCAGTTCAACCCCCAGCACAGGATCCGCAAGGCCACCGCCCGCCGGACCGGCCGCGCCCACGGCGCAGCTCAGGACGGCCGCGGCCCCGTTGCCCTCCAGGTCGCAGGCCGTCCCCGCCAGCTCGATCCGCCCCGCCGTGCCCGCGGGCAGCAGCGCAGTGAAACGGTCCGGCGCCGCCGCCGTCACCGCCAGTGGCGCCTCGCCGAGCTTCAGGACAACCCGCTCCGGATCCAGCGGCTCGTCCGCCGCCAGCACCGCGCACACCCGACCCGGGTCCCCGGCCGCCGGAACCGCCGTGAGCGCCAGCTCCGGCGCCACCACGTCCGGCCGGTAGCGCAGCACCGCGAAGCGGCCCTTGCCGAAGGCCAGCAGCGTGTCCCCGCGCGCGGCGATGTCCGCAACCGGGAAGCCGAGATCGATGTCGGCGTTCAGCCGGGGCGCCGTCAGGTCCGCGAAGTCGAAGGCGTACACGTGCTCGTCGAAGAAGGTGCAGGCGTGGCTCCGCACCACGGGGGGTCGCAGGGACTGGCCAAAGCGCCAGTCCGGACAGTCCACGACGCTGCGCACCGGCTGCGCCGGATCGGCGAGATCGTACACGACCAGGTCCTCATCGGGATCGTAGTGCTCTATCCTGGAGAAGGTGAAGACCCGCTCGCCGATCCAGAAATAGCCGTTGGCCCGATAGCTGGACGGCACGGTGCCGAGAGGCACCGGCTGCTGCGGATCGGCCAGGGAGAACGTCGCGAAGTCCCAGCTCGACAGGCGAATCCGGGCCATCGGGACATCCATGCCGAGAATGGCCACGGCGACGGTGTCCCGCGAGGCGGCCCAGCGGATGCCATCGGGCGCCTCCACCTCGCCCAGCAGGGTCGGCGACAGGGGATCCGTGAGGCTGAAGAAGCCAATACCCGTCTCGTGGGACACGGTCATCCGATCCCCCGCGATGTCCACGTCCATGACGCCCGCATAGGGTCGCCACCGGTCGAGCGGTTGTGGGTCGAGAGGATCCGTGGCGTCCAGCCGGCCGATGCCATAGGAGGATCCCGCGAAGTAGACCGCTCCCTCGGTGGTCCGCAGGCCCTTGGTGCGGACGAGCGCATCGGGGGAGAGGATGGTGCGGGCGCGGGAGAGGACCGGAGCCACGGGATCGGAGAGATCGAGGACCGAGAGATCCAGCCTGTAACTGGTGACGGGATAATCGACCGGCTCCCAGTCCATGACGTAGGCCGCCCCCGGCTGGGCGGCCAGCCCGCTCCCCGCCAGGTAGGGCTGCGTGTAGCCGTGATCCACCGGCTGCTGGCCGACGACGGACGGCAGCTCCACCACCCGCAGGGACCGGTCGGTGGCACAGAGCACGAGATCGCCCAGCAGGGCGAGGTCTCGTAGGATTGGTCCACCATACCCGTAGACGGCCAGCGTCCGCCAGTAGTCCGGGTTTGTGAGGTCGAGAACGCGAAACATCACGTAGGGAAAACCCGAGCCTCCATTGGAGACACAGGCTCGCCCCTCATCCAGGATCAGGATCGGCAGCTCGTAGTATCCCAGTCCGACGCCTGTCTGGCGCACGATGACCGGCGAGGTCGGGTCGCTGAAGTCCAGGGCCCGGAGCGTCATGTTCCAGATGGCATCGTAGGAGATGATGGTGTAGAGGAGTCCCGCATACGGGACGATCCGCCAGGCGACATAGGGAGATTGCTGATAGGGTCCGGCCCACTCCGGTTCGTAGGCGCCCAGCGAGTCGGGGGCCGCCGGATTGGCCAGGGATACGGGTATGATGCGGCTGATGATCCAGGAAGCGGACCCGATGTTCCAGTCAATGAAGCTCAGCACGTAGGCTGTCTCGCCCGCGACCGCGACCTCGCGATGCCGCCCCGTCAGCGGCAGCGAACCCACCGGCTGGCGAACTCCGCCCTCGAGAGCGTAGACCTGCAGCGTGTCGATCCCATCGCCGGTCGTGCTCTCGACCCGGTAGGTTCCGCCCCCGTGCCAGAAGTTGGGAAAGGTGAAGCCCTCCGGCGTGTCGACGGCGGCCGGTCCTCCCGGCGCACTCAGGTTCACCAGCTGCTTCTGGGCGGGCGAGAGGCTGACCAGGGCCGAATCGCCCAGCACCTCGATGGCTGTGATGGTGCTCGGGAGTTCCAGCTCGTGGACCGTGACCGGGTGCTCCGGATCGCCGAGGTCCTGGACCAGCAGCCGGTTCTCCTCGCCGACCAGGACCAGCGGCGGCCAGACCGCCACGGCCGAGCTGCTGGGGGTATGCAGGCGGCCGATCACGTCGAAGCGGCCGGCCGGCTGCTCCTGCGCCACTGCAGCTACGGGCCAGAGGACCAGCAGCAGAAAGGCCGCGGCCAGGAAGCGGCGGACGACATCGGGGAAACGCATCGGAGGACTCCCAACGGGCGAGCTGGTGGGGCGTTTATCGAGTCTACCACACCGGCCGCCGGGAGGCAATTCACCTCGGACGGGGGAAGGGGCAGCGCAGGACCATGACCTGCAGCCGGCGGGAGGGTATCCCGTGGTGGCATGCTGCCAAAAACAAGACTATTTATGTGTTTTTATCGCCTCTCATGGGGGAGAGAATCCCATGCACGAATCCGCCGTGATCACCGAGCTGCTCGCGGCCGTGCGGGACGGCGATCGCGAGGCGACCGACCGCCTGTTTGCAGCCGTCTACGAGGACCTGCGCCACGTGGCCCACCGCCAGCTCTCTCCGCGGCACGGCGGCAGGACGTTGAACACCACCGCCCTCGTCCACGAGGCGTACCTCAAGCTCGTGGATCGCTCCCGGATTTCACCGCAGGACCGGAAGCACTTCTTCGCCACGGCGGCCCGGGCCATGCGGCAGATCGTCGTGGATTACGCGCGCACCTCCCTGGCGGGCAAGCGAGGAGGCGGCCGGCGACGGATCGGCAGCGAGCAGCTGGAGAGCGCTCTGCAGCAGGAAGGCCTTCACGTCGAGGATGCCGCGTCCGAGATCCTGGACATCGATCATGCGCTCACCCGCTTGGGGGAGCTGGACGAACGGCTCGGCCGGGTGGTGGAGATGCGCTTCTTCGGCGGCCTTTCCGTCGAGCAGGTCGCGGAGGTCCTCGACGTCTCCCCGCGGACGGTCAAGCGCGACTGGCGTGCGGCCAGGGCGTTTCTTTTCCACGAACTCTCGGGATCCGGAGCGGACTGAAGGGGCACACGTGGATGCCGTGAACCGCGAGCACTGGCGGCAGCTGCAGGCCCTGTTTCATCAGGTGCTCGATCTGCCCGCGAGCGAGCGCGAGGCCTTCCTGGATGGGGCCTGCGCCGGCAATCCAGGCCTGCGGCACGAGATCGAGGCCCTGCTGGACGCGGACCGCGCTGCGGACGGCTTCATGGAGCGTCCAGGGGCCGAGTACGTCGCCGCGCTGGCTCGGCACTCCGGCGAACCAGGTGCGGCCGACGACGACATGACCGGGCAGCGGCTCGGGCCCTGGCGCCTGCTGGAGGAGATCGGGCGTGGCGGCATGGGGACGGTGTATCTGGCCGAACGGGCGGACGGCCAATACGAAGCACGGACCGCGCTGAAGCTGTTGCAGCTGGGACTGGCCCGTGGCGAGAGCCGGCGGCGATTCCTGCAGGAGCGACAGATCCTGGCCCGGTTCCGGCATCCGAACATCGCCACGCTCCTGGACGGCGGGGTCAGCAACGACGGCGTCCCGTACTTCGTCATGGAGTACGTCGAGGGCCGGCCGGTCACCCATCACTGCGACGCCGAGGGCCTCTCCATCGACGACCGCCTGGCGATCTTCCTGCAGATGTGCCGCGGGATCGAGTACGCCCACCGCAACCTTGTCGTCCACAGGGACCTGAAGCCGTCCAACATCCTCGTAACGCAAAAGGGGGAGGTGAAGCTCCTCGACTTCGGGGTGGCCAAGTTGCTCGATGAGGAAGCCGATGCCAACCTGACGCGGACCGGAGCCCGCATGCTGACGCCTCAGTACGCGGCGCCGGAACAGATCCGCGGCGATCCGGTGACAACGGCCACGGACGTCCACGCCCTGGGTGTGGTCCTTTACGAGCTGCTGACCAGAAGCCACCCTTTCGAGCAGACCGAGGCCTTCGGTTCCACCGAGCGCGCCGTCCTGGAGATGGATCCGCCCCGGCCAAGTGCCGCGGTGAGCCGTACCGCCTGCACCATCCCGCATGCGCAGCTGCGGCGGCGGCTGAGAGGTGACCTGGACAATATCGTGCTGAAAGCCCTGCAGAAGCAGCCGGAGAGCCGCTACGCCACCGTCGATGCGCTCGCCCACGACATCCGGCGCTATCTGGACGGGCTGCCCGTCTCCGCGCGGGCAGCCTCGGTCCGGTACCGGCTGCGCAAGTTCGTCCGCCGTCACTGGCTCGTCGTTGGAGCATCCTCGCTGATCATACTCTCCCTCGCGGGCGGCCTGATCGCGACCACCTGGCAGGCGCGGAAGACGGCCCTGCAGGCCCGCAGGGCGGAGACGGTGAAGGCCTTCCTCGTGGATCTGTTCGCCATGGCGGATCCGTGGGAGTCGACCGGCCAGACCATGACCCCCCGCGAGATGCTGGACCGGGGAGCCGCCGGCATCGATTCCCAGCTGGCCGGGCAGCCGCGGATCCAGGCGGAGATCCTGGGGATCGTGGGCCGACTGTACCACAAGCTCGGCGAGCCGGAGCGGGCCCGGCCACTGCTCGAGCGCGCGGTGGCGCTGCAGCGGGAGTTCTTCGGCCGCCGGGATCCGCAGCTGGCCAAGACGCTCGGCTGGCTGGCCGCGGTGCTCGAGGACCAAGGCGAGCTGGATCCAGCAGAGCCGCTCTTCCGCGAGTCGCTGGAGATTCTTCGCGCCGTGCACGGCGAGGAGCATCCGGACGTGGCCACCGCGCTGAACGATCTCGCCGTGTTGCGCAAGGAGCAGGGTGATCTCGACGAGGCGGAGCAGCTGCACCGCCAGGCGCTCGCCCTGCGGCGCAAGGTGCTCGGCAACGATGATCTCGCGGTTTCCTCGTCGCTGAACAACCTGGCGGTCATCCTCATGCAAAAGGGCGAGCTGGACGAAGCGGGCAAGCTGTTCGAGGAAACCCTCGCCATCCGCCGCCGGGCCTACGGGAACCGGCACGTGGCCGTAGCCAACACCCTGCACAACCTGATGATCCTCAGGCGGCGCCAGCAGGATTACGTGGCGGCCGAGCCTCTGGCGCGCGAGGCGCTGGCCATCCGGCGCGATCTGCTGCCCGAGGATCATCCCGACATCACCTACAGCCTGTTCAACCTGGCGGCGATCCTGCGGGCCCGGGGCAACCTCGCCCAGGCCGAGCCGATGTTCCGGGAAGCCATCGCACGCGCCACCCGCACCTACGGCGAGGATCACTACGTGGTGGCCGGCATGCAGAACGTCCTGGGAGCCCTGCTGCGGGAGAAGGGGGAGCTGGCCGAGGCGGAAGAAGCCTCGCGACGGGCGCTTGCCGTCCTGCGCGAGCGGCTGCCGACGAACCACCCGCAGCTGGCGGTGACGCTGCTCGAGCTCGGTCGGACCATCCAGGCGCGCGGGCGGGGCGCCAAGGCAGAGGAGCTGCTGCGGAAGGCCAATGCAATCCGGCTCGAAAAGTTCGGCGTGGCGAACATCAACACCGCCGAGACGCAGCTGGCCCTCGGGGAGTGCCTCGCCGGACTCGGACGCCTCGACGAGGCCGCCGCCGAGATCGGCCGGAGCCACGCCACGTATCTGGAGAGCTTTGGCCCGGACCATGCCCAGACACGGCGCGCCGCTACCGCCCTGGCTGGTCTCGGGGCGCGTCCGGATCCCTCTCTCGCCACCCGCAAGAAGCCTGGCCCCTAATTCGGACGGTTTTCGTTCTCTCTTGTGACCGCGCGCATCGCGGGCCCCGTGCCCCGGCGGAGACGCTCATCCCGGCGGATCCTCCCGCGCGGAGGCGCCGGACGAGAAAGGACGAAATGCCATGAAACGATCGAACCTGACGACGGCCATGCTGGTCGCGCTCCTGGGCCTGGCGGCATGCTGGGGAGAGGCTGCCGCGCAGACGCCGTGGAACCGGGATCTGCAGACCCTCGCCGTTCTTCCCGATCCTGCGGGAGGCTACACCGTCCAGGCCGTCTGGACGGCGGACGTCGAGGCTACGAGCACACCGCTGGACCTCTCCACGGAGGTCGCCCTGAGGGTCAATGGTACCGAGATTGCCTCGTCCAGCTTTGTGTTGCAGGTCGACGCCGGCTCGGGGTTCGGCTGCGAGAGCGGGCCGCCGTGCACCGGATCCTGTGGCAGCGGCACCCTGGACGGCGAGGCGCTGACCCTGTTCTGCTACGAGGACGGCGAGTGCACGGTGACCTTCTGCGACTGCGATTGCGGCACCTGGATCGTCGCCGATTTCGGCCCGCAGCCCGTGACACCCGGGGACGAGATCATGGTCATCCTCCGGCCGGCCCCAGGTGCCCTGCCGGATACGGACACCGCGGACGATCAGCTGATGACGACCTTCCACGATCGCGCCATCGGCTGGAACCGCGGTATCGAGGCCGTCAGCCTGCTCAGCACCCCCACCGGTGCGTATGACATCCAGGTCGCAGGCTCGGTGGGCTGGGAATCCCCCACCACCTACCTGAACCTGGACATGACCGTCGAGCTGCAGGTCAACGGCGTGCCGCTCTCCTCCCAGAACGTTCCTGCCGCGGTGGATGGAATCCTGGATCAGACCTGCTGGGAGAACGGCTGTGGTTCGACGTGTGGGAACGTGAACGGCGTGCCCCGCACCTGCGATCCCTACCTGTGGTGGGACTGCGCCTGCGTCGGCGGCTGGATCACCATCTTCCCGGGAGTCTCGCTGTCGCCGTCGGACGAGATCATGGTGCTGCTGCGTCCGGCGCCCGGGGCGCTGCCCGAATTGCCGGGCACGAACGAGGACGATCGCGACACCACCCGCTGCTGTCCGACGTCGGACGTGGAGTCGATGGCCCCGCCACGCGAGCCGTGGTCGCTGGAGCAGAACCACCCCAATCCGTTCAACCCGTTGACCGCCATCGCCTTCGAGCTTGCCGAGGGGGGACCGGTGCGGGTGGACGTGCTGGGTGTCGACGGCAGGCTCGTCCGGACGTTGCTGGACCGCACACTCGGCCCCGGACGCTGGTCCGTGACCTGGGAAGGCCGCACCACGAACGGGCGGACCGCACCCAGCGGCACCTACTTCTACCGGTTGACTACGGCCGGAGGGACAGAAACCAGGAAGATGACGCTCTTGAAGTAGGGGTTCCCGGCTGCACGCTTCTGGACGACAGCCGGGCGCCGGTCCACACGGGCCCGGCGTCCCTCGGCTGCGGAAATGATGGAACTACCGGCCGCGGCCGGTCGAGACCAGGACGGTGCCGTCCGCAGGGGCTCCGGCCTCGACCTGCGTCTGGACGCTCAGGCGGCCGGGGCCGCCCGGCAGCAGGTCTCTCAGGGCGGCCTCGATTCCCTTGCCGAGCGTACTGGCCACGTCGAAGCTGCGGGCCGTCACCTGGACGACCACGGGATCACCCGGGCCGCTGGTCAGACCCAGACGGCTGGCCATCTCCAGCAGGAGAGGTGTGCGGCCGCCACCGGGTTCCAGGAGCTGCCGGCCGGACGCGAGCATCAGCAGGTCGGAATCCTGCTCGCAGCGATAAGGGGGCACCTGGAAGCCGTCACCCACGAAGCGACGCCGGTTGCCGGCCCGGTCGCGGGCCTCGAACACGTAGCTGTAGGTCAGGCCCGGCTGCGCCATGCCGCCCGCGACCGTGCGGCCGTCCCAGGCGATCTCGGCCGGCGGCTTGCCCTTGCCCGTGAAGGAGGCCACCTCCTGTCCATGGCTGTCGACCACCATCAGCCGCCACTCCTCCACCTTCTCGACCGCCGGCCGGAAGCGGGCCACCGGGCCGGCACCGAGGACGTCGAGCCAGGGGCGCGGCAGATAGGGGGAAGGCTCGCCGGCCGTGACGGCCAGCAACGGGGAGACCAGGTCGGGCACGGAGCGGTTCAGCACGTCCATCACGCTGCCCCATTCCAATCCGGGGGCCTGCTGCGGATCGATGTCGACCTCGAGTTCGGGCCGCTCGAACTCGATCCGGATGCGGTTCTCGCCCTCGACGGTCAGGCTGCCGAAGGCTGTGCCATCCTTGCCACCTTCCAGCGCCATGCCGGTATCCGCCGCCGCGGTGCTAGTGGGAGCCGGCTCCGGGCCGGCCGGTGGGGCCTCGGCGGCGAGGGCAGGTCCCACGATGGCCGGAACCGCCGCCACCAGGGCCAGGGCGATCAGGGCCGCGAGCGGGCGGCCGACCAGCTGCATGGATCCTCGCTGCTTCAAGGACGGGAACATGCTCTTGCCTCCTCTAGCGGGAATCCCGCAGGCGGTAGCGGAAGGTGATCGTGCCCCACTGCTCCTCCGTGTTGCCCGCAGGCAGGGCCGCGAATCGCCAGCGGCGCAGGGCCGCCACCGCGTTGTCGTCGAAATCGCTGTAACCGCCGGTCTTCTGCAGCTGCACGTTTTCCTTCACGCGGCCGTCGGGCATCACCACGAACGACAGGGTCACCGTGGCCTCGACCGCCTCGCTCATCGCCCACTCCGGGTAGACGGGCATGGGATGGCTGACCACGGGCCGGTTCGCGATCGGGCCGGTCAGGGTCACGCCCTCCAGCGTCCGGGCGGCCGTGGGCGTCTCGCTCACGGCCGGCGCCGGTTCGTTATCCGGGACCGGAGGCGGAGCGGCCAGAGCGGGCCGCCGCGACGGCGTGGGCTCGCGGCGCAAGGACAGCGGGTCGCCCGCCGGACCCTGTTCGCGAGTCAGCTCCCGCGGAGCGGCGGACGGGGTGCTCAGCGCTGCACTGGGAGAAACCGGAGCGGCGGCGGACCAGCGCGAGGTGGGCTCGGAGGCGGCCAGCAGGCCGGGCCGGGGCTCCTGCTTGCGGAGAGCGGCCAGCCGTTCGTCCAGCCGGTCCTTGAGCGCGCTGGAGTTCTGGGGCTGCGGCTCGACCGGGGCCCGCTTCAGCTCGCGGCGGAACTGGACGGCCGGCCGTTGCACGTCCGAGGCCGGCGCGGGCTTCTCCTCCTGCTTCGCCGGCTTCGGTTTCGCCGCGGGAGGCAGAGGCTTGACCGCGGCCACGGGCTCGGGCTCGAGCCAGGAGATCTCGACCATACCCAGCGGCTCGGTCGTATCGGGCCGCACCAGGATGAGCCAGCAGAACAGCAGCGCGTGCCACAGCAGGCTCGCCACGAAACAGCGGCGCTGGCGGCGGCGCAGCGAGGGCAGCTCACCATTGAGGGGCGGTCCGCCCGCCGGTACGAGATCGGGTGAATTCACGGCTGCTCACCTCCTCTCTGGCGCGTGGCAATGGCCAGGCGCATGGCGCCTCCGGTACGGGCTTCCTCCAGGACCTTTCGCACGAGTCCGTGCGGCAGGCCGGCGTCCGCGCGAATGACCACCAGGGCTTCCGGACGGCCCAGGCTCGCCAGCCGGGCCCGCAGGAGCGGAGCCACGTCCTCCACGAGAGCGGCGGCCTGGTCCTCGACCGCGATGCGGCCGTCGCGCCCGATCGTCACGCTGACGTAGCTCGGCTCCTCGAGATCGCGGGTGAAGGCCGATGGCAGCCGCACTTCCAGATCGGACAGCGTGAGCATGGGGGCGGTCACGAGCAGGATGATGACCAGGACCAGGGCCACGTCGATGATCGGCGTGACGTTGATCTTCACGAGCATCGGGGCTCTCGAGACCAGGGGCGGTCGCATGCTACCTCCCGCAGACGGCGATGGAGCCCGCGCCGCCGCTCTTGGACCGGTCCAGCACGTCGACGAACGTGCCGTGGCTGATCTCGTCGCTGCAGGTGATGACGACCTGGGCCGTCGGCGAGGCCTGGAGCAGGGGGGCGAGCACCGCCTGCAGCTGCTGCCGCGCCACCAGGGTCCGGTTCACCCGCAGGCTGTCCTCCGAGAGGATGGTCACCTCGATCCTCGTGACCTTCTCCTGCCGCGACGCCCGCCGGGCGCTGGCCTCGGCGCTGCGCACGCCGATGGCCGACTCGAAGGCCAGGGGGGTCGCCAGCAGGAGGATGACGACCAGGACCAGCGAGACGTCGATCAGCGGCGTCATGTTGACGCTGGTGAGGCGCTCGTCGGACTCCGCGGGCCGATTCCACCTCATAGCGACTCCTCTCAGGCCGAGACGCCGGCCGGCTGGTCGGCGGGTTGTTCGACGTCCTCGATCGGCGGCACCAGACCAGCCAGTGGATCCGCCCCAACACCGCGGGTCGCACCCGCGGCGGCCTCGTGCGGCTGGATGCGGTGGTCGCCGATCACGCCGGTCGCCACGGCGGCCGCCAGGCTGCGCAGGGTGCGCGCGTGGTTCTCGGCCACGGTCAGCGCGACGTTCAGGCGGCGGCTGAGATGGTTGTAGAGCATGACCGCGGGCACGGCGATGATGAGACCCGCCGCCGTCGTCAGCAGGGCCTCGGCCACACCGGCGGCCACGATCGAGGGCGCCGCCGAGCCGGTCTGGGCCATGTCGTGGAAGGCTCGCATGATGCCCCAGACGGTGCCGAGCAGTCCGATCAGGGGCGCCACGGCGGCCATGGTGCCCAGGGTTCCGAGGTTGCGCTCCAGCAGCAGCTTCTGGCGGCTGAGGGCGATTTGCATCCTCTCCTCCGTGTCCGCCGCGTTCGGGTCGGGCCCGCGCAGGACCTCCGCCGCCACGACGCCGACCGGGTGGGAGTTGCTCTGGCAAAGCTCGATCGCTGCATCCAGACGCTTCTGGCGCACCAGACCCGCCACCTGGGCCAGGAGCTTGTCCGCGTTCCCGCCGCGCTGGCGGAAGTAGAAGATGCGCTCGAGGGCAATGGCCAGGGTCAGGACGCTGCATGCGACCAGGGCGATCATGATGGGGCTGCTGCGGAAGGCCCCGATCCAGTCGAAGTCGGCGAACATGTTACTCTCTCCTTGGTGCACCCGCGGTTTGCATACCTAGTGAACGATCGCCGCCAGCTCGGAGGCGCGCCCGGAGGCCGCCGCCGCCAGCTCGGGATCCGTGGCGTGCTCCGCCAAATCGCGGTACACGGCCACGGCCTTGCGGTAATCCTGCTTCTCCTCGTAGAGCGAGGCGGCGCGGGCCAGGGCTGACAGGCGGAAGGGGTCGCTGCGGTCCTTGCAGGCGCGGACGCGCTCGTAAGCCGCCAGGGCGCCCGTCTTGTCGCCGCCGCTCTCGCGGCAGCGTCCGAGCCGGTACTGCAGCTCCGTCACCATCTCCGCCGGGGGATGCGCCGCCAGGGCGCGATCCAGCTCGGCCATGGCCTCCTCGAGCCGCCCGGTCCGCTCGTGGATGTCGCTGAGCTGCAGGGCCACCTCGGCCGCTCGTTCGTCCTCCGGCCAGCTCGCCCGGTAGCGGGTCAGGCTGGACAGGGCTTCCGCGTCGCGGCCCAGCCGTCGCTGGCAGAGCGCCAGGTTGTAGAGGGCGGCGCGGGCCGTCTCCTTGTCCGGATCCTGCTCGAGCACGCCGGTGAACTCGACGGCGGCGCGCATGGGATCGTCCGCCTCGAAGCAGAGCATGCCGAGACGGAAGTGGACCGTCGTGCGCAGCTGGCTATCGCGGAAGAAGACCAGGAACTGCTCGAAAGCCTGGCGCGCCGCCGCCGTCTCGCCCGCCCGCTGGTAGGCGTCTGCGGCCAGGAACTGAGCCCGGTCGGCGGCGGAGAAGGAGGGGAACTGGCTGACCACGCGGCGGAACTCCTCGGCCGCCGCGGCGAAGTCCTCTTGCTCGTAAAGACGCTGAGCCACGCGGAACTGGGCGTCGGCCGCAAACGCACTGCCGGGATGCTCCTCGATCAGCCGGCGCAGCTCCTGCTGGCCGTCCTCCAGCTGGCCGAGCCGATAGAGGGCCATCTCGATGCCACGCTCGGCCTCGTGGGCCTCGCGCGTGCCGCCGAAGCGTTCCAGGACCGCGGAGAAGCCGGCCAAGGCCTGGGCGTCCAGCCCGGCGTTGTAGTCGCACTGGGCGATGCGGAGCAGACCCACCGCGGCGGCCGAGCTGCCGGCGAAATGTTCCAGCAGGCCCTCGTAGCAGCGCCGGGCGTCCTCGTAGTGCTCGGCCTGGAAGTAGATGTCGCCGGCGCGGGCCCAGGCCCGTTCGGCGATCTCGTCGTCCGGCGCCTCGCGCACGATCCGCTCCCAGGCATCGATGGCATCGCCGGCGAGGTCGAGCCGCAGGTAGCACAGGCCCGCCTGGTAGAGCGCCAGCAATCGCTGAGGGTGGTCGGGATAGCGCGCCAGGAATTCCTGGTAGCCGGAAGCAGCCTCCGCGTACTCCTGACGGTTGAAGCGCACGTGGGCCATGCCAAGGAAGGCCTGGGCCAGCCGGCCGTGGTCGGTGGCGTCGGCGTAGCGCTCGAGCATGCGCTCCTGGGTGGCGATGGCCTGATCGTACTCTCCTTCCTGGGCCTGGATCCAGGCCAGCAGCTGGTTCGCCGGGACGGCGGCCGGGTGATCGCCGAACTCGCTCAGCAGGCGATCCAGACCGGCACGGGCCTCGACGAGCTGCCCCTGCGCGGCCAGGGCATCGGCGTCGATGAGCAGGGCATAGGCTCGCCAGGGCGAGTTCGAGGCGGGAGTCTTCTGTAGCAGCAGGTGCGGTGCGCCGGCCAGCTGGCCCAGATCGCCCGCGCGGTAGTAAGAGAGTTCCAGCAGGCAAAGCGCCGCCTCGACCAGTTCCTGGTGCTCGGGCGAGGCGAAGACGATCATGCCGTCGGCATCCTCGTTGCTGGCGTAGCGGTCCAGCACGAGCTGAAAGTAGGGCAGCGCCGCGCGCGGGCGGTTCTGATCGAGCAGGCCGACCCCGGCCAGGTAGGCGGCGGCCGGGGCCTCCGGCTCCAGGGGATAGCCCTCGACAACGGCCTGGTAGGCGCTGGTGGCGTCCGCGCGGCGGCCGAGCCTGTCCAGGCAACGACCCACGCGGTACTGGGCCCCGGCAGCGATGGCGGCGTCGAAGTAGCTGGTCAGGACCCGGTTGTACTCGCGGATGGCATCCTCGTACCGCCCCTGGGCGACCGCGGCCTCCCCGAGCAGGAACTGGGCGCGGGCGGCGGCAGCGGTCCCCGCGTGTTCGCTCGTGACCTGGGCCAGCAGGGGCACGGCAGCCTCGATCTCCCCGGCCAGGAACCGGCAGGCGGCGCGCCGCAGGGCCGCCTCGGCTACCACCGACGGGGTGGGGGCAACGGCCATGACCTGCTGGAATTCCTCGGCGGCGCTCTGCCAGGCACCGCTCTGCAGGAAGACGTTGGCCTTGGCCAGCATGGCGTGCTCCCGCAGCGGGGAGTCGGGATACCTCTGGGCCATCTCCTGGAAGACGGCGGCGGCCTTCAACATGTCGCCGAGAGCCCGATGGCAGAGCGCGCGTAGGTAGAGAGCGGCCGCGCCCTCGGCCCCTTGCAAGGCGGTCACGGCCGTCTCGGGCCGGCCGCCCAGGTAGTCCAGGATCGCCGCAGCCAGCACGTAGCGGGGATCGGCCGTCATCCAGGGAGCGTCGGTCACGAGGCCACCGAGCAGCTCGGCCGCCTCGCTGTCCTCGCGGCAGCGGATGCGGTTGAGAGCGAGGGCCAGCTGTGCCTCCGCGCGCAGGGGGCTCTCCTGGTGGCGGTCGAGCCAGCGGCGCCATTCCTTGGCGGCCTCCTGGTCGCGGCCGGCGGCCTCGAGGGTCCCGATGCCGGCCAGCGCGGCCGCGGCCTCGAGGGCTTCTCCGTCGAGGGCCTTGCCGGCCCGCTTGAAGGCCTGACCGGCCTCCTCCGGATCACCGAGGGCCAGTTCCAGCTCGCCGCGCAGCATGTTCAACGCGCCCTGCTGCTCCTTGGGCACGCCGGCCTGTTCGCGCGCCGCCAGCGCCGCCGCCACCGCCCGCAGGGCGGCCGGACGCTCGGAAGGCAGCAAGGCGCGGGCGGTCTCCAGATCGAGTCCGATGGTGGACAGGGAGGCCGGTGCGGCGGGCGGCGCGGCCGCTTCGGTTGCGGTCGTGGCCGGCGTCGGATCGGCGTCGCGGGCTCCGGCGAGGTCGGCGACCGCGAGCACCAGACCCAGAAGGACCAGGGCCGATCCGGCGGAATGCTTCATCGTTCTTGAGCACGTCCTCATGCTTCAGCTCCCCGGAGGCGCGGCGGCGCGCCTAGTCGACGATCACCGGCACAGCACCTTGCGGCCCGCCGGTGTAGATCTCCACGACCCGCTCGCGCCCCACGAACTCGCGACCCTCTTCGTCGTGCACGACGAGGCGGTAGCGGTACAGACCGTCGGGCTGCGGCAGGCCGGCCTCGTTCTTGCCGTCCCACAGGACGTGCGCCGGCGGGACTCCCTGCCCGCCGAAGCGGCGGACGATCTCGTCGGACTTGTTGCGGATCGTCAGCGTCCAGTCCCTGGCCTCGCCCCGGGTATGGGCGGCCAGCAGGATACGTGTGACGGGTTGCTGCCCGGTGGGGGAGAAGATCTCGGGCGTCGCCTGGCTGCTGGCGTAGAAGCCACCGAAGCGGAAACTCAGGGCCAGACGATGGGTCACGCCCAGTTCGTGATCGGTGGCGGCGTAGTCGAACTGCAGTCCGTTGGGGAAGCGGTAGCCGAAGCCGCCGGCCAGGTTCTGAGTGTCGTAGCCCAGACGCAGGGCGAAGTTGTGAATCGGCCACACTTCGGTGCCGGCGCGCAGGCTCGCACCGGGGCCGTCGCGCTGGTCGACCTCGGCCGTCACCAGGGCCGCACCGTCGAGCAGTCGCACCGCGGCTCCGGCCCGCAGCTCGGTCGGGATCTTCTCCTCCGTCTCGCGCAACGTGAGCTTCGGCCCTCCCAGGTTCAGCAGGGACGCGCCCAGCTGGAAGTCGGGCGTCACCTCGTAGATAGCTCCGAGATCCAGACCCGAGCCGCTGGCGCTGTAATCCTCCACGCCCTGCCGGACGACGCGCACCCCGGCCCCGATCGACAGGGGGCCGTACGCCTTGGCCGCGGTGGCCAGGAACGTCATGTCATCGATGGTGAACTCGCCGAGCGGATCGTTCAGCTCGCTGGTACGCTCGAAGTCGTCCGACTGCAGCGACAGCAACGTCAGGCCGAAGCTCGGCAATGTGCGATTGGGCAGGGCGAAGGACAGACCGGTGATCGAGGTCGACTCGAACAGCCGCACCGTGCCGAGCTGAACTTCCCCCCGGTCCAGCCGGACCACGCCGGCGGGATTCCACAGCGTGCCGCTCGCATCGTCGGCGACGGCCACGAAGGCCCCGCCCATGCCCGCGCTGCGGGCCCCGGCATAGCGAGCCAGCCAGTCACCGGCCGCGCCGCCGTCGGCATCCTCGGCTCGCGCTGTTCCCGCCACCGGAAGCAGGACCGCGAGGATCAGGAGCGCGGTCAACGCTCGGCGGGGGAGGTGGCTCGTGATCCTGATCTGCATGACGGTCCTCCTGCACTAGCGCACGACGCCGATCTTGCGGCGCATGGAGTGAAGTGTCGTCCCACCTGCGTCGGCCTCGATCAGCAGGACGTAGCCGCCGCTGGCCACGGGATCTCCCTTGCCGTTGCGGCCGTCCCAGCGGAACTCGTTCAGCCCGGCCATTCCGCCCTCGCCACCGGGAGCGAACTCGCGCTCCAGCACGAGGCCGCCGCTGAGCGTCCACAGGCGCAGGCGCACGTGGGCATCCGTCTCCAGGACGTAGGCGATGACCGTGGGTGCCTCGTCGGGATGGAAGGGATTGGGGTAGTTCGTCAGCGTGCCGCCGGCTGCGTTGGGATCGACGAAGGCCATCTCGATGTCCACCTGGGCGACCAGCGCCTCGCAGGTGGCGACGATGCGCGCGGTGCCCTGCTCGCGGCCGCTGAGGAAGTCGGCCAGGGCGGCGCCCTCGACACTGGTGGTGTCCTGCAGGACGGTGAGGACGCCGTCGCCGGACACGTGGCTGAAATCCACCCCGCGGTCCGGCACGCCGTTGTCGTAGAGATCCACCAGGCTGGCCGTGATCATGGCGTGGCGGTTGCCCCGCAGCCAGGGCGGCGAGGCTTCCAGGGTCAGCCGGTCCGGAGCCCCGGGGCGGACATCCAGCACGTCGGTGATGGCAGGGATGTTGCCCGCCTCGTCGCTGACCACCAGGACGATCCGCTCGGCGCAGGTGTAGGTCTGCTGCACCGTCCGCTGCCCTTGCAGCAGCTGGAAGCGCGTGTTGAGCAGGGTGCCGCAGCCGGGCTCCTGGGTCGAGGCGTTGCGCACCACCACGTCCACGAAGGAGTTGATCTCCTGGATGACGCTGCCGGCGTCGTTGACCGCCCGCACCGTCAGGCTGAAGGCCTCGCCCGCCTGCACGGTCGTGGGCGCGATGTCGGCCTCCAGGTGCAGGCCGCTGGAGATGGCCCGGACCTGGGTCGTGCTCGCCGGCATGGCCGGCTGATCGAGGTTCGTGGCGGTGATCTGCTGATAGCCGCCGGTCGACAGGCGCAGGACCATCTCGACCTGTCCGTCGACGAGGGCCGCGTCGGACGGCAGCTCGGCCAGGGGATC
The DNA here is from genome assembly GCA_964524645.1 of uncultured Fibrobacteraceae bacterium. Classification (GTDB taxonomy): domain Bacteria; phylum Krumholzibacteriota; class Krumholzibacteriia; order LZORAL124-64-63; family LZORAL124-64-63; genus CAZGEC01. The sequence continues at coordinate 89,666 of CAZGEC010000005.1, read as the reverse complement.
GGTGCAGGTGATCCGGACCATGTCCGTGGCACCCCCGACGGGATTCCACCAGGCGTCCGTGGCCAGGACGGTCACCGTGAAGGCGAAGCTGATGCTCTGATCCGTGGCCTCGCCGCTGCGGCCGTCCTCGGCGCCAGGAAAGACTTCCTCGCCCGGAGCCAGGATCAGCAGGCGCGTGTACGGCCCCGGCAACACGGTCACAGGAGTGCTCGTGCCGGCCGGCACGGCATCCGTGACGTCAGTCGCGGTCAGGGTTTGCTGGCCGGCCAGGTAGAGGGTCACCGGCACGCTAGCCTCGCCGCTCGCCAGCTGGAAGGTGTCCGGTAGGGCGGCGTTGGGATCGCTGGAGGTCAGCACGACGCGCGGGGTCATAGTCGTGACGCGGTTGAAGTACTCGTCCACCGCCCTGACCAGCACCGTGAAGGCCGTGCCGGCGGCCTGCTCGTCGGCCGTCCCGGTCAGCCCCGTGGCGGTGCCGCCCTGCGGCAGCTGGCCCGGCAGCAGGACCTGCAGGCCGGCGTACGGTCCCGCCACCACCTGCAGGGGATCGCTGGTGCCCACGTGAGGCGGCGAGGCGTAGTCGGCGCACGAGAGGGAGACGGACCCTCCGGCACCGCGGAACACGACATCGCCCGTCCAGATGCCGGCCACGAGGGTGACGTGTTCGGGCGTGATGCTTCCGGCCCCGGTGTTGGCCGACAGCCGGGCGTCGCCGGCGAAGCTCGTCAGGGTATTGCCGGCGCTGTCGGTGGCACGGATCGTCACCGATACCGGATCGCCGGCCTGGACCACGGCGGGCAGCGGATCGAACTCGAAGTGGTGGGCACCGCTGGCCATGACCGGGATGCCGTCGCTGGTCATGCCCTGGATGGAGCCCGAGGTCTGGTCGCTGACCGTCAGGGTCTGCGTGCCGACGGTGCCGAGCGACACCGTCAGCTGTACGTGACCGCTGACCAGAGCGCCGGTCACCGGGGTCGAGGCCAGGGGATCGCTGGAGATCACGCGGACCGAGTGGTCGATCGGCACGGGGTTCCAGTACAGGTCCGTGGAGAAGATGTCGATCGTGAACGGCTGGTCGGCGCCCTGCGTGGCGGGCGAGCCGGTGACACCGCTGGCGCTGCCGGGGGCCGGATCCTGGCCCGGCACCACGATTTGGACCCGCGCTAGGTTGCCGGGATGGACCGTGAAGGGGTCGCTGGTCCCGTTCTTCTCCGGCTGGCTTGCCAGGTAGGCGTAGATGTTGACGTTGCCGCGGTTGATGCTGGTCTCGTCCGCCCGGTACAGGGTGACCGCGCCGGACCAGAGGCCGTTCACGAGGTTGACCGTAGACGGCTCGATGCGGCCGAGCCCGTAGCTGGTCTGCTGCTGCAGCTGGATGGGGCCGTTGTAGCCCGTGACCGGCTGGCTGGCCGGGTCCACGGCCCACAGCTCGATCTGCATGGGCTGACCGGCGTACTGGTTCTTCTGGTGGATTTCCGCGAAGACGAAGCCCTGCAGGACAAGCGCCTGCACGGAGGCCGAGACCGCCGTCGGCAGGGTGGGATCGCTGACGTCGCTGGCGGAGAAGGTGAAGCCGCCGGCGGCGTTCAGGGCCACGGTCAGCGTCAATTCCCCGTCGGCCAGCGGCTGATCGCCAGGCAGGGTCGCGCTGGCGTCCGAGCTCGTGACGTGGAATACGTCGCTGACGCCGGCGATGGTGTGCCACTGGTCGTCGCAGGCGCGCACCAGGATCTCGAACGGTACGCCCACCGTCTGGTCGCTGGGTACGCCGATCTTGCCGGAGATTGTGCCCGGCGCCGCCTGCTCGCCGGGCAGCAGGACCTGGAGCCTGGTGACGGTCTGGGCCGCGCCTTCGGCCGGCAGCAACGTCACGGCCGCCAGCAGGACCGCGGTCCCCAGGATGATGGCGCGCAATCTGGATCGCACGGGCCGCCCCTTCTGCTTGGTGGCCCGCCGGCTCCGGCGGCTGCCACTCGCTCGCCAACTGCAGGACCGCCCCTCCCATCTCGCGGGAGGTGCGCCCAAGTGTCCGCTTCTTGCGATGTGTATCCCATCCAAGAGACATGCCAGAAACCGCTTGGGCCCTCGCCATCCGCCGGTTGGCGGCGCCGCGTCGCCAGTTCGATCAGGGATGTTCTGCTCCATCGCCCACCGTTCCATGCAGTTCCGCAAGGTGGTTTGGGATGGGCCTTGAAGTGGCGATATGGCAGGAGAGGGAGCGCAGCGTAGCGCAGCTCCACACAATTGATCAAACCCAAGTCCGGGTGGTGGCGTGTTGCCTGCAGGCTGCCCGGCCCGGCCGTTGCGATTTGCAGGGAGGATTCTCGGCTAAGGCCATCCCGCGCTCGCATCGTGCCATGACGAGAATCGCGCGAAATCCCCCTCCGCCATGGGGCATGAGGCGGATCACCCGGCTGCCGCAAAGCGTGATCCGCCACGGGAGGCCGACCAGCCGCTGACGGCAATCGGCCACGCACTCGCGGGCATCCCCCAGGCTGCAAGATTCCCCTGGAAATAAGCCTTGCTCCCCTTGACGGCAGTCCGGAGTATGCTAAATTATTAGCATAATGCCAATTTTTTAGCATGCTGTTCCGCGGAACCGGAGGGTCCCCGGCTCCCGAGCCGAGAGAGCGAGAATCATGACCGGCAATCCCCACGAGAACCTGAGCCGGCGCGAGCGGCAGATCATGGAGATCGTCTACCGACTCGGCGAGGCCACGGCGGCCGTCGTCATCGAAAACCTGACCGATCCGCCGAGCTACTCGGCCGTCAGAACCCACCTGCGCATCCTCGAGGACAAGGGGCACCTGATGCACCGGCAGGATGGGCCGCGTTACGTCTACCTGCCCACCGTTCCCCGGTCCCGGGCGCGGACCTCGGCCCTCCGCGATCTGCTGCGCAACTTTTTCGACGGCTCGCGCGAACAGATGATCGCGGCGCTGCTGGACGACCCAGCCGAGATCTCGGACGAGGAGCTGGAACGGCTGTCCCGCATGATCGACAAGGCGCGCCAGGAAGGGCGCTGAAATGAGCCTCTACGGCAACCTCGCCCGGTTGATCGACCTTTCCGGCATCTGGGCCGACCTCTGGTGGCAGACCCTGTTGAAGGGCAGCGGCCTGCTGCTGGCAACCGGCCTGCTGAGCCTGGCGCTGCGCCGCGCCTCGGCCGCCACGCGGCATCTGCTCTGGACCCTGGCGGTGGCCGGCCTGCTGGGCCTGCCGCTCTTCGTGTCCAGCCTGCCGGCCTGGGAGATGACGATGCCCTCCTGGCTGGCCCGCGGGGTGGAGCAGGAAGCACCCGGTCCCGTTGCGGATCTCGTACCCCCGTCTCAGGCATTCGCCGTGCGTGGAGGTGCGGGATCCGGACCGGCGGCCCTGCTGCGGGCCGATGTCTGGCTCTTCGCCCTCTGGCAAACCGGCCTGCTGCTGGTGCTGGCTGTCTTCGGTGGTTTTGCGCTGCGGCTCCGTGGGCTGATCCGCCGGTCCCGGCCGGTGACCGATCCCGGCTGGCTCGGCTTGCGGGATTCGCTGTCGCGCGAGCTGAGAATCAGAGAGCCGGTCCGCCTATTGCAGGATGAAGGCCCCGGATCACCCCGCGTGCTGGGCTTTCGCCGGCATTTCATTCTGCTCCCGCAACAGTGCGATGAGTGGAGCGAATCCCAGCGCCGCAACGTCCTGCTGCACGAGCTGGCCCACGTCAAACGCCGCGACTGCCTGACCCAGTGGATCGCCATGCTGGCCTGCGCGCTGCACTGGTACAATCCGCTCGTCTGGCTGGCCACCGGGCGCCTGCGGCTCGAGAGAGAGCGTGCCTGCGACGACCAGGTGCTGCTGGCCGAGGCCAGGGCCTCCGCCTACGCGCAGCAGCTGCTGGACCTGGCCCGCAGCCTGCGAAAGGGCCGCCAGTTCATGTACGCGGGGCTGGCCATGGCCAGGTGCTCGCCGATCTCCGGCCGCCTCGCTGCCCTCCTGGATCCCCGGCGGCACCGCGGCCGTCTCGACTATTTCCGCATCGTGGCGATCAGCTGTTTGATCGCCATGCTGGTGATGGCTCTGGGTGCGTTCCGGCCGGTGGTGGCCAGCGGCGGGCGTACGAGCCGGCCCGCGCGCCCCGACGGCCTGGCCGGGCTGCTGCTCTGCCAACTTGATGCCGACCTCGATCTGCACGGCGTACCCGCAGAGCAGCTCGCCGCCGCACTCGACAAGGTGGCAAGGCTGGAGTCCACAGATCGGAGACGCCGGGCTCTCGAGCAGCTGGGCTTGCGTGCTCTGACGATCGAGGAGTTCGGCGCGTTGCTGGATTCGCTGGCCGGCCGAGGATCCGACTTCAGGGTGGCCAGCCCGTTGACCCTCGCGGACCTGCGCGGTCCGGACGGGACGATCACCGGCCGTTCGCTCATCGCCGCCCTCGAGAGCATCGCCGCGGACGACGAGCACATGCGGATCCTGGTTCCCGCGACGGAATCCAAGCCAAGGAGCCTGCGATGAATGCCCGCCCCACACGTATCGGGTTTCTCCTGCCATCACTTCTGCTCCTGCTTTCGGTTGCCATCCTCCTCTCGCCGCCGACGGCCGTTCGTGCGGCCGAGGAAAGCATCGTCGACGGCGTCATACACGTCACCAACGGCGCCGAACCCGCCGAGGGCGTGCAGACCGTCCAAATGGAGGAGCTGTGGCGCGTCGGCGGCGCGGACGACGAGGATACGATCTTCGGGGTCATCAACCGCATCCTGACCGACGAGCGGAACATCTACCTGCTGGATTTCCAGCTGGCGCAGGTCTGGGTCTTCTCGCACGCGGGCGAGCCGGCCGGCACCCTCGGCCACGAGGGCGAGGGACCCGGCGAGTTCCGCCAGCCCGTGGACATGTGCTTCCTGCCCGACGGAACCCTCGGCGTGCTACAGGCCCTCCCGGGCAAGGTGATCAAGCTGAACCTGGATGGCACCCCGGCCGGCACCTGGATCCTGGGCGATCCCGCCCAGAGCGGCTCCTACATCATGCGCGGACTGAGCCAGGGCGGGGGTGTCGTGGTGGCGGGCGGCGTCCAGCAGAGCATCGACGAGGCGACCGGTGCCGTCACCGTCGAGACCTTCCTGAGCCGTCTGAACGCAGAGGGCTTGCGCGACCTGACCTTTGCCGCCAAGACCGTGACCCTGCAGATGCAGAACCTGCACCTGGACGAGGTCGAGCTGACCGACGGTCCTCACCGCCGCTTCGACGTGGCGGCGGATGGCCGCGTGGTGGTGGCGATTCCCCGCAACCGGTACGAGGTGAGCATCTTCGGGCGCGATGGCAATCTCGAGCGCGTGTTCAGCAGAGATTACGTATCCTGGCAGCGCAACGAGCAGGCACTCGACATATGGCGGCGCATCCTGGAGTCCCACGCGCGGGCGGTAGCCCCCGGCGCGCCCATCAGCTACGAGAAGACCGAGCCGGACGTCGAGCAGCTGCGCGTCGGGCCGGACGGTTCGGTTTGGATCCTCACCGGCCGCGCGATGTGGGAGCCACCCGCGGGAGTCTTCACCAGCTACGACGTCTTCACACCCGCAGGGCGCTTCCAGAAGCAGGTGCGCGTCGTCTGCCCGGGCGTTCCCCGGCAGGACCTGCTCTTCTGGACGGGGGAGGATCTGGCCTTCATGGTCACCGGCTACTGGGACTCCGCCCTGGCCCGCTTCGGCGGAGCGGGCGCCGCCATCGCGGACGAGGACGAACCCGAGCCCATGGCGGTCATCTGCTACCGCGTCGTCCCCTGAACGTGAATCCCGGGCCACCGGTACAGGTGTCGGCTGCCATGCCGGTTCCGCACGGCCGGGGCCATTTGCAAGCACGAGGGCCGCCACCCGGCGGCAGCGGCCCTCTTCTTCTCGCCTCGTGCGGTGGACCGCGCTAGAAGCGCGTCACGGACTGGCGAATCACGTTGCGATTGGGAAACTCTATGTCCTCGATCTCGGCAATGTGCGCGTGCCGCAACGTCGGTGATTGATCGATCCGCACCGTGTCGGCGTCCACCAGGGAGAATGCGTCCACCAGCTGCCAGAGCGCGTAGACGATGGTGTGCGACGGGTCCGATTGCACCGAGTAGGTCTCGCTGAACGTGTTCTCCTCGCTGAAGGTGACGGCGTTCACCTCGCCCACGGTTGAGGTCTGCTCGTAGCTGGCGGTGACCGAGGCCGAGAATGCACTCCAGCTTCCCCCGACTTGCACCTCGACACCGATGGTCTGGGAGAACTCCCGGCTCTCCTCGTGAGCTGTCGAGGTGCCGTAGGAAATGGTCTCCTCCTGCTGGTAGGAGGTGCCGGGATCCAGCGTGACCTGCTTGAGCTTGCGCCAGTAGCGCCTGTGCAGCAGGCGCGGACGGGCGTCGATGTAGGAACGGTTGCTCGTCCCGGGATCGCACGAGAACTCCGGCAGGACGTCTTCACAGGCCAGGATCAGGTGCCGGTTCACGTTGGTCCAAGGGGTGGCGCCGGTGTCCTGCATCATCTGCAGCTCGGTCACGAGGGGTTCGAACTCCGGCAGGGGATCCGAGAGGCCGATGGCGATCTCGTTCGAATGGACCGGCAACAGCTCGTTGACCGAGCTGGGAACCGGGATTTCCGGCAGATTGGCCGGCGCGGGAGGCGGCGGCTCACCGGGATTGTCGTCGCCGCAGCCGGGCATCAGGATTCCCGCGAGCATCATGACGAGCATCCCGGTGAGGCACAGGCTCTTCTTCATGGCGCGATCTCCTTCGGGCTGGCGGCGGCTAGAGGGCCAGGTACGAGAGGTAAATGTAGGCGCTGTCCCCCCCTGCATCGTAGTTCAGGTCGGTGTTGATGCGCGTGAATCCGGCCGGTGGTGGGCCGGTGTTCGCTTGAACGTGGAGGTCGCGAATCGTGGTGCAGGCCGGATCCTTGGTGTACCAGAGCCAGATGAAGGCGGTGTCCCCTCCGCAATTACGGTTCAGATCCACGTTGATCCGGGTGTAGGCCGCGTTCGTCGGTGGCTGGCCATTGTTCACGGTCACGGCCAGACCGGTGATCGGGGCACCCACGCCCTTCCTGTAGCAGACATAGATGTAGTCGCCGCCCGCATCCTGGTTGAGATCGACGTTGATCTTGGTGTAACCGACCGGCGGCTGGATACCGGAACTACCGCCGTAGATGACGGTGATCTCCGTTATGCAAGCCTGGGCGAGCGCTGACGTGGGAGTGACGAGTGCGAACGTGAAGAGAGCGAGGATCATTGCGGATTTCGCGGCGACATTTGGCAATCGGCTGCGGCCAGGTCCGCGCAGCGAGCCAGCGGCAGGGTCCGCTGTTGTCATGCAACTCACGTCGACCTCCCTTGCTGAAGCGGATTGGAGATGACAGCCGCCAGCACTCTAGCAAACTGATTATCGATTGTCGCCAGGATTGTGGGCCCGCATCCTCAGCTCGGGACATCGTGGTTAAGAACATTATTGAAAACAGGATACTGCTGCCGGGCGCCAGCCCGCCGCATGACGGGAGTGGCCATCACGATCCGATCGAGCGGCGCGACCGGACAGCTCGTCGGTTCGTTGCTGGTCACCGAGTCGGTTGACATGCTGCCAACACTGGAGAAGGATATCGAGATGACCCGAGAACTGCAGATCCGGAGCTTCCGAGCGGAGGACGGGGCGGCCTGCCATGAGCTGCGCCGCGCGGCCTTCCTCGGCGTCTTCAGCACTTTTCTGCCCCCGGATGCCGTCCTGGGGGGCGCCGAATCCTACGGCGTCTCGGAGTTCACGGAGCGAATCGGGGCCATGGAGAGCTGCGTCGCCGTGCGCGACGAGTTTCTGATCGGTTTCTGCACGATCCGGGTGCTGTCGGCGACCCATGCGGAGCTTCTCTACCTCTACGTCGCTTCCGACCACCGTGGCACCGGTGTCGGCTCGCAGCTGGCGCGCCACGCCGAGCAGCAGCTTCTACGGTCTCACCCGGAAATCACGACACTCTTCCTGGACACCGCCGTGCCCGAGTACAACCAGTCGTTCTGGGAGCGCCTGGGATATCGCCTCGCCGGATCAAGCTTCTGTGACTATCCGTCGGGAAGGATCCCGGCAATCCGCCTCGAGAAGAGAGTGGACGGACCAAGCCCTGACAGAGAATGATCTGAGTAGATGGTGCGCGGCTCGCCTTCCGCCGAGGAGCCGCCCGGCATGATCTATGTGTAACACCTTCCACAATAATCCGTAATAATCCCCCCAGAAAGAGGGAGCATTGCCCTTTGCCGCCGGCCCGAGCATGAACAGGAGGCTTCACCATCATGCTGCCCAGAGGAAAGTCAGCTCTGCCGGGAACGAGCGCGGCGATGCGCGCCGTTCACGATCGCATGGCCTCATCCTTCGCCTCCCGAGTCAATCTCCTCCTCCTCCTCTTCGTCGCCGGCCTGCTGGCCCTCCTGGGCGCCGCGCGCCCGGGCCAGGCGCAGATCAGGTTCGCCATGCCCGGCCAGCTCCCGCCCATCGGCGCCGAGATCCGCGCGGCCATCGTCGACAGCCTGACCGCCGTCATCGACTCGGTCTACGTGCTCGAGGAGCCGGCCAAGCGGATCGTCGCCGGGCTGCGGCAGCGCCTCGCCGACGGCGCCTACGACGGCCTCACCGACCCCGCGGAGTTCGCGCAGAAGCTGTACGATGACGCCCAGACCATCAACCACGACGGGCACTTCCGCATCGCCGCCCTCCTGCCGCTCGATCCCGCCGTGGTCGAGGCCCAGCAGGTCGAGGATCCGGTGGACATCGAGCGCCAGCGGCGGCTCCGGCGCGCTGGGAATTACGGCTTCAAGCGGGCCGAGATCCTGCCGGGCGGCGTGGGCTATTTGCGATTCGACCAGTTCGCCGACGGTGACGACGCCTTCGCGGCCGCAGCGGCGGCCATGAACTTCCTCTCGAACAGCAACGCCGTGATCCTGGACCTGCGCTACAACGGCGGCGGCTCGGCCGCGATGATCCGCCTCCTCTGCGGCTACCTCTTCCCGGAGAGGGCCCACCTGATCAACTGGGACATCCGGGCCCGCGACAAGACCGTCCAGTCCTACAGCGCGGACTACGTACCGGGCCAGCGCCTGACCGAGCAGCCGGTGTACATTCTCACCAGCGGGAACACCTTCTCCGCGGCCGAGGAGTTCACCTTCGACCTGCGCAACCTCGAGCGCGCCACCGTCGTGGGCGACACCACCGGCGGCGGCGGACACACCGTCTCCGGCTACATCTTCGACTTCGACGACTTCCGCATCATCACGCGCATCCCCTACGGCCGCGCCTACAACCCGCAGAACAACGAGGGCTGGGAGGGCGTGGGCGTCATCCCGCACATCGCCGTGCCGGAGGAGCAGGCCCTCGACACCGCCTACGCCGACGCCCTGAACAAATTGATCGAGGCCGAGCAGGACGAGCAGGTCCGGACCGTGCTGCAATGGGCGCTGCTGGACGTGAACGGCCGGCTGAATCCCCTGACCCTCTCCCGGAAGCATCTGAAGGAGTACGTCGGGAGTTTCGGCCCGCGCCGCGTCTTCATCGCCGACGATCAGCTCTGGTACCAGCGCGAGGACCGACCCCGCTACAAGCTGGAGCCCCTGGGACAGGACATCTTCCGCGTCGGCGACCTGGACTACTTCCGGCTGTCCTTCGGCCGCGACGACAAGGGCAAGATTGTCAAGGTGATCGGCCTCTACGACAGCGGCCGCACCGACGAGAACCCGAAGGACGGCGGCTGACACGGCCTTCTTGTCCATGCTACACTCAACCCGGCTGCAAGCTACTCCACGTGTGCTCCAGGACCACGCCGCGCAGCCCATCTCGCCGCGATCCATCATGCCGTCGCTGGGCCGTGTCGGGTCCTGCTGAAGACACGGCACGGCGCCGATGTGCGGAAGATCATGCTGGCCAAGTAGGCGTTGGCGAGCGGTTAAGGGAATGAAAGGGGGGGGTCGGCGTGAGGTGTGTCATGATCCGGATCTGTCTGCTGTGCATTGCCGTGGCGATCGGTTGGTCCTGTTCCGTGGCCGCGGGTGCGGAATCATCTCCCGCGGCCTCAGCAGGGGCATGGGTATCGGTGGGTGCGGGCGGTGGACATGTGAGTGGAGAGGCGGAGAACCAGCTCTTCAATCGATTGTCCTTGCTCATGTCCTGGAACTTGATGCGGGGCCCACACCTGCTGTCGGCGAGGGGCGTGCGGCTGGGATTGGGCAAGTCGGACGGCGATGTGGCGCTGCTCTACGAGCGCGTCGTGAAGAACTCAGGCTACCTGCTGTCGATCGGGCTCGGACCCAGCCTGCTGTACCGGACCTATGGCGGAAGTATTGACGTGCCGGAGAACGAGTCTTTCAACCGGGCGGGGGTCGCCTGGGTGGTCGAGGTCGCCTCACGCCAGAATCCCGACGTCGACCCCGGACTGATAATGTTCGGGGAGCTAATCGGACCCCGCAGCTTCGCCGGCCTCGCCGTCGTGCTCCAGCTCGGTCGGCTGATCAGCATCGAGTGACGACCCGTACGATCCCTGGGCGGATCAGCCCTCCGCGGCCGCCAGCTCTCTCAGTGCCGCGGGATTGCAGCAGGGGACCTGCTCCTCCCAGATCGGGTCGAGCAGCGCGCTCACCTGCTGGCCGCTCTCGATCATGCGCCGCCGGTATTCGGGATCGGCCAGGGCCTGAGCGGCTTCCTCGTCCAGCGGCGCCGCTCCGTGGTGGTCGATGATGTTCCGCGCCACCGAGTAGTGGTCCCGGATGGGACAGGGCGTGAACAGGTTGTGCATACGCCCGTGCGCGCTCCGCTTCCCGAGATAGGCTTCCTGCCAGCTGCGGATCGTCTTGAAGAAATCCCCCGTCAAGACGCTGCTGATGCTCTCCCCGCGCTCGTACATCTCGTAGAGGTTGGCGGTGTAATAGGGGAAGAACACGCAGGGTGCGATGTTGCCGTTCCAGTCCACGTAGAAGTAACCGCCGGACCGGCCGGCCGCCATGCAGCCGATGGACAGGGGACCGCCGTTCCAGAAGTCGACGATGAAGAGGCCGCGCTCCTCGAGCAGCTCGAGCTGCCGCCCCAGCATCCAGCGGCGCTGCTCCGGCGTGACCATCAGCTCCGTCGTGTAGCTGCGGCCGATCGGCATGTACTGGAAGATCCACCCGTAGACGGCGCCCATTCGCTCGAAGTAGTGCTCGATGAACTCGTCCGAGAGCACCGTCTCGGCGTTCTCGCGCGTGGCAGTGATGGAAACGCCGAAGGGCACGCCGACCTCGCGCAGAAGCTCCATGGCTTCCTGGATGCGCCGGTACACACCCCGGCCGCGACGGGCGTCGGTCTCCTTCTCCCAGCCCTCGACCGAGATGGCTGGGGTGACGTTGCCCGCCTCCGCCATCCGCTGGGCCACCTCGCGATCGATGAGGGTGCTGTTGGTGTAGAGCATGAAGTAGTCCTGCGAGTTCTCGCGCATCACGTCGAAGAGGTCCTTGCCCTCGCTCCGGTACATCAGGGGCTCGCCGCCCGAGATGACGTTGAAGTGCGAACCCCACTCGTCTCGCTTCTCGCGCAGGAGCCGCGAGAAGGCCGCGTAGGTCAGCGTCTCGTCGTTCTTGCGGCTGCTGGCCGCGTAGCAGCCCTTGCAGGCCAGGTTGCACCTCTTGGTCGGACTGATGACGAGGAAGGTGGGCGGCAGGTAGCCGTGCCGCTCCTTGAAGGGGGCCTGCCGCTCGCGCTCGCCCTGCACGACCTGGCCCACGAAGTTGCGTACCAGCCCCCGCCGGAAGCTCGGCGAGATGCGACCGTCGCCGACTGCATCTGCAAAGGATCGCAGGAGGTTCATGATCGCGCGCCAGCGCAGTTCCAGGACACGCTCCGGCAGCCCTTCCGCGCTTCCCTCAACGTAGAAGCGATGCAGGCGTCGCGAGCCAGACCTCAGCAGCCACTCCCGGGTGGGGCGGCTGCGCACGGCCATGTCCATGAATTCCGCCGAGAACGTCTGACGGAAGTTGCCGGTGTTCATGATCCTCCCCCCTGTCATATATGTGGCCAAAGTACATCGGGCATCGGGCCAACGACCGAGGCCGGGCGGCAACCATCGCAAGCGACTGATCGGGCCTGGAGGGTCAAGCAGCCAAAGCATAGTGAAAAGCCGCTGAAACCGCATCTCAGCGGCCCGGGTCGGACGGGCCGCGGCCAGCGAAACATCCAGGGCAGGAAATGCGGGGCTGGACGCCTACGTGGCCACGGCCGTCCGCCCGGCGACGGTCCAGGCCACCACGTAACAGGCGGCGCCCACCATGAGGGTCACCGTGAAGCCGCTGTTGATGGCCACCACCATGGCCAGAACCGAGCCCAGCACGGACATGGCACCGTTGACGGCCCAGGCCCACGGGATCACCTCGGACCGCGTGCTGGACAGGCGGCGAATTCCCAGCGGGAAGGCCGTGCCGAGAAAGAAGCCCACGGGGAAGAGCGTCAGGATGGCCACGAGCACCCGACCGGACCGGGGCAATCCCACCAGGGCCTGGAAGATCGGCGGCCAGGCGAAGGCCGTGATAGCGGTCAGGACGAACACGACCAGCAGGTAGCTCCGCAACCGGGATTCCGACCGGGAGAGGGGCACGCGCGCCGTCCAGGCGCTGCCCAGACCGGCGCTGATCAGCAGGGAGCACAGGACGACGCTGAGCGCCAGCGTGGGATGCCCGAGAAACAGCATGAGCCGCTGCAGCATGCCGATCTCCACCATCATGAAGCCCAGGCCGATGGCCGCGAAGTACACCAGAGCCGGCAGCGTGGCCCTGGTGAAGAACTCCCGGCGCACGAGAACGGGCAAGAGCAGGATGAGCAGCGACAGCAGGAAGACGACGAAGAGCAGGGCGGTCAGCAGGAACACCGCGCGCGAGTGCTGGTACTCCCCGCTGTGCAGGAACAGGCCGCGCCAGAAAGTCGTCGGCTTGATGTTGTAGAAGAAGAACGGCCGGTCGTCGCTGGTGGGGGAGATGTCCAGCGCGTAGCCGGCGACGACGGTCCAGGGATCGGCCGCGGTGAGCAGCCGGCCGTAGAGATCGTCGCGGTAATGGCCCGGGGCGGCCACCAGCTCGATTCCCGATGCCTCGCAATGCGCGGCCAGACGGGCGACCTCCGCCGGGCTGAAGGGCTCGTTCTTGACCAGCACCGAGGCCCGCTCGCGAACGCGCAGGACCGCTATATGATTGCTGGGCGCGGATTTGCCGCGCTCCTGGAGGGCCGCCAGGGCTATGCTCACCAGCCGGATTCCCTGCTGCGGCTGATCCTCGTAGTAGCGCTGAAAGGAGATGATGCCCCGCGGCGTCAGGTGGTCCAGGTAGTCGGCGAAGGCTTCACGCGTGTAGAGCGTGTTCTCGGTGAGCGCGAAGGCCCCGGCGGCCGTCGCGGCGTAGGTGTCCACGTAGCCGGCCTGGATGATGTCGTACCGCTCGCCGCTGCGCCGGACGTAGCTGCGGGCCTCGTCCGTAACCACGCGCACCTCCGGCCGCGAGTAGACGCGTCCAGAGTAGTCGGCATAGCGCCCCAGCATCACGTCGACGATGATCGGGTTGACCTCCACGGCCGTGATGTCGGTCGCTCCGCAGACCAGGGCGGCCAGGATGTCCACGCCGCCCCCCGATCCGATGGACAGCACCTTGGGCCGTTCCAGCAGCGCGTACTGGGCGGCGATGAGATCATGCCGCAGAGCGGAGACGCTGCCCGGATCGCCGTCCCAGTGGGTGATGAAGGTGTTGGAGGCGGCGTCGATTTCGATCAATAGCGAATCGGCGGCGGCCATCCTCCTCACCGCCACGCGCGAAAAGGAGTTCCAGCGCTCGTAATCGATGTCGGTTTCCCTGCTGCCGTGGTAGTACTTGAGCCCCAGCCAGTGCGAGGGACCCGTGAACAGCGCGATGGCGGCCACCACGGCGGCGGCCACGGCCACGCCTCCCTGGCGGCGATTGCCGGCCGCCAGGCCGAAGCTCAAGCCACCGAACGCGGCCAGCAGAGCGACCATCACCATGGCGCCGGGTCCGCCGACCCAGTTCAGCAGCGGCACCGTGGCCAGACACCCCAGGCCCGCTCCCACCAGGTCGTAGAAGTACATGCGACTGGCCTGCTCCCCGAAATGCCGGAAGAGCACCGCGATGACGATGCCGCCGATGTAGAAGGGCAGGACCGCCGTCACGTAGAGGCCGGCCACGCTGAGGTAATCGATCACGTTCAAGCCGCTCTCGCGGGCCCGGAAGAGCAGACCCGTCAACAGGGTCTGGGAGGAGTTGATCGTGAACAGCTTGAAGCAGAGCGGCACGGCCACGGCGAAGCCGAGCGCGGCGGTGAAGGCCACCGTGGCCGCGCGATCGGCGCGGAACAGGCGTGGCAGCAGGTGGACAGTCAATCCACTGGCTGCAAAGCCGCACAGGGCCACTGAGATGGTGAAGAAGGCGAAGTGGTACCACATCACCACGGAGAAGACCCGGGTCAGGGACACCTCGAGCATCAGGACGGCTGCACTGGTGAAGGAAAGACCCAGGCCGAGCAGCGCGAGCCGGGGAGAGTTCCGCATGGGCTCCACCTTTGGGCGAGCGGACAGTAATCCCACTATCAGGTGATGTCGTGGGATCAACTGTAAGCGAACCGGCTTCCGAATTCAAACTCCAGGGGCTCACCCGGCGGTCGGCCGGCAGGGCGCGAGCCCGCTGGCCCCGCCGGCCGCTGCGGCGGGAAACCGGGAGGGGACGATCGACGTACAGGGGGAAGCGATACGTCGTCGGACAGGGAGGCCTGAACATGACAAACGGGAAAGTGAGCGGGCCGCCGCGCTGGGTCTTCACGATCGTGATGGTGGGCGGTCTTTTGGCCTGCGGCGTGTACATCGGCATGATGCGCGTGCAGGGGACCTCGGCCGGACACCTGGCACCCGCCATCGGTTTCGGGGTCCTGGGTTTCCTGATGTTGTGGGGAGTGCTGGCCAGGCGCTGAGGGGGAAGGCGTTGCACGGTGGCCTGCGTGGCACCCTTCTTCTCCTGCTGCTGTCGGCGGTGTTCACGGTGGGGCTGACGTTCGCCACGGTGGAGCTGCCGCGGCTCATCGATGGCGCCCTGCAGGACGCGGTCCCGACTCCCGGCTTCGATTCCCATGCCGACCAGGTGAGCCATCTGAAGACCGAACTCTTCCTGGCCCATTACCACCTGCGGGCCATCGGCTACGTCTGCTTTGCGGGCCTGCTCGTGCTCGTCGGCGCGGGATTCGCCGACCGGCGGACCGGGCTCGCGATGCTGGGAGGGCTGGGCTTCATGCTGCCCGTGTTCGCGCAATTCGCCGGGGTGATGTTCTTCCTGGCCGGGCTTGGCCTGCTGAACGTCGTGTGGCTGCCGGTCCTGGACGTGTCGCTTGAGCTGTCCCGGCTGGGCCTGGTGATCCGGGCCCCGTACGATCTGCTGCGCTGGCTGCTCGGCACGATCGGCATCCACAGCTACTGGCCGATCGTCGTCCTCTTCCTCGGCACGGGCCTGCTGGTCTTCTTCCTGGGTACCTTCGCCTGGCTGGCGGCCCGCGCCCGCGGGCAGGCGGTGGCCACGGGGTGGATATATCGTCTCTCCCGTCATCCCCAGTACCTGGGCTGGATCCTGTGGAGCTACGGGGTCTTCCTGCTGCTCGAGCGCGGGCTGTATCCGAAGCGCTCGTGGGGGATCAGCGCCTCGCTGCCCTGGCTGCTCTCGACGCTGGTGATCGTCGGCGTCGCCATGCTGGAAGAGCTGCACCTGAGCCGGCGACATGCCGAGGCGTATGCGCACTACCGCCGGTCGGCTCCGTTCCTGCTGCCTCTACCGGCCTTACTGCGCAGGCTGTTCGCCCTGCCGTTGCGGATCCTGTTCCACCGCGACAGGCCCGAGCGGAGGCGGGAAGTGGCGGCCGTCGTCTCGCTCTACGCGCTGCTCCTGATTGCGGCCTCGGCTCTGTTCTACGGAGGCGGCCTGCGCGGTCTCGCGACCCGGGTCCTCCCGTCCACCTGGCGCACGGAGAGCGCGGAGAGGCTGGTCGACGAGATCCGGCGGGAGCCCAACCCACGCAGGAGGAGAGCGCTCGCGCACCGGCTCGCCCGCTCGGGCGACGTCGCCGTCGAGCCGCTGCTCCGCCTGACCGCGGACGAAGACGACGAGCTACGCTTGCTGGCTGTCGAGCAGCTTCCCACGCTGCCCTCGGCTCGCCGGATGCCCGCCCTCCTGGCGGCCCTGACGGACCCGGTCGGCGACATCCGCTATCTGGCCCTGCGCGGGCTGTCGGCCGACTGCGGCCCGGAGTGTGCCGGCCTGGTCGAACCTCTCCTGGACGATCCGGAGATGCACATCCGCGTGAATGCGATGCAGCTTCTGGCCCAGCTCGGCTCGCCCGCCATGGTGGCCCTGGCGACCGAGCTGCTGGACAGCCCCCACCTGTGGCAGCGCGCCGCAGCGGCGGACGCCCTGGGCGCCCTCGGCTCACCGCGCAACTTGCCGGCGCTGCTGGCCCGACTGGACGATCCCGAGGCGGCGGTGCGACGGTCGGTCGTGATCGCGCTCCTGCGCATCGGCGCACCGGAGTCCCGCGATTCCTTGCAGACGGCCACCCGCGATGAGGACCGGGAGGTGCGCCTCTACGCCGCGGAGGCGCTCAAGAGGATCCCCGCCCGTCCCGGTGCCGCTCCCTGAAACGTGCCAGCGGAACGTACCCGGGGGCTGCCACGCTGCACGGCGGTGAACCTTCGCGGGCCGGCTGCGTATGACGTTGCGACCCCGGCAGAGGACTTGCCATGGCTTCGAATCGGCTGGAGGTATCCGCCATGATCCGGATCGGCCCGCTCATGTTGCTCGCTGGCTTCCTGGCTGCGGGCATCCTCGCTCCCTTCGCCGCCTTGGCCGGCGACGTCACCATCGAGAACGGTGTAACCCTCGTCAGGAACGGTGCCGAGCCAGACCACGGCGTGCGCACACTGAAACTCGAGGAGATCTGGCGCGCAGGCGACGAGGACGACGACATGCTCTTCGGCCTGCTCACCAGCGTCCAGTGCGATCGGGACGGGAACGTCTATCTACTCGACGCGCAGCTCTGCCAGGTGCACGTCTACTCGCCGGACGGCGAGCACCTGCGCACCCTGTTCCGGCAGGGCGAGGGCCCCGGCGAGGTCACCTCGGCGCGCGACATGGCGCTCTTCGACGACGGGCGGGTCGGCGTCATTCAGGAGTTTCCAGGCAAGATGGTGATGGTCGACCGCGAGGGTCTGCCGGCCGGAGTTTGCCAGCCGGGGGGCGACGATCCCTCGCGCGGGGGCGGCGTCAGCCTGACCTCCTGCGCCGCCGGGCACGGGCTGATCCTCATGACCGGCACCGCCTTTCCCCAGCGCGACGATCCAGCGATCCAGAAGCGCGTCAACTTCCTGGCCTCGTTCTCGCCCGACGGCAAGGAGCTGGCCCGCTTCGCCCAGAACGAGACCGCCTACAACTTCCAGGACTTCGTCTTCGCCGAGCGCGAGCACATGCCGAACTTCTGGTGGGGCGCCGCGGTCGGCCCCGACGGCAACGTCTACGCTGCTCCGCAACGCCATCCGTACGCGATCTTCGTCTGGCGGCCGGACGGCACCCTGATCCGCACGATCGAGCGCGCCTACGAGCCCTATCGCCGCTCCGCCGACGACGTGGCTCGGCTGCGCAGCACCATCGACAGCGCCATGAACTCGCTGCCCATCCCCTACCGGATCGAGGTGGAGGATCTCGAGCCGGACATCCAGGTCCTGCAGCGGGGCATCCGCCTGCAGCCGGACGGCTCGCTCTGGGTGCTCAGCTCGCGCGGCGCGTACGCCAATCCGCCGGGGATCATGGCCACCTTCGACGTATTCGACGCGGACGGCCAGTTCACCCGGCAGATCCGCCTCGAGGGGCCGGACAGCGCCTTCCGCGACGGCATCTTCTTCCCGCGACCGGACCGCGTGGTCGTCGTCAAGGGCTTCGTCGACGCGCTGGCGGCGCAGTTCGGGCGCGGCTCTACCCAGTCGGACGAGTCGGGCGCGGACGAGGCGACCATGCAGGTGATCGGCTACCGGGTGGTCGAGTGACGACGAATTGATTCCGCGATCTCAATCTGGTATCATCATCGGTCGAA
>CAZGEC010000005.1:0-71457 GCA_964524645.1 uncultured Fibrobacteraceae bacterium | reverse complement strand
TCGAGTGACGACGAATTGATTCCGCGATCTCAATCTGGTATCATCATCGGTCGAAGCGCACTGCCGCCCGTGTTTCGCCCCACATCAATCCAGACCTGCTGGAAGGAAGGGGACCAGCATGAACCACGCCGCTGCATGCATCCTCAAGGCAAAGAGGTTCGTTGCCGCCATGATCCTCCTGGCCGCCCTGGCCGCGCCCGCCGCCGCCACCACTTACGTGGTTCAGCCGGATGGCAGCGGGGACTTTGCCACCATCCAGGAGGCGGTCCTGGCCTGCACGAACGGTGATGCCGTCCACCTGGGCAGCGGCGTCTTCACGGGCCCGGGCAACCGGGACGTGGACTTCTCCGGTCTCAACATCACCATCAGCTCCCTCGGCGGCGATCCGGCAGGCTGCATCATCGATTGCCAGGCCAGCTCCGGCGACCGGCACCGCGGCTTCGTCCTTCAGAGCAACGAGGGCCCGGGCGCCGTCCTGCGCGGGATCACGATCACCGGTGGCTACGCTCCCGACAGCCCTAGCATTCCCGGCGGCGGTGCCGTCCTATGCTACGGGACGGTCTCGCCCCTGATCGAGGACTGCATCTTCGAGGAGAATCACTCCGGTCTTTCCTACGATCATGCAGCCGGGGCCATCTACATCGACCAGGGGGCCAATCCGAGGATCCGCGGCTGCGCCTTCCGGAAGAACAGCGCCTACTTCGGCGGCGCGGTGGGACTGAACCACTACTCCTACGCCAGCCTGGAATACTGCGTCTTCGTCGAGAACACGGCCGTGCGCGGCGGCGCAGTCTGGGGCAACGCCTCTGCGAAGGACCACTGCGTTTTCCTGCGAAACTCCGCCGAGCAAGGGGGCGCGATCTGGGGCAACGGCTGGGATCTCGATGTCTCGGTCAGCTGCACCTACGCCTACAACGCGGCCAGTATGCTCGGGGGAGCCTTCTTCGAGATGGCCAACTACGGCGGCCCCGTGCAGATCGTCGAGAGCATCGTCGCCTTCAGCACCGCCGGGGCCGGCATCTACGTGGACCCCTCCGTTCCCCTGGAACTCTCCTGCACCGATATCCACGGCAACGCAGGCGGCGACTGGATCGAGCCGTTCCTGCCCCAGGTCGACAGCAACGGCAATTTCGGCGCCGATCCCTGCTTCTGTGATCCCGAGCTGGAGGATCTGCAGCTGTGTGCCGACTCCTGGTGCCTGGCCGGCCACCATCCCTGGGGCTGCAGCCAGCTCGTCGGGGCGCTCGGCGAGGGTTGCGGAGCCTGCTCTTGCGGTGGTCCCGTCCCTGCGGAGTACAGCTCCTGGGGCGAGCTGAAGGTCCGCTACGGCGCGCCGCCGGCCGCTGCGGAGCAGCCCTGAGCGGCCCGCCGGGGATCTGGGCGCCAGGGCCGGAATGCCTCCGTCACTCCACGACGCTGAACACGGTCGTCATCACACGGCCGGCGTCGTCCTTCACGCTGAGCCGGTGCTTGCCAGGCGTCGGCTGCCAGAACATGGTCCGGCCCGGCCTTCCCCTGCAGATCAGATCGCCGTCCAGGAACCAGTAGACGTCCCGGCTGCCCTGGCTGACCGCGGCGATCAGGGCGATCTGCTGGTCCTCGAGCGGTACGCCGGGGCGCAGGTGATACTCCATCCCGGCCTGCGGGCTGACGATGGCGGGGGCCTCGCGCGACCCGTACTGGCGGCAGAGCGGATTGTGGGGAGGCAGGCTCCGGCCGGACGAGTCCTTGGCGGCCCAGAACGTCGCCAGGCGCGGCGGCCACCAGGTCACGACGCGGGATTCCCAGCGGCCCGCGGTGCGGCAGCGGGTGCAGACCTCGTACCCGGTCTCGGTATCGATCATGATGCGGCGATGCCACGTGCACGGCGTGGCGGGCGAGATCCCAGGGATGACGAGCGCCTTGCGGGTCTCCGGGCAGAGGGGCGACCGCGGCGCGCCGCTCAGCGCGCAGACCTCGATTTCCTTCAGCCCGCCTGGCCGCCGACGCCAGGTGCCGGGGTGATCATGGGGCAAGATATCGATGAGATCGAAGAGGAGGGGTGCGGCGGCCTGCGAACCGACCAGGTGCGGTGAGCTGGTACCGTCGAAGTTGCCGATCCACACGCCGACCACGTGGTTGCCCGCGATGCCGACGCTCCAGGCGTCACGATGCCGGTAGGAGGTGCCCGTCTTCCAGGGGATCGGCACCGCGTTCGCGCCCGAGCGCCAGAGCCTGTGCAGCTCCGGTCGTTCGACGTCCACGAGCTCGTGCAGGGTCAGCCAGGCGGCCTCCGGCGACAGCAGCCGCATGCCGCGAGAGACCGGCCGATCTGGCGTCAGCAGCAGGCGCGTCGGTTGTCGCCATCCCTGCCGCGCCAGAAGGCCGTAGAGCTCGGCCAGCTCCCACAGGGTGACCTCGCAGCCGCCCAGGACCAGTCCCAGGCCGTAATGACCGGCCGGCTGGTCGAGCGACGCCACGCCGGCCTGGACGAGCCAGCCGTGGAGACCACCGTCCAGTCCGGGGTCCTGGTGCAGTCCGGCCGCGAGCAGGACGGCGGGGATGTTGCGGGAGGTCTGCAGCGCTCGTCCCGCCGAGATGGCCCCGACGAACTCGCCGTCGTAGTTCTCCGGTGCGTAGGATCCGAGCCGCACGGGAATGTCCTCGAGCAGCGTGGCCGGGGTGGCCAGTCCGCGCTCGAACGCCAGCGCGTACACGAAGGGCTTCAAGGTCGAGCCGGGCGAGCGACGCGCCAGGGCTCCGTTGACCTGCCCGGCGGAGAGCGAGTCGAAGTAGCCGGCCGAACCGACCATCGCCAGCAGCTCGGATCGCTCGTAGTCGAGAATCAAGGCAGCCCCCTGGTGGATCCCGACCGGAGCGAGCTGGCGGACGTGCGCGGCGAGGAGGATCTCGGCCTCGGCCTGCAACGCCGCGTCCAGAGTCGTGCGGAGATTGACCGGGGAGCGATGGCGTGCGATCGCCCATTCACAGAAGTGCGGCGCCCGGAAGGGCAAGGGGAAGGTCCGCCGCGGCAGGGCCTGCTCGCGGGATCGCCGGGCGGTGGTGCCGTCCACGAGACCGCGCGTGGCCAGGCGATCGAGCAGGCGGTTCCGGGCCCGCACGGCGGCGTCCGGCCGGCGAATCGGGTGCCGGTTGACGGGGGACTCGGGCAGCACCGCCAGCAGGCAGGCCTCGGCCAGCGAGAGTTCGGCGGGCGATTTGTCGAAGTAGATGCGCGACGCCGCGGCGACCCCCTCGATGTTGCCCCCGTAGGGGGACAGGTTCAGGTACATCTCCAGGATCTCATCCTTGGAGTAACGCCGCTCGTACTGCAGGGCGCGGAAGGCCTGGAAGAGCTTGTAGCGGAAGGACCGGCGTCCCGGCTCGACCAGCCGCGCGAGCTGCATGGTGATGGTCGAGCCGCCGGCCAGGACGCGGCCGGCTCTCAGGTTTGTCCAGGCCGCGCGCAGGACCGCCGGCGGATCGACGCCCGGATGCCGGCGGAACCGGCGATCTTCGTGCTCGATGACGGCCGTGACGAGATGCGGGCTGATGTCGGCCAGGGGTATCCGCCAGCGCCACTTCTGATCCGGGCTCAGGAAACCGCGCAGCAGCGTTCCGTCGCGCGCCAGGACCTGGCGGCCGGGCGGGCGGACCCGGTAGGGATCCGGCGGTGGGGCGAGCCACAGCAGGCCGAACCACACCGCCGCCAGGCCTGCGGCGCCCAGCGCCGCACCCAGCACGCGGCGGCGGGTCACCTGCCGGAAAGGCCGGTGCCGCACCAGCCACGAAACGCCCGGCAGCCGACTGTTCGCGCCGGGCCTCTCCGTTCGATCACGGAGCCGCAACGCGCACCTCGCCACTGTCCTGAATGCTGCGGATGTCCGGATCGTACATGGCCTCCGCGCTGACGGGCGGCAGCACGAACCGGCCGGCGGTGACCGCTCGCAGGCCGTAGTAGTATACCTGCTGCGTCGGTTCGGCCGTCGTGAAGAGCAGCAGGCGATCGTCCCGGACGTCGAGGTAAGCGAGGCTCAACGGCCTGCGCTCGCGTGGATCGATCTTCTCGATCCACTCGATCCGCGAGCGGCCGCCCAGCCGGGGATTCTCGATCTCCAGGCCCGCCGGGACCAGATCCGACACGACGACGTTCTCGACCGTCCCCTTGCTGCTCGACAGCCCCAGGCGACAGAAGATCACCTGGCCCTGCACGATGTCCCCGGGATCGATCCTCGCCCCGGCGTCGTCGAAGTAGGTTCGGGTGATCGAAAGCCCCTCGCTGATCTGCTCCGGCGCCTGCCGCGACACACCCTCGTCCACGATGCTGTAATAGGCGAGCCCCGGCCCGGTGGCGCGGATCTCGATGCGGCGGCCCTGCCAGTCCTCACCGCTGACCACCACGGGCCGATCCGGATCCTGGCCGGTGCCGCCGAACGTGGCCGCCACCTCGCCGTCGACGAGGATCTCGCCCGGCGCGGCCTCCGCACCCTCCCGGGCGACGATCTTGCCGAGCGCCAGCAAGGCGAAAGCGTTCTCCTGGGTGTTGTGCCAGCGCCCGTTCCTGGCGTACCCGGCCAGGTGCGCCAGAATGCTCGGGATCTGCGGGTTGTCGGGATCGGCGGTGGCCAGAACGTCCAGCAGGATGGCCTCCGAGCGCGCCGGCGAGGCGAAGCTGTAGCTCAGCGATCGGGTCTCGAGCGCGGGGCCCTCCTGGGCGGGCAGGATCTGCCGCATGACGTCCGGGTGCCCGATCAGCCCGTAAGCCCCCGCTAGCTGCGCCCGCGCGGCCAGCGTCAAGATCGGCAGCTGGTTCTGCAGCAGGTAGTCCATGGTTCCCCGCTCGGGACGGCCGGCCAGCGCCAGCACGTAGACGGCGTAGGCCCGCGTGTCGAGCTGCTGCCGGACCGGCCAGCCGTTCTCCCAGCCCCGCTCCGACGATCGCGCCAGGCGGGCGACATCCTCGAGGGCGGACGCGAGCACATGCTCCGGCACCACGTAGTCCTTCCGTTCGGCCTCGACCAGGAAGTGCGTGGCGTAGACCGACGCCCAGGCGTTGAACGACGCGTGCGCGGCGCCCGGCCAGGTCGCGAAGCCGCGGCCGGGAACGGACATCGCCACGAGGTAGTCGATGGTCGAGTTGATGTAGTAGTCGGCGTCATGCTCTCCGAACGCCTCGGGATCGATCCGGCGGGCCAGCTCCGCGAAGTAGAGCAGCGGGAAGCCGCGGCTGGTCTTCTGTTCGATGCAGCCGTAGGGGTAGCGCAGCAGGTAGGGCAGCGCCGCGCCGAACTGCGCGATCGGCAGATGGGAGACCGTCACGCGCGCGCGGCCGGTTCCTCCGTACCACGCGTCGCTCAGGGTGACCTCGGCGGGTTGATCGGCCCGCACGACGCCGGTCGTCGCGATCACGTCACGCTGCCGGGGCGGGCGGACGGCCAGCTCGGTGCTGACGCTCGCCCGTTCGCCGGCGGCCTCGGCGCTGAAAGTCACGGTCGCCGGGCCGATCTCGTCCGTCGCGTGCACCTGGAAGCGCAGAACCCCTTCCCGCCCTCCGGCCAGCACGATCTGCGAGCTGGTCTCGCCGCCGGCCGCGAGCGGTCCGGCCAGCTCCAGCTGGACGCGCACGGGCAGCTCGCCGCCGCCCTCCTCGTCGATCCCGTTGTAGACCTGGACCGGAACGGTGATCTCGTCGCCGGGCGCCAGGAAGCGCGGCAGGTTGGGGGACAGCACGAAGGGATCCTTGATCCGGACCGTGCTCTCGGCCGCTCCGAAGCGGTCGGCGGCCGCCGCGACCGCCATCAGCCGCAGAGCGCCGTTGAACTGCGGCAAGTCGAAACGGACGGTATCCCAGGCCGCGGTCCCGGACACGATCCCCGACCAGAGCGCGACGGGCTTGACGCGCCGGGCCGTCACGGGATTGAGCAGCCCCTCGGCGGCGAGCGTCGGCGGGGACTCCGCCTCCGCCGCTCCTCCCCCGGGAGAGGACTGCCGCAGGATCCGCGTGGACTCCGGCAGCAGCAGGGACCAGATGTCGTAGCTCTGCAGGTCCAGCCGGCGCCGTTGGCAGAAAAAGTCGAGCGGCGAGGGGGAGACGAAGTTCGTGATCTGCAGGATCCCCTCGTCGACCGCGGCGATCGTCACCTGCGCCCCCTGTCCGGCCGGCAGGTGACCGACCCGGAAGGCGACCGCCAGCTTCGTGCGGGGGCGTGTGACCGCGGGCGCCGCCACCTCTACGTCGAGCCGGCTGGGCCCGCGGTCCATGAAGATGGGCGCGGCCCCGAAGGCCCGGGCCGGGGCGTGCTCTTCCAGCGAATCGAGCGGACGCAGGAGGGTCGCCACCAGGTAGGCGTTCGGCTCGGTGCCGGCGGGCAGGCGGATGCTCACGCTGGCCGTGTTGCTCTCCAGGCGCACCCACTCCCGGTGCAGGACGCGGTCCCGTTCGATGGTCAGCAGCAGCAGACCGGCGAAGGGGGCCTCGAGCGAGGCGTTGAGCGTCTCGCCCGCCCGGTAGCTCTCCTTGTCGAGCTTGATGTTCACCCGCTCGGGCTGCGACATGGCCCAGGGGGAGTAGCCCCAGCCGTAGACGTAGAAGTCGAGCGAGCCGCGAACCGGCCCGGACTCGCTCTCCGCCTCCAGGACGAGCCGGTAGCTGCCCTGGCTCTGGACGCTGACCGCGAGCGTATCCACGGCGGCCGCGAGGTCCACGGTCCGCTCCTGCTGGAGCTGCTCGTCGTACTCGGAGACGTAGCGGTAACGTCCCTCGGGATCCTTCCGCAGAACCGTGCGCCATTGCTTGCGCAGCACCTTCAGGTGCGCCTGCGGCTGCGCCACCAGCTTCCCGTCCAGATCCGCCACGATCGCCTCGAAGGACAGGGGCTGCCCCGGCTGGGCGTAGTCGCTCTCCGGGCCCTCCGCCCGCCGCAGGCCGATGACCCGGTCGATCGGCGAGATCAGCACCGTCTGTGCGGCCCGCTGGGTCCGGCCGCCTCCCAGCTCGGTGACCTCCACCTCGACGCGGGCGCGGATCCACCCCTGGAAGTCCTGCGCCTGGAGCGCCGCGACCATCCAGGAGGCGCGGCCGTCGGCGTCGGTCTTGGCGGCCGACAGCCTCGCGGCGGGAAATCGGCGCTCCCGATCCGGATCGCCGAACCGGAATTGCGGCCAGTCCGCGAGGGTGATGGGCGTCTGCGTGTAGGTCACGGCGGCCACCGCGTCCCGCTCGGCGGCCGCGGACCCGAAGAGGGTCATGGCCGTCGCAGTGACCTCGATCTCCTGCCCGGGCCGGACGAGTTCCGCCGGGCGGCCGTCGACCCGCACGTCCACGCTCACCTTCATGCGATCGGGGATGAACTCCTCGATCCGCAGGACGCAGCGGCCGAGCGAGGTCTTCTCGTCCAGCAGCAGCTGGACGGCGTAGGAGCCGGTCGGCGCCCAGGCGGGAATGGCGAAGGTGTAGTCCCCGGAGCCCTCGCGGCCCGAGGTCATCCGCACCGACGAGAACTCCTTGCCCCGGGGCGAGAGGATGCGCAGGGTCAGCGGGAACTCGGGCGGCGTGCGGCGCTCGACGTCCCGCACGATCCAGGCGACGTGAGCGGTGTCGCCCGGCCGGTAGATGCCGCGGTCGGTATACAGGAACGCCTCGTAACCCGAAGTGGGGTGGCTGACACCGCCCACGTCCAGATCTCCGGTCGGGATGCGGGTGTCGTCGAAGGCGAGGAAGCTCATGTCGCCGTTCGTGGTGGCCACGACCACGAAAGGCCGCTCTCCCGGGCTGTCGGTCCGCGGCAGGCGGAAGCTCACGAGCCCCTGCTCGTCGGTCTTGGCCCGGGCCAGGATCTGGTTGTTGTAGCTGAGGATCTGCACCTCGACGCCCGCCAGCGGCGCGAGCCGCTGGATGCTGGCGACCGCGACCAGCAGCTGCTCGTCATACTTCTTGACGACGAGGCCCAGGTCGGTGGCGACGACCCACTTCGCGACGGCCAGGCCGCGCTCGTCCTCCTTGCGGACCGACAGGCGGAAGATCCCGCGCGAATCCTCGGCCAGGATTTCCGCCAGCTGGATCGGGGTCAGCACGAGCCGGTTGCGCTCGGTCGAGCTCACCTCCACGTCGCGGCGAAAGAGGTTGGCACCGTAGCTCGCCAGAACGCCGCGGCCGCGATAACCGTAGCGGCCGCTCCCACCGGCCAGTCTCTGCTCGTGCAGGAAGGGCACGAGGTTGTTCGGATAGATCCGGTCCAGCTCGACGGTGAGCTTGTCGACGTTGATGGTCTCGACGACCAGCGTCTGCTCGCCCTTCAGGGAGAGGTAGTTCCCCTCGCCGGCGATTCCCAGATAGGGCTGCAGGTCGTCGATCCGCACGGTCTGGTTGAACTCACGCTCGAGCACCAGTCCGGTGGTCGAGGTGAGCCGTGGCTGGATCCTGAGCTTGTAGGTCTGCCCGTACTCCCAGCCCCCCGCCAGCAGCATCCGGCGGCCCTCCGACGAGAGGGCCAGATCGGCCACCTCCGGGGTGATCGTCAGCGCGCTGCGCAGGTCGTCCGGGGCAACCACGTCGGAGAAGTCGATGCGGACCAGGCGCTGCTCCTTGCGGTTCTCCAGCTCGACCCGCACGATGGCGAGCCGCTCTATCGCCGGGATCGTCAGCGTGGTGCGGCTGCCCTCGGCCAGGGATGCGCCGCCCACGGCCGGCTCGAGTCCCGCGGCGAGCGTGGCCGTGATCGTCTCGTCATGGTCGTCGGGCGCGAGCGGTTCGGTGTGGAAGCTCAGGGTCCGCCCGGGGTCCTGGGTCTCGATGGTGACCGGCACCGGTCCACGTCTTTCCAGCGCGACGGAGAGGGCCTGGTCGAAGGCCGCGGGATCGACCGGGTAGTTGAACTCGAAGTACCCCTTGATCACGTAGCGTCGCTCGGGTCCGGGCGGCCTCTCGCGAAAGATCCGGGCGGCTGCGATCGCGAAGGGTTCGGCCGTGAAGGTCAAGCTGCGCGGACCGCGGAACTTCAGACCGGCCGCTGCGGCGATGTCCGCGTCCAGGATGAGCTTGTACTGCGTGTTCGGTTGGTAGCTCTCGTCGGGCACGAACTCCAGCCGGGCGGCGGTGGCCCATTTCCAGAAGCCGCGGACCTCAGGCCGCAGGGTCGCCGGCGGCTCGTCCAGGTAGGTGCCCGACTCGTAGGAGGCCGGCGCCAGGTCCTGCGAGAAGGTCACCCCCAGCGGGCTGGTCAGGGCCAGCCTGCGCGAGGCCGGGACCGCGGCCGAGATGGCCACCTCGTCGGGGGCCAGCTTGGAGATGTCCATCAGCTCGGCGGGTTTCTTGCTGCAGGCGACCAGCGAAGCGCTGACCAGCACCAGCAGCAGCCGGATCGAGTTCTGCCGGTTCATGGAAGCCCCTCCTATCTAGGTAGAGATGGCTGCTGGCAGCCTAGCACGACCCGTGCGCCGGATGTCACCAGAAGCGACGTTCGCGGCACGAGGAGATCGGCGCAGGGAACGGCTCAGGACGGGCGAGATGGCGAGTATCTTACCTGGCGGCAGGAAGTTCAACTTTCGGATCTCGTGCGAGACGGAAGGGCTAGAACCGGATGCGGACACGCAGCCGGGCGGTCCGCCCGGCCCGGCTCTCGATGACGGCGAAGTGGTCGACGCGGAATTCCCAGGAGAAGTCCGTCCAGGCCAGCCTCTCGATCAGCGGGCCGAGGCGGCCCCGGTCGGCGTCCTCGCAGGCCAGCATGACGTGAGGCATCCAGCAGTCGGGTGCGTAGAGGGGGCTCCGCCCGCTGCCGGTGGCGCCGACGCTGTCCCAGACGCGGGCCTGCAGGCGCACCAGCTCCGCGTTCTTGATCACCGGCACGTAGACGACCGGCCGTTCGCCGGTGAACAGGCCCAGCCCCGCGGTGCGCACGGTGAAGGGGGTGATCTCGCGGGCCAGGTGCCGCAACATCCCCTCCAGGACCGCAAAGTCGTAATCCTCGGCGATCTCCCAGCAGAAGTGCGGATAGGGGATCACCCGGGTGCCGCGCAGACCGTGAGCGCGCTCCAGCTCGTCCCAGATGGACTCGACGCGCGCGTAGTACGGCTCTGGCAGGAGGGAGACGAGGCCGTGCACGCGTGCTCCTTTCGCCGGCCGGCGGCTGGTCAGTCGGCTGGCCCTGGGACCGCACAGCAGATCAGCAGGAAAGCGAGCTGGACAGCGATTCCGAGTCCCATGCCGAAACCTCCGGACACGGGTATGTACGGCCGCTCCCGGCTCTGGTTGCAGAGCCGGGAGCAGCTGTCGAGCGAGGGCAATCAGTTGAAGGGATTGGGGTAGACGAGCACCTCGCCGAACTCGTCCGGGGGCGGTACGTGCTGAATCACGATCGGTAGTTGGGCGTCCTTCGGGTCCGCAACGGGTTGGGGCGCGGCCCCGCGCAGAGCGGCGCGCTCCAGCGGACTCCACACCACCTGGTGCCGGTTGGTGCCGTCGGTGACCGGCAGCTGGAAGATCTGGTGGGCCCGGGACCCCGGATCCTCGAGGCGCACCTCCACGTCGTCCCCGAAGCTGTACGTGCCATACTCATCGCCCGACTCGTCCACCATGGGCAGCGGCGGCAGATCGTAGAGGGACGGGAAGCGCCAGCGCTCGGCCGTCCAGACCCGGCCGTGCGTGTCCGTGGTGCCCAGCGACGGCCGCTGCGCCACGTCGACACCGGTGTAAAGCACCAGGTAGAACCAGTCCTCATCCAGCAGTTCGCCGCTGTCCAGATCACGGGCCTCCAGGTGGCCCCGCATGACGATCGTCCCCAGCAGCTGCCGGCCCTCGTCGTCCCGGCCATCGAACATGAGCGCGTGAACGCCCGCCGGCGCCTCGTAATCCTCGATCAGCGTGCGCAGGAGGTCGCCGTCCAGGTTGTAGATCCTGAGCGTGACCGCGCAGCTCACGGGGACCGTGAACTGGATTCTCGTCGCGGGCTTGGCGTCCCGGTTGTAAGGGAACCCCGGTATCGGCACGTGGAGCGTGGCCTCCAGGCCGGGCACGGGGCTCTGGCCCGGATCGACGGCCGTGACCCGGAAGAGGAAGGTGTCGTCCTCGGGTCCGGTGGAATCGTTGCAGGATGCGACGAGCGAGGCCAGGGCGAGCAGGCACACCAGGCAAAGAGCGCGTTTCATGCCAATCCTCCGGGGAATGACGGGATGGGTGGGGCGGCTGCACAAGCTTAGCAGATTCGGCGGGCTGTCACAAGGCACCGGCTTCGGATCGGCCGTGCGCGAGGCGATTGCCCCGGCCCGGCTCATTCTGAACTTGATGCCTCCTGGATGCTCTGCTAAGAGATTCCCGGGATGCTCGACCGCCGGCCGCCGTCCCAGGCTGGCGGCGTCCGTTGCCACCTCCGCCCGAGGATCGAACCATGGATGTCCTGCTGCTCTCCCGGATCCAGTTCGCCTTCACGGTCGGCTTCCACTACCTGTATCCACCGCTGTCCATCGGGCTGGGGGTGATCCTGGTGATCATGGAAGCGATGTACCTGAGGACGCGGCAGAAGGTCTACGAGGACATGACCCGCTTCTGGATCAAGGTCTTCGCCCTGACCTTCGCCATGGGGGTCGCCACGGGCATCGTGATGGAGTTCGAGTTCGGCACGAACTGGGCCGGCTACTCGCGCTACGTGGGAGACATCTTCGGCAGCGCCCTGGCCGCCGAGGGTATCTTCGCCTTCTTCCTCGAGTCGGGCTTCCTGGCGATCCTCGTTTTCGGCTGGAATCGGGTCGGGCCAAGGATGCACTTCTTCTCCACCTGCATGGTCTCCCTGGGTTCCATCTTCAGCGCGGTCTGGATCCTCATCGCCAACTCCTGGCAGCAGACCCCGGCCGGCTATCACCTGGTCACGCAGCCGGACGGAACCGTGCGGGCCGAGATCACCGATTTCTGGCAGGTGGTCTTCAACCCCTCAACGATGCACCGCTTCACCCACACCGTATCCGCGGCCCTGCTGACGGGCGCCTTCCTGGTGCTGAGCGTCAGCGCCTGGTACCTGCTCAAGAAGAAGCACCAGGAGTTCGGGCAGAGGTCGCTGAAGATCGGCCTGACCGTGGCCGCCTGCGCCGCCTTGCTGCAGCTGGTGACCGGCGACGTCAGCGGGAAAGGCGTCGCCGACAGCCAGCCGGCCAAGCTGGCCGCCCTCGAGGGGCACTGGCCGGCCTCGGCCCCGGCGGATCTCTACATCCTGGGCTGGGTGAACGAGCGGGAGGAAACCACCCGGGGCCTCAAGCTGCCCGGCATGCTGAGCTGGCTGGTCGCCCGCAGCACGAGTTACCCGCTTCCCGGCCTGCGCAGCTTCCCGCCGGCGGACAGGCCGCCCGTGAACCTGGTGTTCCAGACCTACCACCTGATGGTGGCCATCGGCATGGCCCTGATCCTGATCTGCCTGCTCGGGATCTTCTTCTGGTGGCGCGGTTCCCTGTTCGGGAAGCGCTGGCTGCTGTGGATCCTCGTCTTCGCGGTTCTGCTGCCCCAGGCCGGCAACCAGCTGGGCTGGGCGAGCGCGGAGGTAGGGCGCCAGCCCTGGATCGTCTACGGCCTGCTGCGGACCGCCGACGGCCTCTCCCCGGTGGTCGACGCCGGCCAGACCATCTTCTCACTGATCCTGTTCATCCTGATCTATGCCCTGCTGTTCGCGCTCTTCCTCTTCCTGCTCGACCGCAAGATCAAGCACGGCCCCGTGGCGGGCGAGGACGAGGCCGCAGCCTACCGGCAGCTCGAGGAAGGCCTCGACCGCCCCGGTCAGAGGAGTTGATTCATGGACTTCGCCTGGGACCTGAACGCGACCTGGTACGTGCTCGTCGGCGTGCTGCTGACCGGATATGCCATCCTGGACGGCTTCGATCTGGGTGTCGGCGCCCTGCACCTGCTGACCCGCGGCGATCGCGAGCGCCGCATCATGCTCAACTCCATCGGTCCGGTCTGGGACGGGAACGAGGTGTGGCTGATCACCGGCGGCGGGGCGCTCTTCGCGGCCTTTCCCCACGTCTACGCCACGGTGTTCTCGGGCTTCTACACCGCCTTCATGATCCTGCTCGCCGCGCTGATCTTTCGCGCCGTGGCCATCGAGTTCCGCAGCAAGGAGCCCCTGGGCTGGTGGCGGCGAATGTGGGACGTCTCCTTCAGCCTGGCCAGCATCCTGATCGCCCTGCTGGCGGGGGTGGCCCTGGGCAACATGGTGCTGGGCATCCCCATCGCGGCCGACAAGGAGTTCACCGGCACCTTCTTCTCGCTGCTGCGTCCCTACGCCCTGCTGGTGGGGCTGACCACGGTGGCGCTGTTCACCATGCACGGCGCCATCTACCTGGTCATGAAGACGGAGGGCGAGTTCCAGGCCCGGGTGCGCGGCTGGATCAACAACACGATCATCTTCTTCGCGATCTGCTACATCAGCCTGACCATGATCACGCTCGTCTACGTGCCCCACATGGTGGCGCGCTTTCGCCAGTTCCCGCCGCTGATGATCCTGGGCCTGCTGACCATGCTCGCGGTGGCCAACATCCCGCGCGAGATCACCAAGGGCCGGGAGTTCCGGGCCTTTCTCTCCTCCTGCGCCACCATCGCCGGCCTGATGGCCCTGTTCGGGATCGGCCTCTTTCCCAACTTCGCGATCTCGAGCACCGACCCCGCCTTCAGCCTCAACATCCACAACGCGGCTTCGTCGGCGAGGACGCTCCGCATCATGCTGATCATCGCTATCATCGGCCTGCCCTTCGTGCTGGCCTACACCAGCAGCATTTACTGGATCTTCCGGGGCAAGGTGAAGCTGGACTCGACGAGCTACTGAGGGGCGGAGCGGCGGCGAATGGCCTGCAGAATACGACGCCCGACCGCCTGGCCAGGCGTCGATTCGTCCCGCCGTGCACGCGAGGTGGCGAGCACCTAGGCGCTGGACGGGCTTGGATAGACCAGCTGCGAGATGTTCAGGGGAGGATCCACCTGGGTCGCGACGATCTCGTGCTCGTTCCCTTCTCCCGTGATCTCCAGATAGCCGTCCTCCTCCAGCTCGGTGATCAGCTCATCGAAGGTCCGGGCCCAGAGGAAGTAGCCGGCCTTGTTGTCCTCCAGGTCCCAGTCGATGTCCTCGCGCCGGCCGCCGGTCAGCGCCTCGAAGACCGCGCGCTCCAGGAGATCGGGCGTGGTATGCCCCTGCTTCTGCAACTGACGGATCATCTCCGACTTGACCAAGCCCCTGGAAGTGTCGGTGACGATCCCTTCGTTCAGCATGTCTTGCTCCATCCCTGCACCCCTTGTATCTGCCGCCTGGCCCTGCCAATCAGGGCCCTGTTCACGAGCTCACTCTAAATCATGACTAATATAGTATGATTTTCATGTCCGCGCCATGTTTGCACGCAGCCCCGCCTCCAGGCGGGACAGTCCCTCGTCCACCTCGCCCGCCGAGACGTTCAGACAGGGCCGGAAGCGGATCGAGCGCGGCCAGGAAGCCAGGGTGGCCAGCCCCTGGTCCCAGAGAAGCCGGCGCAGCGCGTCCCTTTCCGCGGACGAGGGCAGGCTGAAGGCCGTCATCAGGCCCCGGCCGCGCACGCTGGACAGGACCGGGTAGCGCGTCGCCAGCTCCTGCAAGCCGGCCAGCAGCCGCTCTCCCTGCCGGGCGGCGTTGGCAACCAGGTCCTCCGTCCGGATGATCTCCAGGTACCGGGCGCCGCGAATCATGTCGACCAGGTTGCCGCCCCAGGTGGAGTTCAGGCGACCGGGGGTCCGGAAGACGTGGTCGGGCACCTCGTCGAGGCGGTCGGTCACCATGATCCCGCAGACCTGGGCCTTCTTGCCGAAGACGAGCACGTCCGGCCAGACGTCGAAGTGCTCGCAGCACCAGAAGCGACCGGTCAGACCGATTCCGGTCTGCACCTCGTCGAAGATCAGCAGCGCCTGGTGGGCATCGGCCAGGCGCCGCAGCTCCCGCAGGAACTCGCCGCGGAAGTGGTTGTCGCCCCCCTCGCCCTGGATCGGTTCGATGATGATGGCGGCGATGTCGTCGGGATTCTCGGCGAAGGCGCGCTCGATCTCGGCAACCGCGAGGGCCTCCAGCTCGGTGGTGCGGGCCTCCCCCTCGGGGGTGCGGGGGAACTCGACCTTCGGGTTGATGATGCGCGGCCAGCGGAACCGGGGGAAGCTTTCGGTCTTGACCGGATCGGTGTTGGTCAGGGACATCGTGTAGCCGCTGCGGCCGTGAAAGGCCTCGCGGAAGTGCACCACCTGCATCCCGCGTTCACCCCTGCCGGCGGCGCGATTGCGGCGCACCTTCCAGTCGAAGGCGGTCTTGAGCGCGTTCTCGACGGCCAGCGCCCCGCCGGCCACGAAGAAGAGGTAGCGGAAGACATCCGCACTGGCCAGACGGGAGAACGCCTCGACGAAGGCGCCGTACTCGGCGCAGTAGATGTCCGAGTTGGCCGGATTGGCCACGGCGGCGCGCTGCAGGGCGGCCATGAACTCCGCG
Organism: uncultured Fibrobacteraceae bacterium; assembly: GCA_964524645.1. Classification (GTDB taxonomy): domain Bacteria; phylum Krumholzibacteriota; class Krumholzibacteriia; order LZORAL124-64-63; family LZORAL124-64-63; genus CAZGEC01. The sequence continues at coordinate 56,005 of CAZGEC010000005.1, read as the reverse complement.
TCTTGCAGCAGGCGCGGATGGTTGTGCCCCACGGGCAGCGTGGCGAAGTAGGAGTAGAAGTCCAGGATCTCGCGTCCGCTCAGCGCGTCGTGGATCCAGGAGCCGTGGCTCTTCGCGAGGTCGATGACCAGGTGAAAGCCGTCGGCCAGGATGTGCTTCTGCAGGGTGGGAATCACCTGCGCGGGCTCGATGGTGGTGGGAACCATGAGGAACCTCCGCCTGAAGCTTCCGGAGCAGCTCGATCACGCCGCACCGCTTTCGCCGGGCTTCCCGTCCGGGGCGACGGGAGGGCACCGGATGTGCTACAATCTCCCGAAATCCCACCGCGCCGCCAGCCTCGGGGGAGCCTGGCCGGCGGCCCCCAGCCAGGAGGAGGAACCATGCGCCCGGGAACCGCTATCCGCTTCGTCGCTCTGCTGTCGCTCGCCGTCGTCCTGGCCGGGGCCGGGCCCGCGGCCGCCCAGCCCCCGGACTACTTCCCGCTCACGCCGGGCCTGCTCTGGAACTACGAGTCCGCCGCGGGCAGCAGCTGGACGATCGAGGCCGGGGGCGTGCAGGAAGTGCTCGGCGTCCAGACCCGGGTCCTGCAGGAAACGATCAACATTCCCGAGCTGCAGCTCGTCCACAACTTCTGGACCGTGGATGCACAAGGGCGGGTCTTCCTGCACGGGGCCGAGAACCTGACCCATCCCTTCGTGGCGGCCTATCAGCCGCCGATCCAGTGGCTGGACGCGCCGCTGACGGTCGGCGCGCTCTGGGCAACCACCTTCGAGTACTACGACAACCTGGCCGGGGGAACTCCGATCGGCGGGGGCACGGTCGTCTACTATTGCAACGACGAGGCGGACCTGACCGAGCCGGCCGGCGTCTTCCACGCCTTCGAGGTCGGCGAGATCGTGCCGCCGCCGCCGCTCGTGCTACGCGACGGGCAGGTCTTCGACGTGCGCGGGTACTGCCTGGGCAAGGCCGGCACGCCGGCAGAGCGGGACGGTGGCTGCTGGTACAGCGACGGGACCGGCCTGGTGCAGCAGGACTATCTCGGGGAGACCTTCCAGCTGACGTCCTGGAACGGGCCGGTCGCCACCCGGGCCGCCACCTGGGGCCAGGTCAAGAGCCTCTATCGCTGATCGCGGCAGTCGGCCCGGATCGTTCACGTTCGACTCGGGCTAGTCGCCGTCTGGCCCGTCCTTGCGCAGGGGACGGCCGCGCTCGTGCGGTTCGGCCTCGCGGGGCGGGGGCAGCTCGCTGACCTGCAGCTCGTCGAACCAGGCCGTTCCGCGCAGCACGCCCAGACCGATGCGCCCCGCGGTGTACTCGTCGGCCTGCTCGCTGGCCAGCTGCTGCGCGCCGTCCAGCCGGTAGCGCACGAAGCGGCCCTGGGCCTCGATCTCGAACCCGTACCAGACGCCGGGCTCCAGCTTGCAGCGCGTCTCCTCCAGGAGCGTGCGGCCGTCGTCGACCAGCCACAGCCGGATGCGATCGGCCCGCAGGTCGTGGGTGATCAGGTAGTAGTGGCCGCGGTCGTTGCCCCGCTCCACGTCCTGCACGCGGAACAGCAGCGCCACCTCCCCGGGATTCTCGGGATCGCTGCGCCAGCGGCCCTCGAAGAGGTAGTTCTGCCAGCCGGCGTCTCCGTTCAGGGTCCAGCCGGCATCGTGAGCCCGGCCGCGGTAGGCATGCTCGGTGACGTCCCAGAAGCCATCCACCACGTCCCAGCCCGCGTCGCTCTGGGCGAAGTCGAAGTCGGCGCGCCACAGCTCGGCGGCGCTCGCGGCGCCGGGCAGGGCCAGGCCCACGATCGCGGCCACCAGCAGCGCGAGCGACCTCCTTGCGGTTCTTTTTCGTGGATTCAAGGTGCAACCTCCCCCGCTGTTCCTGGGATCCGGCCGGAGCCGGCGGAATCGTTCACCCGGCTGAACCATAGCATAATCCGACACCCGTCCGGCATCCATCCGACTCTCATCCGACATCCATCCGGTATTCATCCGGCATTCATCCCCCACAGGTCCTGCAGCCGGCCCGCAGCCGGCCTGCAGCCGACCCCGGGACTCCCGCGGCCGGCTCTCGCGCCCGGTGGCGAACGCTCCGCGGGATCTCTACAGTGTTGATGAAGGAGCGCTCGACCGCCGATCGCGCCGACGGCGGCCCGAACCCGCAGCGAAGGGCCACCCAGCATGGACACCGCCAGCAAGACCGCTCTTCCCCTATTCCCCCTGCCGGACTTCTTCCTCTTTCCGGGAGCCCTGACGCCGCTCTACATCTTCGAGGAGCGGTATCGCCAGATGGTGAACGACCAGCTCGACCGGGCCGGCCGGCTCGTCATGGCCTCCATCTCCTGGCGCGGCCGCGGCGGGCCACCGGGAGCGCCGCCGGTCTTTCCCGTCGGCGGCCTGGGTGAAATCGTGCACCACGAGCCGCTGCCGGAAGGCAAGTTCCTGATCTGGCTGCTGGGTCTGAGCCGGGTCCGCCTCGAGGAGATACCCAGCGAGCGCCTCTACCGCCAGGTGAGGGTGGAGCTGCTGGATGACCGGGTATGCAGCGAGGAGGAGGAGAACCGGTTGCGTCCCTTGCTGCTGGAAGCCCTGGAGCGGCAGCACGTGAAGATGAGCGAGGAGCCGGACACGCTGACCGTGGGCACCCTGGCGGATGTGCTCCTGCAGAACCTGAAGATCCACTCCAGCCAGATCGAGCAGGCCTTTGCCGAGACTCGCGCCGGCGAGCGGGCCCGGCTGGCCCTCCGCTGGTACCGGACCGCCGGGGACTGACGTCGGGGCGCTCCCGGGAGCCCCCGGAGGGATCGCGGTGGCCGGTTCTCCGGTTCCATACTATCAAATTGAAAAACGACCCTGGATTTCGTGCCCACGTTCTCTGCGAGCATGATCGATCCAGTGTTCGGCTCGTTGAGAGGATCTCGCCATGACTTCCGCGCTGCTCGCCAGCTACCGCCGGATCCGCGAGGCCACCGAGCGTCTCTGCGAGCCCCTCGCCGTGGAGGACTACGGCCTGCAGAGCATGGTCGACGCCAGCCCGGCCAAGTGGCACCTGGCCCACACCACCTGGTTCTTCGAGACCTTCGTGCTCAAGCCCCACGGGCCGGGCTACGAGCCGCTCGAGCCGCGGTACGAGTACATGTTCAACTCGTACTACACGTCCGTGGGCCCCCAGTACCCCCGCCCGCAGCGCGGCCTGCTCTCGCGCCCCACCGTGGCGGAGGTGGGCACCTACCGCCGGCACGTGGACGCGGCCATGGAGCACCTGCTCGAGCAAGCGGACGGCGCTCGGGCCGGACAGCTGTCCCCGCTGCTGGCCGTGGGCCTGAACCACGAGCAGCAGCACCAGGAGCTGATCCTGACCGACCTGAAGCACGGCCTCTCGTTCAATCCGCTGCACCCGGTCTACCGGCCCGCGGCGCCCCTGCCGGCAGTCGCGGCCCCGCCCCTGCGCTGGCAGGGCTTCGCGGGCGAGCTGCAGGAGATCGGTCACGACGGTCCCGGCTTCGCCTTTGACAACGAGGGGCCGCGTCACCGGGCCTACGTGGGCCCGTTTGCCCTGGCCACCCGCCCGGTGACCTGCGGCGAGTACCTGGACTTCATGCGGGACGGCGGCTACGACGAAACGCGCCTCTGGCTCTCCGAGGGCTGGGGCACGGTGCAGCGGCACGGCTGGCGAGCCCCCCTCTACTGGGAGGAGCACGACGGTCGCTGGTTCCAGTTCACCCTGGCCGGCCTGCGCGAGATCGTCGCCGCGGAGCCCGTCTGCCACCTCAGCTACTTCGAGGCCGACGCCTACGCCCGCTGGGCCGGAGCCCGCCTGCCCACCGAGCAGGAGTGGGAGGTCGCCGCCCGCCAGTCCGATCCGGCCGGCAACTTCGTCGAGACGGGGCTCTATCACCCGACGCCGGCGGCGGCCGTACCGGGTGCCCGGGAGCCGGAAGCCGGCCGGCTCCAGCAGATGCTGGGCGATGTCTGGGAGTGGACCGCCAGCCCCTACGTCTCGTACCCGGGCTACCGTCCCCCGGCGGGCGCCCTCGGCGAGTACAACGCCAAGTTCATGTGCAACCAGCTCGTGCTGCGCGGCGGCAGCTGCGCCACGCCGCAGGACCACATCCGCATCACCTATCGCAACTTCTTCCCGCCGGAGGCGCGCTGGCAGTTCACGGGGATCCGGCTGGCGCACGAGGAGGGGTAGGGATGCAGGAGCGAAGACAGCCGATCGGGTCGATCACGGAGCACCTGCTCGAACAGGCGCAAGGCCAGGAGACCTTCCGCGACGAGGTGATTGCGGGCCTGAGCGGCTTCCCCCGCACGCTTCCCTGCAAGTACTTCTACGACGAGCGGGGAGCGCACCTCTTCGAGCGGATCTGCAAGCTGGAGGAGTACTACCCGACGCGCACCGAGCTTTCCATCATGCGCGAGCACGTGCGCGAGATGGCCGCGCACATCGGTCCCGAGGCCCTGCTCATCGAGTACGGCAGCGGCGAGGGGCTCAAGACCCGCATCCTGCTCGATGCGCTGGAAAGACCGGCCGGGTACGTGCCCCTCGACATCAGCTGCGAGCAGCTGGCGCTGAACACCGCCCGCCTCCTGCGCCGCTACCCGCGCCTGGAGGTGCTGCCGGTCTGCACCGATTACACGTCCGACTTCGCCGTGCCCATGACGACCCGCCGGCCGGCCCGCCGCGTCGTCTACTTCCCCGGCTCCACGATCGGCAACTTCACCCCGTCCGCGGCGCACCGGTTCCTGACCCATGCCCGGGAGCTGACCGGCCCCGGCGGCGGGCTGCTGATCGGCGTCGACCTGCAGAAGGACCGTGAGATCCTCGAGCGCGCCTACAACGACGCGGAGGGCGTGACGGCGGCCTTCAACCTAAACCTGCTGCGCCGGATCAACCGCGAGCTGGGCGCGGACTTCGATCTCCGCTCCTGGCGGCACCATGCCTCCTACAACGCGGCCGCCGGCCGGATCGAGATGCACCTGGTCAGCAAGCGGGCCCAGATCGTGCGGATCGACGGCCACGTCCTCCGCTTCGCCGCGGGCGAGACGATCCACACCGAGAACTCGTACAAGTACGGCCTGTCGCAGTTCGCGGCCCGGGCCGCGGAGGCGGGATGGGCGCTGAGCCGCATCTGGACCGATCCGCAGCGGCTCTTCAGCGTGCAGTACCTCACGTGCTGAGCCGGGGCCGGATCCGGGACACGATCCGCTCCAGCGCACCAAGATCGTCAGCCCGCCGGCCGGTGGTGCTCCATTCCTGGATCCCTCGCCGCAGATGCTCGAGACCCGCCGGAACGTGCGTCACGAAGGCCGTCTTGCCCTTCACCCGGGAAAGATAGGCGAAGGCGCCGAGGGCCTGCATGTTCCGCTGCAGCCCCGCCGCGACCGCCATGGCCCGCAGGTCGGCCGCAGCGAGCTCCGGGCCGCCGGCCTGCGGCAGGCTTCGCCGATAGTAGTCCCTCAGCTCGTCGCGCAGCGCATCCCCCTGATCGACATAGGGGTCGCGCAGCAGTGCCATCAGATCGTAGGTCAGCGGACCCAGGCGCATGCCCTGAAAATCGACCAGGCGAACCTCGCCGTCCTTGAAGAGGATGTTCTGGGACTGGAAGTCGCGGTGCATCAGGACGACCGGCTGCCCGGTGACCTCCAGGGCCAGACGGTGAAATTCCGCGTCCAGATCAGCCGTTTCCGCCGCCGGGACGCCGCAGTATCCCTCCAGGAACTGCCGGCGGAAGTAGTCGGTCTCCCAGCGCAGCGTCGCGTAGTCGAAGAGGCGATCGCAGGCGAGAGGGCACCGGTGCACGGCCAGCGCGGTGCCGCGCGTCTGCAGGTCGACCAGGCGATCGACGATCCGCCGGTACAGTCCGGCCCGCAGCCGCGCATCGTCCCGCGCCGGGCCCGCGGTGACCAGAGCGTGCAGGGAATCGACGCCCAGGTCCTCCATCAACACCGTCCGCTGCGCAGGGTCGGCCGCCAGGATCGCCGGCGCTCCCAGACCCGCCGTGCCGAGAAAGCGTCCGATGGCGACCCAGCGTGCGTAATCCGGATCGTCGGGGGGCGAGACCATGAGCACCGCACGCTGAGCCCCCCGCACCAGCCGCCAGAACCGGCGATCGGAACCGTGGCCGCTGATGGCCGTCACCTCGTCGAGCGGCCACCAGCCCTCGCGGGCCAGGACGTTCGCCTGCGCCGCCTCGTTGAGGGCCTCGCTCACGCACCAGCCGTCGCCGAGCACCGCTCTTCGCCGGCGGCTGCCGGCGGCCGCGCGGGCGCCCGGCAGCAGGACGCAATCCTCCAGCTCGGCACCATCCTCGACGACGGCGTCACGGCCGATCCAGAGGCTGCCCCGCAGGGTCGCGTCCGGGGCGACCCGTGAGCCCGGCTCCCGGTGGACCGGCCCGCGGACATGAGTCAGGTACGGCAGTCGGGGCCCCTTGCCGCCCAGGATATCCGCGTGCGCATCGAGGTAGCGGCCTACCGTGCCCAGGTCGTTCCAGTAGGCTTGCGGAGAGACGAAGCCGCGGACAGCGCCGGGGTGGGCGTCCAGGGCCGCGAGCAGGGCCGGCACGAGCGGGGAGCTGCCGGGCGGCAGCAGCTGCAGCAGGGTGCGGTCGAGCACCGCGATGCCCATGTAGGTCAGGAGGCGGTCGCCCGCCCGGGCGGCGGCGCCGAGCCGCCCGCCCACGTCGGTCACCGTCCCGCCCTCGGCCAGACGCACGCTGTTCACCCGGGGCCAGTCCGTCAGGGCGAGGGTGGCCAGGGCTCCGCTGCGGCGGTGGTCGGCGGCCAGGGCGCGCAGGTCCAGGTCGCTCAGCACGTCGCCGTTGTGCAGCAGGAAGGCGTCGTTCTGCTGCAGGAAGGCGCGGGCGTTCCAGAGCGCGCCGCCGGTGCCGAGGATCTCCGGCTCGTGGAAGAGGATGATGCCGCTGGCTTCCGCCCTCCCACCGCCGGACGATCCTGCCCCGGGAGGCGGCCCTGCCATAGGAGATGTCCCCGTCAACGGTTCACCTGGGTGAACGGGACTCCCGACCTCCCCGGGCGGTCGCCCCTCCAGCCGCTGCACCTCCGCGGCCACCTGCGCGGCCAGATGGTGGGTGTTGACGGCGATCTGCCGGATGCCGGCGGTGCGCAGGCGCTCGATCACCAGCTCGAGCAGGAGGCGTCCGGCCACCGGCAGCAGGGGCTTGGCCAGATGCTCGGACAGCGGGCGCAGGCGCGTACCCAGGCCGGCGGCCAGGATCATGGCGCGCTCGACGGGTGCGGCTCCAGACGGGGATGGGGCTGACGGGGCCGGGTCGGACCGGAAAGGACCGGACCGGGAAAGGCCGGACGCGGATGCACCGGACGGCGAAACACCGGCTGGGCGATCTCCATCACTCATAGTGCAGGAATCCCGCGGCGCGCTGCGCGAAGACAGCCAGCTCCGGTTCCCAGGTCGCCGCCAGATCATGGGGCGACACGCCCCCCTCGACGGCCTCGCGGAAGGCCAGGCCACCGGCCAGCACGTCGATGGGCAGCTTCTGCACCTCGTACTCGTAGGGGGGTGGACGCCAGTCGAACTCGTCCGGCCACAGCTCGCGCACGGCCACCAGCACGGCGGCCGCGGTGAGCACGGGCCGGAAGCTCTCGCGATCGGTGACGTGCACCTGGGCTCCGCCGCAGAGTTCGCCGGCGTGCTTGTGGAAGGTGGGCTCGTAGTGCAACGGCCTGAGGATACAGCCGGGCAGCTCCCAGTCCTCCAGCGCGCGCACCAGCGCTCGGGGGTCGATCCAGGGCGCGCCGAAGATCTCGAACGGCCGCGTCGTGCCCCGCCCCTCCGACAGCACCGTTCCCTCCAGCAGGCAGAAGCCGGGATAGACGAGGGCTGTGTCGCAGGTGGGCATGTTGGGCGAGGGCAGCACCCAGGGCAATCCCGTCTCCTCGAAGCTCATGGCCCGGTGCCAACCCTCCATCCAGATCACCTCCAGCGCGAGGTCCAGCTCGAAATAGCTGCGGAACAGCAGCGCCAGCTCGCCCACGGTCAGGCCGTGGCGCATGGGGATGGGCGCCAGGCCCACGAAGGAGCGGTAGTCCATGTCCAGCACGTTGCCCTCGCGCAGCACGCCGCCGATGGGATTGGGTCGGTCCAGGACGACGACCCGCAGGCCCTGCTCCGCACAGGCCTCGAGGCAGAGCAGGAGCGTCCAGATGAAGGTGTAGTAGCGGGCGCCCACGTCCTGCAGGTCCACCACCAGCGTGTCCAGCCCCTCGAGCATCTCGGCGGTCGGCTTGCGCGCCTTGCCGTAGAGCGAGCGGACCGTCAGCCCCGTGGCCCGCTCCCGGAAACCGTACCACTCGATCATGTTGTCCTGGGTCTCCCCGCGCAGCCCGTGCTGCGGTCCGAAGAGGCGCTGCAGGTCCACGCCCGGGGCGTCGTGCAGCAGGGGCACGGCGTGTCGCAACCGCGCATCGACCGAAGCGGGATGGGCCAGCAGTCCGACCCGCTGCCCCTGTAGGGGAGCGAAGCCGCCGGCGACGAGACGATCCAGGCCGGTCAGGACGGCTGGGGACATGGGACGACCTCCCCGCTGGCGACGAGCCGGCCATCCGGCAGGCAGACGGTGCCGGGAAATGATCGTAGGAGCCGCGGGCCGGCTTGTCGAGAGAGTAGCGTCGCGCGGGACGGCCCGCCATGCTCTCCGTCTTGCCGTCTGACCGCGTGGCGGTATCCTGTACCGGGTGATCCGGCGCGCTCATCAGGCGAGAGGCCGACCCGCCGGTGGGATGCGGCCCCGCGAAACCTCCAGGAGTCCTCATCATGTCCGTCCTCTCGCGTCCCCGACCCGACGACTACCCTCCCTACTACCGGCGCTACCTGGATCTCGTGCCCGAGGGCGACATCCTGGAGCTCTTGGCCCAGCAACGCGTGGCGACCTGCGAAATGCTCCAGGACATGGACGACGAGCGGGCCGGCTATCGCTACGGCCCGGGCAAGTGGAGCATCAAGGAGATCGTCGGTCACCTGGTGGACACCGAGCGGGTCTTCGCCTTCAGGGCCCTCTGGTTCGCGCGCAACGATCCCTCCGCCCTTCCCGGCTTCGAGCAGGACGACTGGGTCATCCAGGCGGACTTCGACACCCGCCGCTGGTCCGAGCTGGTCTCGGAATGTCGGGCCGTGCGCGAGGCCAGCCTCAACCTCTTCCACGGCATCCCGCTGGAGGCCTGGGACCGGCGCGGCGAAGCGGCCGGCAACGCCTTCGCGGTGCGCGCCATCCCCTTCATCATCGCCGGCCACGAGGCCCACCACATGAAGGTGTTGAGGGAGAAGTATCTGCGGATCTAGACGCCGGCGATCTCATCCGGGACGAGCTAGCATCCACGTGCATGTTCCACTCCTCGTCAAAGTTGGGCACGGCGCAGCCCCGGGCACTTGCAATTTGCAAGCCCCCGGTCAGCGGATCGAGGACTCGGTCCTGGGCCGGTGTCCACCCGCATCACGAGGCCGCCGGCACCGCTGACGGCCCCGGCCGGGAGCGCGTGCAGGAGCAACGCTCCGACGCGGAGAGCAGGGAAGGGGACACGGGACATGTTGCATTCTTCCCGATGCCGATGCTCCGGGATGCAGGGACGGCGTGCATTCCTGCCCGGTTCTTCCTCATGATAGACAATCGGGACGGGAAAGAATTACCACGAAATGAACAGGCAGAAACTCCGGGTGCAGGGAGCGCACCCGGCCAACCTGCCGGAGATCAACATGTTGCACCGGCGAACGTTCGGGCTGGGCATCATCCCCCATCCTTATCTGGCACACAACGTGCTATTGGGCGTCCCGTACCTCAGGAATCAGGGGTTACGCGGGAGTGCGCCCGCAAACGGAAGGATCCTAAGATGTCCAAGCGCAAGAACCTGAGCCTCCTGGCCGGCGTTTGCATCCTGTGCTGCGCCGGCGCCGTGCCGGCTCTGGCGGGCGGAAGCGCCTTTGTCGGTCTGTCCGCTCCGACCGGGGACTTCGGCGACGCGGCCAACATCAGCTATCACCTCGGCGGTGCCTACGACATGCCCGTGGCGCCGATGCTCAGCGCCGGCGTGCGCGCCGCTTACAACCGCTGGGGCTGGGAAAACGATGTCGATGGCAACTTCAATGCCATCGAGGCCCTGGCCTATGGCAAGATCTCCACGCCGGCCGGCCCGTTCGGCATGCTGGGCTTCGGCCTGAGCAGCAGCAAGGCCGAGATCTCGGTGCCCGGGTTTCCCACGGTGGAGAGCGACCGTCAGACCGACTTCACCTGGGCGCTGGGAGGCGGCTACCACTTCATGATGGTGGAGATGACCGCGCTGTACCACAGCATCTCCACCGAAGGTACTTCCTCGAACTACTTCACGATCTCGGCGGGTGTCGACTTCTAACCGTCGATCCCCGACACGCTCGCCGATGAACCGGCCGCGGCATCCCGCCGCGGCCGGTTCCTTTCCCCGCAGCAGGTCCCTCATGAACCATCTCGGCTAGGGCCTGGCGGACACGGCGACGCCGACCAGTTCCAGCAGCTCGCGCACGACGTCGCGCCGCCCGGGATCGGCCGCATAGAGGGCGGACACCCGCTCGCGGGCAGCCGGGATGTCGCCGCAGGCCTTGCCCCGGGCGATGATGCCGCGGCAGGCGGCCGGCATGGGCCCCCAGTGGCCACACTCGACGAAACGGTCGTTCAGGCACACGAACTGCGGGATGGACTCGCCGCCGTTGGTCAGGAAGCGCACGAAGACGTCAGGATGCTGCGCCCGGCTGATGTAGCGCACCCGGAGCCGGCCGTTGCTGGCCCCGGCCAGACGCTCCAGGACCGGCACGTGGCGCACCACGTCGCCACACCAGTCCTCGGCGATCGCGATCACGTGAACCGGCCGCTCCAGGGCTTGCAGCCAGGCCGCTTCCTGGTTCTCGAGGGAGACCCGTTCGATGTCCTCGCGCATCCGGCGGCGATTCTCGACGGACTCGCCGCTCTCCAGCCAGGCGGCAAACGAGCGGCCGCTCTCGAAGATGGAGGCCCAGTCCAGGACGGGCAGCAAGGGTGGCTTCGGCATGACGACCTCCGGAACGAGGAACACGCGCGCGGCCCGGGAGAGCCGCGCGCCGGCCTGGCATGTCCTCATGCTATATCCGTTGGAATGTCGCGGCAAACTCGCCGGCGGTCAGTCGCGATAGAGGGCCTTGACCGCCGACCAGCTCCGGGACTCCGCCCCCACCGGTCCCAGGGCGAAGGTCATGGTGTTGTTGGTCTCGTCCAGCTCGTCCGCCAGGTTGTCCGGATCCACGATCACCGTGCAGAACCGCTGGTTGCAGAAGCCGGCCCACTCGACCAGGGGCTCGATCATTTAGGCGCAGGCCACCGGGGCCGCGATGGCCGCGGCGGCGGAAAGGGCCAGCAGAACCGCCAGCAGGGCCGCCGTGAGTGTCCTTAACTTGTGGCTTATCATCACTTTACCTCCCATGAGATCAAATTCCTGGGGCGATTGGGCCATGGATCTGGTATCCTTGATCGGTTCCCGGGTGTATCCGCACCCACTGGTTTGGCGATATCGTCGAGTCTTACACCAAGGCATCGGGCCAGCCGCGGGCCCTATATCGGGCAAAATCAATCTTGCCCCTTGCACGCACGGTCACCGGTTCGCAACCGGGGAGGTTTCGATCATGCGGAGAACGATGCTCCTGAGCCTGACGGCCCTGCTGAGCCTGGCCACGCTGGCCGGCACGGCGGCGGCGGATACCCAGCTCGCCGGCGGACTGCTGCTCGGCTACAGCGGCGGTCCCGGTATCCAGCTCAACGGTCGGGTGGCCCACTTCGCCGAGGCCCTGCCGCTAGGCGCCCGCTTCGGTATCGGCTACACGTCGGTGGATCCCGGCACGCCGCTCGACGCGCGTCGCATCTTCATCAACGACGCCACCAACGGCACGCCCGAGGAGAAGGGCTGGTTCTGGGATTTCCGTTTCGACATGATCTACACGCTGTCCAGCTCCTTCGCGCGCGAGATCACCGTCTACGGCGGCCCCCGTTACGCCCTCTTCACGGGCAACTTCAACTTCATCGGGGGCAACGAGGACTTCGACATCACCAGCCGGCAGTGGGGCTTCGGCCTCGGGATGCAGGGCGATTTCGCCATGGGTTCCCGCACCGACTTCGTGATCAGCGGCGGATTCGATTGGTTCGCCAGCAGCAAGCTGGAAGGTCACGACACCGCTTACGCGCCGGACGGCGAGACGGTGAACGGGCGCGACGACTACACGTTCGACGACGCCGACGGGGCCGTGAACCAGCCGAAGATCGAGCTGCAGCTCATGCTGGGCATCCAGCGGCGGTTCGGCGGCTAGCTCGGATCATTCATGAACAGTCCGGTCTAGCGCTCCTGCACCTGCTCCAGCAGCCTGATGTGCTCGTCGTAGGGCAGGGCCTGCCAGCTCTCGGCGCTCAGCGCTCCCTCGGAGCGGGAGATCATGGAGACCATGTGCGCCGTCTGCACGTCGGGCGCCTCGTAGATGTCCATGAAATCGTAGCGGCCCAGCAAGGCATAATGGGCGAGCCACTTGACGCCGGGGCAGGACTTCTTGACCCGCTTCAGCCAGGTCTTGCCCTTGCTCTTCATCCGCTGGGCGTCCTCCATGCTGGTGGACGACAGCTTGGTCATGAGCACGAACACGGGCATGGCGTCACCTCCTGCCGGTGAATCCGCGGGGGTGGGGGACGGGCCCCTCCCCGCGGCCAGGGGCCCGTCGCGATCTCCGGCCGGCGGTCGCCGCGCGGCCGGACGGCGTCAGGTCAGTTCTCGATGCCGAGCAGATCCAGCATGAAGGCGAAGTTGAAGGCCGTCTCGCGATAGCGCTCGTAGCGGCCCGAGGCCCCACCGTGCCCCGCCTCCATGTTCGTCTTCAGCAGCAGCCGGTTCTGATCCGTCTTCAGGGCGCGCAGCTTGGCCGCCCACTTGGCCGGCTCCCAGTACTGCACCTGCGAGTCGTGCAGGCTCGTGGTGATCAGGATGTTGGGGTAGGCCTGCGCCTTCACGTTGTCATAGGGCGAATAGGACAGCATGTAGTCGTAGTAGGTCTTGTCCGCCGGGTTGCCCCACTCGTCGTACTCGTCGGTCGTCAGGGGAATGGACGCGTCGAGCATGGTGGTGACCACGTCCACGTAGGGCACCTCGGCGATGATGCCCTCGAAGTCCGCGGGGGCCATGTTGGCGATGGCGCCCATGAGCAGGCCGCCCGCGCTGCCCCCCTCGGCAAACAGCCGGTCGCGGGAGGTGTAGCCCTGGGCGACCAGGTACTCCGCGCAGGCGATGAAGTCGGTGAAGGTGTTCTTCTTGTGCAGCAGCTTGCCGTCCTCGTACCACCAGCGGCCCATCTCCTCGCCGCCGCGCACGTGCGCGATGCCGTAGCCGAAGCCGCGATCGAGGAGGCTGATCACCGACGAGGTGAAGTCCGCATCCGTGCTGTAGCCGTAGGAGCCGTAGGCGTAGAGCAGGAAGGGCCCGCTGCCGTCCTTGACGAATCCGCGGCGGTACACCAGCGAGATGGGGACCTTCACGCCGTCCGGCGCCGTGGCGTGGATCCGCTCCACCTCGTAGTTGGCGGGATCGTAGCCTCCCAGCACCTCGTCCTGCTTCAGCAGGGTCTTGGCCTGCCTCCGCATGTCGTAGTCGTATATGGAGTTGGGAGTCGTCAGCGAGGAGTAGCCGTAGCGCAGCAACGGCGTATCGAACTCCGGATTGGTGCTGATCCAGGCCGTATAGGCCGGCTCGCCGAAGTCCAGGTAATGTTCCGGGCTCCCGTCCCAGGGAATGATGCGCAGCCGGACGAGGCCTTCCTTGCGTTCCTGGAGCACCAGGAAGTCGCTGAAGAGCTCCTCACCCTCCAGCAGCACGTCGTCGCGGTGGGGGATCACCTCGCGCCAGTTCTCCTTCGTGGTGGCCGAGACCGGCGTCTTCATGAGCCGGAAGTTCTTGGCCTGCCAGTTGGTGCGGATGTAGAAGCTGTCCCCGTAATGATCCACGGAGTACTCGTGATCGCGCTCCCGCGGCTGCAGGATCCGGAACGTGCCGGTCGGGTCGTCGGCGGCCAGGTAGCGATACTCGCTGCTGAGGGTCTGATGGGAGGCGATCATGATGTACCGCCGGGACTTGGTCTTGAAGACCCCGCAGCGGAAGGTCTCGTCGGGCTCCTCGTAGACCACCACGTCCGCGGCCGGATCGCTGCCCAGCTCGTGGCGGTAGACGAGGTAGGGACGCAGCGTCTCGGGATCCTGCTTCGAGTAGAAGAGGGTCCGGTCGTCCTCGGCCCAGGCCAGGTTGCCCGTGCAGTGCGGGATGACCTCCGGATACTCCTGGCCGGTCTCGAGATTGCGGATGTGCAGGGTGTAGAAGCGACGGCCCACGAAGTCCACGCCGTAAGCCAGCAGGTCGTTGCCGGAGCTGACCTCCCGCCCGCGGGTGGCACAGTAGCCGTGCCCCTCGGCCAGCTGGTTCTGGTCGAGCATGACCTGTTCCGGAGCCTCGAGCGTGCCCTGCTTCCGGCAGTAGATGGGGTACTGCTTGCCCTCCTCGAAGCGCTGGTAGTACCAGTAGCCGTTCTCGAGGTAGGGAACCGACTCGTCGTTCTGCTTGATACGGCCCTTGATCTCCTCGAACAGCTTTTCCTGGAGCTTCCTGGTGGGCTTCATGATCGCCTCGGTGTAGGCGTTCTCGGCCTGCAGGTAGGCAAGGACCTCGGGATTATCCCGCTCGCGGAGCCAGTAGTAGTTGTCGACCCGGACGTTCCCGTGCTCCTCGAATTCGTGAGGTATGATCTTGGCGATCGGAGGCCGAGGCGGCTCGGCCGGCGAACAGCCGATGACGGCGAGAGCGACGTAGAGGAGCAGGCTCACCAGGAGCATCAGCTGGGGAGAACGTTTCATGGTCTCGGTCCCTTTCCGGAAGTCCAGGCTTGAAGGCCCAGGGGCGCAGCAGCATGGCCGCCGCGAGGATTCCCTACGTCCGGCAGGCGCAGGGGGTTGCCGCCCATCCCGCGCTCGAAGCTAGACGAACCGCCGGCACAAGGCAAGTGCCACGGCAGGAGGTACCACGGCAGGAGGCGAGCGGTGCGGTCCCGGCGGAGTGACGGATATGTCCCTATCCTGATTATATCCGGGACGCGGGGGCGGCGTGCGCGACCGACCACGCGGGCAAGGAGGAGGCGATGCGAGTATTCCTGGTTCACTGGATGACCCTGGCCGCCGCCTTGGCGGCCACCGCCTGGTTGCTACCGGGGGTGAGGGTGGATTCCCCGGCCGCGCTGCTGGTGGCGGCCCTGGTTCTGGGCTTCCTGAACGCCATCCTCAAACCGTTGCTGGTCTTGTTGACGCTGCCGCTCACGGTGCTGACGCTGGGCCTGTTCTACTTCGTGCTGAACGGAATCCTCTTCGCCCTCGCCTCGGTCCTGGTGCCTGGTTTCGTTGTGTCCGGATTTGGCTCGGCAGTTCTGGGGGCCATCGTCATGGGCCTGATCTCGATGTTCATCAGTGCCTTCACGCGCGAAAGGCGCCGCTGACCTGCCACGCGGAACTCGCCTCGGCGCCGGCCGGGCAGGGCCCGCTGCGGGTGCGGGCTTGCCGCTTGCATCGGACGGAACCGTTGGCTAACGTGGACTGGACACGCGGCCCCCCGCATCCGGTTCCAGCAACATCCCAGCCCCGAGGTCCCGAGATGACGGTCGTTCTGGATGGCTCCCACTTGACCATCGACCAGCTGGTTCGCATTGCTCGCCAGGGAGAGAAGGTGGAGCTGGATCCCGCCGCCGGCGAGCGCATCCGGACCTGCCGTGCCATGCTTGAGGAGAAGATCCGGGCGCGGGAGATCATGTACGGCGTCAACACCGGCATCGGCGAGTTCAGCGAGATCGTCCTGAACGACGAGCAGGTACAGCAGTTCCAGCGCTACCTCATCTACAACCATTCCGCCGGCATTGGCGATCCGGCCCCCGGCGAGTACGTGCGCGGCGCCATGGCCGGCCGTATCAACGTGCACGCCCACGGCAACAGCGGCTGCCGCCCCGAGATCACGCTGACCCTGCTCGAGATGCTCAACCGAGGCGTGACCCCCTACGTCTGCCAGAAGGGTTCCGTGGGAGCCAGCGGCGACCTGGCTCCCATGTCCCAGGTGGCCCTGCTGATGATGGGCGAGGGCCAGGCCTACTACCAGGGCGAGCTGCTGCCGGGGCGCGAGGCCCTGGACCGCGCCGGGATCGCGGTTCCGGGTCTGCAGGCGCGCGACGGGCTGGCCGTCATCAACGGCTCCAACCTGCTGACGGCCATGAGCGCGCTGCACCTGCACGACATGAACCGTTGGCTCAAGCAGGCCGAGATCGCCTGCGCCATGTCGCTCGAAGCGTTGCTGGCCAACCTGAAGCCCTACGACGTGCGCCTGCACGCGGTGCGGGGTTTCGGCGGCGCCGTGCGCAGCGCCCGGGCGATCATGGCCTGCATTGCGGGCAGCGACCTGCAGACCGGCAAGATGAAGACCAAGGTGCAGGATGCCTACTCCATGCGCTCGAGTCCCCAGGTGATCGGCGCTGCTCACGACGCGCTGGCCTGGGCCGCCAGCCAGGTGGAGATCGAGCTGAACGGCGTGGGCGACAATCCCATCTTCCTGCCCGAGGACAGGCTGACCCTCACCGGCGCCAACTTCCAGGGCACACCGGTCTCGCTGCCCATGGACATGGCCGGAACGGCCATCTCGATGGTCAGCGTGCTCAGCGAGCGCCGCCTCAATCGCCTGCTCAACCCGGCGCTGAGCGTCGGCCTGCCGGCCTTCCTGACCAGGGGCGCCGGCATGTTCAGTGGCATGATGCTGAGCCAGTACACCGCCGATTCTCTCATCGTCGAGCAGCGCATCCTCTCGCATCCCGCCTCGAACATGTCCATCCCGGCCGCGGCCGACCAGGAGGACTTCGTGTCCATGGGCATGAACACGGCGCTCAAGAACGCCCAGATCCTGGACAACGCTTATGGCATCCTGGGGATCGAGTTCATGGCCGCCGCCCAGGCCCTCGACTTCCGCGAGTTCAACCCCGGCAAGGGCGTGAGCAAGGCGAAGGAAGTCATCCGCGCTCACGTGGACTTCCTGGACATGGACCGCCCCCTCTACCCGGACCACACCCGCATGAAGGAGCTGGTCCAGGTCGGCACCATCCTCGAGGCCGTGGAACAAGAGGTGGGCAGCCTGGGCTAACTGATTTCCTGACGGC
Source organism: uncultured Fibrobacteraceae bacterium (assembly GCA_964524645.1). GTDB lineage: Bacteria > Krumholzibacteriota > Krumholzibacteriia > LZORAL124-64-63 > LZORAL124-64-63 > CAZGEC01. The sequence continues at coordinate 38,770 of CAZGEC010000005.1, read as the reverse complement.
AAGTTCCGGCCATCAATCCACGCAGGGACCGGGCCGTCCCGTCCCGCCTCGTGCTGCATTCCCTGCAACCAAGCGAGGACATCTCCGTATCAAGAACCCGGATGCGCGGATGCCCGGAGCGCCGGCATCCGGCCGACCCCGACCGATCCCCCGGCAGACCAGTTACGCGGGAGGTGCCCCATGAGGGCGAGAAGCTTCGCACGCCTCGATGGACTCGGCGCCGTGTTCCTCCCCCGCTGCACCCCCTGCAGGATGGTGCTCGAGCCCCTCCTGGGCGTGATCTTGACCGTGGGACTGGCCGTCACCCTGACGTTGCGGTGATCCCGCGACGCGGTCCGAGCAAGGGAGTACAAGCATGACGTGGGAGTTTCCGGAGTTCATCTGCACCCTGCCCGAAGTCGACATCCAGCTGGCCGGGGTCTCGGGTCACGTGCTCCAGGACAAGCGCCAGCAGGCGGTATTCCTGCGCTTCGACAGGGACGTGGACGTGCCGGAACACAGCCACCGCGCCCAGTGGGAGCTGGTCCTGGCGGGCGAGGTCCGCCTGCAGGTGCAGGATCAGGAGCGCGTTTACCGGGCCGGCGACTCCTTCTTCATCCCCAAGGGCGTCCCGCACGGCGCCACCGTCATGGCCGGGTACCGCGCGGTCATCTTCTTCGATCAGGCGGATCGCTACCAGGCGAAGTGACGCTCCGACCCGCGTCCCTCATCCCCCTTGCTTCCGGCGCAGGCGGTTGGCCAGGGCGTGCGCCCGGCGCAGCGGCTCCGGCATCCGGCAGGCGCCGGTCAGGCGCAGAACCACCCGCCGGCTCTGGGCCAGCGAGACCCGGTGGCCCGGCGAGACGAACACCGGCTTGATCCCCGGCCGGGTCCGCAGGACCGACCCCACCATCTCGCCCGCGTGCCGCAGCCGGCAGTGATCCCCGCGGTTCGGGCCGGGCATCCCGTGCTCTCCCAGCAGGCGCGACTTGGCGCAGCCCACCGCGGGCCGGTCGAACAGCACGCCCAGGTGACAGGCCAGACCGAAGCGGCGCGGGTGGGCCAGACCCTGGCCCTCGGCGAGGATCAGGTCGGCATCGACGGCCAGACGCGCCGCCGCGTCCAGCAGCACCGGGATCTCGCGGAAGGACAGCAGCCCGGGGATGTAGGGAAAGCGCGCCCGGCGCGCTGCCGTGGCCTCGGCCAGAACGCTCGCGTGCCGCAGATCCCAGATCACCACGGCCCCGTAGCAGGAATCGGTGAGGCGGGAGTAGGAGACGTCCGTCCCCATCACGAGCCGCACACGGCGCAGATCGCAGCGCGCCGCCCGCTCCACCCTGCCCGCCAGCTCCCGCTGCAGGTCGACTGCCCGGCGTGGCGCGAGGTTCCAGGGATGCTTCAGGACCGGGTGCATGGCGTGGGCAACCTCCCCCCTCTATCATGTTCGCAGCGACGGGCGCGAAAGGCCAGGAGGGAGTCGCTCGTGCTCCCCCCGCATCCCGCCGCCAACCTTATCCGCTTCCCGCGAGGCGCCGGATGAAGATCACGCTGGCCCAGCTGAACCCGATCGTCGGGGACATCGAGGGCAACCGGGCCAGGATCGTCGAGACCCTGGCAGCCGCGGCCAAGGAGGGGGCGGATCTCGTGGTCTTCCCGGAACTCTTCCTGGTCGGATACCCTCCCCGGGACCTGCTGGAAAGGCGCGGATTCATCGACCGGGTCCAGGTAGCCGTCGAGAAGCTGAGGCGCGCGTCTGCGGTCTACCCGCAGGTCGGGCTGATCTGCGGTGCCCCGCTGCCGACCGGAAAGGACGTGGGCAAGCCGCTCTACAATGCGGCGCTGTTCATCTACCGGGGTGAGATCCTGCTCGAGCAGCCCAAGTCCCTGCTCCCGACCTACGACGTGTTCGACGAGCGGCGGTACTTCGCCGCGGCGCCGGAGATCCGGCTGTTGCGCTTCAAGAACGAGACCCTCGCCATCTCGATCTGCGAGGACGCCTGGAACGAGCCGGAGCTGTGGTCGGGAGGGCGCCTCTACGACACGGATCCGATCGCGGAGCTGGCCAGTCAGGGCGCGACGCTCTTCGTCAACATCTCCGCCTCACCGTTCTACGCGGGCAAGCAGGAGATCCGCTTCCGGCTGATCCGGAACCACGCCCGCAAGCACCGCCGTCCTTTCCTCTTCGTCAACCAGGTCGGGGGCAACGACGAGCTCGTCTTCGACGGCTGCAGCCTGTTTTTCGACGGCGAGGGAGAGCCCGCGGTCGTCGCTCCCTCCTTCAGGGAGCACGTGCAGACCCTCGACACCGGCCTCGGCGGAAAGGCGGAGCTGTTCGTGCCGCCGGACAGGACGGAATCGATCCACGCGGCGCTGATCTTGGGGCTGCGGGACTACCTGCGGAAGTGCGGGTTCGCGAGGGCCATCGTCGGGCTGTCGGGGGGCATCGATTCGGCCGTCACCTGCTGTCTGGCGCAGGAGGCGGTCGGCCCCGCGAACATCCTGGCCGTGACCATGCCCTCGCCCTTCTCGGCGCAGAGCGGCATCGAGGACTCGCGCCGGCTGGCCGAAAGGCTCGGCGTCGAGTGCCTGACGATCCCGATCGAGGCGATCTACAGGAGCTATCTCGCGGCGCTGCGGGATCACTTCGCGGGCCGGGAAGCGGACGTGACCGAGGAGAACATCCAGGCCCGGATCCGGGGCAACATCCTGATGGCCTTCTCCAACAAGCTCGGCCACCTGGTGCTCTCGACGGGCAACAAGAGCGAGCTGGCCGTCGGGTACTGCACTCTCTACGGCGACATGAGCGGAGGCCTGGCGGTCCTCTCGGACGTGCCCAAGACGCTGGTCTACGACCTGGCCGCGCTCATCAACCGCCGGGCGGTGGCGAGGGAGGGGGCGGAGATCATTCCCCGGGCCATCATCGAGAAGGCGCCGTCGGCCGAGCTGCGGGAGGGGCAGCTCGATGAGGACACCCTGCCTCCCTATCCGGTCCTCGACCGCATCCTGGCCCACTACGTCGAGGAGCTGCTCTCGGTCGAGGAAATCGTGGCCCTGGGCTTCGATCCGGACACGACGAGGTGGGTCGCGACCACGGTCGACCGCAACGAGTACAAGCGGAAGCAGGCCGCCCCCGGTCTCAAGGTCACCACGAAGGCCTTCGGCGTCGGCCGCCGGATGCCCATCGCCGCCCGGAAGTGAACGATGGCGTCTTGCCATCGAGTTCCCTGGCGGACAACCATCATCGACCGGCTTCTCTCAACGGGAGGTTTCCATGCCCGGCGGGAAGGTGCATCGCCTGCGGCTCAAGGTGCGGGGATATCACGTGGACATGTACGGGCACGTCAATCACGCCCGCTACCTCGAGTTCATGGAGGAGGCCCGTTGGTCCCTGGTCGAGCAGGCGCTGGACCTGCAGGCGTTCGATGCGCAGGGACGCGGGTTTGTGGTGGTGCGCATCGATATCAGCTTCCGCCGCCCGGCGCGGGTGGGCGACGAGCTGGAGATCCGCTCCTGGCTGGGCCACATCGGCGGCAAGAGCGCCGTCATCCGGCAGGACATCCATGCCGGGTCGCAGCCCGACGCCCCGCTCGTCACCAGCGCCGAGGTGACCTTCGTTATCATCGACAAGCGGAGCGAGCGCGCCGTGGCGCTGGAAGGCGAGCTGCGGACCTTGTTCGAGCAGTACCTGCCGGAGGGGTGAGGTCCGCGCAGGGGTGTCCGGTCCCGCACTAACCCAGGATCAGCCGCTGCGGATCGACTTCCCGGCGCAGGATGTCCAGCTCGCGCTCGGTGGGGGGATCCGAGGCCCGGGCCCGCGAGTCGTCCAGGGAAAAGCCGGTGTTCGCGGTCACCTGCTCCGCCGTGATCCCGGGGTAGACCTCGGCCAGGTACATCTCGCGGCTGGTCGCGTCGAACCGCAGCACGCCCAGATCGCTGACCACGGCCCGCGGGCCGCCGCGGACGTACCCCGCCCGGGCCCGGCTGTCGCCGCCCGCGAGCCAGCCGGGGCTCGTCAGGTAGTCGAGCCGCGGTACGAAGCGGCGCTTCTCGTGCTGCACGAAGATGATCACCCCCGCCGCCAGGCTGGCCGCGTCGCAGGCGCCGCCGGAACCGGGCAGACGGTGCGTGGGCCGCCGGTAATCGCCGATTGCCGTGGAGTTCAGGTTGCCGTGACGATCGATCTGGGCCGCACCCAGCAGGGCCAGGGTGTCGAGCCGGCGATGAGCGAGGAAGGAAAAGGCCTCGATCAGCCCGCAGTTCAGGCAGGCTCCGCTCATCACGCGGGGATCGCCTACCGCCAGCGGCAGCTCCTTCAGGGCGGGAGCGATGCCGCCGGTCTCGAAGAAGATGGTCGCGTGCGGGGCGTGGATGCGCTTGGCCACGACGGCGGCCAGCATGGACAGACCGGTTCCCGCGAAGATCAGGGCGCCGTCCTCCACCAGCCGTCCGGCGGCGATGGCCATCATCTCCCTGGAGGTCCAGTCCGGCATGGCGGCTCCTCAGCGCCGGTCCAGCCCCGGGGCGTAGCCCAGGCGCGGATCGGCCGCGATGGCGGCCAGGTCGTCCGGACCGACCAAGGCCAGGTAAGCCTCGTGGTCGGCCGGTCCGTATACCCACTCCCTCAGGTAGTCCCGGAAGTCCTCGACGCTCCGCGCCGCCTCGCCGTACCGGCGCAGGTGCCGGGGATCGTAGTCGTAGAAGCGATGACAGGCGGTGGGATGGGCCCCGTGGGGCGCCAGGACCACGGCGTCCACCAGGAAGGGCGGCAGCACGTTCTGGTTCGGATCCCGGCGAAGCCGGCGGGCCGGCACGATCTCCTCGCAGGAGACCACCACCGCGCCGGCGCTGCGGGCCTGTTCCACGTCGGCGAAGGTCAGGCCCTTGATGCGCACCGTGCCGTCGTCGCCCACCGTCTGGGCATGGATGAGGGCCACGTCCGGATTCAGGGCTGGCAGGAGCAGGACCTTCCCGCCCGCCCTGCCGAACGGATCCTCCGCCTCGATCATCTTGCGCGAAGCCACCTTGGGTGACCTCCGGGTTTCCGCCGAGAAACCCTCCCGCCGCACCAGGTCCGTGCCCAGACCGCTCCGGCAGGGAATGAAGGGCAGCCCCAGCGAGCCGGCCAGGAAGCGCAGGCTCATCTGGAAGTTGCTGTAGTCCTCGATCTCCAGGGAGCCGCTCTCGGCCGCCCGCCTGAAGCAGGGGCAGGTGGGGGCGAAGCGACCCGTCCCGGCGTAGGCGATCTCGAGCCGGCCGACCATGCCCGCTCCCACCAGAAGGTCCAGGGCCTGTCCGTGAGAATGAACCACCAGGTGCAGGTCCCCGATCCCCTGCCGGACGATCTCCCGCGCCAGGAGCATGGGATTCCGGTTGACGGTGAAGCCGCCCAGGGCGACCTGGCTGCCGCGCTGCACGAAGCGCGCCACGGCCTCCGCGGCGCTCATCAGCTTGCCCTGCACGTCACCGGTGCTCATCGGCGATCACGATCCCGGTTGAAGGTGGAAGGGCCCGGGAGCCCGCACTCGTCATCCACTGACAACGAGCTTAGCATCTCCCCGTAGGTCCGCGGGAGAATGGATTCCAGGGCGCCATGGCCAGCCATGGCATAGGAATCTCCGGGAACATAACTCCGGGAACATAAGGCTTGGCTGGCACCGGGTGAAATGCTAGGCTGGCGCCATGGATCATGGGGTGGAGATATCCCGCATCAGGTACATGTGGCCGATCATGTTCGAGAAGATCACCCTGAAGGGCCTCCTGGTTCTCCTGCTGGCCCTGCTCCTCGTCAACGTGGTCGCGGTGTCGATCGGCAGCGAGGATTCCTCGCTCACCGTGGCCAATCACACGCAGCACTACCTGCACATCTTCATCGACGGCGACCCGTTCCTGTACGTGGCGCCCGAGCGCAGCGTGACCTACGTCTCCGCTCCGAAGCCCGACATCCTGGTGACCGCCATCTACGCTCCCGGGCAGGGAATCCACGGTAGCCTGATCGATACGGTCTCCGTGCCCTACCGCGGGGCCACCGAGGCCTGTTCCTGCGAGGAAGACGACCAGTGGGGGGACTGCGTGTACACGCCGGCGACCGGAGGCAGCGCCCGTTTCGAGGTCTGGCCGGACGACCTGGTGCCGGAGGATTGACCGCCGGGGAGCGAGGGCATCCCATGAAGTTCCTGATCGTGCTCGGCCTGCTGATCGCCGCGAGCCTGCCCTGCCGGGTCCTGGCCGCCCCGGGCCCGGCGCCGGACGACACGCGCTCGGTGGGCCTCAACCTCGGCTACTTCGCCCCCCTCGGCGACTGGAAGGTCCATCCCTACGCGCCGGGTGTCGATCTGCTGAAGGGCGGCTTCACGATCGGCGGCGAACTCGAGGGTCATCTCATCGGCATCAACTTCGCGGTGTTCATGAACTACACCCGGTTCCGGCTGAGCGACTGGGTCGACTACGCCCGCAGCCAGGGCGATTACATCACGGCCAGCACCTCCATGGTCAGCACCGGACTCCTCGCCAAGTTCTACTTCATGAGGAGCCGGGCCAGCTTCATGGACTTCGACCTGGGCTTCGCCTACTGCGCCTTCAACGGGCACGAGTCCTACGACACCTACTCCTACGACTACAACTTCCTCCGCGACCGGGTCGGCATGATATTCGGGCTGGGGTTCTGGCAGACGATGAGCCCGTCCCTCGCCCTCACCCTGAACGTCAGGACCTTGCTGATATTCGAGGGGGTCCGCTACCCGGATGGCCTGCAGCACGACGTCTACGGCATGCCCCTAACCGCCGGACTGCGCTACCTGTTCTGAGCGGGCCCACCCACCCCTGCAGCGAACGCCGCCCGCGCCCGCCACAGGGCCAGACCCATCCCGGCCAGGATCAGCAGGCAGATCGCCTGCGACAGCGTCAGCGCCGACAGCACGGGCCGCGGTACGTCCCCGCGCAGGAACTCGCTGCTGAATCTCACCGCCGCGTACAGGAACCAGTAGAACGCGAAGGTCAGGCCGGGGCGGCTGCGCCATCTCGCCCAGAAGCGGCTGGCCGCCACGAACAGCAGGAGCCCGACGACCGCGGAGTAGAGCTGCACCGGATGCACGGGCAGGGAGAGCCGGCTGTCGATGTCGATCATACCGGCGTCCAGCTGGGCCTTGTACGGAAAGCTGAACCGCGGAAACCTCACGGCCCAGGGCAGCTGCGACATCTTGCCGAAGCAGCATCCGTTCAGGAAGCAGGCCCAGCGACCGATGAAGGGACCCAGACCGAGACAGGAAGCCAGCAGGTCGGCGTGAGGCCAGACGGCCCGGCCGCGAGCGCGCAGGTACAGGACGAAGCCCAGGGTGCCGGCGATGTAGGCGCCCCAGGACGTGGTCCCCCCGTGCAGCCGGAGCAGCAGGTGGGGATGGGCCAGGGTCAGCTGGACGTGCTGCATCAGGTGGAAGAACCGGGCCCCCACGACGCCGCTGAGTGCGGCCGTCAGGCTCGCCCCGACGATGATCCGCGGCGACATGCCAGTGCGCTTGCCGCGCACGACCATGACCCACAGCACCATGGTCACGGCCAGGAGCGTGACGGTGAAGCTGGTCGGAACGAGGAACTTGGCGCCCGGCACGCCGAGGCTTGTCTGCAGGAAATCGATGAGGCGCGGTCGCACGCGTTCGCTCCGTGGGGGTGCCGGGAGCCTTCGCTCCCGCTCGGTCCGGCCCGTGTCGGAGCACCAGGCCCCGACATGCGAGACGCCCCATGCTAGCACAACATTCCGGCACAAACGGCTGAAAGAAACCGCTCGTCCGCCGGTCCCGCCCTGTCACACTCCGGCGCCCACATCATAGTACTGGTACGACCCCTCGGGGCGATTTCCATCACGGACACGATAACCGAGACCATCGGAGGAGGTAGAGGTATGAAGGGCTATAGCATGATTCTCGCCGCTTTGGTCCTGATCGTGGCATTAGGCGCGACGGCACGGGCCATGACCTACGAGATCACCATCGTCAACGACATCCCCGGCGGGCTCGAGACCGGGCAGCCGTTCTCGCCGCCGGTCTGCGTCGTGCACGACGCGGGCTACTCGCTGTTCGAGCCCGGGGCCATGGCCTCGCCCGGCATCATCCTGGTGGCCGAGGAGGGGGATCCCGGCGTGCTGAGCATGGAGGCGCAGGCGAGCGCCAACGCCTCGGCCGTGGTGGTCGGCGCCGGCCCGTTCTTCGACCCGCAGACCATCGATATCCAGGGCGAGCCGGGCGATCTGTTCTCCGCCGCCTGGATGCTCGGCCGCACCAATGACCTGTTCACCGGCGTGCACGACGTGGTGCTCCCGATGACGGGCACCATCGAGATGACGACCACCGTCTGGGACGCTGGCAGCGAGGTGAACACGGGCCTGATCCAGGACCTCGGCTTCTACGGCCACCCCATGACCGGCCCGGACGAGATGAATCCCATCATGGCCATCGACTCCTACGCCGTCCACGACGACCCGACCTACGGCGAGCTGACCTGGGACTTCCCGCCTGCGGCCCACGTGGTCATCACCGCCATGGGCGCGACGCCCGCCGACGAGTCGACCATGGGCGAGGTCAAGACGCTCTATCGATGACCTGAAACGACTGTTTCCTTGATGTCTGGGGCCCGGGATTTCCGGGCCCTTCTGGTGTCCGCCGGAACTTCTGTGCTACACTGCCGGGCGTCCGCTCGTCCCGGCGAGCGTCACACTTCGCCGAGCGTACCCTTAGTAGGAAGCAGGAGAGCGCATGGGCACCGGACCGCAATCACCTCCCCCCGGGGGTGGGGCCGGCGAAGGATCGCAGGGGGCACCCAGGGCCTCCCTGTCCCGCGCGACTCTCGAGGGCGTGCAGCAACGCGATCCCGCCGCGCTGGCGGAGCTGTTCGACGCCTACTTCGGAAGGATCTTCAACCTGGCGTATCGCATGACGGGAAAGCGGACTGCCGCCGAGGACATCACGCAGGAGGTTTTCCTGCGCGTCTACAAGGCGGCGCACCGGATCGACGCCGCGCGCGATCCGGGACCCTGGCTCATGACGATCACCGCCAACCTGTGCCGGGAGCGCTGGCGTTCGGCCCGCGAGAGGTTCGACCGCCGCCTGCGCTCCCTCGATGCGGAACCGGAGCTCGCGGCCGTCGTGCCCGCCGGCGGGGCCGATCCCGAGCTGGCCACCGAGCAGCAGGATCGCCAGGAGAAGCTCATGGAGGCCATCGGCAGGCTCGCACCCCCGCTGCGGTCGGTGGTGGTGCTCCACGACTTTCAGGGTCTCAGCCACGAGGAGATCGCGCCCATGGTGGGTGCCCGGCCGGCGGCGGTCAGGAAGCGTTACTCCCGGGCGCTGGCCAAGCTGAGAGACTATTTGCAGGACGTGCTGAAATGAACGAGCACGACGACCGCGACCTCGATCCCGGGGAGCGGCAGGTCCAGGAAGCTCTCAGGGCCCTGCCCGAGGTGCAGGCCGACGCGGAGTTTCGCCGGCGCTTGAAGGCGGACTTCGTATCCGGCGCCATTCTCGAGCGGGAGCGAGCGGCGGAGCGTTCCGGCGGTCTGCGGCGCCGCCCCTGGCTGTGGGCATCGGTGTCCGCGGCCGCGGTCGTCGCCCTGCTGCTGCTGGTCTTCAACCACGGCCCCGTCTGGACCCTGCACCAGGTGAGCGGCGAGGGCGAGGTCCTCGTGAACGGCCGGCCGGTCCCGGCGCAGGACATCGACGCGCTGAACCACCTGCTGGGAGCGAAGGTGGACCTCGAGGTCCCGGATGGCGTGAGGCTCGACCTGATCTGCCCCGAGGTGCTCCTGCTGGAGGTCGCTCCGAACAGCCATGTCGTTCTGCCGGCCGATCCCGGGCGCCTCTGGGGGCGCACCTTCACGAGCCGCGTGGATAAGGGCGAGATCCGCTGCAAGTCCGGGCCCGAGTTCGCGGGGTACCGCTTCCTCGTCCTGACCAGCGAGGGACGGACCGAGATCGCCGGGACGACCGTGTCGGTCTACAAGGGCGACGATTTCACCTGCGTTTGCGTGCTGTCCGGAACCGCGCGCATCGGCCGGCAAGAGGGCACGATGCAGGACATCCCCGCGGGCATGCGGAAGGTCATGTTCGCCGATGGACGCCCGCCGCTGATCACCAAGATCGCGGCCGAGCACGAGGAAGGCCTTCTGCAGTTCGAGGCCCGGAGCCAGGGCGCTTTCTGACCCCCGTCACGGAGGTTCTCAGCGGCCCGGATGCCTCGGGAACAGCTCCTCGGCCGTCTCCATGAGGGTCTCCGACAGGGTGGGGTGGGGGTGGATGGTCAGGCGCAGATCGTCGGCCACCGCGGCCATCTCCATCGCCAGCACGCCCTCGGCGATCAGCTCGCCCGCGCCAGGCCCGGCCAGCCCGACACCCAGGATGCGCTCGCTCTCCGGATCGACGATCAGCTTGGTCAGCCCCGTGCTGCGGTTCAGGGTCGCCGCGCGTCCCGAGGCGCTCCAGGGCAGCTTGACGACCTTCACCTCGCGCTTCTGCTGACGGGCCTCGTCCTGGGTCAGGCCGCACCAGGCGATCTCCGGATCGGTGAAGACCACCGCTGGGATGGCGCGGGGCTCGAAGGCCACCTTGCGGCCGGCGATGGCCTCGGCGGCCGTCCGGCCCTCGTGGGTCGCCTTGTGGGCCAGCATCGGCTCGCCAGCCACGTCCCCGATGGCCCAGATGGTGGGCGCACTGGTGCGGCGCTGCGCATCCACCTGGACGAAGCCCCGGTCGTCCACGGTGACGCCGGCCTTCTCCAGACCCAGCTCGCCGCTGCTGGGCCGGCGGCCCACCGCGACCAACACCTTCTGGAAGCGCTGCGTGCGCTTCTGACCGTCCCGATCCACCAGATCGACCATCACTCCGTTCTTCTGCTCCTTCAGCCGCTCCACCCGCGTGCGCAGCAGGATGTCCGCGAACAAGCCGTCCAGCCGCCGCTTGAGCATCGAGACGAGATCCCGATCCACGCCCGGCAGCAGGCCGCCGGTCATTTCCACGACCGTGACCTTCGTCCCCAGCGCGGCGTACACGGTCCCCAGCTCCAGGCCGATGTACCCGCCGCCGATCACCAGCAGCGATCCGGGCACTTCCTCCGGGTTCAGCGCCCCGCTGGAGTCGAGGATCCGCGGGGAGGCGGGCGGCTGGCCCGGCAGCGCGATCGGCCGCGAGCCGGTGGCCAGGATGGCGTCCTTAAAGGGCAGGCGGGTGATCTTCCCCCCGCTCTCGTCGATCTCGAGCGACCGCTCGTCGAGAAAGCGGGCGCGGCCCTGGATGTAGGTGATCTTCCGCTTCTGCACCAACGAGCCCAGCCCCGTGGTCAGCCGGGTCACGATGGCGTCCTTCCAGGAGCGGAGCTGCGCGAGGTCGATTCGCGGCTCGGCGAAGGTGATCCCGAAGTCCGGCCCCTCCCGGGCCTCGGTCAAGACCTGCGCGACGTGGAGCAGGGCCTTCGAGGGGATGCAACCGCGGTACAGGCACGCGCCGCCCGGATTGACCTCGGGATCGATCAGCACCGTCTGCAGTCCCATGTCCGCGGCCCGGAACGCCGCCGCGTAGCCGCCGGGACCGCCGCCCACGATGACCAGCCGGGCCTGTTCCCGCATGTCCGTATCGCGTGCCGGGTCGGTCATGGCGTCGAGCCCTTCATGACCAGGAGCCACGGCTGCTCCAGTGCCGCACAGATCCAGCGCAGGAAGCGCGCGCCGTCGGCGCCGTCGATGACGCGGTGGTCGTAGCTCAGGGCGAGCGGCAGGAGCAGGCGGGGTTCGAACCGGCCGTCGCGGTGGACCGCCTCGGTCGCCGCCCGGGACACGCCCAGGATCGCCACCTGCGGCGGATACACGATGGGATCGAAGCCGGTCCCGCCGACACCGCCCAGGTTGCTGATGCTGAAGTTGCCGCCCTCCATCTGCTGGGGCTGGATCTGCTTGTTGCGGGCGGCGGCCGCCAGCGCGGCCAGCTCGGCGGACAGCTCTGCGATCCCCTTGCCGTCCACCCCGCGGACGACCGGCACCAGCAGGCCGCGATCCGTGTCCACCGCCACCCCGATGTCCACGTACTCCTTGTAAATCAACGACTTGCGTCGCACGTCCAGGCTGCTGTTGAACCGGGGGAAGGTCCGCAGCGCGGTCGCGCAGACCTTGAGCAGGACGGCGGTCAGGCTCAGCCCGGCGGCGCCCTCCGCCAGCCGGCGATCGTGGGACCGCCGGAACTTCTCCAGGTCGGTGATGTCGGCCCTGTCGCGCTGGGTGACCTGGGGGATGGTGGTCCAGGCCCGCGTCATGACCTCCGCGGTGATCTCGCGGACCCGGGAGAGGTGCTCGGTCCTCGTCGGCCCCCACCGGGAGAAGTCCGGCAGCTCCGCGCCCTCGGACCAGGCCGGCGCCACCTCCCGCTCCGCCGACCGGACGATCCGCTTGACGTGATCGCGCACGTCCTGCGCGGTGATCCGTCCGGTGGGTCCGCTCCCCGTGATGCCATGGATGTCCGCGCCCAGCTCGCGGGCCAGGCGCCGGACGCTGGGGGAAGCCGGCGCCGCGGCCTCCGGCTCCGGCTCGCGCGCGCGGGGCGCGGCGGCCGGTTCCGGCTCTTCCGGCGGTACGGGCTCCTCCTGCGGTTCCGGCGCCTCCGGCTCCGGTTCCGGTTCTTCCGCCGGCTCCGGTGCTTCCTGCGGCTCCGGCCGCCCGGCCGCCTCGCCGGCTTCACGCTCCGCCGCTGCCGCCCGCGGCGCCTTCGCATCGGTCTCGAGCACGACGATGACGTCGCCGACGGCCACCGTGTCCCCTTCTCCAACCTTGATCTCGTGGACGACACCGGCGAAGGGCGCCGGGATGGCGACGACCGCCTTCTCCGTCTCCAGCTCGAGCAGCGACTGATCCCGCTCGATCTCGTCGCCAACCGACACCAGGATGCTGACGACCTTGCCCTCGGTCACGTTCTCGGCGACTTCCGGGACCTTGACTTCCTGCAGCATGGACACTCGCCTCGCGTTCAGGCTTCCGCGGGATCCGGCTTGGACGGATCGATCTCCAGGTCCTTGATGGCCTGCTGGGGAACCGTCCGGGGAATCCGGCCGGCGCGGGCCAGCTCGCACAATGCGGCCAACGCGATGTACCGCGCATCGACCTCGAAGTAGTCGCGCAGGGCCCGCCGGCTGTCGCTGCGGCCGAAGCCGTCGGTGCCCAGACAGGTCACCGGACCGGGAAGCCAGCGGGCCAGCATGGCCGGCAGGGCCTTCGCGTAGTCGGACGCGGCCACGAAGACCCCCTCCTCGCCGGCGAGGATCTCCGCCAGGTAGGGCCGCCGGGCCTCCTGGCCGGGATTCAGCAGGTTCCAGCGCTCGGTCGCGGCAGCGTCGCGGAACAGCTCCTTGTAGCTGGTGACGCTCCAGACGTCGGCGGCCACGCCGTAGCGGCTCTCCAGGATCTCGCGCGCCGCGATGGCCTCGTTCAGGATGCTGCCGCTGCCCAGCAGGTGCGCCTTGCCCTTGGCGCCCTGCAGCTCCGATCTCGCGTAGCGGTAGATCCCCCGCAGGATCCCCTCGCTGACCTCGCCGGGCATGGGCGGCATGCTGTAGAACTCGTTCATGACCGTCAGGTAGTAGATGAGGTTCTCCTGCTTCTCGTACATCCGGCGGATCCCCTCGCGGACAATGACGGCCAGCTCGAAGGCGAAGGCGGGGTCGTAGCTATGGATGGTCGGATGCGGCAGGGCCAGCACGTGGCTCTGGCCGTCCTGGTGCTGCAGGCCCTCTCCGGCCAGCGTGGTGCGCCCGGCCGTGCCGCCGATCAAAAAGCCCCGCGCCCCGATGTCTCCGGCCGCCCAGATCAGATCCCCGATGCGCTGGAAGCCGAACATGGAGTAGAAGAAGAAGAACGGGATCGTATTGATGCCGTGATTGGCGTACGCCGTCCCCGCGGCGATGAAGGAGGATATGGCCCCGGCCTCGGTGATCCCTTCCTCCAGGATGGCTCCATCCTTCTTCTCGTTGTAGTAGAGCAGGCTCCCACGGTCGACCGGATCGTAGAGCTGGCCCACGTGCGAGTAGATCCCGAACTGCCGGAAGAGCGACTCCATGCCGAAGGTGCGGGCCTCGTCGGGCACGATGGGCACGATGAGCTTGCCGATCTGCTCGTCCCGCAGGAGCTTCGACAGGATGTGCACCATGACCATGGTCGTGGCCACCTCGCGCTCCCCGGTGCCCTCGAGGTACTCCGCGAACAGCTCCGGGGGCGGCGCGGGCAGGGGGGCCGCGCGGACCGTGCGCGAGGGCAGGTAGCCGCCCAGCTCGCGGCGGCGTTCCTGCAGGTACTGCAGCTCCGGGCTGCCCGCGGGTAGCGGATGGAAAGGGGCCGCCGCGATCTCGTCGTCGCTGATCGGGATGCCGAAGCGGCTGCGGAACTCGCGCAGCTCCTGCTCGTTCAGCTTCTTCTGCTGATGGGTGATGTTGCGCCCTTCTCCCGCTTCCCCCAGGCCGTAACCCTTGATGGTCTGCGCGAGCACGACCGTCGGCGAGCCCCTGTGCTCGACCGCGGCGCGGTAGGCGGCGTAGACCTTCTCGGGATCGTGTCCGCCCCGGCGCATCTTGCGGATCTGCTCGTCGGAGTAATGCTCCACCATCTTGAGCAGCTCCGGATACTTGCCGAAGAAGTCCTTCCGGATGAAGGCCCCGCTGCTGATCGTGTAGCGCTGGGACTCGCCATCGACCAGCTCCTCCATCCGTCTGAGGAGCAGCCCGCTCTCGTCCTTGGCCAGCAGGGGATCCCAATCGTCGCCCCAGATGACCTTGATCACGTTCCAGCCGGCGCCGCGGAAGGCGGCCTCGAGTTCCTGGATGATCTTGCCGTTCCCGCGCACCGGCCCGTCCAGCCGCTGCAGGTTGCAGTTGATCACGAAAATGAGATTGTCGAGCTTCTCGCGCGCCGCGAGCGTGATGGCGCCCAGCGACTCCGGTTCGTCCATCTCGCCGTCCCCGAGAAAGGCCCACACCTTGCGGTCGCTCCGGGGGATCAGTCCGCGGTCACCGAGGTAGTGATGGAACCGGGCCTGGTAGATGGCCATGATCGGCGAGAGCCCCATGGATACGCTGGGAAATTCCCAGAATCCCGGCAGCAGGCGGGGATGCGGATAGGACGGCAGTCCCCCCTCGGGCCGCAGCTCCCGCCGGAAGTTCTCCAGATCCTTCTCCGTGAGCCGGCCCTCCAGGAAGGCGCGCGCGTAGACGCCCGGCGAGGCGTGCCCTTGGAAGAAGACCAGGTCGCCTCCGGAGGGGTGCTGCTTGCCGCGGAAGAAGTGGTTGAAGCCGACCTCGAACAGCGTGGCGGTGGAGGCGTAGGTGGAGATGTGGCCGCCGATGCCGGACTCGCTGCGATTGGCGCGCACCACCATGGCCATGGCGTTCCAGCGCACGATGCTCTTGATCCGGCGCTCGATCTCCCGGCTCCCGGGAAAGGGCGGCTGCCGATCGGCCGGTATGGTGTTGAGGTAGGGGGTGTTGGCCGTGAACGGTATGGAGACGCCGTGCTCCTGGGCCCTCACCTGCAGGCTCTTCAGCAGCTCGATCAGGCGCCGTGGCCCCTGGCTCTGGAGCACGTAGTCCAGCGACTCCCTCCATTCACGATCCTCGATCTCGCGCAGGAGGGTGCGTTCCTGCTTGTCAGGTGCTGGCATGCGAGTTCATCCCCCTCAGGGAGCGAACCGAGCGACGTCGGGGCCGCCCCGGCTCGCGCGGGAGCGACCGGTACGGACGTCACCGGAAGTAGTCCGGCTCCCGGCCCGGCTTCCACTTGATGTTGCAGCCGACGCTCGGCTTCTGGGCCTCGGGCACGGGCCGGCCAGCCAGGATGGCGTCCAGGGCAGCCGCCAGATCCTCCCCCGTCACCGGCACGTCGTTGCCGGGCCGGCTCCCGTCGAACTGCCCCCTGTAGACGAGCCGCCGCTCCCCGTCGAAGAGAAAGAAATCAGGGGTGCAGGAAGCGCGATAGGCCCTGGCCACGTCCTGCGACGCGTCCACCAGGTAGGGGAACGTGTACCCGATCTCAGCGGCCACGTCCTTCATGCGCGCGGGGCTGTCGTCCGGATAGGCGCTGGCATCGTTGGAGTTGATCGCGACGATCGCCACTCCCTGCTGCTGGTAGTCCCGTGCCAGTCGCGCAAAGGTCTTCCGGATGTGCTTCACGTAAGGACAGTGATTGCAGATGAAGGCAACCAGCAAGGCCGGCGCGCCCTGGAAGTCCTTCAGGGTGTGCGTCTCGCCGTCCGGGTCGGGAAGCCGGAAATCCGGCGCCCGGCTGCCCAGTTCCAGCATGGTCGATTTCGTCTCGGACATGCGTGTTCCTTTCACGTTCTCCGCTCCCGCGACGGGGGCGTCCGCACATGATAGCAACGTCCCCGGCTCGCGGCATGGCGCGGCGCTCAACTCGCGGCACGATCACGGCTCCGGACGAGGCGATTGTAGAGCCAGCCGAACACGATGCCGCCCACGAAGCCGTCCGCCAGGCCCCACAGCAGCCCGAACACGCTGCCCAGCGGCGTCAGGCTGTATCCACGATAGACGAGCCCGATATACGTCGGGACATCGACGGCCCCCTCGAACAGCATGATCCACCACGTCACCACGAAGAGGCCCAGGCCCCAGATCAGGCCGCAGGCGATACCCAGTTCCCTGGTATGCAGCATCAGAGTTCCCTCCCGTCCTGCGGGAAGCCGTCCGCGGTTCCCGCTTCACCCGCTCGGCAAATCGGTCCCCATCTCCGGAGAGATGGGGACCGATCCCGGCCGCTTCCTGCTCCCCTCGCTCCGCCACCCCGGCGGCCGGTTCAACCATCTATCAATAATCCTCCGGATCGGAGTAGTAATGGTCGTAGTACATGTACGGCTCCTGGTTATACGCGTACGTGTTTCCTCCGTCATAGTATTCGTGATTCCACGCATACGGTGCGCCCTCGACGCTGAGCCGGTTGTCCACCATCCAGACGCCGTCCGTCAGGAAGGCCAGCCGTCCGGCCTCCTCCCGCTCCGACCACGTTTTCACGTTTCCGGTGAGCGTGGCCAGGCCGTCCTTGACGTTGACCTTGATCTGATCGGCCACCCGACTGGTTTCCCAGTTGGCGTCCAGGCGATCGATGATGTGCCGCTTCAGCGTCTGATCCGTGTACTGCGGCTGCCAGTGAACCTTGATGTCGTTCACGATCTTGCGCACGCCACGGACCCGGGATACGACGTCCTCGGCATGGACCTTGTCGTACACGCTGTTGACGTCGCCGGTGAGGGTCACGACGCCTTTCTGAACCACGGCCTTGACATGATCGGGGGCCAGGGCGAAGTCAGAATCCAGCTCGAAACGGACATCGGCGAGAATCGCCGAATCGTCCCGCCGCGCGGTGCTCACCTGGGTCAAATCGGTGACCCAGAGCACGCCGGCCACGTTCCGGGCGTCCTTCTCGGCGACCCGCCGCTGATAGTAGTCCGGCACGACCCCGCGCAGGGTGACCTCGCCGTCCACGGCCGTCACCTGGATCTTCCCGGGTTCCGCCAGCCGCAGGTCCTGGGCCAGCTCCATCTTCACGGACTTATCCAGGGACTGGTTGGACGGCGCCGCCGGGCGGTTGCGCACGTCCTCGTCACGCCAGCCCTTGACCTTCAGCTCGTTGTCGACGCTCTTGACCGCCAGGATCGAGTAGGTATCGTCGCCGGCGCGGTCCTTCTCGTAGGCGTTTCCCACCTGGCCGCTCAGGGTCACGTTCCCGTCGTGAACCGAGACCTGGATGGGGAGGTCGACCAGATACACGTCGCGCTGCAGAGCGTCCACGATGTCCCGGCGGATCTCGTCATCCGGGACGGTCGTCTTGTACACGGCCACCAGGTTGTTTTCCACCGATCGTACCCCCAAAGTCTCGCGCGCCAGCAGGCCCGCCTCCTGTGCCTCCGCCCAGGAATCCACCGTCCCGTCGAGGGTCACCTGGCCATTCAGGACCTTGACCCCCAGATCGTGCGAATGGATGCTGGAGTCGTCGATGATTCGCCTGCGTATCGTCTGCGTGATATCCGAATCGGAACGGAAGACGGGCTCGACCGTCACCTGATCGACGACGCCCCGTACACCGTTGATCTTCTTCGCTTCCCGCACCGCGTAGTTCCTCTCCACCAGGTTGTCGACGTTGCCGGTCAGCGTGACGATGCCGTCGATCGTGGAGACGTCCAGATCGACGGACGGAACCCGGGGATCCTCCCGCAGGGCCTCCTTGACCCAGAAGGAGATATCGTTGTCGCTGGGGGGCTGCGCGGCCTGCGCCGCGACCGGTCCCGTGACGGCCAGGGCCAGCACCAGACCCCGGAGAATCATCGCTTTTCTCGATATCATGGTAGCCTCCTTCGCCAGGATCTTAACGGCCGGTGGCACGTATGCCCCCGGCCACTGCAACCGCCGTACCCAGAGAACGGCGATTCCGTAAGGTCAAGAACCGCAAGCAAATCGAAGTCCTCACCGCCCGGCGAGGGCCGGGCGTCGCGTCAGCCTGTCGCGGCCGCGGTGTCCGCCCGCCCGTCCAGCCGGACATTCTGGCTGACGCCGAAGAGGAACCGGCTGTGGTGCGGCGTCCCGGCTCGACCTCCCGGACGAAACCGATCGCGCGCGCCTTCCCGGCTTGCTGCCGCAGTGACAACGGCTTGCGGACCGCTGCTGACCGGGGAACAGGTCCAGGCACGGTCAAACGGGGTTGGGGATCCGCCAGGGCATGTCATTTGCCAAACGAAGGGCAGAGTATTCTCACGGTGCCGGAGCGCCCAGGAACAGCAGGCCCGAGGAAAGCCGACATGCTCCGGCCCGGCCAGCCGGCGGAAACACACCTCGGGCGCAGGAGATCCAGGAAGACGGGTCATGACCAAGCCGACGATTCTGATCCTGGACGACGACCACGCCTTCGTGGACGCGCTCGCCGTGTACCTGCAGGATCATGGCTACCGGCCCGTGCCGGCCTACGATATCCGGAGCGCCCTGGAGCGGATCCAGGGCAACGGGATGGATCTGCTCATCGTGGACATCCACCTGCCCGACGGCAGCGGCATCGACCTGGTCAGGCGCGTCCAGCAGGCATCGCACCCCGCGCCCGCCATTCTCATCAGCGGCGACGATTCCCCGGCGGTTCAGCAGGGAGCGCTCGCTGCCGGTGCCCGCATCTTCATGGTCAAGCCGCTGCCCCCCGAGAAGCTACTGACGACAATCGCCTCGATATTGTCCTAGAGTGGCGTACGCCTCGTTCGCCGCCCGGGGCCGGCCGGTACGAGCCGGCGGTCGCTCCGTCCTGGGCTCATCGCCCGCACCGTGCAGGGTCCACGGCGCCTGGAGGGATTCATGAAGCGCATATGGAATGATCGGGCCGCCCGCCTGACCCTCGTGTACGTCGTGGCCGCCAGCTCCTGGATGCTCTTCACCAACCAGCTTCTGGCCCATCTCGCGCGTAATCTGCAGCTCCTGGGCTGGCTCGACACCTACAACGCCTGGTTCTTCATCGCCTTCACGGCGCCCCTCCTGTACCTGGAGCGCCGGCAGGCCGATCGCGGGCTGAAGCTGCTGGCGACCATCGTCACCGCCTCCGACGATGCCATCCTCAGCGGGACGCTCGACGGCAAGATCACCAGCTGGAACCGCGGCGCCGAGGCGATCTACGGGCACACGGCCGGTGAGGTCGTCGGCCGCCCGCTGTCCTTCCTGCTGCCCGTTGACGAGGACGCGCGGGCGGCCCTGGGCGAGGTCCTGGCCCGGATCGGCCGCGGGGAGCGCATCCGCCACCTGGAAGCCCTTCACCGGCGCAAGAACGGCGAACCGGTGGACATCGCCCTGAGCGTCTCGCCCATCACGGATCCAAGCGGTCAGGTGACCGGTCTGTGCGCCGTCGGCCGGGATGTCACCCGCCACAGGCGGATGGAGCGGCAGCTCCGGGAGAGTGAGCGGCGGCTGTCGACCCTCATCAGCAACCTGCCGGGCATGGTGTATCGCCGTCTGGACGACGAGGCCTGGACCATGGAGTACATCAGCCAGGGGAGCCTCCCCTTGACCGGACACGCGCCCGCCGATTTCACGAACGGCAGGATCTCCTACCGGGAGCTGATCCATGCCGCGGATCGTGAACCGATTCACGGCGAGATCCGCCGCTCCCTGGACATGGGTGCGCCCTTTCAGCTCACCTACCGGCTGCTGACCCCCACGGGCGAGGTGCGGTGGGTCTGGGAGCAGGGCCGGGGAATCTCCGGGGCCGACGGAACACCGCAGGCCATCGAAGGGTTCGTCGTGGACGTGACCACGCGCCGTCAGGCCGAGCAGGCGCTCCGGATGGCGGAGGTGGGCAAGCTGGCCAGCGGTCTCGTTCACGAGATCCGCAATCCCCTGAACGCCATGCGCATGCAGGTCGCGGTGATCCGAGGTAAATTGAACCAGATGACGGACGACGGGGGAGGCCTGGCCGGCCAGATCCTGGAGAGCCTCGATCAGGAGGTGCTGCGGATCGAGCGCCTGGCGAGCGAGTTCCTGGCCTACGGTCGGCCCGTCTCCGACAAGGCCGAGACGATCGAACCATCCGCCATCGTCCAGGACCTCGCCGAGTTCGTCAGACCGGAGCTGGCCCAGGACGGCATCGAGGTGGTGACGGCGGACGGTCCCGGGGCGGCGGAGCTCCAGGTGAAGATGGACGAGAGCAAGCTGCGACAGGTCCTGCTCAACCTCCTCGAGAACGCCCGGCAGGCCATGCCGGAAGGGGGGCGGCTGACCCTCGGCTGCGCGCGGGATCCTCTCGCGGGGGTCAGGATCCAGGTGACCGATACCGGAGGCGGTATCCTGCCCGAGAACCTCGAGCGCGTCTTCGACGTCTTCTTCTCGACCAAGAGCGCGGGGACCGGCCTGGGCCTGGCGATCGTCAAGCAGACCGTCGAGGCCGCCGGCGGGCGCATCCTGGTGGACTCGCAGGTGGGCGAGGGCACCCGCTTCGAGATCAATCTGCCGCTCGCGGTCACGGCGGGTGCGGCGTCCGGGGACCCGGGCGGGCCCGCCGGTCCGCCGACCACGGAAGACGGGGCATCATGAACCAGAGCGTTCCCCAGCGCATCCTGCTGGTGGAGGATGACTCCACCGGCCGCAACGCTACGGCCATGCTGCTGGAGAGCCAGGGCTATACCGTCGTCAAGGCCGGCGACGGCCGCGAGGCGCTCGCCCTCCTCGGCGAGGGCTTCTCCCTCGTCCTGACGGACCTGGTCATGCCGCAGGTGGACGGCATGGAGCTGCTGCGCCTCGTCCGCGAGGAGGCTCCCCACACGCCCGTCATCATGTTCACCGGCCACGGCAGCGAGGAGGCCGCCGTGCAGGCCCTCAAGTCCGGCGCCTTCCACTACTTGGCCAAGCCGGTCAATCCCGAGGAGCTGCTCAGCCTCGTCCGCCAGGCGGTCGCCCAGCACCGGATGGCCACGGAGATCGCGGCCCTGCACGCCCATCTCAGCGACAGGTACGGCTTCGGCAACATCATCGGCAAGAGCAGCTCCCTACTGCATCTCTTCGAGCAGGTCAAGATGGTCGCCGACACCCGCAGCACCGTGTTGATCGAGGGCGAGAGCGGCACCGGCAAAGAGCTGTTCGCGCGGGCGATTCACCTGAACAGCTCGCGGAGCCGGAGGCCCTTCGTGGCCATCAACTGCGCCTCCATACCCGAGTCCCTGATCAACAGCGAGCTCTTCGGTCACCAGAGGGGCGCCTTCACCGGCGCCGTCGCCGCCCGCTCCGGCAAGTTCCAGGCGGCCAGCGGCGGCACCCTGCTCATCGACGAGATCGGCGAGATGCCTCTCGAGCTGCAGAGCAAGCTGCTCCGCGTCATCGAGACGCGGCGTGTCGATCCGCTCGGTGCCGACAAGGAGATCCCGGTGGACGTCCGTATCCTGGCCGCCACGCACCGCGACCTCGAGCGCCTGGTGGCCGAGGACAAGTTCCGGCAGGACCTCTACTACCGGCTGAACGTGGTGAGGATGACGTTGCCGCCCCTGCGCGAGCGCAGGGAGGACATTCCCCTGCTGGTGCGCGCCTTCATCGACGAGATCGCCGGCGAGAACCAGCGGCCGGTGCGGGAGATCTCGCCCGAGGCCCTGGCCTACCTGCAGGGATACGACTGGCCCGGCAACGTCCGTCAGCTGAAGAACACCATCGAGAGCATCGTCGTGATGTCGACGCGCTCGACGATCGACGTGGCGGATCTTCCCCCGGAGATCCGCGGTGGCACCCCGGTGCCCTCGGCCTCCACGATCGCCAGACCCGGCATGACGATGGCCGAGATCGAGAAGGAGGCCATCCGCCAGGCCCTCCTCGCCGTGCAGAATTCGCGCACCGAGGCCAGCCGGATGCTGGGCATCAGCGTGCGTACCCTCCAGAGAAAGATCAAGTCCTACGGCCTGGTCGAATGAAGCCGGAGGCGTGACCGTTCCGCCGCCACGGTGGCGGGGTGTCGCGCGCTGGTCCGCTCAGCCCTGCCGGGCGAGTACACTGGCCACGGCGCGCTCCAGCGCCGCCAGACCCGCGGCCACGTCCTGGCCCAGGTGAACGCGCGCCACCCGCCGGCCATGCCCGCGCAGAGCCTTGAGGTCCCCCTGGGCCTGGGCCTGCTTCAGCACCGAGAAGCTGTAGGCTTCACCGGGAACGTCCACGTCGACCGGATCGTCGCAGGTCAGCTGCAGGAAGATGCCGTTGTTGGCGCCTCCCTTGTGCAGCTGCCCCGTGGAATGCAGGAAGCGAGGACCGTAGCCCAGCGTGGTCGCCAGGTGCAGCCCGTCGCGCAGCCGGCGCCGTATCGCCTGCAGGGCGTCCTCGGTGCCCGGGGTCTCGCGCAGATAGGCCATCAGGGCCACGTAGTCGCCCGGCCGCGCGCCGTCCAGCAGATGATGCAGGGCGGCCTCGACGTCCACCGCCCGCTGCCCGGCGTAGACCTCCAGCGAACCATCGCTGGCCACGGGATGCTCGGCCGGCAGCTCGCCCTTCTCGGCCCACACGCGCAGCAAGCGCTCGGTGTTGTCCTTGCTTTCCTGCACGTTGGGCTGGTCGAAGGGATTGATGCCCAGCACGCTGCCCGCCGTCGCGGTGGCCACCTCCCAGCGGAAGAACTCGCGCCCCAGATCGAGCGGACCGGCCAGGCGGATGTTCACCACCGGCGACCCGACCCGCCGCAGCGCGTCCAGTTTCCGGGAAAGCTCCTGATCATCGGCGCCGGCCAGCTCGAAGCGTACGAACAGGCGGTCGTCGCCGTACACCGAGGGATCTCCCAGGGCTTCGCCCGCGATCGGCAGCAGGCCCCTCCCTTTCTTGCCGGTGCTCTCGGCGAGCAGCTGCTCCAGCCACATGCCGAGCGCGTCGAGGGCGGGCGGCTGCACGAAGGTGATCTTGTCCCGCCCGGCCTCGGCCAGCTCGCCCATCATCGCTCCCAGGACGATCGCCTGGTTCCGCGCCACGGGCACGTCCGCCGCGACGCGGGCCGCCATCTGCTCGGCTCGCGCCAGCAGGGCGTCCACGTCGATCCCCAGGAGCGCCGCCGGCACGAGACCGAAGTACGAGAGGGCCGAGTAGCGTCCCCCGATGTCGGTGAAGTTGCGGAAGATGTGCCGGTAGCGGAGCTGCTCGGCCAGCTCCACGAGCGGCGTGCCGGGATCGGTGATCGCCACGAAGTTCTCCCCCGCGCGATCGCCCTTGAGCGGCTCCAGGCGCCCCCGGAAGTAGGCGGCGAAGGCCAGCGGCTCGGTGGTCGTCCCGGACTTGCTGGCGACGATGAACAGCGTTTCGGCCAGCGGTAAGGTGTTGGCCAACTCGAGAATCGTGGCCGGATCGGTGGTGTCCAGCACGGTCAGGGGCAGGCCGCCGTCTCCGGCGGCCAGCGTGCGCTGGAAGACCAGAGGTGCCAGACTGCTGCCGCCCATGCCCATGAGCACGACGTGCCGGAACCCCGCCCGCTTCACGTCGGCGGCGAAACCACGCAGATCGGGCAGGGCCGCGTGCATCTTGTCCAGCACGTCCAGCCAGCCCATGGCCCCGGTGATCGCCCGGGAGGAGGCCGCGTCCTGCTCCCAGAGGGTCGGGTCCTTCTCCCACAGCCGGACGGCGAAGTTCTGATCCGCCAGCTCGCTCACGCGTGCATCGCAGGTCTCCTGTAGATCGCCGAGTTCGAGAGTCTGGGGCCTTTTTTGCTCGGTCTCGATGCTGTCCCGCACATCCTCGAGCGTCCGCAGCAGCTTGTCGTAGGGCACCCGGAACTTCTCGACGCCCTCGTCCTCCAGCTTCTGGCTGACCCGCTCCAGGTTGATGTCCAGCCGCGCCAGCCTCTCCAGGGTGCGCTCCGCCTCGTCCAGACCCTCGATCAACCCCGTGCGGGGCTCACCATGATCGCGGTAGGCCTCCAGGGTCTCCCGGGGCATGGTGTTGACTGTCTCCGGGCCCACCAGCGCCTCGACGTACTTCACGTCGCTGTAGGCCGGGTTCTTGGTGCTCGTGCTGGCCCACAGCACCCGCTGCGGCCGGACACCCAGGGCCTGCAGGCGCCGGAATCGCTCGCCGTGAAAGATCTCCCGATAGATGCGATAGGCGCCCTTGGCGCAGGCGATGGCCACCTGGCCGTGCAGCGCGCGGGCCATCTGCGCCCGGGGTACCTCGCCGCGGCTGATCTCCTCCAGGCGCGGGTCCAGCATCACGTCGATGCGGCTGAGGAAGAAGCTGGCCACCGACGCCACCCGTGCCACCGGCTGCCCCCTGTCCAGCCGCGTCTCCAGGGCGCTCAGGTAGGCCTCGACGACCTCCCGGTAGCGAGGCAGTCCGAACAGCAGCGTCACGTTGACGTTGATGCCCTCGCTCAGACACTGCTGGATGGCCGGCAGCCCGGCCTTGGTCCCGGGAATCTTGATCATCAGGTTGGGTCGGTCCACGGCCGCCCAGAGCCGCCGCGCCTCGACGATGCTGTTCTTGGTGTCGTGCGCCAGATGGGGATTGACCTCCAGGCTGACGTACCCGTCCCGGCCCCCGCTGCTCTCGTAGACGCTCCGGAAGATGTCCGCGGCCTGCTGCACATCGGCAACGGTCAGCGCCTCGTAGATCTCCAGCGTGCTCCGCCCCTGGCCCACCAGGGAGCGGATCTGCTGCTGGTAGGCACGGCCCTCGGCAATGGCCTGCTCGAAGATGGCCGGGTTGGAAGTCATTCCTCGCAGCCCATCCTCCTCGATCAGCCGCTGCAGCTCGCCGGACTCGAACAGGTCGCGATGGATGTAGTCGAGCCAGACGCTCTGACCGTGCTCGGCTAGCTTGATCAATGGATTGCTTTTCATGACTTCTCCTCCCGATTCTCCGCGGTCCGTCCCGCAGCGGCGGCATTCTCCAGGGCGGCCACCTTGGCCAGGCGCCGCCGGTGGCGCTCGGCGCCGCTGAAGCGCGCCGCCAGGAACGCGCGGACCAGATCGCCGAGCAGGGCCGGCCCACAAACGCGGCCGCCGAGGCACAGGATGTTCATGTCGTCGTCCTCTACGCCCTGGTGGGCGGAGAACACGTCCACTACGAGGGCGGCCCTGACGCCCGGCACCTTGTTGGCGGCGATGGAGGCTCCGACCCCGCTGCCGCAGATGGCGATTCCCCGCGCCACCTCGCCGCGCGATACGGCCCGGGCCAGGGGCACGATGTAGTCCGGATAATCGTCGCCGACGTCCAGGCTGTGCGCGCCGAAGTCACGCACTGGATACCCCTCCGCTTCCAGCACCCGGATCACCTCGTCCTTCAATGCGAAACCGCCGTGATCGGCGGCAATGCCGATGGGTTTCATCGCCTCGTTACCATCCTCGCCCGGTGCGCGGGCCGCCACGTCCTCCCTGACGTCATTTCCACGACCGGCCTCCCTCGTCCTCTAGATCCTGCCGCGGCTGCTTGTCTGTTGCTGTCGCATGACCACTGCAAGAGAGAGGCCATCCGTTTCGCCGAGCCGGTCCATCGCGCCGGAAGCCCGCCAGGCTGCCCGCGAGTGCCTCCGATCCGTAATGCCGGCCTCTTGAAAGCGATCGCTCACCCGCCAGGCACCGTCATTCTGACGCGCCGCCGCCCTTCAAGCGGCGAGCCGGACGACGATCGCCGGACAATTCGACGCACCGGTCCCGTGAAGTGCAGATGGCCTCGACCTTCTCGAACGGGCGCGACCGTACAGGCTGGACGCCTGGCGGCTCTTTCCCGCGAGCCGAGCCGGACTGGCACCCGACTTGATATGGAGGGATAGCGGGGTGGAGCCCCGCCGGCCTAGCATTCTGGCTGGTCGCACACGCAAGGGCGATCGCCGAAAGTCGGTCGCTGCACGCAAGAGGAGGAACCAAGATGTCGACTTTCATCCACCTGGACCCGCGCTACGATCTGAATTCCCTGGTGCGGGGACCTTACTTCCGGCGATTCTCCGATATCTTCGAAACCGGCCCGGAGGAGAACGTGGGCTGGTATCCGGCCATGGATCTGATCGAGGAAAAGGACCGCCTCGTCGTCCATGTCGAGATACCCGGGATCGATCCCAAGAACATCGAGGTCAACGTCCTGGGAAGCGCTCTCACCGTGAGCGGCGAGCGGAAGCAGGATCACGAGGAGAAGGAAAAGGGCAGGATCCTGAAGCAGGAGCACGTCTATGGTGCCTTCCACCGGACGCTCCAGCTGCCTTTCCACGTGGACGTGGACAAGGTCCAGGCGACCTGCACGAAGGGCGTCATGACGGTCATCCTGCCCAAGACCGAGGATCGCCTCGCGCGCAAGGTCCCGGTCGAGATCAAGTGAGCGCCGCGAGGCCCTCGACGGGCTAGCAGACCCGCGAAGGACGCGGGGGACACATCCAGGCCCGCGAGCCGGATCTGCCCCCCGACGGCTTCCCAGCCATCCCTGTTCCCGCCGCTGTATCCCTCAGCCCCCGGGCGGCCGCCGGGCAGCGAAGGAGTCGGCGGCGAAGACCCCGTAACCACCCAGAAGCAGGCTGAGCAGGCCGGCGATGTAGAGCACGTTCACCTCGAAACCGGGCATGCCGAAGGTGGGGCCGCTGGGCGTCATTCCCGTGATGTTCATGAAGCTGAAGCCATGGCTCAGGTGCACGGTGAAGAGAGCCACCAGCATGTCGATGAGGAGGAGGATCGTGGTGGGAAAGCGCAGGAGGCCGAAGATCAGGGCCAGACCGCCGAGGAACTCCACCAGACCCACGACCCAGGCAGCGATTCCCGGCAGCGGCACGTGGATGCCCTGCAGCATGCCGACGAACGAGGCATGGTAGGCGGCATTGAACAGCTTGGGCGCGCCGTGATACATGAACCCGTATCCCAGGGCCAGGCGCAAGGGCAGCGGTGCCCAGCGACCACTGTACGACGCGTTCATCATGGCAGACTCCCCTCGGCCATCCCCTCCCCGAAGCGTTCCGCCCCGCCGGCATCACTTGCCGCGGACCAGACCGACCTTCTCCAGCTTCCGCAGGACGACTCCCGAGAGCGAGGAGGCCAGATCGGCCCGGCTGGTCGGATCGTAGGTGTCCGAAACGCCCGTCCAGACCAGCTTCTGGTCCGAGGTGCGATACAGGGAACTCTCCACGACGTAGGTCTGGGACGTCTCCCAGTAGCCGGGCGAGGTGACCACCTGCATGGCCGGATACCAGTATCCCCAGTAGCTGTAAGGATAGGGGTTGTAGTATCCCCAGTAATCGTCGTCCCACCACCAGTCGTAGGGGAACACGTCCGGCGAGATGTACGCGGTGGGCGGTACATAATGATTCGACGTATCCACGGCGATCACCTTGAAGATCAGGACAGCATCAGCCCCGGTGCTGTTCACCCGCTTCTCCATCTCTTCCTTGGACAGCTTCTTCTTGCCCTCCATGAACGTGAAGCCGGGAACGGTCTGCACGCCGTGCTTGTCGAACTTCTCGGCCACGGCGCTCTCGAACGCCGTGCTCTCCTTCTCGTTCTTCAAGATCCCGATCACGGCAAGCTTCGTGAAGTCCTCCCCTTCGGCGCTCGGCAGCGCCCAGTTGGTCTCCAGCGTCGTGCGCGTGGCGCAGGAGGCGAGCCCCATTGCCAGCAGGAGCAAGAAGAAAAACCCTGCCAATCGGAAGCGTAACATCTCGACATCCTCCCATGATCTCGACCTATCCCCACCTGGAATCATCGATCTGCCTGCCTGCGTAACCAGGATAAGCGCTTCCGGGAGTTTCGCCACACGCGCCGCACACCGGAGTTCCGTACCGGACGAGCCGCCGCTGCGGCCCCGCCGCCGCGGGCTCGAATCAGGATGGGACTGGAATTCTATCGGGCAGAGTAGCCGAACAGACCACGGCTCTTGATGATCGACACCACGGGCGCGGGAACCATGGCTTCCCAGCGCGGATCGCCCTTCTGCAGCAGGTCCCGGATCTCTCCCGAGAACATGTGCAGGCTTTCCTCCGGCACGTCCCGGACCCCCACGATCTTGCCGTTCATGACGAGGTGGCGATAGAGATCGTGCAGGGACTCGGGGACCTCGAGGTTGTCGACCGTGGTGACCCGCGAGGAATCCGGCTCCTGGAACGGGTAGACCGCCAGCTTGACGTTGCCGCTGAAGAGGCGGCCCATGGCCTCGAGAATGCCTCCTGCCAGGTCGGAGTAGTACTTCTCCTCGAAGAGATCACTCAGGTTCGGAGACCCCATGACGAACATGATCCGCTGCGAGGTGTGACGTCGCAAGTAGGTGACGGCATAGTGATAGTGGCCGAAATTCGAGATCACCACGTCGTGCCCCAGCACGCCCAGAGTGTCGGCTCGCGCCAGGAAGTCCGCGTGATCGACCTCGTCCCCGGCCAGCAGGTTGCGCAGTGTCATCTCGAGAATCACGACCGGCTCGTCTTCCCCCTGCTCTCCGGCCTCATGATAGGTGGCACGCGCCCTCTCGAGCATGTCCATGGTCGAGTTGGTGATCGGGCGGAAGGTGCCGCGGTGCACGAGGGCGGCCTTCTTGTACAGCACGTCGCTGGGCAGGACCGCCTCGCCGTCGGCCGTGAACATGGCCGCGTCGGTCAGCTCGTTCTTGACCAGCTCGAGGCTCATTAGCCGATTGTCGACCTCCGTGAAGCAAGGTCCCGCGAAGTCGATGAGGTCCACTTCCATCCGCTCCCGGCCCAGGCCGTCGAGCAGGGACTTGACCAGGGTGGCAGGTTCATCGTGATTGTAGAAGGCCCCGTGGATGAGGTTCACGCCCAGGATACCGACCGCTTCCTGCTCCCGGACGTTCTCCAGGTCCATCATGCGCGCATGGATCAGGATCTGCGAGGGGATGCCATGCGGTTCGTGCTGAAAACGGATCCCCATCCATCCATGACCGTCCTGATGCCGGCTGTAACTCCTCGTCGCCATGCTGTTGGCATAGACGAAGAACGTCGTTTCGTCCCCGCGCTCCTCGCGGAGGTTTTCGAGCAGGGAACCGTACTCGCGGTCCAGCATGGCCACCAGCCTCTCACGGCTCACGTAGCGGTCGGTGGGCCCGTAGATCGCGTTGCTGACCGCCATGTCGTAGGCCGAGATGGTCTTGGCCACCGTTCCCGCCGCGCCGCCGACGTGGAAGAACCAGCGCACGACCTCCTGGCCAGCGCCGATCTCGGCGAACGTCCCGTGCTTCTGTGAATCGACGTTGACCTGGAACGCCTTTTCATGCGTGGTCGGCCGGGAATTGTCCATGATCGCGATCTCCGCAGCTACGGGCCACCTGCCGGGTTCAGCCTACTCCACGATCCAGATGGCGCAGTTCTGGACGTGGTGGATCACCTTGAACGCCACGCTTCCGAACACGAACTCCCGCAGCATGGACTTGCCACGCTTGCCGAGAACGACGGTGCCGTGGCCTCCCTTGGCGACTTCCTGGATGATGGCCATGGCGACATCGGGATGAGGCATGTCCGTGGTCAGCTTCGTGCGGATGTGAACCGATTCCTCCTGGACCCCCTTCTGCCTCAGGATCTGGCGCGCCGGTCCGAAGAACTCCTCCTCCATCCGCTTCTGACTGCTCTGCCGCCACTCTTCGCGCTGGCCTTCCAGGCTCTCCTCGAGCCGGTGTTCCTTGGCCGAGTCCTCCGCGCCGCCGTGTTCCAGCAGCTCCGGCGGGATCTCGAGCACGTGCAGGAGGGTCACCTCGATACCACCGGAATCGCGCAGGATGTCCCCGACGTAGCGGACCGCCTGCAGGGAGGTTTCCGACCCATCCACGGCAATCAGGATCTTCTCGCTCATGACCGTTCCTTTCTGGCCCTACGCCCACCCGCAGCGCTCCGGTCGCTCGGCCCGTGCGGCAGGCGGATCTCCCGCCCGGTGAACAGGCGATAGGCAGCCTCGATGCCCATCGACAAGAACAGCATGATTCCCAGGATCCACAAGCGGGCGAGCGACGTGACGGCCGTTTGCCAGACCAGGGCCAGCAGCGCCCCCAGGCAGGTTACGGCCCCCGCCACCGACAGCCAGGCGCGGCTGCCCGTCTGTGGGGCCAGCTTCGCGCCGGCAAGGTTCACCGCCGCGAAGATCAGCAGGAATCCCGCGCTGCCCATGGTCGAGATGCTGGAAAGATCGAAGAGGTTCGCCATCAGCAGGGTGACGCCGGCCGTGATCAGCAACCCGTCCAGGGGCTCGTTCCAGAGCTTCTTTTCCAGCATGGCGGGCAGCTCGCCGTCCTTGGCGATGGTGTAGCTCATCCGGACGGCGCCGTACAGGGTGGCGTTGATGGCCGAGGCGGTGGACAGCAAGGCGGCCACCGCGATCAGCGTGAAGCCCGTGGCGCCCATGAACGGGCGGGCGGCCTCCGCCAGGGCATAGTCCTTCGCCGCGACGATCTTGCTCACCGGCAACGTTCCCACGGTGACCGTGGCCACGAGGATGTAGAGAGCGATGACGAAGCCCACCGAGGCATAGTAGGCTCGGGGCAGAGTCCTGCCTGGCGCGCCGACGTCATGGGCCGTGTTGGCGATGAGCTCGAACCCCTCGTAGGCCAGGAAGATGATCATCCCGCCCGCCACCAGGTGCAGCGGCGGCGACCAGGTCGCCGGAGAGAGATCCCGGACCTGCACGCCCTTGATGCCGACCCCCACGAAGAGGAGCAGGATGGCCACCTTCAGGGCGACGATCCAGGTCTCCGCCCGGCCGATGGTCTCGGCGCTCGCCAGGTTCAGGCCGGTGATGCCCAGGATGCTCGCGCTGATCAGGACGTGCTTCCAGACAGGCTGCAGCTGCGGCGGGAAGAAGCTGGCGCCGTAGCTCCCGAAGGCGAACGCGTAGAGGGAGAGCATGACCATGTAGCTGAGCCACAGCAGGACGTTCAGGCTTCCCGCCAGCAGCCCCGGTCCGAAGGCCCGGTCCAGGAAGGCGACGGTTCCACCCTGGCTGGGGAACGCCACCGAGAGCTTGACGTAGGAGTAGGTGCTGATCAGGGCCACGCCGCCCGCCAGGGCGAAGGCCACCGGGGTGCCGCCGCGGGCCAGCTCGACCGCCAGGCCCAGAACGGCGAAGATGCCCCCGCCCACCATCCCGCCGATCCCGATCGCGGTCACCGGCCAGAAACCAAGTGGGTGCTTCGCTCCGCCAGCCACCATCTTGCTCCCGCACCCGGACGGCCGGCAGGGAAAGGCCGGCGGTCGGCCTAGCGGACGATCCTCTCGCCGTCGGCCCCGAGCTCGACGAGATATCCCCTGACGTCCTTGTCGAAGGCGGGGGGACCGCAAATGTAGAAGAACCCGCGGAGATCGGGGATCCACTCGCCGAGGAACTCCCGGTCGATCCGTCGCTCCTCGTAGCCCCGTCCGCTCCCGCGCGTGCAGGTCACGACGAAGCGCGGGCCCAGGGCGTTGCGCAGCTCCCGCTCGCAGATGATGTCGTCCGGCGTCTTGTGGGAGCAGATCAGCATCTGCTCCGCGAGCGCTCCCCGCCGCGCCAGTTCGCGCAGGATGGCGATGAAGGGCGTCACGCCCGCTCCGCCGGCGATGAAGACGCCGGGACCCCGATAGGTGAGCTGGCCGAAGGGCTCGGACACCAGGAGCCCGTCACCCGCGCGCAAGGCGTGCAGGCGGGTCGTCACGTTGTCGTGGCCCGGGTATCTCTTGATGAGAAACTCCAGGACCTCGTCGTCGGTATGCGAGGTCGGCGTGAAGGGGTGGCTGTTTTCGCGCCAGCCTTCCCGGTCGATGGCCACGGCGACGCCCTGGCCGGGCTGGTACTGCAGGCCGGCGGGTTTGCTCACGATGAGGCGCTTGACATCGTGGGTCTCGTACTCGGACATCAGCAAGCGGGCCGGATGGTCCAAGGCGCTTCCCCTCCTGTTCTTCCCGTCGGCCGTGCGGTCGACGGGTCCGCGAAACCTTACGTACAGGGTATAGCCGAAGTCCGTGCGAACGGCCAGCCGTGCGGGCCCGCGCCACGAGCGACGGGCCTCACCGGGCCGCCCGCCGCGATCATAGCACGACGATCAGGCAGAGGGCGACGACGCCGGCGATCAGGCCTGAGGCGATGTGGATCGGCGCCTCGCTGCCTTGCCCCAGCTCGAGCGCGACACAGGCCGCCGGGGAACCTTGCCCTGTCGCAGGCGCAAGTTTAAATTCGGATCGGCCCCACGGGCCGGCCTCCCGAGCCGCCCGCTTCAGCCCGTTTCCCCTGCCCGGACCTTCCGTCCTGGCCCTTGCGAGGAGCTTGACATGTCCCGTCGAGGCGCCTTCGGCCCCATCCGTTCGTTCCTGACCGGCACCGCGCTGCTGGCCGGCCTGCTGCTCCTGTCCGGCGCCGCACCCCCCGCGCCGGCCGCCGCGCCAGCCACCACCCCCGCCGGCGGCTGCCTGCTGCGCTTTCCCGACGTGCACGGCGACACCGTCGTGTTCGTGTGCGGCGAGGACATCTGGCAGGCGCCGGCGGCCGGTGGCGTGGCCGTCCGGCTGACCATCAACGACGGCGAGGAGCGCTTCCCGAAGTTCTCGCCGGACGGCCGCCGCATCGCCTTCACGGGCCAGTACGACGGGAACACCGACGTCTACGTGATGGACGCCGGCGGCGGGAACATCACCCGCCTGACCTATCATCCGGGGCCGGACGAGGTGGTGGGCTGGCAGCCCGCCTCCGGCAAGATCGTCTTCAGCTCCGCCCGGTACAGCCTCAGCCGCGCCGAGCGCCTCTTCATGGTGAATCCCGATGGGTCGGGGCTGGAGGAAGTCCCGCTCTTCGAGGCGGCCCAGGGTGATTTCTCCGTCGACGGCGAGCAGCTCGCCTACAACAAGATGAGCCGCGAGTTCCGCACCTGGAAGCGGTACCGGGGCGGCATGGCCCAGGACATCTATCTGCACGACTTCCGGACCGGCGAGGACCGCCGGCTCACGGACTTTCCCGGCACCGATCGCCTCCCCATGTGGATCGGCGACCGGATCTACTTCAGCTCCGACCGCGACGGAACGCTGAACATCTACGCGCTCGACCCGGCGACGGGTAGCAGCGAGCAGATCACGCATCACACGGAGTACGACGTGCGCCGCCCTAGCGCCGACGGCGGCCGGATCGTGTACGAACTGGGCGGTGATCTCTGGCTGCTGGACCCGGCCAGCGGGCACAGCGCGCGCATCCCCATCGAGGTGCGCAGCGACGCCCCCGAGGCGCGGCCTTACCTGAAGGATGTCCACGAGTTCGTCACTGGCGCCGCCGTCTCCCCCGGCGGCCAGCGCGTCCTGGTGGTGGCGCGCGGCGAGGTGTTCAGCGTCCCGGCCGAGCACGGCGCGACGCGCGACCTCAGCCAGGACTGCGGCGCCCGGGACCAGGACGCCGTCTGGTCGCCGGACGGCGGCCAGGTGGCCTTCATCTCCGACCGGGACGGGGAGTACCAGATCTACGTGGTCGATCCGCGGGGCCGCGAGCAGCCACGGCGCCTGACCGACTTCCACGACGGCTACCGCCACACCCTGAAGTGGTCACCCGACGGCAAGCACCTGGCCTTCACCGACCAGGCCCTGCGCCTGTGGGTCCTGGACGTGTCGAGCGGCAGGCTGACCGAGGTGGACCGGGCCGAGTACGAGAACATCGACGTCTCGCTGGACGTCAAGCCGATCTACGACTACTGCTGGTCCCCCGACAGCCGCTTCATCGCCTACTCCAAGATGGACGCCAACCAGCTCTACCAGCTTCACGTCCACGACCTCGCGCAGGGCGAGAGCCACCTGGTGAGCGACGGCTTCTACCACGACTTCGACCCCGTGTTCTCGCGGGACGGGGAGCACCTCCTCTTCGCCTCCGACCGCCGCTTCGATCCCACCTTCAGCGACTTCGCGTGGGAGATGGTCTACAAGAAGAGCACCGGAATCTACGCCCTGACCTTGCGCGCGCACGGTCCCGCGCTGCTGCCCTTGCAGAGCGACGAGGAGCCTGCCACGGACGGCGGCAGCAAGGGCAAGAAGAAATCGGAAAAGAACGAGCAGGACAAGGGCGTGAAGACCGCCGCGGTGAAGGTCCGGATCGACTGGGAGGGGCTGGGCCGGCGCATCGAGCACCTCCCGCTGCCGCCGGGCAACTACCGGCAGCTGGCCGCGGGCGACGGGGTGCTCTTCTACCTGGACGCGGACGAGGGCGACTTCAACCGCTTCGAGTTCCGCAGTCCGCCGCCCATGGGCCTGCACGCCTTCGACCTCGACGAGCGCAAGCCGCGCCTGGTGATCGCCGGCATCCGCGACTACGCCCTCTCGGCGGACGGCTCGCACCTCCTCTACCATAAGGGGGACGGCGAGCTTGGCTTGCTCGCGGCCTGCCCACACGACACCACCGGCCGGGCCCTCGATCTCTCCGGCCTCCAGATGACCATCGATCCCCGGCGGGAATGGCGCCAGATCTTCGACGACGCCTGGCGCTTCGAACGCGACTTTTATTACGAGCCCCACATGCACGGTCTCGACTGGCCGGCCATGCGCGAGAAGTACGGCCGGCTGCTGGAGCGAGCCACCTGCCGCCAGGATGTGCAATTCGTCATCGGCGAGCTGATCGGGGAGCTGAGCACCTCCCACACCTACGTGTACGGAGGTGATCGCCGCCGCCAGGCCGAGCAGATCGACGTGGGCTTGCTGGGGGCGGACTGGGAACCGGCCGACGGCCGCTGGCGCATCCGGCATATCCTGCGCACGCCCGAGTGGACCAACGAGGTGCTGCCGCCCCTCGTGCAGCCCGGGCGGACCGTGCGCGAGGGCGAGTACCTGCTGGCCGTGAGCGGCGTGCCGGTGACTGCCGAGCGCAACCTGTACAGCTACTTCGTGAACACCGCGGGCCGGCAGGTCACCCTCACGGTGAACGACAAGCCGACGGAAAAGGGCGCGCGCGACGTCGTGGTCGTGCCCCTGCGCGACGAATCCACGCTGCGCTACCTGGACTGGGTCGAGACGAACCGCCGACGCGTGGACGAGCTTTCGCACGGGGAGATCGGCTACCTGCATCTGCCCGACACCTACCTCGGGTCGGCGCGCGAGTTCGGCCGCCAGTTCTACGGCCAGACGCGCAAGCAGGGCCTGATCGTGGACGGCCGCTACAACAACGGCGGCCTCGATCCGGACATCTTCCTCGAACGCCTGGACCGCAAGATCCACAGCTACTGGACGCGTCGCTACAGCCACGACCAGACCGGCCCCAGCGTGGCCACCCGCGCCCACATGGCCTGCCTCACGAACCGACAGGCCGGTTCGGGCGGCGACGAGTTGCCCAACGTCTTCCGCTGGCGGGGCATGGGACCGGTGATCGGCACGCGCACCTGGGGCGGCCTGGTGGGCGTGTCCATGTTCATCCCCACGATCGACGGCGGCGGCCTCACGGCGCCCGACTACCGCATCTACAGCCCGGACGGCCGCTGGATCATCGAGGGCGTGGGCGTGGAGCCGGACATCGTCGTCGAGCTGGACAACAGCGCCGCCTACCGGGGCGAGGACGCCCAGCTCCTGAAGGCGGTCGAGTACCTGCAGCAGAAGATCGCCGAGGAGCCGCGGCCCTGGCCGCAGCATCCGCCTTATCCCGTGGAGCAGTAGCGCATCCGCGCGAGGGAGGGTGCAGCAGCAAGCGGAGGGACCTGTCGAGTACTTGTTGACCTTCAGTCCTAGATGAGATAGAGTCGCATTCAGCAACCTATATCACAGGAGATCACCCTGCGTGGATGAGAACGCCAAGCGATTGCGTCTCAACGAGTTCGAGAGGCTGTGCCAGGAGCGAGGCATCCCCTGCACGGTCCAGCGCCATGCCGTTCTCGAGGCCGTGCTGGAGCGGGACGATCACCCCGCGGCCGAGCAGATCTTCCGGGCCGTGAGCGCGCGGCATCGCGGGATCTCCCGGGCCACCGTCCACCGGACCCTCGAAACCCTGGTGCAGATGGGGATGATCGCGAAGCTGTGCCATCCCGGCAGCGTCACGCGCTACGATCCCCACACGGGAATCCACCACCACCTCATGTGCACCCGCTGCAACAAGGTCATCGACTTCCAGGACGAGCACCTCGATGCACTCCGGTTCCCCGATACCTCGGCCTTCGGCTTCGAGGTCGTCGATCTGCGAGTCGAGCTGCGCGGCATCTGCAAGCAGTGCCGCGATGAACCATAGAGTCCA
Source organism: uncultured Fibrobacteraceae bacterium (assembly GCA_964524645.1). Taxonomy (GTDB): domain Bacteria; phylum Krumholzibacteriota; class Krumholzibacteriia; order LZORAL124-64-63; family LZORAL124-64-63; genus CAZGEC01. The sequence goes on along the minus strand of CAZGEC010000005.1, from coordinate 2,171 downwards.
CTGCTGCACGAGAAACTGGTTCTTCCTGGAATGCCGGGCCGATTGGGCGGCCCGCAGCATTTCCGATCCGGAAAGCGAGGTGACGGCATGAGGATTCATCTGGTAGCCGCGCTCCTCCTCGGCGGGGTGCTCTGCGGCGCGATCATGGCGCAAGGTGGTCCTTCCCGGGATCAGGGCGCGCCCCTCGGACTGCCGCCGGTCCCCATACCGGCCGACAATCCGCAGACGCCCGCCAAGATCGCCCTCGGCGACAAGCTCTTCCACGATAAGCGCTTCAGCACCACCGGCGAGGTCAGCTGCGCGACCTGCCACGAGAAGGAGAAGGCCTTCACCGACAGCCCGTTGTCGGTCTCCGAGGGGATCAACAAGCTGACCGGGACGCGCAACGCTCCCACGGTCCTGAACGCGGTCTACATGAAGACGATGTTCTGGGACGGTCGTTCGCCCTCGCTGGAGGACCAGTCCCTGCATCCCTTCATCAACCCCGTGGAGATGGGCCTGTCGGATCACGAGCCGATCCTCGCGGTGATCCGCAAGGATCCGGAGTACCTCGGCGCGTTCAAGGACGTGTTCGGCAAGACGGGCGAGGCGATCACCATGAAAGAGGTGACGCAGGCCATCGCCTCCTTCGAGCGCGACCAGGTCCTGGGCGACACCCCCTTCGATCGCTGGTACTTCGGCGGAGAAGAAGGGGCCATGACCGCGGCCCAAAAGCGGGGCTACGCGCTCTTCATCAACGAGGGGCGCTGCGTGTCCTGCCACACGATCGAGCAGACCCAGGCTCTGTTCACCGACAATCGCTTCCACAACATCGGCGTGGGCATCAACGACGTCCAGGAGGACGTGCCGGAGCTGGCGCGCGAGTTCGTGCGGGCCGAGCTGACGAACACCGAGGTCGACATCACGGTGCTCACGAACAAGAAGACGTCGGAGCTGGGTCGCTTCGCCGTCACGCACGTTTTCGACGGGCTGGGGGCCTTCAAGACGCCGACCTTGCGCAACGTCGCCGCGACAGCGCCCTACATGCACGACGGCAGCCTGAAGACGCTCCGCGACGTGGTCGTGCACTACAACAACGGCGGCGTCACCGAGAAGGACGACCGCGTCAACGATTTCCTCAGCGGCGGCATCCGCCCGCTGAACCTCAGCGACCAGCAGATCGACGACCTCGTCGCCTTCATGGAGGCGCTCACCAGTCCCGAGTACGCCGACCTCGCCGCCAAGTCCGGTCAAGAGTGAGAGGAGAAGACCATGGCCGAATCCGGGAGCCGTATCAACCGCCGGGATTTCCTGAAGGCCGCGGGCGTGCTCGTGGCGGCCGGCAGCCTGCCCGTGAGCATGGTCGAGCTGGCCTTCGCCGACGACCGCCGCGATTTCACGTTCGCCTACATCTCCGACGCCCACATCCAGCACATCGCCGGCAAGCAGTTCGTGCGCAACTGGGACCGCGGCCTCATCCGCGCCGTGGCCGAGGCGAACCTGCTCTCACCGGAGCCGGACTTCGTCCTCTTCGGTGGCGATCTCGCCCAGCTCGGTTCGAAGGCCGAGCTGGACCATGGAGCCGAGATCATGTCGGCCCTGCGGTACAAGACCCACTACGTGCTCGGTGAGCACGACTACTACCTGGACCTGGGAAAGTACTGGTCGGAGCTGTTCGGCCCCCACTATTACAGCTTCGACCACAAGGGCGTGCACTTCGTGGTCCTGAACAGCGTCCTCACCTACGACGACTGGACCCACAACCGCTGGCCCACGGCCGAGCAGCGCATGGTGGAGATGGCCGGCCTGGACAACCCGAACGGCTCGCCCTTCATGGTGGGCGAGAAGCAGCGCGAATGGCTGCGCAAGGACCTGGCGAAGGTCAAGAAGGACACGCCGGTCGTCGTCGTCTCGCACTCGCCGATCCAGAAGATCTACAAGGGTTGGAACTTCTGGACGGAGGACGCCGAGCAGGTGCAGGCCCTGCTGAAGCCGTTCGACAAGGTGACCGTGCTCTACGGGCACGTCCACCAGATCCAGTACAACCAGATCGGCAACATCACCTTCCACTCGGTGATGGCGACCGCCTGGCCCTGGCCCTACCCCCAGAGCTACGCCCAGGCCGCTAGCTACCTGCCCAAGCTGACCGTGCCGATGAACCGGGCCGATCCCTTCTTCGAGCGCGACGCCAC